>CAVVID010000031.1:0-31778 GCA_963748185.1 uncultured Actinomycetota bacterium | reverse complement strand
CCGATCGCATCACCGTGCTGGACTTCGGCCGCCGGATCGCCGACGGCACCCCCACGGAGGATGCAGCGGGATCCCGAGGTGATCCGGGCCTACCGGGTTCCGGCGACGAGAACGCGCCTTCAGGGGCGCCTCAGGAGGAGACGCCGTCATGACCCAGTTCCTGTCATTGCTGGTTAACGGGATCAGCCTGGGCGCGGTCTACGCGCTCATCGCTCTCGGTTTCGTGATCATCTTCAAGTCCACCGAGGTCGTCAGCTTCATGCAGGGTTCGCTGATCCTGCTCGGGGCCTTCCTGATCGCGCACTACCAGGAGAGCCTCGGCTTCTGGGTCGCGCTGATCATCGGCATCGCTCGGCACCACGTTGGTGGCGCTCCTGACCGAACGTGCCCTGATCCGCCCACTCCGGGGGGCACCGGTCATCAGCCTGGCCATCCTGACGATCGGGGTGGACATCCTCTTGCTGACCGAGCTGACCCGGCGCATCGGCTCCGACATCTTGAACGTGGGTCAGCCGTGGGGTGGGACACGCTGAGGTCGCAGGCATCGGCATCACCACCAACCGGCGCTGGCGGTGCTGGTGGCGGTGGTGCTGATGGCGGTGTTCTTCGCAGCCTTCAAGTTCAGCAGCTGGGGTGTCGCGATGCGAGCCGTCGCCGAGGACACCGAGACCGCTGCGCTGATGGGCATCCGGCTGGGGCGGGTCTCCATGATCGCGTGGGGCGTGGCCGGTGTTCTGGCCGGTGTCGCGGGACTCTTCCTTGTCGGCGCCCCGACGCCGGGGGTCGCTCCCGGGGTCGCCGCTGTGGCACTGCGCGCCTTTCCCGCGGCCATCCTGGGCGGGCTGGACTCGACCGGCGGAGCCGTCGTGGGTGGCCTCGTCGTCGGTCTTGCGGAGTCGTTCGCCGCGGGCTACCAGGACCAGATCGCCTTCATGGGCCGCGGCTTCGGTGACGTCGTCCCGTACGTCGTCATGGTGCTGGTGCTGCTCGTCCGACCGTCGGGGCTCTTCGGCACGAGGGAGCTGACGCGTGTCTGAAGTCGCCACGTCGGCGCCGAGCAGCACGGAGGCCGGCGCACAAGGGTGCGAACCGGCGCCCTCGTGCGGTGCGCGTCGCGGTGACTCTCGTGGTCGTGGCGGTGCTCCTGGTGCTCCCGCTCTACGTCGACGAGTTCTGGCTGCGCACCGGCTTCGCCGTGTGCGCAGCGGTGATCGGCGCCGTCGGGCTGAACCTCCTGGTCGGAACGACCGGACTGCTCTCGCTCGGGCACGCCTTCTTCCTGGCAGTCGGAGCCATCACCTATGTCTACGTCGCCGGCGAGGAGGGCGGAACCGCCACCAAGATCAGCGGTCTCGGGTGGCCGCCGTTGGTCGCAATGCTCCTGGGTGTCCTCATGGCGGGGCTGTGCGGTCTTCTCTTCAGCCCCATCGCCGCACGCCTGCGAGGCATCTACCTCGGTGTCGCGTCGCTCGGACTCGTCTTCATCGGGCAGCACGTGCTGAACACGTGGACCTCGGTGACCGGTGGTTTCAACGGCCGCGTCACGCCGGAGTTCGCGATCTTCGGCTTCCACTTCGCCTCCGACAACCCCGAGTTCATGGTCCTGGACGTCCCCTACGGGCCGGCCGAGCGACTCTGGTACCTCGGTCTGGTCCTGGCCGGAGCCACGATCTGGTTCGCCCGGAACCTGCTGCGCAGCCGCCCCGGCCGTGCGCTGCAGACCCTGCGCGACAGCGAGGTCGCCGCCGCGGTGATGGGCGTCAACGTCCAGGGCTACAAGGCGCGCGTCTTCCTGGTCTCCTCGATGCTCGGCGGGCTGTCGGGCGTGCTCTACGCCCTGTCCATCGGAGCGGTGGCGCCAGAGAGCTTCTCGTTGCTGCTGTCCGTGCAGTTCCTCGCCATGATCGTCCTGGGCGGTCTGGGCTCGGTCTGGGGCGCTGCCGTCGGCGCCGCGTTCGTGAGCGCGCTGCCCCTCGTGTTCCAGGAGTACGCCGACTCGTTGCCCTACATCGCCGAGCCCGGCTCGCCCGGGATCGTGGCGAGCCAGGCGGCCGCCTTTCTGTACGGCCTCGCGATTGTCCTCGTGGTGCTCTTCGAGCCCGAAGGACTCGCCGGCCTCGCCCGGCAAGGTTCGACGACGTTCCGCCGTTCAGCGGGACGCGACACCCCCGCACGCCAGTCGGTCAACTCACAACCCCAAGAGGAGTCCAACCCATGAAACCAAGCACCACGTCGTAGTAGCGCTCGTCGTGATCGTCATGTGTCTGTTCGGCGCGGCTGCGGCACCAAGGGATCCGGCGGGGAAGGCTCCAGCAGCGGAGGGGTCAAGACCGAGAGGGGCATCGAGGGCAACACGATCACGCTCGGTGCCCTCACCGACCTCACTGGCGTCTTCGCCGCACTGGGCAAGGACATCACCAACGCCCAGGCGCTGTACTGGAAGAACCAGAACGCCGGCGACAAGGTGTGCGGGAAGTACGACGTCAAGCTCGAGGTGAAGGACCACGGCTACGTGACCCAGCAGGGCGTCTCAGCTGTACGGCTCGATCCATGACGACGTGCTCGCGATCGAGCAGACGATCGGTTCGCCGATCAACACCGCTCTGGCTCAGCAGATCGAGAGCGACAAGATGGTGAACATTCCTGCAGCGTGGGCGCAGTCGCTGACCGAGAACCCGGAGAACGCGATCGTCGGCGCGACCTACGAGATCGAGATGATCAACGTCTTGGACTACCTCCTGAAGGAGGGAAAGATCAAGGAGGGCGACAAGATCGGCCACATCTACTTCGAGGGTGAGTACGGCGAGGGTGGCCTGCAGGGCTCGAAGTACTTCGCCGACAAGCACGACATGAGATCGTCGAGTCCGAGATCAAGGCGACCGACACGGACATGACCGCATCCGTCACGAAGCTCAAGGCGCAGGGTGTCAACGCCATCGCGCTCACGGTGGCGCCGGGCAGACAGCGTCCGCGGCCGGGGTGGCGGCCTCCCAGGGCCTCGACGTCCCGATCGCCGGCAACAACCCGGTCTTCGCTCCGGCCCTGCTCAAGGGCCCGGCCGGCCCGACCCTGGAGAAGAACCTCGTCGTCGCCTCTCCGGTCTCGTCCTTCGACAAGAACCCCGAGCTGCTCAAGGACTACACGGCCGCGCACCCGGGCGGCGACCCGACGCTGGGAGTCGTGTTCGGCACCGCTGCCGCCACAGTGATGAACAAGATCCTGGACAAGGCCTGCGAGGACGGCGACCTGACGCCGGAGGGTGTCAGCAAGGCCAAGGAGGACATCGGTGAGGTCGACACGGGAGGTCTGGCGGTGCCACTGAAGTTCGAGACGGGCAAGTCGCCGAGCCTGAAGAGCTACATCTTCGCGCCGGCCAAGGTGCCCGGTGGTGCGAAGACGCTGACCGACCTCTACGAGGGCGAGGACGCCGCCGGCTTCACCCCGGGAGGCTGACAGCCCGCCGAACAGCCGAGCCTGAGGTCGCGGTCGTTCGCCGCGACCTCAGGCCATGGCCGCCGGGAGGGTGAGCGTCCACGCCGTGCGCAGCTCCTCGAGGGGTACGTCGAAGACCCCGCTGACCTCGAGCGAGTCACCCCTGGTCTCCCCCAGCGACGTGATCGGCACGCCGTGCTCGGCGGCCAGCTCGAAGATCCGCTCCTCGTCCTCCGGGGCGACCGTGACCACCACCCGGGCGGCGGACTCTGCGAACAGCGCGACGAAGGCATCCCGTCGCGACCTCGGCCAGGTCGACCCGGACGCCGATGCCGTGGCGCAGACAGGACTCCGCCAGGGTCTGCGCCAGGCCGCCGTCGGAGACGTCGTGGGCCGAGGAGAGCACCCCGGTCGCGGCGACGAGCAGCTCGCTGAGCGCACGCTCGGCCGCGAGGTCGACCCGCGGCGGGACGCCACCGAGGTGGTCGTGGACGACGTCGGCCCACGCCGACCCGGACAGCTCCTCCCGGGTCTCGCCGAGCAGCAGCACCCGGTGCCCGGGCTGCCGAAGCCGGTCGGCGTGCGCCGGGTGACGTCCTCGATGACCCCGAGGACGGCCACGACCGGCGTCGGCAGGATCGCGGTCTCCCCGGTCTGGTTGTAGAGGCTGACGTTGCCGCCGGTGACCGGGATGCCGAGCTCGACGCAGGCGTCCTTGAGCCCGCGGCACGCCTCCGCGAACTGCCACATCACGGCCGGGTCCTCCGGCGAGCCGAAGTTGAGGCAGTCGCTGATCGCCAGCGGGGTCGCGCCGCCCGTCGAGACGTTGCGGTAGGACTCCGCGAGCGCGAGCTGCGCACCGGCGTACGGGTCGAGGCGGGCGAACCGGCCGTTGCAGTCGGTGGAGAGCGCGACCCCGAGGTTGGTGTCGGTGTCGACGCGGATCATGCCGCTGTCGCTGGGCTGGGCGAGGACGGTGTTGCCCTGCACGTAGCGGTCGTACTGGTCGGTGACCCAGGACTTGTCGCACAGGTTCGGGCTGGCCAGGAGCCGCAGCAGCGTCTGCCGGAGCTCGTCGCCGGTCGACGGACGCGGCAGCCGCTCGGCGGCGTCGGCCTGGAGCTCGTCCTGGGAGTCGGGTCGCGCGAACGGCCGGTGGTACGTCGGTCCGTCGTGCGCCACCGAACGAGGCGGTACGTCGACGACCCGCTCGCCGTGCCAGTCGATCTGCAGCCGGTCACCCTCGGTGACCTCGCCGATGACGGTGGCGTCGACCTCCCACTTCTCGCAGATCGCCAGGAACTCCTCGACGTCGGCGGGCTCGACCACCGCCATCATCCGCTCCTGCGACTCGCTCATCAGGATCTCCTCGGGCGCCAGCGAGGAGTCGCGCAGCGGCACGAGGTCGAGCTCGACGTGCATGCCGCCGTCGCCGGCGCTGGCCAGCTCGCTGGTGGCACAGGAGAGCCCGGCGCCACCGAGGTCCTGGATGCCGGCGACCAGGCCCGCAGCGAAGAGCTCGAGCGTGCACTCGATCAGCAGCTTCTCCATGAACGGGTCGCCGACCTGGACGCTCGGGCGCTTGGCCGGACCGGAGCTGCCGTCGGCGGACTGGTCGAAGGTCTCGCTCGCGAGCACGCTCACCCCGCCGATGCCGTCGCCGCCGGTCCGGGCGCCGTACAGGATCACTCGGTTGCCGGCGCCGCTCGCCTTGGCGAGGTGCAGGTCCTCGTGACGCAGCACGCCGACGCAGAGTGCGTTCACCAGCGGGTTGCCCGCATAGGACTTGTCGAAGACGACCTCGCCGCCGATGTTCGGCAGGCCGAGGCAGTTGCCGTAGCCGCCGACGCCGGCCACGATCCCGGGCAGCACCCGGTGGGTGTCCGGCGCGTCGAGCGGTCCGAACCGCAGCGGGTCCATCACGGCGGCCGGGCGAGCACCCATCGCGAGGATGTCGCGGACGATCCCCCCGACGCCGGTGGCCGCACCCTGGTAGGGCTCGACGTACGACGGGTGGTTGTGGCTCTCCACCTTGAACGTGACGGCGTAGCCCTGGCCGATGTCGATGACGCCGGCGTTCTCGCCGATGCCGGCGAGCATCTTGCCGGCCCGGGTCTCCTGGGGGATCTCGGAGAACTGCTTGAGGTGCACCTTGGAGGACTTGTAGGAGCAGTGCTCGCTCCACATCACCGAGTACATCGCCAGCTCGGAGCTGGTCGGCCGGCGCCCCAGGATCTCGCGGATGCGGGCGTACTCGTCCGCCTTCAGCCCCAGCGTCGCCCAGGGCTGATCGCGCCCGGGGTCGCGGCTCGCGGCCGCGACGGTGTCGAGGTGCGGATCGGCCGGACAGGTCGGAGGCGGCGAGGGCGGGTGTCGGTGCTGGATTCGGACACGGGTCAAACCTACTTGGGCCACGGCGCCTCGCCGCCCCGGCACCCCGGGGCGCCGCTTCGTGGCCAGTGGAGTGCCCATGAAGCACCCCGGAAATGCGCGTGAAAGCCAGTGGAAAAGCATTTGAATTACAGATTTGTAATTCATCGATACTGCTGTTACACGTGTGACAAATGGGGTTAGGGTTGCGAAGTTTCCCGACATTCCAGGAGATTTACATGCTTCCCCGATCCACATTCCGGAAGGACCGTCCCCGGTCCCGCTCCTGGCTTGTCCTCCCCCTCGCCACCATGCTCGCGCTGGTTCTCTCCGGCTCGATGCTGAGCGCCCCGGCGTACGCCGCGAACCCGGTCACCCCCGGCAACTTCCGCGGCCTTGGCTTCGACCAGTGCGAGGCGCCGAGCCAGAGCGCCATGAGCACGTGGATCAAGAAGTCGCCGTTCCGTGCCGCCGGCATCTACATCTCCGGCGCGTCCCGTGCCTGCAAGCGCCAGAGCAACCTGAACGCGACCTGGGTGCGCAAGCAGCTCGCTGCCGGGTGGCACCTGATGCCGATCACCCTGGGCCCGCAGGCCTCCTGCTCGGCGCGCTTCCCGCGCTACGGCAGGAGCATCGACCCGACCATCAACCCGAGCTCGAAGAACTGGTACGCCGCGGCCAAGGCCCAGGGCAAGCTCGAGGCCCAGCGGGCAGTCCGGGCGGCACGCACTCTCGGCCTCGCGACGGGAAGCACGATCTTCTACGACCTCGAGGCCTTCGACACCCGCAGGAGCTCGTCCTGCACCCACTCGGCCATCCGGTTCCTGCACGCCTGGACACGCACGCTGCACAGCCTCCGCTACGCGTCGGGGTACTACTCCAGCGCCGCCTCCGGGATCCGGATGATGGACGACCAGCGGGTGAAGGCGAACAACAGCATCACGATGCCGGACCAGATCTGGATCGCCGACTGGAACGGCAAGGCGAACACCAGCTCCTCCTACATCCGCAGCACCGGGTGGCAGCCCTACAGCCGCGTGAAGCAGTACCAGGGTGGGCACAACGAGACCTGGGGCGGCGTACGGATCAACATCGACCGCAACTACCTCAACCTGCGCACCCCGAAGCTGCCCGGAACGACCACGACCTCGTCGCGGCCCGCGCTACACGGGCGCCTCCTTGTCCGATCCGCTGTGCAACCCGAAGTCGATCAACCGGTCGAGCTATCGCAGGAGTGACGCCAAGTCGTGGCGGGCGACGATCATCACCCTGCAGTGCCTGCTCAAGCAGCAGCGCGAGTACAAGTACGCCGCGACCGGGACGTGGAACCCGCAGACCCTGCGGGCCCTGAACAGCTTCCAGAAGCGGGTCGGCCACCCGGTGCGCTCCTACGTGAGCCAGTCCAACTGGGTGGCGCTCCTGACCGCCGGAGCAACCGGACGCTCCCTGCATGCAGGGATCACCGGTGCCGACGTCACCCGGGTGCAACGAGCCATGAACGCGGCGGGTTCTCCCTCACCTGAAGATCACCGGCACCTACGGCCTGCTCACGCGCAACGCCGTCGGCAGCCTACCAGAAGCGCGTGGGTCTCCCGGCCACGAAGATCGTGGGGACGCGCACGTGGGCGGCCCTGCGCAGCGGGAAGATGCTGACCGGCTCAGGCGCGTTGCAGGGCAGCGAGCGCGCTGCTGAAGAACCCGAGCCCGTCGGTGCCGGGACCACACAGGTCCTCGACCGCGTGCTCGGGGTGGGGCATCAGGCCGACGACGTTGCCGGCCTCGTTGGTGACGCCGGCGATCGCGCGCTGGGAGCCGTTCGGGTTGCCGCCGACGTAGCGAGCGACCACCCGGCCCTCCCCCTCGAGCATGTCGAGGGTGTGCTGGTCCGCGACGAACGAGCCCTCGCCGTTCTTGAGCACGATGGTGACCTCCTGGCCGGCGTCGTACGCCGTGGTCCAGGCGGTGTCGGTGTTCTCGATGCGCACGACCTGGTCGAGGCAGCCGAACTTGCGGTGGTCGTTGCGGATCAGTGCGCCGGGCAGGAGATGCGACTCGCACAGGATCTGGAAGCCGTTGCAGATGCCGAGAACGGGCAGGCCACCCTTGGCTGCTGCGACCACCTCGGTCATCACCGGCGCGAACCTGGCGATGGCACCGCAGCGCAGGTAGTCGCCGTACGAGAAGCCGCCCGGCAGCACGACTGCATCGACCCCCAGCAGGTCGTGGTCGCCGTGCCAGAGGGCGACCGGCTCACCTCCGGCGATGCGTACGGCGCGCTGAGCGTCGACGTCGTCGAGCGAACCGGGGAAGGTGACGACCCCGATCCTCATCCGACGCTCGGGCCTTCGTCCGTCGAGAGCACGCGCACGTCGTAGTCCTCGATCACCGGGTTGGAGAGCAGGGTCGACGCCATCTCGTGGACCTGCGCCAGCCGGGCGTCGGTGGCCTCGCCGTCGAGCTCGAGCTCGAAGCGCTTGCCCTGACGGACCTCGCTGACGCCCTCGAAGCCGAGCCGGGGCAGGGCGCCCTGGACGGCCTTGCCCTGCGGGTCGAGGATCTCGGGCTTGGGCATGACGTCGACGACGACACGGGCCACGGGAGGGCCCCCTTCTTCTGGGTGGACGAGCCTTGGGGAATGTGGCGCCAGTCTAACGAGGGCGCCCGGCCTCTCAGCGGTTGCCACCTGCGCAGTCAGCGAGTCGCAGGCAGGCACGCCCGAGCATCAGCAGGCCTCCGCCGGCGATCATGAAGCCAACGACCGGGAGGACGTCGGCGACCCTCGGAACCGTTCCGCTCAACGACTGCTCGAACGCCTCGGTGAGCAACGCCAGGGTCATGCCGCCGAGGAAGACCCAGATCGCCGGACGTGGGAACACTCTTGCCAGGGTCATCCCGATGGAGAACGACAAGACGCCCGCGAACAACGCGAGCACGGAACCCACCCCGAGCACTGTGAACACGCCTTCGACCAGCTCCTGGGCCGTGCCGGAGAGTGCGGCATCGAGCGGGTCGCCGCTGAAGATCAGCGCGACGAGCACGAGCAGTCCGCCGACGATGAGACGCAGCCCCGTCTTCCCGGCGCGACCGTCGGCTCCGCGCTGCAGCCGCCGCAGTCCCGGAAGAGCCAGCAGCACCAGCAGTCCGGCCACACCCATGAGCACGAACGCGTCGCCGGAGACGAACTCGACGAGCAGTGGGACGACGACGAACAACGCCCCCGCTGCGAGGGTCAGCCATGCCGTTGTCCGGAAGTTCCCGGTCGTGGTGGGTTCGATCGCGGTCGAGGTCATCTGGGCTCCTGGGAGTGGGGTCGGTCGGACAACCCGAGCGTAGAAATCCCCAGACAGCGGGCACCACCGCCGACGGGGCGGCATCCAGCCCTCCTCGCGGAGGGTCACTCCACCTACTCAGGGAGGGTCCGTCCGTCGCCTCGCAGCACTAGCGTGTCCGGAGTGGTGACCTGGCACGACCCGTCGGTTCGGCTCCCGCTGCGTGACGTCCTCATGGCCGCCGTACTGATGGCGATCGCACTGTTCGAGATCCTCGGCCCCCCACTCGACCAGCCCGGCGCCCGGGTCGCCTTCGCGGTGCTCACGATCTCCGGCGTGCTGTTCCGGCGCAGCCGGCCGCTCGTGTGCGCGACCGTGGTGAGCGCGGGCATGACCCTGCAGTCCGTCTTGCTGGAGTCCCCCGACGAGATCGGTGTCCTGCTGGCGGTCATCGTGGCCACCTTCGCGGTGGGGGCGTACGCCGTCGGTCGGGCCAGGTGGCTGGGCACCGCCATCGTCTGCGTCGGGGTCGGCGCCGCGGTCCTGACCGACCCTTCCGACACGATCGGCAACCTGGCTCCGACACTGCTGCTGTTCGTCGGGCTGCCCCTCGCGCTCGGTCTGGCCTTCAGCCGGACCCACCGCGACATCGCCGCGCTGCAGCTGGAGACCGCGCTCCTCGCGGACGAGGCCGCAGCCGCGATCGAGGAGGAGCGCAGGCGCATCGCGCGCGAGCTCCATGACGTGGTTGCCCATGCGGTGACCCTGATCGCCGTACAGGCCGAGGCCGGAGGCTCCGTGATAGACACCGACCGGAGGCTGCGCGCAAGAGTCTCGACGCGATCGGCCGGGTCAGCCGGGAGGCGCTGGTCGAGCTGCATCGGCTCCTCGACCTGCTCGGCGAGGGAGACACAGAGCAGCCGGAAGGTGGGCTCGAGCGACTCCCCGCCCTGGTCGAAGGAGCCCGCTCGGCCGGACTGAACGTCGATGTCACCGAGTCGGGGCGCCGGTGCGTCCTGCACCCGAGCACCGACCACTGCGCCTTCCGGATCCTCCAGGAGGGCCTGACCAACGCCGTCCGGCACGCGTCCGGCTCCACGGTGCAGGTCGGGCTGAGGTACGAGCCGTCCGTGCTCGAGCTCACCGTCGACAGCGTCGGCAAGCGGCACACCTCGGCGTACGGCGGGACCGGCCGCGGACTCGTCGGGGTCCGTGAGCGCGTGCTCAGCCTGGGCGGCGACTTCTCGGCGGGAACCACCGACGCGGGCGGCTTCCGGTTGCGCGCGTCACTGCCGGTGGAGGCGGCATGATCCGGGTCGTGGTCGCCGACGACGAGGAGCTTGTCCGCGAGGGATTGGTGGCGATCGTCTCCAGCAGTCCCGACTTCGAGGTGGTCGGCGAGGCCGCCGACGGCGAGCAGGCCGTACAGGTCGTGACGGACACCGATCCTGACGTCGTACTCATGGACGTGCGGATGCCGCGGGTCGACGGCATCGAGGCCACCCGACGGCTGCGCGACGCGCGCACACGGGTCCTCGTGCTCACCACCGTCGAGCTCGACGAGGTCGTCTACAAGGCACTGCGCGCCGGGGCGAGCGGGTTCCTGCTCAAGAGCGTTCCGCGGACGCAGCTGTGGGCGGGACTGCAGGCGGTGGCGGCCGGAGACTCGCTGCTGGCACCCAGCATCACCCGCCGGCTGATCGAGGAGCATCTCGCTCGCCCCGGCCCGGGACGCAGTCCGGACGCGCTCGGGCTCACCGACCGGCAGACAACGGTGGTCCGCCTGGTCGCCGGGGGGCTGAGCAACCAGGAGATCGCGGCCGAGCTGCACCTGGCCGAGTCCACGGTGAAGGGCTACGTGAGCGACGTACTGACGATGCACGGTCTGCGAGACCGCACCCAGCTGGTGGTGCTCGCCTACGAGTCGGGGCTGGTCCGCGCGGGTCAGTGACGGCGGAACACGACGATCCCCAGGGCGATGCCGAACCCGGCGACCGCGGGACCCACGACGGCCCAGATGTCCACGCCGGTCATCGGGCTGCCCTCGATGTAGCCGAGGCCCTGGAAGGTCCACACCAGACCCACCAGGACCAGCAACACGCTCATGATCAGGCCGATCGTGCGTCCCATTACTGTCCCCTCTCGGCAAGGATGCGGGCAGCTCGTCGTACGTCGGCCAGGACGGGAAGGACACCACCACCGGTGGCGAGCCAGCCCACCGGGGCGAGGAGGCCGCGCCCGAAAACCCGGAACCGCACGTCGACGACGCATCCAGTCGCCGTGGGCAGGAAGCCCAGCGTCAGGATCGCCTTGATGACGCCACGCCAGCGGCCCTCCTCGACCCAGAGCTCCCCCGGCTCCAGCATCGTGATCTCCATCTGTGGGACCAGCCCGACGACGGTGTGGTCGCGCCAACGCATGCCGACCCGGGTCTCACCCTCGTCGAGCATCTCCACGCTGCGCAGCGAGGACTGCCACTCCGGGCGGTTGCGGGGGTCGGCGAGGTAGGCGTAGGCGACCTCGACCGGCACGTCGAACGCGACCTTTCCACCGAGCATCTTCTTCGAATCCGCCATCTCCATCAGAACCGTTCACCAGTCAGCAGCTCGTACGCCTCGACGTACCGCGCGCGGGTGTGGTCGACGACGGAGGCCGGCAGTGGCGGTGGCGGGGCCCCCGACGAGCGGTCCCAGCCGCTCTCCTCGGAGAGCGCCCAGTTGCGCACGATCTGCTTGTCGTAGGAGTCCTGCGCGCGACCCGGCTCCCAGTCGGCGGCCGGCCAGTAGCGGCTGGAGTCAGGGGTGAGCACCTCGTCGCCGAGGACCGTGGTTCCGGCTCCGCCGGCATCCCCGGGGTCGTCCTGCCTGGCGCCGAACTCCAGCTTCGTGTCGGCGAGGATGATCCCGCGCTCGCGGGCGAGGCCCTCGGCCCGGGCGTAGACCGACAGCGTCAGGTCGCGCAGCTCCGCTGCCACTCTCGCGCCGATGTCACCGACCACGCTCTCGTAGGAGATGTTCTCGTCGTGGTCGCCCAGCGCGGCCTTGCTGGCCGGTGTGAAGATCGGCGCAGGCAACCGGCTGCCGTCCTCCAGCCCCTTCGGCAGCGCGATCCCGCACACCTCGCCGGTCGCGTGGTAGTCCAACAACCCGGACCCGGTGAGGTAGCCGCGCGCGACACATTCGACGGGATACATCGCCAGCTCCTCGCACACGACCGCTCTCCCCGCGACCGCGTCGGGCACGTCGGTCGACCGGACGTGGTTCGGCACCAGGTCGGCGAGCTGGTCGAACCACCACAGCGACATCCGGGTGAGGATCTCGCCCTTGTCGGGGATGGTGGTCTCCAGCACGAAGTCGAAGATCGAGATCCGATCGCTGGCCACCATCAGGAGCTCGCCGCTGTCGAGGCGGTAGAGATCACGCACCTTGCCGGAGTGGAGATGGGTAGCACCCTCGAGCTCCGGGGCTGCGGGGATGTTCTGCACCTCGCCACCCTACAAACGGCTACCGCGGTGGTTTGCCCCGGACATGACTGTGGGGTGTGCCGACCGAAGTCGGCACACCCCACAGAACGTTTTACTTAAGAATGGCCTTCAGGATGGCGCGGTTGCCATCCTTGCCGGCGTCAGCGGCGCCACCGGCGGCCGGGATCGACGCGACGGAAAGTGCAACGGCGACTGCAACCAGCGCGCCTCGGATCGTACGGCTCTTCAAGTTCATGTTTGATTCCCCTCCTTGAATCGGGCCCCACCGGCCCGTCTCTTGTGTCTGACCTTACGTGGATACCTCGCGCTTGTATACAAATCCGACAATTCAGTCTGCTTTAAACACGTTTGCGCCGGTTGGTTCCGTCTTTCGGCGGCGCACTTCGTCCACCTGAGCCGCTTCGGGGCCTTCCTCGCACCACTCGAGGAGCTCGGAGACGGCGCTGGGAGACCCCTCCAGATGGGCCGTGACCGTCCCGTCGGGTTCGTTGCGAACCCATCCGGCGACCTCGAGGCGGTCGGCCTGCTCGCGCATCGCTGCGCGGTAGAAGACCCCTTGCACGCGGCCGGTGACGACGATGTCGGTGGCTTCGATGTCCATCCGGTCATCATTCCTTCCGTGTGCCAACAGACAAGGGGCCGCCTCCAGATCGGAGGCGGCCCCAGGCCGCTGCGCACGCCGGCAGAATCGGCGTACGAAGTCTTAGCGCAGAGCGCCGTGAGCTGACCGGTCCTTGGCCTTGACCTTGGCGCCGGTGGTGGACTTCTTCACCTTCGAGGTGTCCTGGACGAGCCCACGGTTCTGGGCGAGCACGTAGAGCACGTGCGCTGCTGCGTCCGACATCTCGTCGATGGCCTTGTTACTGATGTTGTCGCGATCGTCGCAGGCCGCGTGGTAGCAGGGGTCGTAGGCCACGCCGGCCACGCCGCCGTACTCCTTGGCCTCGTCCGGGCTCTTCACGCCCTCGGCACCGGTGAACAGGCCACCGGCGGGAACCCCGTTGTCGATGAACGGGCCGTAGTCACTGCGGCCGTCGAACGCGGTCGGCGAGCTGGTCAGGCGCTGGTTGGTGAAGTAGCGGGTGAACAGCTGCTCGATGTCACCAGACCCTGCCGGACCCACCTCGCCCTCACCGATGGAATTGTCCCCGTCGTAGACGAAGCGCACGTAGTTCGGCGAGCCCGACCATGTCGAAGTTCAGGTAGGCACCGATCTCGTCCAGGGTGGCCTTGTCGTTCTCCGCGAGGTCCGCGACGTAGTGCTCGGCACCGAGCAGGCCCAGCTCCTCGGCACCCCACCAGGCGAAGCGCACCTGGTTGCGCAGCTTCTTCTCCTTCGCGAGCTCCTGGGCCATCTCGAGCACGGCGGCGGAACCGGAGCCGTTGTCGTTGATGCCCGGCCCCTCGATCACGCTGTCGAGGTGGGCGCCGGCCATGATGACGCGGTCGGCGTTGCCCTTCTTGGTCTCGGCGGTGACGTTGTACGTGTTGCGGGTCTCGTTGGTGGTGTCGCTGGTGACGCTCGCGCGGGTGCCCGACGGCGTGCCCAGGTCGACTCCCGCTGCGAAGCTGAGTCCGAGCACCGGGATCCCCGAGGGAGCCCCGAGCGTGCCCTGCACCGCACCGGTGCGGTCACCGTTCTCGTCGTTCGTGCCGTTGTTGAAGATCAGCGCGGCGGAGGCGCCGGCCTCCTGGGCGTTGGCCGACTTCACCCCGAAGTCACAGGTGCCGCGCTGGATGAGCGCGATCGCGCCGTCCGGGAAGTCGGCGAAGTCCTCGGGCTCGCAGCCGCTGTTGTTGGTCCGTGTCGGTCGGGTCGGCCGGAGCGAGGTCGTTGTCGACATTGACGACCTCCTGGTCGGTGACGGTCCCCGACCCGGAGAAGGTCATGGTCGCGAAGTCGTCACCGCTGCGCGTACGTCGTCGCGTCGGGCGAGGTCTGCGCGAGCGTGCTGGGGCGTTCTCCTGGAAGAACGGGAACGGGAAGGTCTGCACCTTCGGCTTGTAGCCGGCAGCGCGCAGCTCCTTGACCACGTAGTCCTTCGAAGCGGCATAGCCGGGGGTTCCCGAAGCGCGGGTGTCGTCGTTGGCGTCCGCGATCTTCTGCAGCGCGTCGAGGTGGAGGCCGATCCCGCCGGGGGTGACCGCCTTGCGGAACTTCTTGGACGCCGCGTTGGGGTCCTTGGGGGCCGCGGCGGCGTCAGTGCTGGCAACGAGCAGTGCCGAGGCGCAGATGACCGCGGTCACCGCCGCTGCTTTCTGGGCATGTCTGAAGAGGGGCATGGTTTCTCCTGAGATCGCACCTGCCAACGGATCTCGCCGACAGGAACAGAAACGAGCAGCCCCGAACGTAAGCGAAGGTGAACCGGGTCACAACCCACATGTTCGTGCAAGACGGACAGTTGCAAGCTGAATCAGAGGATGGCTCCGGGCACGTAGGCGGCGGCCTCCGGGTCGGTGGCCAGGGCGGCCTCGACCCGGCGTACAACGGTGGTGACCTGGTCCCTTGCCGCTCCGGTGAACTCGATCGGGTCGGCCACCAGGGCGTCGATCTGGTCGCGAGAGAGACCGAGCCGCGGGTCGGCGGCAAGGCGCTCGAAGAGGTCGTTCTCGGCCTTGCCCTGACGCATCTCGAGCGCGACGGCGACCGCGTGCTCCTTGATCGCCTCGTGCGCCTCCTCGCGGCCCACGCCGTTGCGCACCGCGGTCATCAGCACCTTCGTGGTGGTCAGGAACGGCAGGTAGCGGTCGAGCTCGCGCTGGACCACGGCCGGGAAGACACCGAACTCGTCGAGCACGGTGAGGAAGGTCTGGAACAGGCCGTCGCACGCGAAGAAGGCGTCGGGGAGCGCTACCCGGCGTACGACCGAGTCGGAGACGTCTCCCTCGTTCCACTGGTCGCCGGCGAGCTCGCCGACCATCGACAGCTGGCCGCGCAGGACGACCGCGAGCCCGTTGATCCGCTCGCAGGAACGGGTGTTCATCTTGTGGGGCATCGCCGAGGACCCGACCTGGCCCTCCTTGAAGCCCTCCGTGACCAGCTCGATGCCGGCCATCAGCCGGATCGTGGTGGCCAGGTTGGACGGTCCGGCCACGAGCTGGACCAGCGCTGAGACCACGTCGAAGTCGAGCGATCGCGGGTAGACCTGGCCCACGCTGGTGAGCACCTCGTCGAAGCCGAGGTGCCGGGCCACGCGCGCCTCGAGGTCGAACAGCTTCGCCGGTGACCCGTCGAGCAGGTCGAGCATGTCCTGGGAGGTGCCCATCGGACCCTTGATGCCGCGCAGCGGGTACCGCGCGAGCAGGTCGTCGAGACGGCCGAGGGCGACCAGCATCTCGTCGGCCACCGTCGCGAACCGCTTGCCGAGAGTCGTCGCCTGCGCGGCGACGTTGTGCGAGCGCCCGGTCATCACCAGCGACTCGTGCTCCGCCGACAGCCGCGCCAGCCGGGCGAGGGCGGCGAGCACCCGCCTTCGGACCAGTCCGAGCGAGACGCGGATCTGCAGCTGCTCGACGTTCTCGGTGAGGTCGCGGGAGGTCATCCCCTTGTGGATGTGCTCGTGGCCGGCGAGCGCGCAGAACTCCTCGATGCGCGCCTTCACGTCGTGGCGGGTGACCCGCTCGCGGGCGGCGATGCTTGCGAGGTCGACGTTCTCCACGACGGCCTCGTAGTCGGAGATCACCTCGTCGGGCACCTCGACGCCGAGGTCCTTCTGTGCCGCGAGCACCGCGATCCACAGGCGTCGTTCGAGCACGATCTTGTGCTCCGGTGACCAGACGTGCGCGAGGTCCGCGCTGGCGTAGCGGGTAGCCAGCACGTTCGGGACGGTCATCGAGGATCTCCCTGCTCGGCAGTCGACGGGTCCTGCTGATCGTCCCCCACGTCGCCGGCGATGTCGGTGCGCCACTGCGCGCCGGGGAAGCTGATCGAGGAGATCCCCTCGTAGGCCTTGGCACGAGCATCGGCGACGTCCTTGCCGACCGCGGTGACGGCCAGCACCCGCCCGCCCGCGGTGACCAGCGCGCCGTCGCGCTCCGCGGTGCCGGCGTGGATGACATCGACGTCCACCTCGTGCGCGAGCGTCTCTGTCCCGATGATCACGTCGCCCTTGCTGGAGGACTCGGGGTAGCCGGCGCTGGCCATCACGACGGCCACCGCGGCACCTGCCTTCCAGCGCGGCGGGTCCACCTCGTGCAGGTTGCCGTCCGCCGCCGCCTTGAGCAGCGCCGCGAGCGGCGAGTCCAGCAAGGCCATCAGCGGCTGCGTCTCGGGGTCGCCGAAGCGCGCGTTGAACTCGACGACCCGCACACCTTGCGAGGTGAGCGCCAGGCCGGCGTAGAGCAGGCCGGCGAAGGGAGCGCCGCGTCGGGCCATCTCGTCGACGGTCGGCTGCAGCACCTTGGCCTGCACCTCCGCGACGAGCTCCTCGGGCGCCCAGGGCAGGGGTGTGTAGGCGCCCATGCCGCCGGTGTTCGGTCCCTCGTCACCGTCGAAGATGCGCTTGAAGTCCTGGGCCGGCTGGAGCGGGTAGACCGTCGAGCCGTCCGTGATCGCGAACAACGACACCTCGGGCCCGTCGAGGAACTCCTCGATCACCACGCGGTCGCACTGCGCGGCATGGGCCATTGCTGCGTCCCGGTCGTCGGTCACCACCACGCCCTTGCCTGCGGCGAGGCCGTCGTCCTTGACGACGTACGGCGCTCCGAAGCTGTCGAGCGCAGCGGCGACCTCTGCCTCGTTCGTGCACAGCGCGGCGGCAGCCGTCGGCACCCCCGCCGCGGACATCACGTCCTTGGCGAACGCCTTGGAGCCCTCGAGCTCGGCGGCCTCGCGCGTCGGACCGAAGCAGCTGATCCCCCGGTCCCGCACCGCGTCGGCCACGCCCGCGACCAGTGGCGCCTCCGGGCCGATCACCACGAGCTCGGCGCCGACCGACTCGGCCAGGCCGGCGACCGCCGTACCGTCCATCTGGTCCACGTCGTGCAGAGTGGCGAACGCCTTCAGCCCCGGGTTTCCCGGCGCGGCGTGCACCTCGGTGACCGCAGGATCGCGGGAGAGGGCGAGGGCGAGCGCGTGCTCACGGCCGCCGGTGCCGATGACGAGGACCTTCACGCTCGACGATGCTAGCGAGCGGAAGGCTCCTACGCGCGGGACGGTCAGGCGCCGAACGCCGGCGACACCTCGGCGGGCCGCTCCTCCGACTGCGAGCGGCGGACCAACAGGGTCAGGTTCACCGCCAGCAGGGTGAGCGCCATCGCCCACAGGTTGAGCTCTTCCCAGACCCAACCGGGCGAGGGAGGTGCCCCAGCGGACACGACCGCGCTGCTCGTGACCGCGACGAGCACGCCCACCGCGATCCCACCGGCTGCGGACAGCGTCCGGCCCCACATCGACGGGCGACGGGCGACAGCCACGCCCGTCGCGGCCGATGCAACAAGGCAGCAGACGAGACCCAGGAGAAACAGCGGTGACTCGAGCGCGCTTCGGTTCAGGCCTCCGGCACTGCCGATGGCGACTGCCTTGGCGGTCCAGAAGAACGTGGTTGCGAGGGTGGCACCGAGTGCCAGGCGTGAGGAGTTCATGGCTTCAGGATCGAACGACGGAGACATACAGGTCGTCCCTCTCGCGAGTGATGCCCGGTGATCCTGGCTCGGCCTACTCTCGTCCCATGCCCGAGGTGAGAGTCGCGCGCCGGCCGCTGGCAGCGGTCACGTTGCTGGCGGTGACCGCCTGCGGACCTCTCCTCGACCTCGCGGTCGGCACGAACCTCATGGACACCCCGGCGACGGTCCTCGTGGCGGTCGCTGCAGGTTTTGCGGCCGGCGCCTGGCTGCGTCCGATCCCGGCGGCGCTGGGGTGTGTGGTCGATGCCTGTCTGCTCACTCTGGCGAGCCAGGTGGCCGATCCGAGCGCCTACCCCGTCGCCGACGACCTGTTCTTCTTCACCATGCTCGTCGGCGGTCCGGCGCTGGGCGGTGCGCTGGTGACCGCTCGCCGCGACCAGGTGCGCGAGCTGCGACGGCTCTCTGCAGTGCGCGCCGAGCAGCGGGAAGCCCAGGTGCGCGCCGCCCAGCTAGAAGAACGCAACCGGCTCGACGCCGAGGTCGTAGCGGGACTTGTCCAGCACATGGGCGCACTGGTCGTACAGGCGTCGGGCGCGGCCCGGGACCCGGGCGCGGCGGAGACCCCGGCGGCGCTCGACCGCATGGAGGAGAACGCGCGCGCCGCCCTGACGGAGATGCGCGACGTGCTGGGAGAGCTTCGGAGCCCGGAGCCCGACGGGACCGGCGGTCACACGGACCTCCTCGAGGACACGGCATCCGAGACTCGACCAAGCACCAACCGATCTCTCGCCTGGTCTGACCTCGTCGTTGGGTGCTCCGGTCTCCCCCTGGCGTTCGAGGCGGTGGTGGGTGAGCACGCGACCGGGCCGGGATGGGCGAACGTGCTGGTCGGCGTGGCGGTTGGAGCACCCTTGGTGCTGCGCCGCCGGTGGCCGGTCACCTCGGTCGCGGCCATGTTCGTCCTCGGCGCGCTGATGAGTGCAACGCTCACGCCGCTCCCACTCACGGTCAGCTCGCTGCTGCCGTTGACCCTGGGCGCGCATGCCATCGGCGACTACGCGCGAGGCTGGTGGCGTGGCGCCGGCCTCGGCGTGCTGGCGGCGGGTGTCGCGGGCGTGGTCCTGGCCAGCCCTCCCGGATCGGCTGACCCGGAAGGGATCGCGCCCACCTTGATGTGGATCGGACTGGCCTTCGGCGCAGGGGTGGCGGCCGCGCAGCACTCGAGCCGCGCGGCAGTCCTGCAGGCGTTGCTCATCGGCATCGAGACGGGACGCGGCCACGCTGTCCGCCTCGCGGTTGCCGAGCAGCGACAGCAGGTCGCCCGCGACTTGCACGACTCCGTGGCCCATGCCATGACCGTCGTCTGCCTGCACGCTGCCGCGGCACGCGGCCATGCGTACGACGCGGAGGTGGTCCGAGCCTCCCTCGCGACCATCGAGTCGACTGTCCGGGGAGGCATGGACGAGCTCCGCCAGGGCCTCGACGCACTGGACCCTGTCGGAGGCTCGACTCCCGATGCCTCACCGGGGGGCATCCTCGGAGGTGCCGTCACCGGTGAGGACCTCGGTCACGAGGTCGAGCACGTCGCGTCGACCATCGGCGTGACGACTGTGGTGGACGTGGCAGGGGGCCAGGTGGAGCTGGATGCCATGGTCGTGTCCGTGGCCAGGAGGGTCGTCCGCGAGGCGCTGGTCAACGTCGCTCGGCACGCGCGTACGGCGGACGCCCGGGTTCGGATCGTGGCGGAGCAGGGCCAGCTGGTCGTCGAGGTCACCAACGAGGCGCGGCATGGCGTCCGCTTCGACCACGGCACCGGAACCGGCTTGCGCGGGCTCGCCGAGGTCGTCCACGGTCACGGTGGCAATCTCGAGCACGGGTCCGCGACGGAAGCCGAGTTCCGGGTGACGGCGTACCTCCCGACGACCGCCGGTGTCTCCGCATGATCGGGGTGGTGCTGGCGGACGACCAGGAGCTCGTCCGCAGCGGACTGCGGATGGTGCTCGCCGCGGAGCCTGACATCGAGGTGCTCGCCGAGGCCGTCGATGGGGCATCCGCGATTGTCGAGTCGTTGCGTCACAGCCCGGACGTGGTCCTGATGGACATCATGATGCCGGGCATGGACGGCATCGAGGCGACCCGGCAGCTGGCGACCCAGTCACCGACGACCAAGGTGGTCATCCTGACGACCTTCGACCGCTCCCGGCTGGTGTACGACGCCCTGATGGCCGGCGCGAGCGGGTTCCTGCTCAAGGATGCGCCGACGGCCCAGCTGGTCGGTGGTGTCCGCGCGGCCGCCCGAGGAGAGGAGCTGCTGGCGCCCTCGATCACCCGCCGCCTGATCGGGGAGTTCACCCGCGCGGAGAGGCAGGGCCCCCCGTCGGGCTATGCCGCGCTGACCGAGCGGGAGCGCGAGGTGCTCGTTCTCGTCAGTCGTGGGCTCTCCAACGCCGAGATCGCCTCAGAGCTGTTCGTGAGCATGGAGACCGTCAAGACGCATGTCGCCCGGGTGCTGGCCAAGCTGGGGCTGCGCGACCGGGTGCAGGCGGTCGTGACGGCGTACGAGTTCGGGCTGGTCCGCCCCGGCGAGTGATCGTCGTACGACCTGGTCAGCTCACGGGTGGACGGACTCGCGCCTCGTACGCCGTCCGCTGTGCATCGTCGCGGTCGGAGATCACCTTGTCGGCACGGAACGCAGCGGCGATCCGCTCCTGCAGCCACCGCGGCAGCACCCCGGTCGCCTTGGCCATCCCTTGCGTCCAGCGCGGCACCCACAGCTCCGGGTGCGCGGTGCTGATCGCAGTCGAGATCACCTCGGCGACCTCCTCTGCCGTCACCGCCTTGACCCCTCGCGCTGTCGGCACGCCGGCGGCGAGCTCGGTCTGCACGATGGTCGGGAGCACCACGCTGACGTCGATGCCGTTCGGCTTCAGCTCGGCGCGGGTTGCCTCGCTGAACCCGACTGCGGCGAACTTCGAGGCCGAGTAGGTGGCGCCCTCGGCGACGGCGATGCGGCCGACCGCGGAGGCCACGTTGACGATGTGTCCCTTGCCCCGGTCGACCATGCCGGGCGCGACGGCCTTGGTGCCGTTGATGATCCCGTGCACGTTGACGTCGATGATCGCCCTGGCCACGGCGTCCGGCTCCTTGAGCACGGACCCGAGCGGCATGATCCCGGCGTTGTTCACGAGTACGTCGATCGGCCCGACCTCGCCGACGGCAGCAAGGAAGTCCATCCACGACTCCGGACTGGCGACGTCGAGGTGGGCTCCCACCGCACCGTTGCCGATCTGCTCCGCGACACTTTGGACCAGGGCCGTATCCAGGTCACCGAGCGCCACCGTCGCTCCCCGGGCCGACAGCAGCTCGGCCGTGGCCTTGCCGATCCCCCGACCCGCCCCCGTGATCACCACGGTGAGACCGGAGATGTCGCGCTTGCTCATGCGTAGTTCCTTTCGCGGAGGCGCAGGTCGACCGGTTGGCCGTCTGCGGGAAACGGGAGCGAGTGGTAGTTCAACCTGTCGCGGTAGTCCGCGTCCAGCGACCACTCGAAGCGGCGCAGCAGCTGGTGCACGATCAGCTTCACCTCGGCACCGGCGAACGCCATCCCCAGGCACTTGTGCACGCCGCCGCCGAACGGCTCCCAGGCGTGTCGGTGCACCTTGTCCTCGCGGCGGTGCGCGGCGAAGCGCTCGGGGTCGAAGCACTCGGGATCGGGCCAGTACTCCGGCAGGTGGTGGGAAAGGTGCAGCATGACCCCAACGAGACGACCTGCGGGGATCTGCACACCGAGCACCTCGGTGTCCTTGACCGTGCGCCGAGCCAGCACCGGGACCGGCGGGAGCAACCGCAGGCACTCCTTCATCACCATGTCGAAGGACACCAGCTGGTCGAGCTGGTCGAGGTCGGGGCAGTCGGGCAGTCCAGCCGCCTCGTCGCGCAGCCGCTGCTGCCACTCCGGATGCGCGCCGAGGTGGCGCACGATCGTGCTGACAGTGATCGTGGAGGTGTCGTGCGCGGCCATCAACAAGAAGATCATGTGGTTGACCACGTCGGCGTCGCTGAGCCCGGAGCCGTCCTCGTCGCGCAGTCCGCTCAGCACCGAGAACAAGTCGTCCCTCGCTGGGCCGTCCCGCGACGCCCGCTTGCTCGCCAGGTGTCGGCCGAAGAATTCCTCGAGCAGCCGTCGACCGGCCAGCGCACGTCCCCAGCGGGTGCCGGGGATCGGCAGCCGCACCAGCGCGGTCGCGGCCTGGAGGCAGGCGATGAAGGCTTCGTTGACCTCGTCCAGCTCTCCGGGGGTGGCCAAGTCGGCGCCACCCATGAACACCTGGGTCGCGAGGTCGAGCGTCAGTTCCTTCAGCGCCGGATAGACCGGGAACCCGGGACCGACCTCCCAGCCGTCAAGGCCCGCCGCGACGGCCGGTCCGAGCGCCGCGGTGTAGCCGGCGAGGCGCGGGCGTGTGAACGCCTCCTGCATGAGCCGGCGGTGCCGGTGATGCTCCTCGAAGTCGAGCAGCATCAGGCCGCGCTCGAAGAATGGCCCGACCAGCCTGCCCCAGCCCGGCCCGCTGGCGAAGGCCTTGTCGGCGTTCCGGAGCGCGGCTCCGCAGGCGTCTGGACCGAGCAGCACCGTCCAGCGGTTACCGAGGAAGCTGATCTCGGAGACCGGCCCGAACTTTGCGTACTGGGTGCTCATCAGCCGCAGCGGGTCGCGAACGTAGGCGAGCGTCGAGCCGATGAACGGGAGCGCCCGGCGGCGGCTGGCAGGAACACCGTCGGGCGGTGAGTCGAGACCTGGGCTGGACGTCTTTGCACGCGACCTCGCTCCTCATCTGACAGGAATGCCTGTCAGTTTGTGGGAAGCGCGGCGACACGTCAAGATGCTCGGCGTGAGCACACCGGCCCGGAGCTACGGCGGCAGGACCGCCGAGGAGCGCGCCCGGGACCGTCGGGCGAGGCTGGTGGAGGCCACGATCGCGCTCATGGCCGAGCACGGCGAGGCCGGAACGACGATGACCGCGATCTGCGCACGGGCGGGGCTGACCGAGCGCTACTTCTACGAGAGCTTCGCCCAGCGTGAGGACGCGATGCTGGCGGCGCTCGACCACGTCAGCGAGCAGATCGCTGCGGCCGCGCAGGGGGTGAACGCGCAGACACCGGGCTCGCCCGAGGAGCGGGTGCGTGCCGTGATGGAGTCATTCGTAGGCCTGGTCAGTGACGATCCGGCGCTGGGCCTGGTCGCCGTCGTCCATTCCAGCGCAACCCCCAGCCTGCGGGCCCGGCGCCACGAGCTGATCGTCTCGTTCGCCGACCTCGTCGCCGACGAGGCGGCGGTGCTGTACGGCGATGACGCGTGGCCTACCGACCGGGCACGGGTGCAGGGCCTTGTCTACGTCGCCGGGTTCGCCGAGCTGATCGCCTGCTGGCTCACCGGCGAGGTCGACCTGAGCGCCGAGCAGCTGTCCAGCACCGCGAGCGACCTGTTCATCTCGCTCAGCCGCCGACCCTGACCCCCATCCGCGGACGCTTTACGCGTAGGGGTCGGCGATCTCCCTGATCCGCTCGAGCGCCTCCCGCAGCTGGCGGGCTGCGCGGGCTCCGAGGTGCGCCACCCACTCGGCCTCGATCTCGGCCTCTGCGACGCGGGCGACCTTGATGGCCTCCTCCCCCCGCTCGGCGATCACCACCAGTCGAGCGCGCGCGTCGGTGGGATCCTGGACGCGGCGCACGTAGCCGGCGCGCTCGAGACGGTCGACGGTCGCGGTCGCCGTCTGCTTGGTGACCAGCGCCTGCTCGGCCAGGTCACCGATCCGGGTGCCGGAGGGACTGAGGCGTGCAGCGACCCGGCCCTGTGCGGGCGTGATGTCGGCGAACCCTGCAGCCGCGAGGGCTGCGAGAACCCGCGTCTCCACGGCTCGTGCGCCGATGAAGCACAGGAGCCCGAGGTTGAGCTCGTCCTGTTCCTGCTGAGCCGCCATGTCACCCCTTGACATTGGTCAGTCGTTCGAACCATTATGGTTCGAACATCGTACCAAATGCGGAGGGCGCCGATATGGAGCGCGACGAGGTGTGGCGGACGATCGACCAGCAGCGTGCCGAGCTGGCCGACCTGATGGAGACCTTCACCGAGGCGGACTGGGAGACACCCTCGCTCTGCGAGGGCTGGCGGGTTCGTGAGGTGGCGGCGCACCTCACCCTCGCGCAAATGGGGCTGCTGCCCGCGCTCGGCGAGATCGTCCGTGCACGCGGGAGCTTCAACGCCATGATCCGCGACACCGCCCTTCGGCAGGCGGAACGGCCGGTGTCGGACTACCCCGTCCTGCTCCGCGCGATGGTGGGTTCGCGCAAGAAGGCTCCGTTCGTCAGTGACCTCGAGCCGCTGATCGACCAGCTCGTGCACGGACAGGACATGGTCGTCCCCCTGGGACGCACCCGGGAGATGCCCCCTGCAGCCGCTGCGGCCGGGGCGCAGCGCGCCTGGGACCTGAACTGGCCGTTCCGGGTGAAGAAGCGGCTGCACGGCTTCCGCCTGTCCGCAACGGATCATGACTGGACGGTGGGCGACGGCCTCCTGGTGCAGGGACCGATCCGGGCGCTGCTGATGCTCGTGGCCGGGCGCCACGTCGTACTCCCTGAGCTGAGCGGCCCGGGGGCCGACGAGCTGCGGGCGCGGCTGCAGCCCTCGCGGGTCAGCTGACGACGAGCGTCTGCTCCCGGCCGGGCCCGACCCCGACCGCCCAGAACCGCGAGCCGGACATCTCCTCGAGAGCGGTGATGTAGCGCTGGGCGTTCTTCGGGAGGTCCTCGAACGTGCGGCACCCGGAGATGTCCTCGCCCCAGCCGTCGAGGAACTCGTAGACCGGCGTGGCCTTGTGGAACTCCGACTGCGTCATCGGCATCTCGTCGTGGCGGACACCGTCGATGTCGTAGGCGACGCAGACCGGGATCCGCTCCCAGGCGCTGAGCACGTCGAGCTTGGTCATGAAGAACTCCGTCAGCCCGTTCACCCGGGAGGCGTAGCGGGCGATGACCGCGTCGTACCAGCCACAGCGGCGGTCGCGCCCGGTCGAGACGCCGACCTCGCCACCGATGTCCCAGAGCTTCTCGCCGTCGTCGTCGAACAGCTCGGTCGGGAACGGCCCCGAGCCGACCCGGGTGGTGTAGGCCTTGATCACGCCGATCACCCGGTCGATGCGGGTGGGCCCGACGCCGGAGCCGACGCAGACGCCGCCGGAGACCGGGTTGCTGCTGGTGACGAACGGGTAGGTGCCGTGGTCGACGTCGAGCATGGTGGCCTGGGCTCCCTCGAAGAGCACGGTCTGGCCGTTGTCGAGGGCGCGGTTGAGCAGCAGCGAGGTGTCGGCGACCATCGGCTGCAGGCGCTCGGCGTACCCCTGGAGCTCCTCGACCACCTCCTCGACGGTGATCGCGCGCCGGTTGTAGACCTTGGTCAGCAGGTGGTTCTTGACCTCCAGCGCGGCCTCGACCTTGTCGCGCAGGATCGCCTCGTCGAAGAGGTCGGCCACCCGGATGCCGACCCGGTTGATCTTGTCGGCGTACGCCGGACCGATGCCGCGGCCGGTCGTACCGATCTTGTTCTTGCCGAGGAAGCGCTCGGTGACCTTGTCGACGGTGGAGTGGTACGACGCGATCACGTGCGCGTTGGCGCTCACCACCAGCTGGCCCATGTCGACGTCGCGCTCGATCAGCGCGTCGAGCTCGTGGAACAGCGCCTCCGGCGAGATGACGACGCCGTTGGCGATGACCGAGGTGCAGCCGGGCGTGAGGATGCCGCTGGGCAGCAGGTGGGTGGCGAACTTCTCGCCGTTGACCACGATGGTGTGGCCGGCGTTGTGACCCCCGCTGGTGCGGACGCAGAAGTCGATCGAGTCATCGGTGGTGAGCAGGTCGGTCGCCTTGCCCTTGCCCTCGTCACCCCACTGGGCTCCGAGTACGACGATCGCGGGCATGTCTCTCCTCAGGGCGGCGCAGCCATCAGACCGCGCCCCATCGTACGGGTGCGACGCCCCGACCACCCACACACGACCCATCTCGACGTGATTCCGGCCTCGAGCCGGGAAGCCTCTAAGGTGGCGGTCGTGGACCCCCTCCTGCTCATCACCAATGTCGACGCCGGAGGTGGGCGACAGGAGGGCCTGGACATCGCCCTCGGCGTCCTCCGGGAGGTCGCCGACGTCGAGGTCGCCGTCACCACCAACCCGGGCGAGCTCGACGGCGTGCTCCACCGCGCCGGGTGTCGCTCGATCGTGGTCGCCGGTGGGGACGGCAGCCTGCACGCCGTCATCTCGGCGCTGCACCGGCGGCATGAGCTTGCCCAGCGCACCCTCGGCCTGATCCCGCTCGGCACCGGGAACGACTTCGCGCGCGCCCTGGGCGTCCCGCTCGACGCGGGCGAGGCGGCTGCCGCGCTCCTGAATGGCAAACCCCGCGCGATGGACCTGATCGTGGACGAGCTCGGCGGTGTCGTCGTGAACAACGTGCACGCAGGTGCGAGTGCGCAGGCCAGCCGCTACGGCGCCCGCTGGAAGAAGCGCCTCGGCCCCTACGGCATCGGCATCCTCGGCTACCCGATTGGCGCTGCCATCGCGGCCGTCCGTCCGCCGTTCGTGCGGCTGCGCGTCGAGGCCGACGGTGAGGTGATCGCCGACATGGACCAGCACATCCTGATGGTGGCCGTCGGCAACGGGACCAGCGTCGGCGGCGGCACCGAGGTGACGCCCGAGGCCGATCCGGAGGACGGCAGGCTCGACGTGATGGTGTCCCTCGCGACCGGCCCGCTGGAGCGGCTCGCCTATGCGTGGCACCTGCGCCAGGCCGAGCACGAGGAGCGCCGCGACGTCGTGTCCGTCCGCGCCAAGCAGGTCACCATCTCCGGCGAGGACTTCTACCTCGCCGCCGACGGTGAGATCAGCGGCCCGGAGCGCCGGCGCTCCTGGCACATCGAGCCCGGTGCGTACTCACTGATCCTGCCCAGCTAGAGCCGCGGACGGGCTCTAGGTCGCGGTCTCTCCCTCGGCACCTTCGACGACCGGCCGGTTCTTCTCCACCCGCGGGTCACCCGCGTCCGCGAAGTAGTCACCTGCGGTCGTCTCGTCGGAACCGTTGGCGACCTTCGCTGTGTTCAGCATCAGCGTGAGCACGATCGCGATCACCAGGTTGAGGGCGAACGCGGTCAGCGCGATGTACCCCATGTCGCCGAGGCCGGGGATCTCGCCGAGCGAGCCACCGAAGTGCTTCTTGGTGACCGGGTTGATCACCTTGTAGGCCTCGATGTGCCGTAGACCGTGCCGACCGCCCAGCCGGCGAGCAGCGCCCACTTGTGGAACCAGCGGGTGTAGAGGCTGAACACGATGACCGGGAAGGTCTGCAGGATCCAGATGCCGCCGAGGAGCTGGAAGTTGATCGCGTTCTGCCGGTCGAGGGTGAGCACGAACACCAGCGCGAACGCCTTCACCACGAGCGAGGCGATCTTGGAGACCTTGGCCTCCTCGGCATGTGTCGCCTGCGGCTTGATCCACTCCTTGTAGATGTTGCGCGTGAAGGTGTTCGCCGCGGCGATCGACATGATCGCCGCCGGCACGAGGGCGCCGATCGCCACCGCCGCGAACGCGACGCCCGCGAACCAGCTCGAGAACGAGTCCTCGAACAGCTGGGGGATCACCAGCTGCGGGTTCGGCTTGCCGTCGACACCGATCGGCTCGGTGCCGGCGGCGATCGCGACCCACCCGAGCAGGGCGAGCAGGCCCAGCACGAAGGAGTACGCCGGGAGGATCGAGGCGTTGCGCCGGATCGTGACCCGGCTCTCCGAGGAGAAGGTCGCCGTGACCGAGTGGGGATACATGAACAGCGCCATCGCCGAGCCGAGCGCCAGGGTGCCGTAGGCCCAGATCTGGCCGCTCGCGGGATGAACGCGCCGTTCGGCTTCCCGGTCGCCTCGTTGGTCGCGGCCATCTTCTCCTTGGCGGCACCGAAGACGCCGTCCCAGCCGCCGTCGATGGTCGTCGGCAGGTAGATGATCGCGACGATGATGACCAGGTAGATCAGCGCGTCCTTCACGAACGCGATCACCGCCGGTGCCCGCAGACCCGAGGTGTAGGTGTACGCCGCCAGCAGCACGAACGCGATCAGCAGCGGGCAGTCCTTGGCCAGCATGTTGTCCCCGCCACCGAGCCCGACCACGTCGAGCACGGCCTGGATGCCGACCAGCTGCAGCGCGATGTAGGGCATCGTCGCGACGAACCCGGTGACCGCGACAGCGAGCGAGAGCGCCCGCGAGTCGTAACGGCCCCGGACGAAGTCGGCGGTCGTGACGTAGCCGTGCCGGTGGCTGACCGACCACAGCCGCGCCATGAAGATGAAGATGATCGGGTAGAGGATGATCGTGTAGGGCACCGCGAAGAACCCGGCGACCGATCCCATCGCGAACATCGCCGCCGGCACCGCGATGAAGGTGTACGCCGTGTAGAGGTCACCGCCGAGCAGGAACCAGGTGACCCAGGTGCCGAACTTGCGTCCGCCGAGCCCCCACTCGTCGAGCGACTCGAGGGTGTCGCCCTCTTGAACCGGGTGGCCATGAAGCCGAGCACCGTGACGACGGCGAACAGCAGGATCAGGACGCTCAGCGCGACCCAGTCGACGTCTGTGCGTGCCGCGAGGGGGATCATCGCTCGGCCCCCTCGTCAGCCGGGCCGGGGTTGACCATGCGCCTGTCTTGCCCGTGGTTCCGGCACCGGGCTTGCGGGCTGCGAGCACCAGCCGGTGCGCGGCGTATGTGCACCCGGCACAGATGAAGACCCAGAGGAACTGGTACCAGAAGAAGAACGGGAACCCGCCCAGCCGTGGCGTCTCGCGTGCTAGCTGCCCACCCAGAGGAGGGCGACGATGGGGATCAGCAACAGGACCGACGCGATCGCGATCAGGGTCTTGTTGGTGGGTGGGGCACTGTCAGGTCCGCCCGAGCGGTCGAAATCTGCCATGCCAGGTGACTCTAGACCGATGTGGGCCAGGTCTCACCCCCGGTTTCCTCAGGTCAGCTCGGCGTGTCCCTCGGGGCTGGAGTCGCGCAGGAACTGGTCGCAGCGGTCCCGCTCGGGCTCCTCGCCGATGCGGCCGGCGGCCTCGGCGAGCGCGGCCAGCGACCGCAGGAACCCTCGGTTGGGCTCGTGCTCCCACGGGACCGGGCCGTGGCCCTTCCAGCCGTTGCGGCGCAGCAGGTCGAGGCTGCGGTGGTAGCCGACCCGCGCGTAGGCGTAGGCGGTCACGTCGTCGACGTCCGCGTCGGCCAGCGACTCCTCGGCGAGGGTGGCCCAGGCGAAGGGCGACTCCGGGTGGCGGCGTACGACGTCGTGCGCCTGCGCGCCGTCCGCCAGCTCGGCAGACGCCGGGTCGGTCGGGCAGCAGGGTGGGGGGCGGGCCGGCGATCAGGTCGCGGCCGAGGTTTGAGTCGCTCATGGCTCGATCGTGTCACGGGGCAGTGGACGGACGTGCGGACAGCCCCGAGCGATCGGCCCCTCCGACATGGTTCGGGGAGCCGATCGCTCGGGACTGTCGCGTTCCTGGGATCCGGATCAGTTGTCGACGCGCTTGTCGATCACCTTGAAGTCGGAGTCGAGCGTGACGTCCCACTTGGTGCCGTTCGCCTTGCGGACGTCGGCCTCGTAGGCCTCGCCGCGGTCGTCGCTGGCGTCGAGGTCGGTGATGGTGCCGCCGCCGACTGCGTCCAGCGCTGCCTTCTCGGCTGAGTTCCGCTCGGTGGCGCTCAGGGCGCGGTCGTCGGCGTCGGGGGCGTCGTTCGCGTCTCTTGTCCTTTCGGCTCGTCGTCGTCCGTGTCGTTCGCGTCGTCCCGGTCGTCGGTGTCCTGATGGACGACGTTGAGGTCGTTGTCGAGGGTCACGTCGACCTCGGTGCCGTCGGCCTTGCGGACCTCGACCTCGAAGGCCTCACCGGGGTCGTCGCTGGACTCGGCGTCGACGACCTTGCCACCGCCGACGGCCTGGGTTGCGGCGGTCGAGACGCGGTCGCGCTCGCTGCCCTGGAGGTCGGCGTTCGCGGTGGATGCCCAGACCACGCCGCCGATCCCGAAGGCGGCGACGGCCGCGATGGTGGGGAGGATGACGCGCTTGGTGCGGAGCTTGGCGGTGTTCATGCGGAGTGACCTTTCCGTTGCTGACTGGGTATGGACACAGCCTGCGACGACCTCGCTGAAGCGATCCTGAACGCGTCTGAAAGCCCGTTCAGGTTGGCGGTTCAGGCCCACGGTTCGCCGCAGCGGGGAGCCGTACGACGAACCGGGCCCCACCCAGCGCCGAGGAGGAGACGCGACCGTCCCGCCGTGCGCGATGACGATCTCCTTGACGATGGCCAGGCCGAGCCCGCTCCCGCCCGCGTCCCGGGCCCGCGCCTCGTCGAGCCGGACGAACCGCTCGAAGACCCGTTCCCGCTGGTCCTCGGCGATCCCGAGACCGTCGTCCTCCACGCTCAGCTCGACCAGGTGTCCGACTCCCGGAGAGCCATCGTGATCCTTGCGTCGGAGTGGCGTGCGGCGTTGTCGACGAGGTTGCGGACCACCTGCGCGAGCGACGCCCGGTCGCCCCGGACCCGGCCATGCGCCAGCTCGGACGTGTCGACGTCGAGCCCGTTGCGGCGTACGCGGCTCGCCTCGGCGAGCGCCAGGTCGTCGAGGTCCACGTCGTGCACGGTCCGGAAGACCGCCCCCTCGTCGGCCCGGGTGAGCACCAGGAGCTGTTCCACGAGCCGTTGCATCCGCGCGGACTCCGCGAGCACGGCGTCGGCCAGCTCACCCTCGGGCAGGGCGCCGGGGTGGGTGTGCGCGACCTCGGCCGTCTGGCGGATGTTCGCGAGCGGCGAGCGCAGCTCGTGGGACGCGTCGGCGACGAACTGCTGCTGCCGGTCGCGGGAGGCCTGCAGACGGCCGAGCATCTGGTTCATGGTCAGGGCGAGCCGGTGGATCTCGTCGCGGGAGCGTCGGCTCGGGCACGCGCCGGTCCAGCCGGTCGCTGGTGATCTGCTCGACCTCCCCCCGGATCCGCTCGACCGGCGCGAGCGCCCGGGTGGCCACCATCCAGGTGGTGCCTCCGACGACCAGCAGGACCAGCGGCACCCCGACCAGCAGCAGCGGGATCAGGGCGCCGTCGAGTCGTCGACCTCCTCGAGCGAGACGGCCACGCTGACTACGTACTCCTGTCCGCCGGCTGAGCGTCCTCGGTCACGACGACGTAGCCGTAGTCGGCTCCGGCCAGCCTGGCTTCGTCCGTGTCCTCGGTCGGCAGCGGTTTGCTCAGGGTCTGGGACGCGCGACCACGGTGCCGAGGAGTCGGTCACCTGCCAGACCTCGTCCTCGGGCTCGTTGTCCTCGCCCGGGTCGTCATCGCCCGGCTCCTCTTCCCCCGGCGGCTGTTCCGGCAGGCCGGAGCTCTCGATCTCGTCGGCGAGGGCCAGGCGCGCTGCTCGGCACTGGCCTCCATGCTGTCGCGCAGTGAGTTCCCGACCAGGGTGACGAGCACGAACGCCCCGAGCATCAGGGCGATCGCCACCACCAGGACTGCCGCTGCCGTGGTGCGCACCCGCACCGAGGCGCGTCCGAGCCGGCCCTCAGCCACCGTCGGTGCCCAGTCGAT
>CAVVID010000030.1:0-43885 GCA_963748185.1 uncultured Actinomycetota bacterium | reverse complement strand
CCCCACCCCACCCCGACGAGGGAGCAGCGACCCTGAGGTGGTCGAGCAGCGAGCGAAGCGAGCGGACAGACGAGACCAAAGGGCCGTACGCCGACGACCACCTGGCACCGAGCAGGGCCTCAAGAAGTTATCCACATTATCGAACATGCCATCGAAACTGTCAGTGCCACCACCTAGAGTGGCTACATGGACACGGCACCGACCCTCACCACCACCGAGGTGATCGACCGTGTCCGCGCCGCCCGTCGGGCCGAGCAGCAGGCAGCGGTCGAGAAGCTCGAGATGGCGCTGGCCTGGGCGCGCCTGCACCCCTGCCCCGCCAACGAGCTACCGGCGCACTGGGGCGAGGCCGACCTCCACGGCGAGAACCTGAGCCCGCTCGCCGGCCCCGGCGCTCCTTGGGTCGCGGAGTTCGCACCCGCCGACCTCGCCGCCGCCCTCGGGATCACCCACGACGCCGCCCGCCAGCTGATCGCCGACGCCCTCGAGCTCGCCCACCGGCTCCCCCGGCTGTGGCACCTGGTGCAGGCCGGCGAGGTCCCGGTGTGGCGGGCCCGGCTGATCGCCCGGGAGACCACCGACCTCTCGATCGAGGCCGCGCTGTTCGCGGACCGGCTGATCGCGGCCACCCCGACAAAGATCAACCAGGTCCGCGCCGAGCGGCTGGTGCAGGAGGCCCGGCTCTACTTCGACCCCGACCGCGCCGTCGCCGACGAAGAGGAAGCCCTCGCCAAGCGCGGCGTCTGGCTGCGCCACGGCAGCGCACCGGCCACCACCGACGTGATGATGACCCTGGACACCCCCGACGCCGAGCTCCTCGACCAGACCATCGGCCGGATCGCCGCCGACCTCAAAGAGCTCGGCGACACCGAGGCCCTCGACGTCCGCCGGGCTCGCGCCGTCGGGATCCTCGCCGACCCCCAACACGCCCTCGACCTGATGTCCGGCCGCGAGGGCGCCAGCGCCCAGCGCCACGGGCCGGCGCGACCAACCTCTACGTCCACCTCACCCCAGCAGACCTCGAAGCACCCGTCGGCGCAGCGACGATCGAGAAGCTCGGCGCCGCCACCACCCGGCTGCTCACCGACTGGCTCGCCAGGTTCACCGCCAGCCGGCGCCAAGATCACCGTCCGCCCGGTCCTCGATCTCAGCTACGACCAGACCGTCGACCAGCACGACCCACCCGACGCGATGCGCGAGACCGTCATGCTCCGCGACGCCCACTGCGTCTTCCCCGGCTGCGGCCGTGACTCCCGTGCCTGCGACCTCGACCACATCACCGAGTACCTACCGATGGAAGACGGCGGACCACCCGGTCAGACCCACCCCGGAAACCTCGCACCCCTGTGCCGAACCCACCACCGCGTCAAGACCCACTCGGCCTGGCACTACAAACGCCTCGACGACGGCAGCTACGAGTGGACCGCGCCCACCGGGCACCAGTACGCCGTGACCCCGGTCCCGCGGCTGACCCGAAGAGCCTGACCGCCCACCACCCCGGCACCGCCGGGGCCCTCGGCGTGCCGTGGTTGCTGAGGTGTCGCATCCTGCGGCCCTGGTCTCGTCTGACCGCTCGCTTCGCTCGCTGCTCGACCACCGGTGGTTACGGCCCTTGGTCTCGTCGGACCGCAACCACCGGTGGTCGCCGTCACCACTCGGCGTACAGGTGGTTTCGAGATCGCTCGCTGGCGCTCGCTCGCTCGACCACCGGTGGTTGCCCTGAGCTCGCGTCGTATGGCATTGCTCCGGTGGTCTGAGGAGCGAGCGCAGCGAGCGTCTCGAAACCACAACCCGAGGCGGCGCGAGCCACGTCGTACGCGAAACCCGGTGGTGTCGTCAGCCGCCGTGGTCGATGTCGGCTTTTGCGGTGTCTACCTCTTCCTGGCTGCGGAGGATGCAGAACTCGTTGCCCTCGGGGTCGGCCAGGACTACCCAGCCGGTGCCGTCTTCGTTGCGCTGGTCGTCTACCTGGCGGGCGCCCAGGTCGAGGAGGCGTTGGAGCTCCTTGTCGCGGGTGCCGGCGCTGGGGCGGAGGTCGAAGTGGATGCGGTTCTTGACCTGCTTGTCCTCGGGGACCTCGATGAACAGGACCGGGTGGCCGCCGTCAGGGCGCTGGATCCAGCACTCTTCGTGGCCGGGCTCGTTCGCGTCGTCCGGGTCGTCGACGTACTCCAGCACCTTCTTCCACCACTCGGAGAGCTCGTAGGCGTTGCGGCAGTCGATCGAGGTGTGCGAGATGAACGCAGTCATGCGGACACCCTGCCGTCCTACGGGGCGTAGACCAAGCGGTTAAACCGCCCAGGGTCCTTCGGGGGCACGCACGCGGGCCTCGTCGGCCTCCTGGTCGTTGAACTTCTCCTGGCTCTGGCGCTCGGCCTCCACCCGGCGGAGGTAGTGGTCGACCTCGTCCTCGAGCCGCTCGTGGTCCCAGCCGAGCTCGGCTGCCATCAGCTCCGCGGCAGGACGTGCGGACGCAGTCCCGCGGTCGAAGGCCTCGATGGAGATGTGCGTTCGCCTGGTGAGTACGTCGTCGAGGTGGCGCGCTCCCTCATGCGTGACCGCGTAGACGACCTCGGCAGCGAGGTAGCCGTCGGTGCCGACCAGCGGCTGGCCCAGCTCGGGCCGCTTGGCGATCAGTGTGAGCACCTCGTCGATCAGGCCCCCGAAGCGCCCGAGCAGGTGGTCGATCCACGCGATGCTGAGTCCACTGGACCGGGCCAGCGCGACCCGCTGGTTCGTCCGGGCGTCGAAGCCTGCGGCACCGAGCAGCGGCACGCGCTCGGTGATGCTGGCGCGCACTCCCTCGTCGAGGGAGCCCTGTTCCCGAAGGGACTGTGCCGCGGCGTCGACGGCGTCACGGGCCATCACCCGGTAGGTCGTGAGCTTGCCGCCGGCGATAAGCACCAGGCCGGGCGCGGGTGCGGCGACAGTGTGTTCACGGGAGATCCTCGACGTGGGTTCGGTGGCGCCCTTGAGGAGCGGACGGAGCCCGGCGTAGACACCCTCCACGTCGGTGTGGTCCAGCGGTGTCCGCAGCAGCTTGTTGAGGTGCCCGAGGATGTAGTCGATGTCCGCGCGCGACGCTGCCGGGTGTGCGAGGTCGAGGCCCCAGGGCGTGTCGGTGCTGCCGATGATCCAGTGCCCACCCCACGGGATCACGAACAGCACGGAGGTCTCGGTCCTGGTGATGAAGCCTGCCTTGCTGCGGATGCGGTCACGAGGTACGACGAGGTGGATGCCCTTGCTGGCCTCGACATCGAGCGCGCCCCGGCCACCGAGCATGCCCTGGATCTCGTTGGTCCAGACGCCGCCGGCGTTGATGACAACCCGCGCCCGCACCTCCACCTCGCGGTCGTTCTCGAGGTCGACGACGCGGGCGCCGACCACGCGATCCCCCTCGCGGACGAAGTCGACCACCTTGGTGCGCGAGGCGACGTGTGCGCCGTACGCCGCCGCGGTGCGGGCGATGTTCATCACCAGCCGGGAGTCGTCGACCTGGCAGTCGTAGTAGCGGATCGCACCCTTCAGCTTGTCGGTGCGCAGGTCAGGTGCCATCCGGGCGAGATGGCGCCGGAAGATGTGCTTGTGCCGCGGCACACCCATGGCGTGCTTGCCGGCATGGGCCCCGAGCTGGGCCATCGCGTCGTAGAGCACCAGTCCGGCGCCGACGTATGGCCGCTCCCAGGTGTGGTGCAACGGGTAGAGGAACGGCACCGGCCGCACGAGGTGCGGGGCGAGCCGCGTCAGCAGCAGCCCGCGCTCCTGCAGCGCCTCCCTGACCAGTCCGAAGTCGAGCATCTCCAGGTAGCGCAGCCCGCCGTGCACCAGCTTCGAGGAGCGCGACGAGGTGCCGCTGGCGAAGTCGCGCTGCTCGACGAGAGCGGTCGAAAGGCCGCGGGAGACGGCGTCGAGGGCCGCTCCGGCGCCGACAACCCCAGCTCCTACGACGAGCACGTCGAGCTCGCCGGACGCCATCGCATCGAGCGCCTTCGCGCGCGAGCCCGGCCCGAGGTCCCCAGTCAGCGTCATGCCCCGAGTCTGTCAGCCGGTGGCTGACGGCCTGGTGAGGTGAAGGCCGTTGGCTCGACCACTACCGGCGGCGGGTGCCCCGGGACTTGCGTGACTTCCGCGGCGCAGGGCGTACGACGAGCACTGGGCAGGGTGCAGAGTGCTGCACCCGCTGAGCCGTGCTCCCGAGCAGGACCGTGTCGCTGAGGCCACGACTTCCGCTACCGACCACGACGAGGTCGGCACCCAGCGCCTTGGCCGCCTTGACGATCTCGTTGGCCGGTGAGCCGCTGCGCACGCGCGTCTGGACCTTGGGACCCCATCCGTCGAACACGGCCGCAACGGTGGCGACGGCCGCCTCGGCCGCGTCGCGGAAGGTCTGGTCCGCTGTGCTCGAGGCACTCGGGCTGATCTCCTCGGCGAACGAGACAGAGGCGTACGGGCTCACCACTGCGATGACCGAGACGTTGTCGATCTTCTCGGGATCCGCGAACGACTTCAGGTGCTTCGCGGCTAGCAGAGACTGCTTCGAACCGTCCACGGCGACGATGATGTGCATCTCAGTTCCCCTTTCCGTCGATGCTCTCCGGGTCGCCACGTTCGGCGGTGGCCGGCCGGTTTCGGTAGCCGAAGAAGTACTCGATCACGTACAGCAGGGCGCCCATGCCCACCAGCCCCGCGCACCACAGCAGCGATGTCGGATCGTCGTAGATCACGTAGGCGAGCACCACCAGGTTGCCCACCAGTCCGAGCACCAGGAGGGCCGACGGCGCACGGAAGGTCCGGTCGGTCTCGCCCGTCCCGCGCAGCTTGAAGCAGGAGATGATCACCCCGGCGTAGACGACGAGCAGCAGCACGACGGTCACGGCGGCCAGCCGCTCAACGATGTCGACCTTGAAACCTGCCTCGTTGAGGAGGGTGCCGATCACCAGGAGCGAGATCACGACGATGGCGCTGAAGATCAGGGCGACCCACGGGCTGCGACGAGAGGCGTGCACCTTGGCGAAGACTCCGGGGACGACGTCCTCGCGCGCCATGCCGTAGAGGATCCGGGACTGGGTGACCACCTGGACCAAGGTGGTGTTGGTGATCGCGATCATGGCGATGACGGCGAAGATCGTCACCATCACCGACACGGTGATCGGCAGGATCCCGGCCCGGATCACCTCGAGCAGCGCGGCGTCGGAGTTGGCAAGCGTGTCGACGGGCACCGTGAGGCCCGCGGCGATCGAGACAAGTACGTAGATGAATCCGGCCGCGATCATGCCGCCGATGAGGGCCCGTGGGAACGCCTTCTGCGGGTCGATGGTCTCCTCGGCGACGTTCGCAGCGTTCTCGAAGCCAGTCATCGCGAAGAAGGCCAGTGCCACACCGGCGATGATCGCGAAGATGATGTTGTCGCCGCTGCTGAAGTCGGTGAGGGTTTCGAACTTGGCCTTCCCCTGCCCGATGTACATCGCGCCGGCGATCAGCACGATCGCAAGGCCGGTCACCTCGACGATGGTCATCATCATGTTGACGACGACCGACTCGGTGATGCCGATGTAGTTGATGAACGCGAGGAACAGGATGAACACGATCATCACGAGCAGGGTCGGCGGAAGCTCCCAGAGTTGTCCGAAGTACTTCGCGAAACCGGCCGCGAGTGAGCCTGCGGCGGCGAAGGTGGCCGAGAGGTACAGCACCGTCACCAGGAACGTCAGGATCTTGTTCTTGAAGGCCTTGTTGACGTAGAGCGATGCTCCGGCTGCCTGGGGGAACTTCGTCGCCAGCTCGGCGTACGCCAACCCGGTGAAGGCGGCGACCGTGACACCCACGGCGAAGGCGGCCCAGAACGCTCCACCCACCTCGCCGGCGACGGCACCGATGAGCACGTAGATGCCGGAGCCGAGCACGTCTCCGAGGACGTAGAAGAACAGGAGCCGGCCGGTGATCGACCGCTTCAGAGGACTGTCGTCGAGCTCGTCGGTGGACGTTGCGGTCGAGGCGTCAGACACGGTCAGCCTGCTTTCTGGACCTCCGGGATTAGGTCCTCCGGGACCATCCGAGCGGTGATCGCGCGGTGTGTCAATCGTTTGGCCCCGACGCGCGGTTCAGTCGGCTACTGGACGACGACCTCGATGCGCTGGAACTCCTTGAGCTCGGTGTAACCGGTCGTGGCCATGGCCCTGCGCAGGGCACCCATCAGATTCATCGTTCCGTCGGCGACGCGGGAGGGACCGAACAGGATTTCCTGCAACGTGCCGACGGTTCCGAACTCCACCCGCTCGCCACGTGGCAGGTCGGCGTGGTGCGCCTCGGCGCCCCAGTGGAAGCCCCGTCCAGGGACGTCGGTGGCGCGGGCCAACGGGGAGCCGATCATCACGGCGTCGGCGCCACACGCCACTGCCTTGGCGATGTCACCACTGCGTCCGATCGATCCGTCGGCGATGACGTGCACGTAGCGGCCGCCGGACTCGTCCATGTAGTCACGACGGGCGGCGGCGACGTCGGCCACCGCACTCGCCATGGGTACGGCGACACCGAGGACGGTCCGCGTCGTGTGCGCGGCCCCTCCCCCGAACCCGACGAGGACACCGGCCGCGCCGGTGCGCATCAGGTGCAGCGCTGCCTGGTAGGTGGCACAGCCGCCGACGATCACCGGGACGTCGAGCTCGTAGATGAACTCCTTGAGGTTCAGCGGCTCGGCCTGCGCACTCACGTGCTCGGCGCTGACGGTGGTGCCGCGGATGACGAACATGTCGACGCCCGCGTCCACGACGGTCTTGGCGAACTCCTTGGTCCGCTGTGGGCTGAGGCTGGCCGCCACGGTCACGCCGGCGTCGCGCACCTGGCGGATCCGCTCGGTGATCAGGTCGGGCCGGATCGGCTCCGTGTAGATCTCCTGCATCCGGCGTACGGCGTCCGGCGCCTGGAGCGTGGACACCTCCTCGAGCAGGTCCGTGGGGTCGTCGTACCTCGTCCAGAGGCCTTCGAGGTTGAGTACGCCGAGTCCGCCGTACTGCCCGAACGCGATCGCGGTGTCCGGTGACATCACCGAGTCCATGGGGGCCGCGAGGATCGGCAGCTCGAACCGGTAGGCGTCGATCTGCCACGCGGTGGAGACCTCTTCGGGGTCGCGCGTGCGGCGGCTCGGCACGATTGCGATGTCGTCGAAGGCGTAGGCCCGGCGTCCGCGCTTGGCGCGCCCGATCTCGATCTCAGTCACGCGGCGAGTGTTTCATGGGCACGACGTCCACACGATCACCGACGGCCACGCTGCCGACCCCAGCGACGTCGGCGTAGACGCCCAGGGACAGGTCGCGCTCCCGCCCCAGCGCCTTCAGCCAGCCGGGCTGCTCGTCGAGCCCCTCCTGGGCGATGTCGACCATCCGGCACCGCTCGATGCGCTCCACCACGGTGAGCTCGACACCACCGACGCGGATCGTGGCGCCGCCCCACCCCTCCTCCACGAACGGCTCAGTGGTCTCCACCACCAGGTTGGGCCGGATCCGGCGGCGATCCCCGTCGACGCCGAGGTGCTCGCGGCACCAGTCGAGCGAGGCCGTGCCGACGAGGGAGACCTGGCCGGCGTCCTGGTGGGGCGTGCCCGCCTCGGCGAGCAGGCGGACCTCTGCGCCCACGTGCTTGCCCAGGGCCCGGTCGAGCTCGGCGTCGCCGACCAGCCAGCTGCCCGAGGGCCCGGCCACCTGCACCTCGCCACCAGCCATCGCCGCGCCGTACTCGAAGATCGCGTCGAAGCGACGGAACCGGCGGGAGTTCTTGCCCGATCCCAGCTTGCCCTCGGAGTCGACGACGGCGAACCACCTGTCGCCCACCAGCCCTCGCGAGTCCACCTCCACCGACTCCAGGGACTCGCCGCCCATCGACTTCACCGGGTAGCGGCGGATCTCCGCAACCCTCACCGGTCCTCCAGCCGCAGGTACATCACCAGCAGGTCGACATACGACGAGTCGGGGAGCCGGAACGCCCCGGGCACGGTGCCGATCGTCTCGAAGCCGAGCGACTGCCAGAGCTTCACCGCACCGGTGTTGGTCGAGACGACGGCGTTGAACTGGATCCCGGCGAAGCCTTCTACGCGGTGCCATTCCACGACGTACTCACCAAGGGCACGGCCGATGCCGCGACCACGGGCTGCCGGTGCGACCACGAAGGAAGCGGTGCCCACGTGGGCTCCCTGGGCCGGGTGGTTCGGGCCCATCTTGGCGCTGCCCAGGACGGTCTCCCCGTCGACCGCTACGACCACCTGCTGGCCGGTCCAGAACTCCCGTGTCTCCGCCACCGTCCGAGGCACGTCCATCGCATAGGTCTCGCCGGCCGAGGCGACCTCGACCACGAGGTCGTGCACCTGCGGCCAGTCCGAGTCCTGGATTGGCCGGATCTCGAGCACCGCTCAGCGCCAGGAGTAGTTCGGTGCCTCGGCGGTGATCTGTACGTCGTGAGGGTGGCTCTCCTTGAGCCCCGCGGAGGTGATCCGCACGAAGCGGCCCTTCTCGCGCAGCTCGGCGATGTCGCGGGCACCGACGTAGAACATCGACTGGTGCAGGCCGCCGAGCAGCTGGTGGGCGACAGCGGACAACGGACCGCGGTAGGCGACCTGGCCCTCGATGCCTTCCGGCACGATCTTGTCGTCGCTGACGACGTCCGCCTGGAAGTAGCGGTCCTTGGAGTAGGACTTCTTGCCACGGCTGGACATCGCGGCGAGGGACCCCATCCCGCGGTAGGACTTGTACTGCTTGCCGTTGACGAAGACCAGCTCGCCGGGGCTCTCCTCGCAGCCGGCAAGAAGCGAGCCGAACATGACCGACTCGGCGCCGGCCACGAGGGCCTTGGCGATGTCGCCGGAGTACTGCAGGCCGCCGTCGGCGATCAGGGGTACGTCGGCCGGCCCGCACGCCAGCGAGGCGTCGTAGATCGCCGTGACCTGGGGTACGCCGACCCCGGCCACCACTCTGGTCGTGCAGATGGAACCCGGACCCACGCCGACCTTGACCGCGTCGGCGCCAGCGTCGACGAGCGCCTGGGCGCCCTCGCGAGTGGCGACGTTGCCGCCGACGATCTGCACGTGCTGTGTCGAGGGATCGGTCTTGAGCCTGCGGATCATGTCGAGCAGCAGCCGTGCGTGGCCGTGGGCGGTGTCGACCACGAGCACGTCGACGCCGGCCTCGACCAGTGTCGTCGCGCGTTGCCAGGCCTCGCCGAAGTATCCGACGGCCGCACCCACGAGGAGCCGACCGTCGGCGTCGTTGGAGGCGTGTGGGAACTGCTCGGACTTCACGAAGTCCTTGACCGTGATCAACCCCGTCAGCCGGCCCTGCTCGTCGACGATGGGGAGTCGCTCGCGCTTGTGCTGGCGCAGCAGCGTGGTCGCGTCCTCGCGGCTGATTCCCACCGGCGCGGTGATCAGCGGCATCGGGGTCATCACCTCGTCGACCTTCGTGGTGGCCCACTCCGCAACGGGGGTGAACCGCAGGTCACGGTTGGTGATGATGCCGAGGAGGCGGTCGTCGGTGTCGACGACGGGAAGTCCGGAGACGCGGTACTCGCCGCAGATGTGGTCGAGCTCCTCCAGCGTCTTGTCGGGACCGATCGTGACCGGGTTGGAGATCATGCCGGTCTGGGTCCGCTTGACCAGGTCGACCTGGTAGGCCTGGTCCTCGATCGAGAGGTTGCGGTGCAGGATGCCGATGCCGCCCTGGCGGGCCATCGCGATCGCCATCCGCGACTCGGTGACGGTGTCCATCGCGCTCGAGATCAGCGGGGTGTGCAGCGTGATCCCACGGGTCAGCCGGGTGCGGGTGTCGACCTCACTGGGGATGACGTCGGTCTCGCCGGGCAGCAGGAGTACGTCGTCGTAGGTCAGGCCGAGCGGCGCGAACTTTCCGGGGACTTCTGAGCTCATCGAATCCGGGGGCCCTTCCGTGCGGGCGATGGGCTCCCAGTCTAACTGTGGGTGTCTGCCGGATCCGCGCGCGGCACCGCCGCCAACCTGCCCGAGGAGCCGGGTGAGCGTCGTACGCCGGTGACGACGATGCGTGCCTGCAGCATGCCGTCCCTGACCTTGATCCGGGCGCGCAGCCCCGCACCGGACACCATGGACACGAATCCCTCGTCGTCGGCCGGTGCCAGCAGCACGATCTCCTCCTCCCCTTCGGCGGCAGCCTGTGACGCCGCCCGGGTGAGCAGGTTGGTGCCGATCCCGAGCCTTCGCCAGGCCGGGGCGACCTCGATGGTCAGCTCGCGGCCACTGGTCAGCGCGAACGCGGCCACTCCGATCACGTGGGCACCGATCCGGGCGACGACGCCGCTGGGTGTCTCGTCGTACTCCACGGGGGCCGGGTCCGGCGAGGCCGGCTGCCCGTCGACCGAGTCGGCGAGTGCGCGCAGTGAAGCGGCCCGCGAGTGCTCGGCGGCGCTCCACTTCTCGGGGTGCGGACCGAGCAGCTTCTCCAGCAAGGCGGGCAGGAGCGCTGGATCCGCCACCACGTCGTGGGCCGCGTTCAGCCATCGCGTCGGCTGGTCGATCAGGTCGTGAGTGGTGCAGGGTTCGACGCTCACCTCGTTTCCGCCTGCACCACTCACGAGCTCGGCGACCGCTCCCGCGGTCCAGGTCTCGGGCGCACTGATCACCAGCTCGTCGGTGACGGTCCCGAGGTCGGGGAAGATCTGCAGGCCGAGGATGTTCAGGCCGGCGTCACCGCAGCGGGTGGCCAGCAGGGCGAGCGCACCGGGGCGTTCGGTCAGCGAGGTGCGGACGCGGAAGAACATGGGGCCACTGTTGCCCGTGTGTGTTGCGGATCGACGGCGCGGATGTTGCGAGCGTGTCAACAAACGCACCCAGGCGTGGTGGTTGAGTGGGGTCATGGATCCGGTCAGCGCCGCGTTCCGGGCGGTGCCGCGGGCGAGGTTCCTGCCCCGCCGCGAGCGCCTGCGCGCCGGTTTCGACGGGCCGATCCGGATCGGGCACGGCCAGACCAACTCCCAGCCGCGGACCGTGGAGGCGATGCTGCGGCTGCTGGAGGTGCGGCCCGGCGACCTGGTCCTCGACGTCGGCGCGGGGTCGGGCTGGAGCACTGCGCTTCTGGCGCACCTGACCGGGGAGCAAGGCTCGGTCATCGGCGTCGAGCTGGTGCCCGAGCTGGCGGAGTGGGGGGCGGAGAACCTGGCGCGGGCAACGGCGTACTCACACGCATCGATCCGGCCGGCTGCCACCGGTGTGCTCGGCTGGCCGTGGGCTGCGCCGTACGACCGGATCCTGGTGTCCGCCGAAGCCAGGGGGATGCCGGCGCAGCTGGTCGACCAGCTGGCGGAGGGCGGCCGGATCGTGGTGCCGGTGAACGGCACGATGACGCTGGGTATCCGTCACGGAGAGGACCTCGAGACGAGCGAGCACGGGAGCTACCGGTTCGTGCCGCTGCTGTGAGAACCGCTAGATCACAATCCCCACGACCTGCGGCCAGGGGTAGGGCGAACATGAGTGCTCCTGTCATTGCGTCCTCCTGGTCTCCTGCTCGTGGTGGACGACGTACGCCTGAACGATGGCGTCGACGCTCTGGTCGACGTCGACCACCAGACCGTTCTCGTCGGGTGCCAGCGGCTCGAGGGTGGCGAACTGAGACTGCAGCAGCGACGCGGGCATGAAGTGTCCGGGCCGGCTGGCCTGGCGCCGGGCGATGACCTCGAGCGTGCCGTGGAGCAGCAGGAACTCGACTCGCGACGCGTGGTGGCGCAGCTGGTCGCGGTACTTGCGCTTCAGGGCCGAGCAGCTCATCACGCCACCGGCCTCGTCCTGCCCGGCGAGCCACTCACCGACCGTCTCCAGCCACGGGTGCCGGTCGTGGTCGTCGAGCGCCTTCCCGGCGGTCATCTTCTCGATGTTGGCCTGCGGATGGAGGTCGTCCGCATCGGCGTAAGGCACCCGGAGCCGCTGCGCGACGGCGGCCCCCACGGTGGACTTGCCCGATCCGGACACGCCCATGACCACGACGAGCGGTGGCGGCATGGCTCTCCCGACGACTGGAACCTGACTGTTGGGTCAGCTGCTGGGCCTAGGTTCCCGCCCCGGTGGCCGCGACCACAAGTGCTCCCCCACGAAAACAGCCACTTCCCTCGCGTCGCAACGCGTGGAAAGTGGCTGTTTCACTGGGTACCCAGTGAATCCGTCAGGTTTTATCCGTCAGGGGCGAACCGTCAGTGGCCGTGACCGTGGCCGTGACCGGCCGCGTCGGCCTCTTCCTCTTCGGGCTTGTCCACGATCAGGGTCTCGGTCGTGAGCAGCATGCCCGCGATCGAGGAGGCGTTGACGAGCGCCGACTTGGTGACCTTGACCGGGTCGAGCACGCCCTGGGCGACCAGGTCGCCGTACTCGCGGGTCGCGGCGTTGTAGCCGTTGCCGACGCCGAGCTCGCGGACCTTGGAGATCACGACGTAGCCCTCGTCGCCACCGTTCTCGGCGATCCACCGAAGCGGCTCGTCGACGGCCTTGCGCACGATCCGCACGCCCATCGCCTCGTCGTCGGCCAGGCCGAGGTCACCCTCGAGCACGGCGGCCGCGTGGATCAGGGCGGAGCCACCGCCGGGGACGATGCCCTCTTCGATGGCCGCACGGGTGGCGGAGACAGCGTCCTCGATGCGGTGCTTCTTCTCCTTGAGCTCCACCTCGGTGGCAGCACCGACCTTGACGACGCACACGCCGCCGGCCAGCTTCGCGAGGCGCTCCTGGAGCTTCTCGCGGTCCCAGTCGGAGTCGGTGGACTCGATCTCGGCCTTGATCTGGTTGACGCGGCCGTTGACCTCGTCGGCATTGCCGCCACCCTCGACGATCGTGGTGTTGTCCTTGGTCACCACGATGCGGCGGGCGGTGCCGAGCACGTCGAGACCGACCTGGTCGAGCTTGAGGCCGACCTCGGGGGCGATGACCTGGCCACCGGTCAGGGTGGCGATGTCCTGCATCATCGACTTGCGACGGTCACCGAACGCCGGGCTCTTCACCGCGACCGCGTTGAAGGTGCCGCGGATCTTGTTGACCACCAGGGTGGAGAGCGCCTCGCCCTCCACGTCCTCGGCGAGGATGAACAGCGGCTTGCCGGCCTGGATGACCTTCTCCAGCAGGGGCAGCATCTCGGCGATCGCGGAGATCTTGCCCTGGTGCAGCAGGATGTAGGGCTCGTCGAGGACGGCCTCCATCGACTCCTGGTCGGTGACGAAGTACGGCGACAGGTAGCCCTTGTCGAACTGCATCCCCTCGGTGAACTCCAGCTCGGTGCCCATGGTGTTGGACTCCTCGACGGTGATCACGCCGTCCTTGCCGACCTTGTCGAACGCCTCGGCGAGCAGCTCGCCGATGACCTCGTCGCGGCTGGAGACGGTGGCGACGGCGGCCATGTCCTTGCGGTCGTCGACGTCGCGAGCAGCCTTGCTGAGCGCCTCGTTGACGGCCTCGGTGGCCTTGTCCATGCCGCGCTTGAGGCCCATCGGGTTGATGCCGGCGGCAACGAAGCGCAGGCCCTCGTGGACCATCGACTGGGCGAGCACGGTCGCGGTCGTCGTACCGTCACCGGCGACGTCGTTGGTCTTGGTGGCAACTTCCTTGGTGAGCTGGGCACCGAGGTTCTCGAACGGGTCGTCCAGCTCGATCTCGCGGGCGACGGTGACACCGTCGTTGGTGATCGTGGGGGCACCCCACTTCTTGTCCAGGACGACGTAGCGACCACGGGGGCCGAGCGTCACCTTGACGGCGTTGGCGAGCTTGTCGACGCCGCGCTCGAGTGAGCGGCGGGCGTCCTCGTCGAACTCCAGGATCTTGGGCATTCAGTTACTCCTTGAAAGCAGTCGAGTGCTCAGTGGACGCCATGGGCAGCCACGTGAGCACTCGACAGAAGAATGGTTCAGGAAACGATCGCGAGCACGTCGCGGCCGGAGAGGATGAGGTACTCCTCGCCGGAGTACTTGACCTCGGTGCCGCCGTACTTGCTGTAGATGACCTTGTCGCCGACAGAGATGTCCATCGGGATGCGCTCGTCACCGTCTTCGTTGAATCGGCCGGGACCGACGGCGATGACCTCGCCCTCCTGCGGCTTCTCCTTGGCGGTGTCCGGGATGACCAGACCGGAGGCCGTGGTCTGCTCGGCGTCCAGCGCCTTGACGACGATCCGGTCCTCGAGGGGCTTGATGTTGACCGACACTTCTGATCAACCTCTACTTTCCACACTGTCGTTGGTTTTCGGAAGTTTCCGCCTGTGTGAGTACGCCGTCGCGGGGGTCGTACGTCGGCACAAGCGCTGGCACACTCACCGGGAGAGTGCCAATGGAAAAACTAGCACTCGCACCCAGTGAGTGCCAGAGCGGGTCCCGGGCGATGCGAGGATGGCTGGGTGGACCTCGATGCCTTCCGCTGGCTGCTCACCCACGACGGGCAACGGCTGCTGGTGGCGGCAACGGACGCCGGTGCCGACTCGCTGGCGGCGCAGGCCGCGCTTCGGCGCATCGCGAGCCCCGAACACGTCGCTGCGGCGATCACCCAGGTGCAGCTGCGTAAGCGGGCGGCGGAGAAGTTCGGTGACCTCGCGGAGCGGATGTACTTCACGCCCGAAGGCCTCGAGCAGGCCACCCGGATGCCGGTCGCCACTCATCGGGCGGCGCGGCTGCGCGCGGCCGACACGTCGACGCTGATCGACCTCGGCTGCGGCATCGGCGGCGACCTGGTCGCCTTCGCCCGGGCCGGGATCACCTGTGCCGGGGTCGACCTCGACCCCGTGCGCGTCGCGGTCGCGGAGGCCAACCTCGAGGCACTCGGCATCGGGGGTGCCGTCACCGTCGCGGACGCGACCACGGTCGACACCTCGCCCTTCGACGTGGCCTTCGCCGACCCGGCGCGCAGGTCCGCGCGCGGACGCAGCTTCGACGTCGACGACTGGACCCCGCCGTGGGGCTTCGTGCAGACCCTGCTGGGCCGCGCCTCCTGCGTGAAGGTCGCCCCTGGGATCCCGCACGACCTGGTGCCCGAGGGCGTCGAGGCGGAGTGGGTCAGCGACCACCGCGAGGTCAAGGAGGCGGTGCTGTGGTCTTCCCGGCTCGCCACCACCCGTCGGCGGGCCACGGTCATCGGCGACGGAGGGCTGGCGACGCTCACCGACGAGGACGACCCGGGCGCACCCGCCGGCGCGCTCGCCGACTTCCTCTACGAGCCCGACGGCGCGGTGATCCGGGCCGGTCTGGTCACTGCCGTCGCCGCCGGTGTGGGCGGTCACCTCCTCGACGAGCACATCGCCTACGTCACCGCCGAGAAGGCCTTCCGCACTCCGTTCGCCCGCGGCTACCGGGTGCTCGAGGAGGTGCCGTTCCGCGAGAAGCCGCTCAAGGCCGCGCTGCGCGAACGCGGGATCGGACGGCTGACCATCAAGAAGCGCGGCGTCTCCGTCGTACCCGACGAGCTGCGCAAGCGCCTCTCCCTGCGAGGCGACGAGGAGGCCACCCTGGTGCTCACCCGCATAGCCGACAAGGGCACCGCCCTGCTCGTCCAACCGCTCTGAGCAGCACCGCAACCACCGGCAGTCGAGCATCCACGGCAACCACCGGTGTCGAGCAGCGGCCGCAACCACCGGTGGTCGAGCAGCGAGCGAAGCGAGCGGTCAGACGAGACCAAGGACCGCAAGACGCGACGCCTCAGCACGACGCCTCAGCAACCACCGGTGGTCGAGCAGCGAGCGAAGCGAGCGGACAGACGAGACCAAAGAGCCCGCAACTAGCGAGGACCGCCCGACCGCCACCGGACCCACGCCCAGCTCACCGCCAGCCCGACCAGCACCCCGCCGAAATCGGCAAGGAGGTCACGCAGGTCGCCGTGCCGGTTGATCGGCAGCACGGCCTGGAGCACCTCCGTGGCCGCGGCGTACGCCGTCAGCCCGACCAGCAGTGCAACCACCGGCACCCCGGCCCAGCGTCCGGAGAGCGCGAGCACCGCGAACGTCAGCAGGTGGGTGACCTTGTCGTTGGGGGCGTTGGGCGAGAGGTTGTCGGCCGGCAGCAGGAACATCACCAGGCTGACCAGCAGCAGCCCGGCGAAGACGACTCCGGGCGAGACCTCGACGTCACTCCAGGCCCGCGCGCTCGGCTCCGATGGTCGTGTCGTCCCCGTGGCCGGTGTGTACGACGGTCTCGTCAGGCAGCGCGAACAGCTTCGCCCGGATCGACTCCTTGATCAGGTCCTCGTCGCTGAACGACCGGCCGGTGGCACCGGGGCCGCCCTGGAAGAGGGTGTCGCCGGTGAACACGCAACCGAGGTCGTGCACGTAGAGGCACACCGCACCGGGCGCGTGGCCGGGCGTGTGCAGCACCTTGAGCGCGGCACCGCCGACCTTGACCGTCTGCCCGTCCTCGAGGTCGACGTCCCAGAGGTGGTCGGTGTGGGTGAGCTCCCAGACCGGCTGGTCCGCCGGGTGCAGCAGGATCGGTGCGCCGACGCGCTCGCGCAGCTCGGGGGCGACCCGCACGTGGTCGTCGTGGGCGTGGGTGCAGACGATCGCCTTCACCGTGCGCCCACCCACCACCGCGAGGATGTCGGCGACGTTGTGCGGCGCGTCGATGACGATGCACTCGTCGTCGTCACCGATCACCCAGATGTTGTTGTCCACCTCGTGGGTCTCGCCGTCCAGGGAGAACGTCCCGCTGGAGACGGCGTGGTCGACACGGACGCTCACAGGATCACCACCGATCGAAGCACGTCACCGGAGCTCATCTTGTCGAAGGCTGCCTCGACGTCGTCGAGCCCGATCTCCTCGGAGACGAACGCGTCCAGGTCGAGTCGGCCCTGCTGGTAGAGGTCCACCAGCATCGGGAAGTCGCGGCTCGGCAGGCAGTCGCCGTACCAGCTGGACTTCAGCGCCCCTCCCCTGCCGAACACGTCGATCAGCGGGATCTCGGGGATCTTCATCTCCGGTGTCGGGACCCCGACCATGACGAGGGTGCCCGCCAGGTCGCGTGCGTAGAACGCCTGCCTCCAGGTCTCCGGAACACCGACCGCGTCGATCACCACGTCGGCGCCGAAGCCGCCGGTGAGCGCCTGGATGGCCTCGACCGGCTCCTGCTCGGTGCTGTTGACCGTGTGCGTGGCGCCCATCCGTGTGGCTACCTCGAGCTTCCGTGGGTCGATGTCGACGGCGATGATCTTCGACGCACCGGCAAGGACCGAACCCGCGATGGCGGCGACGCCGACACCGCCACACCCGATGACGGCAACCGACTTCCCGCGGCCCACGTTGCCTGTGTTGATCGCCGCACCGAGGCCGGCCATGACTCCGCAGCCGAGCAGCCCGACAGCGGCAGCGCGTGCATCCGGGTCGACCTTCGTGCACTGGCCGGAGGCGACCAGGGTCTTCTCCGCGAACGCACCGATCCCCAGCGCAGGCGAGAGCTCGGTGCCGGCGTCGTCCCCTTCGGCGAGCGTCATCTTCTGGGTGGCGTTGAAGGTGGCGAAGCAGTACCAGGGCTCACCGCGGTTGCAGGCCCGGCAGTCGCCGCAGACCGCTCGCCAGTTGAGTACGACGAAGTCGCCGGGCGCCACGTCTGTGACACCCTCGCCGACCGACTCGACGACCCCGGCCGCCTCGTGACCGAGCAGGAACGGGAACTCGTCGTTGATGCCGCCCTCCCGGTAGTGCAGGTCGGTGTGGCACACCCCGCAGGCCTGGATCTGTACGACGGCCTCGCCGGGCCCGGGGTCGGGCACGTTGATCGTCTCGATGGAGACGGGTGCCCCCTTGCTGCGCGCGACGACGGCCTTGACCTGCTGCATGGAGCTCCTCCTGGTGGACGGCTGGTTTGTGGACGGGTGGTGCGGACGAACGGGATCAGACTGCGAGGACCTGCTCGACCGGCATCGAGGAGTCGGCCGGCAGGTCGAGCGCGGACGGCGCGCGACCGCGCGCGAGCATCTCGGCGCCGAGCGCGGCGACCATGGCGCCGTTGTCGGTGCACAGTCCCGGACGAGGAACGCGCACGCGAATGCCCTGCTTGGCCGCCCGTTCCTCGGCCAGGACACGCAGTCGCGAGTTCGCTGCCACGCCGCCGCCGATGAGGATGTCCTCGATGCCCTCGGAGACGGCGGCCCCGACCGCCTTGCGGGTGAGCACGTCACACACCGCCTCCTGGAAGGAGGCTGCGACGTCGGCGACCGGCACGGGGTCGCCGGAGTCCTCGCACGCCTGCACCCACCGCGCGACGGCGGTCTTCAGTCCGGAGAACGAGAAGTCGAAGCGGTGCCGCTCGAGGTCGCGCCGCGAGGACAGCCCGCGCGGGAAGTCGATGGCGACCGATGAGCCGGACAGGGCGGCGTGGTCGATGTGGGGGCCGCCGGGGAACGGCAGACCGAGCAGCCGCGCCACCTTGTCGAAGGCCTCTCCCGCGGCGTCGTCGATCGTGGACCCCAGCGGCTCGACCGACGCGGTCACGTCGCCCACCCGCAGCAGCGAGGAGTGGCCGCCGGACACCAGCATCGCGAGGCAAGGGTCCGGGAGCGGGCCGTGCTCGAGCTGGTCCACCGCAACGTGCGCAGCGAGGTGGTTCACGCCGTACAGCGGCTTGTCGAGCCCGAGGGCCAGCGACTTCGCGGCGGCGACTCCCACGAGCAGCGCGCCGGCCAGTCCCGGGCCCGCGGTCACGGCGATCGCGTCGACGTCGGTCAGTGACACCCCGGCCGTCTCGCAGGCGCGCTCGATCGTGGGCACCATCGCCTCGAGGTGGGCGCGCGACGCGACCTCGGGTACGACGCCGCCGAACCGCGCGTGCTCATCGACCGAGGAGGCGATCGCATCGGCGAGCAGGGAGTGACCGCGCACGATGCCCACCCCGGTCTCGTCGCACGAGGTCTCGATGCCGAGCACCAGGGGTGCGGAGGTCGAGGGGGTGGTCACCGCGCCATTGTGCACGTGCCACGAACACCAGCGTGCTCAGAGGCCCACTTCACCAGCTGACAGTTGAGAGTCAGGACGTTCTGGTGCCGCAGCCGCGGCCGAGACCGAGCCGAAGCACCACTGCGGTGGCGCCGTCGGCGTAGTACCGCGGTCGCCGGTCCACCTCGGTGAAGCCGCTGCCGGCGTAGAAGGCGAGTGCCGCGCGGTTGTCCTCGCGCACCTCGAGCAGGAGCCGGTCGGCCTCCGAGCGACCGGCAACGTGCAGGACGCCCGCCAGCAGAGCCGATGCGACGCCGTTACGGCGGTGCCCGTGATCGACGGCGATCCGCTGGAGCTCGGCGATGTCGCCGGCCGTCGACACGACCGCGTGCCCAACGACCTCGTCATCCGCCTCGGCAACGAGATAGGCCACTGTCGGCAGAGCCCCGACGATGCCCTCGCGGACCAGTCCCTCGCTCCACGCGTCAGCGCCGAGGCACTCATCCTCCAGCCGGGTCACCGCGGCGACATCGGCGGGAACTGCGGTGCGGACGACGATCACGCGTCCATCCTGCCCTGCGCTGAAGGTTCGCCGACCCAGCCGTCGACCATCCGCCGACCCATCCGATGAGGCGTCCGCGACGAACGACCTTCATGGCTGATCAGAAGAAGCTCGCCCCATTCATGGCGGGCATCATTGCCGCGCTCGCGGGCACGGCGGCAGGACACCTCGTGGCGTCTCTGCTCGTGCCCGCCTCCTCGCCGGTCCTGGCCGTGGGGACTGCGGTGATCAACCTGACTCCCACGCCGCTGAAGGTGTGGGCCGTCCGTGAGCTCGGCAGTGCCGACAAGCCGGTGCTGATCGGCAGCGTCCTCGCCGGCACGCTGCTGCTGGCCGGGGTGGCCGGGATCCTGGCCCGGCGCAACTTTGCCGTCGGCGCCACCTTGTTGGTCCTCCTGGTTGCCGCCGCGGGAGCGTGCGCCCTGGTCCAGCCTGCGGCGGGACCGCTCGACGTGCTGCCTGCGCTGGTCACAGCGCTGGTCGGCCTCGTGGTCCTGGCCTATCTCGTCCGCGGTGGCGGATCCCCCGCACAGGCTCGGCATGGAGACCCTGCGCCGTCACGCCGCGGCTTCCTGCTCGGCGCCGGTGCCGTGGCGGGTGCGGCCGTGGTCCTCGCCGGAACCGGTCAGTGGATCATCCGCACGCGCAACAAGATCTCCGACATCGTGCTGCCCAAGGCGGCTCGCCCCCTCCCGGCGCTCCCGCCCGGCCTGGAGGAGAAGTACGACGGCATCAGCCGCTTCGTCACCCCCCGCGCGGACTTCTACCGCGTGGACACCAACCTGACCGTCCCCGTCGTGGACGTCGAGTCCTGGTCGCTCACGGTCGACGGTGACGTCGAGAAGAAGCTCAGCCTGACCTTCGACGAGCTGACCAAGATGGACGTCGTCGAGCACGACATCACGCTCACCTGTGTGAGCAACGAGGTCGGCGGCAAGCTGGTCGGGTCGGCCCGCTGGCTCGGCGTACCCATCAAGGACGTGCTCGACCGGGCAGGCGTCGGCGACAAGGCCGACCAGATCCTCAGCACCGCGGTCGACGGCTTCACGATCAGCACACCGCTGAAGGTCGCTCTCGACGGACGAAACACGATCCTCGCCTTCGGCATGAACGGCGAGCCCCTGCCCCGCCAGCACGGGTTCCCGGTCCGGTTGATCACCCCGGGCATCTACGGCTTCGTGGGCGCGACCAAGTGGCTCGAGAAGCTCACCCTCACGACGTACGACGAGCGCGAGGCCTACTGGACCAAGCGCAAATGGGCCACCGACGGACCGATCAAGGTCTCCAGCCGGGTCGACACGCCCCAGCCGCTCTCCACCATCGACGCAGGCGAGACCGTCATCGGCGGGGTCGCCTGGGCCCAGCCCGCCGGCGTGGCCAAGGTCGAGGTCCGGCTCGACGGCGGCAAGTGGCAGGAGGCCAAGCTCGGCCCGAGCGCGGGCGTGGAGTACTGGCGCCAGTGGTACCTGCCCTGGAAGGCCGACTCGGGAAGCCATCAGATCGCCGTACGCGCCACCGACAAGAACGGTGAGCTCCAGACGACCACCCGCGCGACGCCCTTCCCCGACGGCTCCAGCGGCGTCCAGGAAGTCGTCGTCACGGTCAGCTGATCTTTTCTGCGATTGCACCAATCCGCCCGGGCTCCGGCACCGAACCCCTGTCACGACCAAAGCACCTCAGCCGAACGAAAGGCATCACCATGATCAGCACGACCACCAAGCGCACCGGCCTCGCAGCCCTGGCGCTCACCATGTCGATGGGAATGGCTGCATGCGGTTCCGACGACTCCAGCTCCTCCTCGAGCTCCGCGCCCAAGGAGAAGAAGACCGAGAGCACCAGCTCCACTGCGAGCGGTGAGTTCGGCCCCGGTTGCGCTGCGGTCCCGAAGAAGGGTGACGGCTCCTTCGAGGGCATGTCCACCGCTCCGGTCGCCACTGCCGCAAGTGCGAACCCGCTCCTCAAGACCCTGGTCGCCGCGGTTACCGCGGCCGAGCTCGTCGACACGCTGAACTCCGCACCAGCGCTCACCGTGTTCGCGCCGACCAACGAGGCCTTCGGCGCCATCCCCAAGAAGGACCTCAACGCGCTCCTGGCCGACAAGCCGGCGCTGACCAAGGTCCTCACCCACCACGTCGTCGAGGGCGAGATCGCTCCCGAGGACCTGGCCGGCACGCACAAGACGCTGGCCGGCGACGAGATCACGGTTGAGGGCTCCGGCGAAGAGTTCACCATTGGAGACGCCAACGTGATCTGCGGGAACGTCAAGACGGCGAACGCCACGGTCTACGTGATCGACGGCGTCCTCATGCCGGCCATGTGACCTGACCTCAAGATCTGCGAAGGTTTCTACGTGAACCAGTTCGACTCCGAGACCTCCGGCTCCCACCACGGGGAGCCGGAGGTCTCGGGCGTACCCGGTCGGCCGGCGAGTGCCGGCGACCTGGCCGCCTTGCTCAAGCTGTCGGGCCGGGGTGACGAGGCCGCCTTCGCCAGGTTGTACGACGCGACAGCAGCTCGGGCGTACGGACTGGCAGTGCGGGTCGTCCGCGACCCGAGCCAGGCCGAGGAGGTCGCACAGGAAGCGTTCCTCGAGATCTGGAGGACCGCCAGCCGGTTCGACGAGGGCAAGGGCAGCGCCGTCTCGTGGATCCTCACCCTGGTGCACCGCAAGGCCGTCGACCGGGTTCGTTCGGCCGAGGCAGGAAGCCGACGTGACACGGCGTACCACGAAGGAAGCCACGGCGTGGAGCACGACTCCACCGCCGAGGCAGCACACGCCTCGATGGAGGCACGAAGGGTCCGGCAGGCAATGGACTCACTGACCGAGGTCCAGCGAGAAGCGCTGGAGCTCGCATTCTTCAAGGGCTACACACATACGGAGGTCGCCACCATGCTGGATCTCCCTGTGGGCACGGCCAAGACCCGAATCCGGGACGGACTGATCCGTCTCCGCGACACGATGGGGGTGGGACAGTGACTGACTCACTGCACGCACTGTCCGGTGCATACGCCGTCGATGCACTCGACGACGCCGAGCGAGCAGCCTTCGAGCGGCACCTCGCACAGTGCGTCGACTGCCAGCAGGAGGTTGCCAGCCTGCGTGAGGCGACCGCCCTGATGACCGACGAGGCCGCGCTCACCCCTCCCCCAGAGCTGCGCGCCTCCGTGCTGGCCGGCATCAAGAACATCCGGCCGATCCCCCCCGAGGCCGCCGTCGAACGGGACGCGGCCGAGGAGGAGAGGACTGACGTTGCTCCGGTGCTGCAGATGCGCCCGCGCCGTCGCCGGATCGCCGCCCTGGTCGCGGTCGCCGCCGCCATCATGGTCATCGCCGGTGGCGTGGCCTACCAGCCCTGGCAGGACAACTCCAGCCGCACCACGATCAGTGCCGCCGACCAGGTGCTCGCCGCCCCCGACGTCAAGCACGTCTCGATCGACTTCGACGACGGCTCCAAGGCCACGGTGTTCCACTCGCCCAGTGAGAGGCGAGCCGTGCTGGTCGCCCGCGACATGGCCGCACCCCCGCGCGGGAAGGCGTTCGAGCTCTGGCTCCAGGACAAGTCTGGGGGGATGACTCCCGCCGGCCTGATGACTACCCCGGGCGACAAGAAGATCCTGCTCAGGGGGGACGCCTCCAAGGCGACCGGAGTGGGGATCACGGTCGAGCCCGAGGGCGGGTCGAAGAAGCCCACGACGAAGCCGATCGCACTGTTCGAGCTCGACGAGGCCGAAGCGTGAGCGAGCACGCCCTCGGGGAGGGCCTGTCGAGCGACCCCAAGCACCGACGAGTTGCGGTGATCGGCAGTGGGGTGGCAGGTCTGACTGCCGCGCACGTGCTCGGCCGCGAGGCCCACGTCACCCTCTTCGAGGCGGACGCCAGGCTCGGTGGGCACGCCGACACCCACGTCGTCGACGGCATTCCTGTCGACACCGGGTTCATCGTGCACAACGAGCGCACCTACCCCAACCTGATGCGGCTCTTCGACGAGCTCGACGTGCAGACCCAGGACTCCGACATGTCCATGTCGGTGCGCTCGGACGACTTCAAGCTGGAGTGGGCCGGCGCTCTCGGGTTCCCGGGTCTGTTCCCGACCTGGCGCAACGCCGTGCGTCCGGCGTACCTCCGGATGCTCGTGGAGATCCCCCGCTTCCACCGGATGGCTCGACGAGTGCTCGCCGAGACCGTCGAGAGCAACAGCGACGAGACGCTTGCCTCCTTCCTGGAGCGCGGCCGGTTCTCCCCGCTGTTCCGCACCCACTTCATGGAGTCGCTGGTCGCGTGCGTCTGGTCGTGTGACCCGGCGATCGCGCTGGACTACCCGGCTCGCTACCTGTTCTCGTTCCTGCAGCACCACGGGATGCTGCAGATCTTCGGGTCACCGCAGTGGCGCACCGTCACCGGTGGCTCGCGCGAGTACGTCGCGAAGGTGGCCGCGCGGATTCCCGACGTACGCACCGGCACCAAGGTGACTGCCGTGCACGAGACGCCGAACGGTGTCGAGATCACCGATGGCAACGGCGAGGTCGAGACCTTCGACGCGGTCGTCGTGGCGACCCATCCCGCGCAGGCCCTCGAGGTGCTGGCCGACCCGACCGCCACCCAGCGTGAGGTGCTCTCGGCGATGCCGTTCTCGTCGAACACCGCCCAGCTGCACACCGACACCAGCGTCCTGCCGCGCTCGAAGCGTGCCCGGGCGTCGTGGAACTACCTGCGCCGGCCGTCTGACGACAGCCGCACTGTGACCGTCAGCTATGACATGACCCGCCTCATGCGGCTGCCGGTGCCCACGGACGGCCGGCGCTTCATCGTCACCCTCGGCGGCCAGGACATCGTCGACCAGGGATCGGTCATCGAGACGATGGAGTACCAGCACCCGATCTACACGCCGACCTCCGTGGCGGCCCAGCGTCGCCTGCCCGAGTGCGACACCGACCGGGTCGTGTTCGCCGGCGCCTGGCACGGCTGGGGCTTCCACGAGGACGGCGCCAGATCCGGCGTCGAGGCGGCCGCCAAGCTCGGCGTCGAGTGGGACCAGACCCCCGCCGGACCCACCGAGCCCACGTCGTACGCCACCACGATCCGGCACACCCGCCGCAAGCCGTTCAAGCGCACGTTCGAGAACCAGTCGCGGACCTGGGTGGTCGACCTCGACAACCTGCCCGACCACGGGATCCTCGGCCGGTTCGAGGCCCGGGACCACCTCGGCGACCCGGACTCGACGATCAAGTCGAACGTGCAGAACTTCCTCGCCCTCAACGGCATCGAGACCGACGGCGGCCGCATCCTGATGGCCGCCAACGCGCGGGCGCTGGGCCACTGCTTCAACCCGATCAGCGTGTTCTGGTGCCACCGTCGCAGCGGCGAGCTCGCCGCTGTGGTGGTCGAGGTGCACAACACGTACGGCGACCGGCACGCCTACCTCGTCCACCCGGACGCGCAGGGCCGCGCCAGCACGCCGAAGCAGATGTACGTCTCGCCGTTCCACGGCACCGACGGCCACTACGAGATCGCCGTGCCCCAGCCCGACGAGAAGCTGCACATCTCGATCACGCTGCACAGCGACGACGGAGCGGTGTTCAGCGCCTCACTGGACGGCCGCCCCACCAATGCCTCCCCGCTTCGCAGCGCCCCCGCGGCGTTGCGCGGCACCTTGCTCATCCACGCCCACGGCATCTGGCTGTGGGCTCGACGGCTCGGGATCAGACCACGTCCCGACCACTCGCGACAGGAAGGCGTCTGATGACGACCACACCCATGCGACCGGCCACCGCCTGGCCCGGTCTCGACACCGTCCCCTCCGACCTCAGGACCGAGGTCTCCGCAAGGATCGCGCGCCGGCTCTTCCGCGCCGCGGTCTCCCGGCTGCCCGTCACCGTGCGTGAAGGCAGCGACTCCACCCGCACGTGGGGCACGGGCGGTCCGGAGATGCGGATCCAGCGACCCACGGAGTTCTACACCCGGCTCGGCCGCGACGGGCTGATCGGTTTCGGCGAGGCGTACATGACCGGCGCCTGGGGCACCGACGACCTCGGTGGGTTCCTCACCGTCCTGGCCGCGAAGCTGCCGACGTTGATCCCCGCTCCGCTGCAGACCCTGAGGGCGGCGTACGTGCGGCGTCCGCCCCGCGCGCACAAGAACACCGAGGACAACACGCGACACAACATCTCGCACCACTACGACCTGTCGAACGACCTGTTCAAGCTTTTCCTCGACGAGACGCTGAACTACTCCTCGGCCCTCTACGACACCTCGGTGACCGACCGCGGTGACCACCTCCAGGCCGCCCCGCCCGAGGGACAGGACGACGAGTCCCTGGCCGCGGCACAGATCCGCAAGATCGACCGGCTGCTCGACCAGACGCAGGTCGGCGAGGGCACCCGCGTGCTCGAGATCGGCACCGGCTGGGGCGAGCTCGCGATCCGCGCAGCCGCCCGCGGTGCCACCGTGCACTCGGTCACCCTCTCCAGCGAGCAGCTCGAGCTGGCCGAACAGCGCATCGCCGAGGCCGGGTACGCCGACATGGTGACCCTCGAGCTGAGCGACTACCGCGACGTGCAGGGCAGCTTCGACGCCATCGTCTCGGTGGAGATGATCGAGGCGGTCGGGCACGAGTTCTGGTCGACGTACTTCCAGACGATCGACCGGCTGCTCGCCCCCGGCGGCCGTGTCGGCATCCAGGCGATCACCATGCCGCACGACCGGATGCTGGCTACCAGGCAGACCTTCACCTGGATCAACAAGTACATCTTCCCTGGTGGGTTCCTGCCCTCGGTCACGGCGATCGACGAGATCACCCGTGCAAACACCACCCTGCGGATCTCCGACCGGCTGTCCTTCGGCACCCACTACGCGCAGACACTCGAGCGCTGGGACGAGGCATTCCTGGCCGCGGGTGACGAGGTCCGGGCGCTCGGCTTCGACGAGACCTTCCGTCGGATGTGGCATTTCTACCTGGAGTACTCGCGCGCCGGGTTCGCCTCGGGCTACATCGACGTGCAGCAGCTGACGTTCCAGCGCGAGTCCTGATGGCGACCGCATCGGCATCGATCCCTGCCAGCGTGGCCACTCGGCTCGAGGCCGCGCTACGTCCGTTCGTCGGCGACGAGCTGCCGGTGCGGCTGCGTGCATGGGACGGATCCGAGGCGGGACCGAAGGACGCGCCGCTGGTCGAGCTCCGCTCGCGGGACGCGCTGCGCCGGCTGCTCTGGCACCCGAGCGAGCTGGGAGCAGCGCAGGCCTACGTCACCGGTGACCTCGAGGTCCGTGACGACCTGGACGCGACGCTGACGCACGTCTGGTCGGTCGCCGCCCAGCGCGGCCTGACCGGCGTACGGCGTTCCCCTCGGACGGTTGCTCGTGCGCTGCGTACGGCGCTCGCGGTCGGCGCGGTCGGCAGGGCGCCCAAGCTTCCTGCCTCGCAGGCGCGGGTCCGCGGCAGGCTGCACAGCAAGCTGCGCGACCGGCGTGCGATCAGCCATCACTACGACCTGTCCAACGAGTTCTACTCGTTGCTGCTTGACCCGTCGATGGCGTACTCCTCCGGCTACTGGCGGTCCGACGACCCGTCGTACACGGTCCAGGACGCGCAGCGCGACAAGCTCGACCTGGTCTGCCGCAAGATCGGTCTCGAGGAGGGGATGCGCTTCCTCGACGTCGGGTGCGGCTGGGGTTCGCTGTCGCTGCACGCGGCCGAGCACTTCGGCGCCCGGGTCACCGGCGTCACCATTGCCGCAGAGCAGAAGCGCTTCATCGACGCACGGATCCGGGAGCGTGGGCTCCAGGACCGGGTGGAGATCCGGCTGCAGGACTACCGCGAGATCCCCGAGGTCGTGGGGGCGGAGCCCAGCCCGTTCGACGCGGTCGCCTCGATCGAGATGGGTGAGCACGTCGGGGAGCAGAACTACGGCACCTACGCCCAGGTGCTCCACGACGCCGTGAAGCCCGGTGGGCGCGTGTTGATCCAGCAGATGTCCCGCTCCGGTGGTCGCCACGGCCACCCCGGCGGTGGTCCGTTCATCGAGTCCTTCATTGCTCCGGACATGCACATGCGGCCCGTCGGCGAGACCGTTGCCTACCTCGAGCTCGGGGGGCTCGAGGTCCGTGACGTGCATGCGCTGCGTGAGCACTACGTGCGCACGGTCGAGGGATGGCTGGAGAACTTTGCCGCCAACCTCGACCGGCTGACCGAGCTCGTCGGCGAGGAGGTCGTCCGGGTGTGGCGGCTCTACCTCGTCGGTGGTGCGATGGCCTTCCGGGACGGCCGGATGGGAGTCGACCAGATCCTGATGGTCCGGCCGGGTGCTGGACACACGCTCTCCCCGATCAGAACCTGGTGAACGTGAGCCTCCCCCTGGTGTTGCTGGCCTCGCTCGGCGCGGTCGTGGTCCTGATGACGATCACGGCGCTCGTCGCTCGCCGGGTCGGACGAGTGTCCGTCGTCGACGTCACCTGGGGTCTCGGTTTCGTGGTGGTCGCAGCGGTGAGCGCCGCGCTCGGTGACGAGCCAGTCCGCTGGCTGCTGCTGGCGATGGTCGGTGTGTGGGGGCTGCGTCTCGGCTGGCACATCGGCAAGCGCCAGCTCGGTCATCCTGAGGAGGACCCGCGCTACGCGAAGATGCTCGGTGACGGTGGCTTCGCTGCTGCCGTGCGCCGGGTGTTCGTGGTGCAGGGACTCGCGATCTGGTTCGTGTCTTTGCCTGTCCAAGTGGCTGCGGTGACCGGGACGCGCTGGACCTGGCTGGTCTGGGTCGGGGTGGCTGTCTGGCTGGTCGGCATGGTCTTCGAGTCGGTCGGCGACGCCCAGCTGTCGGCGTACAAGAAGGACCCGGATCGCCCACCGGTGATGGACCGCGGGCTCTGGGGCTGGACCCGGCACCCGAACTACTTCGGTGACTCGTCGGTGTGGTGGGGCATCTGGCTGGTCGGCGGACTCGCCGGCGGTCTTTTGCCCGCGCTGACGATCGTGTCCCCCGTCGTCATGACGTACTTCCTCGTCTTCGCCACCGGCGCGCGGCTGCTGGAGAGCAGCATGATGAAGCGACCGGGCTATCCGGAGTACGCCGAGCGCACCTCGATGTTCTTCCCGTTGCCGCCGAAGAAGCGGCGCTGACAGACTGCCGTTGTGGGCACGCAGCAATCCCCGGGGCTCGACGTCAACGCGAACGACGTGGTCGCGTTCTTCGTCGAGATCGGCGCCCTGGTGTTGTTGGCGTCGGCCGGCGCTGGGGTCGATGGGCCGATGGTCCTTCGGGTCGCGCTCGCTGTCGCCCTGCCGCTGGTGGCCGCGGCGCTATGGGGTCTCTTTGCCGCGCCGCGTGCGCTCATCCGCTCCGTTCCGTTGAAGCTGGCGACGATTGTGCTCGTGTTGGGTGCCGGCGTGGCAGCGGGTTACCTCGTCCTGCCGGGCGCTTGGGCCGTGGCGTTCATGGTCGTAGTGCTCGTGAACACCGTGCTGATTTACGTGGGGCCGTTCTCCCGCTCACGCGTCAGCTGACTCGTTTCGGCTTGCCCGGTTCGGCGGCGTCTGGGCGGCGCAGGTAGAGCGGGTTCGGCTCGAGGATCTCGAAGCGCCGGTTGACCACCACGTCGCAGAGGAGGGAGGCCGACGGGTGCTCCGGGCCGACGGAGTTCGAGAACGCATCCGGGTAGAGCAGGCCTCCCCTCCCGACGACCGGGTCATCGGTCTTCGCGTCGACCGGCTTCACGACCTCGGGGCCGGACACGCGCCGGCCACCGGCGTACGACGCGAGGTAGACCTCCTTGCGCCGCGCATCGGTCGCCACCGTGAACTCATCGAGCCCCGCATCGACAGCCTCGGCAGCAAGGACGTCGAGCGTGCACACGCCGCACACCTCGAGCCCGCGCACGAACGCCAGCGTGCGCGCAGTAACCAGCCCGACCCGAAGCCCGGTGAACGGCCCCGGCCCGACCCCGACGGCGATCCCGGTGAGGTCAGCAGCCTTGGCATTGGCATCGGCGAGAACCCGCCGAATCCCAGGCGCCAACATCTCCCCATGTCGCATCGACTCAGTCGACTCATACGTCGCCACCACCGACAGCCCCGTCATGCAGCGCAACAGTCACCTGAGGAGTAGCAGTGTCGAAGGCCAGCAGCACCCAGCGAGCCTATCCGTGGTTGAGATCGGGACCTCAACCACATGCGTACGACACGTGGTCACCGCAACCACCGGTGGTCGAGCAGCGAGCGAAGCGAGCGGACAGACGAGACCAAAGGCCGTACGCCGACAGCTCGCCGCAACCCCAGGGTGGTCGAGCAGCGAGCGAAGCGAGCGGACAGACGAGACCAAACGGCCGTACCCCGAGAAGCCACAGCAACCCAGATTGGGTGGTCGAAGAAGTTATCCACATTCTCGAACACGCCATCGAAACTGTCAGTGGCAGCACCTAGAGTTGCTCCATGGACAGCACACCGGTTCTCACCACCACCGAGGTGATCGACCGTGTCCGCACCGCCCATCGCACCGCCCAGACCGCGGCCATCGAAGAACTAGAGATGGCCCTGGCCTGGGCACACCTGCACCCCTGCCCAGCCAACGAACTACCAGCGCACTGGGGCGAGGCCGACCTCCACGGCGAGAACCTGGCGCCGCTTGGCCGGTCCCGGCGCTCCATGGGTCGCGGAGTTCGCGCCCGCCGATCTCGCCGCCGCCCTGGGCATCACCAACGACGCCGCCCGCCAGCTGATCGCCGACGCCCTCGAGCTCGCCCACCGGCTCCCGCGGCTGTGGCCCTGGTGCAGGCCGGCGAAGTCCCCGTCTGGCGGGCCCGGCTGATCGCCCGGGAGACCACCGACCTCTCGCGTCGAGGCGGCCCTGTTCGCAGACCGGCTGATCGCCGCCACCCCGTCAAAGATCAACCAGGTCCGCGCCGAACGGTTGGTCCAGGAAGCCCGGCTCTACTTCGACCCCGACCGCGCCGTCGCCGACGAAGAGGAAGCCCTCGCCAAGCGCGGCGTCTGGCTGCGCCACGGCGGCGCCCCGGCCACCACCGACGTGCTCGATGACCCTGGACACCCCCGACGCCGAGCTCCTCGACCAGAGCATCGGCCGGATCGCGGCCGACCTCAAAGACCTCGGCGACACCGAGGCCCTCGATGTCCGCCGGGCCCGTGCTGTCGGGATCCTCGCCGACCCACAGCACGCCCTCGACCTGATGTCCGGCCGCGAAGGCGCCGCGCCGAGCCCCGGCGTCCGCGCCGGCACAACGAACCTCTACGTCCACCTCACCCCAGCAGACCTCGAAGCACCCGTCGGCGCCGCGTCGATCGAGAAGCTCGGCGCCGCCACCACCCAGATGCTCACCGACTGGCTCACCCGCTTCACCACACCGGCGCGAAGATCACCGTCCGCCCGGTCCTCGACCTCGCTGCCCAACAGGCGGTCGACCAGCACGACCCACCCGACGCGATGCGCGAAACCGTCATGCTCCGCGACGCGCACTGCGTCTTCCCCGGCTGCCGCCGCGACTCCCGCGCCTGCGACCTCGACCACATCACCGAGTACGTCCCACTCGAGGACGGCGGACCACCGGGTCAGACCCACCCCGGAAACCTCGCACCCCTGTGCCGAACCCACCACCGCGTGAAGACCCACTCGGCCTGGCACTACAAGCGCCTCGACGACGGCACCTACGTCTGGACCGCACCCACCGGCCACCAGTACACCGTGATCCCGGTCCCGCGGCTGACCCGAAGAGCCTGACCGCCCACCACCCCGGCACCGCCGGGGCCATTGGCGTGCCGTGGTTTCGAGACGCTCGCTGGCGCTCGCTCCTCAACCACCGAGACGGGCGGACGGCCCCGGCGCGCCGTACGGTCCCCTGGTCTCGTCTGATCGCTCGCTTCGCTCGCTGGTCGACCACCAGTGGTTGCTGTCGCCGGTTCGACGTACGGCGGCTTGGTCTCGTCTGACCGCTCGCTTCGCTCGCTGCTCGACCACCAGTGGTCGCGGTGACCGACGCGTCGTACGGCCAATCCCCCGGTGGTTGAGGAGCGAGCGCCAGCGAGCGTCTCGAATCCACTGACCGGTGGGTTCTGGCCCCTGACGCCGCCGCCTATCCGCTCGTCAGCGAGCCGACGGCTCCCAGGTCGAGCTCGCGCCACCTTGGGCCCACTGGGGTGAGGGTGATCGTTCGGACGTCGTCTCGGTGGCGGTGGAGGCTGAGCTCCAGTCGATCGCCGGAGAGCGACTTCGGCGACACCCTCGCCCCACTCCACGACCGTGACGGCCTGGTCGATGTCGGTGTCGAGGTCGAGGTCGTCGAGCTCGACCGGTCCGTCGAGGCGGTACGCGTCGGCGTGGACGAGGCTCGGGCCGCCCGACAGGGACGGATGCACGCGGGCGATCACGAAGGTCGGCGAGGTGATCGCACCGCGTACGCCGAGGGCCGTGCCGATCCCCTGGGTGAGCGTCGTCTTGCCCGCACCCAGGTCCCCGGTGAGGATCAGGAGGTCACCGGCCTCGAGCCGGGTGCCGAGGTGCTCGCCGAACGCCCGGGTGTCCTCGGGGGACTCGAGCCGGTGCGTGATCGGAAGCATCCGCAGCATGGTCAGGCGGTTGCCGTTGCGCTCGGACTCGACGTACCCGAGGTTGCGCCAGAAGTTGATCGTCGCCGGCAGCTCCACCCGCGCCTCGAGCTCGAGGCCGGTGAAGCCGAGCTCCTGGGCGATCTCGCGCGCACGGGACGCCATCTGGGCGGCCACGCCGAGACCACGCACCGGAGCGAGTACGCCGACCCGCCGGAGCCCGAGCAACCGGCCCCTCGGCTGGAACAGCAGCGCCCCAACTGGCGCTCCATCGTGCTCGACGAGCAGGCCACCGTGCTCCGAAAGGGCCTCGCGCACCGACTCGAGGGTCTCCTCGAGCGCAGTCGCCGGCGGGTCGAGCGGCGGCCGGTTGGCGAACGCCTCGCGCACCACGGCCAGGACGTCCGCTGCACGGGATCCGTCGACGGTGTGGACGGTGATGTCGTCGCTCATGAGGCCGCCGCGGCAACGAGGTCGTCGAGCGCTGCGTTCACCTGGTCTCGCGCCTCGAAGATCACCATGTGCCCCGCGCCCTCGCACTCGACCAGCACGGCGTCGGGAAGGCGTTGGGCCATCTTGCGGCTGTGGCCGACCGAGGTGAGCTTGTCCTTGGTGCCGCAGATGATCGTGGTCGGCATCTTGCCGAGCGCGCCGAGGTGGTCGAACTTGTCGAGCTGGGAGAAGTTCGGGAAGAACTCTGCGAGTACGTCGAACGAGGTGCCGGCCAGCATCTCGTCGAGGAACTCGATGTGCGCAGCAGGCACGTCCTTGCTGCCGAAGGCGAACATGTCGGCGACGATGAACCCGATGTTCGACCCCGAGCGACGAGCCGAGTCGACCAGCTCAGGCGCCTTCGCCAACGCGGCGATCACCCGCGGAGCCACCATGGTTCCCAGCTGGTCCGGCACCCAGCGGCCCAGGATGCGGTGCGGTCGCAGGCCACCGGCCGTTGTGGAGACCAGGGCGACGCCGTTGACCCGCTCCGCGAAGAGCTCCGGGTGCCGTTCGGCCAGCGCGATGATCGACATGCCACCCATCGAGTGCCCGACGAGCACGACGTCGCCCTTCGGCGCGAGCTCGTTGATCACGCTCGCCAGGTCGTCACCGAGCTGCTCGATGGTCGCGTGCTCGCGGTCGGACCGCTCCGAGCGACCGTGTGATCGCTGGTCGTAGAAGACCATCCGGTGCTTGCCGCGGAACGCCTCGCGCTGGAAATGCCAGCAGTCCAGGTTGAGCGCGTAGCCGTGCACGAACACGATCGTCGGGTCCGCGCTATGGCTACGCCTGCTCTCGGCGTACGGCGTGATCTCGTCAACCTCCGCGTGCAGCACGACCCGGTCGCTGCACGTCACCTCGCGCCGCGGCGAGTGCAGCGCACCCAGCCGGTCTGCCTCGGCCGCGCCCGAGCGACGTTCGCGCACCACGCGGCGCTCGACGACCACCCCGGTCGCGAGGGCGGCGACGGCGGCGGCGGCGATCCCGCTGGCGGCGTACGCCAGGGAGCGTCGTGCGCTCATTCGGTCTCCCCGGTCCAGAGCCGGGTCTGCCGGCCACCCATCCGGGTGACGATCTCGTAGTCGATCGTGTCGCTCCACCGAGCCCAGTCAGTCGCGGTGGGCTCGCCGTGGTCGCCCGGTCCGAACAGCACGACCTCGTCGCCGGGCTGCGCACTCGGAGCCTCGACGACGAACTGGTCCATGCAGATCCGGCCGAGCACGCGGCCCCGCTGGCCCGCGACCAGGACCTCCGCGGTCGACGAGGCATGCCGCGGGATGCCGTCGCCGTACCCCATCGGGACCAGGGCCACCCGGGTCGGCACGCTCGTCGTGTAGGTGTGCCCGTAGGAGACGCCCTCGCCGGCCGCCAGCTCCTTGGTGAGTACGACGGACCCGCTCACCGTCATCGCCGGCACCAGGCCGAGCTCCTCGGACGAGCGGACGTCAGGTGCCGGACTGAGCCCGTAGGTGGCGATGCCCAGTCGCACGAGGTCGTGCCGCGTCCCTGGATGCAGGATCGCGCCCCCGGAGTTGGCGAGGTGCCGCACCTCGGGATCGAGACCAGCCTGACCAGCGAGCGCCAGCGCCTCGTCGAAGGCGGCCGACTGCGCAGCGTTGGCCGGGTGCTCCGGCTCGTCGGAGCAGGCGAGGTGCGACCAGAGCCCGGTGATCCGAACCCTGCCATCCTCCTCGGCAGCCCGCGCCGCCTGCACGAGCGCGGGCCACTCCGAGCGCGGGGCGCCACCCCTGGACAGGCCGGTGTCGAACTTGATCTGCACACGAGCGACCAGGCCGGCCTGCCGGGCGGATTCCACGATCTCCTCGAGCTGCCGGACCGAGTAGGTCGTGACGTCGACGTCCGCCTCGATGAGCTCGCGATAGTCCGCACCGGGCGCCGCCAGCCAGCACAGCAGCCGGCCGGTGTCGCCCTCCCGACGCAGGACCATCGCCTCGTCGCCGGTGGACACCCCGAGCCACTCCGCGCCGGCCGCGCGCGCCGCCCGAGCCACCGGCACCATGCCGTGGCCGTAGCCGTCGGCCTTGACCACCACCATCAGCTGGGGACCCGCAGAGCCGTCCTCGGTGACCAGCTCACGCAGTCGCCGCACGTTGTGCCGGATCGCACCGAGGTCGACGACGACCTGGGCGTGCGGACTCGGTGGCGACGTCATGAGAGGACCATCTTCCCATTCAGGGGAGCAGGCTTCGCACGACATCCGGAACCGCGTCGGCCACGGACCCTGCGGTCAACGGCCCGCCGCGGCCCGCGAGGGCGGCCGCTGCCCCGTGCAACCACGCCCCGACGGACGCCGCATCCCACGGATCCAGGCCGGCTGCGAGCAGCGAGCCGATGATCCCGGCGAGCACGTCACCGGCACCCGCGACGGCGAGCCACGGCACGCCGCTGGTGGTCACGCGCACCCGACCGTCCGGTCTGGCGACCAGCGTGCGCCGACCCTTGAGGAGCACCACGGCGTCGTACTCCGCTGCGGCGCGGCGCGCGAAGCCGAGCTGGTCGGACTCGACCTCATCCCGCTCGACGCCGAGCATGCGGGCCAGCTCGCCGGCATGTGGAGTGAGTACGACGCCTGGCGCACCCTTGCGGAAATGGGCCAGCGCATCCGCGTCGACCACGGTCGGCAGCCGGTCCGCCAACGCGTCGGACAGCGCCTGCTCGGCGTCGGCGCCACCCCCCGATCCGACGACCCAGGCCTGCACCCGCCCCTCGCCGACCACGATTTCCGGGTGTCGAGCCCGCACCGCATCGGCCGCGGACCCGAGGTAGCGGACCATCCCGGCGAGGCCGGTCCCCGCGCCCGAGGTGCACAGCACGGCAGCGCCCGGATAGGTCTCCGAACCGGCGCGGACTCCCACGACACCGCGGGTGTACTTGTGCGCGAACGACGACGGCACCGGCAGCAGCGCTGCCACGTCGACCGGCTGCAACGCCTCCACCGGCGCGGTCGGCAGCTCCAGCCCGATGTCGACGAGGTGCACCACGCCGCAGGCCTGCGCGGCCGGGTCGACGAGGTGGGCGATCTTGTGGGTGCCGAAGGTGACGGTCAGGTCGGCGCTCACGTGTCCCCCGTCGAGGTGACCTGTGTCCACGTCCACCCCGGACGGCACGTCGACCGCCACGACCGGTGCTCCCGGGAAGCGACCCAATGCATCCTCGGCCTCCTGGCGCAGGCCGGGCCGGCCGCCGATGCCGACGATCCCGTCGACGACGACGTCCGGCTCGTGCGCGTCGGCGGCCAACACGGTGCGACCGCCGGCGGCTCGCAGCGCCTCGAGCCCGTCGGCGTGCACCTTCGAGGACAGCAGCACCGCCTCGACAGAGACACCCCGGCGCGCCAGCATCGACCCGGCCCACAACGCGTCGCCCCCGTTGTCCCCCGCGCCGACAAGCAACAGCACCCTGGCGGCGTACGTCGACCCCAGGAGGTCCGCGATGGCCACGGCGAGGCCCGAAGCCGCCCGCTGCATCAGGGCCCCTTCGGGCAGCCGATCCATCAGCTCCTTCTCGGCCGCCCGAACCTGCTCGACCGTGTGTGCGCTGCGCATGACCTCAAGTTAGCGGGCAGCGGACTCGAGCACGACGAACGCGAGCGCGAGGCCACCGTCGTGCGAGAGCGTGAGGTGCACCCGGTCAGCGCCCAGCCCTGCGACCGCATCGGCGACAGTCCCGCGCAAGTTGAACTGCGGTCGGCCCGACTCCTCGACGACGACCTCCGCGTCGTGCCAGCCCAAGCCGGCGGGTGCGCCGAGCGCCTTCGAGAGGGCCTCCTTCGCGGCGAAGCGCGCCGCGAGCGATGCCACCGGCAGAGTCGCCTCGGCGGGAGTGAACAGCCGCTCCCGAAGCGTCGGCGTGCGTTCCAGCGCCTGCTCGAGGCGGGCGATGTCGACGAGGTCGGTGCCCAGTCCGAGAATCACTCGACGGTGACGGACTTCGCCAGGTTGCGCGGCTGGTCGACGTCGTGACCCATCACGGTGGCCAGCTCGCAGGCGAAGAGCTGGAGGGGGACGGTGGCCACGATCGGCTGCAGCAGGGTGGGCACGACGGGCAGGGTGATCATCTGGTCGGCGTACGGCGCGACCTCCTCGTCGCCCTCCTCGGCCAGCACGAAGGTGCGCGCACCGCGGGCCCGGATCTCCTGGATCGCGCTGATCATCTTGTCGTGCAGCTGGTCGCGTCCGCGCGGTGGAACCACGCAGAACACCGGCAGGCCCTCCTCGATCAGCGCGATCGGACCGTGCTTGAGCTCGCCGGCGGCGAACCCCTCGGCGTGGATGTAGGCCAGCTCCTTGAGCTTCAAGGCGCCCTCGAGTGCGACCGGGAAGCCGGCGTGCCGACCGAGGAAGAGCACCGACCGGGTCCCGGCATGCTCCTTGGCGAGCGCGTAGACCGACTCGGCGTCGTCGAGGATCCGCTGCACGTGGGCCGGCATCTTCTCCAGCTCTGACACGACGGCCGCGATCTCGTCGCCGTACTTCGTGCCGCGCACCTGCGCGAGGTAGAGACCGAGCACGTAGCACGCGACCAGCTGCGTCAGGAAGCCCTTGGTCGAGGCGACCCCGATCTCCGGGCCGGCGTGGGTGTAGATCACCGCGTCGGACTCGCGCGGGATCGTCGAGCCGTTGGTGTTGCAGATCGCGAGCACCTTCGCCCGCTGCCGCCGCGCGTAGCGGATCGCCATCAGGGTGTCGGCCGTCTCGCCGGACTGGCTGACCGCGATCACCAAGGTGTTGCGGGTCAGGATCGGGTCGCGGTAGCGGAACTCGTGGGAGAGCTCGACCTCGCAGGGGATCCGGGTCCAGTGCTCGATGGCGTACTTCGCGACCAGGCCGGCGTAGTTCGCCGTACCGCAGCCGATGATGACGATCCGGTCGATCTCCCGCAGCTCGTCCTCGGTGATCCGCACCTCGTCGAGCTGCAGCAACCCGGCGCCGTCGTGCCGGCCCAGCAACGCGTCCCCCACAGCACGTGGCTGCTCGAAGATCTCCTTGCGCATGAACCAGTCGAAGCCGTCCTTCTCGGCGGCCGAGAGGTCCCAGTCGACGTGGTAGGTCCGGCCCTCCGCCGGCTTGCCCGCGAAGTCGGTCACCACCACGTCGTCGCGGCTGATCGTCACGACCTGGTCCTGGCCGAGCTCCATCGCCTCGCGGGTGTGGTCGATGAACGCTGCGACGTCGGAGCCCAGGAAGTTCTCGCCCTCACCCAGGCCGACCACCAGCGGTGAGTTGCGACGCGCGCCCACCACCCGCTCGGGGTCCTGCGCGTCCACGGCCACCAGGGTGAACGCCCCCTCGAGACGGCGGCAGACCTCCTGCATCGCAGCAGTCAGGTCATTGCTCTCCTCCAGCGCGCGCTCGATGAGGTGGGCGGCGACCTCGGTGTCGGTCTCCGAGCGCAGGTCGTGGCCATTGCGCTCGAGCTCGGCGCGCAGGGTCGCGAAGTTCTCGATGATCCCGTTGTGTACGACGGCCACCCGGCCGTGCTGCCCCATGTGCGGGTGGGCGTTGACGTCGTTGGGGGCACCGTGGGTGGCCCAGCGGGTGTGCCCGATGCCGGTCGTCGAGGACGGCAGCGGTGTCTCCTCGATGGACTTCTCGAGGTTGGCCAGCTTGCCGGCCCGCTTGTCCGAGACGATCGCGCCGTCGTGCACCAGGGCGATCCCGGCGGAGTCGTAGCCGCGGTACTCCAGCCGTCGCAGGCCCTCGATGACGACGTCCCGGGCGGGCTTGTCGCCGACGTACCCCACGATTCCGCACATGCGCGTCAGTCTAGGGCGTGGCCTCCGGGTCGCCCGCCGCTGCTGGCCGCGGGGAACCACCGACCTTTCAGACAGCGCAGGTCTAGGGTGGCGCGCATGTCCAACGGCGCGCATCCGAGCGAGGCCTCGCCGTACGTCGAGCTCGACCGGGACGCCTGGGCAGACCTCGGCCGTGCCACCGAACAGCCGTTGACCCCCGAGGAGATCGACCGCGTCCGTGGCCTCGGCGACGAGCTGGACCTCGAGGAGGTGCAGCAGGTCTACCTGCCGCTGTCGGCCATGCTCAGCCTCTACGTGAAGTCGGCGACCAACCTGCACCGCGCCACCGAGGAGTTCCTCCACCAGCCGCAGCCGCCGCGCACGCCCTTCGTCATCGGGCTGGCGGGCTCGGTGGCGGTCGGCAAGTCCACGACGGCGCGCGTGCTGCAGCAGATGCTCGCGCACTGGCCCGAGCACCCGCGGGTCTCCCTGGTCACCACCGACGGGTTCCTGCTCCCGAACGCCGAGCTGCGCCGGCGCGGACTGCTCGACCGCAAGGGCTTCCCGGAGTCCTACGACCGAAGGGCCCTGCTGAAGTTCGTCATCGACATCAAGTCCGGCAAGGACGAGGTCGAGGCACCCATCTACTCGCACCTGGTCTACGACGTCGTCCCGGACGAGCGGATCGTGGTCTCCCGGCCCGACATCGTCGTGATCGAGGGCCTCAACGTGCTCCAGTCGGCGCGCGTCCGTCCCGACGGGCGGCCCGGCCTCGCGGTCAGCGACTTCTTCGACTTCTCGGTCTACGTCGACGCAGCGACCGACGACATCCGGCGGTGGTACACCGACCGGTTCCTCCGCCTGCGCCAGACCGCGTTCCGCGACCCCGCGTCCTACTTCGCCCGCTACGCAGCGTTCTCCGAGGACGAGGCGGTCGAGGAGGCCAACCGGATCTGGGACGAGATCAACGGCCCCAACCTCGAGCAGAACGTCAAGCCCACCCGGTCCCGCGCCACCCTCGTGCTCCGCAAGGACCACGACCACTCGGTGCGGTGGGTCCGCCTCCGGAAGGTGTGAAGGCTGCAGGTTTCACCGGTTCGCCGGGGAAACCTGACGTTCTACAGCGAAGCATCGCCCCAGAACATCAGGGATTGCCGTAGACCCCCGCCCGATTCGTGCGCCGGCCAGCCTTCTACCCGCGCAGCCGTGTTTACTGAGCCGCGTGCTGCACCTACGCCTGCGCGTCCCCGGGGACCTCACCGACAAGGTCGTGGAGGTGCTCGTGGGCGAGGACACGGTCACCAATGTTGCGGTCGTGCCCGGGGGGTTCCGGAAGCCGGAGGGCTGCCTGGTCCTTGCCGATGTGGCCCGGGAGAACGCCACCGCCGTGATCAAGCAGCTGCGTGACCTCGACATCCAGCACCGCGGCTCGATCAGCATCGATGAGGTCGACACGATCCTCAGCGACGAGGCTGCGCGTGCGGAAGCAGCCGCGCCAGGCGCTCCTGACGACGGTGTGGTGTGGGTTTCGGTCGAGCAGCGGCTGCGTGACGACTCACGCCTGTCGTGGGCCTTCATCGCGTTCATGACCCTGGCTGCCCTCATTGCCGGAGCTGGACGAATCACCGACCAGCCGATCCTGATCGTCGGAGCAATGGTGGTCGGCCCCGAGTTCACCGCCATCGCCGCGATCTGCTTCGCGTTGGCCCATCCGCGGCTGGGCATGATCCCCCAGGCGGTGCGCGCCCTGGTCGTCGGATTCGGTGTGGCGACTGCACTCGCGACGGTGGTGTGGTTCGTCGCCTACCGTCTCGGTGCCTTCACCCGCGAGCAGGCGTCGACCGGCGACTTGACGAACTTCATCGTCCAACCAGACGGCTGGTCCTTCGTGGTCGCCTGTCTGGCGGGAATCGCCGGAACCCTGTCGTTGACCACCGCGAAGTCCGGCCCGCTGGTCGGGGTCTTCATCTCGATAACCACCATCCCTGCGGTGGGCACGCTCGCGGTCTGCCTTGCCTGCGGGGTCTGGGGCGAGGCGGCCTCCGCGCTGCTGCAATTGGGCATCAACCTGCTCGGCCTGCTCATCGCCGGTACGACGACCTTGGCGGTGCAGCGCATTGTGTGGCGCCGGGTCGCCAGCCGGTCACGGCACCACGGGCTGACGCGATGAGTCAGCCCCCGCACGGCCCCATTCCACCCAACCGCTGGGAGCTCAACGTCAGCAGCGCACATGATGCGAGCTACGCCGAGTGCTTCGAGGACCTGATCGAGCGTGGGGAGGACATCGACGGCGAGGCCCGGCTCGCCGATGTGCTGGCGCCTCGTCGAGCCCGGATCCTCGACGCCGGCGCGGGCATCGGCCGGGTCGCGGCCGCGCTGGCAGCCCGCGGCCACGACGTGACTGCGGTGGAGAAGGACCCCGACCTCGTCGCGCGGTCGCGGGCCCGTTTCCCCGACGTGTCCGTCGTCGAGTCCGACATCCTCGGGCTGAGCACCGCTGTCCTCGAGGCGGCGGGCCGGCCCACGTCGTACGACGTCGTCGTGGTCGTCGGCAACGTGATGATCTATCTCGCCGATGACACCGAGGCCAGGGCGCTTCGGACGCTGGGCGGCACTGCTCGCACCGGAGGGACGGATGCTGGTGGGCTTCCGCCCGCACAAGGGTCCCGAGCACAGCCGCGACTACCCCGTCGAGGCGTTCCGGTCGCCACGTCGCCGACGCCGGTCTGGTCCTCGAGAACCTGTTCGGCACCTATGAGCTCAGGCCCGCCACCGACGACTACGTCGTGGCCGTGCTCCGCCCGGTCTGAACCAGGCCCGCTCCCGGCGACACCTGTCGGCGAACGGCTCTACGATGAGATTCATGGCAACGATGAGCATGAACAAGGTCATCCACGGCGCGATCCGACGCGATCTCGACCGTTTCGAGGGGGCTCTCACCACCTTCAGGGCGGGCGACGGTGAACGCGCCCAGCAGCTCTCGGTCGCCTGGGAGAACTTCGACCGGCAGCTGACCGACCACCACGAGGGCGAGCACGAGATCGCCTGGCCCGCGCTGGAGAAGGTCGGGGTCACCCGCGCGATGCTCAACCAGATGGACGCCGAGCACGCCACGATGGCGGAGGCCCTGGGCAACGCTCGCTCGGCGATGGCGGCGCTGGTGTCCAACCCGCAGTCCGGTGAGGCCGAGGCCGCCCTGGCAGCCATCAGGCGGCTCAAGGACGTCACCGAGACCCACCTCGAGCACGAGGAGCAGCAGATCGAGCCGGTCTACCTCGAGCAGCACGACAGCCCGCCGATCAAGGAGATGGGCAAGCAGTTCGCCAAGGCGGGACCCTCGAAGGCCGGCCCGTTCATGGCCTGGATCGCCGACGGCGCCTCTCCCGAGATGCAGCAAGGACTCCGGGAGAACGTGCCCCGGCCGGTGGTGGCCGTGATGGCAGGTCGTGTTCGGGCGGAGCTACCGCAAGAACGTCGCCCCGGTCTGGAAGGCCTGACCCCGCTCCTCGCTCAGGCGATTTCCTTCCACGGGTCGTGCTCGGCCAGGATCCGGTCGACGCGTGCCTGGTCGATCCTCGAGACCACGTACTGGTTCTCCTGGGCATCACGCACACACTTGGCCAGCGAGAACGCCGAGGTCGTCAGGAACAGGGTCCCGAGGGCGAGGAACGCCTTGGGCCACGGGTCGGCCGGCAGGTAGAAGATCGCCACCAGCATGGTGAGCATGGCGGTACCGAACGCGAGAGCCGACTGGGCGAAGAACGCATTGGTGTTCTTGGCAGCGGTTGAGGGAGATTCCATGGCTCCAGTCTCCGGGAGCCCTCTCGGCCTGGCATCCGTACAGATACTCAGTTCTGCTGAGGCCGACTGTGCGCCAGACTTCCTGGCAGGTCTGCAAACCACGAGCGGAAGGTGCCCCAATGCTGACGCAGGTCGCGGAAGGTGTGCTGGTCCACCAGAGCGAGCTACTCCAGAACAACGCCGTCGTCGTGCAGGGCCGGGCCGGCGTGCTGCTCATCGACCCCGGGATCACCGGCTCCGAGATGGCCTGCCTCGCGAACGACCTTCGCGAGCTGGGCCAGCCCGTTGTGGCCGGCTTCGCGACGCATCCTGACTGGGATCACGTGCTCTGGCACGCCGAGCTCGGCGAGGCGCCCCGTTACGGCACGGCCCGCTGCGCAGCTGTCATGCGAGATCTGCGGTCGAACGCGGACTGGAAGGCCCACGTCGCCGAGGGGCTACCGCCTGAGATCGCCGAGGAGACACCGCTGGACCTGTTCGGCCTGATCACCGGTCTGCCCGCCGAAACCGCGCAGGTTCCCTGGGATGGCCCTGAGGTCCGGATCATCGAGCATCCGGCGCATGCACCGGGCCATGCGGCGTTGTTCATCGAAGAACGCGGGGTTCTCGTCGCCGGCGACATGCTCTCCGATGTCTTCATTCCGATGCTCGACAACTTCACCAGCACCAACGACCCGATCGAGGAGTACCTCATCGGGCTGCGGCTGCTGGAGGGCGTGGCGGACGACGTCGATGTCCTCATCCCGGGCCACGGTTCCGTCGGCGGAGCTGGTCAGGCACGCGCGCGGATCGAGCTGGACCGCGCGTACCTGCACGCCCTGCGTGCCGGCGAAGATCCCGACGACCCGCGGATCGGCCCGTCGGCCAAGCCCGGCTGGGAATGGGTCAGCGACATCCACGAAGGGCAGGCCCAGAGCCTCGCTGCAAGGAACGAACGCAACGCGACGCCCGGCTAGCGATCCGGCCTGCAACACCGGGTACGGCGCTGCTCAGGTCAGCGCGAGCTGCCGGCCGACCACACCGGCCAGCCGGTCGGCGATCTCCTGCGCCTGCTCCGGCGTACCCGCCTCGACCATCACGCGCACCAGGGGCTCGGTGCCGGACGGACGCAGCAGCACTCGCCCGGTGTCCCCCAGCTCGGCCTCGGCCTCGGCGACGGCGGCCGCCAGGACGAAGTCCTCGTCGGCGCGCGCCTTGTCGACGTTGGGCACGTTCACCAGCACCTGCGGCAGCCGGGTGACCACGCCCGCAAGGTCGGCCAGTGACTTGCCCGTCGCCGCCATCTGGTCCAGCACGTGCAGGGCGGTGAGGATGCCGTCACCCGTGGTCGCGTACCGGCTCATGATCACGTGGCCGGACTGCTCCCCACCCAGGGTGTAGCCGGAGACCTTCATCGCCTCCAGCACGTAGCGGTCACCCACCTTGGTCTGCCGTACGCCGATCCCGCCGGCCCGCATCGCCTGCACGAAGCCGAGGTTGCTCATCACGGTGGCCACCACGGTGTCCTCGTGCAGCTCGCCGGAATCACGCATCGCCAGCGCCAGGATGGCGAGGATCTGGTCACCGTCGACGACCTGACCGGCCGCGTCGACAGCGAGGCACCGGTCGGCGTCGCCGTCGAGGGCGAAGCCGACGTCGGCGCCGTGCTCGAGGACGGCTTCCTGCAGCAGGTGGAGATGGGTCGAGCCGCACCCGTCGTTGATGTTCAGCCCGTCGGGCTCGGCACAGATCGCCACCACCTCGGCGCCGGCCTCGCGCAGCGCGCGCGGTCCTGCCTCCCAGGCGGCGCCGTGGGCGCAGTCGAGGACGACCTTCACGCCCTCGAGAGGGT
>CAVVID010000029.1:0-57722 GCA_963748185.1 uncultured Actinomycetota bacterium | reverse complement strand
GATTCGATACGGCGACCCGGTGGGTTCGGGAGGCTCATCGCGACTCGCTGCTCGGAAGGATCGCCTCGAGCACCATCGAGGCGATCGAGATGATGATCGACCCCCACAGCGCGGTCCAGAAGCCGTCGACGTGGAAGCCGAGGTTCAGGCCACCGGAGATCGCGCTGGTCAGCATCAGCATCAGCGCGTTGACGACCAGCAGCATCAGGCCGAGGGTCAGCACGATCAGCGGCAGCGAGATCAGGTTCACGATCGGGCGCACGAACGCCGTGATCAACCCGAAGATCCCCCCGACCGCGAGCAGCTTGAGGAAGCGCTCGGTGTCGCTGCCACCCGTCAGGGTGATCCCGTCGAGGAGCCACACGGCCAGGCCGAGGGCCAGGGCGTTCACGACGACCCAGACGATGATTTTCATGGCGTGAGCGTAGTGGCGCGCGGGGTCAGGACTGCGTTGCCCGATCGCCTCGAGCATCGACTCCTCGGCGCCACCGAGGTGTTCGGCGAGCTCGTCGGCGGCTGCGTCGAGGTCGTTCTTCTCCAGCAGGGACAGGAGATCGGCGTGCGAGTGCACCTGCTCGGTGGCGTTGCCGCGGGCCCGGTCGACGTGTGCGAGCGCGAGCCGCACCTCGGCGTGCAGCGACTCGGCCACGGCGACCAGCCGCTCCGATCCGGTCAGCGCGGAGAGGGCACGGTGGATGGCGAGGTGGGCCGCCGTGAACTCGGCAGCGGTGTAGGCGTCGCCGTGGGTCAGGTCCGAGAACGCCTCCAGCGCACGTCGTACGTCGCTGCGGAGCGTCTCGTCGGCCTCGTTCCAGCGGCGTACGCCGGCCGCCTCGATCACCATCCGGGCCTGGCACACGTCGCGCACCTGGTCGGGGTCGAGCCGGCGTACCTGCGTCCCCTTGTTCGGCACCCGGTCGGCAAGGCCCTCGGCCACCAGCATGCCCAGTGCCTCGCGGACGGTGGAGCGGGAGACGCCGAGGGCATCGGCGAGCGCCACCTCGCGCAGCGCCGTACCGGGTCCGAGCTCGCCCTCGAACAACGAGCGACGGAGCTCCTCAGCCACCCGGTCCACCGTCGAGACGGGATCGAGGCTGAGGGTGGCGAAGGGGGACGAGCCGGCCGAGTCGCTCATGACACATCCGATTGTCCGACAATTTTTTGCATTCGGCACCCCCAGGCCGCACACTGGGATTGTCCGACAATCTGGCAATCAGACGAAACCTGGCGTGCGCTCGCTCGAAACAGCATCGAAACGGTTCGTCGGTACACCAGAAGGCACGAAACACGACCGGTCCAGAGGAGGGCAGATGAGCACGCTTCCCGCCAACGGCGGCCCGCTCCCGTGGGGTCGCGACTACCTGATGGTCGAGCCCAACCACTTCCGCGTCGACTACGCGATCAACCCGTTCATGGACCTCAACGACCAGCCCGAGCCGCTGCACACCCGCGCCGAGTGGCTGGCCGTCGTCGCCGCGATTGAAGCCGCCGGTGGCCGGGTCCAGGTGCTGCCGCAGCTGCCCGACGCTCCGGACATGGTCTACGCGATGAACCTCGGGCTGGCCCTCGAAACCGGACCCGGCGACGTGGATCGCCAGGTGGTGCTCTCGCACATGCGGTTCGCGCAGCGACGGATGGAGACACCGGCCGCCGACGACTGGTTCGCGGCCAACGGGTTCACCTCCCGAGCGATCGGTCGCGACGGTGTCGGTGCCCACTTCGAGGCCGGCGACGCGTTCGCCTGGCGGGGTGAGCTGCTCGTCGGCTACGGACCGCGCACGGAGGAGCTGGCCCTGAAGCACCTGGCCACCGACCTCGGGGTGCGTGTGCGTGGGTTCCGGATCACCCACCCGGGGATGTACCACATGGACCTCGGGTTCTGCCCGCTCGACGACACCCGGGCCATGGTCGTCCCGGCTGCCTTCGACGACGCCTCTGCGGCTGCGCTCCTCGACCTCGTGCCCGAGCCGCTGGTGCTCACCGAGGACGAGGCGATGACCTTCTGCGCGAACTCGATCGTGATCGGCCGCACCATAGTGATGCCCGCCTGTCCCGACCGCGTCCGCAGACAGCTGGAGGAGTGGGACTTCGAGGTCGTCATCGTCGAGGTCGGCGAGTTCCTCAAGGGTGGCGGCGCGATCCGGTGCCTGACCAACCCGCTCGACGTACGCCTCGGTCGTGACCTGGCGCCCGTCGCCGGAGGCCGCGTCACCCTCGCGTGACTCCCGGTGGAGACAAAGACTCTAGGTTCGCTCGCTCCTCAACCACCGAAACGCGAAACCACCTAAGGTCGATCGGGTGAGCAACCAGAACCCTCCCCGGCCGCGGGAGACCGTCGCTGCGATCCCGGCGTACGTCGCCGGCAAGCCACCCGCTCCGCGCGCCGGCCAGCAGGTCTACAAGCTGTCCTCCAACGAGAACCCCTACCCGCCGCTGCCCGGGGTCGTGGAGGCCGTCCAGGCCGCGGCCGCCCGGATGAACCGCTATCCCGACATGGGCAACAACGAGCTGTACGACGCCCTCGCCGCCCGGCTCGGCGTCGACCGTGAGCAGCTCGCGGCGGGCACCGGATCGGTGGCCGTGCTCTACCACCTGCTCCAGGCGTTCTGTGAGCCCGGCGACGAGGTCGTCTACGCGTGGCGGTCCTTCGAGGCCTACCCGATCGCGGTGTCGGCGACCGGCGCCGTCTCGGTGCAGGTGCCGGTCACTCCCGACGGCCGCCACGACCTGGAGGGCATGGCCGCACGGATCACCGCCCGCACCAGAGCGGTCATTGTCTGTACGCCGAACAACCCGACCGGCCCGTCCGTCACCGACACCCACCTGCGTGAGTTCGTGTCGCAGGTGCCTGACGACATCCTCGTCGTCGTCGACGAGGCCTACCGCGAGTTCGTCCGCTCCGAGGACCCGATCGACGGCCTGGCTCTCCAGGCCGAGCACGCCAACGTCGTGGTGATGCGGACCTTCGCCAAGGCCTACGGGCTGGCCGGGCTGCGGGTCGGCTACCTCGTCGGCCACCCGGAGGTGGCGGCGGCGGTGCGGGCCTGCGCGCTGCCGTTCGGGGTGTCGAGCGTCGCGCAGGCGGCTGCGGTCGCCAGCCTGGCAGCGGAGGCCGAGCTGTTCGAGCGTGTGGACGCCATCGTGGCCGAGCGGGACCGGGTGCGGGCCGAGCTGACCGACCAAGGCTGGGTCTTCCCCGAGCCGCAGGGCAACTTCGTGTGGCTGCCGCTGTTCGAGCGCACGGCAGAGTTCGTGGCAGCGGCCGAGGAGGCCGGCGTCACCGTGCGGCCGTTCGCCGGCGAAGGGGTCCGGGTGAGCATCGGGGAGCCAGCCGCGAACGACCTGCTCCTCAGGGTGACCGAGGCTTTCCTCCGCGCCTGAGAGGCTCACCAGCCACGCGGAAATGTGGTTGAAAGCGGCCCTAACTGGGCACCATCCACTCATGGAGAGCGACGCGACCTATGTGGAGAAGGGCAAGGACTTCCAGCGGGACATGAACTACCTGTCCGACCGGATCGTCCGCGAGCCCGCGACCGATGACGCGACTGACTGGCCGGTCGAACCGGACCGCTACCGCCTCGTCGCCGCCAAGGCCTGCCCGTGGGCCAACCGGGCGATCATTGTCCGCCGCCTGCTCGGGCTCGAGGACGTCATCTCGATGGGGCTGTGCGGGCCCACGCACGACCAGGACAGCTGGACCTTCGACCTCGACCCGCGCGAGGTCGACCCGGTGCTCGGCATCCACCGGCTGCAGGACGCCTACTTCAAGCGTGACCCTGACTACTCCCGTGGCATCACCGTGCCCGCGATCGTGGACGAGCCCACCGGCCAGGTCGTCACCAACGACTTCCCGCAGATCACGCAGGACTTCTTCTTCGAGTGGCGCGACCACCACCGCCCCGACGCCCCGAACCTGTGGCCCGACGAGTGCCGCGAGGAGATGGAGTCGGTGATGCAGCGGGTGTTCACCGAGGTGAACAACGGCGTCTACCGCTGCGGCTTCGCCGGCACCCAGGACGCCTACGACGAGGCCTACGACCGGCTCTGGACGGCGATGGACTGGCTCGAGGAGCGACTGGCCGACCGGCGCTACCTGATGGGCGATGCGATCACCGAGGCCGACGTACGCCTGTTCACGACGCTGGCGCGGTTCGATGCGGTCTACCACGGCCACTTCAAGTGCAACCGCAACCAGCTCGTCGAGATGCCCAACCTCTGGGGCTACGCGCGCGACCTGTTCCAGACGCCCGGCTTCGGCGAGACGATCGACTTCGAGCAGATCAAGCAGCACTACTACGTCGTGCAGAGCGACGTGAACCCGTCGGGAATCGTGCCCAAGGGCCCGGACACCAGCGGGTGGCACACGCCGCACGGCCGCGAGGGGATCTGACGGACCCGTGGCAAGCACGCGCCTCGTGCCGGTGCCCGATGGGGCGCTGGAGGTCGAGGTCCGTGGCGACGGCGAGCCGGTCGTCCTGATCCAGACGGCCCTGGTCGCCGACGAGCTGCGCCCGCTCGGGAACCTGCTGCTCCGGGAGGGTGACAGGCAGGTGATCGGCTATCACCGTCGCGGCTACGCAGGAAGTACGCCGGCCAGGGGTCCGGGGTCCATCACCACCGACGCCTTCGACTGCCATGAGCTGCTCACCGCGCTCGGCATCGACCGCGCCCACATCATCGGGGTGTCGTACGGCGCCGCGGTCGCCCTTCAGCTCGCGGCCTCGGTCCCGGACAGCGTGCACAGTGTCTGCGTCATCGAACCGCCCCCGGTCGGTGTGCCCAGCGCACCCGGGTTCCTCGCCGCGAACACCGAGCTCCAGGCGGACTACCGGCGCTACGGGCCGTCGATCGCCCTCGAGCGGTTCATGGTGCGCCTGGAGGGGCGCCGATGGCGGCGCGACCTCGAACAGCACCTCCCGGGGGCCGTGGCCCAGGTCGAGCGCGACGCCGCCACCTTCTTCGTCGCTGACTCCCCGGCCCTGGTGGCCTGGCGGTTCGCAGCGGCGGACGCTGCCCGCATCACCCAGCCCGTCCTCTACGTGGGCGGCACCGAGAGCGGGCCGTGGTTCTCGGAGATGCGACAGCAACTGCTCGACTGGTTGCCCCAGGCCGACGACCTCGTGGTGCAGGGCGCAGACCACTCCCTCGTGCTCACCCACGTCGCGGAGATCGCGCCTGCGGTGACGTCGTTCCAGCGTCGTCACCCACTCGAGACCTAGGCGGGCTCGACCTCGCTGCGCAGCTTGAGCACGGTCGTGCCGTCGTCCTGCTCGATCACGTACGCCGGGTCGTCCTCGCTGCCGTTCCGGGTGATGTCGCTGCCCTTCGTGGTGCGGGTGACCTTCTCCCGGTGGATCTCGGTGACCTTGCCCGATGCCTCCGACGATCCCCACTTCCAGGAGACCTCGGTGCCCACGCGGATGCTCATGCCGGCTTTCCGTTCGCGTCCTTCTCGGCTGCCTTCTTGAGCTTGACCAGCGTCCCGGCGATGCCCTCGCGGTTTCGCTTCGGGAAACCGGCGAGCTCCACGACCAGGCGCGGGACCAAGCCGTACCTGCTGTAGTCGAAGGACTCGGTCACTCGCGTGCCGCCGGCGGTCGGCTCGAGCACGTAGCGCCAGCGGTGCCCGCCGAAGTGCCGCCAGGCGATCCGCCGGTCCTCGTCGTACTCCACGACGGTGTTGCGGATCTTGTAGGGCAGACCGAACAGCTTCATGTCCATGCCGAACGTCGCGCCCTTGCTCAGCCGCTCGGGTCCCTTGACGAGCTCCCGTACCGAGCCGGACCCGTCGATGCGGGCGTGCTGCCGCGGGTCGGAGAGGATCGAGAAGATCACCTCGGCGGGGGCATCGACGTCGACGGACTCGGAGATCACCCTCGGGTGTGCTGCGTCGGTCATGTTGCCGGAGTCTGGCAGACAGCTGTTCACGACCACTAGCGTGCGGTGGGGCCTCGGGACGGTCCCTCGGAACTGGAGGGAGTCGGCCATCGCTACGAAGCCGTCGTCGCCATCGCGCGGCCTGCCCCTGGTCCCGGCCGCCGGCTTCGTGTTCGTGTGGTCCTCGGGCTACATCGCCGGGCCGTACGGCGTGGAGGCCGTCTCGCCGCTCAGCCTGGTCGCGGGCCGGTTCGTACTCGCCGCCGTACTCGCCGGGCTGCTCGCGTTGGCACTTCGCGGCCCGCTCCGGGTCACCCGTGCGGACGCCGTCCGGATCGCCCTCGCGGGGTTCATGCTCAACGGCGTCCAGTTCGGTGCGATGTACCTCGCCTTCGACGCCGGTCTCGGTGCCACGCTCGCCTCGTTGATGCACTCGCTCAGCCCTGTCCTCACCGCCCTGCTCGCCGCGATCTTCCTGCGGGAACGACTCAGTCCCCGGCAGATGCTCGGGTTCGTGGTCGGAGTGGCCGGCGTACTCCTGGTCCTCGGTCCCGACATCGAGGGTGCCGGCGGCACGGCCGGACTGGTCTGGGGCGTCATCGGGGTGCTCGGCCTGAGCGTCGGGACCCTCGGCCAACGGTGGATCGGTCATGCGCCGGACCCGTACTGGTCGGCCTTCATCCAGTTCGGGGTCTCTGCCATTCCGCTGACGGTGCTGGCCCTCTCCATCGAGGGCACCGACGTGGTCAGTGACCCCGCGGCCGGTGCCATCGCGCTCATCTACCTGGCGGTGGTGAACTCGATCCTCGGCCTGGCCCTGCTCGGCATCCTCGTGCGCGCCCGTGGCGCCGGGGCCGCGTCGAGCATCTTCTTCCTGATGCCACCGGTCACCGCCGTGATGGCCTGGCTGATTCTCGGTGAGACGTTGAACCTCCGCGAGGTGCTCGGCCTGGTGATCGCCGTGGTCGGTGTTGCAGTTGCCACCCGTGAGCAGGAGTAAACCGAGTGACAGCGGGGTAGACGGAGGGCAAGCACCTGATCTGGGAGGAAATCATGGACGCGACCAGCCCTGACCCGCGCCGCGACGAACGCGCGCGAGACGACGTCACCCACCACGACACCACCGCGCACGACACCCGCCACACCGAGCCAGTCCGCGGTGACGGTGTGACCCACACCCGGGTGTACGACGAGGAGGCCGCCCGCGATCGCTTCGGTGGCGCCAACATCGGCGCCGCGTTCTTCGGCTGGCTGGTGGCCGTCGGGATGACCGCGCTGCTGACCGGGATCGCGGCCGTCATTGCCACGGCTGTCGGCTACTCCAACAACATCACCCAGACCGACGCCGAGCGCGCCGCCGGGACGGTCACCCTGGTCACCGCCATCGTGCTGCTCGCCATCCTGCTGATCGCCTACTACTCCGGCGGGTACGTCGCGGGCCGGATGTCCCGGTTCGACGGCGCTCGTCAGGGACTGATGGTCTGGGTGATCGGCCTGCTGGTCACGCTGCTGGCCGTCGCGCTGGGCTGGGCCGCCGGCGACCAGTACAACCTGCTGGACCGCGTCGACGTTCCGCGCATCCCGATCCCCAGCGACGACATCACGCTCGGAGGCATCATCACTGCGATCGCCGTAGTGGTCGGGACGCTGCTCGCCGCCATGTTCGGCGGGACCGTCGGCCGTCGCTACCACGCCCGAGTTGATCGCGCCGCCGCTGAGCCCATCGTCTGAGAACTCCTGCCGGGCCTGAAACCGGCTTCGATTGGGCGCGAACGACGCTCGTCCGCTACCTTTTCGGTGAGCCCTGTGGCGCGTGTCACAGGGGTCGAAACGGGTCCACTCGGTCGCGCCACCCCTGTGGCCGGAGGCCCACTGGTTACCAAGCGACGCGGAGAACCCGCACTCGCCCGGACACAGGAGTGCTCGATGCCAGAATTCGGACCCGACCTCGTAGAGGTCTTCGGCCCCTCGCAAGCTGACGGAGGCCCCGAGCTCATCCAGCTGCTCACTCCTGAGGGAGAGCGCGTACACCACGCCGAGTTCGACCTGGACTTCAGCGCCGAACAGATCCGCGGCTTCTACCGCGACATGGTGCTGACCCGCCGCATCGACACCGAGGCCACCGCGCTCCAGCGCCACGGGGAGCTCGGCATCTGGGCCCAGCTGCTCGGCCAGGAGGCCGCACAGATCGGCGCCGGTCGCGCCCTCCGTCCCCAGGACTACGTCTTCCCGACCTACCGCGAGCACGGCGTCGCCTGGTGCCGCGGTGTCGACCCGCTCGACCTGCTCGGGCTGTTCCGCGGCGTCGACCACGGCGCGTGGAACCCCAACGACAACAACTTCGGCCTCTACACGATCGTGATCGGTGCGCAGGCGCTGCACGCCACCGGCTACGCGATGGGCATCCAGCGCGACCATGCGGTCGGCACCGGCGATCCCGAGCGGGACGCGGCGGTTATCGCACACTTCGGTGACGGTGCCAGCAGCCAGGGCGACGTGAACGAGGCGTTCATCTTCGCCGCCTCCTACAACGCCCCGGTGGTGTTCTTCTGCCAGAACAACCAGTGGGCGATCTCCGAGCCGATCGAGCGCCAGTCGCGGATCCCGCTCTACCAACGCGCGCTCGGGTTCGGCTTCCCCGGCGTACGCGTCGACGGCAACGACGTGCTCGCGACGTACGCCGTCACCCAGGCCGCCCTGCAACGCGCGCGGGAAGGAAGCGGCCCCACCCTCGTGGAGGCCTACACCTACCGCATGGGCGCGCACACCACGACCGACGACCCCACCCGCTACCGCCTCTCCGACGACGTCGAGCACTGGAAGCTCAAGGACCCGATCGCCCGGCTGGAGGTCTACCTGCGCCGCAACGGCCTGGTGGACGACGACTTCATCGCGCAGCTGAAGCAGGAGGCCGACGACCTCGGCGCGCACCTGCGCGAGGGCGTCAAGGCGCTGCCGGACCCCAAGCCGCTGGACATGTTCAACCATGTCTACGCCGAGGAGACCGAGGAGCTGCGCCAGCAGCGAGAGGGCTACGCGGCCTACCTCGAGACGTTCGAGGCGGTGCAGTCATGAGCGAGCGAGCGAGCGAACCGCAGAAGATCACCCTCGCCAAGGGGCTCAACATGGGCCTGCGCAAGGCGATGGAGGACGACCCCAAGGTCCTGATCATGGGCGAGGACGTCGGCAAGCTCGGCGGTGTCTTCCGGATCACCGACGGCCTGCAGAAGGACTTCGGCGAGGACCGCGTCATCGACTCGCCGCTGGCCGAGTCCGGCATCGTCGGCACGGCGGTCGGCATGGCGCTTCGCGGCTACCGGCCCGTGGTGGAGATCCAGTTCGACGGCTTCGTCTACCCGGCGTACGACCAGATCGTGTGCCAGGTCGCGAAGATGCACTACCGCTCCAAGGGCCGCTCGCCGATGCCGATGGTCATCCGGATCCCGTTCGGTGGCGGCATCGGCGCGGTCGAGCACCACTCGGAGAGCCCGGAGGCGCAGTTCGCGCACACCCCCGGCCTGAAGGTCGTCGCGTGCTCCAACCCGGTCGACGGCTACTGGATGATCCAGCAGGCGATCGCCTCCGACGACCCGGTCATCTTCCTCGAGCCGAAGCGGCAGTACCACGCCGACAAGGCCGACCTCGACGACTCGGCAACCCCCGAGCCGCTGTTCACCAGCCGGGTCGTCCGCCGCGGCACCGACGCCACCGTGCTCGCCTACGGACCGATGGTGAAGACCGCGATGGCGGCCGCCGAGGCTGCTGCCACCGACGGCACGTCGCTCGAGGTGATCGACCTGCGCACGCTGAGCCCGCTCGACATGGGGCCCGTCTTCGAGTCCGTACGACGGACCGGACGCGCCGTCGTCACCCACGAGGCCCACGTCAACCTCGGCATGGGCTCCGAGGTGGCCGCGCGCATCCAGGAGGAGTGCTTCTACTCGCTGGAGTCGCCGGTGCTCCGGGTCGGCGGCTTCGACACGCCGTACCCCGCCTCCCGGATCGAGGAGGACTACCTGCCGGACCTCGACCGGCTGCTGGATGCCGTCGACCGATCGATGGAGTACTGACGTGGCCGACTACCTCCTCCCCGACGTCGGTGAAGGTCTCACCGAGGCCGAGATCGTCTCCTGGCGGGTCAAGGAGGGCGACGTCATCGAGGTCAACGACATCGTCGTCGAGATCGAGACCGCGAAGTCACTGGTCGAGCTGCCCTCGCCGTACGCCGGCACGGTGACCGCCCTGCTCGTGCCCGAGGGCGAGATGGTCCCGGTCGGCACACCGATCATCTCGATCGGCGACCCTTCGGCTGCCCCTGCGGCCCCTCCCTCCGGGGATGCTCGTGACATCGGCGAGATCGACCTGTCCAACCCGGCGGCCAGTGGCGGCGGCGAGGGCGAGAGCCTGGTCGGTCGCAACAAGGCCGACCGCGGGCCCTTGCGTCGCCCGCGCAAGGGTTCGGCCTCACCAGCGAGCGAGTCGGCCGCCGCCACGCAGATGCAGCTCCAGGGCGCGTTCGCCGCCGGCGGTGCGCAGTCCCAGGCCGTGGTCGAGTCCGACGAGCCGGCCGTGCCCGCGCACACGGTCGAGGAGCCCGCGCCCACCCAGACCCGAGCCCTGGCGAAGCCGCCCGTGCGCAAGCTCGCCAAGGACCTCGGCGTCGACCTGACCCAGCTGACCGGCAGCGGGCCGCAGGGCTCGATCACTCGTGAGGACGTCGAGTCGGCACGTGGTTCCGAGACGCTCGCTGGCGCTCGCTCCTCAACCACCGAACCGCTGGTTGAGGAAGGCGCGCAGCGCCTGTCTCGAAACCAAGGCGAGCGCGAGCGGCGCGAGCCGATCAAGGGCGTGCGCAAGATGATGGGGCAGGCGATGGTCGACTCGGCCTTCACCGCACCCCACGTCACCGAGTGGGTGACCGTCGACGTCACCCGCACGATGGAGTTCGTCGAGCGACTCAAGCAGCGCCGTGAGTTCCGCGACGTGAAGGTCTCGCCCCTGCTGGTCCTGGCCCGCGCCGCCATGCTGGCGATGCGGCGTACGCCGGAGGTCAACTCGTTCTGGGACGATGCGGCCCAGGAGATCGTCTACAAGAACTACGTGAACCTCGGCATCGCAGCGGCGACACCGCGCGGTCTTGTCGTACCCAACGTCAAGGACGCCGAGCAGCTCGCCCTCGTGGACCTGGCCGTTGCACTCAACGAGCTGACGGCGACGGCGCGATCCGGCAAGACGCAGCCGACCGAGATGTCCGGCGGAACGTTCACGATCACCAACGTGGGTGTCTTCGGCGTCGATGCCGGCACCCCGATCATCAACCCCGGCGAGTCCGCGATCCTGTGCTTCGGCGCGGTGCGCAAGCAGCCCTGGGTCGTCTCCACCGAGCAGGGGGACGAGATCGTGGTCCGCCAGGTCACCCAGCTCGCGCTCAGCTTCGACCACCGGCACGTCGACGGGGAGAAGGGCTCGCGCTTCCTCGCCGACGTCGCGGCGATCATGGAGGACCCGGCGACCGCCCTGGTGTTCTGAGGGGGGTTCTGAGGGCTCCGGCCCGATGTCGGGGGCACCCACCGGGGTCGACCCCGGGGTGGGTCAGTGTCATGCCTGATGCTGCGTCCCCACTGAGGTTCATAGCCTCAAAACATGAGCGCACCAGGCCGGATCTGGGCCGATCCGGCCCGGGAAAGGTTCAACACTCCCGCCACCGTCGTCACCGTGGTGCGGACCACCGCGTCGGTGTTGCTCTCGGCGGTGGCCACGGCCAACCAGGACCTGACCCTCCTGGTCGTCGCACTGGTCGTGCACTGGGTCGGTGACTCCCTCGACGGCTGGGTCGCCCGCGTGCGGGACTGCGAGACCCGGACCGGCGCGGTGCTCGACATCCTGTGCGACCGGTTGTGCTTCGCCGCCTTCTACGTCGGCCTGGCGTGGCTCGAGCCGCACCTGGCGCCGGCGATCTTTGTCTACCTGGCCATGTTCATGGTCGTCGACTGCTTCCTCTCACTGAGCTTCCTGGCCTGGCCGATCACCAGCCCCAACTACTTCTACGTCATCGACCGCGGGCTGTGGCTGCGCAACTGGTCGCACCCCGCCAAGGCCGTCAACTCGGGCCTGTTCGCGATCTTGCTGCTGGTCACCGGCTGGATGTGGCTCGGACTCGTGATCGCGCTGGTCCTGCTCGCGGCCAAGGGCTATTCCGTGGCCAGCCTGCTGCGCCTCGGTATGCCCATTCCCAGCGCACCTCCGGGGAGCTTCGCGGGATCGGAACCGGCCGAGCAGGTCGCTCGACTGTGAAGCTCGTCCTCACCACGCTGGTGGTGGCCTTCGGGTCGGCGCTGTTGCCGTTCGTGAACATCGAGGCCTACCTGGCAGCAGTTGGTGCCGCGATCCGGGACGTCGGGGTGTGGGAGGTCGCGGCCGCGGCGGCGATCGGGCAGACCGCGGGCAAGGTGGGGCTCTACTACGCGGCCGACGGGGCGATGCGACTGCCGTGGATCCGCAAGAAGATGGCCACCCCGAAGTGGGCGAGGTCCTACGAGCGCTGGCAGACCTGGATCGACGCACATCCCAGCGGCACCGTGGCACTGCTGTTCGCCTCGGCCTCGGTCGGCTTCCCGCCCCTCTACGTGATGGCCGTGCTCGCGGGACAGCTGCGGGTGAACATCTGGGTGTTCGTCAGCACCTGCCTGGTCGGTCGCTACATCCGGTTCCTGGTGCTGCTCGGCGCGGCCGACTGGATCGTCGTACGGCTGACCTGAGGCGGTCAGCTGTCCTTGAACCTGACCAGGCCGGCCATGGTGGGCATGTAAGCAGCGCCGTCCGGGCCGAGGTAGATCGACGCGTAGTGGTTGTTCCACTGGATGCCGTTGCCGGTGCGCTGGTCCCACTTCGTGCGGCCGGTGCGGACGTCTATGGCGGTGAAGTACCAGCTGTCGTCGAGCGGGGTCGAGGCCTTCTTGGTGTAGGCGTAGAGCAGGCCGTTGCCGAGCGAGACCTTCGGCACCGACGTGGGTGCGGAGACGTTGCTGGTCCACGCGACCTTGCACTTGCCGTCGACGAGGTCGACGCGAGCCACCCCGGGAGACGTGGTCTTCCCGCCGATGGTCGACTGCGGACCTTCGTAGCCGTAGTTGTTCTCCACGATGACCGACGTCTTGCCAGCCATGACAAGGCTGTTCTCGGTCGCGGACGTGCCGCTCCCGAACACCGGTGCCTTGCAGATCAGCCGGTTCTTCGCGCTGCCGCTGCGCTTGTAGAACAGCACGTTCATCCTCGGCTCGGCGTTGTCGGTGATCGCGACGACATCCTTGCCCATCAGCGTTGGCGTCGTACCTGACCCCTGCGAGAGCTGCCCGGGCTTGGTCCGGGTGCCGCGGTCGTACGCCGCCGACCACCGCACCTGCGGGTAGCCCGCCTGGTCGGCCACGAGGGTGAGCAGGCGATGGTCGGTGACCGCGTAGACGGCGCCGGTCTCATCGGCCGCCATCGAGTTGAAGATCGCCTCGCCGGGGAAGGACCGGATCCGGGAGACCCCGGTCGAGGCGTCGACGGTACCGATCCGGCCGCCCTTGGTGGCGAAGAAGATCCGGTTCTTCCAGTCGGGCATCGTGGCGATCATGCAGTCGCCCTCGGGGATCTCGGGCGAGTAGGTGGCCGTGTGCTTCAGGCCGGTCGCGGTGATGGTGACCTGCCAGATCTCGTTCGTCGTGGTGAGTACGTAGGCGCGGTTCCACTTGTCGAGGTAGAAGTACGCGCCGCCGCACAGGTCGCTGAGCGGGTTGTTGCCCGTGGTGAGGTCGCGTGCGGGCATGTCGAGCGAGGTGATCTCCTCCAAGGTGGCGGGGTCGATCAGTCGCATCGTGAAGCCTTGGAGGCCACCGCACAGGCCGACGATCCGCTTCTTCGCGTCGAAGCCCATCGTGGCGCACTCCGAGACGCCGTACGTCGCCGACCGCACCTGCAGATTGCGACCGAGCGGGCCGCTGACCTCGTAGGCATCGGTCGCGTAGGCGTCGTTGTGCATCGAGTTGGTGCCGTTGGGCGAGAGGTAGGGGTGCTGAGGAATCGTGGAGTGGGGGACGGGCTGCTTCGTCGCGGGAGCCCCGGTGAACGACTCGCTGAGCAGGTCGGTGGGCAGCGGTGGGATCGGTGGTGCGACTGCACCCACGGCGGCCGGCACGAGCAGCAGCGCGGACGCCAACAATGTCGAGCAGATCAGTCGGGTTCGCCTCATGTCGACTCAACGAGGCCGGAGGGCGGGGGTTACCGCTTCCGCAGCGCCTTGAGCTTCGTGACTGCGCTGCCGACTGCGTCCATGGCGCCGAGCACGATCTTCGGCACGTCCATGCCCACAGGTGCGAGCGGGTGCAGCAGGGCGTCGGTGCCGCCGTCGGCGAAGACCACGGAGCCGACCAGCAGGCTGGCCTCCTCGGAGAGCAGGAACGCGACGAGTGCCGCCACCTCCTCCGGACGACCGGGCCGGTTGAGGGCAGTCGGGTAGGCGTCGGCAAAGACGCCGAGCCTGGGGTCCTTGCGCAGCTGTTCGGTCATCGGGGTGGCGATCAGTCCGGGAGCGACGGCGTTCACCCGGATGCCGGAGCCCGCCCACTCGGGCTTGATGCCCTCGCGCCGCGCCCAGTAGGCAAGCGCCGCCTTGGTGGCGGGGTAGATGTTCACGGCGTCTTCGGGCCCAGCGAGGCGCCGAGCCTTCTCCTCGTCATCGGCCAGGCACGCGGCGGTCACCTCCCCCTTCCAGCCGGGCTGGGCGGTCACCGAGTTGGAGCTGATCAGCACCACGCTCGAGCCCTCGCCCATGAGGGGATGCAGGCCGCTGACGAGCGAGATCGCCCCGAAGTAGTTCAGCGACACGACCAGCTGGGGGTCGGTCTCCGTGAGACCGGCGACCCCTGCGCACGGGACGACGCCGTCGACCCGGTCGGTCAAGGCAGCGACGGCTGCGATGGCTCCGTCCCGGCCGGAAGTGGTGGCCAGGTCACCGGTGACCTCGGCGTCGTGCAGGTCGACCCCGATGACGGTGTCCCCCTCGGTTCGCAAACGAGCAGCCACGGCTGCCCCGATGCCCGAGGCGGAGCCGCTGACGACGTACGTTCCCATCAGGCGTCCTGAGCCGCTGGGCTGTTCAGCTTCGCGCCGAGCCGGGCGATGAACTGCCGGACTTCCTCGGGCTCCTTGTCCGGCAGGCCGAACATGACCTCATCGACCCCGAGCTCAGCCCACCTCTCCAGCTGGCCGGGCTCGAGCCGGCTGGTCAGGAGTACGACGATCCGCGGGTCGCCCTCGCGCCCGGCGGCTGCCCATGCGGTGTTGAGCGCAGCCACCCGGTCCTCGATGTCGGTCTCGATCGGAGTGGTGATCCAGCCGTCGGCGTTGGCGACGATCCAGTCGAAGTTCTTCGGCGTACCGCCTGCACCGACGAGGATCGGGATCCTCGGCTGCTGGACCGGCTTCGGCCACGCCCAGCTGGGCTTGAGGTGCGCGAACTCACCGTCGTACGACGCGACCTCCTGGGTCCAGAGTCGTTGCATGAGCTCGAGGTACTCGCGGAGCACCGTACGCCGCTTCTTGCCGGGCACGCCGTGGTCCTCGAGCTCCTCGACGTTCCAGCCGAACCCGACGCCGAGGTTCACCCGGCCGCCGGAGAGGTGGTCGAGTGTCGCCAGAGTCTTGGCCAGGGTAATCGGGTCGTGCTCCATCGGCAGCGCGACTGCGGTGCCGAGCCGGATCGTCGACGTGACGGCCGCGGCGGTGGACAGTGCCACCCACGGGTCGAGGATCCGCAGGTAGCGGTCGTCCGGCAGCTCGCCGCCGGTGCCGGGGTGCGCGGAGTCCCGGCTGGTCGGGATGTGCGAGTGCTCGGGCACGTAGAAGGCGTGGAACCCGGCCTCCTCGGCCGCCTTCGCCGCATCAGCGGGAGTGATCCCCCGATCGCTGGTGAACAGCACCACGGAGAGATCCATGGGAGTCATCCAAACTGAAACACGTTCTATTGTCGAGCGGGTTGCAGTTTCACTGGGTCCCCAGTGAAGCTGCCACTTCCCCCGGGTTGCAACGCTGGGGAAGTGGTCGAATCACTGGGGACCCAGTGAAACCATCTCCCCGTACGAAACTTGCACTTCCCTCACGTTGCAAAGCACGGGAAGTGCTGGTTTCCCACGGGACCGTGGGAAACCGCCAACCGGCTCACGCTCCATTCCTCAAACTTCATGGAGAGTCCGGGAATCGGCAACTCATCTGTACGGCAAGCGCAGACGTCGTAGGGTCAGCAGATGCCGAAACTGACCGTCGTGCTCGCGACCCTGGGCCTGCTGCTGGCTTCTCTGATGCTGGCCCCGCCCGCGGGATCTGCCTCCCCGCCGTGGAAGGCATCGATCACCTTCGACAAGAACTCGAAGAACCCGTCGAACTCCAAGCTGATCTGGCGGCTCAGCCAGCGCGTGAACGGCAAGTGGAAGGTCGTGCAGACCAGGAGCTGGCGAGCCGGCTCCGGCATGCTCGGCAGGACCGGCCGCAACTCCTGCGTCAAGAACAAGGGCTGGCTGCCGAACGGCACCTACGCGGTCAGGCAGTACCAGAACTACGGCGGCAACCTGATCAAGGGTCGCGCCTTCCGGCTCGACAACAAGCGCTGCCCCAACGGCACCAACCGCGTCGACCTGTTCCTGCACACCGAGCAGGGCGCCCGCAACCGGCAGTGCCCGAACCGTCGCGGCGACCAGGTCTGCCGGTGGGAGGTCCCGGCGTACAACGACTACAAGTCCGCGGGCTGCATCAAGCTCTCGCCCACGCACCTCTATCAGCTGACGCGCCTCTACCACCAGCACTTCTCGGCAGGCGTGCGCTACGCCAAGGCCAGGGTCGTCCTGCGCGTCGTCAGCTGACCTGCGTCAGCGCCCGTCGAGCTCCAGCGTGAGCAGTGAGACCAGGTGTCCGCCGGAGTCACGCTGACCGACCTCGGTGTAGTTGCGAGCGCGGTGGAAGGCCAGTGACGCGACGTTCGGCGGATCCAGGTTGACCTCGAGCGCGAACAGGGGCCGGCCACACGTCGACTCCAGCTCGTCGTACACCGCTGAGCCGAGGCCACGGCGGCGGAAGTCCTCGTGGATCACCACCCGGTCGAGGTAGCAGAAGTCGTCGTAGCGCTCGGTGAACCAGGCGAAGTTCTCCCCGTCGTACGCCGAGCCCGCGGCGAACGTGATCACGAAGCCCGCGAACGAACCGTCGACGTCGATCACGGACGCGTTGTCGGCGACGGCCACGAGCTCGGTCAGCCGTGGCTCGTCGAGTGGTGCCAGCAGCTCGACGTTGCGTTCGTTCAGCTCCAGCACGTCGTGGTGGTCGGCCGAGGTCATCGGGCGCAGCACGCCGGTCATTCGCTCAGGAACCGCACGCCGGTTGCCTCTTCGCTGACCTCCCACAGGCGGGCCTGGGCCTCCCGGTCCAGCGCCAGCCGCCTCGGGCTGACGATCCGCGGGTGCCCCTTCATCTGCAGGGGACCGCTCGGACCGATGTACGTCGAGCCCGGAAGGTCGGCAGTCGCTGCCATCAACGTGGGCAGCGCGCCGAGCTCGGGCGGCTGGCCGGCGACCTCGAAGCCCGCCTGCAGGATCGACGACGTCATCCGGAGGCGCTTGCGCTTGCTCCCCGTGTTCTGGCCCGTGGCCATCAGCCCGGTGGCGGAGAAGCCGGGATGCGCGGCCAGGCCCTTGACGGGAACGCCCGCCTCCCGGGCCCTCCGGTCGAGCTCGAAGACGAACATCAGGTCCGCGAGCTTGGACTTGGAGTAGGCACCCCACCGGCTGTAGCGGCCGACCTCTTCCTTCGGATCCTCGAGCGGAGGGCGCCGGGCGACGCGGCTGGCCTGGGAGCCGACCGCCACCACGCGGCCGTTGCCGGAGGCGACAAGCCGGGGGAACAGCAGGCCGGTCAGCGCGAACGGCCCGAAGTGGTTGGTGGCCATCTGGAGCTCGAGCCCGTCAGCGGTTCGCTCGTACGGCGTCGCCATCACGCCGGCGTTGTTGATCAGCAGGTCGAGCGCACCGTCGACCTGGCTGACAGCGCGGCGTATCGAGGAGAGGTCGGAGACGTCGATCGACAGCGGCTGCAGCGCCGCACCCGGGACCTCCTTCTCGATCGTGCGGATCGAGGCCTCCAGCTTGGCCGGGTTGCGCGCACCCAGGATCACCTGGGCGCCGTGCCGTGCGAGCTCGATCACCGTCTTCTCGCCGATGCCGCTGGTGACTCCCGTGACCAGCGCACGCATGCCGCTGAGGTCGGGGATGTCCGCGGGTGTCCAGGGCTTGGCCTCACTCATGGGGTGACTGCCATCGACCGCAACAGCTGGTGGCCGAGGTCTTCGTCGCCCTCGATCTTCGGCTGCGTCTCTTCAGGCTTACGCCGGCCGCCGGCCAGCACGACGAAGTCCTCCGGGCTCAGCCGGACCGTCGCTGCGGAGGAAGCGGCGTCGTCGGTTGGCACGCACCGCCCGTCCTCGCCGACGCGCACCGTCCAGGCCAGGCCGGCATCGGGCACCTCCACGGTGACCGTGGTCCCGATCGGTGGCGCGACGCGCTTGCCGACCACCATCGGCAGCGCCCGGCCGAAGGTCTTCAGCACGTGTGCAGCGACGGGGGCGTCGTAGCCGCCCGGGCGCCCGATCGCACGCCGGATGTCCTGCTCGTGCATCCACACGTCGACCGGGCGGTTGCCCAGCAGCGTGCGAGTGTCCCAGCCGATGTCGCCCGGTGTCTTTGCTGGCTTGGCGGAGCCGTCGGTCGGCGGGTCGGCGAGCAGCGCGGCATGGCGGGTGGCCACCGCCTGCTCGAGCTCGTCGACGAGCGACTGCATGTCGCGGTCGCGGCGGGCGAGGACGCCCTGCTCGGTGTAGTAGTTCATCAGCCCCTTGAGGTGGGGCGCCTCGTCGACCTCGATGGTCTCCTCGGGAGCCCCGGCGAGCACGGCCTCGAGGTGCGCGGTGTGCGCCACGTTGTCCTTGACCGTCCAGCCCTCGAGGTCGGTCGGGAGGTCCCACTGCTCGCGCGGGATCTCGCGGGCCAGCGCGACGAAGTCGGAGCACGCGGCGTACCAGATCTCGACCAGCCGGACCAGACGGCTGTCGGGACGACCATCAGGGGCGTCAGTCATGGCCGACAGCGTACGGCGGCCCGCCGGCTCCCCGGTCGGGGGAGCGAGGCGGGCCGTCGGCGACGCTGTTGCCTTGTGCCGGTCAGGCGACCGGCGGGTTCCTGCGCTCCTCCACCACGGTCTTCGATCGTGAACGCTGAGCGTTCATCACGAGAGCCAGCACGATGGCGAGCACACCCACGATGATCAGGATCCATCCCAGGGTGTTGGTTGCGATCACGTCATCAACGCTGGCGGGCAGGTCGACGACGTCGAACGCAAAGATCAGCCCCACGAGAAGCAGGACAATGCCAAGTCCGATACCCATGTCATTTCTCCCTTCGGTTGGCACGAGTGTGCCGCAACTTGCCCCTCCTCATGCCCTTTGCGCGGTTGGACACGCACCCAGTTCGCAAGCACGAGCCGGGGTAGTGCGCTGTTGACGGGTCGCGAGCAGCGGCGTACATTACCAAACAGTTATGAAACTGATTGGTGATGAAGTGACCGACCTGGACGCAACGTTCTCCGCCCTCGCCGATCCGACCCGACGGGCGATCCTCAGTCGCCTGACCTCGGGCGAGGCCTCGGTGAAGCAGCTCGCGGACCCGTTCGAGATGACCCAACCGGCGATCTCCAAGCACCTCAAGGTGCTGGAGCGAGCCGGCCTGATCACGCGAAGGCGCGACGCGCAACGGCGGCTGTGCCGCATCGAGCCGGACCGGCTGCAACACGCAACCCAGTGGCTTCTCACCTACCGGGAGTTCTGGACCGGCAACTTCGAGGCGCTCGACGTTCTGCTCGCCGACCTCCAGCAACCCGACCAAGGAGCCTCCTGATGCACCCATCCCTCTCGCATCTCCCGCGGGACACGTTCGCGATCTCCACCCCGACGGACCGTTCCATCGAGATCCGGCGTGAGTTCGCCGCCCCTCGGGCTCTGGTCTGGGACGCCTGGACCCGGCCGGAGCTGCTCCGTCGCTGGTACGGCGGACCCAGCGGCTGGCGGCTCGACGAGTGCGACATCGACCTCCGGGTCGGGGGAGCCTGGCGTTACCTGATCCGCCACGAGAGCGGCCAGACCATGGTGCAGAGCGGGGTCTACCGGGTCGTGGAGACCGGTCACACCCTGGTCACCAGCGAGACGAACGACGACTGCGACGCGCGCGCAGGTGCGCCAGAGGCCGTGACCACGACGGAGTTCGAGGACGTGGGCGGTGGTCGCTGCCTGCTTGTCGTGACGATGCTGCTCGCCACCACCGAGCTGCGCGACGCTGTGCTGACGTCCGGCATGGAGCGTGGGCTCAGCGCCTCCTACGACCGCGTCGACCGGCTCGTCCTCGAGCTGGACGACGGCGAAGAGCGGGGACGGTGACGTCGTGACCAGCACCCCCGACGAGGTCGCTGCTCGGTACGCCGCCCGCGCCGACCGCTTCGAGGCCGTGATCGCGGGCGCCCCGGACGACCGGTGGACCTCCCCCTCGCCTTGCGACGACTGGCGGGCGGCCGACGTCGTCCAGCACGTGCTCGACATGCACGCCGCGATGCTGCGCCCACTAGGGCAAACGTTGACGGATGCTCCTGCAGTCGGGGTGGACCCGCTGGCCGCCTTTCGTTCCGCCCGGCGCGACCTCGCCGCGATCCTGGCGGACGACACGATCTCGCAGACCGACGTACCCACTCCGGTCGGCTCGATGACGCTCGCCGAGCACATCGACCAGGTCGCCAGCGAGGACCTGGTGATCCACGGCTGGGACCTCGCTCGGGCCACTGGCCAGGAGCACGAGCTCGACCCCGAGGAGGTCGAGCGGATGTGGCCGGCCGCCCAGCAGATGGACGAGCGCATGCGCACGCCCGGCGCCTTCGGCCCGGGCATCGTCGTCTTCGGGCCCCTGGTCGAGGTACCCGCCGATGCGCCGGTTGCGGACCGGCTGCTGGGCCTGCTCGGCCGCGATCCCTACTGGACCGCGGGCTGAGCAGCCCAGCCCACCGTCGGTTCTAGAAGGACGCCTCGTCGAGGTCCATCAGCGACAGGTCGGTCGCCTCGGCGATGGCCAGCTCGGCGGTCAGCTTGGGCAGGTTGTAGTGCGCGAAGAACTGCGCCGCCGCGACCTTGCCCTCGTAGAACGCCTTGTCCTTCGCGGAGATCTCGCCGGACAGCTTCTCCAGCGCCACCTCGGCGCCCTTGAGCAGCAGCCAGGCGCAGACCACGTCGCCGAGGACCATCAGCAGGCGGGAGGTGTTCAGCCCGACCTTGTAGATGTTCCGGATGTCGCCACCCTCGGCCGACTCGTCGGCGCTCATCAGGGTGTTGATCATCAGGCCGACCAGAGCCTGGCTGTCCTCGAGTGCCTTGGCCAGCAGCCCGCGCTCCACCTTGAGCCGACCGTTGCCGGCCTCGCTCTTCACGAAGCTCTCGATCTCGCCGGCGAGGAAGCCGAGCGCCTTGGCCTGGTCCCTGACGATCTTGCGGAAGAAGAAGTCCTGACCCTGGATCGCCGTGGTGCCCTCGTAGAGGGTGTCGATCTTGGCGTCGCGCACGTACTGCTCGACGGGGTACTCGGTGAGGAAGCCGGAGCCACCGAAGGTCTGCAGCGACTCGGTGCCGAGCAGCACCCACGAACGCTCCGAGCCGTAGCCCTTCACGATCGGCAGCAGCAGGTCGTTGACCCGCATCGCGAGCTCGTCGGTCTCGCCGTTGTGCTCGGCGAGCTGCACCCGGTCCTGCCAGGACGCGGTGTAGAGGACCAGCGAGCGCATGGCCTCGGAGAAGGACTTCTGCACCATCAGCGAACGACGTACGTCGGGGTGGTGCGTGATGGTCACCCGGGGCGCGGTCTTGTCCGCGGCCTGGCTCAGGTCCGAGCCCTGCACGCGGGTCTTGGCGTACTCCAGCGCGTTCAGGTATCCGGTGGAGAGGGTGGCGATGGCCTTGCTGCCGACCATCATCCGGGCGTTCTCGATGACCTGGAACATCTGCGCGATGCCGTCGTGGACCTCGCCGAGCAGCCAGCCCTTGGCCGGCTCGCCGCCGCCGACGCCGGAGTCACCGAAGGTGAGCTCGCAGGTGTTGGAGACCTTGATCCCCATCTTGTGCTCGACGTTGGTGACGTAGGCGCCGTTGCGCTCGCCGGTCAGCTCGCCGGTCTCGAAGTCGAAGTGCTCCTTGGGAACGATGAACAGGCTCAGGCCCTTGGTGCCCGGACCGCCCTTGCCCTCCACGCCCTGCGGGCGGGCGAGGACGAGGTGGATGATGTTGTCGCACAGGTCGCTCTCGGCGGAGGTGATGAACCGCTTCACGCCGGTGATGTTCCAGGAGCCGTCCTCGTTGGCGACCGCCTTGGCGCGGCCGGCACCCACGTCGGAGCCGGCGTCGGGCTCGGTGAGCACCATCGTGGTGTTCCAGCCCTTGTCGATGATGATCTGGGCGATCTGCTTGTCCCGGTCGTTGCCGTTGCGGTGCACGATGCTGGCGAAGGCCGGGCCGGCGCCGTACATCCAGATGGGGGCGTTGGCGCCGAGCACCAGCTCGCCCAGGGCCCAGATCAGGCTCGAGGGGGCGGGGGTGCCGCCGAGCTCCTCGGGCAGCTGCAGGCGCCAGTACTCCGCGTCGTGCCAGGCCTGGTAGCTCTTCTTGAACGACTCGGGCAGCGGAGCCGTGTGGGTCTCGGGATCGAAGACCGGCGGGTTGCGGTCGCTGTCCTCGTACGACGCCGCGAGGTCCTCGCGGGACAGGCGGTCCACCTCGGTCAGGATCGAGCGGGCGGTGTCCGCGTCGATCGACTCGAACGGACCGGAGCCGAGAACCTCGTCCCGGCCGAGCACCTCGAAGAGGTTGAACTCGATGTCGCGGATGTTGCTCTTGTAGTGGCTCACTGATCCACCTTCTGGAAGCTGGGGGACTGGTCAGGCGGGCCGCTACTGACCGGTAACAAACAGTATCTGTGTCCGGGAGGGCGCATGCAAGCATTTCGGGCCGATGTGTGACCAAGGACAACCTCCCCCTACGGGGCGGGAATTCGCGTTGCTCCGTCCGAACGCCGAGTTGACGGGCTGGGAAATCAAGAGTGATCTGACAGACTTCGAGCATGCGCGTCTCCGCAAAGGCCGACTACGCCCTCCGGGCGCTGATCGAGATCGCCAACCGCGATGACGGCCGGCCCGTGAGCGCCGAGGAGCTCGGCAACCTCCAGGAGATCCCGCACGGCTTCCTGCAGGCGATCCTGGCGGACATGCGTCGCGCCGGGATCGTGGCCAGCCAGCGTGGCCAGTCGGGTGGCTGGCGGTTCGCGAAGAAGCCGGCAGACGTGAGTGTCGCGGACGTCATCCGCGCCGTGGACGGCCCCCTGGTCAGCGTCTACGGTCTGCGCCCCGAGGCCGTCTCCTACAACGACTCCGCCCAGATCCTCCAGCGGGTGTGGATCGCGGCGCGCTCGAGCCTGCGCGAGGTCTTCGAGCACGTGACGATCGAGGCCCTCGCCGAGCGGACGCTTCCGGACGACGTCGAGGCGCGCACCGCGGACAAGGACGCCTGGCAGCCGCACTGAGCCGCCTGCGTCTCTGAGCTGAGCCAACGGCGACTCAATCGCCATTCCCGCGCCACTCGCAGTTCACCCGTTGGTGGCCAGCAGTGCCCACCATCGGTGCCATGTCGAAGCGACTGCTCGTCTGGCACATCGGAGCCGCCCAGCCCGCCCGACCCGTGATCGCGGCGAACCTGGCCGCCCACCACGAGTCCCTCCAGGCCGAGGGGGTGCAGGTGGCGGCCACGGCCGAGGAGGCCGGGCTGGCCACCCACGAGCTGCTCCGCACCCACGGGGCGGCGGGGCTCTCCCGGTCCGAGGTCGAGGGTCACTGGTCCCGGCTGTGTGACCGGGTGTGGAAGCACAAGGGAGTCTCGCTCTTGTCCACACCGGACCTGTGCGTGGCCGACAAGGACCAGATCAAGCTCGCGCTCGACCCGTTGATCGGTGTCGAGGTACATCTCGTCGTGACCGCCGACTCCTTCTCCCAGCAGATCTACGGCGGGTGGCTCGCCGAGCTGCGGGCCGGACGCACCACCGACTGGGACAAGTACGCCGCCAGGGTGCTCGCCGCGAGTCCCGACCACCAGCAGGCCGAGCGGTTCTGGGCCGGCCACGACCTCGATGCCCTGTTGACCAGGTGGGGCTGGACCTTCCGTGCCGAGCGACTGCACGTGGTGGCGTCGCACGACGTGAGGGAGCACTGGCGGCAGTTCCTCGAGATCGCTCGGCTCCCTTCGATGCTCAGCCGGCTGTCGTTCCGGCGTACGCCGACCCGGCCGGTGTCGCCGTGCTGCGCAAGGTGAACCGGCAGCTCGAGGAGCCCCTTGCCGCAGGCTCGGTCGAGCTGCTCACCGGCGTCGATCGCGAAGGGTCCGCGATGCCGGCGGTCCCGACCGCAACCCTGCGGCCGCTGGTCGAGCGATGGGTCGACTCGCTGGCCGGCCATGACCTGCGCGGGGACCTGGCCCTGCTCCTCGACGGGGAGACCGAGCAGCGGCTGCCCGGTCCCCGCGACCAGCTGTCCGCGGCGGTCGACGTACTCGCCGAGGTCCTCGCCGAGAACTCCCGACTGGGCGCGCTGACCGACTCGCTGGAGAAGGACCGTGACCGGCTGGACCGGAAGCGGCGCAAGTGGAAGCGGCTGGCCAAGCAGGCGTCCGGAGGGGCTCGCCGGCCGCGGACGCTCAGCGCTTGACGGCGTACGTCGTGTGGGTGGCGTACTGCGACGAGTGCACGCTGAGCTTCTCCAGGTCGAGGTCGTGGTCGAACCCTTCGAAGAGACGCTTGCCGCCGCCGAGGATGACCGGAGCCGTTGAGATGGCGAGCTCGTCGACGTACCCGGCTGTGAGGGCCTGACGGATCACGTCGGCGCCTCCGCCGATGGAGATGTCCTTGTCGCCGGCGTCCTTCCTCGCGAGCTCCATCGCACGGTCGAGACCGTCGACGAACACGAAGCCGGAGGACTTGTCCGGCTGGTCCTCGGTGCGGTGGGTGAGGACGTAGAGGGTGTCGCCGAACGGGTTCGTGCCGCCCCAGGCGCCGGCGGCGTCGTACATGCCGCGCCCGACGATTCCCGACCCGATACGCGCGACCAGGCCGTCGAAGAACTCCTTGTCCGCACCGGTCACCCCTCCGGGCTCGCGCTCGGACTCGTAGGTCCACGGCCCGCCCATCACCCAGTAGTGCAGCCGTTCACCTCCCCTGCCCAGACCAGCCTCCGGACCGTCGTCGGGTCCGGTGACGTAGCCGTCGACCGACGTCGTGATGCTCGCGATCACCTTGCTCATGACTGCCTCCTCGTGTTGCAGGGACAGACTGTCCGCAGGCCCAGGACTCATCGCCACAGAAACTGAAACACGTTACAGTTCTGCGATGATCGAGTCAGAGTTCGTCACCTGGGAAGCACCCGACGGAGACCACCCCGTACGCCGCCTCTCGCAGCGTTCCTACGACCTCGTCTCCCGCAAGCAGAAGGACGAGTGGCTCACCCTGTGGGCCGAGGACGCCGTCATCGAGGACCCGGTTGGCCCGTCCTTCTTCGACCCCGAGGGCAAGGGTCACCACGGCCTCGAGGGCGTCAGCGCGTTCTGGGACCTCGCGATCGCACCGGTCAAGGAGTTCCACTTCACGATCCGGGACTCCTTCGCCAACGGAAACGCGTGCGCCAACATCGGCACCTTCTCCACGGTGCTCGAGGACGGCTCGCTCGCCGACACCGACCTGATCGCGGTCTACCGCGTCAACGACGAGGGCAAGCTGGTCTCGATGGCCGCGCACTGGGAGATGGACCGCACCCTCGCGACCGTGCGGAAGCCGGAGTAGCTCGCCCTCAGTGGTTTCGAGACGCCCGCTGTCGCCTCAGGCGTCGACGGAGCCGACCCGGGCGGCCACCCACTCGACGAGTGGACGCAGGTCGCGCCAGTCCTCCCGGACCCGGTCGAGCAGCGCGGGGGTGTGGATCAGCTTCTCGAAGCCGTACGACTTGCCGACCGCCATCGTCGTGTAGCGCAGCAGGTCGATCCGCGGGTGGTCTCTCGCGTAGCCCCGAGGTGCGGTCTTGAGCTGCTCGCCGTTCACCTCGAAGCCGCGCTTCTCCAGCCTGCGCAGGATGCGTTCGAGCTCCTTGCCGGAGTGGTCGGTGTCGATGGCCGTCCGGATGCGCGCGAGGTCCGGCCCGTCCGCGCGGTAGTAGCCCGCGCCGACTCGCACGCCCGGTGAGCCGATCTGGACGTACCAGCCGGTGGCGGGGCCGGACGCGACGAAAGCGCCCTGGTGGCTCTTGTACGGCGTCTTGTCCTTCGCGAAGCGGACGTCGCGGTAGGGGCGGTAGACCTTGGCGTCGCCGAACTCCTCGGCCAGCGAGGCGGTGAGGGCGAGCATCGGACCGCGGACGGCCTCGTCGTACACCTGCTTGTGGGCCTGCCAGAAAGACCTGGTGTTGTCGAGCTCGAGGTCGTCGTAGAAGTCGAGGGCAGCCTCGGGAAACCCGGTGAATCTCTGTTCCATGGAGCGGATGACGAGATTCGAACTCGCGACATCGACCTTGGGAAGGTCGCGCTCTACCAACTGAGCTACATCCGCACGCCGACCGGGCCAGAGCCTGACCGACGCTGGAGAGGTTACCCGAACCGGAGACCCGTCCCGGGCCCCGGTCGCTGGGCGACGACCCGGCGTACGACGCGGGGTAGGTTGTCCGCGTGCTGCTCTCCGACCGAGACATCCTGGCCGAGATCCACGACAAGCGGATCGTGGTCGATCCCTACGACGAGGCGATGGTCCAGCCGTCCAGCATCGACTTCCGGCTCGACCGCTACTTCCGCGTCTTCGAGAACCACCGCTACCCGCACATCGACCCAGCCGCCGACCAGTCGGACCTCACCCGGATGGTCGAGCCGGTGGGCGACGAGCCGTTCATCCTGCACCCGGGCGAGTTCGTGCTCGGCTCCACGCTCGAGGTGGTGACGCTGCCCGACGACCTCGCCGCTCGGGTGGAGGGCAAGTCCTCGCTGGGTCGCCTCGGGCTGCTCACGCACGCCACTGCCGGGTTCGTGGACCCGGGCTTCAGCGGCCACGTGACGCTGGAGCTGGCCAACGTGGCGACGCTGCCGATCAAGCTCTACCCCGGCATGAAGATCGGCCAGCTGTGCTTCTTCCGGCTGTCCTCGCCGGCCGAGCACCCCTATGGGTCGGCGAAGCACGGATCGCGCTACCAGGGCCAGCGTGGCCCGACCCCGTCGCGGTCGTTCGCGAACTTCCACCGCTCGCCCGTCTAGCGGTCCGGCCAGAGGCCTGCTGGCCGCACGGTCGCGTCCAGCAGTAGGACGGGCTTGCCCCGACCCGGGGAACTAAGGTTAGGGTTACCTAACTTGCCCCCGGATCGAAGGACAACGATGACTTCCCTGCGTCACCCCTTGCGTCGCCCCTTGCGTCACTGGGCGCTTGCCGCCGCCGTCGGCGCGCTCGCTCTCACCGGCTGCTCCACCGGCTCGACCGACTCCGGGGGTGACTCGGCCGGCTCGAGCACCAAGGCCGACGCCGACGCCTTCCCCGTCACGATCGAGCACGCCTTCGGCAAGACCACCGTCGAGAAGGAGCCGAAGCGGGTGGCGACCCTGGGTTGGAGCGACCAGGACCACGCGCTCGCGCTCGGAGTGGTGCCGGTCGGCGCCACGAAGCTGACCTGGGGCGGCAACAAGGCCGGCTCCTCGGACTGGTTCGACGCGGCCCTGGAGAAGGAAGGCGCCAAGGCGCCGGTGCGGTACGACGACACCGACGGCGTGCCGATCGACGAGATCGCCAAGCTGAGCCCCGACCTGATCCTCGCGACCAACTCGGGGATCGAGGAGGCGGACTACAAGAAGCTCACCAAGATCGCCCCGGTCGTCGCCTACCCGGATGCACCGTGGGTCACCCCATGGCAGACCTCGCTCGAGACGGTCGGCAAGGCACTCGGCCGGACGGAAGAGGCCGAGAAGGTCAAGGCTGAGTCCGAGAAGGCGATCGAGGCCGCCAAGGAGGACAACCCGCAGCTCGACGGGAAGTCGCTGATCTTCGGCTACCTCGCCACCACGGACCTGTCCTCGGTGGGGATCTACGCGCCGGAGGACCCGCGGGTCTCGTTCATGCACGACCTCGGCCTGGAGGACGCCCCGTCGGTCGCCGACGCCATCAAGCCGGGCGAGTTCTACGGCACCGTCTCGGCGGAGAAGGCATCCGACCTGGAGTCCGACGTGTTCCTGACCTGGTCGGAGAACCCCGGTGACATGGAGACCTTCAGCGACCACAAGCTGGTCGGCAAGATCCCGGCCATCGAAGAAGGACACGCCTACGCCGAGGAGGACAAGCACGTCTCCCTGGCGGTGACCAACCCGACGCCGTTGTCGATCCCGTTCATCGTGGACGAGTTCGTGCCGCAGGTCACCAAGGCCGTCGAAGGCTCGTGAACGCGGTCTCGGCGCCGCCCCGCGGCCAGGTCGACCGGGCACCCACGCTCGGTCGTCCCGGCACGTGGGGCGCCGCCGTGGGCCTGGTGGCTGCGCTGGTCGTGGTCTCGGCCGCGTCGGTGCTGCTCGGCGCCCGCTGGATCCCGCCGGGCACCCTGTTCGACCCGGACAGTCCGCTGCACGGCGTCGCCGCCGCGCGGCTCGACCGGACCCTGCTGGGCCTCGTGGCGGGCGGTGCCCTCGGACTGGTCGGCGCCCTGATGCAGGGCCTCACCCGCAACCCGCTGGCCGACCCCGGCATCCTCGGCATCAACGCCGGAGCAGCCTTCGCGATGGTGCTCGCCATCTCCGTGTTCGGCGTCTCCGACCTCCAGGGCTATGTCTGGTTCGCCTTCGCCGGTGCTGCCGCTGCGATGGTGCTGGTGCACGCGATCGCCGCGGTCGGGCGTGACGGCGCAACCCCGGTGAAGGTGGCGATCGCCGGCGCCGCCCTCACGGCCGCGCTGAGCAGCTGGACCTCGGGCGTGCTGCTTGATCGACCGCAAGACGGTCGAGTCGTTCCGGCTGTGGAACGTCGGCACGGTCGCCGGCCGCGATCTCGACGTACTCATGACCGGCCTGCCGTTCATCGTCGTCGGTGTCGTCCTGGCCATGGCCAGCATCCGCAGCCTGAACGCCCTTGCCCTCGGCGACGACCTCGCGCGCGGTCTCGGGCGCCGCCTGGCGGTGGACCGGCTCGTGGTCGGGGTCGCGGTGGTGCTGCTGGCCGGTGCCGCGACCGCGCTTGCCGGCCCGATCGCGTTCGTCGGCCTGATCGTGCCTCACGGGGTGCGTGCCGTGGTCGGCCCGGACTACCGGCGCGTCCTCCCGATGAGCCTGGGGTACGGCGCTGTGCTGGTCGTGGCCGCCGACGTGGCCGGACGGCTGGTGCTGCCGCCCTCCGAGGTGCAGGTCGGCATCATGACCGCGGTCATCGGCGTCCCGGTCTTCCTGCACCTCATCCGCCGCGGCCGGATCGGGGCGCTGTGACGACCGTGCTGAACCGTCCCGCCACGGCCACCGGACCAGGTCCGGGGCACGACGCCCCCGCGGCCGTCGACGTCGTACGCCGCGCCAGGGCCGTCCCGGTCAGGCGCACCCGGATCGTGATCGCGAGCCTGGCCGTCCTGCTGGTGCTGGTCTTCGCGGCTCGCACGCTGCTGGGCGACTTCACCATCACCCTGGTCGACTTCTTCCGAATCATCGGCGGCACCGAAATCCCGGGCGCGACGTACATCCTGATGGAGAGCAAGCTGCCGCGCGCGGTCCTCGGCGTACTCGCCGGCATCGCCTTCGGCATCAGCGGCGCCATCTTCCAGACCACCTTGCGCAACCCCCTGGCCAGCCCCGACATCATCGGGGTCAGCGTCGGAGCCAGCGCCGCAGCGGTCTTCGCGATCGTGACCCTCGGCCTACGCGGCCTCCCGGTCTCGGTCGCAGCCGTGCTTGGCGCAGTACTGGTCTCGGCGCTGGTCCGGCAGCAGGCCGGCACGGTCGCGGGCAACCGCCTGGTCCTGGTGGGTGTGGGCCTCAGCGCCGCGATGTACTCCCTGATCCAGTACCTCTTCACCCGCGCCGACGAGTGGGACACCCAGCTGGTGCTGCACTGGCTGACCGGGAGCCTCAGCCGGGTCGACTGGGAGACGATCCGGATCCTGTCCCTGCTGCTGCTCCTGCTGGCGCCGTTCGTGTTCTGGCTCTCGCGGTCGAGCCGGGCTGCCGAGCTCGGGGAGGACGCCGCGGCCGGGCTGGGGGTGACCCCGCGGCGGTCCGACGCGCTGCTGCTCGTCGCCGTGCTGCTGGTGGCCCTCGGGGTCGCGGCGGCGGGACCGATCGCCTTCGTGGCGTTCCTCGCCGGCCCGATCGCCCGGGCACTCAACGGAGGCCGGACCACTCTCCTGGGCTCGGGCCTGGTCGGCGCCGTGATCGTGGTGGCCGCCGACTACGTCGCGGCGTACCTGGTCCCCGACGTGAACTTCCCCGTCGGGGTCGTCACAGGTGCCTTCGGGGCACCGTTCCTGCTGTGGCTCCTGGCCACGGACCGCACCTCGAGGAGGTCCTGATGAAGCCACCGTCCGACACCGACGACGCCGAGTACGACGCCGGGCACGACGCCGGGCAGACCGGTGGCGATAGCCGGCTGGCCGCCAGCGAGGTGACGCTGGGGTACGGCGCCGAGCCGGTCGTGCACGAGCTGACCACCGACATCCCGGACCGCCAGGTCACCTGCATCGTCGGCGCCAACGCGTGCGGGAAGTCGACGCTGCTGCGCGGGATGGCCCGACTCCTCAAACCGACCGCAGGAGCGGTGCTGCTCGACGGGCGCGCGATCGCATCCCTCCCGTCCCGGCAGGTAGCACGCACCCTCGGCCTGCTCCCGCAGAACCCCGTGACTCCCGAAGGCGTCAGCGTCGTCGACCTCGTCGGTCGTGGGCGCCACCCCCACCAGGGCGCGCTGCGACGGTGGTCGCACGCGGACGAGGAAGCTGTCGCGGGAGCGCTCGAGCTCACCGACACCCTGGACCTCGCCCACCGCCTCGTCGACGAGCTCTCCGGCGGCCAGCGCCAGCGGGTGTGGATCGCGATGGCTCTGGCCCAGCAGACCGAGCTGCTGCTCCTCGACGAGCCGACGACCTATCTCGATGTCGCCCACCAGGTCGAGGTCCTCGACCTGCTCGCCGAGCTCAACGAGGTCCGCGGCACCACGATCGTGATGGTGCTGCACGACCTCAACCTCGCCGCGCGCTACGCGGACCACCTCATCGCCATGGGCGAGGGACGGATCGTGGCCGAGGGCCCTCCGTCCGAGGTGATCACCGAGGACTGCGTGCGCAAGGTGTTCGGGATGGACAGCCAGGTGGTCGACGATCCCGTCACCGGAACCCCGATGGTGATCCCGCTGGGTCGCCGCTCCCGACGCCGTCACGACCGGAGGACCGCATGACCCAGGAGAGCACAGCAGCAGTCGCGACCGCACCGAGCGTGCTGCTCACCGACGCCGTGGTGCACGTCGTAACCCGGCTCAGCCCCGCGTTCGTCCGCGTCGAGCTGGCCAGTCCCTCCTTCGCCGACCTCGGCGAGGACGGGTTCGACACCCGGTTCAAGGTCCTCCTCCCCGGGCCGACCGGCGAGCTGCCGGTCATCCCGCAGGCGCCGGAGGAGTTCTACGAGAAGTGGCTGGCCACCCCGGCCGACGTACGGTCGCCGATGCGGACCTACACCGTCCGCGACATCGTCCGTGACGGCGACGAGGTGCGGCTGGTGGTCGACTTCGTCGTGCACGAGGACACCGGGCACGGGCTCGGACCTGCGTGCCGCTGGGCGTTGGCGGCCAACCCCGGTGACGTGATCCAGGTGGTCGCCCCGCACCGGCTCACCGAGTACGGCGGCACCGAGTTCGATCCTGCCGGCCGGCAGCACCTGCTGCTGTGCGGCGACGAGACCGCCGTACCCGCGCTGGCCCGCATCCTCACCGACCTCGGCCCCGGCTACACCGGTGAGGTCTACGTCGAGGTGCCGAGCAGCGCGGACATCCTCGACCTGCCGAGCCGGCCGGGCTTCGAGGTGACCTGGTTCGCGCGCGACGCAGGCCCCGTCGGGCGTCGCCTGGTGCAGGAGGTACGCCGCCATGTCGGCCTGCCGCCGTCGACGGACTTCGAGGCCCTGCCCGAGCTACCGAGCGACCTGGACATCGACGTCTGGGAGACACCGCGCTACTCGGCCGCCGGGGAGGACCTCGAGGACCAGCTGCAGGTGCGATCGTTCGGCCACGACTGGGAGGACACCTACGCGTGGATCGCGGGTGAGTCCTGGCTGGTCAAGGCGCTCCGTCGCAGCCTGGTCACCGAGCTCGGGCTCGAGCGCTCCCAGGTCGCGTTCATGGGCTACTGGCGCGAGGGCGTCGCGATGAAGTCCTAGCGGCCGACCGCTAGTAGGGGTCGGCGTGCGGCTCGGGGAACAGCAGTCGTACACCAACCTGCGAATGTGTCGCGTCGTGCCGTAGTGGCGGTCAAACGCCACTCGAGCGACATTCGCATGTTGGGGTACGCGCGGGGCTGCCGACCGGTGGGCACTGGCCCGCTCGTCCCCGCTCAGAGGTCGAACAGGGAGCCGCCCTCGCCGATCTCTGCGTCCGTCCTCGGCTGGTGGGTCTCCCCAGAGGAGGAGGCCGGCTTCGGCTTCTGTTCCTCGGCGTCCGTGGCCTCGGCGGCGCTGTCCTCGGGCTCGGCGTCCTCGGACTCGTCCGGTTCCTCGGAGTCCGTCGGCTCGTCCTCGGTCTCCTCCGCGGCACCGGTTGCCTCATCGTCCGAGGCGGTCCCGTCGGCGTACTTCGCCTTGATGTCGCGCAGCGACGTGACCGGCTCGTCATCGGTCTTGTTCTCTGCCGCTGGCTCGGCTTCGGTGTCGCCCTCGGGGGTGACGTCGGCGTCGGCGTCGTCCTGGCTGCGGTCGACATCTGTGTCGGTGGTGGAGTCCCCGGCTGGGTCCTCCTCGTCGGCCTGTTCGGCGGCGGGCTCGGACTTGGCGGCCGGTGCGGACTCCTCGGGCTCGGCGATGTCGAAGAGCGACCCGCCTTCTGGGATCTCGGTGCCTGGTGTGGAGGTGGCACCACCAGCTGCGGGCGCGGCCTGCGACTCCGGCTTGTCCTCGGTCTTGGCCTCTGCCTCGGTCTCGCCCTGGGGGGTGACGTCGGCGTCGGCGTCGTCCTGGCTGCGGTCGACGTCGGCGTCGGTGGTGGAGTCCCCGGCCGGGTCCTCCTCGTCGGCCTGCTCGGCGGCGGGCTCGGACTTGGCGGCCGGTGCGGATTCCTCGGGCTCGGCGATGTCGAACAGCGAGCCGCCCTCGGGGATCTCGGTGCCGGGCGTGGAGGTCGAGCCGCCAGCTACGCCCTCCGGGGTGACGTCGGCGTCGGCGTCGTCCTGGCTGCGGTCGACATCGGCGTCGGTGGTGGAGTCCCCGGCCGGGTCCTCCTCGTCGGCCTGCTCGGCGGCGGGCTCGGACTTGGCGGCCGGTGCGGATTCCTCGGGCTCGGCGATGTCGAACAGCGACCCGCCCTCGGGGATCTCGCTGCCTGGCGTGGAGCTGGCACCGCCAGCGGCGGGAGCGTCCTGCTTCTCCGCCTTGTCCTCGGACTTGTCGTCGGCCTTGGTCTCGGCCTTGGTCTCGGCCTCGGTGTCGCCCTCTGGGGTGACGTCAGCGTCGGCGTCGTCCTCGCTGCGGTCGACCTCGGTGCCGACGTCCTCGACCTTCGGGTCGGCCGCAGGCTTGTCGGTCTCGGTGGAGTCGTCGCCGCCAAGGTCGAACAGGGAACCTCCACCGAAGCCCTCGTCGCCGGACTTGGCGTCTGCCTTCTCGTCCGGCTCACCGGGGGGCTCCTCGGCGGGGGCCGCCGGTGCGCGATCGTCCGCGTTGGCGGGGGTCTCGGCTCCCTTCGACTCGCCGGAGTCGTCATCGGAGTCGCCACCGATGTCGAACAGCGAGCCGCCGCCGGACGACGCCTTCGCGGCGGCGCCCACGTCCTCGGTGTCGGTGACGGTCTCCTCGGTCTGGGTGGCGTCCCCGGCCTCGGGCTCTGCCTTGGTGGCCTCGCTGTCGGCTTCCTTGGTCAAGACGGCTGTGCCGCCTCCGGCGCCCGCGTCGCCGCTCTTCGCCTCGGCCTTGTCGCCGGACTTGGCGGCAACCTGCTTCTTGGCCGGCTTGCTCTCACCCTTCACCGCGGCGAGCAGCATCTGGGCGACGTCGAGGACCTCGACCTCCTCGCGCGCCTTGCCGTTCGCCTGCTGCGAGGTGAGTCCGTCGGAGAGCATCACCCGGCAGAACGGGCAACCCACGGCGATCTGGTCGGCACCGGTCGCCACGGCCTCCGCCGTACGGGTCTCGTTGATGCGCGTGCCGATCGTCTCCTCCATCCACATGCGGGCACCACCGGCGCCGCAGCAGAAGGAGCGCTCCGAGTTGCGCGGCATCTCGACGAGCTGGGTGTCGGGAAGCACGTTGAGCAGCTCGCGCGGGGCTTCGTAGACCTGGTTGTGCCGGCCGATGTAGCACGGGTCGTGGTAGGTGATCGGCCGCTGGTGCGGGCCCTTCCAGGAACGCTCGGGAGTGCGGATCGGGGTCAGCTTCTTCTCGCGGACCAGGCGGTTGAGCAGCTGCGTGTGGTGGACGACCTCCATCTTGTAGCCGAGGTCGCGGTACTCGTTCTTCAGCGTGTTGAAGCAGTGCGCACAGGTCGAGACGACCTTCTTGACCTTGTACTCCTTGAAGGTCTCGATGTTCTGCTGGGCCAGGCCCTGGAACACGAACTCGTTGCCGGCTCGCCTGGCGGAGTCACCCGTGCAGGTCTCGCCGTTGCCGAGCACGGCGAAGTTGACACCGGCCGTGTCCAGGAGCTCGGCCACGGCACGAGTGGTCTTCTTGGCGCGGTCCTCGTAGGCGCCGGCGCAGCCGACCCAGAACAGCCACTCCACCTCGTCGAGCGACTCGACGTCCTTGCCGACGACCTTGACGTCGAAGGGAAGGTCCTTGGCCCAGTCCATCCGCGCGGTGGCGGACATGTTCCACGGGTTGCCCTTGTTCTCCAGGCCCTTGAACAGGCCGTTGAGCTCGGTGGGGAAGTTCGACTCGACGAGGACCTGGTAGCGACGCATGTCGACGATGTGGTCGACGTGCTCGATGTCGACCGGGCACTGCTCGACACAGGCGCCGCAGGTGACGCAGGACCAGAGCACGTCGGGGTCGATGACCCCGGCGCCGTTGTCGGGCATGTAGAACCAGTCGTCGCCGGTGTCCCCGACGAGCGGGCGCTCGACCTCGCGGGCGATCTTGGTGTCGCCCTCCGCCAGGGCCTCGCGCTTGCCCTCGTCGGCCAGCAGGTACGGCGCCTTCGCCATCGTGTGGTCGCGCAGGGCCATGATCATCAGCTTGGGCGACAGCGGCTTCTCGGTGTTCCAGGCCGGGCACTGGTCCTGGCAGCGACCGCACTCGGTGCAGGTGTTGAAGTCGAGGATGCCCTTCCACGAGAAGTCCTCGGCGGCGCCGACACCGAGCTTGGCATCCTCGTCGAGGTCCTCCAGGTCGTCGAGAGTGAGCGCCTTGCCCTCGCTCATCATCGGCTTGGCCGCACCAAGAGCGATCGGGTAGCGACCGAAGAGCACGTTCAGCGGGGCCAGGAAGATGTGCAGGTGCTTGGAGTTGAGCACGAAGATCAGGAAGGCCAGCATGACGCCGATGTGCAGGAGCAGGCCGACGCCCTCGAGGACCTCCAGCGCGCTGTGGCTCAGCCCGTCGAGCAGGTTGCCGACGCCGATCGAGGCGAACGCACCGCTCTCGTAGGGGAGGGTGCCCAGAGCAGCGCTGGCACCGCGGAACAGGAACATCGTCCAGATGACGTTGAAGATCATGAACAGCGTCAGGTAGGCCGGTCCGAGGTGTGAGCCGAAGAACCGCGACCGTCGGCCCATCTGCTTGGGCTGGTTGCGCAGCCGGATGGCCCAGAACACGGCCAGGCCGACAAGGGCCATCACTGCGATGAAGTCCTGGAGGAACCCGAGGATCGGCCAGGTGCCGACGATCGGGATTGCCCAGCTGAGGTGCTCACCCTCCTCGAAGCTGCCGCCGTCGAAGAGCAGTTTCAGCAGTGAACCGTAGGCCTCGAGGTAGACCGTCGCCAGGATGAAGAACGCCCACATCACGAAGAAGTGCGCAGCACCCGGCACCGACCACTTGAGCATCTTCTTCTGGCCGAAGACCTCGACGACCTGGCGCTTGGTCGCCGTACCGAGGCGCCTGGTCACGCCCTTGACCCGGTCCGGAGCAGGCTGCCCACTCTTCGTCACTCGAAAGAGGAACAGGACTCGTTTCGCGGCTAGGGGCAGCGCGATCACGTTCATCAGCAGGCCGAGGATCAGCACCCAGAGCACTTGTCACTCCCAATCTGTCGGGCGGTTCGACGCTCGCGTCCCTGCACGTCGCGCAGGCAGACTACGGGTACCGGCTGGTGCCCGGCAGTCCTTAGCGGTGTGACAAACCCTACCCCCCGGTAACTTCTCAGCCCGAGGTCACCTGGGTGACCTTGCCGGCGCTCGAGAACGCCACCTTCATGGTGCTGCTGGTGGAGCAGTAGGTGAACGAGTTGCCCAGCCGGCGGTCCGGCTGGCCGATGGCCGCCAGGGTCTGCCACGAGGTCATCCCCGCCTTCACCCGCGACTTGATCACCGTGGGCGACAGCTTGGAGCTCGGAGTGGTGCAGGCGTTGCCCTTGACCCCGTAGGCGCGCTCCCACATCTGCAGGTAGGCCTCGGGACCACGGGACAGGTCCTTCAGGATGTCGTTGCCGGCCAGCATCTTCAGGTCCTGGATCCAGTCGATGTAGAGGCCGTAGTGCGCCACACCGTCCTTGTTGATGTCGTAGACGCGCTCGCCACTGACCTGCTTGTCGACCTTGACCCCGCCGAGGGTGGTGAACGGGTAGGTCACCGGGCGGTCTGTCTCGGCATTGGGGCGCGGGTCGCCCTGGGCGCCGAGGCCGTTGATGTCGGCGCCGAACCCGAAGCCCCAGTAGGTGGCCGGGTTGACCCAGGTCTGGTGGCGCTTCCACTTCTCGACGAAGCCGGTGCTGTCGCCGGCGTACGGCGTGATGAAGCCCTTGTCTGCGTAGATGCGCGGGTAGGCGTCCGGGGTCGACCAGGAGTGGCTGGAGAGGACTCCGCTGTAACCCATCGACTCGACCAGGTCCAGCGAGGCCTTGCGGGCCTTGACGCTCATGTGGTCGGGGTCGAACAGCATCTTGCGCTTGGCCAGCCCGCGGATCGTGTACTCGCCCAGCTCGGTCAGGCCGAGGGTGTTGCAGTGGTGCTTGGCCGGGTAGACGGGTACGGCGGGCAGGGTCAGGCCGGAGAACTTCGCCACCGCGCCGAAGAGTGCGTCCTGCGCCGGGATGTCGGCGGAGTCGACGGGGACCGAGTTGTCCTGGTCCTTGTCGTGCACCTCCTCGTCGTTCGGCTGGCAGGTCTGCATCCGCCATGGCGAACCGGTCTCGAGCGTGTTGGCGCTGTTCACGAGATAGCCGGTCGAGCCCTCGTCACCGGCAACGCCGGACAGGGCGTTGTCGAACTTGTTGACCAGCTCCATCTGCGAGACGCCGAGCTTGCGGACCTCGTCGAGCTGCCGGTCGATCGAGGCCTTCGAGCAGCGCAGGTCCGGGACACCGAGCTTCTGGGTGCAGTCGAACGGGACCGAGGTCTCGATGCCCATCACCACGGCCATCTTGCCGGCGTTGATCGTACGGCGAGCCTGGTCCGGGTTCGTGACGATGCGGTACCAGCCCTTGCCGGGACCGCCGTGCTGCGCGTCGATGTAGTTCTCGAAGTTGCGCATCTGCTTTGCCTGCAGGCGGATCGAGTCCATGTCGTTGCAGGAGTTGCGCTTGAGCGGATAGAGCTCGCACAGCTTGTTGTTCTCGACCAGCAGGTTCACCAGGAGCCGCTGGCCGGAGCGCCAGGAGCGCTCCATCCACTTGTAGTAGGTGCCCTCGTGGGTCAGCGACTCCGGAGCGGGCCAGTCCTTGAAGGTCGGCCAGCCGACCGGGTCGTGGGTGTTCTTCTGGGACAGGAACGCCTCCATCACGGCACCCTTGCCCCCGGTTGCCTCGTGGTCCGGGCAGTCCTTCAACGCCTTCTCCACGCCGTACGGCGACCAGGGCCGCCCGCAGTGCACCTGTCCGCCGAGGAACTCGAAGGCCATTCCGTGGGTGTGCGCGTCGATGAAGCCGCGGACCTCCTGGATGCCGCTCACGCCCGAGAACGGGTTGCCCGTGACGTTGGTGCCGATCTCGGGGAAGTTGGTGCAACCGCTGCGCAGGCGGAGCCGGAAGAGCGTCCCGGTGCTCGTGACGGTGGCCTTCGTGGCGGTGTCGGTCAGGTAGCCCTTGCCGGGGATCTGGAACCGGAAGAGTCCCTGCTTCGGCATCGTGGCGACCCAGTTGTTGCTTGGGCCTGGCTCGGCCGAGTAGCTGACGGCCGGCTGGGCGCCGCTGAGGAAGGTCTTCGTGCGGCTGTAGAGCAGGTAGCGGCCGAGCTCGGTGGGCTTGAAGTAGAACGGGGCTCCGGCGCCGATCGTGCCCGCGGTGAAGGTCGGTGTGGTGGCGCCGGCGAGCCAGCGGCTCGACCGGGTCGACTGGATTCCGTAGCAGGCGTTGAACATGTTGTAGCGGTTCGTCGGCGAGGAGGTGTGCGTCGCGCTCACCGGGACGTTGGAGAGCTTGGGCTCGGTCTGGGACCGCTGCACCTCCGCGGCGCCGACCGCAAGACGAGCCTGGGCCGGTGTGGTGGGGTCGGCGGTCTCGCGGTTGGTGGTCGGCGCGGCCCGGGAGACGGCGTTCTTCGTGCGCGGGTCGTTGTGGTTGTGCGAGTGCCCGTCGAAGCTCCCCGGAAGGTGCTTGTGGCTGCCGTCGGCCGCGAAGATCGTTCCCGACCCCTTGGCTGCCGATCGAGCGGTCTTCGCCTTGGCGGCGTACGCCTTCTTGTAGCCGTCCGCCTGCCCGCCACTCAGCGCGGAGATCGACCCGGAAGGAATGCCGAGGGCGACCACGACCGCCCCCACGGAGATCGCGGCTGCCACGGCGAGACGGCGAACGGCACGAGAACGGGTGGTGGTGGCGCGCATGGGCAGGGTCCTATCCGGTGGCTCAGGCAATCTAACGAGCGAACCGGTGGGTCGTCACGGGGCCGTCTCGTCGTCGCGCGGCACCAGCCCGACCGCGACCACGGGGAACAGTGCGGCGAGGCCGAACGTGGCGGCGTACCCCCACGCGGTGATCGCCAGGCCGGCAACGGGCGCGGCGGCCGCTGCAGTCAGGTACTGCGCGGTGTTCTGTACGCCGAGTGCCCGGCCGGACCAGTAGGAACCAGCGCGCTCGGCCACCGCTGTGAAGGCGAGCCCGTTGTCGGCGACGGTGACCGTGGAAGCGATGACCAGGACCACGACAGCCACGGCCAGCGGCTCGGTGAGCGCGAGCAGCGCCATCGTCAACCCGGCGAGCACCGCCACCCAGCGCAGCGGCCGGACCCGTGAGCCGACCATGTCGGAGAGCTGCCCCACCGCGATCCGGCCCAGGGCGCCGAGCACGTGGGTCACCGCGACCAGGGCACCGGCCGCCGCCGCCGACCAGTGCCGCTCTTGCACCAGCCAGGTCAGCGAGTAGGTCCACACCAGGAACTGGGGCACCACCAGCAGCACCGAGACACCGTGCACCCTCATCAGGAAGCTGTCGGCCCGGTAGGGGTTCGCGGTCAGGGCCGCTGTCGCGGTCGGGCGCGGGGGGTCGAGCACGATCAGGAACACCGCACCGAAGGCCAGCGCGACGGCCACGACCGGGATCCACAGCGCTGCCTGCACGCTCGTCCGGTCGGCGGTCACCGCGACGGTCGCGGCTGCCACGGCGACGCCGAGTGGCTGCGCCATCTGGCGGATCCCCATCGCCAGCCCGCGGCGTTCCGGAGGGAACCACCCCACCACGACCCGCCCGCTCGCCGAACCGGTGCTGGCAGCGAACATCCCCATCACGAACAGCACGGCGCACAACGGGACCGTCCGGTCGATCGTGGTCGCAAGGATGGAGAAGACTGCAGTCCCGCCGAGACCTGTGAGCAGCGCGAACCGTTCACCCAGCCGGTCGACGACGAGCCCCCAGAGGAACAGGGTGACCATCACGCCGGCGATCGGCATCGCCGCGACGGTCCCGGCCTGGGTCAGCGACAGCCCGCGGTCGTCCTGCAGCGAGGGGATCAGGAACGCCGGACCGTTGATCGCCACCGAGGCACCCGCCTGGGCGGCCACGCTGGCGCCGAGCATCGACCATCGCCGCGCGGTCCCGATCGAGGAGGCGTCGAGGTCGGTCTCCTGCCGCGTCACTGGGCTTGGCTTCGGGTCACGCCGACACGCCCCCGAGGCGGCGGCTCACGGCGCGCGCAGTGGCGGACACCGCCTCGACGAGGGCGGCGAGGTCGACTTCCTCCCGAGTCTCGTAGGTGGTGGCGATGCCTCCGAGCGGGGTGCCGTTGTGGTCCAGCACCGCTGCGGCCACCGAGGCGAATCCCGGCGTCACCTCACCGTCCTCCGTCGCGTACCCGCGCTGCCGCGTCTCGCTCAGTACGCCGCGCAGGGCGCTCGGGCTCTGCGGCCCACGACCGTGGCGGTCGACGAAGGCGGCCTTGTCGGGGTAGAGCGCGCGGACCTGGGCCGGCGGCAGGGCGGCCATGATCGCCCGTCCGCTGGCGGTGAGGTGCGCTGGGAGTCGTACGCCGACATCGGTGACCAGCGGCGCCCGACCCGGTGCCCGTTCCTCGAGCACGTAGAGGACCTCGCGGCCGTGCGGCACAGCGAGGTGCGCCGAGTGCCCGATGCGGTCGACTAGTGCGGCCAGCGGGCGGTGCGCGATCCGCTGGAGCGGGGCCTGCCGCGCGTACCCGATGCCCACCTCGAAGGCCGCAACCCCCAGGCAGTAGCGCCGCTCCTCGGCGATGTGGGTGACGAAGCCCTGCTCGATCATCGCGTTCACCAGGTGGTAGGCGGTCGACCGTGGGAGGTCCAGGGCGCTCGCCAGTCGGTCGAGCGGCACCGGGTCCGGCTGGGCCGCCAGGAAGCGCAGCACCATCAGCGTCCTGGTGGCGGCGGGGACCTGGCTCATGTGCCGAAACCTAGTCCCGCAGGTTCACCTGTGTGACCATGCCATGGGTGATCCGGGCGCCGACCGGTGTTCGCGGCCCGCGAAAGGCAAGGTTCCTGATGCTTCGACGACTCCTGACCGTGGCCATGATGGCGATGGTCCTCGTGCTGTCGGTGTTGGCGGCCGCCCCGACCCAGGCCGCAGCGATGCCGAGCAAGCAGACGTGGCTCGACGACACGGTCAAGGCGCTGTCCGGCTCGCGCACGTACGTCGGGAAGCGGGTGGCCAACACGCCCGGCAGGCTGGCGCTCAACCTGGACATCGACAACACCTCGCTGCAGACCTACTACGACCGAGGCAAGGCGATCCCGGCGACTCTGCGGCTGGTGCGCTACGCCAAGGCCAGGGGTGTCTCCATCTTCTTCAACACCGGCCGCCACGTCAGCCTGCACGACAAGTCGATCCGCCAGCTCAAGGCTGCGGGCTTCCCGGTCGACGGCATGTGCATGAAGCAGAGGTGGGAGACGCTGTCGGAGAGCAAGCGGCAGTGTCGTCGGTTCTACGTGAAGAAGGGCTTCAAGCTGATCGCCAACGTCGGCAACAGGAGCACGGACTTCATCGGCGGCTACTCCACGCCTGCCTACAAGCTGCCCAACTACAGCAACCGGCTGGGCTGAGGCGGGCGGGCGGACCCGCTCAGTACTGGTGGAACCAGCGGGTCATCTCGGCCGACGTGCCCGGACAGGTGACGTTGCGGTCGCGGTTGTCCTCCACCCACTGTGAGAGGACGGGCTTCCCGCCCTGGAACATCCGGTCGCTCCCGCACCGGCGCAATGCCTCGGCGCGCGAGGTCTGGCCGGCTGCTCGCCACTCGGGAATGTTCAACCGGAGGTTGCCGACGACGGTGTTCCACAGCGCCTGCGTGGAGTAGGCACCGATCCGGAAGCCGGCGTCGGTGTAGCCGCGGGCGGCACCGCGCACGACTGCGGCGTTCGCCGTCGTGTCCGAACTCCACACGAAGGTCGGGACCGGCTCGACGTCGAGCCAGATGACCGGCGACTGCAGACCGGCCCGCTTCATGTTGGCCAGGTTGAACTTCGCCTGCTGGTAGCCAACGTTGCTGAGCGCGCCGAGCCGGCTGCCGCTGTCGAACGGACCCTGCTTGCCGTAGCGGGCGAGGGTCTGGTCGTTGGGGTAGCTGTTCACGGCGTACGCCCCGGCAAGCAGGCGTCGGCTCTTCACCCAGTTGACCTGACTGGCGAGACAGGGATTCGGCGTGAACGCCGGCCCGTTGGTGAGGCCGATGATCACGAACTTGGCGGAGGGCAGCGGCATCGGCGAGCCGAGCGTGCGCTTCTCCGGGATCCCCATCCCCTTGGGGCACTGCGGCCAGCTGACGTCCCCGCCCTCGACGGGACCGGTGAACTTCGGAGCGCGCTTGATCTTGGGCACCTTGATGGAGGGCTTCGTCTGCTGGGGCCGGGCGGTGGACTTCACGGTGGGACTCGCCGTGGGCGTCGATGCCTTGGCACTCGGAGAGGCCGTCGGGGTTGCCGCTCCCTCGGCCTTCTTCGACTTCGGCTCGAGGGGGGCGCACCCGACACCGGCCAGGACGACCAGCATCACTACCGGTCCAAGCAGGGTCCTCGGCGCGCGCATGGGTTCTCTCTCCGCTCGGTGGGCGGGTCTCAGGATGCCATGACACCGGTCAGGGCGATCCGCGGTCGTCAGCAGGGCCTGTCGCCCGGTCTCGAATCCGAGACTGCACCGACCGACGACCTCTGGCAGGGCCGGCCCGGACGGGGTTGCATGGGGGCATGCCTGAGCAGGTCCCACCAGTCCCCGTCGGAGTCGGCCCGCTCTCCTTCGAGGAGGTGCTCGCGGTGGCCCGCGAGGGCGCGCCGGTGCGGCTCACCGACGAGGCACGCGCCGCCATCGAGCGGGCCCGTTCCGTGGTCGACGAGCTGGCGGCCGCGCCCACGCCGGCCTACGGGATCTCGACCGGCTTCGGTGCACTGGCGACCCGGCACATCCCGACCGAGATGCGGGCCCAGCTGCAGAAGTCGCTGATCCGTTCGCATGCCGCCGGGTCGGGTCCATCGGTTGAGCGTGAGGTGGTCCGCGGGCTGATGCTGCTGCGCCTCTCGACGCTGGCGACCGGCCGGACCGGCGTACGACCTGAGCTGGCGGAGCTGATGGTGGCCGTCCTCAACGCGGGGATCACGCCGGTGGTGCACGAGTACGGCTCGCTCGGTTGCTCCGGTGACCTGGCGCCGCTATCGCACTGTGCACTGGCGCTGATGGGCGAGGGGGAGGTCCATGACGCCGACGGCGTACTCATGCCTGCGGCGCAGGCGCTGGACGCAGCCGGCCTGGCCCCGATCGAGCTCGTGGCCAAGGAGGGTCTGGCCCTGATCAACGGCACCGACGGGATGCTGGGCATGCTGGTGATGGCCCTGAGCGACCTGACGATCCTGATGCGTACGGCGGACATCGCCGCCGCGATGTCGGTGGAGGGCCAGCTCGGCACGGACCGGGTGTTCGCACCGGAGCTGCAGGCGATCCGGCCGCACCCGGGGCAGGCCGCGTCGGCTGCCAACCTGACCGCGATCCTCGCGGACTCCGGTGTCGTCGCTTCCCACCGCGGCCCGGACTGCAACCGCGTGCAGGACGCCTACTCGCTGCGTTGCTCACCGCAGGTGCACGGAGCCGCACGCGACACCCTTGACCATTGCGCCACGGTCGCCGGTCGTGAGCTCGCGAGCGCCGTCGACAACCCCGTGGTCATCGAGGACCGCGTCGAGTCCAACGGCAACTTCCACGGAGCACCTGTCGCCTACGTCCTCGACTTCGCGGCGATCGTGGCTGCCGACGTCGCGTCGATCAGCGAGCGTCGTACGGACCGGTTCCTGGACCGCACCCGCAGCCACGGCCTGCCGCCGTTCCTGGCCGACGACCCCGGCGTGGACAGCGGGCACATGATCGCGCAGTACACCCAGGCCGCGATCGTCTCGGAGCTGAAGCGGCTCGCGAACCCCGCCAGCGTCGACTCCATCCCCTCCAGCGCGATGCAGGAGGACCACGTCTCGATGGGCTGGTCGTCCGCGCGCAAGCTGCGCCGCTCCGTCGACGGCCTGACCCGGGTGATCGCAGTCGAGGTGCTCACCGCCGCCCGTGCGCTCGACCTGCGCCGTCCGCTGGAGCCGTCGCCCGCCACCGCAGCTGTGATCAACCTCTTGCGCACCAACGGTGTCCAGGGTCCCGGACCCGACCGGCACCTCTCGCCGGAGATCGAGACCTGTGTCCGCCTCGTCCGCGACGGCAGCGTCGTGGCCGCCGTCGAATCCGTGATCGGAGAACTCAGATGAACGAACGCCTGCCCATCCACGCCGCACACGGCACCGAGCTGACCGCACGGTCATGGCAGACCGAGGCGCCGCTGCGGATGCTGATGAACAACCTGGACCCGGAGAACGCGGAGAACCCCGCCGAGCTGGTGGTGTACGGCGGGACCGGCAAGGCCGCACGCAACTGGGAGTCGTACGACGCACTGGTCCGCACTCTCACCACCCTCGCCGACGACGAGACCATGCTCGTGCAGAGCGGCAAGCCGGTCGGTGTGATGCGCACCCACGAGTGGGCGCCGCGCGTGCTGATCGCCAACTCCAACCTGGTCGGCGACTGGGCCAACTGGGAGGAGTTCCGCCGGCTGGAGGAGCTCGGCCTGACGATGTACGGGCAGATGACGGCCGGCTCGTGGATCTACATCGGCACCCAGGGCATCCTCCAGGGCACCTTCGAGACCTTCGCGGCCGTGGCGGACAAACGCTTCAACGGCACCTTGGCTGGCACGATCACGCTGACCGCCGGACTCGGCGGCATGGGTGGCGCCCAGCCGCTCGCCGTGACGATGAACGACGGCGTCGCGATCTGCGTCGAGTGCGACCAGGCCCGGATCACCCGTCGCATCGAGCACCGCTATCTCGACGTACAGGCCGACTCGCTCGAGCACGCAGTCGAGCTGGCCGTCGAGGCCCGGGACGCGCGAAAGCCCCTTTCCATCGGGGTTCTGGGCAATGCGGCCGAGCTGTTCCCCGCACTGCTGGAGCTGGACGCGCCGATCGACGTGGTCACCGACCAGACGTCCGCGCACGACCCGTTGTCCTACCTGCCCGTCGGCGTGCCGTTCGCGGAGTGGCACGAGGCGGCGAAGCGCGACCCCGGCGGCTTCACCAAGGACGCGCAGGCCTCGATGGCCACTCATGTCCGGGCGATGGTCGAGTTCCAGGACAAGGGCGCCGAGGTCTTCGACTACGGCAACTCGATCCGTGACGAGGCGCGCAAGGGCGGCTACGACCGGGCCTTCGAGTTCCCCGGTTTCGTCCCGGCGTACATCCGGCCGCTGTTCTGCGAGGGCAAGGGACCGTTCCGATGGGCTGCGCTCTCCGGAGACCCGGCCGACATCGCGGCCACTGACCGGGCGATCCTCGAGCTGTTCCTCCCGAAAAAAGGCGGAGTATGAGCGGCTGCACAAGTGGATCACCATGGCCGGTGAGCGCGTTGCGTTCCAGGGCCTGCCGGCGCGCATCTGCTGGCTCGGGTACGGCGAGCGCCACCTCGCCGGCCTGAAGTTCAACGAGATGGTCGCGTCCGGTGAGCTGAAGGCTCCCATCGTGATCGGTCGCGATCACCTCGATGCGGGTTCGGTGGCCTCGCCCTACAGGGAGACCGAGTCAATGCTCGACGGCTCCGATGCCATCGCCGACTGGCCGCTGCTGAACGCGCTCGTCAACACCGCGTCCGGCGCCTCCTGGGTCTCGATCCACCACGGCGGCGGCGTCGGCATGGGCCGCTCCATCCACGCCGGCCAGGTGTGCGTCGCCGACGGCACCGACCTTGCCGCGCAGAAGATCGAGCGCGTGCTCACCAACGACCCGGCCATGGGCGTGATCCGGCACGTGGACGCCGGCTACGACCGCGCGGTCGAGGTGGCCGCGGAGCGCGGCGTGCGCATTCCGGTGCGCGAGGAGTGAGCTCGGGGGAGAACCCCCGCATCTCGAACGCCCGGTCCGCTTAGGGCGAACGTCTCCACCAGCGCCGGCGGGGCTTCTTGCTGGCCACAGCTGGTGCCGGTGCCGCTGGCGGCTTCTGCGCTCGGCGCCCTCGACGGCGTTCGCGCCAACGCTCGACCTCGACGTCGATCTCCCTGGTCGGCGTGACCACCGGCGGACCGCCCTGCAGCTGTCGTCGTGCCTCGATGACTCTGCGGTTGAAGTCCTCGAGCACGCGGCGTACCTCGCGCTCGGTGGCCTCCCGGTCGAGCAGGCGGTCGAGCTCGAGATCCTCCTTGCGCAGCTGCAGCGCGGCAGGCAGGACACCGGTGATGTTCTCGCGCTCGATCAGCTTGCGCAGCCACCAGTCCCGGTCGTCCGGTGACCCGAGGTCACCCAGCGGCTTGCCGTGGCCGGGCAGGTTGTCGAAGTCGCCGCGTTCCATCGCCTGCTTGATCTGCAGGTCGACCCACAGCGCCTGTTCCCGGATGCGGGTCTCCGCAGCCCGCGCGCCGGTGCGTTCATCGGTCTCGTCAGCGTCGTGCGCCTGCTCGGATCGCTGGGGCCGCTGCGGCCACTTCGAGGGGTTCTCGGACATCGCGCTTCACCTCGCCGTCAAGCGTAGCGACGGCGCCCAGCTCCATTGGCCGGCGAGTTGCGGAGTGCTCCGGGCACACGAAAGCCCCGGACCGCAGGGTCCGGGGCGTCGTGTGTCTCTAAGCGTGCGTGGGCAAGGCTAGAAAACTCGGCGACGGGTGCCGCCGATCGGAACCAGGTTGAGGATCAGCCCAACCACAAGCAGGATCGCTCCGATGGTCGTGAGTATCGGGATACCCGCCACCAATCCGATGATCAGCAAAATCAGTCCCAGGACAACCATGTCCTGTCTCCCTTCCTTTGATTTCCCCCCATGACGGGTGAAACGTACCCCCCAGGAACCCCGCCAAACCGAAGGCGCGCGCGTCTCGGATGTGAGACGACGTGTCCCGGCGCCTGGTGGCGCCGGCCGAGGGGATTCGGTTGTCTGGGGGCATGTCACCCCGGATCGCGCCCGTCGTCGCCCCAGTTGCCGCGGTGCACGACCTCGGTGAGGGGCTTGCGCGACCGGCGGCTGGGCGACCCAGCCGCCCCCTGCTCGGCGGCGGGATGACCCACGGTGATCGCACCCACCGGGTCGAATGCATCGGGGATCGAGAACTCCTCGCGGACTGCCCGAACGCGCTGCGGAGGGATGCCGAAGAAGCACGCACCGAGGCCGGCGTCGACGGCGGTCTGCAGGATCAGCAGCGAGGCCATCGCCGCGTCCATGTGCCAGAACGGCACCGGCCAGTGGGCTTCGTCCATGTCGGTCCAGCCCTTGTCGGGCTCCGCGTAGCGGCGCAGGTAGGCGGCCTTGCTCGAGCACGGCACCACGACCACTGGCGCGCGCATCATGCCGCGCAGCCACTGGTCGGGCTCGTCGATCGCATCGGCGGTGGCCGTCCAGTAGCGGCGTACGTCGGCCGGGGTGTCGAGGACCAGGAATCCCCAGCCCTGGCTGAAGCCGGCGCTCGGGGCCCGAGTCGCGTTGGTCAGGACGCGGTCGAGAACAGCCGGGTCGACCGGCTCCGTGGTGTAGGAGCGCACCATCCTGCGGCGGCGTACGACGTCCTGGAACTCCATGGGCACGAGCATGACTGAGTCCGGCGCCGACTTCGAACAGATGTGGCGCGACCTTGCGCCGCTGGGCCGTTCCGCGTCCAGCGGCGGCTACTTCCGCCAGCCCTACTCCTCGGTCGAGGCCGAGCTCCGCTCCTGGTTCGTCGAGCAGTGCGAAGCGCGGGGGCTCGAGCTGGAGGCCGACGGCAACGGCAACCTGATCGCGTGGTGGACCGCCAATCAGTCTGCGACAAGCGACGCCGTCCTCATCGGCTCCCACCTCGACTCGGTCCTCGACGGTGGGGCGTACGACGGACCGCTCGGCGTGGTCTCCGCGCTCGCGGCCATCGACCTGCTGCGCGAACGGGGGACTGTGCCGAGCCGCCCGATCGCAGTCGGCGCCTTCGCCGAGGAAGAGGGGTCCCGGTTCGGGCTCGCCTGCCTCGGTTCGCGGCTGGCCACCGGCGTGACCAGTCCCGAGGCCGCCGGCGCGCTGCGGGACCGGGACGGGACTTCTGTTCTCGACGCGATGCTCGCCGCGGGAGTCGATCCCGACCTGGGGCGGGCTGCGTGGATCGACCGGATCGGCTGCTTCGTGGAGCTGCACGTCGAGCAGGGCCGCGACCTGGTCGACCGCGGTGCAGCGGTCGGCCTGGCCACCGGAATCTGGCCGCACGGGCGCTACCGCTTCGACTTCACCGGCGCGGCGAACCACGCCGGCACCACGCGGATGGAGGATCGCAGCGACCCGATGACCACCTTCGCGAGGACTGCGCTGGCGGCGGGCGAGCAGGCCGCGCGTTCGGGGCAACGCGCGACGTTCGGCCGGCTCGACGTCGCACCCAACGGCACCAACGCGATCCCGTCCCGGGTCACCGGCTGGCTGGACGCGCGCTGCGAGTCCGATGCCGAGCAGGTGCGCCTGGTGGCCGAGATCGAGCGGCTGGCCGGCGAGCACGCGGCTCGTGACGGGACTCGGCTCGAGGTGACGGCCGAGTCCGTCTCCGGGGAGGTCGCGTTCGACCCGGCGCTCACCGACCGGCTGCGTGCTGGGTTGTCGGCTCGCTTGGGCGACGTACCGGTGATCGCGACCGCCGCCGGCCATGACGCCGGCATCCTCGCCTCAGCTGGGATTCCGACGGCGATGATGTTCGTGCGCAACCCGACCGGGGTCTCGCACTCGCCCGAGGAGCACGCGGAGATGGCCGACTGCCTGAGCGGTGTCGAGGCGCTCGCCGACGCGCTCGACATACTCGTCTCATGAGGCTGCGCCTGGAGCACGCCCTGCTCGAGTCGGGTGTGCAACCCGACGTACTCGTCGAGGTCGAGGACGGGTGGATCACCTCGGTCGATCCGCAGTCGGTGGGGGACGTCGACGTCGTCCCCGGCCTCACCCTCCCGGGCCTTGCCAACTGCCACTCGCACGCATTCCACCGGGCGCTGCGGGGGCGCACCCAGACAGAGCGCGGCTCGTTCTGGACCTGGCGCGAGCAGATGTACGCCGTGGCAGCGGAGCTCACGCCGGACACCTACTTCGAGCTCGCCCGCGACACCTATGCCGAGATGCGCGCGACCGGCATCAGCGCGGTCGGCGAGTTCCACTACCTGCACCACCAGCCCGACGGGACGCCGTACGACGACCCCAACGAGATGGGCAAGGCGCTGCTGGCGGCGGCCGACGAGGCGGGGATCCGGATCCGCCTGCTCGACACCTGCTACCTCGCGGCGGGGATCGGCCGACCACCCGAGGGGGTGCAGGTGCGCTTCTCCGACGGCGACGCCGACGCGTGGGCGGAACGGGTGGCTGCCTTCGACGACCCTCGGGTCGGCGCCGCGATCCACTCGGTGCGTGCGGTCCCGCGCGACCAGCTGAAGGTGGTTGTCGAGGCTGCTCAGGGCGGGCCGCTGCACGTCCACGTCTCCGAGCAGGTCGCCGAGAACGAGGCCTGCCTGGCGGCGTACGGCGTCACTCCCACGCAGCTGCTCGCCGAGGCGGGAGCGCTCGGGCCGCAGACCACCGCCGTGCACGCGACCCACCTGAGCCAGGACGACATCCGGCTGCTCGGGGAGTCGACACACCAACGTCTGCTTCTGCCCGACCACCGAACGCGACCTCGCCGACGGGATCGGGCCGGCGCGGCTGCTGCACGACGCCGGCGCCACCCTGACGCTGGGTTCGGACAGCCATGCCGTGATCGACCTGTTCGAGGAGATGCGCGCCGTGGAGATGCACGAGCGGCTGGCCTCGCAGCGCCGCGGTCACTGGTCCGCCCTGGAGCTGCTCGCCGCTGCGACGTACGACGGCCACCGGTCGCTCGGCTTCGACGACGCCGGCCGGATCGCGAAGGGCCAGCGGGCCGACCTCGTCACGATCGACCTCGAGACCATCCGCACCCGGGGCGCCGGGCCCACGCCGGAGACGATCGTCTTCGCTGCCACCGACGCCGCCAGACGCACGACCGATGGGGGAGCGATGACCTCGCTGCTGCTCACCGGGATCGCCGAGCTGGTCACCAACGACCCCACCCACGACGGCACCCCGCTCGGCTGCTCGACGATGCCGCGGTCGTGCTCGAAGGTCGCCGGATCGCCTGGGTCGGCCGGCGTCTCGATGCTCCCGATGCCGACGCCGCCCGAGACCTCGGTGGCCGCGCCGTACTCCCCGGCTTCGTCGACTCCCACTCCCACCTCGTCTTCGCCGGCGACCGCGCCGAGGAGTTCGCCGCCCGGATGGCCGGAGGAGAGCTACGCGGCCGGTGGCATCCGCACCACCGTCGCCGCCACCCGCGCCGCGACCGACGAGCAGCTCTCCGCCAACGTGGCCCGGCTCGTCGCCGAGATGCGCCGCCAGGGCACCACCACCGTGGAGATCAAGAGCGGCTACGGCCTGACCGCGCTGGACGAGGCCCGCGGCCCTGGCCGTGGCGCGCCAGTACACCGACGAGACGACCTTCCTCGGCGCGCACGTCGTGCCGCCGGAGTACGCCGACGACCCGGCCGGCTACGTCGACCTCGTCACCGGCCCGATGCTGGAGGCCGCCGCTCCGCACGCGAGCTGGATCGACGCGTTCTGCGAGCGCGGTGCCTTCGACGAGCGACCAGGCGCGCGCGATTCTCCTTGCAGGACAGGCGGTTGGGCTCCAGGGCCGGCTGCACGCCAACCAGCTCGGGCCCGGGGCCCGGCGTACAGCTTGCGTGCGAGCTCGGCCTCACTGCCGTCGACCACTGCACCCATCTCGACGACGCGGACGTCGACGCACTCGCGGGGTCGGGCACCATCGCAACGCTGCTGCCGGGCGTGGAGTTCAGCACCCGCTCGCCGTACCCCGATGCCCGCGGCCTGATCGACGCCGGCGTCACGGTGGCGCTCGCGAGCGACTGCAACCCGGGCTCCTGCTACACGTCCTCGATGCCGCTGTGCGTCGCCCTGGCCGTCAGGGAGATGCGGATGACCCCTGCGGAGGCCGTGTGGTCGGCCACCGCCGGCGGAGCCAGGGCGCTGGGCCGCGACGACGTCGGCGTGCTCGCCCCCGGGAAGCAGGCGCACCTGACGGTGCTCGAGGCCCCGTCGTACCTCCACCTGGCCTACCGCCCCGGCGTACCCCTGGTCGCTGAGGTCATTGCCTGACCTGTTGCTGACTGGGCCGATGAGTTCTGACCACCCTGTCGGTCAACCAACGCACAGGCAGAACCGGATCGCGGAGCCCTCAGGGGCCCCGCGCAGAGAGAGGGATCCACCCATGAGCGAGACCACCACCGTTCAGACACGTCAGAGCACACCGTGGGCAGCGGCACCGCGACCGTCACCTACGACGTACACGGAGACCTCAGCGCGGCCACGCCGGAGCGCCCGGTGCTGTTCATGATCGGCTCGCCGATGGACGCGGTCGGCTTCACCACCTTGAGGTCCCACTTCACCGACCGTCCCGTCGTCACCTACGACCCGCGCGGAGCCGGCCGCAACCCGACCGACACCACGTCCATCACGGCCGAGGAGCACGCCGACGACCTGCACCGGGTGATCGAGGCGCTCGGCGTCGGCCCGGTCGACCTCTTCGCCAGCAGCGGTGGGGCAGTCAACGCCTCTGGCTCTGTCGCAGCGCACCCCGAGGACGTACGCCGGGTGGTGGCGCACGAGCCGCCGACGGCGGCGCTGCTGCCAGACCGGGACGCCGTCATTGCTATCTGCCGGGACATGCGCGCCACGTACGACGCCCACGGCAGCGGACCAGCCATGGCGAAGTTCATCTCGTTCGTCATGTACGACGGCCTGGTGCCCGATGACTACCTGGACCAGCCGGCCCCGGACCCGGCGATGTTCGGGATGTCGAGCGAGGACGACGGGTCGCGCACCGACCCCCTGATGCGCATCATGCCGGACTGCAACACCTACGAGCCCGACGTCGAGGCGCTCTCGGCCCTCGGTGACCGCCTCGTGGTGGCAGTCGGCGTGGAGTCGGGCCAGCAGATGGCCGCCCGCGGCGGGCGATCCGTGGCCGAGGCGCTCGGGCGTGCCGGTCACCGAGTACCCCAGCAACCACGCTGGCTTCCTCGGCGGGGAGTACGGCCAGCAGGGCGACCCCGACGCCTTCGCAGCCGCGCTGCACGCCTCGCTCGACTGAGGTGTGCGGTTGGTGATGCCGGGTACGTTCACGGCAGCCTGTCGCCGACGACCGGCGCAACCGACTGAAGGGACTGACCCATGAGCACCGGAGGCATCTTCACGGCCATCTTCGCCGGCATCGTCATCGGCGCCCTGGGCCGGCTGATCATCCCGGGACGCCAGGCCATCGGCTGGATCGCCACCTTCGCGCTCGGCCTCGTCGGCGCCGTGGTCGGCGGCTTCCTCGCCGAAGGGATGGACGTCGAGTCCTGGTGGGTGACCCTGATCTTCCAGGTAGTGGTTGCCGCCATCCTCGTGGCCCTGGTGAGCTTCCTGATCCGCGGCTCGGTGAACAAGAGGACCGCCGCCCGCCGCTGATCGTCCGGCGTGTCTCAGCCCTTGGAGGTCGTTCATTGCCGTGCTCAGGAGCGGGCTAGGAAACGCAGGGCACGTGCACCGGGGAGGAAGAAGTACGCGCCGCCCCGGACCGTCACGAACGGTGGAACCTCCCGCACGCGACGGCGCAGCGGATCCTGCTGGATCGTGAACGACGTCCCGCGGGTCAGGTGTCCACCGAGCACCGGGTCTGCGTCGTCGAGCAGCCCGGCGAAGTTCGGGTTCATCACCCAGGTGTGCGAGATGAACTCGAACTGCCGCGCGATGTCGGCACACAATGCGATGAAGTGCAGACCACGACGCGCCGATTCGGGCCCCTCGGCGAGCGCTTGCTCCGGGTCGACCGGCGGTCCGTAGGGCCGGCCCCGGCGCAGCAGGCGGTGCCGCTTGCCCACGTCGATCGACGCTGACGTGCCCGGTTTCGGTGGCAGCGTGTCACGTGGGTTGGCACGCCGCACATGCGCGCCGACCGGGCATCTGAGTCCGTCGCGGTCGGCGGCGTCGTACCCGAAGTCGTTGTCGTCGGCGAGCTCGGGACGGTCCGCGTCCGGTGAGCGGGTCAACGGGGCCCCGCTGGGCCAACGGCCCATCAGGTGCGCGGCGAAGGCCGTGCGAGCAGCGGGGCCTGCGCGGCCATCGGGCCCGTGGCTGGCCGACTCCGCGAACCGCCAGAAGGCGCCGACGTCCTGGTCGAGGGTGCGCACCACCAGGTAACTGCCGTTGCGGCCGAAGTCGTGGGCGTCCACCTCCTCCGGGCCGACGTGCGCAGAAGTCGCACCGGAGCCCTTCTCGCGCTCCGGCAACACCTGCGCCGGGTCGTCGCCGGCGACCACGAGCGGGGAGCGGGAGTGCTGCCCGTGTTCGTTGAGGTAGCCGAGCAGGAACTCACCGGGAGCCACCTCGTGCATGCCGGGTCCGGTCGGCCCGACGCCCTTCATAGTCGGCTGGGACAACCCGTCACGGAACCCGAAGTGCTCACCGCGGCCGATGTCCTGGGTGTCGAGCACGGCCACCTCACGGAGCCCGTACGCGGCCGCCTCCATCCGGTGTCGGGTCAGAGACTCGGCGAGAGCCGTCTCGTCCAGCGCAAAGACCAGCAGCAGGGCATGCACCTCCGAGTTCCCGGGTCCACCCCAGGACCAATGCTCCGGTGCCGCGGCACCCTCGTCGCCCAGAAGCCGGCTGCGGTGGGCACTCGTCATCCCCTCCAGGAACTCCAGCGAGAAGCCAGAGGTGGTTCGGTCCGTCAACCCGAGCCGGGTCAGCCCGGCCGCCGTGAACGCGACGTTGACCGCAGCGACCCGGGGCCGCGTGCCGCCGACCGAAATCTCCGGGAGCAGCCCCGCCAGCCATGATCGCGCCTGCGCTCCGTCGGTCAGCTCCAGCACGACGTACGCCGCGGCGCGCAGCTTGCCGTAGCCCTGCAGCACCAGGCCCTGGATGTCGTCGGTCTCGACCGCCCGCTTCCTGGCCGATTTCCGGGCCGACCTCCGCCCCGGGAACCGGGAAAGCTTCCTCAGAGCAGTCGAAGCCATGCCTGGAGGCCTTTCTCGTCGAGCTCTCCGCTCAGTCCCACACGGAGCCGGGCGTTCTGGTCGATGGTGACAGCGGCCAGCTCCGGGTAGGCGGAGTACCAGACCTGGGTGGGCAGCTGGTGGCCGCGGATGAAGTTCTTGAACCAGCGCTCGTTGTGGGCGCCGTCCTTCACCATCCACCGGGTGCGTGGATAGCCGGCCTGCTGGCCGAACACGGTGTTGAGCACCCAGGCGACCTGGTCGACGAAGTCGTTGTTGTAGCTCTCCAGGCTCCCGTCGTAGTAGCTGGTGAACAGCACGTGGCGCTCAGGCCCGACCCGCATGAACCGCGCGAAGTGCACCGTGGTGAGCCCGGAGAGGCTGCCGGTCGTGAACACGTGCCGGGCGGTGTAGTTGCCGATCAGCTCGGTCATCCGCGAGGTCAGCTGCCAGAACCTCCCCGGGCGTATCGGCGCCAGGCTGGTGAACGCGTTCTGGGTCAGGAAGTCCTCGCTGTCGCCGAGTGCGCGCAGCTGCGACGCGGGCGGCTCCAGCTCGGGGAAGGGGTCGGACCGTTCGTGCCAGCGCAGCGCGATCGCCCATAGCGCGAGGGCTGGGATGCCGACCGGCAGGGTGACCAGCAGCAGCGCCGGTACGGCGATCTTGTGCGCGGTCTCACGCAGCCGCCAGGTCAGGCCCGGCGGCTTCGGCGGCTGCAGCGCCCACGACAGTGTGGGATCGCCGCCGACGTACTCGCGGATGCGGTCACGTACCTGGGAACCCGACAGCGCGGACAGCTCGGATACCTGCGCGTCCAGGAACTCCCCGAGCTCTTCGCGCAGCCGCGCCTCGTCACGCACCTGGGCCAGGGTGCGACCCACCGAGTGCGCGTAGAACACCTGCGACTCCTGGAGGTGGCTGCGCAGGAAGCCGAGGCGGGAACGGTCCGTGGGCGTGTCCGGGTAGTCGACGCAGGCTCCGAACAGCTCATCCAGTCCCTTGGCCGCGAGGTCGACGAGGTCACGCAGCCGGTCGCCGGGCGTGGCGTCGCAGTCGAGCGTCATCAGCACCACGGCGGTGTCCGTGCCGCCCGACCCGGCGGCGAGCACCACGACCCTGCCGAAGTGCGTGTAGGGAAGCTGACCGAACGGGATCACCGGGTTGTCCCCCGGATCCTCGGCCATCCTGTCCACCACCCGCAGGAGCTCCTCGAGGCGTTCGGGCACGACCTGACCGCCGACGGTGAGGCCGACCTGGTGCGACATCTCGGCTCCGCTCTCAGAAGGGGTGGTGGATGCCGCCGAGCTGCTTGAGCAGGTGGCCCCGGTCGAACGCCACGCGGACCTCGGCGATCTTTCCGTCCCGGATGTGGAAGATGTCGATGCCGGGTACGGCGACGTGCCGCTCCTTGAGCTCGATCCCGAGGAAATCTGTCTTGTGGGTGCCGGTCCAGGTGAACCGGATCGCGACCTTGGTCCCCTCCGCGAAGAAGTCGTTGATCTCGAAGTGCACGTCAGGGAAGACCTTGAAAAAGATCGTGAAGAACTGCTTCACCTCCTTGTGGCCGTGGGCCTCGCCGTCCGGGACGTTCGCGGGGTCGTAGAAGGCGATGTCGTCGGTGAAGAGCTCGTCGACGTAGTCCACGTTCTGCTTGTTGGTGAGCTCGTCGAAGTAGCGCATCGCGACGGCCTTCACCTCTTCGAGCGTCATCTCGGCCATGTCAGGCTCCTTCGGAAGTGGGCAGCAGCTCGGCGAAGAAGTTGTTCAGCAGCCGGTTGGTCGGGTCGTACTGATGCCGGTACTTCTCGAAGTAGGCCAGCCGGTCACCGAAGGCACGATCCACCTGGGCACGCGTGAGCAAGTTCGTCTGGTTGAACAGCGGCGTGCCGCCGTGCTCGCTGCACAGCGAGTTGTACTCGCGCAGGAAGGTGTCCCAGCCGAAGTTGCCCGTCGAGACCGGGTCGAAGGTGATCACGGTGCCGTCGTAGCTGTAGGAGAACAGCGAGCTCTGGTCGGCGAGGATCCGGTACCCGACGCTGAGCAGGTTGATCCGGTAACCCGTCCTCTTGTAGTGCTCCTCGGAGAACTCGAAGTAGGCCTTGAGGGCGTCGAGGTAGTGCTCCTCGGGGAACGCCCAGATGCTGAACAGGTAGCGCGAGTTGTCCGACACCGCCGGGTAGCGAATCTGCTGGGCTATGGGCAACGTCTTCTTGCCCTTGATGATCCGGGTGAGCGCCAGCACGATCAGCCCGTTGTAGAAGTCGATCAGCGCCGACTGCAGCCACCTCCAGGACACCAGCCGACTGACCTGGAACCCCCACTTCGGAGCCAGGTGGCTCCACACCTCGTTGCGCAGCTTCCACTGCCACTCGGTCAGACGGCGGGTGCTCTCGCGGTCGTGGTAGGTGCGGAACTCGACGGTGATGCTGTCCTTGAACGGGTTGATGTAGAGCATCATCGACTCGTCGCGCTCGCGCAGCTGGGGTAGCTGCTCGGCGAACCCCTGGAACGAGAACTTCTCGTGGTGGACCTCCATCGCCGACAGCGTGCGCACCTTGAAAGTCGCCTCGTAGACGATGCCGAACAGGCCGTAGCTGGACCGGGCGACCTGCAGCAGCTCGGGATCGCTCTCGTCGACCTCGAAGAGCTCTCCGTTGGGCAGCACCATCTTGATGCCCACGGCGTAGGAGGCGATCTGGCCAAACTCGCCGGGCATCGAGGCGTCCTTGGTGCCACCGCAGCAGGCGCTTCCGATCGTCAGGTTCCCCAGCTCGACGTTGACGTACATCTGCAGTCCGTGCTTGCGCAGCTCCTGGTTGACGTCGAGGTACAGCGCACCCGCCTGGACGGTCACCGTGTCCGTGCCGACGTCCAGGATCCGGTCCATCTTCCGGGTGACGATCAGGGTGCCGTCGTCAGCAGTGCCGCAGGCGGTCGTCGAGTGGTTGGACCCGACGGCGCGTACGGGAGATGGATAACGGTCGGTGTCCTGCACGACGGCGATGATCTCGTCGACCGTGGCCACCTCGATCACAGTGCTCGGGGAGGAGGTGATGCCACCAAACCAGTTCTTCACCGCTGATGTAGTCATCTGGAGCCTGTCTTTCCTGGGAGGGTCATCGTTTGCGCTGCTGGGCGGCGACCGCTTCTGGCGGCACCACCGAGGACCGGAGCACCGGCTGCATCAGCTCAGGGAACAGACCGGCCATGCGTACGCCGAGACGCTGGGTCCGTGGGGCGACCAGGATCTCGGCGCGATTGGTGTGGATCGCCTCCACACAGGCATCGACGACCTGGTGGGGAGTCACCTCGGCGTGATGGGCGCGCAGGCCGG
>CAVVID010000028.1:0-162985 GCA_963748185.1 uncultured Actinomycetota bacterium | reverse complement strand
GAAGGGCGGGAGGGTACGCGCTGACATGTTTCGGAGCGTACCCGCGGGCATGTCGTTCCTTGGCGTTCTGTTCCGCTCAGCGAAAGGCGGCCGCGCGGCGTTGCGAACGTGATCGGTCACGAATCGGGCTGGCGTCTCGGCGCCCCGCCGAGAGCTCAAGCTCGCAGCCGTAATGCGCCCCTTTCCGACGACCGGATCGCGGCAGATGAGTGCGGCGCGACCTGGCGGAGCACGCTGTTCGCGAGCTCTCAGCGAATCCTCTTGTTGTTCAGAGGTGGAACATCCTCGCGGTAAGTGGTGCCCGAGTACACCTCGTTGTTGAACGAGACCACTGTGTCCAGGCTCTGGATCGTGGGCCGGCCATGTTGAAGGTGTGGAGGCGGGCGACCTCGGCGAACCTGCTCGCCTCGGCGGCGGAGACGGTTTCGGGAAAGCCCATGAAGACGTCAATACGGCCGGGCTGCGGGGATTCGTATGAGCGGAAGTAGCAGTGCCATGTCCGGTCGGTCATGTTGCAGCGACTTGTGATTCTGCCTCCTGCGAAGTTGCTTCCGACCTCCTTCTCAACTCGGGCTGCGTACTTCCCCATTTTCCCCCATTCCTCAGTCTTCTCGGCAGAGGCATCTGGTCTCTGCTGGCTGTTCGATGAGGTCTGCTCAGGCTCGAGAACCGAGCCGAGGAGGCTCACGAGGATGATGAGGATCGCAAGGGTGATGCCGGCGACGCCGAGGGGATGCTTGTACCAGGACTTCTTTTCTTGCGGAGGCTCACTCAGCCATGGCGGTGCCGGGTCCGCAAGCTGCTCGGTCCGCCACGGGGCGCGCGCACTCCGCGGGCTCCCAGCCCTCCGTGATGTAGACCCGCTCACGGGACACGCGACCGTCCTCGACCTCCATGATGCTGACGGTGAACAGCCACGGCGTGCCGTTGTGGCTGATCATGTACTCGGTCACGACCAGGTCATCGCGATGGTTGATGCTGCGTAGGTGGAACTCGAGCTTCGGGGGGTACTGCCGGCGCCATTCGGGGAAGTTCTGCACACCTTCGAACCGTTCACCGGACTGGGGGAACTCGAGCACAGCGTCGTCGCGGTAGATCTCGTGGGCCAGGTCTTCGTCCTCGCCGGGATACTCCCAGTGTTGTCGCACGGTCTGCAGCAGTTCAGCCTCGTCGAGCATGGCCACCTCCCAGCGCGGGCATCCTTCGCTCAGGCTGCCTTGGCATGTGCAGATGTACGAGATCCGACATGGCTGACCGAGGCCATGAGGCTCACCTGACCGGCGGCTGCCCTGAACCAGCCGCCCCAAGCAGCGTCGGCTCCGGCGATGGGACCCTCGCTATCGCTACTCCTTCGAGGCTAATCCGACCGGCGACGGCTGACCATGAACTCATCCGAGTGGTCTTGACCGCACATCGGCATGAGCGCGCGGATCGCGGCAGATGAGTGCGGGCGCGACGTGGCGCAACACGCTGTCCACGAGCTCTCAGCCGGGCCCGTTCTCGAGTGGAACATCCTCGCGGTGAGTGGTGCCCGAGTACACACCGTTGTTGAACGAGACCACTGTGTCCAGGCTCTGAATCGTGTAGCCGGCCATGTTGAAGGTGTGGGTTCGGGCGTCCTGGGCGAACCTGCGTGCCTCGGCGGCGGAGACGGTTTCGGGGAAAGCCATGAAGATGTCAATACGGCCGGGCTGCGGGGATTCGTATCTGTCGAAGTAGCAGTGCCAGGTCTGGTCGGTGATGTTGCAGCGACTTGTGATGCTGCCTCCTGCGAAGTTGTGTCCGACCTCCTTTTGAACTCGGACTGCGTAGTTCCCTATCACGCCAGTTGCGCCAGTCTTCTCGGCAGAGGCATCTGGTTTCTGCTGGCTGTTCGATGAGGTCTGCTCGGGCTCGAGAACTGAGCTGATGAGGCTCAGGAGGATGAGGATTGCAAGGGTGATGCCGGCGATGCCGAGGGGATGCTTGTACCAGGACTTCTGCGGTCGCGGAGGCTCACTCAGCCATGGCGGTGCCGGGTCCGCAAGCTGCTCGGTCCGCCACGGGACGCGCGCCTCCACGGGCTCCCAGCCCTCCGTGACGTAGATCCGCTCACGGGACACGCGATCGTCCTCGACCTCCATGATGCTGACGGTGAACAGCCACGGTGCGCCGTTGTGGCTGATCACGTACTCGGCCACGACCAGGTCCTCGCGATGGTTGATGCTGCGCAGGTGGAACTCGAGCTTCGCGGGGTACTGCCGGCGCCATTCCCGGAAGTTCTGCACACCTTCGAACCGTTCACCGGACTGGGGGAACTCGAGCACAGCGTCGTCGCGGTAGATCTCGTGGGCCAGGTCTTCGTCCTCGCCGGGGTACTCCCAGCGCAGTCGCAAGGTCTGCAGCACTTTGGCCTCGTCGATCATGGCCACCTCCCAGCCGGGATCCTTGCTTCAGGCTGCCTTGGCATGTGCAGATGTACGGGCTCCGACATGGTTGGCCGAGGCCTGAGGCTCACCTGACCGGCGGCCGCCCTGAACTAGCCGCCCCAAGCAGCGTCGGCTCCGGCGATTGGGACCCTCGCCATCGCTTCCTTCGAGGCTAATCCGACCGGCGACTGCTGACCATGAACTCTTCCGAGTGGTCTTGACCGCTCATCGGCAGATCAGTGCGTCCAGGTATCGGACATCAACTGACGGACACCTGTTGCAAATCAGCCGGTGGAGCACAGATGTGGCCACGCCAGTCTTCGATCGGCTCACCACCCGTGGTCTCCTGGATGGGCACCGCACTGAGTAGCAATCGTGTCGAGCAGGTCCGTGCCTGGTGCGTTGACCGGTGCGGGCAGCGGCTTCGTGATTTCTGCCGGTCCGGAGACCGGACGCAGCGCTTCGGCCATGCTGCGGAGATCTCGACTGGTTCCGTCATCGAAACTGTCTTTGAAGCTCTGGTCGAACTTGTCGTCGAAGACCGTCACTGTGGAGTCGCCCGTGAACAACACCACTCCACCACCCAATGAAACCGTCGGCACCCCGCGAATGTCGTGCAGGCGGGAACAGCCACTTACCGTCGCCGGCAGGTACTCCCGACGGCTGTGCACCTGTATCGGGTTGCTGCAACTACCCTCGCCCAGGTCCCTGCACGGTCCGTAATAGTAGATGGCACCTTTGTCCTCGACCTCGATGTAAACGAGGTCGAGACCCGCGATCGACCGGCCGAGGAAATACGACGGTGAGCCATCGGCTGCCGCCACCCTCTCGAGCCGGTCGGAGAGAACTTCCTGCGGCTGGCTGCTCCGCGAGCATGCTGTGCCAGTCAGGTAGCAGGGCAGAGCACTCGCGATTAGGAGGCCTGCAGAAGCCGGCAGGAGGGCGAGCCCAATGGCGAGAGCGGCGATCCAAGGTGTCTCATGGACCCTGCGCTTGGCCCTGAACGCGGATATGCCCATGACAACCGCGACGCCCGCCACCACGAGCCCAAGAACCCCCAGTACGGGGAGCGCTGTGACTTCTTGGTACAGGTATGGGATCAGGATGGACCCAAGCGGCAGGAACGAAACCATTGCCACAGTAAGGGCCTTGGCTGACTTGCGGTCGGGACCGGACGGCGTCGCCATGCTCCACGGTACGCCCATCGCTGGGCGATCCCCTCGAACGATGCGACCCTCAATCCACTGGGGCAGGCCCTGGGCCGAAGGTGGCCGCACCGACCTGAAGGACGGCGTACTTCTCTGCTCCTGGCACCATCACCGAGCACACGACAACACCTTCGCTGCGAGTCGAATGCCCAACGGTGACGTGCGGTTCAGTCGGCGGACGTAGAAGCGAAGCCGACTGACTCAGGTGAGCAGGTGGGAAGTACGCCGGAGGCAGCTCGGCCGCCTCGGTGACGACCCGGTCGAGCAGCTCCTCGCAGGTGGGCAGGTCGTCGATGACTCCGACCACCTGGCCGCTGGCGAGCACGCCGGCGTCGGTGTCGCCCTCGACGAGCCCCGCCTTGAGCATCATCGGGGTGTTCGCGGCGAGGGTCATCTGCGCGAGCGTGCGTCCCTGCTCCTTGCGCATCGCGCGTCCGTCGACGGCGAGCTGCCGCCAGGACATCCCGCTCATCTGCTTGAACTCCAGGGTGCGCCGGGCGGTCGGTCCGAGCCGCCGGAGCGCGCTGGTCTCCTCGACCTGCTCGACGAGGTCGGTGCGCAGCATCCGGTGCGGCATCCCGTCGACCTTCGCGGTCACGACGGTGCCGTTGAGGTCGGCCTCGAGGTAGCGCTGCTTCACCGCGTCCGGCACCGTCGAGTCCTGGGTCAGCAGGAACCGGGTGCCCATGCCGACGCCGGCGGCGCCGTAGGACAGCGCGGCGGCGAGCCCGCGACCGTCGAAGAAGCCGCCGGCGGCGACGACGGGGATGTCGACGGCGTCGAGGACGGTCGGGAGCAGCAGCGTGGTCGGGACCGTGCCGGTGTGGCCGCCGCCCTCGCCGCCCTGGATCATCACGGCGTCCGCGCCCCAGCCGGCGACCTTCTCGGCGTGCCGGGCGGCGCCGACGCTCGGCATCACCACGATCCCGTGGTCCTTGAGCTTCGCGATCAGCTCCTTCTTCGGCGCGAGCGCGAACGACGCGACCTTGACGCCGTGCTTGATCAGCAGGTCGACGCGATCGGGAGCATCGGCCGCGTCGGCGCGCAGGTTGACCCCGAACGGCTGGTCGGTGCGCCCCTTCACCTCGAGGATCGCGTGCTCGAGCTCCTCGATGGTCATCGTGGCGCTGGCGAGGATGCCGAGGCCACCTGCGTTCGCCGTACCGACGACGAGGCGAGGCCCGGCGACCCAGCCCATCCCGGTCTGCACGACCGGGTGGCGTACGCCGGCCAGCTCGGTCAGCGGCGTACGAAGCAGCTGCTCGATCACGGGTTCGCCTCTGCGGATCACCGGCGGCACCTCTCGGTCGCGCAGGGTCTTCGGGTCGAGCATCTCCCGGATCAGCATCAGCTCGCCGGGGGAGGGCTCGCGGGTCGTCGGGACGTCGCCGTCGCCCCAGGATCCGGCAGCGCAATCTCGAACGAGGACGCTTCCTGCACCTCCTCGACCGTGACGCCCGGGATGCACCGAGACGAAGCGCATCGTGTGGTCCGGCCCGCCGAAGTCGAAGACGCCGAGGTTGCTGACCACCCGGTGCACCCCGTGGAAGCGGGTGGCAGCCGGGCCGGCGGCCTCCGCGCGGGTCCGGCCCACTCCGGAAACGACGTCGACCTGCTCGACGAAGACGCGGGGCGAGTGTTTCGGGACCCAGTAGGAGGTCTTGTTGTTGACCGTGTTGCCCGGTGCGCCGCGCACGCCGAGCAGCTGGCGCTTCGGCTGTGCCCAGTCGCCGATCGCGGAGATGTTCTGGTTGCCCTCGCGGTCGATCTGGGTGGCGCCCATCATCACGTGTCGCTTGCCGTAGGGCACGACGGCCTCGAGCACCAGCCGGAACGGCATCCAGCCCTCGACCACGTCCTGGGTGACGCCCAGCGGGGGAGCGCCCTGCAGGATCCGGGCCTCGCCGTCGGTGATCATCAGCAGCGGGTTGGAGGTCAGCTTGGCCAGTCGGGCGCCGAGGCTGGGGAGCAGCCCCATCGGGCTGCCCATGATCTCGCCGTCGTCGGCGAAGCAGTCGGCGATGGCGATCGCGCAGTACTCCGCGCGGCGTGACGTCACTCATGACGCCTCCTCGGCGAACGCGGCAACGGCGTCCTGGTAGTCCTGCTCGCTCCCGGACAGGAAGCGCTGCTCGAACGCGGCCCAGTCCTCCGGCGTCCTTCGCGGCGGTCGCGTAGGCCTTCTGGAACTTCTCGTCTCGTTCGTAGGTCGGCGTGCAGGTGGTGAAGTGCGCCCCGTTCGGTGTCTCCACGACACCCGTGACCATCGTGCGGTTGAGCAGCATCGTCTGGATCGCCGCGTCGACGGTCATCCCGGCGGTGTCGATGATCTGCTCGGTCGAGACGAAGGCCTCCTTCGCGGCCATGCAGAACAGGTCGTCGAAGTAGGGGTCCGGCCCGAGGTACTGCGCGTTGCCGAACTGGTCGGCGCGGTTCATGTGCACCAGCGCGACGTCGAGCTCGAGCGCGGGTACGGCGACCAGCTCTCCCGCCTCCTCCGTCGGCCCGTCATACGGGCTGGTGACGGTGCGCAGCGTCGGGTCGTTCTCGAGTACGGCGGAGCCGAGCCCGGCGCGCATCGGCAGGAACGGGACCCGCTGGGCGGCAGCACGCAGCCCGGTCTGGAACATCCCCTCGTCCCACTCGCGGAACGACGCGGTCGCCTCCTGGCGGGCACGGGAGAACAGCGGCTCGAGCGGGATCGAGTCCAGCGTCGCGAACGCGTAGACGACGCGGGATGCCTTGCCGGACTGGAGCAGCAGGCCCACGTCGGGGCCGGCGTACGACACGATCGTGAGGTCCTTCAGGTCGCTGCGCAGGATCTCCCGGACCAGCGCCATCGGCTTGCGCCGTGAGCCCCAGCCGCCGATGCCGACGGTCATCCCGTCCTCGATCCGGCCGACGACGTCCTCGGCGGACATCACCTTGCTGGGCATGCTCACTGCTTGGTCCCCCCGGACTTGTCCGTCCCCGCGCTCTGCCCATTCAGAAACGTATCCCGATGCTCGTCGGCCACCCCGGCGAGGTTGAGCTCCATCGTGAACCCCTGCTCGAACCGGTAGCTGCGGTTGACGTCGACGGGGTCGATCCCGTTGATCGCCTCCTTGGCCATCCGGATCACCCGGGTGTCCTTGCGCGCGATCTCGGCGGCCACGGCCAGCGCTGCCTCGTCGAGCTGATCGCGGGGGACCACCTCGAGCACCGAGCCGTGCTGCACGAGATCGGTGGCGGCGATGTTGCGGCCGGTGAAGTAGAGCGTGCGCATCAGGTGCGGCGGGACCATCCGGGACAGGTGTGTTGCCGCACCCAGGGCGCCGCGGTCCACCTCGGGGATCCCGAAGAACGCGTCGTCGCTGGCCACGATGCAGTCGGCGTTGCCGACCAGGCCGACGCCACCGCCGAGGCAGAAGCCCTGCACGGCGGCGATGACCGGGACCGCGCACTCGTAGACCGCGCGGAACGCAGCGAAGCAGCCGCGGTTGGCGCCGATCAGCGCGTCGAAGCCCTCGGAGGCCTGCATCTCCTTGATGTCCACGCCGGCGTTGAAGCCCTTGCCCTCCGCGCGGAGTACGACGACGTGGGTGTCCAGGTCGCGACCTGCCTCATCAAGCGCGTCGGCGAGGTCGAACCATCCCTGCACCGGCAGTGCGTTCACGGGTGGGTAGCTCACCGTGATGACGCGGGTGCCCTCCTCGTCGCAGCTCGCTGGAGATGCCCATGCCGTTCCTCTCACCAGACAACCAAGCACTTGCTTGGTACTCTACACGGGTGACCCTCTCCGTGGACCTGGCCGACCGCGTTGCGCTCGTCACCGGCGGCAGCCAGGGCATCGGCGCGGGCATCGCGCAGGTGCTGGTCGCCGCCGGCGCGCACGTGGTCACCTGCGCCCGCTCGGCCGTGGACAGCCCGGCGCCCGGCACCACCCACCTGCAGTGCGACGTACGCGACCCCGAGGCCGTGGCGGCGATGGTCGCCGACGCTCGTGCGGGAGCACGGCCGGCTGGACGTGCTGGTCAACAACGCCGGCGGCTCGCCGTACGCCCTGGCGGCGGACGCATCACCGCGCTTCCTCGACAAGGTGATCGGCCTGAACCTCACTGCGCCCCTGGTCGTCGCCCAGGCAGCGAACGCCGTGATGCAGCAACAGGAGTCCGGCGGCGCGATCGTGAACATCTCGTCGGTCTCCGGGCTGCGACCCTCGCCCGGCACCGCGGCGTACGGCGCTGCCAAGGCCGGCGTGGACAGCCTCACCCGGTCGCTGGCCGTCGAGTGGGGACCGAAGGTGCGCGTCAACACCGTCGACGTCGGGCTGTGCCGCACCGAGCAGACGAGCGATCACTACGGTGGCGACGACACGGTCGCCGCCATCGAGGCGACCATCCCGCTGGGCCGGATGGCCGATCCCACCGAGGTCGGCAACGTGGTCTGCTTCCTCGCCTCCGACCTGGCGTCCTACGTCTCCGGCGCCTGCGTGGAGTGCCACGGCGGCGGCGAGCCGCCTGTCTTCTTGCACGTCGCACACACCCACCCCGATCGCAAGGAGAACGCATGACCCCCCTGCTCGAAGGCCGCATCGCGATCGTCACGGGCGCGGGCCGCGGCATCGGCCGCGCGCACGCCCTCGAGCTGGCTCGCCAAGGAGCCAAGGTCGTGGTGAACGACCTCGGCACGTCCGGCTCCGGTGAGGGATCGGCGTCCGAGGTCGCGCATGAGGTGGTGGCCGAGATCGAGGCCATCGGCGGAGAGGCTGTGGCCAACGGCGCGGACGTCGCAGACTTCGAGCAGGCGGCAGCGATGGTGCAGCAGGCGATCGACACCTTCGGCGGCCTGGACATCCTGGTGAACAACGCCGGCTTCGTCCGCGACCGGATGCTGGTGAACACCTCCGAGGAGGAGTGGGACGCCGTCATCCGGGTCCACCTCAAGGGCCACTTCGCGCCGCTGCGGCATGCCGGTGCCTGGTGGCGGCAGGAGGCCAAGGAGGGCCGGCAGCGCGCCGCCCGGGTGGTGAACACCTCCTCGGGCGCGGGGATGCAGGGCTCGATCGGGCAGACGACGTACTCCGCCGCCAAGGCCGGCATCGCCGCGATGACCCTGGTCGCGGCCGCCGAGCTCGGGCGCTACGACGTCGCCGTCAACGCGATCGCGCCGGTGGCGCGGACGAGGATGACCGAGGGTGCGTTCCCCGAGATGATGGCCGGCGCTGGCGAGGACGCCTTCGACGCGATGGACCCCGCGAACAACTCACCTGTCGTGGCCTGGCTCGCCTCCGAGGACTGCGACATCACCGGCCGAGTCCTCGAGATCGAAGGCGGGCAGATCTGCGTCGAGGAAGGCTGGCGGCACGGGCCGAAGAGGGACATCGGCCGGCGCTGGGAGGCCGCCGAGGTAGGGCAGGCAGTGCGGGACCTGGTCAAGGAGGCCGCGGTCCCCGACCCGGTCTACGGAGCCTGAGCAGTACCTGCACCCGGCCAGCGTGGGGGCCTGTGTGTGCCGGTCGGTAGATTTGCCGGACGGCGTCGAGCAAACCGGCCCGCACCACCGCTCGGCCCCCATCGTTCGCCCGCCTCTGCGCGGCGCGACCACCAGGAGATCCCCATGACCCGCTTCCACGCCACGAACAGCTCCGAGGCCACCCTGAAGTCCTCGCGCAAGGACGTCTGGACGGCGCTGACCGATCCGGAGCTGCTGCCCAAGCTCACGCCGTACCTGCACCGCATCGACGTCGACGGAGACCGCTGGACCTGGCACGTCGCCAAGGTGCCGCTGCTGGGCAAGTCCATCGGCACCACGTTCACCGAGGTGATGACCTTCGAGGAGCCGCACCGGATCGGCTTCACCCACGACAAGGAGCGTGCGGAGGAGCACAGCGCCGTCGAGGGCGAGTACCTCCTCGAGGAGGCCGGTGAGGGCTGCCACGTCTCGATCGAGCTCGGCGTGTCCGTCGAGCTGCCGTTCTCCAAGGTGACCCGCAAGGCCGTCGAGGGTGGCATGCGCGCCGTGATGGCGCTGATGGGCCGGCGCTTCGCCTCCAACCTGCTTCGCCACCTCGGGGAGAAGTAGTGAAGATCCTGGTCCTCGGTGCCACTGGGTACGTCGGCTCGCGGGTGGTGCCCGCGCTGCTCGACGCCGACCACCAGGTTGTCGCTGCCTCGTCCTCCACGCCCTCGCCGAAGCGCTTCGCCTGGGGCGACCTCGTCGACTGGGTCCAGTGCGACGTCACCGACCCGGAGGCCGTCCGTCTGGCCCTCACCGACGTCGACGCGATCCTCTACCTCGTCCACTCGCTGAACGCGCGCGGCTTCCAGGACCGTGACCGCATCGGCGCCGAGGTGGTCCGGGACGCGGTCGCGCAGAGCGGCGTACGCCGGATCGTCTACCTCTCCGGCCTGGTGCCCGAGGTCCCGACCGAGGAGCTGTCCCGGCACATCTACTCGCGACTCGAGGTCGAGCAGGTCCTCGACCAGGCACAGTCGCCCGACCGAACCGTGCTGTCTTTGCGCGCGGGCGTCGTACTCGGTGCCGGCTCCACGTCCTTCGAGGTGATCCGCCAGCTGGCGACGCTGCTCGTGGTGCAGCCGGTGCCGAGCTGGCTGCAGCACGACGTACAGCCCATCGCGGTGAGCGACGTGCTCCGCGCCATGGTCGAGGCGTTCGCCGACGACACCCTGACTGGTGCCGTCGACATCGGCGGACCCGACGTACTGCCCTACGCCGACCTCCTTGCCGCTTGCTCGCGCGCAGCCGGTCTGAGGCGTGTGCGAGTTCCGACGGTGCCCGTGCCGACACCGCTGGTCAGCCTCGGCACCGCGGCAATGTCGGCGGCACCGTTCTGGACGGTGAACGCGTTGATCGAGAGCCTGCGCCACGACATGGTCTGCCGCCCCGGCCACACGTGGAAGCCACAGGACGGACAGCCGTTGTTGGGCGTTCGCGACGCGATGGACCGCGCCCTCGGCCCGGTCGGCAGCACACCGGAGGCCGGACTTCCCAGCGACCCCGACTGGACCCGGATGCGCGCTCCCGTGCTTGATGAGCTGCACGCCCCGGCCACCGTGCGCGCCGGAGCCAGCCTGGCCCTGCGGCGCGTCCGCACTCTGCTGGGCCGGGCCTGACAGCTCGGCGCCTCTGCGGCTCTGCGGCTCTGCCTACAGCCTCTCGAGGACCGTCCCGGTCGCCATCGCCCCGCCGGCACACATGGCGATCAGCGCCCGGGTGGCGTCGCGTCGCTCGAGCTCGTGCAGGGCAGTGGTGATCAGGCGTGTCCCGGTCGAGCCGACCGGGTGACCCAGCGCGATCGCGCCACCGTTGACGTTCGTGCGCTCGAGGTCGGCACCGGTCTGCTGCGCCCAGGAGAGTACGACGGACGCGAACGCCTCGTTGACCTCGAACAGGTCCATGTCATCGAGGGTCATCCCGGTGCGCTCGAGCAGCCGCCGGGTGGCGTCGATCGGGCCGTCGAGGTGGTAGTACGGGTCCGAGCCGACCAGTGCGTGGTCGACGATCCGGGCGCGCGGGGTCAGCCCGAGGGAAGCGGCGAGGTCGGAGTCCATCAGCAGCACCGCTGAGGCGCCGTCACTGATCTGGGAGGACGTGCCGGCAGTGTGCAGACCGTCCGGGAGCACGGACCGGAGCCTGGCCAGACCTTCGAGGGTGGTGTCCCGCAGACCTTCATCCTGGGAGACAACGCGCGTCTCCTCGGTCGGCTTGCCGGTCTCCTTGTCGATCACCGGGGCCTCGAGCGGGGCGATCTCGCGCTCGAAGCGCCCTTCGTCGACGGCGACGCGTGCCTTCCGCTGCGACTCGGTGCCGAACTCCTCGAGGTCCGCACGGCCGAGGCCGCGGTTGCGGGCGATCCGGTCGGCGCCCTCGAACTGGTTGGGCATGTCGATGGTCCACGACTCCGGCCGTGGGTCGCCCATGCCCGGCGGGACGTTGGCACCCAGCGGGATGCGGCTCATCGACTCCACCCCGCAGGCGATCCCCACGTCGATGGTGCCGGCCCTGATCATGTCGTTGACCATGTGCGCGGCCTGCTGCCCGGAGCCGCACTGCGCGTCGATCGTGGTCGCGCCGGTTGGCTGGGGGAGTCCTGCGTGCAGCCACGCGCGGCGCACCATGTCGTTGGACTGCTCGCCCGCCTGCGAGACGCAGCCACCGACCACCTGCTCGACCAGCTCGGGCTGTACGCCGGCCCGACGCAGGACCTCCGACTGGACGAAGCCCAGGAGCTCCCCGGGATGTACGCCGGCCAGCCCGCCGTTGCGCTTGCCGAGCGGAGTGCGGACGGCGTCGATGATGACCGGGTTTCCCATGCTCCAAAACTAGAACACGTTCTGGTTCCCGGCAAACTTCCACCCCGGATGAGGGCCTGCGGGGGTTCCTAACAAACCGGGAGTATGTCAAGATTCGGCACTAGAACGTGTTTCAGATTTCTGGAGGTTCGTGCTGTGACCGCTTCACCCACCGTGCCCAAGGGGTTCGACCCGACCGACCCCTTCATCTGCGAGGGGTCCATCCCTCTGAAGGAGTTCATCGAGCTGCGCAGGAGCGCGCCGGTGTGGTGGGTCGGCCAGGACGCGGGGGCGAGTGCCGGCTTCAACGACGACGGCTACTGGGCAGTCAGCAAGCATGCCGACATCGCCGCGGTCTCCAAGAACAGCAAGGACTTCTCCAGCCAGGAGAACGGCGCGATCATCCGGTTCAGCCCGGACATGACGCGCGACCAGGTCGAGCTGCAGCAGATCATGCTGATCAACCAGGACCCGCCGGTGCACACCAAGACCCGCCAGCTGATCAGCCGCGGGTTCACCCCGCGCTCCATCGGTGCCCTCCACGACGTGCTCGTCGGTCGGGCCGACAAGATCATCGACGACGCCCTGGCCAAGGGGGAGGGCGACTTCGTCGAGGACGTGGCGGCCGAGCTTCCGCTGCAGGCGATCGCCGACCTGCTCGGCGTACCGTTCGAGGACCGGCGCAAGCTCTTCGACTGGTCCAACCAGATGCTGGCCGGCGACGACCCGGAGTACGGCGGACAGCCCGACGTCGCCGCTGCCGAGATCCTCGGCTACGCGATGGAGATGGCTGCCGACCGGAAGGTCAACCCGCGCGATGACCTGATCACCAAGCTGGTGCAGGGCGACGTGGACGGGCAGCCGTTGGCCGAGGACGAGTTCGGCTACTTCGTGATCATGCTCGCCGTCGCGGGCAACGAGACCACGCGCAACGCGATCACCCACGGCATGAAGGCGTTCTTCGACCACCCCGACCAGTGGGAGCTGTTCAAGCGGGACCGCCCGAAGAGCGCCACCGACGAGATCATCCGGTGGGCCACGCCCGTCACCGTCTTCCAGCGCACTGCCCTCAACGACGTGATGGTGGGCGAGCAGCTGGTCAAGAAGGGCCAGCGCGTGGGCATCTTCTACGCCAGCGGCAACAACGACGAGGACGTGTTCACCGACCCGGGCTCGTTCGACGTGCTGCGCAACCCGAACCCGCACCTGTCCTTCGGCGGCCACGGCGCGCACTACTGCATCGGCGCCAACCTGGCCCGCCTCGAGGTCGAGGTGATGTTCAACGCGATCGCGGAGCGGATGCCCGACATCGAGCGCACGGGCGATGCCGTGCGCCTGCGCCACGGCTGGATCAACGGCATCAAGCACCTGCCCGTCAAGTACGCCTGACCCCCCGCTTGGGCAGCCAGCTCAGCCAGGCACCTCAAGCAGGGTCGGGGCCCTCATCGCGCAGCTTCTGCACGCTGGTCATCGCCTCGCGCAGCTGCTCCAGCCAGTCCTCGCTGTGCTCGCCGACGAGGCGCACGCACCAGGCCAGGGCGTGGGCGCGACTGCGGGCGACGCCCGCGTCCACGAGGGTGTCGAGGACCAGGCGCTCGCTCTGGCGCAACCGGGTCATCACCGGCACTGCCAGGTTGGTGAACACGCCGCGCACCGGTCCGCACTCGGCGCCCCAGGCGATCTTGCGACCGAACCGGTGCTCGGCCTCGCGGGCGATCGCGATCCGCTCGTCCCTGGTGTCCTCCCGGAACCGCGAGATGCGGCCATGCGCCGCCTCGGTCATCTCCGGACCGTCCGGCTCGCCCTCGATGCCCTCGGGCGCCGCGAGGGTGCCCAGCACCAGGATCTCCTCCCGGTCGATGGTCACCTCCGCCGGTCCGGTGAACCAGGCGTCGGGCAGCCGTCCCTGCAGCCACCCAGTGATCTCGTTCGTGCTTGTCATGACTTCCTCCTGAAACGATGTAATGAAGTAATCATGCATCGGCACCGAGCGGCGGACAAGGCGTTCTGCTGACGGCAGAACCGCCCACGGCGGATTCGCTGGAGTACGTCGGAGACGGCTGCGCACTCTGAAGTCCCCAAGACAGGGAGTCCCAAGACCCGGAGGTGCTCGATGCCCAGAACCGACAACCGGCCCGACCTGGTGGGCGGGACGCTTGACGACCAGCTCACCGCACGGCTGCTCCACCAGCGCATCATCGTGCTCGGCCAGGAGGTGGACGACGCGATCGCCAACCGGCTGTGCGCGGAGCTGCTCCTGCTCTCCGCCGAGGACCCGGAGCGCGACATCAGCCTCTACATCAACTCCCCGGGTGGTTCGGTGACGGCGGGGCTCGCCATCTACGACACGATGCGGCTGATCCCCAACGAGGTCAGCACCCTGGCCATGGGGTTGGCCGCCAGCATGGGCCAGTTCCTGCTCTCGGCCGGCACCCGCGGCAAGCGCTATGCGTTGCCGCACTCGCGGGTGCTGATGCACCAGGGCTCGGCCGGCATCGGCGGCAGCGCGGTCGACATCGAGATCCAGGCCGAGAACCTCGAGCACACCAAGAACGTGCTGATGCGGCTGATCGCCGAGCACACCGGCCAGCCGATCGCGAAGGTGGAGCGGGACGCGGACCGGGACCGGTGGTTCACCGCAGAGGAGGCCCGCGAGTACGGCTTCGTCGACGGGATCCTCACCGACGTCTCCGCCGTCACGCCGGCGCAGCTCTCCCGACCGGTCGGGTTGGCCACAGGAACGGGAACGGTGGCAAGGCGATGAGCCAGTACTCGGTTCCCAGCGTCGTAGAGAAGACGATCCGCGGCGAACGCGCCGTTGACATCTACAGCAGGCTGCTCACCGACCGGATCGTCTACATCGGCACCGAGATCGACGACGGCGTGGCCAACGTCGTCATCGCGCAGCTGCTGCACCTGGAGTCCGAGCGACCGGAGTCCGACATCAACCTCTACCTGAACTCCCCGGGTGGCTCGGTCACGGCCACTCTCGCGATCTACGACACGATGCAGTTCATCGGGTCGCCGGTCACGACCACCTGCGTGGGGCAGGCCGCCTCCACGGCTGCGCTTCTGCTGGCCGGCGGCGAGGCCGGTCGTCGTACCCTCCTGCCGCACGCGCGCGTGGTGCTGCACCAGCCCTCCGGTGGCGGGCAGGGGGCGTTGCCGGACCTGGCGCTGCAGGCCAAGGAGATCGTCCGGCTGCGCGCGGAGATGGAGACGATCCTGTCGCGGCACACCGGTCAGACGGCCGAGCGGCTGCGCGAGGACACCGGTCGCGATCTGGTGCTGAACGCACAGGAGGCGGTGGAGTACGGCGTCGCGGACGGCGTGCTGGACAGCAGGAAGGCCTTCTCGGCTGCGTGAGCCTCAGGCCGCGAGTGCGAGAGGTCCCGTCGGCCTGCTGGACAGGCTTCGGGTGAGCCGGGTGGTCAGGTCGACGAGGCGCAGGCCCAGGGCGCCGGCCACTGCCCCGAGGATCTCCGAGCTCGGCTCCTTGAGCCCGCGCTCGACCTCGGAGAGGTACTGCGTGGAGACGCCGGCCTTCTCGGCGACGTCAGCGAGCGTGCGGTCCTGCTCGTGGCGGACGACGCGCAGCTGGCGACCGACTACCTCTCGCCACAGGGGCTCTGGCTCGGCCCGACGTTCGCGTTGCGGAAACCCGATCACTTCTCCCATGAACCGACAGTAGGCGTGGTTGCGCGCTGAGGGGAGCAGCGTTCGCCCTCGGCAGAACCAACGCCTGACCGGCATGATGGCCAGATGACCACTGCCGTCGTCGTACGACCTGTCGAGCCCGCCGACCACGACGCCTGGGCACCGCTGTTCGCGGCGTACCGGGAGTTCTACGAGCTCGACGAAGACTCCGACGTCGTGGACCGCGTGTGGGGGTGGATCCAGGACGAGGCGCACGAGAGCAACGCGCTCGTCGCCGAGGTCGACGGCGAGGTGGTCGGCTTCGCCCACCACCGGATGTATGCCCGGCCCGCCGAGGGCGGCACCGGCCTGTTCCTCGACGACCTGTTCACCGCGGCGCACGTGCGAGGCCGGGGCGTTGCCCGTGCGCTGATCGGCCAGCTCGCCGACCTCGCCCGGCAACGTGGCGCCGCCAAGGTGCGCTGGGTGACCGCAGCGGACAACGCCAACGCGCAGCGGTTGTACGACGACATCGCCGACCGCACCGACTGGCTCACCTACGACCTACTGGTCTGAGTCAGCCGGTCCGCTCGGTCAGCGATACGACGATTCCATCCGGCCCGCGTACTTCGCCATCAGCCAGTGTTCTCGTAGTCACCGATCCCGCCGACCTGGTCGTGTCCCTTCGCAGCCAGGCCGTCGACGGCTCCGTGTAGGTCCTCGACCACGAAGCAGATGCTGCGCAGACCCAGCTCGTTCGCCATGGCGTCGGGCGATCCTGGCGTGTGCTCGGGCCTCACGAAGGTCGCGAGCTCCACACCGGCCCCTCCTCCGGGCGGGCGGAGTACGACTCGACATGCCTGCAACCGCCAACTTGGCATTCCTACAACGTGGGTTCGGCCCTCGTCACAGCGCCGCCTCGACTGCCTGCAGGGCCTCGAGGAGTGGGCGTAGGGCTGCCACCGACTCCGCCGGCAGCTGCACAGGCGTGTCCATCGGCACGTCTCTGGGCTCGCCAGGAAGGGTGGCCGTGGCAGAGGCAGGGTCGTCGGCCGGCACGACAATCCGGCGAACGGTGTCGCCGTCGCGGACCGTGACGATCGCGATCATGCTGTCGGGCAGCACCTCGGCACCGTGCTGCTCGGGGATAACCCGGGCCGTTTCGTCGAGCAGCCCAACCTCGGCGGCCGCCGCGAACGCCCTGCTCGCGAGCTGCCTGTCGATGCCTCGCGTCGTCTCTTCGTCCTCGCCGGGCTGTGTCTCATCGACCATTCGCCGCTCAGCGGCGCCATCCCCACGAACACCGAGGCGATAGACGTATCGCTCACCGGGTGCGCCGCCACTCACCTCGAACACGACCTCGGTGTCCTCCGCTCCGACGGGTGCATCACCGATCTCCCCCATCTGACGCAAGCGCCGGAGTACCGCGGCGCGGGGCTCTGGCTTCAGGTTGTCGATCAGCTGGGGTGTCATCGCGACCTCCGAAATGAGTTCAGCCGGCTCTGGCGCGATCGCGGACGGGGTGTGGCCGGCGCCGTGGAAGGCGGTGATTCGGTTGTAGTGACGAGCGACGGCTTCGGTGTTGTCGGCCATCACCGTCCCTGTGTTGACCGGCGACCGTGCCGGGCACGCGGCGTCGGCGTACTCGTCCGGATGCCCCAGCATGTGCCCGAACTCGTGCGCACTGACATCTCCGGTGTCGTTGGTGTCCCACAGCCCCATGTTCGAGCGAGCTGGGCCGGGCTGGACGCGCACCACATGGTGCGCGTTCGAGCCGACCCACTGCACGTCGAAGGTGACCGGTTGCCGAGCACCGCTGCTCGCCCGGCACTCGAACCTGTTCGACCAGGTCGCGATGATCCCGTTGCGCCAGGTCGTTCGTAGCGCGTTCATGGTGGCGTCGGTGATGCCGGCGTCGGGATTCAGCTGGATCCGGACAGTGACGTGGGTTCCGGACTGGAGGTAGCGCGCCGTCCATCCGTAGACGCACTCGCTGACTGGGAAGGAGACCTCGCCGGCCGGTTCGACCACGTAGGTCCAGAACTTCTGCCAGACGTTGGCGTCGGTGCCTCGGACGAAGACGTGCTCGTGGTTGGGGCCCATGGAGCCCAGTGCTGGTTCGGAGGCCAGTACGCCGCCGTCGTTGTGTCGGGCCCAGTCGTGCCATTGGTTGTCGTACCAGGCGCGTTGCCACAGTGCGTTGTCGGCGCCGCGGACGTAGATGTTGGCCACGTCGCTGCTGCGTGAGATGGTCGCCGGGCCGGAGGTGAATCCACCGGGCGGGCTGCCCAGGTTGAACCAGGCGCTCCAACCTGCGGTGTTGGTCCAGAACTTCTGCCAGACGTTGGCGTCGGTGCCTCGGACGAAGACGTGCTCGTGGTTGGGGCCCATGGAGCCCAGTGCTGGTTCGGAGGCCAGTACGCCGCCGTCGTTGTGTCGGGCCCAGTCGTGCCATTGGTTGTCGTACCAGGCGCGTTGCCACAGTGCGTTGTCGGCGCCGCGGACGTAGATGTTGGCCACGTCGCTGCTGCGTGAGATGGTCGCCGGGCCGGAGGTGAATCCACCGGGCGGGCTGCCCAGGTTGAACCAGGCGCTCCAACCTGCGGTGTTGGTCCAGAACTTTTGCCAGACGTTGGCGTCGGTGCCTCGGACGAAGACGTGCTCGTGGTTGGGGCCCATGGAGCCCAGTGCTGGTTCGGAGGCCAGTACGCCGCCGTCGTTGTGTCGGGCCCAGTCGTGCCATTGGTTGTCGTACCAGGCGCGTTGCCACAGTGCGTTGTCGGCGCCGCGGACGTAGATGTTGGCCACGTCGCTGCTGCGTGAGATGGTCGCCGGGCCGGAGGTGAAACCCCCGGGCGGGCGACCGAGATTGAACCAAGCACTCCAAGCCATGACATTGCTCCCATCTGGTCCCGACACCAGTCCCGAGGTCGTCCGCTTGGGGATCCCTCGGCAGGTCCGTCCCAGTCTCGCGCCGCAGCCCGGAGCTTTGCGAGGAGATGGCTGGGCTGGACTGCACCACCCGGACCCGAACCCTTGCCCTCCGCCAGTACCGGTGGCAGGGCTCCAGCTCCCTAGCCTTTCGGCTCGTACCTCAACGCCACTGCTCCCGAGCCGAGCTCCACCTGTCCCACGAGCTTCAGGTCGACGTACTTCGAGAGTCCCGCGAACAACGTCGGGCCGTGGCCGGCGAGCCGTGGCTGGCGGCCGAGACCGAGCTAGGCGAGGGGGCCCGCGCCGCGGGCAACCGTGCCTGCCTCGTGGTTCTCCTTGCCGCATCTTGCGCAGCGTAGGAAGATGCCACCGGCCTCCCCGTCGGACGTCGTGGGGTAGGCGATCGTCAACCACTTGTGGTTGGCCAACTTGCAGATGGTGAACCGCTTCCAGTTGTTCATGGAACCCTCCGTCGCTCGGCCGGGCGCCAGCGGTGCGCGTCCGGCAACCCTTCCTTCGAGGCTAGGCCGACCCTGGTGGTACTGGCCACGACCCCCACAGCGTGGTCTTGACCGCTCCTCACCTGACCGCCAACGGCGGTGGTTCACGGCGGGCTGTTCGCTCCCGACGACCCACATCGCGAAGAACTGGGAGCCGCCGCCGTACGCGTGGCCGAGGGCGCGGCGGGCACCGTCGACCTGGTGCTCGCCCGCGTCGCCCTTGACCTGCAGGGCCGCCTCGGCGAAGCGGAGCATGCCGCTTGCGCCGATCGGGTTGGAGGAGAGGACGCCGCCGCTCATGTTCACCGGGAGCTTGCCGTCGAGTGCAGTCTCACCCGACTCGGTGAGCTTCCAGCCGGTTCCCTGCTCGGCGAAGCCGAGGCTCTCCAGCCACATCGGCTCGAACCAGGAGAACGGCACGTAGATCTCGGCGCAGTCGATCTCCTCGAGCGGGTTGGTGATGCCGGCCTGCTTCCAGATCGCTGCCGCGGCGTCGCGTGAGGCCTGCGGGTTCACCTGGTCGCGCTCGGCGGCGGTGGTGGCCTCCGAACGCATCACCGTGCCGTGGATCCACGCTGGGTTCGGTGAGGCCTTGGCGGTGTCCTCGTCGGCGATGACCATGGCACACGCGCCGTCGGAGGACGGGCAGGTCTCGTCGTACCGGATCGGGTCCCACAGCATCTGTGAGGCGAGCACCGAATCGACGGTGGTGTCCTTGTTCCGCAGGTGGGCGAATGGGTTCTTCAGCGCGTTCTGCCGATCCTTGGCCGCGACGATCGCACCGATGTGCGTCGGCGCCTCGGAGCGGCGGATGTAGGAACGCACGTGCGGGGCGAAGTAGCCGCCGGCGCCCGCGTGCACCGGCATGTTGAACGGCACCGGCACCGAGAGCGCCCACATCGCGTTGGACTCGGACTGCTTCTCGAAGGCCATCGTCAGGACCCGCTTGTGTACGCCGGACTGGACGAGCGATGCGGCCACGATCGCGGTCGAGCCGCCCACCGAACCGGCGGTGTGCACGCGGAGCAGCGGCTTGCCGGCAGCGCCCAGCGCCTCGGCCAGGAACAGCTCGGGCATCATCACGCCCTCGAACAGGTCGGGCGCCTTGCCCACGACGATCGCGTCGATGTCGTCGAAGCCCAGGTTGGCGTCGACGAGTGCGCGGTCGATCGCCTCGCGGCACAGGCCCGCGATCGAGACGTCCTCTCGCTTGGCCCGGTGGTGGGTCTGGCCCACGCCGATCACGGCGGCTGGCTTCTTGTGGGCAGATGCTTGCCCATCAGGACCTTCCTTCCATCACGCACACGAGGTTCTGCTGGAGCGCCGGTCCGCTGGTCGCATGTCCGAGGACCTTGGTCGCCTCACCGGCCCACACCTTCTTGGCTGCTTCGCCGAAGCGGATCAGGCCGCCGGTGAACATCGGGTTCCCGGAGAGCGGGCCACCCGACGGGTTGATCGCGACGTCGTCGGCCAGCCCGAGCTCGGTGCGCAGGATCAGCTCCTGGTGGCTGAACGGCGCGTGCAGCTCGGCCAGCTCGACACCGTCGAGGTCGGACTGCGCGGCGGCGAGCGCCGTCGAGGGGGAGCGGGTCAGGTCGCGGGTGCCCATGCTGATCTGGTCGACGTACGTCGAAAGGCTGGTGATCCACGCTGGGCGCTCGGACACCTCACGTGCGCGGTCGTCCGCGGCGAGCACGATCGCCGCGGCGCCGTCGGTGACCGGAGCGCAGTCGTGCTTGCGCAGGGGGTCGGCGTACATCGGCCGGCTCAGCAGCTCCTCCACCGACGACCCACCCTTGCGGATCGCGTACTCGTTCTTCTCCGCGTCCGTGAGCGACCGGTTGACCACCTCGGCCATCGCTCGGTCATCCCAGAGACCGGCGTCGATTCCCGCGCGGGCCTGGAGGCCGGCGAGCGAGACGGTGTCGGGCCACAGCGGGGTCATCGTGTAGGGGTCGAGCTGCATAGCGAGGGTCCGACGCAGTACGCCCGCAGAAGATTTGCCGAAGCCGTAGACGAGAGCCGTGTCGACCTCGCCGGTCTGGATCTTCACCCACGCCTCGTAGAGCGCCCAGGCGGCATCCATCTCGACGTGCGACTCGTTGACCGGCGGGATCACCCCGATCGCGTCGACGGCCTGCACGAACGAGAAGGACCGGCCCGCCAGGTAGTCCGAGGATCCCGAGCACCAGAACCCGATGTCGCGCCGGGTCCAGCCGGTCTGCTCGTAGCACTCGCGGAACAGCGGGACGAGCATCTCCACGCACGTGGGCGACCCGTCGAACTCCTCCATCTGTCGCTGGGCGAACCCGACGACGGCGACGTCTCTCATCTCATCCCCTCAGAGGTGCTGCTTGTAGGTCTCGTAGTCCGCGTCCGGCTCGTCGACCGGCCGGAAGTGGCTGATGTTCTCGATCGTGGTGCCCCACTCGTCACGCGGCTTCCAGACGGCCTCGACCCGCATGCCCATCCGGACCTCCTCCGCCGGGATGTCCAGGATCAGGTGCAGGAACGCGATGTCGGCACCGTCGAGCAGGACGTACGCCGAGACGTAGGGCGGCTTGATCCGCTGGCCGAGGAACGGCACGTTCACGATGCAGAACGTGGTGACCGTGCCCTTGCCGGGCAGCTCCACCTCGTCGGTGGTGGGGGTGCCGTCGGCAGGGCATGCGGAGCGCGGTGGCACGTAGACCTTCTCGCACGTGGGGCAGCGTTGGCCGAGGATCTTGCCCTGCTCGAGGCCGCGGTAGAACGCCGACTCCTCGGGGGATGCGGCGTAGAGGTAGTCGAGCTCGACGGGGGTGATGACGCCGGTCACCGGCTCGGCCGTGGTTGAGGCCACGGGCACCTCACCGGGTCTCGGCCGCTCCGTCGCGCCTTCGTCCCTCAGGCGCGGTCGCGCTCGACCTTCGCCCGCGACGCTCCCCTCTCCTTCGTCGCGGGCAGCTGCGGGCTCGAAGCAGGCGATGTCGGTGATCGCTCCGACGCGGTCCTCGGCCCAGCGGACCTGGACTCGCATTCCGGTGCTGACCTCGTCGGGGGAGGAGACGTCGAGGGCGTGCAGGAGGGGTGCGTCCGTGCCGTCGAGGGTGACCAGGGCGAACGCGAAGGGGCGGTCGAAGGGCTGGGCGGCGACGGGTTCGGAGACCCAGCTCCAAGAGGTCACGGTGCCGGTGGGCTCGACCTCGACGAAGTCGGTGGTGGGCTCGTGGGTGACGGGGTCGAACTCGGGCGGCGGCAGCACGACGCGGCCGTCCGACGTACGCCCGGCGACCAAGGTGCCGTCGCGCAGCCCGGTGAGGAAGCGGCCGAGGACAGGACCGGTCGAGCGGGTGTAGTCGAACGCTACGGTGACCGGTGCTGACAGAGTTCGGGTCATGGTCTGAAAGTAGAACACGTTCTACTATTCGGCAAGCACCCGCCCCACTCAAGGAGATGCCCGATGAAGCTAGGACTGCAGCTCGGCTACTGGGGAGCACAGCCACCGCAGGGAGTGGGTGAGCTCGTCGCTGCCGCCGAGGAGGCCGGCTTCGACGCGATCTTCACCGCGGAGGCGTGGGGGTCCGACGCTTTCACCCCGCTCGCGTGGTGGGGTCGGGAGACCAGCCGGGTGCGCCTTGGCACCTCCATCGTGCAGATGTCGGGACGCAGCCCGACCTCGATCGCCATGCACGCGCTGACCCTGGATCACCTCACCGGTGGTCGGGTCGTGCTGGGCATGGGTGTGAGCGGCCCACAGGTCGTCGAGGGCTGGTACGGCGCTCCGTTCTCCAAGCCGCTGGCCCGCACCCGCGAGGTCATCGACATCATCCGCCAGGTGCTCGCTCGCGAGGGTCCGGTGACCAACGAGGGCCCGCACTACCCGCTGCCGTACGACGGGCCGGGGTCGGTCGGTCTCGGCAAGCCGCTCAAGCCGATCGTGCACCCGCTGCGGGCAGACATCCCGATCTGGCTCGGCGCCGAGGGACCGAAGAACGTCGCACAGACGGCCGAGATCGCCGACGGCTGGATCCCGATCTTCTACACCCCCAAGAGCGCCGGGATGTACCAGCCGTGGCTGGACGAGGGATTCGCGCGTCCGGGAGCTCGTCGTACGCGCGAGGACTTCGAGATCGCGGCCACGTGCCACCTCCAGATCACCAACACCCAGGAGGAACGTCAGCAGGTCGTGGATGCGCTCAAGCCGACGATCGCGCTCTACATGGGCGGCATGGGAGCGAAGGAGCAGAACTTCCACAAGAACGTCTTCGACCGGATGGGCTACGACGCCATCACCGAGGAGGTGCAGGAGCTGTTCCTCGCAGGCAAGCGCGAGGAGGCGACCGCGCTCATCCCCGACGAGCTCGCTGAGGAGATGCACATCGTGGGAGATGCGGGGTACGTGAAGGAACGCGTCGCCGCGTGGGAGGAGACCGGCGTGACGACGCTGCTGCTCAGCTGCCGGTCACCCGAGGAGGTCCGGCTGATCGCCGAGACGGTTTCCTGAAGGGAGTGCCCCGTGCCTGTGCTTGAACGGCCTGACAGCGCCCGCATCTGGTGGGAGGCCGAGGGTCCTGAGGACGCCCAGGCCGTCCTGCTCATCATGGGGTTGGGCTATCCGGCAGCGATGTGGTTCCGGCAGCTGCCCGCCCTGATCGACCGCTACCGCGTGATCCGACTCGACAACCGGGGCGCCGGCCACACCGGGGACGTCCCGGGAGCGCCGTACACCGTGGAGACGATGGCCGCGGACTGCCTTGCCGTGCTCGACGCGGCGGAGGTGACGACCGCGCACGTCGTGGGCATCTCCATGGGCGGCCTGATGGCCCAGGAGATCGCCCTCACCGCGCCGGAGCGGGTTCGCTCGCTGTGCCTGATGGCCACCCATCCCGGGATCGCGCACGCCGTGCTGAATCCCGAGGCGATGGCGATGTTGGGGAATCGCGGAGAGGTGACGGCCGAAGAGGCGGCAGAGCTGTCCATCCCGTTCAACTACGCCCCATCGACCCCGCGCGAGCGCATGGAGGAGGACTGGGCGGTGCGGTTGCCACTCGCCGCCACGAACACGGGCTACCTGGCCCAGCTCACGGGCACCTCGCAGTGGGACGGCCACGACCGCCTCGACCGGATCACCTCCCCGACGTTGGTGCTGCACGGAGAGCTCGACGCACTCGTCCCACCGGCGAACGGCCGGATCATCGCCGATCGCATTACCGGAGCCGAGCTCGTGACCGTCCCGCAGGCGAACCACCTCCTCGGCACCGACCAGCCGGAGCAGGTCTCCGAGCTCTTGGTCAGCTGGCTGGATCAGTACCGCTGACCCCTCGCCGCTTTGTGGGTCGCGACAAGATGACGGCATGACGAGCGCGCGCGATCGGTTGGAGGCCGAGAACACGCAGGCGTTGCAGCGCCTGGCGGATCTGACCCACGACTTCGACGCGATGGTCGCGGCCTCGCGCGACACCAACGCCGACGACGAGCACGACCCGGAGGGCGCGACGATCGCCTTCGAGAGATCCCAGATCGAAGCCCTCGTCCGGCAGACGGAGCGCCAACTCGAGGAGGTCGCTGCCGCTAGGAAGAGGCTGGACGCCGGCACCTACGGGACCTGCGTCGTGTGCGGATCCCCGATCGGCGACGCCCGGCTCGAAGCCAGACCGGCGGCAGAAGTCTGCATCCGGTGCGCCGCTTCGAGCCGCCTGGCTCGCAGGTGAGCATGACGGGCACCCTGGGCTAGAGCCACGACGTGCTGCGGTCGTCGTACTGGTGTATTCCACGGCTGCGCTGCCCCGCCGAGGCGAGCAAGATGGACCCATGGATCCTGCGGTGCTCGACACCGCCCTCGACAGAGCCCCGGTCAACGACGACGGCCGCTCCGGAGCGACGCTGGAACGTGTCCTCCTCGCCGATGGCTCCCGGGTGATCGTCAAGCGCTTCGACCCGTCCGTCGATCTGGTCATGCGGCTCTCTGGGGACACCCGCGGCCGCGAGGTGCACTTCTTCCAGCAGGGAACCCTGGACGGTCTGCCGACCACGGTGCTGCACCCCGTCGTCGACGGCTGGTACGACGGCGACGGGCTCGGCGTGCTGGTCATGCGGGACCTCGGGGATGCGGTCTTCAACTGGAAGTCCATCGTCAACAGGGAGCAAGCCAGGGTCATGCTCAGCGCGGTCGCCGACCTGCACGCTGCGTTCCTCGGCTCGGCGCCGGAAGGGCTGACCCCGCTCGGTTCTGTACTGAGCCTGTTCGAGCCGCGGCGGATCCGGCCCTACGCCGGTGCGCCCCTCGTCGACTACGCCCTCCGTGGGTGGGAGTACTGGCCGGAGGTGGCGCCGGGCGAGGTGGGTGAGCGGGTGCTGGCCCTGGCCCAGGACACTGCGCCGCTCGTCGCGGCCTGTAAGGCCCTGCCCACGACCCTCCTGCATGGGGACCTCGCGACCGTGAACATGGCGTTCGAACCCGGTCGGCCGGGGTGCCTGACCCTCATCGACTGGGGACTGGCCGCGGACGGGCCTGCCGAGCTCGACATCGGCCGGCTGCTGGCCGGTTGTGCGCACCTCTTCGGCCCGGTTGGTGGACGAGGGGGGAGCGAGACGATCGTGGCCAGGCTCGACGACCTCGTCGCACTGCAGCGCGACGCTGCCGGCCCGGCGTACGACGAAGCTGCCCTGCGGCTGGGCCTGCTGGCCGGCCTCACCTGGCTGGGCTGGAACAAGGCGCTCGACATCGTCGAGCACCCAGACCCTGCCGTGCGCGAGCGGGAGCGCGTGGCGTTGACGTGGTGGCTGCATCAAGCCGAGCTGGCCTTCCAGACCGGCCTCATCTGAGAGGGGACAAGAAGATGGACGTGAACACGGTGTATCTCCGGAGCGTCGAGTGCTTCGCCGACCGGGTCAACTCGGTGAAGGAGGACCAGTGGGGTGACCCGACGCCATGCACCGAATGGACCGTGCGCGACCTGGCCAACCACGTGACCAACGAGAACCTGTGGACCGTCCCGCTCATGGAGGGCCGCACCATGGACGAGGTCGGTGACCGGTTCGACGGGGACGTGCTCGGCGACGATCCGATCGGGTCGGCACTGGCAGCCGCCCGGGCCGCGAGCGAGACCGCAGCGGCGCAGCTGGCCAAAGGGGGCACGGTGCAGCTGTCCTTCGGGGAGACGCCGAAGGAGGAGTACGCCATGCAGCTGGCGGCCGACAACCTGATCCACAGCTGGGACATGGCCGCAGCGATCGGCGGCGACACCAGGCTCGAGCCGCCGCTCGTGCACGCGATCGCCAAGTGGTTCGACGACCGGGAGGAGCTCTACCGGGGTGGAGGTGCCATCTCCGCCCGGGGGTTCCTCACCGGTGACGACCAGCACGACCTCCTGGCCCGCTTCGGGCGCGACGGAGCCTGGGGCCCCAACCACAGGACCCTCGTCAAGTTCAACGCCGCCTTCGGTGCCGGCGACGTCGATGCCGCGCTCGCGCTGGTCACCGACGACATCGCCTTCGAGACGACCTCACCCGCCCCCGACGGTCAGCGGCACGAGGGCCAGGACGCCGTACGCACGGCCTGGACCGAGGTCATGCAGACCACGGGCATGAGCTTCACCGAGGAGGAGTCCTTCGTGTCCGGCGACCGCGCAGTCGTCCGTTGGCGTTACGCCTGGGAGGGCTCGGATCCTGGCTACGTCCGGGGCGTCGACGTGATCCGGTTCCGTGACGCGCTGGTCTGCGAGAAGTTCTCCTACGTCAAGGGCTGACCGTGCCCGGTCCAACCTCCCCTGATTGCCGAAATCTGTAACACGTTCTAGTCTCGCGGGCATGACCGACACCCTCCGCCAGGGCACCCACAACGGCCACCTGATGGTCGCTGCACTCAAGCGCCACCGGGACGATCCGGTGATGTACCTCGGGGAGACCACCCTGACCGGAGGCGAGGTCGCGCGCCGGATCAGCCAGTACGTGCAGGCCTTCGAGGCACTCGGTGCAGGCAGGGGTACGTCGGCCGCGCTGCTCGCGCTGAACCGGCCGGAGGTGCTGTTCATCCTCGGTGCCGGACAGACCCAGGGCTTCCGGCGTACGGCGCTGCACCCCCTGGGTTCCCTCGACGACCACGCCTACGTCCTCGACGATGCCGGCATCACCACGCTGGTCATCGACCCCGTCCCGATGTTCGTGGAGCGGGCGGTCGGCCTGCTCGAGAAGGTGCCCGGACTGACGCAGGTGCTGACCATCGGCCCCGTGCCCGACGAGCTCGCAGACGTCGGCCGCGACCTCGCCGCAGCGGCCGAGGAGTTCGCGCCCCAGCCCCTCGAGGCGGCCCTTCTCCCGCCCGACCACATCGTGTCGATCGCCTACACCGGCGGGACCACCGGGAAGCCCAAGGGCGTCATCGGCACCGCGCAGGCGATGTCCACGATGACCCAGGTGCAGCTCTCCGAGTGGGAGTGGCCGGAGTCGCCGCGCTTCCTGATGTGTACGCCGCTCTCGCACGCCGGCGCAGCGTTCTTCGTGCCGACGGTGATGAAGGGTGGATCGCTCTACGTGCTGGCGCGATTCGACCCGGCCGAGGTGCTGCGGACGATCGAGGAGCAGAGGATCACCGCCACGATGCTGGTGCCGTCGATGCTCTACGCGCTGATGGACCACCCGGACTCGCACACGCGCGACCTGTCCTCGCTCGAGACGGTCTACTACGGCGCCTCCGCGATCAACCCGGTGCGACTGGCCGAGGCGGTGGAGCGGTTCGGACCCATCTTCGCCCAGTACTACGGGCAGTCCGAGGCGCCGATGGTGATCAGCTACCTCGCCAAGGGCGACCACTCGCTGGAGCACCGTGACCGGCTCGCGTCCTGCGGGCGGCCGTCGTCGTTCCTGCGCACGGCGCTGCTCGGTGAGGACGGCCAGCCGGTGCCGGTGGGGGAGCCGGGTGAGATCTGCGTGGCGGGCCCGCTGCTGGCCGGCGGTTACTGGAACCTGCCCGAGGAGACGGCCGAGACCTTCCGCGACGACGGCTGGATGCACACCGGCGACGTGGCCAGGGAGGACGAGGACGGCTTCTGGTACATCGTCGACCGCACCAAGGACATGATCGTCACGGGCGGCTTCAACGTGTTCCCACGCGAGGTCGAGGACGTGGTGGCCGAGCACCCGGCGGTGGCGCAGGTCGGCGTGATCGGCGTACCCGACGAGCGCTGGGGCGAGGCCGTGACCGCGGTCGTCGTACTCCGTGAGGGAGCGGAGCTCACCGACGACGTGGTCGCCGAGATCAAGAGCGCGGTCAAGGAGCGCAAGGGCGCCGTACAGACTCCCAAGCAGGTGATCGCCACCGACGCCCTGCCGCTCACCGGCCTCGGCAAGCCCGACAAGAAAGCACTGCGCGCGCAGTTCTGGGACGACCAGCAGCGCAGCGTCGGCTGAACGAGTCTCTGGGAACGGCGACCTCAGGCCTCGGCGATCACCAACATCGCGCCGAGCCGGCCGGCGCGAGTGGCGGCCACGTTGTTGCCGATGCGGGCCTTGAACGGCGCACCGAAGATCGCCATCGGCGAGACCGGTCCGTCCGGTGGAGGTCCCAGCGTCGACTCGGTCCGGTCCTCGACCTCCAGGACGGTGAAGCCCGCGGTGGCCAGGGCGGCGGTGTACTCCCCGACGGTCTCCACGAATGACGTTCGCCGGTCCTCGGCCCACGGCATCGGGTAGGGGAGAGTTCCGTCCCCGGTGCGCATCTGGTCGAAGACCGCGAAGCGTCCCTCGGGTGTGAGCACGCGGTGGACTTCGTCGAAACAGGGTCTGCTTGTCGGGGATGTTCATGCCGACGTGCACCATCAGGGCGGCGTCGAACGAGTCCTCGTCGAAGGGCAGCGCCTCACCCGGCGTGGCCACGAACGAAGCCGTCTCGCCCAGGCCGACCCGTTCGGTGAGGGTGGTGGCGGCATCCACGAACTCCGGGGTGAGGTCGATGCCGGTCACCCGGGCGTCGTACGTCGCAGCCAGCCGGGACGGGCCACCGATGCCACAGCCGACGTCGAGCAACCGCATCTCCGGGCCGACCTCGAGGCGCTCGAGCGCGTACTTGGTCGCGGCCACCCCGCCCGCGTGGAGCTGGTCCACCGGGAACAGGTCATCGGGTTCGAGGTGCTCCGTGTCCACCCCGGCGTCCTCGAGCGCCTCCAGGATGGCCTCACTGAGGTCGCCGGCCGAGTAGTGAGTCGCGACGAGCTCGCGGACATCCATGCGGTACCTCCAGGGCGGGGTCTGGGCCCAGACCGACCACGGTAGACCCGCGAGCCGCTGGCTTCCAGATCACAGGCGCGAGATGCCCTCCCAACCCGTGCCCGGTGCGGCGATGCCGAAGTACTTCCCGAGCGTCGGTGCGACATCGACCGTGTGGGCCTTCGCCGAGCGCGCGACCCCCTTGCGGACCAGGGACGAGCCACCTCCGACGAAGAACGGGATGGGCTCGGTCGCCGGGTGTCCGTGGTTCCCCGGGATCGGGTTGCTCTCCGGGCCGGGGTCGCTGAACCGCCAGCCGGCCTTGCAGTAGACGAGCAGGTCACCGGCGTTGGCACCGAGACGCAGGCTCGGGGTCTGGTCGATCACGTGGGCCTGGAAGACGCCCTCCGTGGCCAGGGACATTGACCGCATCTTCGCCAGGGCGTCAGCGCGCGACGAGGTCGGACCGGTCCAGTAGACGAGGTCGGCGCCTCCGTTCTGCGCAATCTCGAAGTTGCCCATCAGCGACGAGTCGCCGTTGAAGACCGAGGTCAGGCTGATCGTTTGCTCGGGCACCGACCAGTCCATCGAGTGGTCTGCAAGCACGAGCACCATGGCGGAGGCCCAGCGACCCGAGGACTTGAGCATGCTGACGAACCGGCCGACCTGCTCGTTCGTCAGAGCCAGGGCCGCGGTCCGGGCAGCCTTCAGGGTGGTGCCGCTCAGGTCGGCGTGACCGACGCGGTCGACGTCACCGAGGTTGACGAACACCAGGTCGGGGTCAAACTCCTCGACCATGGCGATCGCTGCGTCCATCGTGTTCTGGTCCGGCGCGTGCCCGGAGACGGGGATCACCGGGAAAGGCTCCCACCGGTGAGTGGCCCGCTCTCCGAAGACCGAGTAGAGGTACTCCTTCGACAACACGGTGCCCGTGGTCCGGCCCGAGCTGTTCAGCTGCTCGATGATGGTGGCCACCTTGATGTCGGTGGGGCGGTCGCAGTCCCGCAGCACACCGTCAACCCGGTCGAAGATCATGTTGGCCGGCACACCGTTCCGCGCGGGCCGGCAGCCGGTCATCATCATCACGTGGTTCGGGATCGTCTCCATCACCGGCAACGAGCGCGCCGCCGGGTACCACGTGCCTGCATCACGAAGGGCCTTCAGGTTGGCCATCTGGTCGATCTCGCCGGGCTTGCACCCGTCCACCACCAGGACGTAGGCACGTTTGCGTGCAGTGGCTCCGCTCGCGGTGGGGGCACCCGCCATCGTCGAGAACGCGAACGCGGCACCGGATGCGCCGGCCACCTTGAGGATGGTCCGGCGGCTTGCGGGCACGCCGGCCATCAGGAACCCACCGGCCCGGAGACGGGGTGGACGACCTGGCTGCCGGCCGTCGTGGCGTACGACTTCGTCCAGCGGACACCCGTCGCCTTGTCGGCGCGGTCGCCGATGATGAACCAGTCCATCTGAGCTCGCTTCGCGGTGATGTCGAGGACCGAGAAGCCGTGGTCGTCGAAGTTGAGGTACTTGATGTGGGGGTTGTTCGCCTTCAGGATCTCCTCGACGACGACACTGGTCGTGCGTCTGGGCGTCCCGGTGATGTCCTTGAGGTTGTTCGAGGTGACCGAGCTGGCGACGAACTCCACGCCCACCGAGTTGCGGGTGCCGGCGTACGTCGCCTTGTCGGCCGGTAGATCGCAGGCCCAGCCGGAGTGGATGTCGCCGGTGATGAACAGCGAGTCGGTGACGCCGTTGTCGCGGAGGTGCTCGAAGACCTCCCGGCGATCGTCGGTGTAGCCGTCCCACTGGTCGACGTTGTACGGCACTCCCTCAGGGGGGAGCAGACCCACCGTGTCGTTGACCGGTTTGACGAGGTCGCGGGGGACCCCTGCGAAGGTGACCGGGGCGATCATCACCGGGTTGCCGACCAGCTTCCACTGCACCGCCTGCCGCAGGAGCGAGGTCTTGAGCCACTCCATCTGGGCCGCTCCAGTGACCGTGCGTGCCGGGTCGGCCTGCGAGGGGTCGACCTGGGCGGCCAGCTGCTTGTCCCGGTAGGTGCGCAGGTCGAGCATGCTGATCTCGGCCAGGTCACCGAACTGCAACCGGCGGTAGAGCTGGGTGCCGTCACCGAGGGCCGCCGTGCCGGACATCCGGACGGGCATCCACTCGTCGAACGACCTGTGGCTGGCCACCCGTCTGGCGGACCAGCTGCCCTCGTCGGCGGTGTGGTTCTCGGCTCCGTCCTTCCAGGAGTCGTTGGCCGACTCGTGGTCGTCCCAGGTGTGGATGAACGCGTACCTGGCGTGCAGGCGCTGCAGGTCAGCATCGCGCTTGTACTGCGCATGCCTGCGTCGGTAGTCGGCGAGGCTGACCATCTCCCGTGCGGGCTCGTGGGGCCGGATGTCCCTCTCGCTCTGCCCGTAGCCGTACTCTCCCGGGCCGTACTCGTAGAGGTAGTCACCGAGATGCAGCACCGCGTGGAGGTCGTTGCGGTTGGCCAGGTGCCGGTAGGCACTGAACCACCCTGCCTGCAGGTTGGCGCAGGACACGACACCGAACCTGAGGTTCGCCGGCGACGACGTCGTCGAGGGGGCCGTGCGCATCCTCCCGGTCCTGCTGCGGTACGACCCGTAGCTGAACCGGTAGTAGTAGGTGCGAGCTGCCTTGAGCCCGGTGACGTCGACCTTGACGGTGTGGTCTCGCGAGGGGCCGGTGGTGACTTGCCCCGATCTCACGATGGTCGTGAAGCTGCTGTTGGTCGACACCTGCCAGCGGACGACGGCCTGCGGACCTGCCCCCGACCCGGGCTGGCTGGCGGAGGTGGGCGTGACGCGGGTCCAGATGACCACGGAGGTCGGACGCGGGTCACCCGAAGCGACGCCATGGGCGAAGTGGGCGATGGGCATGCCTCATCAAACGCCACCGGGCAAGAGTGGTCACGCCCAATGGGGCTGGAATGGCTGGTTGAAGGCGAAATTCACGTCGGGTTCGCCTCGCGGTCGCGACGAAGCCCCCGGCCGGGCGTTCGCCGACGGACCCACGGACTGCGGGACTCGGGCACGATTGGGCGCGTGACGGCGCGCAACGGGGAGCACGGCTACGGGTGGGTCACCAAGTCCCTGCACTGGCTGACGGTCGCAGCACTGATCGCGCAGTTCGTCGTCGGCTACCTGATGGAGGACGAGGGTGGTCACGGGCGAGGACGCGGCCGAGGTCGTGGCGGCGACGGCTCCGGGAATGGTCGTGGGCGCGGACGCGGTGGTGGTGAGGAGGAGGTGATCACCCTGCTGCCACTCCACGTCGGGCTCGGAACCTTGATCCTGGTGCTGGCGATCGTGCGGGTGTTCTGGCGCGTGAGTACGCCGCTACCGCCGTGGGCCGAGTCGCTCTCCGGAGCCGAACGCAAGATCGCCCATCACACGGAACGGCTGATGCTCACCATGCTGTTCGTGATCCCGCCGACCGGGCTGGCGGTGGTCCTGGGTGAGGACGACGACCTGCTCGCCCTACATGTCGCGGCGCACATCGTCTTCTTCGTCGCGCTGGCGGCGCACCTGGGCCTGGTGCTCGGCCGGGGGCTGCGCGGACGGCCGGTGCTGCTCCGGCGGATGCTCTAGCGGTGCTCGGTCCCGGTGAAGTCGGGCTTGCGCTTCTCGGAGAAGGCGCGCGGGCCCTCCTTGGCGTCGTTCGGAGGCGAACACCTTCGCGCCGACGACCGCATCGGCCTTCCAGCAGTCGTCCTCGTGCTTGCCCTCGGAGTCACGGATGGTCTTCAGCACGGCCTGCACCGCGAGCGGGCCGTTGGCGGCGATCTGGTCGGCGATCTCGTGGGCCTTCGCCAGCGCCTCACCGTCAGGTACGACGTGGCCGATCAGCCCGATCTCCTTGGCCTCCGGGGCCTTGATGTGCCGGCCGGTCAGCAGCAGGTCGGCCGCCACCGTGTAGGGCAGCTGACGGGGGAGTCGTACGGCGGACCCGCCCATCGGGTAGAGACCCCACTTCGGCTCCGAGACGCCGAACCGCGCGGACTCGCCGGCGACCCGGATGTCGGTGGCCTGGAGGATCTCGGTGCCGCCGGCGATCGCCGGGCCCTCCACGGCGGCGATCAGGGGCTTGGTCACCCGGTAGCCCTTGAGCAGGGACTTGATCACCGAGGGGTCGAACTCGCCGGACTCGAACTTGTCCGAGGGCGAGCTCGACGACATCGCCTTCAGGTCGGCACCGGCGCAGAAGTAGCCGCCCGCACCGGTGAGGATGACCACCCGCACCTCCGGGTCCTCGTTGGCCCGTTCCCACGCCTGCTCCATGATCGCGAGCATCTCCCCGGACAGCGCGTTGCGTGCCTCGGGACGGTTCATCGTCACGACCAGGGTGTGTCCCTGGAGGTCCACGAGGGCATGCGGCGCGTCGGTCTGTTCGGGCGTCTGGGTCATGGGGTCGATGGTAGTCAGAAACAAGAACGTGTTCTAGTCTTGCGCCCATGGCCCTGAACATCGCAGACCTCTTCGAGCATGCCGTCGATGCGGCTCCGGACAACCGCGCGGTCATGATCGGGGACCGCGTCGTGTCCTACGCGGAGCTCGAGTCACAGGCCAACAAGCTCGCTCATTTCCTGGCCTCCCGCGGCGTCGGCAAGGGAGACCACGTCGGGATCTACGCCAAGAACAGCATCGAGCACGTGGTCGCCGTGCTGGCGATCGTCAAGATCCGCGCGGTCAACATCAACGTGAACTACCGCTACGTCGAGGGCGAGCTGAACTACCTGTTCGACAACGCCGAGATGGTGGCCCTCATCCACGAGCGCTCCTACGCGCCGATCGTGGCCGCGTGCGCACCCAAGCACGAGAAGCTGCACACCTTCGTCGTCCTGCCCGACGTGATCGACCCCGACAACGACTCGGATGTGTCGTCGTACGACGGAGTCCTGCTCGCCGACGCGCTGGAGGGCCAGAGCGACGAGCGTGACTTCGAGGAGCGCAGCCCCGACGACCTGCACATCATCTACACCGGCGGCACCACCGGGTTCCCCAAGGGCGTGATGTGGCGCCACGAGGACTTCTGGCGGGTGCTCGGCGGTGGCATCGACTTCTACACCGGGGAGCCGCTGGAGGAGTACGACCAGTCCAAGCAGGCCAACGACCCGCGCATGGTGACCTTCCCGCTCAGCCCGCTGATGCACGGCGGTGCCCAGGCCGGGCTGCTGATGCACCTGTTCGCCGGGCACCTGACGATCCTCGAGCCGAGGTTCGACGCCCAGCGCACCTGGGAGATCATCGAGCGCGAGGGCGTCCAGCTGATCTTCATGACCGGCGACGCGATGGCCCGCCCGCTCATCGAGGAGTTCGAGCGCAAGGCCGCCACCGGCACGCCGTACGACGCCTCCAGTCTCTTCGCCGTCTCGAGCAGTGCCGCCGTCTTCAGCGCCTCGGTCAAGGAGCGCTGGATGGCCGCCTTCCCGAACACCGTCTTCACCGACTCCGTCGGCGCCTCCGAGACCGGGTTCCAGGGCATGGGCCTGCAGGACAAGGACCACATCAGCACCGACGGACCTGTGGTCGGGCTCGGCCCCAGCAGCGTCGTCATCGACGACGACAACCACGTGCTCGACCTGGCGACCAACATCGGCGCCGTCGGCCGGCTCGGCCGGGGCGGGTCCGTCCCGCTGGGCTACTTCAAGGACCCGGAGAAGTCGGCGAAGACCTTCCTGGAGATCGACGGCGAGCGCTACTCCGTGCCCGGTGACTTCGCGCGCATCGAGGCCGACAACAAGGTGACGCTGCTCGGCCGTGGCTCGAACTGCATCAACACCGGCGGGGAGAAGGTCTACCCCGAAGAGGTGGAGATGGCGATCAAGGGCCACCCGGGGGTGTACGACGTGCTCGTGGTCGGCGTGCCCGACGAGAAGTACGGCCAGTCCGTGACCGCCGTGATCCAGCCGCGCGAGGACGCCCAGGTCGAGCTCGAGGATCTCCGCAACTTCCTGCGCGCCTCGCTCTCCGGCTACAAGCTGCCGCGCGCGATGACCCTGGTGGACGAGATCCCCCGCAACGCGACGGGGAAGGCGCAGTACCCCAAGGCCAAGGAGCTGGCGTTGGCCTCCTTCGCCGCCAAGGTCGCCACCTCGCCGACGGGGGCGTGACCTGCGATGCACACCGACCTGTGTGACCGCTTCGGGATCAAGTACCCGATCTTCGCCTTCACCCCCTCCGAGCACGTCGCTGCGGCCGTCTCGCGGGCCGGTGGCCTGGGAATCCTGGGCGCCGTCCGGTTCAACGAGCCCGAGGAGCTCGAGCAGGTCGCTGACCTGGCTCGACGACAACACCGACGGCAAGCCCTACGGCGTCGACGTCGTGATGCCGATGAACATCCCCACCGAGGGCAAGTCGGTCGACCTCAAGGCGATGATCCCCGAGGCCCACATCTCCTTCGTCGAGCGCACGCTGCAGCAGCTCGGCGTACCCCCGCTCCCGGAGGGTGAAGGCCGCGAAGGTGTCCTCGGCTGGCTGCACTCCGTAGCTCGCGCCCACGTCGACATCGCCCTCAAGCACCGGCCGGTGCTGATTGCCAACGCGCTCGGCTCGCCGCCCGTGGACGTGATCGAGCAGGCGCACGAGGCCGGCGTCGCCGTGGCTGCCCTGGCGGGGGCCGCGAAGCACGCGCTCTCGCACGTCGAGAAGGGTGTGGACATCATCGTGGCCCAGGGCTACGAGGCCGGCGGGCACACCGGTGAGATCGCCAGCATGGTGCTCACCCCGGAGATCGTGGACGCCGTCGGTCCCGACGTCCCGGTGCTGGGCGCAGGCGGGATCGGCTCCGGCCGTCAGGTGGCCGCTTCGCTCGCCCTCGGTGCGCAGGGCGTGTGGACCGGCTCGTTGTGGCTGACCACCGAGGAGTACGCGAACCTGAACACCAGCAAGGGCATGACCGAGGCCTTCCTGCGCGCCGGGAGCTCCGACACCGTGCGGACCCGCGTCTACACCGGCAAGCCCGCGCGGCTGCTCAAGACCAAGTGGACCGAGGCCTGGAGCGAGGAGGGCGCACCCGAGCCGCTGCCGATGCCGCTGCAGAACCTCCTCGTCTCCGACGCGCACAACCGGATGAACGAGCACGGCGACCCCGATGTCATCTCGATGCCGGTCGGGCAGATCGTCGGCCGGATGAACGAGGTGCGGCCGGTCGCCGACGTGATGGCCGAGCTGGTCCGCGACTACGAGGCAGCTGTCGAGCGTCTCCTGAAGATCCGCGGCTGATCGGGCCCAGGGTCTGGTTTCGGGCTATTCGCCGAAAACCCACTAAAACGGCTAAATCGGGCATACAGTGCTCACATGTTCAAACGCCTCCTGCTTGTCCTCGTCATGGCCCTGTCCACCCTCGGCACGACTGTCACGGTCCTGCCCTCCGCGGCCAACGCCGCGACCGCCACGTACGCCAACCAGGTCGAGACAGCCATCACGAAGTACACGAACGTCCAGCGCCGTGCCCACAGCAGGGGCGCCGTGCGCTGGTACTCGTGCGTCGACCGGTACGCCGAAGGTTGGTCCGCGCACCTGGCCAAGACCGGCCGGTTCTACCACCGCAGCTGGAGACAGATCACTTCCGGCTGCCACAGGTCCTACGCCTCGGAGAACATCGCCAAGTACCGCTTGGGGACGGCTGGCATGTCGGCCGACGCATTGGCCAGGACGATCGTCCGGATGTGGATGAAGTCCTCCGGCCACCGCGCGAACCTGCTTTCCAGCAAGGCGCGCCTCACCGGCGTCGGCGTGCGGAAGTCCGGCAGCTACTACGTCATCGTGCAGAACTCCTCCGAGGCCGCCAGCGTCGGACGCTCAGGCTGGCTCGTGCGCCAGCAGCCCGCCCAGGATCCGCGCCTGCTCGGTCGTGCCGCCGAGTGTGAACTCGTTGCGCTTGGCCGCCGTGAAGTAGCGGTGCGCCTCGCCGTCGAGGTCGATGCCGACCCCACCGTGCACGTGCACCGTCGTGTGCGCCACCCGGTGGCCCGCGTCCGCCGCCCACAGCTTCGCGACGGCCACGTCGGCGGCAGCGGGCAGTTCCTCGCTGAGCTTCCACGCTGCCTGCCACATCGTCAGCCGGGCACCGAGCACGTCGATGTAGGCGTCGGCGAGGCGCTGCGAGACCGCCTGGAACGTGGCGATCGGACGGCCGAACTGCTCGCGCGTCTTCGCGTAGTCCGCCGTCAGCGAGAGGGCTCCGTCGACAGTGCCCACCTGCTGCGCGCACACCGCGACGGTGTACCGCTCGGTGAGCCACTCGCAGATCTCTGCACCGGCGCCGATGCCACCGAGCACGCGGTCCACCGGGACCGCGGCGCGGTCGAGCTCGAGTCGGGCCACCTGGTCACCGTCGCTCAGCCTCTGGGGTACGACGGTCACGCCCGGGTCGTCCGCGTGCACCAGGAAGACGGTCAGTCCCTGCCCGGTCCCAGCCGGTACGACGAACAGGCCGGCCAGCGTGCCGGCCGGGACCACGGCCTTGCTGCCGGTCAGCAACCAGCTGCCGCCGTCGTTCTCCGCGTGGGTGATCGGGTCGAGGGGGACGTGCTGCCGGTCCTCGGCGAGCGCGGTGGTGAGGACCGCATCGCCTGCTGCAGCGGCCGGCAGCCACCGCGCCTGTTGCGCAGGGGTGCCGAAGCGGGCCAGGGCGAGGCTCGTCACGGCATGCGTCGCCAGGGGCACCGGCGCAACCGAGCGGCCCACCTCGATCAGCACGGTGCACAGCTCGATCAGGCCGAGACCGCTGCCGTCGTGCTCCTCGGGGATGGTGAGCGCCACCAGGCCCGCGTCGGAGAGTGCCTGCCAGAGCACGAGGTCGAAGCGTCCGTCCTCGGCGTCGATCGCGCGGAGGCGCTCGGGCGTGCACTGGTCGGCGAAGATGGTGGCAGCGAGCTTCGCTGCCTCGCCTCCATCGGGAGTGGGTTCGAAGTCCATGTCTGCGTGTGCTCCTATCGCTTCGCAGCCGGCAGGCCGAGGCCGACGTACCCGATGATGTCGCGCTGGATCTCGTTGGTGCCGCCACCGAACGTCATCACCAGCGAGGACCGGTAGTAGCGCTCCAGCCGGCCGCGCAACACGGCGCCGGGGAGCCGCCGGTGACCATCGCCTTGGGGCCGACGATCTCCATCAGCGTGCGGTAGACCTCGGTGGCCATCTCCGAGCCGTAGACCTTGGTGGCGGACGCGTCGGCGGGGGAGAGGTCCTTCGTGGCGGAGGCGAGCTGCCAGTTGAGCAGCTTGAGCATCTCGGCGCGGGCGTGGGCTCGGCCGAGCAGCACCTGCACCCACTCCGAGTCGATGATGCGGGAGCCGTCGATGTTGCGGGTCTGCTGTGCCCAGTCGGTCACCAGCTCGATCGAGTGGGTGACCGGTGCGGCCGAGGTGAGGGCCACGCGTTCGTGGTTGAGCTGGTTGGTCATCAGCGCCCACCCACCGTTGAGCTCCCCGACCAGGTTGTCCTTCGGCACGCGGACGTCCTCGTAGTACGTCGCGCTCGTCCCGACGCCCGCGACGGTGTGCACCGGCGTGTAGGAGAACCCCGGGCTGTCCGCGGGCACCAGGATCATCGAGAGTCCCTTGTGGCGCGGGAGGTCGGGGTCGGTGCGGCAGGCCAGCCAGATGTAGTCGGCGTACTGGATCAGCGAGGTCCACATCTTCTGGCCGTTGATCACCCACTCGTCGCCCTCGGCGCGGGCGCGCGTGCGCAGGCTGGCGAGGTCGGTGCCCGACTCGGGCTCGGAGTAGCCGATCGAGAAGTGCAGCTCACCCTTGAGGATCTTCGGCAGCATGTCGTGCTTCTGGCTCTCGGTGCCGAAGCGCATGATCGTCGGGCCGACGGTGTTCAGGGTCAGGTAGGGGATCGGTACGCCGGCGATCGCGGCCTCGTCGGTGAAGATCAGCTGGTCCATCATCGAGCGGTTCTGGCCGCCCCACTCCTCGGGCCAGCCGATCCCCAGCCACCCGTCGTGGCCGATCTCGCGGATCACGTCCTTGTAGACCCCGGCGTCGCCGAACTCGCCACCGTCGTCGCCTGCCTCGAAGTCGCTCGTGGACGCCGCCAGGGCGGCCCGTCGCTCCGGGGTGACCAGGGCCCCGAAGTACTCGCGGAGCTCGGCGCGGAGCGCCTCCTGGTCGGGGGTGAGTGCGATCTCCATGGGGCTCCTGACGGAGGCTCATCCGGCGCGAGGCTGGTTCGGCGCTGGTGCTTGGCTGGTGTGGGGTTTGGGGCGATGGACTGTCAATCTCCCGCGTAAAACTATAACCTGTTCTTGTTTCCGGCCACCAAAACGGAGGAACCGATGACCGCCACGACCACTCAAGCACGTTCGCTGGACCGCGGCACGGCTCCGGAGCGTTATGCGCGCGGGTGGCACTGCCTCGGACCGGTCGAGCAGTTCCGTGACGGCGAGCCGCACGCCATCCAGGCGTTCGGCGGCAAGCTCGTCGTCTGGGCAGCCTCCGACGGCAAGCTCAACGTCCTCGACGGCTACTGCCGGCACATGGGCGGCGACCTGACCCAGGGCACCGTCAAGGGTGACGAGATCGCGTGTCCGTTCCACGACTGGCGCTGGGGTGGCGACGGCAAGTGCAAGGCGATCCCCTACGCGCGCCGGATTCCCGCTGCGCGCCCGCACGCAGAAGTACGAGACCGCGGAACGCAACGGCCTGCTGATGATCTGGCACGACCCGGAGGGCAGCGCCGCCGACCACGAGATCCTGCCGCCGGAGCTCGAGAACATCAGCGACCCCGACGTCTACACCGACTGGACCTGGCACCAGCTCGACGTACCGACGGCTCACTGCCGCGAGATCGTGGACAACGTCGTGGACATGGCCCACTTCTTCTACATCCACTTCGCGTTCCCCACGAACTTCCGCAACGTCTTCGAGGGCCACATGGCCACTCAGTTCATGGAGTCCACGGGACGCCCGGACATGGCCGGCGAGGGGTACGGCGACGAGGACCTCGTGCTCGAGTCCGAGGCCACCTACTACGGCCCGTCGTTCATGATCAACTGGCTCAAGACCGACTACAAGGGCTTCATCACCGACGTGGTGCTGATCAACTGCCACATCCCGACGAGCGACAACTCCTTCATCCTGCAGTACGGCCTGAAGGTGCTGAAGCCGCAGGGCGTCGACGAGAAGACCACCAACTACATCGGTGAGCGCTACAGCACCACGTTCGGCGAGGGCTTCATGCAGGACGTGCACATCTGGCTGAACAAGGCGCCGGTGCAGAACCCGCTGCTGTGCGAGGAGGACGGCCCGGTCTACCAGTTGCGCCGCTGGTACGAGCAGTTCTACGTCGACAAGGCCGACGTCACCCCGGAGATGACCGAGCGCTTCGAGTTCGAGGTCGACACCACGAAGGCCAACGAGTTCTGGCGCGCCGAGGTGGCCGAAAACCTCGCCAGGAAGGCGGCGGAGGACGAGGCTTCTGCGTCCGCGGACGCTGAACAGACCGAGGACGACGCTGCACAGAAGGTCGGGGGCCCGACGGCCGGTGGCGGCGTCTGATGGTCTCGTTCGCGCCGACGAGCCCCGACACCGTTGAGGACCAGCGCCGCTACACGCGGGCGCGCCTCACGGAGGTCGCCTGCCTGGACTGCCTGGCGAAGGTCGGCGTGAAGAAGAACAGCGAGCACCACACCTCGATCCAGTGGGACGCCGACTCCCTGGCCGCGTGCGCCGAGTTCCAGAAGATGGCCACCGAGCCCGGAGGTCGGCACGTCCACGCCTCCTGCTCGAGGCTACGATCCTCGATCGACCGCGCGGTAGCGGAGGGCGACATCGAGATCGGGGCAGAGGATGGCTACTGAGTCCTTCGTGCTGAAGGTGCTCGACGTGGTGGAGGAGACCCCCGACGCCCACTCGATCGTCTTCGAGGTCCCCGACGAGCTGGCCGAGACGTTCGCCTACACACCGGGCCAGTTCCTCACGGTCGCCGTACCCAGCGACCAGACCGGCCTTGCCGCCCGCTGCTACTCGCTGTCCTCGGCGCCGCACTCCGGGCGGCACCAGATCACCGTGAAGCGCACCGTCGACGGCTACGCCTCGAACTGGATCTGCGACAACCTCCGCGAGGGCGACACCTTGCGGGTGCTGCCACCCAGCGGCATCTTTACTCCCCGCGACCTCGAGGCCGACCTGCTGCTGTTCGCCGGTGGTTCCGGCATCACGCCGGTCATGTCGATCACCCGCACCGCCCTGGAGAAGGGCCACGGCAAGGTGGTGCTCTTCTACGCCAACCGCGACGAGCAGTCGGTGATCTTCGGCAACGAGATCGCCGAGCTCTCCCGGGAGTACGCCGACCGGCTGGTCGTCGTGCACTGGCTGGAGTCGGTGCAGGGTCTCCCCAGCGAGGAACAGCTGCACGCGTTCGCGTCGTACTTCACTCAACACACGGCGTTCGTGTGCGGACCCGCGCCGTTCATGAAGGCAGTGGTCACCTCGCTCAAGGAGCTCGGCTTTCCGCGCGACCGGCGGCACCAGGAGAAGTTCGTCTCGCTCGGCGGCAACCCGTTCGGCGACGTGGAGGAGATGCAGGCCGCCGCGAAGACCCTCGCTGACGCCGATGACCACGAGGACGACGACGAGGTGCCGATCAGCGGGCCCATCGCTGTCGAGGTGGAGCTCGACGGGCAGGACTACTCCTTCGACGACTGGCAGGGCGACAAGGTGCTTCTGGAGTTCCTAGAGGAGAAGGGCATCGACGCACCGTTCTCCTGCCGCGAGGGCAACTGCAGCGCGTGTGCCTGCGTCGTCCTCGAGGGCGAGGTGAAGCTGAAGCGCAACGAGGTCCTCGACCCTGAGGACCTGGCCGACGGCATCCGGCTGGTCTGCCAGTCACTGCCCGCGAGCGAGAAGCTGCGGATCACCTACAACGGTTAGCGATGAGTCCGCGCCGGCTCCGCGGTCTGCTTTCTCGAGACCAGAGATCAGGCGAAGGGCAGACATGACCGACAGCGAGCAGATCGAGAGACTCATCCGCGACTGGGCCGCAGCTGTCCACCGCGGGGACATGGAGGCCGTGGTGGCCGGGCACGCCCCTGACATCGTGATGTTCGACGTGCCCCCACCCGACCAGGGAGTCCGCGGGATCGAGGCCTATCGCGCCACCTGGCCACCGTTCTTCGAGTTCCAGAAGGGGGCCGTCTTCGACATCGAGTCGCTGGAAGTCACGGCGGGGGAGGACGTTGCGTTCGCACACGCGTTGCTGCACTGCGACACCCCCGAGGGGATCGCGGCCACCCCGGACCGGCGGCTTCGGTTGAGCCTCGGGTTGCGGCGCGAGGACGGCGAGTGGGTCGTCGCCCACGAACATCACTCGTTCCCGCTCGGTGAGCAGGTCTGAACAGCAGAGGTCAGTCCTGCACGGCCGGGGCGATCACGTGGTCCACGAGGAACGTGAGGCCGGGGCCGGAGAATCCCGCGCTCCGGGGCTCGCCGTACTCGATCTCGCTGGCGACGACGACCACCAGCGACCGGCTCGGAACCACCTCGAGCAGCTGGCCACCGCGGCCGTAGGCGAGGTACGCCGCTTCGCCGTCGGCCTCCGTGACCCACCACTGGTAGCCGAACTTCCCGGCAGCGTTCAACTGGTTCCTCCGGGTGACCGTGTCGACCTGCTCGGTCGTCATCGCGCGCACCCAGTCGGCGGGAACGAGCTGCTCGCCCTCCCACTCGCCCCGCTGCAGCATCAGCTGGCCGAAGCGCGCCAAGTCGGCCGGTCGCAGCTTGAGCCGGCCCCAGCCCAGATGCAGGCCTGACCCGTCGACCGGCCAGGCGAAGTCGGTGGCGAGGAAGGCATCCATCTTCTCGGCGCCCAGCGGCGCTTCGAACACCGGCCGGGTGTCGATGCCGAGTGGCTCGAAGAGCCGAGACCGCGCGTAGTCGAGCACGGACTCGCCCGTGGCCTCGGCAAGCACGGCGGCGACGACGTGGGCGCCCTGGTTGGAGAACTCGAACCCACCGCCCAGTGGGTCGGGCGCCGCGCTGAGGATGCGTGCGACCGGGTCGGGGTCGGACATGTACTCCAGAGTCCGGTCGCGGTCGAGCCCGGCGAACCCGGCCGTCATCGTGAGCATCTCCCGCACCGTGATGTCGGCGACCTCGGGGCGCATGTCGGCGGCGTGGTCGGGCAACAGCTCGCCCAGGGTGGCCTCGAGCCCGGCGATGTCGCCCTCCTCGATGGCGATCCCGACCAACGTCGACAGGATGCCGGTGGTGGCCGAGTCGACGTCCCAGTAGGTGTCGGCCGGCCAGTCGTAGTACCGCTCCAGCACGGGCTTCCCGTCGACGAGCACGACCACGGCGCGCAGGTTGTCGTGGTCCGGGTCGACCTCGAGCTGCTCGTTCACCGCCGAGACCAGGGCTGCCTGGTCCTCCGGCTCCGCGGGCCTGGACTCCTGGTCGTCAGAGCAGGCCGCGAGGGGGACGAGCACGAGGAGCACCGTGGCCGCGAGCCTCAGCACCCGGCGCATCCCGGTTCACCAGCCCCGCTCGCGCCATTCCGCGACGTGGGGACGCTCGTTGCCGAGCACGGAGTCGTTCCCGTGGCCCGGGTAGAACCAGGTCTCGTCCGGCAGCCGGCCGAACACCTTCTTCTCGACGTCGTCGACGAGGCTGGCGAACGCGTCCTTGTCCCCGAACGTGTTGCCGACCCCGCCGGGGAAGAGGCTGTCCCCGGTCCAGAGGTGCGGAGTGCCGTCCGGGTCGTCGTACAGCAGCGCGATGGACCCTGGCGTGTGGCCGACGAGGTGGATGACCTCGAGCCGGCAGTCGCCGAACTCGACGGTGTCGCCCTGCTGCACCTTGTCGTCGACAGCCACCCCGGTCTGCTCGGTGATGGCCGCAGCGTCGTCCGCACCGGCGACGACCACGGCGCCCGTGGCGGCCACGAGGTCGGCCAGGGCTCGGTGGTGGTCCCAGTGCTGGTGGGTGGTGATCACCTTGGTGAGACCGGACGGACCGACCAGCTGCCGGAGCTGCTCGGGCTCCGCGGCCGCATCGATGAGCACCTGCTCGTCGGTCGCGCGACACCGCAGCAGGTAGCAGTTGTTGGACATCTCCGGGTCGACGGCCAGCTTGGTGATGATCAAGCCGGCCAGCTCACGCGTGTCCGGCGGACCGCCGGGGCTCACCTCGCCGGAGTAGGGACCGCTGTCGCCGATGCTCGCTGCCATGGCGCCAGCCTAGGCCGGGATCACTGGCCGCGGCCCGGCGCCATTCGCCGAGCCGCGGCAGCTCGCCGGCGTCGCAGGAGAGTCCCTCACCCTGGCCACGTCCGGTCAGCCACCACCCGAGGTCCGCCCCCGAGCCCATCACGGTCGGACCGCCGTCACCGCCCACCGACCAGTCGCGGCCGAGGTCGGTGGCCCGGATCTGGAACGGTCCCGCGTCGGCATGGTCGACGACGACTACGTCGAGCAGGTCGGCGACGAAGTCTCTTGGCCAGTCCGCCCGGGTGTACGACGTGGCGAGGTCGGCGTGGTGGACCTCCACCTCGCGCCGCCTGGTGGGTACGACGGTCACCGCGGGCCATGAGGATCCCCCGGGGACCCGCTCGATGTGGCGGTCCCAGTGCTCGTCGCGCATCGCCTCGACGGCGTCGGCGAAGGCGGTCGTCGCGGCCAGGTGCCGCTCTCGCAGCTCGCTCGGCTCGACCTGCGCCAGCTCCTCGATCTGCTCGGCGCGCTGCTCGACCGACGCGTACATCGCCACCGGCTTGTCGTGCACCAGCCCGTCGAGCACGCCGGCGAGGGCGAACCCGTGGAGCGCCACGTGGGCCACCACATGGGCTCGCGTCCACCCCGGCAGCAGCGACGGGCCGGCCAGCTCGTCGGGGGTGAGCGCGTCCACGGTGTGGATGAAGGCCTGGGCGGAGACGTCGAGGCCGGTGAGGTCGCCGGGGTCCCACTCAGGGGCGGGGTCGCTGCTCATGAACCCATCAAACCCGATCGTCGGCCGGAAGCCAGCACCTCCGATGGACCACGGCGGTTGTTGTCGGTGGTGGGGGGTACGTTCGTGCTGCCGCCGCCCGCGTGGCGGCTTGTCGCATCCGTTAGGATGGCGAACACTTGTTCGAACCATTCCACAGACACTGCAGGGGTCTCATCCGTGGCTGATCAGCTCGTCATCCGGGGCGCGCGCGAGCACAACCTCAAGGACGTCTCGATCGACCTCCCCCGCGACTCCCTGATCGTGTTCACCGGTCTCTCGGGCTCGGGCAAGTCGAGCCTCGCGTTCGACACCATCTTCGCGGAGGGCCAACGCCGCTACGTCGAGTCGCTCTCGGCGTACGCCCGGCAGTTCCTCGGGCAGATGGACAAGCCCGACGTCGACTTCATCGAGGGCCTCAGCCCCGCGGTCTCCATCGACCAGAAGTCCACGTCGAAGAACCCGCGCTCGACGGTCGGCACCATCACCGAGGTCTACGACTACCTCCGGCTGCTCTATGCCCGTGCGGGGCGGCCGCACTGTCCCGAGTGCGGCGCACCGATCGAGCGACAGACCCCCCAGCAGATCGTCGACCGCATCCTGCAGCTCGAGGAGGGCACCCGCTTCCAGGTGCTCGCGCCGGTCATCCGCGGCCGCAAGGGGGAGTACGTCGAGCTGTTCCGCAGCCTGCAGTCGCAGGGGTTCAGCCGGGCCCGGGTCAACGGCGAGACGATCCAGCTCGCCGACATGATCGACGGCCCGCCGAAGCTCGACAAGCAGAAGAAGCACACGATCGAGGTCGTCGTCGACCGGCTCGCGGCGAAGCCCTCGTCGAAGCGCCGGCTCACCGACTCGATCGAGACCGCGCTGAACCTCGCCTCGGGCCTGGTCCTGCTGGACCTCGTCGACCTCGACCCCAAGGACCCGCACAAGCAGATGCGGTTCTCCGAGCGGATGGCCTGTCCCAACGAGCACGACATCGAGACCGATGAGCTCGAGCCCCGCTCGTTCTCGTTCAACTCACCCTTCGGTGCCTGCCCCAAGTGCCACGGCATCGGCACCCGGATGGAGGTCGATCCCGAGCTGGTCGTCTCCGACCCCGGCGCCACCCTCGGCGAGGGCGTGATCGGTCCCTGGTCGGGTGCCCATGTCAGCGACTACTTCACCCGGCTGCTGGGCGCCCTCGGTGACGAGCTCGGGTTCGACCTGAACACCCCGTGGGAGGACCTGCCGGCCAAGGGCCGCAAGGCCATCCTCGAGGGACACGCGACCAAGGTGCACGTGCGCCACGTCAACCGCTACGGCCGCGAACGCTCCTACTACACCAACTTCGAGGGTGTCCGTCCCTACATCGAGCGACGCCACCGCGAGGCGGAGACCGACACCAGCCGGGACCGCTACGAGGGGTTCATGCGCGAGGTGCCGTGCCCGGCGTGCCAGGGCACCCGGCTCAAGCCGGTCTCGGTCGCGGTCACGCTGGGGGAGAAGGGCGCGGGCGGGCGCAACATCGCCGAGGTCTGCGCGCTGCCGATCAACGAGGCGGCCGAGTTCCTCAACGAGCTCGAGCTCACCGACCGCGAACGCCAGATCGCCGAGCGGGTGCTCAAGGAGATCCAGGAGCGGCTCCGGTTCCTCCTCGACGTCGGCCTCGACTACCTCACGCTGGCGCGGCCGTCCGCCACTCTCTCCGGTGGTGAGGCCCAGCGCATCCGGCTGGCCACCCAGATCGGCGCGGGCCTGGTCGGAGTGCTCTACGTGCTCGACGAGCCCAGCATCGGCCTCCACCAGCGCGACAACAAGCGCCTGATCGAGACCCTGATCCGGCTCAAGGACCTGGGCAACACCTTGATCGTCGTCGAGCACGACGAGGAGACGATCATGGCGGCCGACTGGGTCGTCGACATCGGTCCGGGGGCCGGCGAGCACGGCGGACAGGTCGTCCACTCGGGCACGGTCAAGCAGCTGCTCAAGCACCGCGACTCCGAGACCGGCCTCTACCTCTCGGGACGCAAGTCGATCCCGGTGCCGGCCATCCGGCGCCCGCCGTCGCCCGATCGCGAACTGACCGTGCACGGCGCTCGCGAGAACAACCTCAAGGACATCGACGTCACGTTCCCGCTCGGCTGCTTCGTCGCGGTCACGGGCGTCTCTGGGTCGGGCAAGTCGACGCTGGTCAACGACATCCTCTACACCTCGCTGGCCAAGCAGATCTACAACGCCCGCACGGTGCCGGGCCGACACCGGAAGATCACCGGTGCGGAGCACGTCGACAAGGTGATCCACGTCGACCAGTCGCCGATCGGCCGCACGCCGCGATCCAACCCGGCGACCTACACCGGCGTCTTCGACCACGTCCGCAAGCTGTTCGCCTCCACCGCCGAGGCGAAGATGCGCGGCTACCTGCAGGGGCGGTTCTCGTTCAACGTCAAGGGCGGCCGCTGCGAGGCCTGCTCCGGCGACGGCACGATCAAGATCGAGATGAACTTCCTGCCGGACGTCTACGTGCCCTGCGAGGTCTGCCACGGCGCGCGCTACAACCGCGAGACCCTCGAGGTGCACTACAAGGGCAAGACGATCGCCGACGTCCTGGACATGCCGATCGAGGAGGCCGTCGACTTCTTCGCCGCGATTCCCGCCATCTCGCGTCACCTCGTGACGCTGGTGGAGGTCGGGCTCGGCTACGTCCGGCTCGGACAGCCGGCGACGACGCTCTCCGGCGGTGAGGCACAGCGGGTGAAGCTGGCCAGTGAGCTGCAGAAGCGGTCCACCGGCCGCACCGTCTACGTGCTCGACGAGCCCACCACCGGTCTCCACTTCGAGGACATCCGCAAGCTCCTCGGCGTGCTCTCCAGCCTGGTCGACAAGGGCAACACCGTGCTGGTGATCGAGCACAACCTCGACGTGATCAAGACCGCCGACTGGATCGTCGACATGGGCCCGGCCGGCGGCAACAAGGGCGGCACCGTCGTGGCGACCGGCACCCCGGAGGAGGTTGCTGGGCACAAGGCGAGCTTCACCGGCGACTTCCTGCGCCCGCTGCTTGCTCCCGGTGGTCGAGCCGAGTCGCACCGCACGCCCGCACCGGCGCGCAGCAGGGGTCGTAAGACCAACGGACAGCAGAGGGCGGTTGCCTCGAAGCGCTAGCGTCAGCAGCAACGACTGCAGACCGCACAGCTGGAGGTTCAGGTGACCGACAACCGGGTTCCCAAGACGGCGGGCGATGCCTCACGTCGCACGGTGATGAGTGGGATTGTGGGTGTGGGAGTCGGCGTGCCGCTCCTCGCCGCGTGCGGCTCCGACGACTCCGAGAGCTCCGGTGGCGGAGGCAGCGGGAGCGGTGGCAGCGACGGGGGCGGCGACGGGGGCAGCGACTCAGGCGGCGGTTCGACGTCCGGCGCAATCGGCAAGACCTCCGAGGTGCCGGAGGGTGGCGCGAAGATCTTCAAGGCCGAGAAGGTGATGGTGAGCCAGCCCAGCAAGGGCGAGTTCAAGGCCTTCAGCACCGTCTGCACCCATCAGGGGTGCCCGATCACCAAGATCGACGGGGACGAGATCGAGTGCAACTGCCACGGCAGCAGGTTCGCGGTGGCTGACGGGTCCGTGGCCAACGGCCCGGCAAACAAGCCGCTGAAGGAGCTGAAGGTCACCGTGAAGGGTCAGGACCTCACAGTCAGCTGAGGGTGAAGGCGAGCACGTCGGCCACCCGGTGGGCGGCGGCCTCGGGCAGCCGTGGATAGATCGGCAGCGCGACGAGCTGAGCGGCGTACTGGTCCGCCCCGGGCATGCCGCACTCCGGCACCTCACAGAGCTCGCGGGCGTAGCGAAGCTGATGCAGCGGCGTCACCCGGTCGGCGGTGCGAACCTTGGCCGCGAAGAGTGCCCTGATGACGGCGTCGCGGTGCACCGTCGCGTGCTCGATCCGCAGCGGGTAGTGGTGCCAGGCGTGCTGGCCCTCACCTGATGCGGGCCGGTGTGGCAGCACGACTCCATTGAGCTCGGCCAGCTGTTCGTCGTACTTCATGGCGAGCTGCTCGCGGCTGTGCTGCCACTGCGCCAGGTGGGCGAGCTGTCCGCGTCCGATGGCAGCGCGGAGGTCGGTCATCGTGGCGTCGAGTCCGCCGTCGCGGATGCCGGACCGGGGAATGACGTCATGGTGCCCGCCGTGCCGGGGATGGGGGAGGTTGCTCCTCAACCGCGCAGCACGGATCCGCTCGGCACGTTCTGGAACGTCGGTGGTGACCATGCCCCCCTCGCCGACGGGGAGATTGGTGGTCGCGTAGAAGCTGAAGCAGGCCGTCCCCTGACCACCCACGGGTCGACCGCCCAGGCTGCCGCCGAGGCCCTGAGCGGCGTCCTCGATCACCATGCTCGAGGGGAGACCCGCGGCAGCTGCGAGCGCGTCCACGTCAGCGGGGTCGCCTGCCGCATGAGCGAGCACGAGCGCCATCGGTGGTCCGCCGTCGAGCTCGGCACGAACCGCCGCCTCGCTGACGGTGCACTGTGATGGCATCCCCGTGGTCACCGAGACATCCACCAGGACGGGTCGCAGGCCGGCCCGGACGATCGCCTGGGCGACGGCGAACGAGCTCAGGGTGCAGACGAGCACGCGCGAGCCACGAGGCAGCTGCAGGACCTCCAGCGCCAGCTCCAGTGCGGTGTTCCCGGAGGAGACAGCGACAGCGAAGCGGGCTCCCACGTGGCGCGCGAACTCCGACTCGAACGAGGTCACCTCGGGTCCGTTGGCGACCCACCCGGTGACGAGGGCCCGCGCCGCAGCGGTGCGTGCGGAAGGTGCGACGTACCAGTCGGAGAAGGGGATCCGGGTGAGGGCTTGCTGCCTGGGGGCCTGGCCGGGCAGGTACGGCGGCGGCATCCGACGGTCCGTTTGTCGTTCGGGAAGAGGCTCGCCCGAGCGCGAAAGCCTGATCAACACCAACCCCCTGCCGGGCATGCATCGATGAGATGAATGCAGCAGGGTCTGGGCCGCGTCTGTGAGCACCATCCGGGCCCACGCGGCCCGAACCATTTCTCAGGGGTCATTACAGCACAAACCCGCCCACGGGTGTGGGGCGTTCGGGGGAGTAGGATCGAACAGAGTTAAGTCAACGCGCCTCGAGGGAAACGCGACCAGGTGTGAGCGCAAGAACCCCACCGAGGAGCCGCACCGGATGACGACGAACGCCACTGGATCCTTCATCAGTGCCCAGATGGCGCGGCTGTGTCGAGATGGCGTCCGCGCTGTCGCGGTCGACGGTGGTTCGATCGCGCTCGTCTCCAGCCGTGGGGCTCGCGTGGGGCTGGGCGCAACTGACACAATGGCCGCAGAGTTGGAGGAGATCCAGATGACCCTGGGTGAGGGCCCATATCTCGACGCTGCTTCTTCACTCTCTCCTGTTCAGGTGTGCAACTTCGCGGATCCCGCGACCGACAGTGCAGAACGATGGCCGTTCCTCGCCAAGGAAGTGGCGAAGCTGGACGTCTGTGCCCTGTTCGGTTTCCCGGTGTGCTTCGGCGACGTGCCGGTGGGCACGATCGGTCTCTATCGCCGCCAGCCGGGCGGGCTCAGTGAAGCCGAGTTCGGGGCCGCACTGAATACGGCCGACGACATCGCCGCTTCCCTCCTGGACCCGGACACGTGGGCCGAGGTCGGGCGGCTGGCGTCAGCGGAGGAAGACCCGCCGGTCCGTCTGGGCACAGGGACGCCACTCGTGCACCAAGCCGCAGGAATGACGATGATCCAGCTCGACGTCAGCATCGGGGAGGCGATGGCGCTCCTGCGCGCTACCGCCTTCGCGGAGGGCCAGGCGCTGGCCGACCTCGCACTCGAGGTGGTTGAGCGACGAGTCCGACTCGGAGAGGGCGATTCCCATGAATGACCACACGCGTACTCGGGACGCGTTGCTGGCGAAGAGGTTCGTGACCCTCGCCGACACCCTGGTGGATGACTATGACGTGGTGGACCTGCTGGACCAGCTGGTGCACTCGATCGTCGAGCTGCTGCCGGTCCAGCAGGCAGGTCTGCTCCTCCTCGACGACAACGAGGAACCCCAGCTCCTGGCCTCCACCAGTGAGTCGACGCGGGTGCTGGAGCTCTTCCAGCTGCAGAGCAGTGAGGGCGGACCGTGCATCGAGTGCCTGGAGACCGGCCTGCCTGTGACCGTCGAGGACCTCTCCTCGCACCCGAGCTGGCCACGGTTCTCCCAGGTGGCGCTCAGCCTCGGTTTCGAGTCAGTTCACGCCCTGCCGCTTCGTCTGCGCGGGGACATCGTCGGTGCGCTCAACCTCTTCGGTAGCCGCGCCAGACTCGACGAGAACGACCGCGAGGTCGGGCAGTCCCTGGCTGACATGGCGACCATCGGCATCCTCCAGCATCGTTCTTCCCGTCGAGCCTCGATCGAGGCCGAGCAGCTGCAGCAAGCGCTCGCCTCGCGCGTTGTGATCGAGCAGGCGAAGGGCGTGCTGGCCGAGTTCGCGAGTGTCGACATGGAGGTGGCGTTCAACTCCCTGCGCTACTACTCGCGCAGCCGCAACCTGAAGCTGGGAGAGGTCGCAGAGGCGATCGTCGAGCGCCAGCTCCCGCCCGAGAACGTCGTACCTCCGCGGGCTCGCTCCTGAACGTCGCCTCGTAGGGTTGTCGCGTGATCCGCGCTTCGCTCGTCAACGGAACTTCGGCGACTCGGTCCCGATCAGCAAGCTGCTCGGACGCTCGCTAGCCTCGTTCCGTGGCCGACCCCTCGACTTACCGTCCGGAAACCGGGTCGATCCCGACCCAGCCGGGCGTCTACCGGTTCCGCGACCGGGACGGCCGGGTCGTCTACGTCGGCAAGGCCAAGAGCCTGCGGGCACGGCTGTCGTCGTACTTCCAGGACCTGGCCAACCTGCACCCACGCACCGCGACCATGGTGACGACCGCGGCCTCCGTGGAGTGGACGGTCGTGGGCACCGAGGTCGAGGCGCTGCAGCTGGAGTACTCCTGGATCAAGGAGTACGACCCGCGGTTCAACGTGAAGTATCGCGACGACAAGTCCTACCCGTGGCTCGCGATCACGATGAACGAGGAGTTCCCGCGCGTCATGGTGGGGCGAGGGGCGAAGAAGAAGGGCGTGAAGTACTACGGCCCCTACAGCCACGCCTGGGCGATCCGCGAGACCGTCGACCTGCTGCTGCGCGTCTTCCCGATGCGTTCCTGCAGCAACGGGGTGTTCAAGCGGTCCTCCCAGATCGGACGCCCCTGTCTGCTCGGCTACATCGAGAAGTGCTCCGCACCGTGCGTCGGTCGTGTCGATGCCGATGAGCACCGCAAGATCGCCGAGGAGTTCGCCGACTTCATGGGCGGCCGCACCGACGCCTTCGTCAAGCGGATCCAGCGCGAGATGTACGCCGCCTCCGACGCCCAGGACTACGAGCGGGCCGCGCGCCTGCGAGACGACCTCGGCGCACTCAACAAGGCGCTGGAGAAGCAGGCGGTCGTCTTCGGCGACGGCACCGACGCCGACGTGATCGCGCTCGCCGAGGACCCCCTCGAGGTGGCGGTGCAGATATTCCACGTGCGCCACGGGCGCATCCGCGGCCAGCGTGGCTGGGTGGCGGACCGGGTCGAGGACATCGACACGGCCGGACTGGTCGGAGAGTTCCTGCTGCAGCTCTACGCCGGTGAAGAGGGCGACGCGATCCCGCGGGAGATCCTTGTCCCCGCGAGACCAGAGGATGCCTCGACGTTCGAGCAGCTCCTCACCGAGACCAGGGGGAGCAAGGTCGTCATCCGCGTGCCGAAGCGCGGCGACAAGCGGGCCCTGCAGGAGACGGTTGCGAAGAACGCAGCGCAGTCCCTCGCCCTGCACAAGACCAAGCGCGCGAGCGACCTGACCGTGCGCAACAAGGCCCTGGAGGAGATCCAGACGGCGCTCGACCTCCCGTCCGCGCCCCTGCGGATCGAGTGCTACGACGTCTCGAACCTGCAGGGCACCGAGGTCGTGGCGTCGATGGTGGTGTTCGAGGACGGGCTCGCACGCAAGAGCGAGTACCGCCGGTTCGTGATCCGCGGCGTGGACGGCCAGAACGACGTCGCGTCGATGCACGAGGTGATCAGCCGGCGCTTCCGGCGGCTGCTCGACGAGCGCATGGACATGCCAGAGCTCTCTGGCGGCGCCATCGACCCCGAGGACGACCAGGGCCCGATGCTGGTCGACCCCGAGACCGGTCGGCCGCGCAAGTTCGCCTACGTGCCCGGGCTTGTGGTGGTGGACGGCGGACCACCTCAGGTGGCCGCGGCGCAGCGCGCGCTTGACGAGCTGGGCATCGACGACATCCCGCTCTGCGGGCTGGCCAAGCGGCTCGAGGAGGTCTGGGTGCCGGGGGAGCAGGATCCGGTGATCCTGCCCCGGTCGAGCGAGGGGCTCTACCTGCTGCAGCGCATCCGCGACGAGGCCCACCGCTTCGCGATCGCGCATCACCGCTCGCGCCGCTCCAAGACGATGGTGGAGAGCATCCTCGACGAGGTCTCCGGGCTCGGTGAGGTACGCCGCAAGACCCTGATCAAGCATTTCGGCTCGCTCCGGAAGCTTCGGGCTGCCACCATCGAGGAGATTGCCGAGGTTCCCGGGATCGGCACCCGGACCGCCACGGCGATCTCGGAGGCCGTGGCTGCATCGCCGCGGTCGACGTCCGTGAACACCGCGACCGGCGAGATCACCTCGTCCGAGCCCGACACCAGCGAGGAGCGTTGATGGATCCCCTGGAGGAGCACCTGGGCGAGCTCGTGGTGGTGACCGGGATGACCGGTGCCGGCCGGAGCACGGCAGCCAAGGAGCTCGAGGACCTCGGGTTCTTCGTCGTGGACAACCTGCCGCCGGAGCTGGTCGCCGACATGGTGCGACTCATCGATGACAAGCAGGGGATCGACCAGCCGGTTGCTGCTGTGGTCGACGTACGCGCCGGAATCTTCTTCGAGTCGCTGCGCGAACAGCTGGCCAAGCAGTTCCCCACCCGCCGTACGACCCTGCTGTTCCTCGAGGCCTCCGACGACATCCTGGTCCGGCGACAGGAGGCGGCCCGCCGTCCGCACCCGCTGCAGGGCTCGGGACGGCTGCTCGAGGGCATCAACCGCGAGCGCGAGGTGATGGCGGCCCTTCGTGGTGACGCCGACCTGGTCATCGACACCACCCCTCTGAACGTGCACCAGCTCAAGGACAAGGTCTCCATGACGTTCGGGACACCCGAGGCGGTCAAGCTGCGGATCACCGTGGTCAGCTTCGGGTTCAAGTACGGCGTGCCCGTCGACGCTGACCTGCTGGCCGACATGAGGTTCCTGCCCAACCCGCACTGGGTGCCTGAGCTCCGGCCGCGGACCGGCCGGGATCCGGTCGTGGCGACGTACGTCAAGGACCGGCCGAACGCACAGGAGTTCCTGGACCGCTACCTGCCGGTGATCGAGACCGTCGGAGACGGCTACCTGCACGAGGGCAAGCGGTTCATGACGGTCGCCATCGGCTGCACCGGTGGCAAGCACCGCAGCGTGGCGATGTCGGAGGAGATCGCGGATCGGCTCCGTGCCAAGGGGCTCGACGCCGAGGTGACCCACCGTGACCTCGGCCGGGAGTAGGCGCTGATGCGCTGGTCGACCGAGCCGGCGGTCGTCGCCCTCGGGGGCGGGCACGGACTCGCGGCCTCGCTGACCGCCCTGCGCAACGTGACCACCGACCTGACCGCCGTGGTCACAGTGGCCGACAACGGTGGCTCGTCGGGCCGGCTGCGCGACGAGTTCGGCGTACTGCCGCCGGGAGACCTGCGGATGGCACTCGCCGCCCTGTGTGGCGATGACCGTTGGGGCCAGACCTGGGCACGCGTGTTGCAGCACCGGTTCGCGTCCGAGGGGGAGATGCACGGGCACTCGATGGGCAACCTGCTGATCGTCACGCTGTGGGACCTGCTGCACGACCACGTCGACGGGCTGGACTGGGTGGCCGGCCTGCTCGGCGCCCGCGGACGGGTGCTGCCGATGGCGCTGACGCCGCTGGACATCACCGCCGAGGTCCGGGGAGCAGGCAAGGACGCCGACGAGGTTGCCACCGTCCGGGGCCAGGTGGAGGTGGCCACCACGACGGGCAAGGTGCTCTCGGTGAGCCTCGTCCCGGAGGACGCCACCGCCTGCCCGCAGGCCGTGGAGGCGATCGAGTCGGCCGACTTCGTGGTCATCGGTCCGGGGTCGTGGTACTCCAGCGTGATACCGCACCTGTTGGTCCCCGGTCTCCGCGACGCCCTGTGCCGTACGCCGGCCAAGGTGATCGTCTCGATGAACCTCGAGCCGCACCTCGATGAGACCCGGGGCTATGACCTGACCGACCACCTAGCCGTGCTCCTGCGTCATGCCAGCGAGCTGCAGGTCCACACCGTTCTGGCGGACCCGACAGCGGTCCGGGACCGCCGGCGACTCGGCGACGCAGTGGCCGCAGCCGGCGCCAACTTGGTCGTCGCCGACCTCGTTTCGGACCAGCGAGGTGTCCACGATCCGCAAAAACTGGCCTCCGCGTATACGGGGTTGTTGACAGCGGATTAAGGTGAGCGACATGGCGATGACGGCACAGGTGAAGGCAGAACTGGCCAGCACGACAGTTACCAAGACCTGTTGCCGCAAGGCGGAGGTCTCGTCGATGCTCCGGTTTGCCGATGCGCTCCATCTCGTAAACGGCGGCATCGTCGTCGAGGCCGAGCTCGACACCGGCGCCGCAGCTCGCCGCATGCGGCGGGACATCGCCGAGGTGTTCGGCCACCACCCCGAGGTGGTGCTGCTCAAGGGGAGCGGCATCCGCCGGGGCACGCGCTACATCGTCCGGGTCTCCCGCGAGGGTGAGTCGCTCGCACGCCAGACCGGCCTGATCGACCAGCGCAACCGACCGGTCCGCGGTCTTCCGCCCGTCGTGGTGAACGGCTCCGGCTGCGACGCGGTCGCTGCCTGGCGCGGCGCCTTCCTCGCCCACGGCTCGCTGACCGAGCCCGGCCGCTCCAGCTCGCTCGAGGTCACCTGCCCCGGCCCGGAGGCGGCGTTGGCCCTCGTCGGCTCGGCCCGCCGGCTCGGCATCCCGGCCAAGGCCCGCGAGGTCCGCGGCATCGACCGCGTCGTGATCCGCGACGGCGACGCGATCGGCCAGCTGCTCACCCGCCTCGGTGCCCACGAGTCCCTGCTCGCCTGGGAGGAGCGCCGGATGCGTCGCGAGGTCCGGGCGACCGCCAACCGGCTGGCCAACTTCGACGATGCCAACCTGCGCCGGTCCGCCCGTGCTGCCGTGGCTGCCGGCGCCCGCGTCGACCGCGCCCTGGAGATCCTGGGCGAGCAGATCCCCGACCACCTGCGCCAGGCCGGCCGGCTGCGGCTGGAGCACAAGCAGGCATCCTTGGAGGAGCTGGGCCAGCTCAGCGAGCCGGTGCTCACCAAGGACGCGATCGCCGGCCGGATCCGCCGGCTGCTGGCGATGGCGGACAAGCGCGCCGAGGAGCTCGGCATACCCGACACCGAGGCCTCACTGACGCCGGACATGCTGGCCGAGGAAGCCTGAGCTGGAGCCCTTCTACAGGGTTCATCGGGCCCGTCCTGGTTACTCGCGCGTACGCGGAACGGCCTCTTGGACAGTGGTGTTCGCGCGATAGGGTCGCCGCTCCGACACATTTTCTGCCCAGGAGTTATCGCTGTGACTGTCCGCGTAGGTATCAACGGCTTCGGCCGCATCGGCCGCAACTTCTTCCGCGCCGTGCGGGCCTCTGGCGCCGACATCGAGATCGTCGGCGTCAACGACCTCACCGACAACGAGTCCCTCGCCCGCCTGCTCAAGTTCGACTCGATCCTCGGCCGGCTGGACGCAGACGTGTCCTCCACCGACACCTCGATCAAGGTCGGCGACCAGGAGATCACCGCGTTCGCCGAGCGCGACCCCGCGTCCCTGAAGTGGGGCGACATCGGCGCCGACGTCATCGTCGAGTCCACCGGGTTCTTCACCGACGCCACCAAGGCCAGGGCGCACATCGACGGTGGTGCGAAGAAGGTGATCATCTCCGCGCCCGCGAAGAACGACGACTTCACCGTGGTGATGGGCGTCAACCATGACGACTACGACCCGCAGGAGCACCACGTCATCTCCAACGCGTCGTGCACCACCAACTGCCTGGCGCCGATGGCGAAGGCGCTCAACGACGAGTTCGGCATCGTCAAGGGCCTGATGACCACCATCCACGCCTACACCGCCGACCAGAACCTGCAGGACAACATCCACAAGGACCCACGTCGTGCTCGGGCCGCCGCGATCAACCTGGTGCCCACCTCCACCGGTGCCGCCAAGGCGATCGGCCTCGTGCTGCCGGAGCTCAAGGGCAAGCTCGACGGCTTCGCGATCCGCGTCCCGGTGCCGACCGGCTCGGCCACCGACCTCACCTTCGAGGCCGGCCGCGAGACCTCGGTCGAGGAGGTCAACGCCGCCGTCGAGAAGGCCGCGGACGGTCGCTACCTGCGCTACTCCACCGACCCGCTGGTGTCCTCCGACATCGTCACCGACCCGGCGTCGTGCATCTTCGACGCCCCGCTGACCAAGGTGATCGGCAACCAGGTCAAGGTCATCGGCTGGTACGACAACGAGTGGGGCTACTCCAACCGCCTCGCCGACCTGATCAGCCACGTCGGCGCCACGCTCTGACCGCGCGATGAGCGCAACCATCGACGCCCTGGGTGGCGTCTCGGGCAAGCGTGTCCTGGTCCGGTCCGACCTGAACGTTCCGCTCGACGGCGAGAGGATCGCCGACGACGGCCGGATCCGCGCGAGCGTGCCCACCATCAAGGAGCTCTCCGAGGCCGGCGCGAGGGTGATCGTGATGGCGCACCTCGGCCGGCCCAAGGGCGAGCCGGACCCGGCATACTCACTGCGTCCAGTGGCCGCCCGTCTCGGTGAGCTCCTCAAAACCGAGGTGCAGTTCGCCGAGGACACCGTGGGGGAGTCCGCCCGGCAGGTCGTGGAGGCGCTCGGCGACGGTGACGTCGCCCTGCTGGAGAACGTCCGGTTCAACCCCGGTGAGACCAGCAAGGACGACAGCGAGCGCGGTGAGTTCGCCGACCAGCTGGCCGAGCTCGGCGACGCGTTCGTCAGCGACGGGTTCGGGGTGGTGCACCGCAAGCAGGCCAGCGTGTACGACGTGGCGAAGCGCCTCCCGCACGCCATGGGCGGTCTCGTCCGCGACGAGATCCAGGTGCTCCGCAAGCTGACTGCAGACCCCGAGCACCCCTACGTCGTCGTGCTCGGCGGGTCGAAGGTGAGCGACAAGCTGGCCGTGATCGACAACCTGCTCGGCACCGCCGACAAGCTGCTGATCGGGGGCGGGATGGTGTTCACGTTCCTGGCCGCACAGGGGCACGAGGTCGGCCAGAGCCTGCTCGAGGAGGACCAGGTCGACGCCTGCAAGGAATACCTGCAGCGCTCCAAGGACAGTGGGGTGGAGATCCTGCTGCCGACCGACATCGTGGTGGCCCCCGAGTTCAAGGCCGACGCGCCTCCGACCACTGTTGCCGCGGACGCCATGCCGAAGGACCAGGTCGGGCTGGACATCGGGCCGGAGTCCGGCAAGGCGTTCGCCGAGGTGATCCGCGAGGCACGCACGGTCTTCTGGAACGGGCCGATGGGCGTCTTCGAGTTCGAGGCCTTCTCCGGCGGCACACGGGCGGTCGCCCAGGCGCTGACCGAGGTCGACGGGCTCTCCGTGGTCGGCGGTGGCGACTCCGCGGCCGCCGTACGCCAGCTCGGCTTCGCCGAGAGCTCCTTCGGGCACATCTCCACCGGTGGTGGGGCCAGCCTGGAGTACCTCGAGGGCAAGGACCTGCCCGGCATCGACGTACTCGACGACTAGCGCTGGTTGAGGAGCGAGCGTCAGCGAGCGTCTCGAAACCACCCGACTGAAAGAGAGACCCATGCCCAAGAAGACCCGTACGCCGCTGATGGCGGGCAACTGGAAGATGAACCTCAACCACCAGGAGGCCGTCGTCCTGGTGCAGAAGCTCGCGTGGACGCTGTCGGACAAGAAGCACGACTACGCGCAGGTCGAGGTCGTCGTGGTGCCGCCGTACACCGACATCCGCAGCGTGCAGACGATGGTCGACGGCGACCGGCTGCAGATCAAGTACGGCGCGCAGGACGTCTCCGTGCACGACGAGGGTGCCTACACCGGCGACATCTCGGCCGCGATGCTGGCCAAGCTCGGCTGTTCGTATGTGGTGGTGGGTCATTCCGAGCGCCGTGAGCACCACGGCGAGGACGACGCGCTGGTGAATGCCAAGGCGCACAAGGCACTCGCTGCCGGGATGACCCCGATCGTGTGCGTCGGCGAGGGGCTCGAGGTCCGCAAGGAGGGCCGCCACGTCGAGCACACCCTCGAGCAGGTCGACGGTTCGCTCGCCGGGTTCTCGGCTGAGCAGCTGGCCGGGCTCGTGGTCGCCTACGAGCCGGTCTGGGCCATCGGCACCGGCGAGGTCGCGACCCCGGAGGACGCCCAGGAGGTGTGCGCGGCCATCCGGGCACGGGTCGCGGAGACAGCCGGCGACGACGCCGCGGCCGGCATCCGGATCCTCTACGGCGGCTCGGTCAAGGCCGCCAACGTCGCCGGCATCATGCAGAAGGCCGACGTCGACGGGGCCCTCGTCGGGGGTGCCAGCCTGCAGGCTGACGAGTTCGGCGGGATCTGCCGGTTCTACGACATGCCCATGCTCTGATCCGCGCGCCTGATCGGTTAGGATCCACCCCGTGGTTATCGTCTTCGAGGTCTTGCTCGTCATCTCGAGCTTGCTTCTGATCCTCATGGTGCTCTTGCACAAGGGGCGAGGTGGCGGGCTCTCCGACATGTTCGGTGGTGGCGTGTCGAGCGGCGTCGGCGGATCGTCGGTCGCCGAGCGAAACCTGGACCGCATCACGATCGGCATCGGCCTGGTGTGGATCGCCTGCGTGATCGGTCTCGGACTCCTGTTCAAGACCGGCAACTGATCCTCAACGACCTCGAAGGAGACCAGCGTGGCAGGCGGAGGAAACGCCATCAGGGGGAGCCGTGTTGGTGCCGGTCCCATGGGCGAGGCGGAGCGTGGTGACGCGGCTCCGCGTCAGAACGTCACCTACTTCTGCTCCCGCGAGCACCGCACGCTGATCGCGTTCGCGGTCGAGGCAACGGTGCCGGACACCTGGGACTGCCCTCGCTGTGGGCTTCCCGCAAGTCTGGACTGCGACAACCCGCCGCCGCCGCCGAAGATCGAGCCGTACAAGACTCACCTCGCCTACGTGAAGGAGCGCCGCTCCGAGACCGAGGCGAAGGACATCCTCAACGAGGCGATCGCCACGCTGCGTGCGCGTCGCAAGAGTGGTGACGTCGTCTTCTGAACCGGTCGTGACCGAGCACCCCTGGCAGATCGACCGGCTCGACCTCCAGGGCTACCTCGACGCGGTGGGAGTCACCCGTCAGGATCCGTCGCTGACGGCACTGGCAGAGCTGCACGAGGCGCACGTGCGCAGGTTCCCGTTCGAGAACATCGACGTCCTGCTCGGCAACCATCCGGGCGTCTCGCTCGAGGCGGTCCAGGAGAAGTTCGTCGGCCGGGGTCGGGGCGGCTACTGCTTCGAGCACGCGACGCTGTTCTCGGCAGTGCTCGAGCGACTCGGCTACGACGTACGCCGATGTCTGGGTCGGGTCGGCGACGTGACCCGCGCCGGCCGCACCCACTTCGTCGTCGTGGTCACCCTGGACGGACAGCGGTTTCTCTGCGACCCGGGGTTCGGGATGAGCGTGCTGTGGCCGATCCCGATGGCGGACGGGGCCGAGCTGGACTGCCGGGGCTGGCGCTACCGGCTGCACCGCGTCGACCGGGACGGTGTCGTGGTCTGGGAGATGTACCGGCTCCGCGACGGCGGCTGGGAGCTGATGCACACCACCGACGAGCTGCCGGTGCACCCTGTCGACGTACACATGGGGCATCACTTCACCAGCACCTTCCCGACCTCCCACTTCCGCAGCGGCCTGATGCTGACCCGGCACCTCGAAGGCCGCCATGTCAGCGTCACCCACGAGACCCTGACCGTCCGCCGCCCCGGCGTACCTACGGAACACCGCGCCCTACGCCCCGGTGAGCTGCGCGACCTCTTCGCCGACCTCGAGGTCACCCTCCCCGCCGACGACCTGACCCGCCTCCTGGACCTCCTGCCACCAGTTCGCTGAGGCGTCGCATCTTGCGGTCGAAAACGCGCTGAGGCGTCGCGTCTTGCCGCAAGATGCGACGCCTCACCGTTGCTCTCAGCGCAAGACGCGACGCCTCAGCGGGGTGGGCGGGGTCAGAGGGCGGAGGCGGCGGGTTCGTCGAGCCACCAGGTGCGGTTCTCGCAGGTGATGCCGCGGGCGGGGGTCTGGTGGACCGAGCCTTCGTCGGCGAGGGATCGGGCCACTGCTTCGGCCTTGTCCTCGCCGGAGACCACGAACCAGACCTCGCGGGTGCGGTTGAGGGCGGTGAAGGTGAGGGTGATCCGTTCGGGTGGGGGCTTGGGCGAGCCGATCACAGGTACGGCGATGGCGTGGGCCTCAAGCTGCGGGAAGCCCGGGAAAAGCGAGGCGACGTGACCGTCCGGGCCGAGTCCGAGCAGGACCAGGTCGAACTGGCCACCGCCGTGCGTCCGCAGCTCCTGTGCGTACGCCGAAGCAGCGGTCGCCACGTCGGCGTGTGACTCGTCGGCCGCCGGCATCGCATGCACTCGCTCCGGGTCTGCCCCCACCACGTCGAGCAGGGCCAGCTCGACGCCGCGGTCGTTTCGGTCGCTGGAGTCGGCCGCCACGTAGCGCTCGTCGCCCCACCAGAAGTCCACCTGCGTCCAGTCCACGGCCTCCGAGTCGAGCTGCGCGAGGGCCCGGTAGATCTTGACCGCGATGCTCCCGCCGGTGAGCGCGATCGAGGGCACCCGGCCCGCTGCCTGGATGCTGCGGAGCCGGTCGAGCAGCTGCTCGGCCACCGTGCGCGCAAGAGTGTCCGCGTCGGCGACCACCGACACCTCTGTCATGAGCTCGCCAGCTTGACCAGGCGGCGCGCGGTCGCGGCGTACGTGTCGTCCTCGTCGAGTCGCCGGAGCTCCTCGGCCAGGAGCTCGGGCACGTCGCGACGCTTGAGCGCGACCGGGCGATCGGGCTGGCCGGGCGAGGCGAACTGCGCCAGCTTGCCGTCGGCGCGATTGATGCTGATGTCACCCGACTTCGTCCGGAGCACCACCTCGGTGATCCCGGGCCCGTCGGAGTTGTGCCGCTCGACATCGACCTTGAGTCGGTCGCTGAGCCAGGCGACGAGCAGATCGGCGCTCGGGCTGATCCTCTCGGCGGTGACGGACGCGCTGGTGACCTTGGCCGGGTGCTGGTCAAGGGCCGCGGCGAGCAGCGCCCGCCACGGGGTGATCCGGGTCCACGCGAGGTCGGTGTTCCCCTTCGCGTACGCCGTGCACTGGTGGTGGATCGCTTTCGTCTTGGCCTTCGTGGCCGATGCCGCATCGGTGATCCGCCGCTGCGCGAGGGCACCCAGTGGGTCTCCGGCTGGGTCCTGGGGGGCGTCGGCCGGCCACCAGGCAGCGACGGGGGAGTCGGGCAGCAACAGGGGGAGTACGACGGACTCGGGGTGCTTGACCACCTCGCCCTTGAGCCGGATCAGCGCGGTCTCGCCGCTCCATCCCGACCCGGTGCCGACCTGGGCGTTGACCACTGGATGGCCGCGAGCGTCACCGAGGATCACGCCGAGCACTCGTGCCGGGTGCTCCTTGGAGGCCAGCCTGGCTGCGTCCATCGCGTCCTGCGCCTGGTCCTCGTCCACCACGATCACCAGCGTCATCACCATGCCCATGGCCGGCGACCCAGCCTTCTTGCGCGCGCGAACCAGTTCGGCGGCGATGCCGGCGGAGTTGGTCTCGGTGAGCTCGATCATCTCGGGGTCCCTGCGGAATCGTGGAGGGCCAGCGGAGCGCCCTGCCTGATTGAGGGGGCGTGGGGTGAGGTCATGGTCGTCTCCAGACTCGGCCGTCGCGGGCGAGCATCTCGTTCGCGCAGTCCGGGCCCCACTCACCGGAGGCGTACTGCTCGACCTTGGACTTGCCGGACGCGTCCTGCTTGGCCCAGTGCTCGAGAATCGGGTCCAGGATCTTCCAGGACAGCTCGACCTCTTCGTGCTGGGGGAACAGCGGCGGGTCACCGAGCAGGACGTCGAGGATCAGCCGCTCGTAGGCCTCCGGGCTGGCCTCGGTGAACGAGCCGCCGTAGGCGAAGTCCATGTTGACGTCGCGGATCTCCATGGCCGTGCCGGGCACCTTCGACCCGAACCGCATCGTGATGCCCTCGTCGGGCTGGATCCGGAAGACGACCGCGTTGTGGGTGAGGTCCTCGGTCGCGGTCTCGGAGAACGGCAGGTGCGGCGCCCGCTTGAAGACCACGGCCACCTCGGTCACTCGTCGGCCGAGACGCTTGCCGGTGCGCAAGTAGAACGGCACCCCTGCCCAGCGACGGGTCTCCACGTCCAGCCTGATCGCGGCGTACGTCTCGGTGGTCGAGGACTTGGCGATGTCCTCCTCGTCGAGGTAGCCGCCGACCTTCTCGCCACCGGCCCAGCCTGCGGCGTACTGCCCGCGGGCGGTGTTCAGGTCCAGCCTCCGGGGGAGTACGACGGACCGGAGCACCTTCTGCTTCTCCATGCGCAGGCTCTCCGCGTCGAAGGAGACCGGCTCCTCCATCGCGACCAGCGCCATCAGCTGCATCAGGTGGTTCTGGATCACGTCGCGCGCGGCGCCGATGCCGTCGTAGTAGCCCGCGCGTCCGCCTATCCCGATGTCCTCGGCCATGGTGATCTGCACGTGGTCGACGTAGTTGGCGTTCCAGATCGGCTCGAACAGATTGTTGGCGAAGCGCATCGCGAGGATGTTCTGCACCGTCTCCTTGCCGAGGTAGTGGTCGATGCGGAACACCGACTCCGGCGGGAACACCCGGTTGATCACCTCGTTCAGCTCCCGCGCGGACTCCAGGTCGTGGCCGAACGGCTTCTCCACCACCACCCGGCGCCAGGACCCTTCGCCACCATCGGCGAGCCCGTGCTCCTCGAGCTGGTCGATCACGTCACCGAAGAACTTCGGCGGGATGGAGAGGTAGAAGGCGTGGTTCCCGCCGGTCCCGCGGGTCTCGTCGAGCTCCTCGATGGTGCGCTTCAGCGTGTGGAACGCCGCGTCGTCGCCGAAGTCGCCCTGCACGAAGCGGAATCCCTCGGCGAGCTGGCGCCACACCTCCTCGCGGAACTCGGTGCGGGCGAACTCGCGCACGGAGTCGTGCACGATCTGCGCGAAGTCCTGGTCGGCCCAGTCACGCCTGGCGTAGCCGACCAGGCTGAAGCCGGGCGGCAGCAGTCCGCGGTTGGCGAGGTCATAGATCGCCGGCATCACCTTCTTGCGCGACAGGTCACCGGTGACGCCGAACAGCACCAGCCCGCTCGGGCCGGCGATGCGCGGCAGCCGCCGGTCGTCGGGGTCCCGGAGCGGGTTGGTCCACTCGGCCCGTTGGTTGCCAGTGGTCACCGCGGTGGGCCGCCGTGGCCGAGGACCTGGCGTACGGCGTCCAGGCCGGCGTCGTGGTCGGTCAGGTGCAGCCGCAGCACCGGTCGGCCGTGCTCGGCCAGCACCGAGGCGTCCCCGATCGCCTGCGCGCTGATGAACCCGCCGAAGGTGAACGGACGTCCGGGGATCTCGAGGTCCTGCACGGGCTCGCTGGTGATCTGGAGGTGGACACCGGTGGGTGGTCCGCCCTTGTGGTACTGCCCCGTCGAGTGCAGGAACCGTGGCCCCCACCCGAACGTGGTCGGCCGGCCGGTGCGCTCCGCGAGTGACTCGCGTACGCCGGCCAGGTCGCGGTCACCGGCGCGGTCGAGGTAGGCCGTCACCGCGAGGTAGCCGTGCTCGTCGTCGAGCTGGCCCAGCAGCGTGTGCACGGCGTCGGCAACGGACTTCTCGTCGGTGAGCAGACCCTCGGTGGCGTGCACCTCCACCGGACCCTCGGCGAACGCCGGAGTGGGCTTGCTCGACTCGCCCTCCAGCATGTCGCGGGCGGCCTGCTTGGCGCTCTCCACATCCGGCTGGTCGAACGGGTTGATCCCGATGATCCGGCCGGCCACGACGGTGGCGTACTCCCACAGCAGCAGCTGAGCCCCCAGCGGGGCGTCGACCGCGGCTGACCAGCCCGACGAGGAGTCGCTCGGGGAACCCCCACCGATGGTGACCAGCACCTCGTCCGGCGTGCTCGGGTCGAAGTTGGGCGCGTCCAGAGAAGGTACGACGACCGGAAGGATGCCCTTGTCGTCCTTGCCGGTCGACTCGGCGATCAGCTGCTCGGCCCAGTCGCCGAAGCCGGGGATCCCGGAGCCGTTGTCGCCGAGCACCACCTTGTCGACGCCGTTCGTGTTGGCCACCCCGAGCAGGGCACCGAGGCGCAGCCCGGGGTTGTCGGCATCGTCGCGCTCGAGGTGTGGCTGGATGGCAGCAGCCTCGTCGAGCAGCCGGCCGATGTCGGCGCCGGCGAGCCCGCTGGGCACCAGCCCGAACGCGGTCAGCGCCGAGTAGCGGCCGCCCACGTCGGGGTTGGCGTGGAACACGCGATACCCGGCCTCAGCCGCTGCGTCGTCGAGCGGGGAGCCCGGGTCGGTGACCACGATGATGTGCGCCGCCGGCTCGAGGTCGGCGTCGCGGAACGCCTGTTCGTAGGCCCGCTTCTGGCTGTCGGTCTCCACGGTTCCGCCCGACTTGCTGGAGACGACCACGATGGTGCGCTCGAGCTGTTCGGACAGGGCGCGCCGTACGTAGTCGGGGTGGGAGGAGTCAAGGACCGTGAGCTCGACGCCGTGCGTCGCGCAGATGACCTCGGGGGCGAGCGAGGAGCCGCCCATGCCGCAGAGCACGACCCGGGTGCAGCCGCGGTCGGCCAGGACGTCGCGCAGGCCGACGATCTCGTCGACCAGCTCCCGGGACTCCTGGGCGAGACCGACCCAGGCCAGGCGGGTGCCGGCCTCGGACTCGGCCGCGCTGCCCCAGAGCGTGGCGTCCCGGCCGGCGATCCCGGAGGCGACGCCGTCAGTCACGAGCTCCTCGACGGCGCCGGCGAAGGCCTGCTCGTCGGGGTAGCCGAAGGACAGCTGGAACCCGTCGGCCGCGACCTCGCTCCAGCTGGTCACTTCGACCGGGCTCCCTCGAGGCTTTCCTCGACGGTTGCGAGCAGCTCGTTCCAGGACTTCACGAACTTGTCGACGCCTTCCTTCTCGAGGGTGGCGATCACGTCGTCGTAGTCGATCCCCGCGTCGGCGAGGTCCTTCATCACCTGACGGGCATCGTCGTAGTGCGGCCGCACCTGGTCGCCGACGATCTCCCCGTGGTCGCGGACCGCGTCGAGGGTCTTCTCAGGCATCGTGTTCACGGTGTTCTCGACGACGAGGTCGTCGACGTACATCGTGTCCTTGTAGTCGGGGTTCTTCACGCCGGTCGAGGCCCAGAGTGGCCGCTGCCGGTTGGCCCCGGCGGCCTCGAGCCGCTCCCAGCGTTCTCCGGAGAAGAACTTCTCGTAGGCCTCGTAGGCGAGCCTGGCGTTGGCGATCCCCGCCTTGCCCAGGAGCTCGTCGGAGGCACCGGTCTTGTTCAGCCGGTTGTCGATCTCGGTGTCCACCCGGGAGACGAAGAACGAGGCGACCGAGTGGATCCCGGCCAGGTCGTGTCCGGCCTCCTGCGCCTTCTCGAGCCCGGCGAGGTAGGCCTCCATCACGCCCTGGTAGCGGTCGAGGCCGAAGATCAGCGTGACGTTGACGCTGATGCCCTCGGCCAGGGTGTCGCTGATGGCCGGGGCGCCCTCGGTGGTCGCCGGGATCTTGATGAACAGGTTCGGCCGGTCGACCTCCTGCCACAGCTCCTTCGCGGAGGCAAGGGTGGCGTCGGTGTCGAAGGCCAGCCCCGGGGCGACCTCGATCGAGACCCGGCCGTCCACGCCGTTGGTGGCGTCGAAGACCGGCTTCAGGACGTCACAGGCGTTGCGTACGTCGGTCGTGGTGAGCGCGAAGACCGTCTTGTCGACATCCGCACCGGAGGCGGCGAGCTCACGGACCTGGTCGTCGTACCGTTCGCCATCGGCCAGCGCCGCGGCGAAGATCGACGGGTTCGTGGTGACCCCGACGACGAAGTCGTTCTTGATGAGCTCGGCGAGGTTGCCGGTCTCGATGCGCTCGCGCGAGAGGTCGTCGAGCCAGATGGAGACACCAGCGTCCGTGAGGTCCCTGAGGTTGTCGGTCATGTGCTTCTCCCTGTTTCCAGTTGGTGGCGACGCCGCGGCTCAGCCGGACGCCACCCGGATGCTGTCCTCGGCGGCGGCTGCAACGGCCTCCGCGGTGATGCCGAACTCGCGGTAGATGCGCTCGTACGCCGCGGAGGCGCCGTAGTGCTCGATCGAGATGATGCGCCCGTGGTCCCCGACGACCTCGCGCCAGCCCTGGGCGATGCCGGCCTCGACGGACACGCGGGCCTTCACCGTCGGGGGGATCACCGTCTCGCGGTAGGAGGCATCCTGCTCGTCGAACCACTCCCGGCACGGCATCGAGACGACGCGGGCACGGATGCCCTGCTCGGCCAGGATGTCGCGCGCAGCCACGGCCAGCTGCACCTCGGAGCCGGTGCCGACCAGAACGACGTCGGGTGCGCCGCCGTCGACGTCGAGCAGCACGTAGCCGCCGCGGTGCACGTTGCTGGTGTCGCTGTAGCCGTCCTCGTTCCGCGGGAACACCGGGACGTTCTGCCGGGTGAGCACGATGCCGGCGGGCCGGTCGTTGTGCTCGAGCACGGTCTGCCAGCAGGCCGCGGTCTCGTTGGCGTCCGCAGGGCGTACGACGTCCAGGCCGGGGATGGCTCGCAGCGCGGCGAGGTGCTCGATCGGCTGGTGGGTCGGCCCGTCCTCGCCGAGCCCGATGGAGTCGTGGGTCCAGACGTAGGTCACCGGCAGCTGCATCAGCGCCGCCAGCCGGACCGACGGCCGCATGTAGTCGGAGAAGGTCAGGAACGTCGCCCCGAAGACGCGGGTGCCGCCGTGTGCGGCGATCCCGTTGAGGATCGCGCCCATGCCGTGCTCGCGGACGCCGAAGTGGAGCACCCGCCCGGCGTAAGGGTCGCCCTGCCACATCTTGGTCGAGCGGCTCTTCGGGATGAACGACGGCGCGTCCTTGATGGTGGTGTTGTTGGAGCCGGCCAGGTCGGCCGAGCCGCCCCAGAGCTCGGGCATCTTGGGGGCCACGGCGTTGATCACCGCGCCGGACGCCTTCCGGGTCGCCACGCCCTTCGGGTCGGCAGGCCATGACGGCAGGTCGCTGTCCCAACCGTCGGGCAGGGTGCGCGCCTCCATCCGCTCGAACAGCGCCGGGTCGGCCGAGGGCTTGCGGGTCCAGGCGACGTACTTCTCGCGCCACTGCGCCTGCAGGTCCTTGCCCCGGTCGACGGCCTTGCGGGTGTGCTCGATGACGTCCTCGGCGACCGCGAAGGTCTGCTCGGGGTCGAAGCCCAGGATCTTCTTGGTGGCGGCGACCTCGTCCTCACCGAGCGCGGAGCCGTGGGCCTCGCCGGTGTTCTGGGCGTTGGGGGCGGGCCACGCGATGATCGTGCGGAGGACGATGATGCTGGGCTGGTCGGTGACCCGCTCGGCCGCCCGGATCGCCTTGTAGAGCGCCGGGACGTCCTCCTCGTAGCGCGCGCCGTCGTTGGTCCAGTCGACGACCTGGACGTGCCAGCCGTAGGCCTCGTAGCGCTTGGCGACGTCCTCGGAGAGCGCGACGTCGGTGTCGTCCTCGATGGAGATCTTGTTCTCGTCGTAGATCAGGGTGAGGTTGCCGAGCTGCTGGGTGCCGGCGAGGGACGAGGCCTCGGAGCTGACGCCCTCCTCGATGTCACCGTCGCTGGCCAGCGCGTAGATCTGGTGGTCGAAGACCGACTCGCCCGGAGCGGCGTTCGGGTCGAGCATGCCGCGCTCGCGGCGAGCGGCCATCGCCATCCCGACCGCGTTGCCGATGCCCTGGCCGAGGGGGCCCGTGGTGGTCTCGACCCCGGCCGTGTGGCCGTACTCCGGGTGCCCGGGTGTCTTGCTGTCCCAGGTGCGCAGCGACTTGAGGTCCTCCAGCTCCAGGCCCCAGCCGCCGAGGTAGAGCTGGATGTAGAGGGTGAGGCTGGTGTGGCCGCAGGAGAGCACGAACCGGTCCCGTCCGGGCCAGTTCGGGTCGGCGGGGTTGTGCCGCATCACCTTCTGGAACAACAGGTACGCCGCGGGCGCGAGGCTCATGGCGGTGCCGGGGTGCCCGTTGCCCACCTTCTGCACGGAATCCATGGCCAGGACGCGAACGGTGTCGACTGCACGATCGTCGAGCTCGGTCCAGTCGAGGCGGGCATCTGTGGGCACGTCAGGGGGGTCCTCTCATCAGCGTCACGCTTCGTGTTCGAGCCTAGTCCGCAGCTGGTCGTGCTGGTCACGCCGGTCGGTTCGTTGGCTGGGCGCCTCCGGAGATATGCTCACCGGGTCTGTACCCCGTTCCCGTTCGACGATCCGCCCCTGCCGTAGCAGTCCTGCGTCCAGGGCCGGCGAAGGCGAGGCCTCGTGACCGCGCTCGACTCCGAGGTGTCCGTGCGCGGACGCATCTCGGGTACGGCGAGCGCCCGGGACGTCGTGGGTGCCTACGTGGGCCTGACCAAGCCCCGCGTGATCGAGCTGCTGCTGCTGACCACGGTGCCGGTGATGTTCTTCGCGCAGCGCGGAGTGCCGCCGTTCTGGCTGGTGGTCGCCACCGTGGTCGGCGGGACCCTGTCGGCCGGCAGCGCGAACGCGCTGAACTGCGTCTACGACCGCGACATCGACGAGCAGATGCGCCGCACCCGGCGCCGCGCCCTGCCTCGCCACATCGTCACCCCGGGTGCCGCCCTGGTCTTCGGGCTCGCGCTGGGAGTCGTCTCGACCCTGGTGCTGGGCTTCTTCGTCAACTGGCTCTCGGCCGGGCTGGCGCTCGCGGCGAGCGCGTTCTACCTCTTCGGCTACACGATGGTGCTGAAGCGTCGTACGACGCAGAACATCGTGTGGGGCGGCCTGGCCGGGTGCTTCCCGACCCTGATCGGCTGGACCGCCGTCACCAACGAGCTGGCGTGGCCGCCGGTGGTGCTGTTCCTCGTCGTGTTCTTCTGGACGCCGCCGCACACCTGGGCGCTGGCGATGCGCTACCGCGAGGACTACGCCCGGGTCGCGGTGCCGATGCTGCCGGTCGTGAAGGACGCCGAGGGCGTCGCGCGGCAGATCGTCGGCTACTCCTGGGTGATGGTGGCGACGTCCCTGGCGCTGTGGCCGGTGGCGGACACCGGCATCCTCTACCCGGTCGTGGCGGCGCTGCTGGGCGCCGGGTTCCTGGTGGAGGCGCACCTGCTGTGGCAGCGGGCACGGCGCAGCAACGAGCTCACCGAGGTGCGGCCGATGCGGCTGTTCCACTGGTCGAACATGTACCTCTCGCTGCTCTTCGTCGCCGTCGCGCTCGACCCGCTGCTCACGCGCTGACGCTCAGTTGCATCCGGGCTGTCCCGGCTGGCACGTCGCAGGTGGTCGGCGAGGCTCGCCGCCAGGGCCAGACCGAGCAGCAGGACGCTGATGCCGGGTTCGAGCCCGAGCAGTCCGATGACGCACATCACCGCGACCACCGTCAGCGCGGGCACGGCAGTCGAGAGCGCGCGGTCGCCGAGGCTGTGCAGCCCGGAGATCACGAGCATGTAGATGCTCGCTGCCCCGACGAGGAGCAGCACGGCCGTCCGCGACTCGATGTCCGCGTGGTGCTCGATGACGTCGACCAGCACCGCCAGGCAGGCGCCGACCGCGGCCACGGACGCGAACACGAAGTAGTGGGCGTAGCCGAAGACGAAGGCGGTCTCGCGGCTGAGGGAGTCGACCATGGGCCGCTTGAAGTAGATCCACCACATCGAGAACACCATCAGCAGCGCGCCCACGATCAGCATCAGCAGCTGGGCTTCGAGGCCGTGCTCGTCCAGGGTGCTCGAGATCGCCTGCGTGGTCGCGAGGATCACCTCGCCGAGCACGATGATCGTGAACAGCTCGTAGCGCTCGGCGATGTGGTGCCGGTGCCACGGCGTACCTTCGCCGACGTGCTCGGCCCAGTAGGGCACCGCCATCTCCAGCACGGCGAGCACGACGAAGAGGACCCCGCCGATCGTGTCGTGGCCGAAGAAGATCGTGCGGAGGATCCAGAGTGCCTGGATGACGGTGATGCCGACGGCGTACCGCTGCGCCGTACGCCGTGCGCCGGGGTGCTCGCGCGCGACCCGGAGCCACAGCGGGACCATCGCCAGCCGCATGATCACGTAGCCGACGACGAGCATCCCGAAGTCCTGGTCCTCGGCGGCGCGCGGGGTGCCGGCAGCGACGACGAGCACACCGGTCATCACCACGAAGGTCATCAGCCGGAAGACGATGTCGCCGGTGTCGTAGGCGCTCGCGAACCAGGAGTAGTTCACCCAGGCCCACCAGATCGCGAAGAACACCATCGCGTAGCCGACGAGACCGTCGAGGTGGTCGAGCGCCAGGTCGTGGTGCAGCGTCGCGGCTGCCGCGGCGACAGCGACCACGAAGCAGAGGTCGAAGAACAGCTCGAGCGGCGTGGCCGCCCGGTGCGACTCCTCGGGGTCCCGGCCCGACATCGGCCGGTGCCAGGGAACCGCGGGGATGCCGCTCATGCCTGGCTCAGGAGTTCCCGGCCATCGAGCTGATGACGCCTTCCAGCATCTGCTTCCCGGCGGTCATCGCCGGCTGCTTGCCCTTGGGCTCGTAGTCGAGTCGCACGGTGATCACCTCGCGGTCGGTGAGGGCCGCGATGCTGGCCGAGTCTGCTCCCTCGACCGTGCCGCTGCCCGCACAGGCCCGTTGGGCTCCCTTCGCGGAGAACCCGTCCTGCATGCGGAACTCCTGGGGGTCGATGGAGCGGCACTGGCTGTCCAGGACCTCGTCGGCGGAGTACTCCTCGTTGAGCTGCACCCAGGTGACCACGGCGCGGACCTTGTTGGCGGCGTCATCGGGCGAACGCATCGAACAGGCAGCAGTCGGGTTGCCGGAGTCGGAGTTGTTGGCGTTGATGATGAGCCCCTCGCGCAGCTGTGCGGGCACGGTGGCGCAGAGGTCTGCGGGAACGACGGGCTCGAGGGGCTCGACTGCCTGGGGCTTGCTGCTGCCGCAACCAGCGGTCAGCAGGAGGGTCGCCACGACGACTGCGAGACCACCGCGACGGGATGCCGTCCGGAGCATCAGCCCTCCTTGTCGACGCTGCTGCAACGGGCCACATTCCATCACAGCGAGACCTCGCCGCGGGCTCGAACCGGCGCAGACACGGACCCGGAAACCGCGATCACCATCCAGGTCGACACCGCGGCGATCAGCGCCGCGCCGAGCAGGTGGAAGCCGACCAGCACGACCGGGAGGTCGGTGAAGTACTGGACGAACCCGATCAGGCCCTGGGCCAGCTCCACGCCGAGCAGCGTCCAGGTCGCCCTGGACGGGTGCACGATCACGAGCGCGACGGTCAGACCGACGAGCAGGAACACGAAGTCCGCGTGCAGCTGGGAGAGCAGGAGTGGGTCGAGACCGTTGCGCGGGACGTCGAGGTCCCCGGCGTGCGGGCCGGAGCCGGTGACGACGGTGCCGAGGTAGAGCACGACCCAGGTGACGGCGTACGTGGTCCAGGCGAGGACGCGCTCGGTGCGGGTCTCGTCCACTCGCTGCTCGACCACCTGTGGCCAGTTTTCCTTTCCCGACCAGCGCCGGCGTGTCGATCCGGTGCAGGTAGAGCACGGCGAGGCTGATGATGGCCAGCGAGACGAGCAGGTGGAACGAGACGATCCACGGGTTCAGGTCCGTCAGGACGGTGAGCCCGCCGACCAGGGCCTGGGCCGGGATGCCGAGACCGAGCCACACCGAGAGCACCCGCAGGTCCCGTCGGCCGGACTGCCAGGCGCTCACGAAGGTCAGGACGGCGATGGCGGCCAGCACGAAGGTCAGCGTGCGGTTCCCGAACTCGATGATCGAGTGGAAGTCGAGCGCGCCGTGCGGTGTGAACGACTCGTCGGTGCACCTCGGCCAGGTCGGGCAGCCGAGCCCGGACGCGGTCAGGCGTACGGCGCCGCCGGTGAGCACGATGCCGATGTTGGCGACCAGGGTCGCCCAGCCGAGTCGGACCAGCCAGGTGCGGTCGCCGAGCCGCCCGACCGCCCGGCCTGCGCTCACTCCCACTTGAACGTCCTTGCCGTCAGCAGGGCACCGATGCCAGCCCACACCGACGAGCACCAACAGGGACTGCCAACGCAGCTCGCCGTACCAGAACGCCGACCGGAGCCCCTCACCGAGAGCGCCGGAGGGCAGGAACTCGGTGACGCCGCCGAAGCCGCCGTACGCCGAGGCCGGGAGTACGACGGCCCCGCCCACCATCAGCAACAGGTAGACGAGGTTTGCGGCAGCCAGCGTGGCCTCCGCGCGCAGGACACCGGCGACGAACAGGCCGAGCGCAGCGAAGGCGGCCGTCCCTGCGAGCACCATGAGGATCGCCGCCGGCAGCGAGGTCTGCGGCTGCCAGTCCATCGCGAAGGCGACCAGCGAGATCACCAGGATCTGCAATGCCTCGATGGCGAGCAGCGCGCCCACCTTGCCGAGCAGGAGGCCGGACCGGGGGAGCGGCGAGGATCCCAGCCGCTTGATCACGCCGTAGCGGCGCTCGAAACCGGTCGCGATCGCCAGGGAGGTGAACGCAGTCGACATCACCGCCAGCGCCAGGACGCCGGGCACGAACTCGTCGATCGGCCGTTGGGAGAGGCCGAGGTCGATGTGCTGGGCGGCCTCGACGCCACCGACGAGCACGATGAGCGGGATCACCACCGCCAGCAGCACCTGCTCGCCGTTGCGCAGCATCAGCTTCGACTCGATCGCTGCCTGCGCGAGCACCTGTCGCGCGAAGGGAGCGGCGCCCGGGCCGGGGTACGAACGCGCCGGCAGCGAGGCTCGATCCGGTCGAGATCGCTCACGTGGCCAGCTCCCGTCCGGTCAGCTCGAGGAAGACGTCCTCGAGGTTGCGCTGCCCGAGGTGCAGCGACTCCGGGAGCACATGCTGGCGCTCGCACCACATCGAGACCGTGGCCAGCGTGGTGCTGTCTGCCGGCCCGGTGATCAGCAGGCTGATGTCGCTGATGGTGGTGACCTCGAGCTGGTTGCCGAGCGCCTGCTGGAGGGAGTCCGGAGCGCCCTCCGGGAACGGCTTGGTCACCACGAGGCGGATGGTCGAGGTGCCGCCGCGGGTCAGCTCACGCGGCGTCCCGGAGGCGATCATCCGGCCGTGGTCGATGATGTGGATCTGGTCGGCGAGCCGCTCGGCCTCGTCCATGTGGTGGGTCGTCAGCACGACGGTCACCCCGTCGGCGCGCATCTCCCGCAGCAGCTCCCACGTCGTACGCCGGGCGGCCGGGTCCATCCCCGCGGTCGGCTCGTCGACGAAGACCAGCTCGGGCCGGCCGACGATCGCCATGGCCAGCTTGAGCCGCTGCTGCTGGCCACCGGAGAGCCGCCGGTACGGCGTACGACCGCATTCGCCCAGGCCGAGGCGCTCACCCAGCAGGCCGACATCGAGCGGATCGGCGTGCAGCCGCGCGATGTGGGCCAACATCTCCATGGCGCGGACCCCCGACCATGCACCACCGTCCTGCAGCATCACGCCGATGCGGGGGAGCAGCTGGCGTCGCTGGCTCTGCGGGTCGAGGCCGAGCACCGAGACCGAGCCCTCCTGCGGCTTGCGGTAGCCCTCGCAGGTCTCGAGCGTGGTGGTCTTGCCGGCGCCGTTGGGCCCGAGCACGGCTGTGATCGTGTGCCGGTCGACGGTGAGGTCGAGGTGGTCGACGGCCACCTTCCCGGCGTACCGCATCACCAGCCCGGTCACCGCGACGGCTGCCCCGGGGGCCGCTGGGGGTCGCGGGGGAGGCGGGCACCCGCAGGATTCTACGGATCGCTGGCCTCCCGAGGCGGCACAGGGCCTTGCCGCGACAGCTGGGTCAGCCGGTGGTGCTCAGCAGGCCCTTGACGTACGCCGCCTGGCCCAGGTGCTGCAGGCAGTCGCCGACCACGCTGACCAGGCGGACGCCGGCGGTCACCGGCGGGTCCCAGCGGCGGTCCACCACGCGGTCCAGCTCGTCGGCATCGACGCGGCCGAGGTAGTCGAGCGTGAGCTGGTGCACCGCCTCGTGGTAGTCCACCAGCGGACCGAGGTCCTCGATCCGCACGGCGTCCACCTGGTCGGAGGTGTGCCCGTAGCCGATGTCGTCGACGTCGAGCGGAAGCCCGAAGCCCTCAACCCAGCCGTCGTGCCAAGCCTGTCGGTTGCCGGCGAGCCCGGCGACGTGGTCGTCCTGGACCCGCGCGGTGTGCCACAGCAGCCAGGCGATCGAGTTCCCGGTCCCGTCGGGGCGGTGATGGGCGGCATCCGGGGTGAGATCGCCCGCGATGTCGACGTACAGCTCGCGGATCCGGTCGAAGGTGTCAGTGAGCAGCTCTGAGGTCTCCATGCCCGCCGAAGATAGCGCGCCTCGACTCCTTCGGGTTGGTGGGCCGGCCCATGGCGTACGGCTGGAACCGGCTCACGGAGGTAAGGGTGGCCTTATTTGAAAGGTCGCTCACCATTAAGGGCACACTGATGTTGTGGAAATAGCCGGAGTGGTGCCCGAGCGGGCGCAGCGCCAGCACGACCCGACCACGCGCGAGCGGGTGGTGCGGTCGGTCATGGTCAACGGACCTTCCACCGCAGCAGCGCTCGCGGAGCGACTCGAGGTCACCCCGGCCGCCGTACGACGCCACCTGGACCAGCTGGTCGAGGAGGGCACGCTCGAGCCCCGCGAACCACGAAGCAACGCCGCCCGGGGCCGCGGGCGACCGGCCAAGGTGTTCGCCCTGACCGAGGCCGGACGCGACCGGCTCGACCAGGCCTACGACGACCTCGCCGTGCAGGCGATCCGGTTCCTCGCCGAGACCGGTGGCAAGGAAGCCGTTCGTCAGTTCGCCGACCGCCGCGCCAACAAGATCGAGCAGCGCTTCGAGGCGCTTCGCGAGGTCAGGCCCGACCTGCCGCCGGTGGAGGCGCTGGCCCAGGTGTTCACCGCCGAGGGGTACGCCGCCGCGGTCCGCGACGTGCCGGTGGGGGAGCAGCTGTGCCAGCAGCACTGCCCGGTCTCCCACGTCGCCCATGAGTTCCCCGAGCTGTGCGAGGCCGAGACGGAGGCCATCAGCCGGATGCTCGGCGGCCGCCACGTGCAGCGGCTCGCCACCATCGCCCACGGCGACGGCGTCTGCACCACCTGCATTCCCGACATGACCAGCCACAAGGCTGCGACACGCTTGACAACCGATAGCAAGGAGAAGGTCATCCGATGACTTCCATCACTGAGCGAGCAAGGTCGAGCTGAACCCGACGATCAAGGGCATCGGCCGCTACGAGTTCGGCTGGTCCGACAAGAACGACGTCGGCGCCACCGCCCAGCGCGGCCTCAGCGAGGATGTCGTCCGCAACATCTCCACCCTCAAGAGCGAGCCCCAGTGGATGCTGGACATGCGCCTGAAGGGCCTGAAGCTCTTCGACCGCAAGCCGCTGCCGAAGTGGGGCTCGGACCTGTCGACGATCGACTTCGACAACATCAAGTACTTCGTGCGGTCCACCGAGAAGCAGGCCCAGACCTGGGAGGACCTGCCCGAGGACATCAAGAACACCTACGACAAGCTCGGCATCCCCGAGGCCGAGAAGGCCCGCCTGGTCTCCGGTGTTGCGGCGCAGTACGAGTCCGAGGTGGTCTACCACAAGATCAACGAGGAGCTCGAGGCCCAGGGCGTGCTGTTCCTGGACACCGACACGGCGCTCAGGGAGCACCCGGAGATCTTCCAGGAGTACTTCGGCACCGTCATCCCCGTCGGTGACAACAAGTTCTCCGCGCTCAACTCCGCCGTGTGGTCGGGTGGCTCGTTCATCTACGTCCCCAAGGGCGTGCACGTCGAGATCCCGCTGCAGGCCTACTTCCGGATCAACACCGAGAACATGGGCCAGTTCGAGCGCACCCTGATCATCGTCGACGAGGGCGCCTACGTGCACTACGTCGAGGGCTGCACCGCGCCGATCTACAGCTCGGACTCGCTGCACTCCGCGGTGGTCGAGATCATCGTCAAGAAGGGTGGCCGCTGCCGCTACACGACCATCCAGAACTGGTCGAACAACGTCTACAACCTCGTCACCAAGCGGGCGACCTGCGAGGCCGGCGCCACGATGGAGTGGGTCGACGGCAACATCGGCTCCAAGGTGACGATGAAGTACCCCGCGGTCTACCTCATGGGCGAGCACGCCAAGGGCGAGACGCTGTCGATCGCCTTCGCGGGCGAGGGCCAGCACCAGGACGCCGGCGCCAAGATGGTGCACGCGGCTCCGAACACGTCGAGCTCGATCCTCTCCAAGTCGGTGGCCCGCGGCGGTGGGCGGACGTCGTACCGCGGACTGATCCAGATCAACGAGGGCGCCCACGGCTCGAAGAGCAACGTGCTGTGCGACGCGCTCCTGGTCGACCAGATCAGTCGCTCCGACACCTACCCCTACGTCGACATCCGCGAGGACGACGTGTCGATGGGCCACGAGGCCAGCGTCTCCAAGGTCTCCGACGACCAGCTGTTCTACCTGATGTCACGAGGCATGCAGGAGGAAGAGGCGATGGCGATGATCGTGCGCGGCTTCGTCGAGCCGATCGCCAAGGAGCTGCCGATGGAGTACGCCCTCGAGCTGAACCGGCTCATCGAGCTCCAGATGGAGGGCGCTGTTGGCTGAGCGCTTCGCGCCCAGCCAACAGATGCGTGCTCGTCCTCGCTGGCGCTCGTCCTCGTGTGGTCGAGGAAGTGCCGGCCTTACGGCGTCCAACCGAATGTTGAACCAGGAAAGTTGATCTGTGACTGTTACTGATTCTGTGCGAGACGCGCTCGAGATGACCCCGGAGAAGGTGCTCAGCCACCTTCACCCCGAGGGGTCCTTCGACGTCGCCGAGCACGAGGTCCCACGGGCCGCGAGGAGGTCTGGCGGTTCACGCCGCTCAAGCGGCTCAAGGGGATCCACAAGGACGCTGCTCTCGATGGCGACGCCTTCGAGGTGGAGATCAGTGCTGCGCCCGGCGTCAGCGTCGAGCGCGTCGGCATCGACCACGAGTCCCGGGGCAGCTCGGGCCTGGTGCCCCCGGACCGCGTCAGCGCGCGTGCGTGGGAGGCCGCCGAGTCGGTGTTCCTCGTCGACGTGCCCGCCGAGCACGTCAGCGACGCCTCCGACCCGGCCACCACGGTCACCGTGACCGGCACCGACAACGAGGTCGCCTCAGCGGGCCACCTCGTCGTGCGCGCCGGGGCGTTCTCCAAGTCCACCGTCGTGCTGCGGTTCGAAGGCACGGCGACCCTGGCGGAGAACGTCGAGATCATCGTCGGCGACAGTGCCGAGCTGACCATGGTCACCGTGCAGGACTGGGCCGACGACGCCGTGCACCACTCCACCCAGCACGCCAAGGTCGGGCGCGACGCGAGCCTGCGCCACGTCGCGGTGTCGATCGGCGGCGACGTCGTACGGCACGACGCCACTGCGGAGTACTCCGGTCCCGGCGGGTCGGTCGAGATGCTCGGGATGTACTTCGCCGACGAGGGCCAGCACATCGAGCACCGGCTCTTCGTCGACCACAACCAGCCGCACACCCGCAGCAACGTCGTCTACAAGGGCGCGCTGCAGGGCCAGGGCGCGCACACCGTCTGGATCGGCAACGTCTTGATCCGCAAGGTCGCCGAGGGCATCGACACCTACGAGGAGAACCGCAACCTGGTGCTCACCGACGGCTGCCAGGCCGACTCGGTGCCGAACCTGGAGATCGAGACCGGCGAGATCCTCGGCGCCGGCCACGCGTCGGCCACCGGCCGGTTCGACGACAACCAGCTGTTCTACCTGCGCTCGCGCGGGATCGAGGAGTCCGAGGCCCGCCGCCTGGTGGTGCACGGCTTCTTCAACGACCTGATCCGCAAGATCGGCGTTCCCGAGCTCGAGGCACAGCTGGTCAGCACCGTCGAGACCGAGCTGGAGAAGAACGTCCACAGGATCCTCGCGCCCTGCCTCCCAGAGCCATGACTTTCCTGCGAGCCTGCGCACTCTCCGAGCTGGCCGACAGCACGCCGCTGCGGGTCGAGGTCGACGGTCTCGACGTCGCCCTGGTCCGGCACGACAACGAGGTCTTCGCCATCGAGGACGAGTGCAGCCACGCGGCCGTGGCGCTCTCCGAGGGCGACGTGGACGACTGCACCATCGAGTGCTGGATGCACGGGTCCCGGTTCGACCTGCGCACCGGAAAGCCGACCGGGCCGCCGGCCACCGAACCCGTTTCCGTCTTCCCGGTGCAGGTCACCGGGGACGACGTACTCATCGACATCGAAGCGCCCCTCGCGGGCTGACTGACTCATCAGACAACAAGGAGCACCACATGGCAACGCTGGAGATCAAGGACCTGCACGTCTCGGTCAACACCGCCGACGACACCGGCGCGGACGGGGCCGAAGGAGATCCTCAAGGGCGTCAACCTGACCATCAAGGAAGGCGAGACGCACGCGATCATGGGCCCCAACGGGTCCGGCAAGTCCACCCTCGCCTATTCGATCGCGGGTCACCCGAAGTACGACGTCACGCAGGGCTCGGTGACCCTCGACGGTGTCGACGTCCTCGCGATGAGCGTCGACGAGCGCGCACGGGCGGGGCTGTTCCTCGCGATGCAGTACCCCGTCGAGGTGCCCGGCGTCTCCGTCTCCAACTTCCTGCGCACCGCCAAGACCGCTGTCTCCGGCGAGGCCCCCAAGCTGCGCCACTGGGTCAAGGACGTCAACGCGGCGATGGACCGGGTGAACATGGACAAGGCCTTCGCCACCCGCAACGTCAACGAGGGCTTCTCCGGCGGTGAGAAGAAGCGCCACGAGATCGTGCAGCTCGAGCTGCTCGACCCCAAGGTCGCGGTGCTCGACGAGACCGACTCCGGCCTCGACATCGACGCGCTGAAGATCGTCGCCGAGGGCGTCAACCGGTTCAAGGAGGACGGCGACAAGGGCGTCCTGCTGATCACGCACTACACCCGGATCCTGCGCTACATCACGCCCGACTTCGTGCACGTCTTCGTCGACGGCCGGATGGTCGAGGAGGGCGGCCCCGAACTGGCTGACCAGCTAGAGGCCGAGGGCTACGACAAGTACATCAAGGCGAGCACCGCTGGTTGAGGAGCGAGCGCAGCGAGCGTCTCGAAACCAATGACTAGAAAGGAAACCGCTATGGACGGCCTGTTGCCCGGTCTGGAGGTCCTCCGCAAGGACTTCCCGATCCTGGGACGTCGGCTGAGCGGTGACTTGCCGCTGGTCTACCTCGACAGCGCCAACACCTCGCAGAAGCCGCAGGTGGTGATCGACTCGATGGTCGACCACCTCGAGCGGCACAACGCCAACGTGGCGCGGGCGATGCACCAGCTCGGCGCCGAGTCCTCGGCCGCCTTCGAGGAGGCCCGGGACAAGGTCGCGGCGTTCCTGAACGCCCCCTCGCGCGACGAGGTGATCTTCACCAAGAACGCCTCCGAGGCGCTGAACCTGGTCGCCAACACGATGGCGTGGCCGGGTCCGCTCGAGGTGAAGGCCGGCGACCGCGTCGTGATCACCGAGATGGAGCACCACTCCAACATCGTTCCGTGGCAGCTGCTCACCGAGCGCAAGGGCGCCGAGCTGCGCTGGTTCGGGCTCACCGACGACGGCCAGCTGGACCTGTCGAACATCGACGAGCTGATCACCGAGCAGACCAAGGTGGTCTCGCTGACCTGGGTCTCGAACATGCTCGGCACCGTCAACCCGGTCGCGGAGATCGCCCGCCGTGCCCACGAGGTGGGTGCCGTTGTCGTCCTCGACGCCTCCCAGGCCGCGCCCCAGCTGCCCGTGGACGTGCAGGAGGTCGACGCCGACTTCCTGGCCTTCACCGGCCACAAGGTCACCGGCCCGACCGGCATCGGCGTGCTGTGGGGCAAGAGCGAGCTGCTCGACCAGCTGCCGCCGTTCCTCGGTGGCGGCGAGATGATCGCCACCGTGGCGATGGAGCGGTCGACGTACGCCGGGATCCCGCACAAGTTCGAGGCGGGCACCCCGCCGATCGTGGAAGCGGTCGGCCTGGGCGCGGCGATCGACTACCTCAGCCACATCGGGCTGGAGAACATCCACCGCCACGAGCAGGCGGTCACCGGCCTGCTGCTCGACGGGCTCGCCACGGTCGGCGGCGTCACCGTGCTCGGCCCGCTCGACCCGACGAAGCGCGGGGGAGCGGTGTCCTTCGAGGTCGAGGGCGTGCACCCGCACGACGTCGCCCAGACGCTCGACAGCCGCGGAATCGCCGTGCGTGCAGGGCACCACTGCGCCAAGCCCGCGCACAAGCGGTACGGCGTGCAGAGCTCGACGCGCGCATCGTCGTACCTCTACACGACCCCGGAGGAGATCGACGCCCTGATCGAGGGAATCAACTTCACCAAGAACTACTTCAAGGTGAAGTGATGGACCTCGACAGCCTGTACCAGGAGATCATCCTCGACCACTACCGCAGCCCGCACCACGCGGGCCTGCGGGAGCCGTTCGAGGCCGAGGTGCACCACGTCAACCCGACGTGTGGCGACGAGGTCACCCTGCGCGTCCACCTCGAGGGCGAGCCCGGTCACGAGACCGTCGCCGACGTGTCCTACGACGCCGAGGGCTGCTCGATCAGCCAGGCCGCGACCTCGGTGATGGCCGACCTCGTCATCGGCCAGCCGGTCAGCCGGGCGCTGCAGACCCACGAGGCGTTCGTCGAGCTGATGCACGGTCGTGGGAAGGTCGAACCCGACGAGGAGATCCTCGAGGACGGCATCGCCTTCGCCGGCGTCGCGAAGTTCCCAGCCCGCATCAAGTGCGCTTTGCTTTCCTGGATGGCGTTCAAGGACGCCACCGCTCAGGTCATCACCAAGGAGGACTCATGACCGACACCCAGCACACCGACCACGGCGACCTGCCGGAGGTCCCCGAGGCCACCGGTGGCGGCACCGCCACGGCGACCAAGGACGACGTCTTCGAGGCGATGAAGGACGTGGTCGACCCCGAGCTCGGGATCAACGTGGTCGACCTCGGCCTGGTGTACGACGTGCACCTCGACGAGCACTCCAACGCGGTGCTGGACATGACGCTCACCTCGGCGGCCTGCCCGCTGACCGACGTCATCCAGGACCAGACCAACTCCGCCCTGGAGGGCATCGTCGGCGACGTCACGATCAACTGGGTGTGGATGCCGCCGTGGGGACCGGACAAGATCAGCGACGACGGTCGGGAGCAGCTGCGCGCACTCGGATTCAACGTCTGAGCCGATGAGCCTCTACAAGAGATTCTTCGGGAGCCGGGCCGACCGGCGGGGCACCGACGCCGAGCTCACGATGGATCTCGACCTGGACTTCTCCGAGTCGCATGGAGGGCATCCGCAACGCCCTGGCGGCGTTCGTCTCCCATGCGCGCAAGGCCGGTCTCGACGCCCCGGTCCCGACAGCGCCGGAGTGGACGGTGCTCGACCTCGTCGTACACCAGGGCATGGTGCACCGCTGGGCCACCGGGCACGTCCTTGGCGAGAAGCCCGACCCGGAGGCACTGCACGCCGAGGGCATGGCCTCGCCGGACCCGGTGATCTGGCTGCACGACGGCGGGCTCGACCTGATCAGAGCCCTGCAGAGCGCGCCGGCCGACCTCGAGGCGACGGTCTTCCTGAAGAACGCTCCGGCTCCACGTGACTTCTGGGCGCGCCGCCAGTGCCACGAGACCACCATCCACTCGGTGGATGCCCAGGCGGCACAGCTCGGCAGGTTCCCCCGGGCCGCGGACACCGAGGTCACCCGCCAGATCGCGCTCGACGGGATCGACGAGCTCCTCAACGGCTTCCTCACGCGGAGCAAGTCGACCCTGAAGAGCGAGAAGCCCGTGCGTCTGGGCATCCGGGCTGACGACGTCAACCGTTCCTGGTTGGTGCAGGTCAGCGATGAGCCGCCCGTCGTCGAGCAGGACAGCAACGAGCGCGCCGACCTGGTGCTCGAGGGGCCCGCGGAGACCCTCTACCTCGCGCTGTGGAACCGGACCGACGAGATCAGTGGCGAGGCCTACGACTTCTGGCGAAGCACAGCAAAGGTGAGCTGGAGCTGAGCCGACTGCGGTCTGTTCTGGCGTACGTTCCTCGGCATGGCCCACGACACGATCGCAGTCCAGACCCCTGACGGGAGCATGCCGGCCCACCTGTGGCGACCGCCCTCCGGCACCGGACCCGGGATCCTGCTGCTGCAGGAGGTCTTCGGGATCAGCGACTACATCGAACGACGTGCGAAGGACCTCGCTGCGCTGGGGTACGTAGTCCTCGCACCTGAGATCTGGTGGCGCCTGGGCGTCTCCCGCGTCGAGGACGGGCCGAACGCGTTGGCGGAGGCGTTCGCACTGCTCGAGCGCTGCGACTGGCTGAGCGCCGTCCAGGACGGCGCAGTCGCGTTCGACGAGCTCGATCAGCTTTCCGAGGTCTCCGGCGGGTCGGGCCTCGTCGGGTTCTGCTTCGGTGGTGGTCTCGGCTTCAACGTGGCCGCACAGCGGTCGCCGGACGTCCTGGTCAGCTACTACGGCTCTGCGCTTCCCGAGCTGCTCGGTCTCGCTCCCCCCTGGCCGGGCGTCCCGGTGCTCGACCCCGCGTCCGTGTCCGCGACCTCCCTGCACCACTTCGGACTCGCTCGACCAGCTTCCTCGGCCGACCGATGGTGGAGCAGATCCGCGACACCCTCGCACCCCTCGAGCAGGTCACCTTCGAGACCTACGAGGAAGCCGACCACGCCTTCGACAACGACGACTTCCCGCTGCACGACGCGCAGGCCTCGGCGCTCGCCTGGGAGCGAACGGTCGCGTTCCTGGACACTCACCTGCCACCGGCGATGACCGCACGCGAGGTCCTCGTGGCCCCGGCGCGGCTGCGGCGCTGGGTGGACAACTTCGTCACCGGGCACGGCGAGACGGAGCTTGCAGTTGTGGACGGGCGGCTGACCGGCCAGGCGAACGACGGCTCGACGTTCGAGGCCGCACGACCCTTCGCCATGTCGTACGACGGGCCGGCTGACCCGACTGCGTTCGCTGCGGAGTGCAGCCCGCCGAACCGCTGGGGGGTGCTGCTCGTCCGCAAGGGCGGCTTCGCCGTCGCCCGTCTGCACCGGGACCAGATCGTCGAGTCCAAGGTCGGGCAGCGCCACGTCCAGGGCCGCACGAAGGCCGGTGGCCAGAGCCAGCAACGGTTCTCCCGACGCCGGGACAACCAGGCACGCGCCGCCTACGAGGCGGCCGCCGGACACGCCGAGCGGATCCTCACGGGACCGCTGGGTGCGCTCGTCTGCGGCGGGGACAGGACGGCGGTCGAGCAAGTGCTCGAGGACCCCAGGCTCCACCACCTCGCCCGAGTGCGGGTCGACCCCTGGCTCGCGGTGCCGGACCCGCGTCGTGCCGTGCTGGAGCAGGCCGTCGTCGACGCCTCGTCGGTCGCAGTCACCGTGACTAACGCGTGAGGGTGGCCTGCACCACGACGTGCTGCACGGGGACGTCGTACTGCTCGCGCGCGTCGGAGACGACGTCGTGCCGTAGCCAGGTCGACCGCTCCTCCGGCTGCGTGGAGATCACCAGGTGGTCGGCCTCGAAGTCACGCATCGCCTTGTCGAGTGCAACCAGCGGCCGGTAGTCACCGAGCTCACCATCCACGGTCAACCCGCGTGCACGCAGGTCCTCCAGCGTCTGGTCGAGCCTTTCCTGCGCAGCCCGGGCGGTGGCATCCCACACGAACGCTGCGCCCTCCCGGTCGGCCTGGCCGGTGTCGACCGGGTTCGTGGGGACGACCACGAAGTACGACGCCTTGTCGCTGCCCTCGATGTCCTCCAGCGCGTCGTGCAGCTCGCTCTGACCCATCGTCTGGTTCGCGAGCACGAGGATCCGCGTTGCCGCCCCGGCCCGGGACTCCAGCTCCTCCGCGGCAACGGAGCCGCCCTTCCACCGGGTGATCGCGTAGAGCACCAGCACCACGCCCCAGGACAGCAGGCTGAGCAGCAGCTGCGAGCGGGTGTCGGACTTGAGGCCCATCTGCACGAGGACGGCGACGATGCCGGCGCCCGCGAGGATCGTCAGCACCGGGAAGAACCACATCTTCACGGCGAGCTGGTCGTCGGGCGTTCGCCGCCGCAGCACGAACTGCGAGACGGCGATCAGCAGGTAGACGAACAGGATCACCGCGCCCGAGGAGTTCAGCAGGAACTTGAAGACGGTGTCGGGGGAGACGTACGCCGCGATCACGCTCAGGAACCCGATGACGGTCGAGGCGAGGATCGCCCACACGGGGACTCCGCGACGGTTGACCGTGATCAACCGCATCGGCGCCTCCCGGCGGGCGGCGAGGACGAACAGCATCCGGGACGCGGTGTAGAGCCCGGAGTTGAGGCAGGACAGCACGGCGGTCAGGACGACCGCGTTCATGATGTCGTCGGCGTACGGGATGCCCATCTCCTTGAACGCCGCGACGTACGGCGACGCACCGAGCTCGCTGTCGTTCCACGGCACGATGCACACCAGCAGGAACACCGAGCCGACGTAGAAGGTCAGGACCCGGACGATGACCGACTGGGTCGCCTTGGCGATCGCCTTCTCGGGGTCGTGCGACTCGGCCGCGGCGACGGTGGCGATCTCGGCACCGACCATCGAGAACACGACCACGACGATGCTCGAGAAGATCGCAGCGGAGCCGTTGGGCATGAAGCCGCCGTGGGCGGTCAGGTTGCTGAGGTCGAAGCCCTGGTTGGGCCAGAGCCCGACCACGAACAGCGCGCCGATCACCAGGAACGCGATGATCGCGAACACCTTGATGCCTGCGAACCAGTACTCGAACTCGCCGTAGGAGCTCACCGAGAACAGGTTGGTCGCGGTCATCAGGGTCATCAGCACGAGCGCGAAGACCCAGAGGGGTACGTCGGCGAACCAGACCTGGAGGATCTTCGCCCCGGCCACGGCCTCGAAGCCGACGACGATCACCCAGAAGTACCAGTAGAGCCATGCCACCGAGAAGCCTGCCCACCCACCCAGCGCCCGTCGAGAGTAGTCGGCGAACGAGCCGGTCGACGGGTTCGCGGTGGCCATCTCGCCGAGCATCCGCATCACCAGGATGATCAGCACCCCGGTGACGAGATAGCTGAGGAACGCGGCCGGCCCGGTCTCGCTGATCACCACGCCCGACCCCACGAACAGGCCGGCGCCGATGACGCCGCCGATCGCGATCATCGTCAGGTGTCGCTGCTTGAGTCCCCGCTTCAGCTCGGTGGGTGCTCCGGCGGATCCTTCGGTCGTTGCGGTCATGGGCGTCCTCACCTCGAGTGGGCGCACGTGCGCTCTCAGAAGTGGTACCCCTTGCGAGTCCCTGCCTAACCATGCAGGCGGAACCCCTCTGTCAGGATGGGTCCCATGTGGGAGCCGGACCCCTCGTGGCGCCGGCTTCCCGGTGCAGGTGGGCCGTCCACCGTGGGGATCTGGCTGGCCGAGGTCGACGACCGCCGCTGGGTGGTCAAACGCCTCTCCGCACCCGAGGAGCCGGCCGGTGCCCTCGCTGATCCGGCGTACGTCGGCTACTGGCGACGCGAGGCGGAGGTCGCCAAGGACCCTGCCGTCGTCGACGGCCCGGGGCTGGTGCCCCCTGAGTTCGGGCCGGTCGAGGAGGACGAGGACGGCGTCACGGTCTGGAGCCTGGAGCAGGAGGGGGAGCCGCCCAACGGACTCTTCGTCGCGCGTGCCCTGGGGCGGTTCGCAGGCGAAACCCACTCCACTCCGCCTTGGGCTTCACGTCGGCTGCTGGCCGACCGGCTGGCGATGGCCGAGGAGCGCAACGGCTGGCCCACGCTGGCTCGTACGACGCTGGCCGACGTCGCCGACGAGCTGTGGCGACGTCGTGCGCACTGGCTGGGCCGAAGTGCGCAGGCACCCGAGGGGCGGCTGCACGGCGACGCGGTCCCCGGGAACTTCCTGACCACGCGCGCCCACGACGTGGTGGCCGTGGACTGGCAGTGCTTCGGGATCGGGCCGATGGGCGCGGACGTCGGCTACTACGCACTGTCGAGCCGTGAGGAGTTCGAGGTGCTGCTGGGCGCGTTCCTCGACGGGGTGGGCGGCGGCGTGGACCGCGAGGCGATCACGCTCGCTGCGCGGGTGACTGCCGTCTACACCGTGCTCACCCGGGCCGAGTGGGCGCTTGCGCAGGCGGCCCGGGGTGAAGGTGCCCTTGCCGGGAAGTTCCGGCATCCCGCGGTGGCGCCGTACATCCGCGCGGTGCAGCGGCAGTTCCCGCAGATCGAGTGGCTGGTGCAGGACCGCGGTTGACGCCCCTGCCCGCAGACGCAACGGTTCAGGGGTGAGAGGCCCCCTGTGCGCGTTCGTGACGTCGATCGCGATGGTGCTCTCCGGCTGCGGCGGTGGCGGAGAATCTGGGTCCGGCTCGGGCGACGCGAAGGACGAACCCAGCGCGAGCCCCGCCGCGTCGTACTTCGTGAAGGCGGACACCGACGCGATCAATGCTGCGTCGGTGCAAGCCCAGAAGGCGGGCGCGCGGGCGCAGTCGGCCAAGGCGAAGGCAGCCTGCAACAAGGCCGGAGATCGTGGCTACGAGGCGTGGCGGACGTGCTGGCACAAGTTGCTGAACCCGCTCGAGAAGGCGCTGAGAGACCTGGCCACCCAGCTGCGGACCCTCTCCGGTCGCGACTTCTCCGAGGACTGCGTGGCCGCGCTCAGGGCGGCACAGGAGGCGTTCGCCACCTTCGCGGCCGTGGTCGACGGGCTGCGTTCGGGGATCGACAGCAAGCGCCGGGCGACGCAGGTGCGGACGCTGCGGATCTACGACGCGACGCTGGGGGAGATCTCCAAGGGGTTCGCCGAGCCGTTCCAGGCGGTCGTGCAGGCCTGCTACTCACCGGAGGACCTCGCCAAGATCAAGGCGAGCTCCAGTCCCAGCCCCAGTGACTGAGCCCAGCGACTGAGCCCGAGCAGCCCGATGGCTGGTCAGACCGTGACCACGCCCGCGCCGTCGAGCAGCTCGCCGACAGGGCCGGTGACGTGCGCACCCAGCAGCGTCGCCCGCACGAAGTCCGACGCCGCACCCTCGAAGACAGACCGGTGGCTCAGCATCGCGTGCTTCCCTCCGGTCACGCTGAGGTAGCCCGCCACGGTTGTCCGCGCCAGCGCCGCCGCCATCTCGGCCGCGCGACCCGGGTCGGCGATGCGGTCCTCGGTCCCGTGCACCACGAGCGCCGGCCGTCCCGCGAGGTCCACCCGGTCCCCGCGCTGCACCCACGGGTTCAGCGCGACGACGCTGGTCACCTCTGGCTGGTCACCGGCGAGGAGGGCGGCTCGTCCTCCCAGCGAGTGACCCACCAGGGCGGTCGGCACGCCGTCGTACTCGGAGCGCAGCTGGTCCAGTGCCCAGCGCACGTCCTCGACGGGGGTGTGTTGCGTGTCCCAGCCACGCACCGAGTTCAGCAGTCGTACGACGGCCAGCCGGCCTCGTCCGTCCCGGGCGAGGCGGCGGGCGATCGGCACCATCCGCAGCACCGAGAGCTGGGTCGGGCTGACCTCGGGACGGTCCCTTCGCGAGGCACCACCGTGCAGCACCACGACCAGCCCTTCCGGGTTCTTCGGTGCTCGAGTGCTGATCAGGCGGGCGGTGACGTCCATGGCCGCGAACCTACCGAGCGCAGCGAAACCGGGCTGTTTCCTACAGTGGTGCCATGACCCGCTCGCTGAGTGATCCGGCCACCCTCGTGGGTGACTGGACTCTGGCGCGCACGATCGACGACCGCGTGACCGGCCAGCAGAGCCGGATCGACGGGACGCTGTCCCTGGGGGCCGTCTCGCCGGACCGGATCCGCTGGGAGGAGCAGGGGCGCTGGCACCAGCCGCACGAGGACATCGACGTACGACGTGGGCTCTGGGTCGTCCGCGACGAGACCACCGGCGCCTGGTGGGTCAGGTTCGACGACGACCGTGACTTCCACCCGTGGACGCCCGGCGAGGCCGTCGTACATCCGTGCGGTGCGGACACCTACCGCGGGCTGGTCCGGGGTACGCCGGACCGGTGGACCATCGAGTGGGAGGTCACCGGGCCGGCCAAGGACTACTCGATGACGACCGAGCTCAGCGCTTGTGCAGCGCATCCACCCCGCGCCAGATAGCCGGCAGGCAGCCGGCCGCGAGGAGGATCTTGATGGCGTCGCCGAGCAGGTAGTTCTTCATGCCGATCTCCCAGGCGGCGCCCAGGTCGATGCCGAGGTCGAACATCAGGTAGGCGAGGCCGAAGACGTAGATGACGGCGTTGCCGAGCACCATGGTCCCGATCGTCGGCAGCGGGTTGCGGTCGCCGCCCCAGTTCGCCAGCGCGCCGACGAGGGCTGCGGCGAAGACGAAGCCGATCACGTAGCCGAACGAGGGGAAGCCGAAGCCCGAGCCGCCGTCGGCGTACCACGGCACACCGGCCATGCCGGCGACCATGTAGAGACCCAGCGAGGCAGCGCCGCGCTGCCAGCCGAGCGCTGCGCCGACCGACAGCGCCGCGAAGGTCTGTCCGGTGATGGGCACGGGCGAACCGGCGACCGGGATCGCGATCTGGGCGAACAGGCCGGTGAACATCGCGCCACCGACCACGAGGAGCACGTCGCGGACGCGGGCACCGGGCACCAGGTCGGCAAGGACCAGGGGACGGCGCAGGTGCAGTGGTGCGGACAGGGCGGAGCTGGACATTGGGACCTCCGGGGAGCCGGTCAGGATGCGCACATGTCTACCAGAGCAGGGGACTGGCTGTGCTGCGCAGTGCGCTACTGGACGGTCACCTGATCAGAGCCGGTCGGTCGCGAACGTGTCGCAGCCCCTGATGGTGCCCTCGGTCAGTCCCTTGTTGAACCAGCGCACCCGCTGCTCGGCCGAGCCGTGGGTGAACGAGTCGGTGTCCACCCGCCCACCTGAACGCTTCTGGATCCGGTCGTCGCCGACGGCCTCGGCCGCGTTGATGGCGCGCTTGATGTCGTCCTGGGTCAGGTCCTCGATGATCGCCCGCCCGTCCTGGTCCTTCGTCTCCTGCGCGCCCTTCGCCCAGGCGCCGGCGAGGCAGTCGGCCATCAGCTCGACCCGTACGGCGTCGCTGTTCGCGCCCTTCTGGGTGCGGACCTTGCCGAGCACGCCGAGCTGGTCCTCGACGTGGTGGCCGTACTCGTGGGCGATCACGTAGCCGATGGCGAACGGGCCGCCCTCGGCGCCGAGCCGGCCCTCGAGCATGTCGTCGAAGAAGGTCTGGTCGAGGTAGACCCGTCTGTCGTTGGGGCAGTAGAACGGCCCCATGGCGGCGCTGGCCGGCCCACAGCCGGAATCGGTCGAGCCCTCGAAGCGGATGGTCTGGATGACGTCGTAGGACTGGCTCTTCTGGTCGGGGTAGGCCTGCTTCCAGTAGTTCTGCACCGACGTGGTGAACAGGTCGATGGCACAGGCGTCCGACCGGTTCGCGTCCTCACCGGTCTGGCACTCGTTGGCGGTGGTGGTGTCACCACCGCCACCGGGCTCGGCACCCGGGAGGCTGAGGTTGGTGCACTGGGTGAGCACCACGAACAGGATGATGACGACGACCGTGCCGATGCCGATCCTGCCGCCGCCACCGCCTCCTCCGGGCATGGGCAGGCGCATGCCGCCACCGCCACCACCACCGCGTCGGGTCTGGATCTGGCTCTGGTCGATCCTCGCCCTGGGGTTGAAGCGCATGTGTGTCCCTTTCGCCCGGGTGGCCTCGTAGACTAGGCGAGCCCGCCGCACACGTACCCCGCCGGGCCCGGCCCCATGAGGCCGTCCCCCACTGTTTCGAAAGCCTGTCTTGATCACTGTCTCCGACCTCGAGGTGCGCGCCGGCGCGCACCTGCTGATGGGCGACGTCTCCTTCCGGATCGCCGCCGGCGACCGGATCGGGCTCGTCGGTCGCAACGGCGCCGGGAAGACCACGCTGACCAAGATCCTCGCCGGCGAGGGCCTGCCCGGCGAGCGGCACGGTCACCTCCTCGGGCTCGATCGGCTACCTGCCGCAGGACCCGCGCACCGGCGACCCGGAGGTGCTCTCTCGCGACCGGATCCTCTCGGCGCGAGGGCTCGACTCCGTCGTACGCCGTCTGCGGGAGTCCGAGGCCGGGATGGGCAGCGACGACCCGACCGTCCGCGACCGGGCGATGAAGCGCTACGAGCAGGCGGACGCCGCCCTGCACGCTGCCGGCGGGTACTCCGCCGAGGCCGAGGCTGCGCAGATCGCCTCCTCGATCGGCATCGCCGACCGGCTGATGGACCAGCCGCTGCGCACTCTCTCCGGCGGCCAGCGCCGCCGGGTGGAGCTCGCCCGGATCCTGTTCTCCGGCGCGGAGACGCTCCTGCTCGACGAGCCCACCAACCACCTCGACGCCGACTCGATCACCTGGCTGCGCGAGTTCCTGCGCAACCACAAGGGCGGCCTGGTGGTGATCTCCCACGACGTCGGCCTGCTCGAGGCGTGCGTCAACCGGGTGCTGCACCTCGACGCCAACCGGGCGGCCATCGACATCTACAACATCGGCTGGAAGGCCTACCTCGCCCAGCGCGAGACGGACGAGAAGCGCCGCAAGCGCGAGCGGGTCAACGCGGAGAGCAAGGCAAAGACGCTCACCGACCAGGCCAACAAGATGCGCGCCAAGGCCACCAAGGCGCAGGCCGCGCAGTCGATGCTGAAGCGTGCCGAGAAGCTGATGGAGGGCATCGAGGGCGAGCGCAAGGCCGACCGCGTCGCCCGGATCAAGTTCCCCGCGCCCGCGCCGTGCGGCAAGACGCCGCTCACCGCCAGCGAGCTGTCCAAGTCCTTCGGCTCACTCGAGGTGTTCACCGACGTCGGCCTCGCGATCGACAAGGGCAGCCGGGTCGTCATCCTCGGGCTCAACGGCGCCGGCAAGACCACGCTGCTGCGGATCCTTGCCGGCGTCGACCAGCCCGACACCGGCGCGGTGGAGCCGGGCCACGGGCTGAAGCTCGGCTACTACGCGCAGGAGCACGAGACCCTGGACACGTCGCGGACCGTGCTGGAGAACCTGCACGCGGCGGCGCCGCAGCTCGCCGACACCGAGGCGCGGTCCGTGCTGGGCTCGTTCCTGTTCTCCGGCGACGACGCCAACAAGCCGGCGAGCGTGCTGTCGGGTGGCGAGAAGACCCGCCTCGCCCTGTCGATCCTGGTCGTCTCCAGCGCCAACGTGCTGCTCCTCGACGAGCCGACCAACAACCTCGACCCTGCCTCGCGCGAGGAGGTCCTCGCGGCCATCAGGACGTACGCCGGCGCGATCGTGCTGGTGACCCACGACGAGGGCGCCGTACACGCCCTCGAGCCGGACCGCGTGCTGATCCTCCCCGACGGCGTCGAGGACCACTGGACCCCCGACTACGCGGACCTCGTCTCGCTCGCCTGACCCGTCCCGTCGCGACACGGCGGGACGGCCCTACGCTTCCGGCATGAGCCTCCCCGACGAGGAGACCCTGGCCGCTGCCGGCCTGCAGGTCTCGCACACCGACGCCGTACTCACCGTCACGCTGAACAAGCCGGACAAGCGGAACAGCCAGACGCCGAGGTTGTGGCACGCCCTGGCAGCCATCGGCGACAACCTTCCCGAGGAGGTGCGCGCGGTCGTCGTCAGGGGAGCGGGGGAGTCGTTCTCCGCGGGCATCGACATCAACCTGCTCAGTCCGGAGGGGGTGGCGGGCGAGGAGTCGGTCCTCGAGCTCGCCCAGAGCGGGGACGAGAAGATCCTGGAGGCGATCGACGGCTTCCAGCGAGGCTTCACCTGGCTCTCCGACCCGCAGATCGTCTCAGTCGCTGCGGTGCACGGTTACGCCATCGGTGCGGGTTTCCAGCTCGCCCTCGCCTGCGACCTGCGCGTGGTCGCGGACGACGTGAAGTTCTGCATGAAGGAGCCTGCGCTCGGCCTCGTCCCCGACCTCACGGGAACAAAACCCCTCGTGGACCTTGTTGGCTACTCGCGGGCGTTGGAGATCTGCGCGACCGCGAGGTACGTCGAGTCAGACGAGGCCCGTCAGCTGGGCATCGCCACCATCGCCGTGCCCCGCGACGAGCTCGATGCAACATCCGCCGACCTGGTCGAGGCCGTCCTCGCCAACACTGCCGGCGCCGTCCGGGAGACCAAGGCCCTGCTGCTGGGGGCGGGCGGGCGCGACCTGGAGGAGCAGAGGCTTGCCGAACGGCAGGCACAGGTCCGCAGGTTCCGCGAACTTGTCGGAGGAGGCTGACAGGCTCACAGTTGAAACCGGGGGCGACCTCGCGACAGGAAGGGGACGCAGATGAGTGGGATGAGTCCCTGGGCGATGCTCGGCTCGGCCCGGCGTGACCGGTCGGTCGTCGACCAGAAGCTCTCGCGCGAGACCCTTCGCCGTGTCGTCGGCTTCGCGCTGCCGCACCGGGCGCTGATCGCCGGTTTCCTGTTCTTCGTCGTGATCGACGCCGGCCTCGTCGTGGTCAACCCGCTGCTGATCAAGCACCTGCTCGACGACGGCGTCATCGCCAAGGACGCCAGCGTCGTGCTCTGGTCCGCGGTGGCCATGGGCGTCGTGTCGATCCTCGACGCGATGCTCGGCGTGGCGGTCGGCTACCTCTCCTCGCGCATCGGCGAGAGCCTGATCTTCGACCTCCGCACCAAGGTGTTCGCCCACGTGCAGCGGATGTCGCTGGCCTTCTTCACCCGCACCCAGACCGGCGCCCTCGTGTCCCGGTTGAACAACGACGTGATCGGCGCCCAGCGCGCGTTCACCTCGACGCTCTCGGGCACCGTCTCCAACTCGATCAGCGTGATCGTCGTCGGCATCACGATGTTCGCGTTGAGCTGGCAGGTCACGCTTGCCTGTCTCGCGCTCTTCCCGCTGCTGCTGTTGGCCTCCCGATGGGTGGGGCGCCAGATCAGCGGGCTGACCCGCCGGCAGATGGATGGCAACGCCGATCTCGGCAACATGATGACCGAGCGGTTCAACGTCGGCGGCGCTCTCCTGCTCAAGCTGTTCGGGCGACGCGACGAGGAGGACGAGAGCTACTCCGAGAAGGCCGGCGTCGTGCGCGACCTGGGCATTCGCATCGCCCTGGTCACGCGGATCTTCATGGCGATGATGATGCTGATCCCGGCTCTGGCCACTGCCCTCGTCTACGGCATCGGCGGCAGCCTCGCGATCAACGGCACCCTCACGATCGGGACGCTCACCGCGCTCGCCACCCTGCTGCTGCGGCTGCTCGGGCCGCTCCAGGGACTGTCCAACGTCCGCGTCGACGTGATGACCGCGCTGGTCAGCTTCGACCGCGTCTTCGAGGTCCTCGACCTCCCCTCCACCGTGGTGGAGAAGCCCGATGCCGTTGCCTTGGGCCGCGCGGCCTCGCGCGTGGAGTTCGACCAGGTCGACTTCACCTACCCGCGCGCCGAGGACGTCTCGCTGGCGAGCCTGGAGACCGTGGCTCGCGTCGAGAGCCGTGAGTCGGGCGAGGTGCTGCACGGCGTGAGCTTCGCTGCCGAGCCCGGGCAGATGATCGCGCTCGTCGGGCCATCGGGTGCAGGCAAGACCACGATCACCCACCTCGTGGCGCGCCTCTACGACGTCTCGGGAGGCACGGTGCGCGTCGGTGGCACCGACGTCCGCGACCTGACCCTGCAGTCCCTCGAGGACGCGGTCGGCTACGTCACCCAGGACGCGCACATGTTCCACGACACGATCCGCGAGAACCTCCGCTACGCCGCCCCGGACGCCACGGACGAGCAGATCTGGTCGGCGCTGGAGCATGCCCGGATCGCATCGCTGGTGCGCAGCCTGCCGGACGCTCTCGAGACGGTGGTCGGCGATCGCGGCTACCGGCTCTCCGGCGGCGAGCGGCAGCGGCTGGCGATCGCTCGGCTCCTGCTCAAGGCTCCCGGGATCGTCGTACTCGACGAGGCGACGGCGCACCTCGACTCCGAGTCGGAGTACGCCGTACAACGCGCCCTCGACGAGGCGCTCGAGGGCCGCACGTCGCTGGTCATCGCCCACCGGCTCTCCACCGTGCGGAACGCCGACGAGATCCTCGTGGTCGACGACGGCCGCATCGTGCAGCGCGGCACCCACGCGCAGCTGCTGGCCGAGGGCGGGCTCTACGCCGACCTCTACCGGACCCAGTTCATCGAGGACGCGGCGCAGCCCGACCCGGTCGGTTAACCGGGTTGGTTAACTGGGCGCATGGACCTGCAGCTCTCTGAACGTGTCTATGTCGTCACCGGCGGCGGTCGTGGTCTCGGCCGCGCCACCGCCGAGCTACTCGTCGCCGAGGGAGCGCGCGTCGTACTCTCCGGACGCAGCCAGGAGACCCTCGACTCCGCAACCGAGGAGCTGGGTGAGAACGCGGTCGGGGTCGTCGGCGACAACTCCGATCCCGACACCGCACAACGCCTCGTCTCGACCGCCCAGAACACGTGGGGGCGGCTCGACGGTGCGCTGATCTCCGTCGGTGGGCCGCCCACCGGGACCGTGATGGACACCCCCGACGAGGCCTGGACCAAGAGCTTCGAGTCCGTGTTCGTCGGCGGCCTGCGCGTCGCCCGGGCCGTCGCCAACGCGATCGAGGGTCCCGGCTCGATCGCCTTCGTGCTCTCCAGCTCGGTGCGTGCCCCGCTGCCCAACCTGGCGATCTCCAACGGCCTTCGGCCCGGCCTGGCGATGGCGGCCAAGACGCTGGCCGACGAGCTCGGCCCCCGCGGCATCAGGGTCAACGGGCTGCTCCCGGGCCGCATCGGCACCGAGCGGGTCGCCGAGCTGGACGCCTCCACGGGCGACGCAGGAGGCCGCGCGGGAGAAGGCGATCGCCACGATCCCGCTGGGACGCTACGGGCGAGCCCGAGGAGTTCGCCGCAGCAGCGGCCTTCCTGCTCAGCCCGGCGTCATCCTTCGTCACCGGGGTGATGCTGCCCGTGGACGGCGGCATGCTCCGGGCGCTCTGACTCCTGTCGCTGGCGACGCTGCCTGACCTCGTCCCAGGCGAGGTAGAAGAACCCGAAGATCGCCAACGCCCCGAAGAACCACCACTGGAGGCCGTAGAAGAAGTGCGGCCCGTTGCTGGTGTCGTCGGGGAGCTCGGTCGGTCGCAGGTTCGTCGTCGGCTCCGGGCTCTCCTCGGCCAGGTCGACGAAGCCCCGGTAGAGCGGGTACGGCGTCACCTCGGCGATCCGCCTCGAGGAGATCGCCCGGGTGGACAGGTCGTCACTGACCTTCGTGGCACTGCCGGTCGCGTCCCGTCGTACCCAACCAGTGACGGTGACGTCGCCCGGCGTCACCTCCGGGAGCTTCGGCCTGCTGCCACCGGTGTTCTTCGTGGCCATCCAGCCGCGGTCCACGAGCACGGCGGCGCCATCGTCGGTGACCAGCGGCGTGACCACGTCGACCCCGGCGCCCTTGTCCCGGGTCTGGTACTTCAGGACGACCGTGTGCGTGTCGTCCCACGTCCCGTGGACCGTGACCCGGCGCCACTCGTCCTGCGCGCTCGGCCGCCGGTCCGTGGAAAGCACCTCGTCGACGGGGGCGGGCGGCCGGTCCAGATTGGTGGCGACGATGCGGTTGTCCTGCTTGCGGTCCTCCAGCCGATGGAACTGCCACTGGCCCAGCTGGACGGCCAGCCAGGCCAGAACTGCCACCACCAGGGCGAACAGCACCCAGCGGCGACTCAGCAGGAATCTCACGACGAGAGCCTAGTTCGTGGGGTCCTCTCCTAGACTGTGCAGGTGAGCACACCCATCGCAGTCACCGGACTCGCCGACAGCTACGGGCGCGTGGCCACGGACCTGCGCGTCTCGCTGACGGATCGGTGCAACCTGCGCTGCAGCTACTGCATGCCCGCCGAGGGCCTGGAGTGGCTCCCCACGGAGGAGACGCTCACCGACGACGAGGTCGTCCGCCTGGTCAGGATCGGTGTCGAGCACCTCGGTATCCGCGAGGTCCGGTTCACCGGGGGAGAGCCACTGCTGCGGCGCGGCCTGCCCGACATCGTCGCGCGCAGCAAGGCGCTCAGCCCCACCCCCGAGGTTTCCCTGACCACCAACGCCCTCGGTCTGTCCCGCACCGCCGAGACCCTGGCGGCCGCCGGCCTCGACCGGGTCAACGTCAGCCTGGACACCGTCCGCCGCGACCTGTTCCACCAGATCACCCGGCGCGACCGGCTCGACGACGTGCTCGCCGGCCTCGAGGCGGCACACCGTGCCGGGCTCGGGCCAGTGAAGGTCAACGCGGTCCTGCTGCGCGGAATCAACGACAAGCACGCCCCCGAGCTGCTGCGCTACTGCCTCGACCACGACTACCAGCTGCGGATCATCGAGCAGATGCCGCTGGACGCCCAGCACAACTGGTCTCGTGAGGGCATGATCACGGCCGCCGAGATCTTCGCCTCGCTCGAGTCGGAGTTCACCCTCACTCCCGACCCGGAGCACCGGGGAAGTGCCCCGGCCGAGACGTTCCTCGTCGACGGTGGCCCGGCCAAGGTCGGAGTCATCGCCTCGGTGACCAGGCCGTTCTGCGGCGACTGCGACCGCGTCCGGCTGACCGCCGACGGCCAGGTCCGCAACTGCCTGTTCGCGCGCGAGGAGTCCGACCTGCGTGCCGCCCTCCGCGGGGACAGCACCGACGCCCAGATCGCCGACCAGTGGCGCCTGGCGATGATGACGAAGCGCCCGGGCCACGGCATCGACGACGAGTCCTTCCTGCAACCCACCCGTCCCATGTCCGCCATCGGCGGCTGAGCGAGCTCAGCCCCCTATGGCGTCAATGCGGCGTGACCTCGCGCAGGAACTTCCGGGCCGCGAGGAAGGTGGAGAGGCTCTCCCGGTGCTCGTCGCAGGCCAGCCAGACCTTGCGCCGGTCGGGGGTGTGCAGCTTGGGGTTGTTCCACCGCAGCTCGTGCACCGCGATCGCATGGCAGCCCTTGGCCGAGCAGATCTCGGGCTCCTGAGCCGGATCGCTCACCCGCCGAGCTCCTTGTAGCGCGGGTCGGGCGCCACCAGGTCCGCACCCTCGATGCGCGGGGAGGCGCTGTTGGCCATCACGACGGCGATGTACGGGAGGATGAACGCACCGATCACGAGCACCCAGCGGAGCCAACCCGGACCGACCACCACGGCGCCGAGGAAGCACGCGGTCCGGATGGCCATCGAGAACAGGTAGCGGCGCCGCCGACGGTCGAGATCATCGCTAGCACTGATCGGTGCGGTGGTGATGCGGACGGGCGTTGCCTCGTGCCTGGTCCTGCGGGGTACTGCCACATCAACCAGCGTACGTCGCGCCTGCATGCCCCAGATCCGGACATGGCATCCTTGGCGGGTCCACACCGCCCAGCACAGGAGTGATCGCCGATGTCCAACCGCACCTACCGCGTAACCGAGATCGTCGGCACCTCTCCCGAGGGGATCGACCAGGCCGTTCGCAACGGTGTCGAGCGGGCCTCCCGCACTCTGCGGCACGTTGACTGGTTCGAGGTCACGCAGGTCCGCGGAGCCGTCAAGGACGGCAAGGTCGAGCACTTCCAGGTCGGCATCAAGGTCGGCTTCCGCCTCGAGGACGACTGACCGCGAGGACTCGGTCGTGCCCGAACCCGAGTCCGCACTGGTGGAGCTGAGGGTCCTCGAGGGGCCCAACCTCTACTTCCCTCGCGCCGCCATCAAGCTGACCCTCGATGTCACCGCGCTGGCGCAGGCACCGGAGGCAGACCTCCGACGTCTAGCCGAGGCGCTGGGGATCTCCTCGATCCGTGCAGGAACACCGCTGAGCGGTTTCCGTCAGCGTTCTTTGACCCGGTTGGTCACCAAGCTGGTCCGGCGGATCGCGTCCGCGTCCGGGACGACCCGGCTCGGCGTACGCGTTCGGCCGACGGCGAAGCCCGAGCGGATCGTCGTCGCCTACCCGTGGCGCGACCGCAACCGGGCCTGCGCCCTGGGCGAGGCCGTGGCCTCGGTGATCGACGGACTCGGCACCGTCGAGGTCACCGCCCTCATCGAGGCTGCTGCTGACCAGGTGTCCGCGGTCGAGCGCGGACCGGCACCGACCACGATCCGGCCACGCGTGCCGGTGGTGGCGGTCACCGGCACCAACGGGAAAACGACGACGTCGCGGATGATCGCGCACATCGCAAGGGAATCCGGTCACCTCGTCGGCTGGTCCAACACCGACGGCATCTACGTCGACGGGGAGCTCGTCGAGGCGGGCGACTACTCGGGTCCGTCCGGGGCGGGCCGGGTGCTGGCCTACAAGCAGGTGAACTTCGCGGTCACGGAGACTGCGCGGGGCGGGATCCTGCTCAAGGGGATCGGCCTGGTCAGCAACGACGTCTCGGTGGTCACCAACGTCACCGCCGACCACCTCGGTCACCAGGGCATCGACACGGTCGACCAGCTCGCCGAGGTCAAGGGCGTGGTCGCCCGGATCACCAAGAAGTCCGGGTGGGCGGTGCTCAACGCCGACGACCCTCGCGTCTTCGCCATGCGTACGACGACGCCCGCCCGTCCGTGGGTGTTCTCCCGCGACCCGGACTCGCCGGCCCTGCGAGAGGTCCTCTCGCACGGCGGACGAGCCACCACGGTCATCGACGGTTGGGTCACCGTGCTGGACGGCAACCGGGCCGACCCCCTTGTGGAGGTCGTCGACGTGCCGATGACGCTGAGCGGGCTGTCGCGCTACAACGTGGAGAACGCCCTGGCCGCGGCATCCGCCGCGCTCGGTGCAGGCATCGATCGCCGGCACGTCATCGCCGGCCTCCAGTCGTTCCGTCCCGACGCCGAGCACAATCCCGGCCGGATGAACATCTTCAGCCTCAGCACGTCTGCGGGCGAGGTCTCGGTGGTGATGGACCTGGCCCACAACGAGGCCGGCCTCGAGGCGCTGATCGAGATCATGCGCGGGCTGAGGGTCCCGGGCCGCTGCCTGCTGCTCGGGCTCGGTGCGGTGGGCGACCGGCAGGACGACCTCATCGAGATGCTCGGAGAGATCGCTGCCCGGGACGCCGACGTGGTGGCGATCGGTCACAAGGAGCGCTACCTGCGCGGTCGCACCGTCGAGGGGATCGAGTCGCTGATGCGGGCCGGGGCCGAGCGGGTCGGGATGACGGACATCGAGGCCTACCCCACCGAGCTCGACTCGCTCAAGGCGCTGGTCGACCTCGCCGAGCCCGGGGACGTGGTGGGGCTGATGTGCCATGCCGAGCGGCAGGAGGTCTACGACTGGCTCGGCGAGCAGGGAGCTACCGCGGACAGCCCGGAGCGGCTCCGGGCTAAGGTCGAACGTGCCTCGGAGCGCACCTGATCACGACACGCACGACGAGCCGGAAGTCCGGCTCCTCGAACTGCGCTCCACCCGCGGCAGAATCACCCTGGCCACCGTCACCCTGGGTTCCGGCGTCGCGATGCTGGACGGAACAGTCGTCAACATCGCGCTGCGACAGATCGGCATCGACCTAGACGCCTCCCTCGCGGACCTGCAGTGGGTCTTCAACGGCTACCTGCTCAGCCTGGCCGCGCTGATTCTGGTCGGGGGCGCCCTCGGGGACCGGCTCGGACGACGACGCATCTACCTGCTCGGCGTCGTGGGCTTCGCCCTCGGCAGCGCGTTGTGCGCTTTCGCCCAGTCGCCCGTCCAGCTGGTCCTCTTCCGCGTCCTGCAGGGCGCTGCCGCCGCACTGCTCGTGCCCGGCGCGCTTTCGCTCATCCAGTCCTCGTTCCGTCGCGAGGACCGGGCGGCCGCCATCGGCACGTGGGCCGGCTTCGCCGGTGTCGCCACGGCCATCGGGCCCCTCTTGGGCGGCTTCCTGGTCGACCATGCCGGCTGGCGCTGGATCTTCGCGATCAACCTGCCCCTGTGCGCGCTCGTGGTGCTGATGGGCATGCGGGTGCCGGAGTCGCGCGACGACACGGCAACGGGGCGGTTCGACGTACCCGGCGCCCTCACCGGCGCTCTGGCGCTGGGCGTCACGACGTACCTGCTGACCTCGTGGCGCACTCTCGATGCGGCCGTGATGGTCGTCGGCATCCTCGTCGGACTCGTGGCGATGGCTGCGTTCGTCGTACTCGAGCGACGTCCGCACGCCATGGCGCCGTTGTCGATGTTCCGGTCGCGAGTGTTCACTGCCGCGAACCTGATGACCTTCCTGGTGTACGGCGCGCTCGGGACGGTGCTGTTCTTCCTCGTCCTGCAGCTGCAGGTCACCGTGGGGTACGGCGCCATCGCAGCCGGCCTCGCCACGGTGCCGATCGCGCTGGTGATGCTGCTGTTCTCCTCGAGGGCCTCGGTGCTCGCCGCGCGGCTCGGTCCGCGGGTCCCGATGACCGTCGGCCCGCTCATCTGTGCCACTGGCATCTTCCTGCTCAGTGGCGTCGACGCCGGCGCGACGTACCTGCGCGACGTCCTCCCCGGGATCACCTTGCTGGCCTTCGGCCTGACCAGTCTCGTCTCGCCGCTGACCGTCGCCGTGCTGGCCGCCGCTCCTGACCGGCACGCCGGGGTCGCGAGTGGCATCAACAACGCTATCGCGCGTTCCGGGACACTGATCGCGGTCGCCGCGCTGCCCGCCCTCGTGGGGCTGGCTGGAGCCGAGTACCGCGATCCGGTCGCCCTCACCGAGGGATACCACCGCGCCATGCTGGCCGCGTCGTGCATGCTGGTGGTGGGTGGCGTCATCTCGTGGTTCGGCCTGCAAGAGGTCGGTCGCCTGAGCGAGACCCACCGAGCAACCAAGGAGATGGACACCTCATGAGCGACCACAAGCTGGCCGTCCTGATCGACGCCGACAACACTTCCCCCAAGCAGACCCGGGAGATGTTCGAGGAGCTGGCCAGCTACGGACAGCTGACGGTGAAGCGCGCGTACGGCGACTGGACCCAGCAGCAGCTCAACGGTTGGAAGGGGGAGCTGCACCAGCACGCGATCTCTCCGATGCAGCAGTTCGCCAACACCAGCGGCAAGAACTCCACCGACTCGGCACTGATCATCGACGCGATGGACCTGCTGTACGCCGGAAATGTTGACGGCTTCGTGATCGTCTCGAGCGACGCGGACTTCACCCGGCTGGCCACCCGGCTGCGCGAGGCGGGCAAGACCGTCTACGGCGTCGGCCAGCGCAAGACCCCCAAGCCGTTCCAGGACGCCTGCGACAAGTTCACGTTCCTGGAGGTGCTCCGCGACGCCGATGCCCCACCCGTGGCTGCATCGACGCCCCAGCGAGCAGGGACTGACGACGCGGGTGAGGCCGCGCCGGTGTCGAAGCGCAACCTGCAGAGCCTGCTGACCAAGGCCCTGAACAAGACGGCTTCGGACGACGACGACTGGTCGGCCCTCGGCAGCCTGGGCAGCCACCTGAACCGGACCGACCCTTCGTTCGACCCGCGCACCCACGGCTTCGCGAAGCTCAGCGACCTCGTCAAGGGACAGCCCTTCCTCGAGACCCGCACCGTCAAGGCCGCGTCCGGGCAGGGCCAGCTGTGGGTCCGGCTGAAGGGAAAGACACCGGCCAGGAAGGCCGCGAAGGCCCAGCAGGACTAGGCAGGCGCTACTGGACGGACGGTGGCGTGTAGTCGGGGTCCGCGACGTGGGTGTCGTCGCCGCCCGATGACGCACCGGCCTGTGCGTGAGGTGACCAGTTCTCCAGCTCCGACATCACCAGCGGGTGCTGGTCGACGCACAGGATCAGCAGGTCGCCGTAGTTCGAGCGGCTCATCGCGTGCCGCACGGCGTCGATCTCGTCGAGGACGACCTCGACCTGCTTGCAGCGAGCACCCGCCTCCATCGCGGCACGGACGCCCTCCGCCACGAAGCCGGCCGTCTCGCCCCTGGGACGCCGACGCAGGGCGACGTCCTCGCGCACGATCACCACGTCGAAGTGCTGTGCGGCAATCTCGCCGAGCTCACGCATGTCCTCGTCCCGACGGTCGCCCGCGGTCGCGATCACGCCGATGCGTGAACGCTTGCCGAGCTCACTGCCCGAGTCCAGGCTGTCCCCGGTGCGGTCGACGAAGTCGCCGAGCATCCGCATGCCGGGCGCGTTGTGGCAGTAGTCCACGATCACGTTGACCCCGTTGACCTCGATCTCGTTGAGGCGGCCGGGGGAGAGGTAGTAGCTGGTGGAGAAGGTGCGCAGCCCCTGCCTGATGTCGTGCAGCGGGGCGCCGGACGCGAACGCGGCAGCAGCGGCGGCGAGCGCGTTCTGCACGTTCATCCGGGCACGCCCGTAGAACGTCGATGGCAGCAGGTGGGTGAAGGCGAGCTGCATGTCGCGCCCGCCATGTCGTACGACGATCATCTCGCCGCGCTCGGTCGGCTGCAGCACGAGCGCCTTGCCGCCCCGGCGGCAGTGGGCGTCGATCATGTCGCGCTCCTCCGAGCCGGGCTCGGCCATCGAGAACCACACCACCTGTCCCGAGCACCGCCGGCGCATCTCGCGCACCAGCGGGTCGTCGGCGTTGAGCACTGCGTGGCCGTCCCGCGGGACCGCCTCGACCAGGACCGCCTTGACGTTGGCCAGCTGCTCGACGGTGTCGATGCCGCGCAGGCCGAGGTGATCGGGCTGCACGTTGAGCACGACGGCCACGTCGTTGCGCTCGTAGCCGAGGCCCTCTCGCAGGATCCCACCGCGCGCGACCTCGAACACGGCGAAGTCGACGCGTGGGTTCTGCAGCACCATCCGGGCACTACGCGGACCCGACGCGTCGGCGCGGATGAGGAGTCGCTCGTCGATGACCACACCGTCGGTCGAGGTCATGCCGACCTTGCGACCCATGCCCTTGAAGATGTGGCTGATCATCCGGCTCGTGGTCGTCTTGCCGTTGGTGCCGGTCACGGCCACGATCGGGATCCGGCTGGGGGCGCCCGGTGGGAACAGCATGTCCACCACGGGCTTGGAGATGAACTGCGGCTCACCGATGGTCGGGTGCGTGTGCATCCGGAAACCCGGCGCTGCGTTGACCTCGCAGATCGCGCCACCGGTCTCGCGCACCGGCTGGGTGATGTCGGGGCAGATGAAGTCGATGCCGGCGATGTCCAGCCCGATCATCCGGGCCGCCTCCTCGGCGATCTCGGCGTTCTCGGGGTGCGCCTCGAAGGTGCGGTCGATGGAGATGCCGCCGGTGGACATGTTGCCGGTGAGGGCGAGCTTGACCGTCTCGCCCTGGTCGGGCACCGAGGTCAGCGTGTGCCCCTGCCCGGCGAGGACCTCCTCGGCCGCCGCGTCGACCTTGATGCGGGTCAGGATCTTCTCGTGCCCGACACCGCGGCGCGGATCGGCGTTGGTCAGGTCGACGAGCTGCTGCACGTTGCTGGTGCCGTCGCCGATTACGTGTGCGGGCACCCGCTCCGCGATCGCCGCGACCTTGCCGTCGATGATCAGGCAGCGGTAGTCCTTGCCGGTCACGAACGACTCGACGATCACCCAGCCGCGGCGCGACTGGTCCTTGGCGACCGGGAAGGCATCCCGGACGTCGTCCTCGTTCTGCAGGTTGAGGCAGACCCCACGGCCGTGGTTCCCGTCGAGCGGCTTGACCACGACGGGAAAGCCGATCCGGCTGGCGACGGTGGCTGCCTGGTCCGCCGTACGCACCGACTCCTGCTTGGGCACCGGCAGACCGGCCGCACCGAGCAGACGCGTGGTGAGGTCCTTGTCGGAGGCGATGTCGACCGCGATCGAGCTGGTCTCCGAGGTCATCGTCGCCCGGATGCGCTTGGCGTGGACGCCCTGCCCGAGCTGCACCAGCGAGTGCTTGTTCAGCCGGATCCACGGGATGTCGCGGGAGACGGCCTCGTCGATGATCGCCTGCGTCGACGGGCCGAACGCCGTGCGCTGCGCGCGCAGGATGAACGTGTCCAGCTCGTCCTCGAAGTCGAAGTGCGGGTCGGCCTCGACGAGATGGTTGACCAGGCGTACGGCGAGCCGGGCCGCCTCCAGTCCGACCTGCTCGTCGACGTACCCGAAGACGATGTTGTAGCGGCCCTTGTGCCCCTTGACCTGACGCGTCTTGCCGCGCCGGATGTCGTGGCCGACGACCTGCTGGAGGGCCAGGGCCGCGTGCTCGGCGACGTGACCGAGCCAGGTGCCCTCGTGCAACCGCTCGACGAAGCCACCCCTTCGGCCACGGGAGCAGGAGTGCTCGCGCAGGCCGGGCAGGGCCTCGAGCAAGCGGTCGGTGAAGTCGGGGAGCGTGTTGGTGGGGTACTCCTCGAGGACGCCGAGGTCGACCACAAGGTGAATGGCCTTGTCGTAGGACCAGACGTTGGCCCCGCGGTAGACGCGAGTCTCGATGATGGCGAGATCGGCCGTGGGGCGGCCGGCGCCAGTGCGCACGGCGGCTGACTGGTCGCTGCCCGGCTCGGTCCTGGCGCTCTCACTCACTTAAACGTTGCCTCTGCTTCGTCGGGCGATGCGGCGGCGCAGGACGGAGGGCCCGATGTCTCCGGCTGCGATGTCTCGGGCCATCTTGCGCAGATCACGGTTGGCCGACGCCAATTCGTCGGCGTTGGCCGGGTCGACGCTGGGGACACTGGCGCATAGCCGGCGCGTGGTCAGGTTGAACTGCGCACCGGCGGGCAGCACGTGCAGGATCACCCCGGAGGCCAGGATCGGGCGGTGCTCGCGGGCCTGGTGTGCGTTCGTGACCATCTGGGTGCCGTCCATCAGCGTCACTGAGCCGCGCCCGACGACGCTCAGGATGTCGCCCTCCGCTGTGCGGCTGATCACGGCGCCGGTGTCCTCGTCGACGCCCATCCCGAGCAGCTGCGGGCTCTGCGAGACGATCATCAGCAGCCGGCCGTAGCGGTTCCGCTGGGCGAAGTGCTGGTCGATCACGCAGCTCTCGACGAGGCCGAGGCCGGCGGCCACCTGCGTCATCCGCTGCTTGGGGGTGGCGCCACCGGGACCGAACGCCACCATGTGCGAGGACTGGATGCTTGCCCCGGCCGAGGTGCCGCCGATGGTGACGCCGCGCTCGCGAGCAGCCACGATCGCGTGGCCGAACGCGGTGCCGGCGATCACCGTGGAGAGCTTGAGCTGGTTGCCGCCGGTCATGAAGATCCCGGTGGCCCGGTCCAGCTCGGCGACGACGGCCGGGTCGGAGGCCTGCGCGCGGTCCTCGGGGCGTACGCCGTACACCTCGGCCGCTCCGAGCCGGTGGAAGAGCGCGGCGTACACCTCGATGATCTCCGGTCCGAGCGAGGACGCAGTCGGGACGACGGCAATCCGCGCCTCCGGTCCGCCCGCGCGATCGACGAACTCCTTGAGGACTGTCCGTTTGCCGAGCTTGTCCTCGGCACCCCCGATCACGAGCAGGTCGCCCGTTCCACTCTCCGCCGTTGGCATGACAGGAAGCCTAGGGGTGAATAGAGTGCGTCGGTGAGCCCGCCTTCTCCTGATTCGTCCGTCGAGGGGCCGCACCTGCTCATAATTCTTCGCCACGGCCAGGCCGAGTCCTTCGCAGCCGAGGACCACCGACGCCGGCTCACCGACCGCGGCAGGCGGACCTCCCTCGCCACCGGCGAATGGCTCGCGAGGCGGGGCATGGTCCCGACGCACGCCTTTGTCTCGTCGGCCGTCCGGGCCCAGGAGACCTGGGAAGCCGTGGTGGAAGGGTCTGGCGCAGCGGCCGACACCCGCGTCGAGGACGCCGTCTACACCGCGGACGCCGACACCGCCGTCGACCTCCTGCGCACCGCACCGGCGGACGCGCAGATCGTGATCTTCGTCGGGCACAACCCGACTGCCGCGTCGCTGGTCTATCTCCTCGACGACGGCGACCCCGAACCGAACGCCTTCCGCGGGCTCGCGCGGGGCTACCCACCGGGTGCCCTGGCCGCGCTCGAAGTCGCCGTGCCGTGGGCCGAGCTCGGTCCTGCGACCGGCCACCTCGCCGCGTTCCACGTCAGCAAGGGCTGACGCGCTGCCAACGGTGGGGCCCTCCACGTAGCCAGACATGCGAATGTCGCGCATGAGGTCAAAGCGGCGTTCAACTGACCATGCAGCCACATTCGCAGGTTGGCGTACGAGCAGCACCGGCCCTGGCGAGTGACCCAGGCTTCCGCGTAGCCAGACATGCGAATGTCGCGCATGAGGTCAGAGCAGCGTTCAACTGACCATGCAGCCACATTCGCAGGTTGGCGTACGCCCGGCTGGCCCCAGCGACCCGGCAGTACGTCGAGTCGGTCAGACGGGCGGCGCAGGGGTCGTGATGCCGGCCTCGGCGTCGGCGGCGACGACCTCTTCGCGGCTGATCCCCAGCAGGTAGAGCACGGCGTCCATGTAGGGCACGTTCACGGAGGCGTGCGCGGCCTCCTGCACGACGGGCTTGGCGTTGAACGCGATCCCGAGCCCGGCGGCGTTGAGCATGTCGAGGTCGTTGGCGCCGTCACCGATCGCGATGGTCGCGCCCACCGGGATGCCGCACTGCTCGGCGAACCTGCGCAGGGCGTCGGCCTTGCCCGCCCGGTCGATGATGTCGCCGACCAGGTGACCGGTGAGCTTGCCGTCGACGACCTCGAGCTCGTTGGCCACCGCGAAGTCGATCCCGAGCTCCGCGGCCAGGCGGTCGGTCATGTGGGTGAACCCGCCGCTGACGATGGCGAACCGGTAGCCGAGCCGCTTGAGCACCCGCACGGTGGTGCGGGCTCCGGGCGCGAGCTGCAGCGCGTCGTACACCTTGTCGAGCGCGGCTGCGTCCAGCCCCTCGAGCAGGGCCACCCGCTGGCGCAGGCTCTCGGCGAAGTCGATCTCACCGTGCATCGCCTGGTCGGTGACGCGGGCGACCTCCGCCTCGCATCCGGCGTACGACGCGAGCATCTCGATGACCTCTCCCTGGATCAGGGTGGAGTCGACATCCATCACGATCAGGCGCATGCCGCGGCGCATCAGGTTGGCGGCCTGTACGGCGATGTCCACGCCCTGCTGGGCGGCCTCGCGGGTGAGGATGTCGCGGAGCCTCTCCGGGGCGGCACCCGAGACGTGCAGGTCGATCGCGGTGATCGGGTAGCGCGCCATCCGCTCGATGCGGTCGATGTTGGCGCCGGTGTCGGCGATCCGGCCGGCGATCGCTGCGACCGCACCGGACTTCAGCGGCGTGCCCAGCACGGTGACGTGGCTGCGCCCCTCGGGTCGCGGGCGGTTGTCGCCGGAGCCACGGTCGAGCTCGAGGGTCATGTCCAGGGCCGCCGCCACCTCTTCCATCGCACGGCGCAGGGGCTTCCAGTCACGCGGTGCGCTGACCAGAAGACCGAGGATCAGTCGGCGTCGCAGGACGATCTGCTCGATGTCGAGCACCTCGACGCCGAAGTGGGCGAGGGTGTCGAAGACCAGGGAGGTCACGCCGGGCCGGTCCTTGCCGGTCAGGGTGATCAGCAGTGTCCGCGGCGTCTCGGGCGTCTCCTCTGGCACGTGCCGAGGTTATCGGCCTCAGTCGCCGCGCGAGGAGCAGGCACCGACCAGCGCCCTGCGCGTCGCCCGGCCCAGGTCGTCGAGGGCGGACCGCCGGCGCTGCATCTCGTACGCCGACACCGCTCCGCCGTCATCGGAACGGGCCAGCTCGAGGATGTCCATGCAGAGCACGGCGCGCTCCGCGGTCTCGGCCCTGCGGGCGTCGTACCCGGGAGGAAGGGGGAGCGGCGCCCGGTGTCGCAGGTTGAGCAGCAGGTCGGGAATGTCGGGCTGCCAGGCGGCGACGTCGAGGTCGACCAGCCTGCGGGTGACGTCGGCGAGGGCCAGCTTGAGCTCCATGGCGGTCTCCCGGTCGTCGACCCACGGCACCCGGTCGGCCGGATAGGCGCGCCACACGACGGTGCGTGCGTCCACCTCCGGCACCAAGCCGAACGCCCCTGCTACGACGGCCTCACCGGCGTCGGTCGCCGCCACGTTGAACGACGCCGGTCCACCCAGTCCCACCAGGTCCCCGGGCGCGGGCAGGGCGAGCGAGACCCGTCCGGTGACCACCGCGGGCAGCTCGTACAGCTCCAGGACGTCGTGCTCCGGCAGCCCGACCACCAGGTGGCGGGGGTCGTCACCGCGCACGGTGTCGGCGAGCTCCTCGGGGCTCACCTGCCCGATCCGAGCTGCCTCCAGCCAGGTCGCGAGAACAGCGGACATCGGCAGCGAGCTCACCCGGGCAGCCTAGGAGACTGCGCCGGGCGCCTCCTCGGACTGGGTCCATTTGACACCCCGCCCCGGTGCCGCCGAAACAGGGGAGCGGCCGCTAGGTTGGCGCCCATGACCGCCGTCGTGGAGCTCGCCGACGTCACGGTGAAGCGAGGCCAGGCAACGCTGCTGGACCGCGTCGACTGGATGGTCGAGGACGACGAGCGGTGGGTGATCCTCGGACCCAACGGCGCCGGCAAGACCACGTTGCTCCAGGTCTGTTCGGCCCAGATCCACCCGACCTCCGGTGTCGTCGGGATCCTCGGTGAGGTGGTCGGCACCGTCGACGTGTTCGAGCTCCGCCCGCGCATCGGCTGGACCAGCGCTGCAGTCGGCGACCGGATCCCGCGGCACGAGCTCGTGCGCGACGTGGTGGTCTCGGCGTCGTACGGCGTGGTCGGGCGCTGGCGCGAGCACTACGACGAGCTCGACCACGAGCGTGCCCGGGAGCTCCTCGTGGGGATCGGCGCCGGAGCACTGCTCGACCGCACCTTCGGGACTCTCAGCGAGGGCGAGCGCAAACGTGTCCAGATCGCGCGAGCGCTGATGACCGACCCCGAGCTGCTCATCCTCGACGAGCCGGCCGCCGGGCTCGACCTCGGTGGCCGCGAGGACCTGGTCACGACCCTGTCGACACTCGCCCTCGACGAGTTCGCCCCCGCGACGGTGCTGGTCTCGCACCACGTCGAGGAGATACCGCCCGGGTTCACCCATGCCCTGATGCTGCGGGGTGGCCGTGCAGTGGCCGCCGGCCCGTTGCCGTACGTGATGACCGAGGAGATCCTCAGCGAGACGTTCGGGATGTCGCTCGAGCTCGACGAGAAGGACGGTCGCTACTCAGCGCGTCGGCGCACCTGACCTTCGCGAGCCGTTGGATAGGCTCCTGCCATGGACTGGCTGAGCGACAACCTGTGGGCCGGCTGGCTCGGGTTGGCAGTCCTCTTCGGGTCTCTGGAGCTGCTCAGTCTCGACCTCTTCCTGGTGATGCTCGCCGGTGGCGCCCTCGTCGGCGCCGTGACCGATCTGCTCGGTGGGCCGCTCCCGCTGCAGATCATCCTCGCGCTGGTCACGTCGGTTGCCCTCCTTGGTCTCATCCGCCCCAGCGTCGTACAACGCCTGCACAGCGGGCCCACGCTCAAGGTCGGCGCCGAGGCGTTGATCGGCAAGCGGGCGACCGTGCTGCGCGAGCTCACGCACAGCGCCCCGGGCCGGGTGAAGATCGGTGGCGACGAGTGGACGGCCGTCCCCTATGACGAGGACGACCGCATCGAGGCCGGCGAGGTCGTGGACGTGGTACAGATCAAGGGCGCGACGGCGTACGTGCTGCGCGCCCACCGGCTCGGGTCCTGAAGGCCCCGACTCACAAGGAAGAAGGGGTCACGATGGGTGGCGCAATCCTCATCATTTTCGGCCTGCTCCTGGTCTTCGTCGTGCTCGTCCTGGCGAAGACCATCAGGATCATTCCGCAGGCTCGCGCGGGGATCGTGGAGCGGTTCGGCAAGTACAAGAACACCCTGCAGCCGGGGCTGAACGTCGTCACCCCGTTCGTCGACCGGGTGCGCTACGTCATCGACATCCGTGAGCAGGTCGTCTCGTTCCCGCCACAGCCGGTGATCACCGAGGACAACCTTGTCGTGTCGATCGACACGGTCATCTACTTCCAGGTCACCGACCCGGTGTCGGCCACCTACGAGATCGCCAACTACATCTCGGCCGTCGAGCAGCTGACCATGACGACCCTGCGCAACATCGTCGGCGGCATGACGCTCGAGCAGACCCTGACCTCGCGTGAGGAGATCAACCGCGGGCTCTCGCTCGTCCTCGACGAGGCGACCGGCCGCTGGGGCATCCGGGTCGGCCGTGTCGAGATCAAGGGGATCGACCCGCCGCCCTCCATCAAGGACTCGATGGAGAAGCAGATGCGCGCCGACCGCGACAAGCGTGCGGTGATCCTCACCGCCGAGGGTCAGCGCCAGTCCGCGATCCTCACCGCAGAGGGCAACAAGCAGGCGGCCATCCTGAACGCAGAGGGAGACCGGGAGGCGCTCATCCTGCGTGCCCAGGCCAACCGCGAGGCCACGATCCTCAAGGCGCAAGGTGAGGGCCAGGGGATCCAGACCGTGTTCCAGGCGATCCACGACGGGCAGCCCGACCAGGCACTGCTGGCCTACCAGTACCTCCAGATGATGCCGAAGATCGCCGAGGGCTCGGCCAACAAGGTGTGGGTCGTGCCCTCCGAGATCACCAAGGCCCTGGAGGGGTTGGGTTCGGCCGTGCACGAGGTCTCCGGCATCCCGAAGCACTCCGGCGGACCGCGCGTGCGCGTTGACACCGACGCCGAGTCGGCCCGCAGCACCGACCCCGGGTCGATGCTGGCGGACACGCATGCGGAGGTCGAGAAGGCGATCGCCGCTGCCGAGGGGGCCGCGCGTACGGCGCAGGGCCAGCCCGTCGCTGACCCGAAGCCCCCCACCGTCGACCCGGGTGACCCCACAGGAGAGGCGCCCGCCGGCCAGTGAGCCCGCTGGAGGTCGTCGCCATCCTGCTCGCTGGGGTGGCGGCGGGGACGATCAACACGGTCGTGGGCTCGGGAACCCTGATCACCTTCCCGACCTTGCTCGCGTTCGGGATCCCCCCGGTCACCGCCAACGTGTCGAACACGATCGGCCTCGTGCCGGGCTCGCTCTCCGGGGCGATCGGCTACCGAGCGGAGCTCGCCGGTCAGCGTGCCCGTCTGATCAGGCTCGGCATCGGCTCGCTGCTGGGCGGCATTCTCGGCGCGCTGCTGCTGCTGTGGCTGCCGTCGGCTGCCTTCGACGCGATCGTGCCGGTGCTGATCCTGCTCGGGTGCGTCCTGGTCATCCTCGGCCCGCGAATCTCAGCGCGGGTGGCCGCCCGTGCGGAGGCACGTGGCGGCATGGCCGAGCACGGGGCCTGGTGGGTGTGGCCGGCGGTCACCCTCGCCGGTGTCTACGGCGGATACTTCGGTGCCGCTCAGGGGGTGCTGCTGATGGCGATCCTGGGCATCGGGGTGATGGACTCGATGCAGCGCCACAACGCCACCAAGAACGTGCTGGCCCTGCTCGTCAACGCGGTGGCCGCGCTCGTGTTCATCCTGCTGTACTTCTTCGACCTGCCGCATGTGCCCGAAGGCGCGGCCGACACCATCAACTGGGGCGCGGCCGGCCTGATCGCCGTCGGGTCAGTCATCGGCGGTCAGCTGGGTGCGACCGTGGGTCGCCGGCTCCCGCCCAATGTCCTGCGTGGGGTGATCGTGGTCGTGGGCATCGTCGCCGTGACCTCGTTCGTCTTCCCGCTCTGACCTGTCCTTGCGGACGCCTCAGTCGGTGAGGCCGAGCACGCCGCTCGCCACGGCTCCGGCTGCAACCAGCGCCATCATGATGCCGGCCTTCTTCGGGACCGCACCCGTGGACGCCGCGGCGACACCCGTGACCATGTCAGCACCATCGACCGCGATGCCGACCTGGATCAGCCGCTCGCGGGCGGCTCCGGAGGAGGCCAGCGTGATCGCACCGAGCGCCACCTCGCGGGACCCGAACAGCCGGGTGACGTAGGGGACCTGCGGGTTCGTGCCCGGGTCGAGGAGGAAGGCGCGTGCGGCCAGCTTCGGCGACAGCAGCGAGAGGGTTCCGACGGCGATGCGGCCGTAGGCGAGGCCAGTGATGGGATCCATGGCGTGAGGCTAGCGGTAACCGCCGGGATCGACGTACGCCGATAGCCAGCGGTCGAGCTCGTCGAAGACCTGGGTGCGGGCCGGCTCGCGGGAGAGGGTGACGTCATGGAGGGCGCCGGGGACCTGCGCGATCGTGATGTGCCGCGACAGCCGGGCGGCACGCCGGCGCATCCGCTCGACGTCCAGCACCACGTCGGTGGACATCAGGTCGGGGTTGCTGTCCGGGCTCGGGTGTCCTGACCTCGTCGAGCTGACCAGCAGCACAGGTGCGTCGATCTCGAGACCGCGCGCGACCCGCGACTGGCCTCGCCGTACGGCCCGGAACCAGCCGGCGTACACCGGCCAGGACGCTTCCGGCTTCCAGGCCAGGTCGAAGTCCCACTCGCCGAAGTGGTCGCGGTGCAGGCTGCGCGCGTAGCCGCCGCTCACAGTGCGCGGGACCTCCCGCATCGGCCGCAACAGGCCGAGCCGGCCGATGGCCGGCATCGCCAGCAACCGCGCGAAGGCGTCGCCGTGCATGTCCAGCCACGGCGCGTTCAGGAAGACACCAGCGGCCGGGTGTCCCCGGTCGTGCAGCCAGAGTGGCACAGTGAGCCCACCCGTGGAGTGTGCACTGAAGACCACGTGGTCGTGCTGCTCGGTGACCCGCTCGAGGGCGAGGTCCAGCTCCTCGTAGTACGTCCTGAGGTCCGCGACGTAGTTCGGCGTCTGGTGCGGGCGCAGCGAGCGGCCGTACTTGCGCAGGTCGAGGGCGTAGAAGTCGTAGCCGCGTCGCACCCAGAAGTCCGCGGCCAGCGTCTGGAAGAAGTAGTCGCAGAACCCGTGGACGTGCAGCACCGCCTTGCGCGGGCCGCTCGATTCTCCGGGCTCTGGGTCCGTCGGGGACTCGGCCGGCCGGTGGACGAGGGTGGCCACCACCTCACCCTCGGCGTCGGGCCGCAGCTGCAGCGTCTCGAAGGTGTACGGCGCTCCCAGCAGGTCGGTCTCCGGCACCCGCCGATCCTGTCACGCCGAACGAGTCCAAGACCCTCAAACCAGACTGCCGCCGAACTCCACCACCAGAACCGCGCCGGTGGCCACGAGCAGCGCGCCCGCAACCCGCAACGCATTCCGGTAGCCCGGATCAGTCAGCCGCCGGCGACCCTGGCCGGCGAGCAGTGCCAGGGCGACCTTGGCACCGACGAGCATCGCGTAGAAGGCGACGACGAACACCACCGCACTGGCAGGCTCCTCGCGCCACGCGGCCAGCGTCAACGGCCCGAGAGCGGTCGTCCACGCGATCCACGGATGCGGGCTGAGCAGGTTGACGACGACGCCCTCCCGCAGCGCCACGAACGTCGACGCCCGCGGCTGGTCACCAGCCTGCCGCAGCGAGGCCGTGCGCGCCTCCAGCCAGGTGCGTACGCCGAGCCAGCCCACGAACAACCCGCCGACCACGCCGATCACCGAAAGGACCAGGTCGGTCATCTGTCCGAGCACGAGCAGGGTGACCGTCACCACGACGATGTCGGAGAGCAGTGGCGCACAAGCGACGATCACCCCCGCCCGAGTGCCGGAGCGCAGGGCGGAGGTGATCGTCAGGAACAGCATCGGTCCGGGGCTGACCCCGGCCGCGAGCCCGATGGTCGCGCCCAGGATCAGCGCGTCCACGGACCCCTACTTGTCGGCGTGCGTGCGGTTCTCCTCGATCGGCGCCGAGGCATCTTCCTTGGCCTCGCCCGGCTGGGCTCCGGGAGCACCGGCGTCGGCGCCCTGGCGGACCAGCTCCTCGATCTTCTTGCCAGTGTCGGAGTCGACGCTCTTCCAGTATTCGAAGGCACGCTCCAGCACGTCGCCCTCGACCCCACCGAGCAGGTGCCCGGAGACGGTCTTCACGAAGGCCTCGCGGATCTCGTCGTCCCACACCTCGCGAACGAGGGTGCCGGCCTGACCGAAGTCGTCGTCGGCCTCGCGGAGCGTGTAGGCCTGACGCACCATCGCGCCGTCGGTCTCCCAGCTGTCGTTGACCTCACCGACCTCGTCGGCGTACCCGCGACCGAAGGAGTTCGGTGCGTAGACCGGGTCGTCGCCGCGGTGCTCGAAGGCCATCGGTCCGTCCTGGGTGTAGGTGTTCACCTCGACCCGGGGCCGGTTGACCGGAAGCTGCAGGTAGTTCGGCCCGATGCGGTGACGGTGCGTGTCGGCGTAGGAGAAGGCCCGACCGAGCAGCATCTTGTCGGGGCTGAAGCCGATGCCCGGCACCACCGCGCTCGGCTCGAAGGCGGCCTGCTCGATCTGGGCGAAGAAGTTCTCCGGGTTGCGGTTCAGCGTCATCTTTCCGACCTTGATCAGCGGGTAGTCGCTGTGCGGCCAGATCTTGGTGAGGTCGAACGGGTTGTAGCGATAGGTCTTGGCCTCTTCGTACGGCATCGCCTGGATCGACAGCGTCCAGCTCGGGAACTCGCCCCGGCCGATCGCCTCGTGCAGGTCACGGCGGTGGAAGTCGGCGTCCTCACCGGCGATCTTGGTGGCCTCGTCGTCGCTGATCCCCTCGACGCCCTGGTCGCTGTGGAAGTGGTACTTCACCCAGTGCTTCTCGCCGGCCTCGTTGACCCAGAGGTAGGTGTGCGACCCGTAGCCGTTCATGTGGCGGTAGGTCTTCGGGATGCCGCGGTCGCCCATCAGGTAGGTGACCTGGTGTGCCGACTCGGGGTTCAGGCTCCAGAAGTCCCACTGCATGTTGTTGTCACGTAGGCCGTTGCCGCCGCGACGCTTCTGGGAGCGGATGAAGTGGGGGAACTTCATCGTGTCGCGGATGAAGAACACCGGGGTGTTGTTGCCGACGAGGTCGTAGTTGCCCTCGCTGGTGTAGAACTTCAGCGCGAAGCCGCGGGGGTCGCGCCAGGTGTCGGGGGAGCCCTGCTCACCCGCGACGGTGGAGAACCGCGCCAGCATCTCGGTCTTCACACCGGGCTGGAACAGCGCGGCCTTGGTGTACTTCGAGATGTCCTCAGTGGTCTCGAACTCACCGAACGCGCCCGAGCCCTTGGCGTGCACGTTGCGCTCCGGGACCCGCTCACGGTTGAAGTGCGCCATCTGGTTCAGGAAGTGCACGTCGTGCAGCAGGATCGGCCCGTCCGGCCCGATCGTCAGCGAGTTCCGGTCACTCGAGGCCGGCGCACCCGTGTCCGTGGTGGAGCCGAGGTTGGCCTCCTCCGACGGAGCGGTCGCGATCGAGGTGTCGGTCGGCTTCGGCAGGTCAGGCATTGCTCACTCCTTGTTGGGTGGTGCGGGGTTGGGTGGTGGTCTTGCTCTTGTTCTGGCAGTCGGGGCAGGTGCCCCAGTAGGTCACCTCTGCCTCGTCGATGGCGAAGCCCCGGGAGTCCGAGGCGTCGAGGCAGGGTGCTTCGCCGGTGGCGCAGTCGACGTCCTCGACCGTGCCGCAGTGGCGGCACACGACGTGGTGGTGGTTGTCCCCGGAGCGCAGCTCGTAGCGGGCCACGGACCCGGCCGGCTGGAAGCGGCGGGCCACGCCGCGCTCAGCGAGCACGTGCAGCACGTCGTAGACACCCTGGGTGGAGACGGCGCCGAGGTCACGTCGTACGACGCTCAGGACGGTGTCCGCGCCGGCGTGCGGGTGGGTCGCCAGGGCACCCAGGACGGCCAGCCGGGGCTTGGTGACTCGCAGTCCCGCAGCCCGGAGCAGCTGCTCGGGAGAGGCGGAATCGGCGGCTTGACTCATCTCTTCGACACAACCACGCAATCTGGAACCAGTCAAGTAAACAAGCGCCCGATGTCACTGCACGGACGGCTGGCCCAGACGCGTCGTCAGTGCTGGTAGGTGCCGTGGATGATCGCGCGCCCGGCCGTCTTGAACGCCAGGTTGAAGCTGACCGCCGCGGGGGAGGCCTCGGCGTCGACCCCGAGGGTGTCCTCCTTCACCGCGTGCACCACGAAGTAGTAGCGGTGTGGCTGGTCGCCCTCCGGTGGGGCCGCACCCATGAACGCGTTGCCGCCGCCGTCGTTGCGGCACATGAACGCCTTGCCGGGCAGCTCGGCGCCCTCGGCCCCGGCGCCGGTGTCGAGTGAGGTCACGTCGGCGGGAAGGTCGACCAGCACCCAGTGCCAGAAGCCCGACGGCGTCGGGGCATCCGGGTCGAAGCACGTCACCGTGAAGCTCTTCGTGCCTTCGGGGGCGCCGCTCCAGGAGAGCTGCGGCGAGGTGTCGCCGCCGGAGTTGACCTGGTCGTCCTTGAGTGGCTGACCATCGCTCACGTCGTCACTCGTGACGGTGAACGAGGGCACCTCCGGGAGGAGCTCGTAGGGGTCGGGGTGGACTGGGCGCTCGAGACTCATGGCGGTCAACCTAGTCCGCAGGGTGGGCCTGCGAGAACTCCCCGACACTCGGTGTCCGCACAATGGTCCGGTGACACAGCACCCCGCCTCCGGGCATCCCGCTGCCGGCGACTTCCCGACCTATCCCGCGGGGCTGCGCCTGGCCGGCCGCAAGGTCCTGGTCGTCGGCGGGGGCAACGTCGCCCAGCGTCGGGTGCCGACGCTGCTCGCCGCGGGTGCCGACGTGCATCTCGTCTCGCCCATGGTCACCCCGGCCATCGAGGGCCTGGTCGGGTCGGGAGAGGTGACCTGGTCGGAGCGCGGATTCGTCGACGAGGACGTCGACGAGGTCTGGTACGTCATGGCCGCCACCGACGACGCGGAGGTCAACGCCCGGGTGAGCGTGCTGGCCGAGCAGCAGCGGATCTTCTGCGTACGGGCCGACGACGCCGATGCCGCGACTGCGTTCACCCCGGCTGTGGGGAGCCACGGCGGAGTCACCATCGCCGTGATGGGCGCTTCCGCCGCCGACCGCAACCCACGCCGCTCGGCGGGCGTGCGCGACGACATCGTTGCGGCCATGCGCGAGGGAGCGGTCGGTTCCCGGCACCACGGTCCGCGCGCGGCCGGAGTGGTTCTGGTCGGAGGCGGCCCCGGCGACCCCGAGCTGATCACGGTCGCCGGTCGCAAGGCGCTGATGGAGGCAGACATCGTCGTCGCCGACCGGCTCGCGCCCCGCGAGCTGCTGGCCGAGCTCCCCTCGGACACCGAGATCGTCGACGTGGCCAAGCTTCCCCGCGGACGCGCAACCACGCAGGAGCAGATCAACCAGATCATCGTCGAGGCCGCCCTGGCCGGGCGCAGGGTTGCGCGCTTCAAGGGAGGCGACAACTTCGTCTTCGGCCGAGGGTTCGAGGAGGTGCTGGCCTGCCGCGAGGCCGGGGTGCCGGTGACCGTGATCCCGGGGATCAGCAGCCCGTTCGCGGTGCCCGCTGCGGCAGGGATCCCGGTCACCCACCGGGGCGTCACCCACGACCTGACGATCGTGTCCGGCCACGTCCCACCGGGCCATCCCGACTCACTGGTGCAATGGGGTGCCCTCGCCAGCCTGCGCGGCACCCTGGTGCTGATGATGGCCGTGGACAACGCCCCGATGATCGCCGAGGTGCTGCTGCGCGGGGGACGCGAGGCCGACACTCCTGTGGCTGTCATCTGCGACGGCACCATGCCCACGGAGCGCACCGTGCGGACCACCCTGGGTGAGCTGGCCGGGGCGATCACCGACGAGGACATCCGTCCCCCTGCCGTCATCGTGATCGGCGACGTCGTGGCGATCGCGCATCCGGACTCCTACCCGCCGCGAAACAGCTGACCGTGGCGACGTACGTCGAGATCTCCGACCCCGGCGACTCACGGCTGGTCGACTACCGGCACCTGCGGGACGTGCAGCTCCGCCAGTCCCTCGAGGCCGAGCACGGACTGTTCCTCGCCGAGGGCGAGAAGGTCGTACGGCGAGCCGTGCTGGCGGGGTATCCGGTCCGGTCCTTCCTGATGGCACCCCGCTGGCTGGACGGGCTGGCCGACGTCATGGACCTGACCGACGCAGCCTGCTACGTCGTCTCCGAGGAGCTCGCTGAGGAGGTCACCGGCTTCCACGTGCACCGCGGAGCGCTGGCCTCCCTGGCCCGGACCCCGCTGCCCACCGTGGACGAGGTGCTGGAGGGCGCGAGCAGCGTTGTGGTGTGCGAGGACATCGTCGACCACACCAACATCGGCGCGATCTTCCGCAGCGCTGCCGCCCTCGGGATCGACGGCGTGCTGCTGGCGCCACGGTGTGCCGATCCGCTCTACCGCCGCTCGGTCAAGGTGGCCATGGGCGCCGTCTTCTCGGTGCCCTGGACCCGGCTGCCCGACTGGTACGACGCGCTGCCCCAGCTCACGGAGCGCGGATACACCACGGTCGCCCTGACCCTGGCCGAGGATGCCGTGCCCATCGAGGACGCCGTTTCCGGACTGGAACGGGTGGCCCTCGTCCTGGGCTCCGAAGGGCACGGGCTGTCTTCCCACTGGGAGCGGTCGGCGCAGCGATCCGCGGTGATCCCGATGCGCGCGGGCATCGACTCCCTGAACGTCGCGGCGGCCAGCGCAGTGGCCTGCTACGAAACTGCTCGACGTCGAATCGACCGTTGAGCGCTGTTTGCACCTATCCTGATCCGCGTGGACTGGGGGTCAACGCGCAGCACCGAGTCGTTCGACCATGTCGTCGGACAGGTGCTGGACTACGCCATCATCCGCCTAGACGCCAAGGGCACCATCCAGACCTGGAACCTGGGCGCCGAGCGGGTCAAGGGCTACACCGCGGCTGAGGCGATCGGCTGCAACTTCTCGATGTTCTACCCCGAGGAGTCCCGCCTCGCGGGCCTGCCCGAGAAGCTCCTCGCCGAGGCCGAGGCGGACGGGCGGGTCGAGCACGAGGGCTGGCGGGTCCGCAAGGACGGCTCCCTGTTCTGGGGCGACGTCGTCATCACCGCCCTGCATGACGAAGATGGCAACCTCACCGGGTTCACCAAGGTGACGCGAGACCTCAGCGAGAAGCACGAGCTCGAGGTCACGCTGAAGGAGAGCAACGAACGGTTGCGCGTTCTCATCGGCCAGGTCGTCGACTACGCGATCATCGGGCTCGACACGCAGGGCGTCATCGAGACGTGGAACCTGGGCGCCGAGCGCCTCAAGGGCTACACCGAGGCGGAGGCGATCGGACGCAACTTCGCCATGTTCTACCCCGAGGACGTCCGGAGGGCGGGACTGCCGATGCAGCTGCTCGACGTCGCTCGCAAGACCGGCAGTGTCGAGCACACCGGCTGGCGCCTGCGGAAGGACGGCTCCCGGTTCTGGGGCGACGTGGTCATCACCGCCCTGCACGACGAGGAGGGCAACCTCACCGGCTACGCCAAGGTCACCCGCGACCGGACCGACCTGAAGTCACTCGAGGATGCGCAGGACGCGTTCTACGCGGCGTTCAACCACGACTTCCGCACACCGGTCACCGCCCTGAAGGGCTTCGTCGACGCCATCCGCGACGCCAGTCGACGACGACGAGCGAGAGCACCTGATCCAGCGGGTGGAAGCCAGCGCGGACAGGTTGCTGGGCATGGTGGAGGGGCTCGTGCAGTTCGCCACCCACCGCGCTGCGACTGCCACGCTCCTGCTGGCCGACATCGACGTGGCCCAGGTGGTGCGTGGTGCCGTGCAGGACCTGCCGAGCCACATCGGTCCGAAGCGCGTCAAGGTCTCCGATGACGTTGCCATCGCCCACGTCAACGGCGTCGCGATGCACCGGGTCGTGACCAACCTCCTGATGAACGCACTGAAGTACTCCGCCGAGAACACTCCGGTGTACGTCGACTTCGCGCGGCCCCGCCCCGGCACCGTCCGCATCGCGATCCGCGACCAGGGGCGCGGAATCGACCCAGGTGACATCGACAAGATCTTCGACGAGTTCGTCCGGGGGCGCCTCGCGGAGCCGGACGGTGGCACCGGACTGGGACTCGCCAGCGTGCGCGAGCTGGTCGACCAGCTGGACGGGACGGTCTCGATCGACAGCAAGGTTGGCGTCGGTACGACGGTCATGGTCGACCTGCCCTCCACCCCGGCACTGCGCCCATCGGCACCCGCTCAGCGATCGAAGTCCGACACCCCGCCCGCCGGGCCGGTGCCCTCGCCTTCCAGACGGTCGCGGCCCGACCCCTCGACCACCACGCGGACCGGCCAGTCCTCCGGGTAGTCCTGGGCCGCGGCCTCCATCTGCTTGCGAAGCTTCTTGCGCGCCCGGTCGCTGATCCGGTCGCCGAAGACCGTCCCGACGATGTGGTCGGCCTCGTGCTGCAGGCATCGGGCGAGCAGACCGTCGCCCTCGTAGGAGACGTCCTCGCCGGCAAGACCCTGCCCGGTGACCCTCGCCCAGTCGGGACGGGCGCAGTCCACGAATGCACCCGGGTAGGACAGGCAGCCCTCGTCGCTCTCGTCGAGCCGTCGCTCCCGTCCCTCGGGAAGCGCGACCACCGGGTTGCACACCACGCCCCGGTGCGAGGACCCGGAATCGTCGGGGCAGTCGAAGACGAAGACGGCGAGGTCGACCCCGATCTGGCAGGCAGCGAGGCCGACCCCGTTGGCGGCGTACATCGTGGCGACCATGTCGGCCACGAGGCCACGCAGCTGCTCGTCGTACGACGTCACCGGCCGCGCCGGGCGGTGCATCACCTCTGTGCCCCAACGGACGACCGGGCGCACCGTCCCGCCGGTGGGGAGGTCGACCGAGGCGGGGGAGACGGGCGGAACCTGCGAGCCGGACATGCCGGAAATCATATGAGGGGCCCGGACACCCTCCGGACATCCGCCTGCGCACGGGGAGCGTGACCGGCAACACGTGCCCGCATGTGGCGCACTGTGTAACTCCAAGTTACATTTCGAGGTATGTCTTCGAACTCCGCAAACGATCCGCAGAAGCTGCCCTGGAGCCTGCTGAGGGCCGGTGGGCGCCACGGACTCTCCGACAGCGAGAAGCGCGACCCGATCGGGCTCGCCGTAGCCGCCCTGAACCGGCTCGCCTCGAGCGACCTGCTCGACTCGCTCGGTCTCCGGAAGGCGAGCGAGCAGACCGTCTACCGGGTGACCAGTGCCGGCTTCCGCACCGCGAGCAACGTCGGTCGCACCTTCGCGCGTGCCGGCAAGGCCACCCGCGGCAACCGGGTGCCGTCCGCCAAGAACACGGGCCTGTTCGACCTCACCCCCGGGGAGGACGAGCAGATGCTCGCCGACGTGGTCGGCGAGTTCGCCGAGGAGATGGTCCGACCCGCTGCCGCGGACGCGAACGAGACCTGCGCAGCACCCGATGAGCTGCTGAAGGCCTCCCTCGAGATCGGGCTGCCGATCCTCGGTGTGCCCGAGGATCTCGGCGGAATCGCCACCGAGCGCTCCTCGGTGGCCGGCACCCTCGTCCATGAGGCCCTCGGCAAGGGCGACATGGGCCTGGCGGTGGCCGCTCTCTCCCCGGGCGCCGTCGCGACTGCGCTCTCCCTGTGGGGCACCGACGAGCAGCAGTCCACCTACCTCCCCGCCTTCACCGGCGACGAGGTCCCTGCCGCGGCGCTCGCCCTCGCCGAGCCGACGGCCCTCTTCGACCCGACCGCTCCGTCGACCAAGGCCGAGAAGCGCGGCGACGGCTACGTGCTGAACGGCGTGAAGTCCGGCGTCGTCCGGGGTGCCGATGCCGAGCTCTTCGTCGTCGGCGCCGAGCTGGACGGCAAGCCGCAGCTGTTCATCGTCGAGTCCGGAACCGAAGGCATCACCATCGAGTCCGACCCGTCGATGGGCCTGCGGGCGGCCAGCCTGTCGCGGCTCCTGCTCAAGGACGTTGCCGTCGAGAAGATCTCCCTGCTCGGTGACGCGGACGACTACCTCGACTGCGTGCGGTTCTCCCGCCTCGCGTGGTGCGCACTCGCAGTCGGCACCGGTCAGGCCGTGCTCGACTACGTGATCCCCTACGTCAAGGAGCGCGAGGCCTTCGGTGAGCCGATCGCCAACCGCCAGTCGGTTGCCTTCATGGTCGCCAACATCGGCATCGAGCTGCAGGGCATGCGCCTGGTGACCTACCGGGCGGCCAGCCGGGTTGCCCAGGGCAAGTCCGCCGCGCGCGAGATCGCCCTCGCCCGTCGACTGTGTGCCGAGCGCGGCATGCAGATCGGCCTGGACGGCGTACAGCTGCTGGGTGGGCACGGCTTCGTCAAGGAGCACCCGGTCGAACGGTGGTACCGCGATCTGCGGGCCATCGGCCTGATGGAAGGAGCGGTCCTCGTCTGACGTATCCGCCGGTTGAGGAGCGAGCACCACCGAGCGCTCGGTCGTCACCACGGCGAGGAACCTCGACCCCCGCCGACCGTCACCACAAATGCCGACCACCAAGGACAGTGACCACAGCATGATCAATCTCGAAACCCCCAAGAAGATCCGCCCGCTCGTCGACCAGGCCCACCAGGTCGCGATGAACATGCTGCGACCGATCTCGCGCAAGTACGACGAGGCCGAGCACGAGTACCCCAAGGAACTCGACATGCTCGCCGCGATGATCGACGGCATCTCCGAGTCCGGTGCGACCGGGGGCGCAGGTGCTGCCGGCGTACGCCGCGACGAGAAGCCGGAGGAGAAGAAGGGCAACAAGAACGGCGCCAACCTCGCCTCCGTGCTCTCCATCATGGAGATGTGCTGGGGCGACGTAGGCCTGCTCCTCTCGATGCCGCGCCAGGGGCTCGGCAACTCCGCCATCGCCTCGGTGGCCAACGACGCCCAGCTGGAGCGGTTCGCCGGCACCTGGGCCGCCATGGCGATCACCGAGCCGGGCACCGGCTCGGACTCCGGCAACATCCAGACCACCGCGACCAAGGACGGCGACGAGTACGTCCTGAACGGCGAGAAGATCTACGTCACCTCCGGCGAGCGCGCCGACAGCGTGGTCGTCTGGGCAACCCTGGACAAGAGCCTCGGGCGCGCGGCGATCAAGTCCTTCGTGGTCAAGAAGGACAACCCCGGGATGCGCGTGGAGCGGCTCGAGCACAAGCTCGGGATCCGTGCCTCCGACACCGCGGTCATCATCTTCGAGGACTGCCGGGTCCCCGCCGAGGACCTGCTCGGCGACCCCGACGTCGACCCGAAGCAGGGCTTCGCCGGCGCGATGGCCACCTTCGACAACACCCGCCCGCTGGTGGCGGCGATGGCCCTCGGCTGTGCCAAGGCGTCCCTCGACCTGACTCGCGAGATCCTCGCCGAGGCAGGCGTGGAGATCGACTACGACCGGCCGGCCTTCAACCAGCACGCCGCTGCGGCGACGTTCCTCCAGCTCGAGGCTGACTGGGAGGCGGCGTACCTGCTGACCCTGCAGTCGGCGTGGATGGCCGACAACCGGGAGCCCAACTCGATGCAGGCCTCGATGGCCAAGGCCAAGGCCGGCCGCATGGGCTCGGACGTCACCCTGCGCTGCGTGGAGCTCGCCGGCACCTTCGGCTACTCCGAGGTGGAGCTGCTCGAGAAGTGGGGCCGCGACTCCAAGATCCTCGACATCTTCGAGGGCACCCAGCAGATCCAGCAGCTGATCGTCGCCCGCCGCCTGCTCAACCTGACCTCCGCCCAGCTGAAGTAGGGGGCTGCAGGTTTCCCCGGCTAGCCGGTGATCCCTGACGTTCTACGGCAAAGCATCACCCGAAAACATCAGGGGTTGCCGTAGAACCGCACCCGTTATGGGCACTCTTGGCCCATGAAGCTGTACGCCGACACCTCTGTCCGTCGTTCCCTGCAGATCGCCGGTGACCTGGCCCTCGTCGTCTGGATCTGGGTCTGGGTCGTGGTCGCCGGCAAGGTCCACGAGGCGACGCTGGGCCTGGCCACGCCCGGCCGCAAGATCGACGCGTCCGCCGGTGACCTGGCGGGCCGGTTGCGCGACGCCGGGCGGACGGTGTCAGACATCCCGCTCGTCGGCGACAAGGCCGCAGCGCCGTTCGACGGTGCCGGCGACGCGGCGACCGGCCTGGCGCAGGCCGGCCAGCAGCAGGTTGCCGCGGTGGACACCCTCGCCCAGTGGCTCGCGCTGGCCGTCGCCCTGATCCCGATCCTCGTGCTGCTGTGGCTCTACCTCCCGCAGCGCATCGCGTTCGTACGACGGGCCACCGCGGGCCAGCGCTTCCTCGACGCCGGCGCCGACCTCGACCTGTTCGCCCTGCGAGCCATGGCCCACCAGCCGCTCCACGTGCTTGCCCGCGTGGACCCCGACCCGGCCGGTGCCTGGCGTCGCGGCGAGACCGAGGTGATCGGCGAGCTGGCACGGCTGGAGCTGCGCTCGGTAGGACTGCGGGCGCCCGCGGGCCTGACCTGGCATCCGGCTGCCGATGGCAGGGTGGACCCATGACAAGGGCGGGCACGAAGAGTGGCAGCAAGACCGGCAGCAAGGTCGGCAGGACCGACCTGATCGTCGAGGTCTTCAAAGACGCGTTCGAGCCGCTGATGAAGGCCGACCCGAAGGCGTTCCGCAACAAGTACCGCAAGATGGCCGCGGACCCACATGCCTTCTACCGCGGCTCGGCCTGTCTCTACTACGCCGATGTGACCAGGAGTCGCGACGACTGGGTCGACGAGCAGAGCGGCGCGATCTGGATCCACGGTGACCTGCACGTGGAGAACTTCGGCACCTACCTCAACGCCGACGGGCGCCTGGTCTTCGACATCAACGACTTCGACGAGGCCTACATCGGGCACTTCACCTGGGACCTGCAGCGCTTTGCGGCAAGCCTCGCCCTGCTGGGGTGGCAGAAGGCGCTGCCCGAGGAGGACATCCGCGCCCTGATCCGGCGCTACGTCAAGTCCTATCTCGCGCAGGTCGACCACTACGCGAGCGAGGACGAGGACGAGGACTTCGCCCTCCACCTGGAAAACACCGAGGGACCGGTGCTGGAGGCACTTGTCAGCGCCCGCACGATCAGACGGGCGGACCTTCTCGACGAGGTGACCCACATCGAGGACGCCGTCCGCGTCTTCACCGAGGACGTCACCATCAGGCACCTGCCCAAGCGTGAGCGAGCAGCCGTCGAAAAGGCGTTCACGTCCTACCTGGACACGATCCCGGCCTCGAAGCGATTTGACCGCGAGCTCTTCTACGACCTGCGTGACGTCGTCGGGAAGTCCGGGTTCGGCATCGGCAGCGCCGGGCTGCCGGCGTACAACCTGCTGGTCGAGGGCTACAGCCAGGCGCTGGACAACGACGTGGTGCTGTCGATGAAGCAGGCCAACGTCCCCGCCTTGAGCCGGTTCGCCGACAGCGCCGACGTCGACCAGTACTTCGAGCACGAGGGCCACCGCACGGTGGTCAGCCAACGTGCACTGCAGGTGCACACCGACCCGCTTCTGGGGTACGCCGAGATGGGCGGCGTCGGCTACGTGATCTCGGAGGTCTCGCCGTACGAGGTGGACCTGGACTGGGAGAACATCACCGAGCCCGACGAGATGGCGTCCGTGGTCAACCTGCTCGGCCGCGCCACCGCGAAGGTGCACTGCGCCTCTGACGAGGACAGCGCCCAGGACCTCGTCACGTTTCAGGTGGAGAGCGCGATCGTCGCCACCCTCAAGGGCCGGCGACGCGACTTCACCGAGCACATCGTCGACTTCGGCCTGTCGTACGCCGACAGGGCACGTCGCGACCACGCCTTGTTCGTGGATGCCTTCCGATCCGGGAGGATCGGCGTGGCCGCGACGTAGCCGGCGCTGTGCCGGCCAGTTCCCTCTTGCTCAGTGGAAGGCGCCCGCCTTGACCTTGACGATCTGGCCGGCGTCAGGGATCCCGAGGAAGGAGGCGACGCTCCACGCCGTCGAGTAGAGGTGGCCGCCCTGGAACAGCAGACCCGTCGGCATCGTCACCTGGGCCTGGGTCCGCTTGCCGTTCGGCGCGATCTTGATGATCCGCCCGACCGTCGAGGGGTCGAAGTCCGTCGCTGGGCGGACCCTCCGGGGCGCCGTAGAACACCTGGGAGACGTAGACCGTGCCGTGGTGCCCGACAGCGACACCGGTGGGGGCGTCGAGGCCCTTCCAGACGCGCTGCACCTTCCCGGTCCGGGCGTTCAGCTTGTAGACCCGGCCGGCCCCCGGAACTTCGGCGCCCAAGGTGCTCACGTAGACGCTTCCGTGCGAGTAGGCGACGCCTGTCGGCACGGGGTCGCACCCGACAGTCCCTGGGTTGGCCTGGCTGCCCGGCTCGAGGCAGGCAGGACGTCCTTGACCGTCGGTGGGACGAAGAAGGTGCTGACGTGCCCGGTGTACGGGTTGACCCGAAGCACGTCGTTACCGCCGCCGTCGGCGACGAGGAGTCCACCCCAGAACTTGGTCATCGCGAACGGGTTGGACAAGGTGTCGTAGGGCTCCTTGTTCGCGTCGAACTGCTTCTGGCCGTCGGGGTTCCTCTTCAGCTCGTACTTCAGCAGGTTGGCCAGCACCTTGGTGTTGTGGGTCTTCAGGTTGGTGCGCAGCACCGAGGTGGGCTTGTACTTCCCCGGAGGCGGTGCGCCGGTCTCGTCCGACCCGCCGAGCGCCGAGTAGACGTAGTGGCCACCGGCCGCCACGCCGGAGACGCCGGGGGCATCCGAGAGGATCACGCGCTGTTTGCCGAAGCGGTCGACCTTGGTGACCTCCCCCGAGGCGTTCTCCGCGACCACGAACCCGCTGCCGAGGCGGGCGAGGCCGAAGGGGTCGTCGAGTCCCGTGGTGATCACCTTGGCGACGCCGGGTGAGCTGCCGGGTGGGCCACCGGGAGATGCACCCGCGGTCGGGGCCGCCACCGCCCCCGCGACCGCCAATCCCGTGATCACCGATGCCACACCAACTCGCTTGCCGAACTTCATCTGCTCCCCCTAGAGGCCTGGTTGAAAGGTTGTCGCGCACCACAATGGACGTTCTCGCCCGATCGCGCACCCAGCGGTCTAGGGCACGGAAGGGTCGACCTGCGTTCCCGGAGGCTTCCCGGGTTCAGGCGCGAGGTCTGGCCACCCTGGCGCCGGCTCCCGGCTCGGCGAGGAAGAAGTCCGGCTCGCCCCAACCGCGGGCGACGAACGCCGTGGCCACTGCTGACTGCACCGCGTTGACTCGCTCGACCGGCACCAGGGCGATCGCCGAACCACCGAAGCCGCCGCCGGTCATCCGTGCCCCGAGCGCACCCGCCTCCCGCGCCGTCTGGACGGCCACGTCCAGCTCCTCGCACGACACCTCGTAGTCGTCGCGCAGGGACGTGTGCGAGTCGTCCAGCAGCGGACCGAGGGCGGACCAGTCGTCGGCACGTAGTGCCTCGACGAAGGCGTCCACCCGGGCGACCTCGCTCAGGACGTGTCGGGCGCGGCTCAGAAGTGGCTCGGACAACCCCTCGATCGATGTCGCCTGCGCGAGGGCGCGCTTGTCCAGTCCGAGCTCCTCCGCGGCCGCCCAGGCGTCGTCTCGCCGGGAGCCGTAGCCGCCGTCGGTGAGCTCGTGGCTCACCTTCGTGTCGATGACGAGCACGGCGAGTCCGTGCGCTCCCGGAGCGAACGGCACCTGCTCACGGGCGTCGGTGGCGAAGTCGATCAGGAGGGCGTGGTCGACCTGCCCGTAGATCGCGATGGCCTGGTCGAGCCCGCCCGTCGGTGCGCCCACGGTCTCGGTCTCCGCGCGTACGCACGCCTCGACCAGCTGCTCGTCCGACCTGCCGAGTCCCAGCGCCTCGTCGACCGCGACGGCGACGCTGCACTCGAGGGCGGCGGAGCTGGACAGCCCGGCCCCCACCGGTACGTCGCTGGTGATCTCGATGTCCATGCCCGTGTGCACGTCCAGCGCGAGCAGCACCCCGGCGACGTACAGCACCCAGCTGTCGGCGTCCTCCAGGCCTTGGTCGAGCTGGTCGAGGGCGCCGGACCACGACCGCCCTCCGCTGGTCACCTGGAGTACGTCGTCCTCACGCAGGCTGACCCTCGCCGTGGTGGTGCGCGTCAGCGCGAGCGGCAGGCAGCGCCCGCCGTTGTAGTCGACGTGCTCGCCGATCAGGTTCACGCGGCCCGGGGCGATGCCGGTCACCACGTCCGCCCCGTCGCGCGGGCCGGTAGATTTGTCTGCTGTGCGATTCCTCTCCGACACCCGGCCAGCGTATGACCTGACCTACGACGACGTGTTCATGGTCCCGCGGCGCTCCGGCGTTGCTTCTCGGTACGACGTCGACCTCGCGCAGGACCCGACAGCCGGTGATGGCACCGGTACGACGATCCCGCTGGTCGTCGCGAACATGACCGCCGTCTCCGGGCGCCGGATGGCCGAGACGATGGCGCGTCGCGGGGGGCTCAGCGTCATCCCGCAGGACATCCCGCTCGACGTGGTTGCCGAGGTGGTGACCTGGATCAAGGAGCGGCACCCGGTCTTCGAGACCCCGATAACGCTCACCCCCACGCACACTGTCAGCGACGCCCTGGCGCTGCTTCCCAAGCGGTCCCACCGCGCGGCTGTGGTGCTCGACCTGGGCCGGCCGGTCGGCATCATCACCGAGGCCGACTGCACCGGCGTCGACCGGTTCACCCGGGTCGGCGACGCGATGACCACCGACATGACGACGGTGAAGCACACGATGGAGCCCCGCGAGGCGTTCGACGTACTCGCGCATGCCCGGCACCGGCTCGCCCCCGCAGTGGACGACGACGGCGAGCTGGTCGGCATCCTGACCCGCACCGGCGCTCTTCGCTCGACGCTCTACAAGCCTGCCTTGGACCGTCATGGTCGCCTGCGGGTCGCCGCCGCGATCGGCGTCAACGGTGACGTCGCGGGCAAGGCTCGCAAGCTGCTGTCGATGGGTGTGGACTGCCTGGTCGTCGACACCGCCCATGGCCACCAGGAGCGGATGCTGGAAGCACTGGGGGCGGTGCGCTCGGTCGACCCGGAGGTCCCGGTCGTGGCCGGAAACGTCGTCGCAGCCGAAGGTGTGCACGACCTCATCGAGGCCGGTGCGGACATCGTCAAGGTCGGCGTGGGCCCTGGGGCGATGTGCACCACCCGGATGATGACCGGGGTGGGTCGCCCGCAGTTCAGCGCCGTCCTCGAGTGCGCCGAGGCCGCGCGCGCACACGGCAAGCACGTCTGGGCCGACGGGGGAGTGCGCCACCCTCGAGACGTCGCGCTCGCCCTCGCCGCCGGGGCCTCCCAGGTGATGATCGGCTCGTGGTTCGCCGGCACGCACGAGTCGCCGGGGGACCTGCACGTCGGCTCCGACGGCCGCCCCTACAAGGAGAGCTTCGGAATGGCATCGGCCCGAGCGGTCGCACACCGTACGTCGAACGAGAGCAGCTTCGACCGGGCACGCAAGGCGCTCTACGAGGAAGGCATCTCCTCCTCGCGGATGTACCTCAAGCCCGAGAGTCCCGGCGTCGAGGACCTCGTCGACGACATCTGCTCAGGGGTGCGTTCGGCCTGCACCTACGCAGGGGCGCACGACCTTCGCGAGCTTGCAGAGCGAGCCGTGATCGGCCTCCAGTCCGTTGCCGGATTCACCGAGGGAAGACCGTTGCCGAGCGGCTGGTGACGGTGTCCGCGCAGCGCGCCCCGATTACTCGATCGGTCCTGCTGCTTGCTAGTGTTACCGCGCTCGTCCGGGTGGCGGAATAGGTAGACGCGCTAGCTTGAGGTGCTAGTCCTCGTATTAGAGGGTGGGGGTTCAAGTCCCCCCTCGGACACAGACGAAGGGCCAGGTCTGACCTGGCCCTTCGGTCAATTCGGGGGCCCTCGCGTCGGACAAAAGCGACGTTTTCATGATCGCCAACGAGCCGGTCCCCGAGAGCCTAGATTTAGTCCTGGTGCTGGCCCCGGACCCCGGCTGAGCCGTTGAACGTGGACGACTCGCCAATCCATCAGTGTGGGTTCAACGGGCTGGAGCCGTCCATGTCAGATGCAAGCGTCCCCTCCACCGACTGCGTGGACGGCAAGGTACTGCTGGATGTGCTGGCCAAGGTCAAGGTCGGTGACTTCTCCGCCCGGATGCCACTCGAGTGGACCGGCGTTGCCGGAGGGGATGGACGAGTACCTCCAAGCCGGTCCGCAAGGCACCCCTTCTCGAGATGGTGCGGCACTCGATGAGGTCCGGCACCGCAGAGCTGTCGACCGGCTAGGCCCACTCAGGCGTGCAGGGAGTGCTCGGCGAGCCAGGGCTCGGGGTCGACGGGCTTGTCCTCGGCGTGGTGCACCTCGAGGTGCAGGTGCGGGCCGGTGACGTTGCCGGTCGAGCCGACGTACCCGATGAGGTCGCCGGGCGCCACTCGCTGACCCTTCTCGACTCCGAACTCGCTCTGGTGGCAGTACCAGAGCACGGTGCCGTCATCGAGACGGACGACGGTCTTGTTGCCGAACGCGCCGTCGGAAGCCACCTCGGTCACGACGCCGGGGCCGATGGACCGGATCTCGGCGCCTTCGGCGGCCGCGAAGTCCAGCCCCGTGTGGGTGCTGGACCACATCCCGCTGGAGGCGCCGAAGCGACCCGTCAGGTGGTAGCCCTCGACCGGGAGCACCCACGGCGGGGGCTTGGCCTTGAGCTCGACACCCTTGACGATGCGCTGGCGCACCAGGTTTGGAAACGCCTTCGAGGCGATCGTGCCGGGCGACGCATCCGCGGTCGCACCAGCGCCTGCTGAGGCCTCGGCAGCGGCAGCCGCCGGTGGGGGCGCCGCGAAGGTGGTAGTGGTGAGCAGCCCCATCAGGACTGCGGGTGTCAGGACGCGTCTGAGCTTGGGTGTGGTGAGCATGATGAAGGGATCTCCTCGGTGCGCCACGTAGCGGTTCAGGACCGAGACGTCGTGCGCGCGCTGCGCGCTTCGCTGCTCGTCCGAGGGGTTAGATCGGGGGACTCCGGTGGGCGACGAGCAGAGGGCGCTTTCCACACCGGGCGGTTCCTGTCGGTGGCGCTGCCTTTTGCAAGCAACGCACTCCGACTAGTGAGCCATCCACTCACGGGGAGTGCAAACTGAGTGCTAGCAACGTGTTAGCGCGGTCACAGCGAACGGCCGGTTGTCACGCTCAGCGCGCTCCCGGGCGCGACGAAGGTCACACGTCGCGTGACTGGGCTCCGCGCTTCGCTACTCTCAGCGCACACCCGACGAAAGGACACCCTCATGGGCGTTGAAGACAAGGCCAGCAACCAGTTCAAGGACACCAAGGGCAAGGTCAAGGAAGGCACCGGCAAGGTGACCGACAACGAGGAGCTCGAGAACGAGGGCAAGGCGGACCGCGCCGAGGCCTCGGTCAAGGAGTCGGTCGAGAGCCTCAAGGACGCTGCCGGCAACGTCAAGGACGCCTTCAAGAAGTAGTCCTGGCACCGCTGGTTACGCCGCACATCTGTGCGGCCTAGACAGGTGCGTGGCCCCGAGGCACATGATCGTGCTTTGGGGCCACCGTGCCCCTACATTCGCAACATGGACGAAACGCAAGCGCCCGTCATCCCGCAGTCCGGGATCGGGACGACCGCACTCGGGCGGCTGCAGATGCGCGTTCCCGAGGACGACGGCTTCGAGGACGTGTACGTCGAGCGGCGGTGGCCTGACATGGCATCCGCCCGGGCCTGGTGTGAACGCACCATCCTGAGAGCGACGGCCGACACCACCATCCTCGAGATCCAGGTCTTCGAGGAGAGCTGGCGCCACCCCAAGTCCTGGGAGACGATCAAGAACCGTCCGATTGCCGAGGCGCTCCAGCTTGGCGTGGTGACGCCCGCAGGACGAGTTCGCTGGGCAGAACCGCGTTCGATGAACTTGCAGTTGGGAACCCGCTACCTGATGTGACCGCACGGGCCGCCACGTGCTGATGCACTATGGGGCCATGAGCGAGTCTCCCGAGAGGCCGGCGACCGACTACGACCCGGCAGGCGAGGTCACCGAGATCTGCCGCGACCTCATCCGCATCGACACCACCAACTTCGGTGACCAGCCCGGGCCCGGCGAGCGCAAGGCTGCCGAGCACGTCGCGACGCTTCTCGACGAGGTCGGGATCGAGAGCGAGCTCTGGGAGGCGGAGCCGGGGAGGACCAACGTCCTCGCCCGATGGGGTGGCTCGACAGGCGATCCCGTGCTGTTGCACGGCCACCTCGACGTCGTGCCTGCCGACGCGGACGACTGGCAGCTGCACCCCTTCAGCGGCGAGATCCACGACGGACAGGTCTGGGGCCGTGGCGCCGTGGACATGAAGGACTTCAACGCGATGCTGCTCTCCACCGTGCGAGCACGTGCCCGCGCCGGCATCCTCCCGGACCGGCCACTGGTGCTGTGCTTCACGGCCGACGAGGAGGCCGGCGGACACAGGGGAGCGGGCCAGCTCGTGGAGAACCGCCGGGAGTGGTTCGAGGGCTGCACCTACGCCGTGGGCGAGGTCGGGGGGTTCTCCACCACCGTGCGTGGTCGCCGGCTCTACCTGATCGAGGCGGCCGAGAAGGGGATGGCGTGGATGCGCCTGACCGCCACCGGCAACGCCGGTCACGGGTCGATGCGGCATCCCGACAACGCAGTCACGACGCTCGCGGAGGCGGTGGCCCGGATCGGCCGGCACCAGTGGCCGGTGCAGCTCACGCCCACGATGCAGGTGCTCCTAGGGGCGGTGGGCGAGCTTGCCGAGACCGAGGCGACGCCGGAGAACGCCGAGGCGCTCGTCGAGGAGTTCGGCAGCGCCGCCAGGATGCTCGGTGCGGTGATCCGGCACACCACGAACCCGACGATGCTGCAGGCGGGCTACAAGGTGAACGTGGTGCCGGGTCACGCGACTGCCCAGGTCGACGGACGGTTCCTCCCCGGCTTCGAGGACGACTTCCTCGCCACGCTCCGTGAGCTGGCCGGGCCGGAGGTCGACATCGAGTTCATCAGCAAGCAGGCCGGCCTGGAGACGACGTACGACGGGGAGATGGCCGATGCGATGACGTCCTCCCTGCTCGAGGAGGATCCCGAGGCGATCGTCGCGCCGTACCTGATGAGCGGCGGGACCGACGCGAAGCACTTCACCAAGCTGGGCATGCGTGCCTTCGGCTTCACCCCGCTGCGACTGCCGGCCGAGCTCGACTTCACCGCGCTGTTCCACGGCGTGGACGAGCGGGTGCCGGTGGACGCGCTCGAGTTCGGCGCCCGCGTCTTCGACAGGTTCCTCGGCAAGCTCTGAGCCTGCCTTTAGATCATGTAGGCGAACCGCTGGCGGATGATCTTGCGGCGCAGCTGCACCCGTCGGGTGCCGTCGGGGCCGAGTCGGACGCGGTCGAGCTCCCACCCGCCCTGTTCCGCGAGCTCGACGAGCATCCTGGTCACGGCTCCCCGGGAGAACTCGCGCGAGATCAGCAGCTTGTCGAACTCGTACTCGACGCCGGCGGGCAACGCCCGGCCGTGCTGCCGGCGGGCCTTCGCAGATGTCACGAAATCACCTCCAGTTGGGCTGAGACGTCCTCGAGCGCGTGGACGATCTCCGGGGGCAGCTCACACTCCTCGACACCCAACGACTCACGCAGCTGCGCGGCCGTCCGGGCACCGATGATCGGCGCCGTCACACCGGGTCGGTCTCGCACCCACGCGAGCGCGACCTCCAGCAGTGACCAGCCCAGCCCGTCGGCTGCACGCGCCACTGCCTCCACCACGCGTTGCGAGGACTCGCCGAGGTGGCGGCCGACGAAGGTCGCGAAGTGCGGCGAGGCGGCGCGGGAGTCGGCGGGCGTGCCCCCGCGGTACTTCCCGGTGAGCACACCGCGACCCAGCGGCGACCACGGCAGTATCCCGAGGCCCAGGGCCAGAGCGGCCGGGACGACCTCGGCCTCCGCGGCGCGGTTGAGCAAGGAGTACTCCACCTGGTTGGAGGCCAGGGTCGCGCGCCCGGGCACCGCACGCTGCCAGGTCGCTGCCTGGGCGGACTGCCACCCGGAGTAGTTGCTCACCCCGACGTACGACGCCCGGCCGGTCGTCACGGCGTAGTCGAGCGCGGACAGCGTCTCCTCGAGCGGGGTGTCGTCGACCCAGGTGTGCACCTGCCACAGGTCCACGTGGTCGACGGCCAGCCGCTTGAGCGAGGCGTCGAGAGTGCTGATCAGGTGACCACGGGACGCGTTGGTGACCCGGTCCCGGCCACGTCGGCTGATGCCTGCCTTCGTGGCCAGCACGATGTCGTCGCGGCCGCACACGTCGCCGATGAAGGAGCCGATCAGCCGCTCGGAGTCACCGTCGGTGTAGCCGGCAGCGGTGTCCACCAGGTTGCCACCGGCCTCGACGAACGCCTCCAGCTGCGCACGAGCCTCGTGCTCGTCCGTGTCGCGGCCCCACGTCATGGTGCCCAGGCCCAGACGCGAGACCGAGAGGCCGGTGGAGCCGAGCGACCGCTGCTGCATGACCGAACGCTATCCACCGAGCGGTAGCCGATCGCGCTCGGCTCGCCGCAGGCGCCGACCTGCACGGGCAGCCCCCGAGCCCGTCCCTAGACTGACCCGCGTGCTGGACTTCCTCAAGGCCGTCGTCCTCGGCATCATCCAAGGCTTGACGGAGTTCCTCCCGATCTCCAGCAGCGCCCACCTCCGGATCCTCCCGGAGTGGTTCGGCTGGGGCGACCCGGGGGCGGCGTTCACCGCCGTGATCCAGATCGGCACCGAGCTCGCCGTACTCATCTACTTCCGCCATGACATCTGGCGCATCGGTTCGACCTGGGTGCGCTCGATCTTCCGGCCGGAGTACCGCGGTCACCTCGACGCGCGGATGGGCTGGTACGTGATCATCGGGTCGCTGCCGATCGTGATCCTCGGCGTACTCCTCAAGGACGTCATCGAGCAGGACCTGCGCAACCTGTGGTTGATCGGCGCCATGCTGATCGTGATGGGAGTGGTCCTGGGGATCGCCGACCGGTTCGCCGGCACCCGCGGCCTCAAGCAGGTCGGCCTGAAGGACGCCATCCTGCTCGGGCTCGCGCAGTCGCTGGCGCTGGTGCCCGGCGTCTCCCGGTCAGGGGCGACGATCTCCATGGGGCTGTTCCTGGGCATGGGTCGCGAGGCGGCCACCCGGTTCGCGTTCCTGCTGGCGATCCCCGCGGTCGTGGGGGCCGGGCTCTTCGAGCTCAAGGAGATCCCGAACGGCCACAACGACTTCGGCTGGGGACCCACGTTCGTGGCGACGGTGGTGTCCTTCCTCGTCGGGTACGCCGCCATCGCCTGGTTGCTGCGCTACGTCTCGACGCACTCCTACCTCCCGTTCGTGATCTACCGGGTGGCCCTCGGAACGCTGACGCTCGGCCTGCTCTGGGCCGGTGTGCTGACCGCCTAAGCCTCGCTGGAACCAGCCCGCTAGAGCCACCCGGACCGCTTGCCGATCACCCACACGGTCACCGAGCTCAGCACCATCAACATCAGCGCCATCGGGTAGCCGAACACCCACTCGAGCTCGGGCATGTGCACGAAGTTCATGCCATAGATGCTTCCGACCAGCGTGGGTGCAGCCACCAGGCCGACGGCGGCGGTGATCTTGCGCATGTCGTCGTTCTGCTGCAGCGAGATCTGCGCCATGTGGGCCTCGAAGGCCGCGGACAGCAGCGAGTCCAGCGTCTCGATGGTCTCGGTCACCCTGGCGAGGTGGTCGGCGACATCGCGGAAGTAGGGCCCTGCGTCGCCGTGCACCCCGGTGACGCTGCCGAGCGCGAACTTGTTCATCGGTTCCCGCAGCGGCAGCACTGCTCTCCGCATCTCGGCCAGCTCCCGCTTGAGTACGTAGATGCGCGCGGAGTCGTTGGTGCGCTCCGGGGAGAACACCGATTGCTCGACCTCGTCCACGTCCTCCTGGAGCGACCCCGCGACCTCCTCGTAGCGGTCAACCACCTGGTCGCACACGGCGTACACGACCGCCGACGGCCCGTGCGCCAAGACGGCGGACATCCCCTCGAGCTGCTGACGGGCCTCGCTCAGGCCGCCACCGGATCCGTGCCGGACGGTGACGACGAACTTGGCGCCGACGAACAGGCTGATCTCGCCGGTCTCGACGGCATCCTCCTCGTCGACGTACCAGAGGGTCTTGAGCACGATGAACAGCGAGTCGTCGTACCGCTCGACCTTGGGGCGCTGGTGCGCGCTGATCGCGTCCTCGACGGCCAGCTCGTGCAGGTCGTAGACGCTCGCGATCGCCTCCAGCTCGTCGCTGGTCGGGTCGTGCAGGCCGACCCACACGAAGTCGTGCTCCTCGGTCGCCTTGGCGCGTACGCCGGACAGGTCGTGGGTGTCCAGGTCGACCTCGACTCGTTCACCCTCGCGGTACAGCGCGTTGTCGACGATCACGGTTGAAGGCTACGACGCGTACGCTCCCGCCATGGCAACGGTGATCCTGGCGCGCCACGGGCGGACCGCGGCGAACGCGAGTGGAGTCCTGGCGGGACGCACCAAGGGCGTGCACCTCGACGACACCGGGACCGCCCAGTCGCAGGCCGCCGCCGAGCGCCTGGTCGGACTGGACCTCGCCGCTGTCGTGACCAGCCCGCTCGAGCGTTGCCGCGAGACGGCCCGGATCCTGGCGCCCGGGGGGCGGGCCATCAGTGACCGGCGGCTGCTGGAGTGCGACTACGGCGACTGGACCAATCAGGAGCTGAAGCGGCTGGCCAAGGAGAAGCTCTGGCGCACGGTGCAGACCCAGCCCTCCGGCGCCCGCTTCCCCGGCGGCGAGTCCCTGCCGGAGATGTCGGCGCGCGCCGTCGCGGCGATCCGCGACCGGGACGCTGCCGTAGAGGCCGAGAGCGGTGAGAACGCGGTGTGGCTGGCGGTCAGCCACGGCGACGTACTCAAGGCAATCCTCGCCGACGCCCTCGGCATGCACCTCGACGCCTTCCAGCGAATCGTCGTCGACCCGGCCAGCCTCTCCGTGGTCCGCTACACCCCCCAACGAGCCTTCGTGCTCACCATGAACTCCACCTCCGGCTCCCTCTCTCACCTCGCCGCCAAACCCCCCCGCCGCCGTACGCGCAAGGGCGACGCAGAGATCGGCGGAGGAGCAGGCCCGGAAACTCCCTGACAACCGTCACCACCGATGGTCGTGCCACTACTCCGGTGGTTGAGGAGCGAGCGCCAGCGAGCGTCTCGAAACCACTGAACCCCCGACCAACTCGCTGAGGCGTCGCCTCTTGCGCTTGGAAACGCGCTGAGGCGTCGCATCTTGCCGCAAGATGCGACGCCTCAGCGTTCGGTGGAGCGAGCGCTCAGTGGTCACGGCTGCTCTCCGGCGTACGGTCCCTGGTCTCGTCTGTCCGCTCGCTTCGCTCGCTGCTCGACCACCAGTGGTTTTGGCTGCATTCCGGCGTACGGCGACCACCTGTGGTTCCGGTCCTCCCCCGACTGATCGACCACCTCCGGCGGTCGGAGGGTGCCCGCTAGGCTCGGCGCATGCCTGTCATCCACCGGTTCGACCCGCCCGAGCGCTTCGTGCCGGGCACGGTTGGTGAGCCTGGGCAGCGGACGTTCTTCCTGCAGGCGCGGGCCGGCAACCAGGTCACGTCGGTGGCGCTGGAGAAGCAACAGGTGCAGATCCTGGGGGAGCGGGTCGCCGAGCTGCTGGACGAGCTGATCCAGGCCGACGACGCGCAGACCACGGTCCCGGCGATGACCCCGGTGGGGCTGATCGACAACGAGCCGCTGGACCAGCCGATCGAGGAGGAGTTCCGCGCCGGCACGATCACGCTCTCATGGGACGCCGACGACGAGCGCGTCGTCATCGAGGTGTTCCCGGTCGCGGAGATCGAGGTGGAGCTCCCGGTGCGAGGCCGAGGAGCAGGAGCTGATCGACCTGCCGATCGAGGAGCCCGAGCCCGAGGAGGTCCTCCTGGTGCGGATGCCGGCTGCCATGGCGCGGTCGTTCGCCGCGCGCGCCGAGTCGGTGGTCTCGGCCGGCCGACCCCCGTGCCCCTTCTGTGGTGGACCGATGGATGCCGATGGCCACCTGTGTCCGCGCGCCAACGGTTACCGGCGCACGACCGCCTGATCGTCATGTCGGCCCCTGACGTGCGTGAGCTGCTCGACGGTCCGCTGGTCGTGCTCGGGCGGATCATGCCCGCGTCGAACCACACCTTCCTGACCCAGCTCGGTGACACCGGCGCCCAGTGCGTCTACAAGCCGAGCTCGGGGGAGCGACCGCTGTGGGACTTCACCGACGGCACCCTCGCGGACAGGGAGTACGCCGCCTGGGTGGTCTCCGAGCACCTCGGCTGGGACATCGTGCCGCCGACGGTGCTCCGTGACGGCCCCGCCGGACCGGGCATGGTGCAGCTCTGGATGGAGCCGGAGGAGGGTTCCGCCGACAGACCGGACCCGGTGGACGTCCTGCCCGAGGGCCCGCTGCCACCCGGCTTCCTGCACGTCGTCGACGCGAGCGGCCCGGCGGACGAACCGGTGATGCTGGTTCACGAGGACTCCACACCCTTGCGCCGGATGGCTGTCTTCGACCTGATCACGAACAACACCGACCGCAAGGGCGGTCACGTGCTGGCGATGCCCGGCGGGCACCGCCACGGTGTCGACCACGGCGTCACCTTCCACAGCGAGGACAAGCTGCGCACCGTCCTCTGGGGCTGGGCCGGACAGCCGCTCGCGCCCGAGGAGGTCGAGCGCGTCGAGTCGGTGCTCGCCGGACTGGGCTCCGACCTGGGCACCCAGCTGGAGGACCTGCTCACCGCACGCGAGGTCGACGCCGTCGCACGCCGCTGTGAGCGACTCCTGAGGGTGGGCACCTTCCCGATGCCGAGAGGTGGCTGGCCCTCCATCCCGTGGCCCCCGTTCTGAGGGGCGGTCGATAGGCTCGACGGCATGCATGCGTGGACCGCTCCCGACGGCGTCGTCGGCACGACCGCCCTTCCCGGGGGCGTCCAGGGACCCGCTGTGCGCGTCTTCGACAGCTCCACCGGCCGCCTCCAGGACGTGACGCCGGCGGAGGGGCCCGCCCGGATGTACGTCTGCGGCATCACGCCGTACGACGCGACGCACGTAGGCCACGCCGCGACGTACGTCGCCTTCGACCTGCTCAACCGGGCCTGGCGCTCGGCCGGCCACGACGTCCGCTACGTGCAGAACGTCACCGACGTGGACGACCCGCTGCTCGAACGCGCCAATGCGACCGGCGAGGAGTGGAGTGCGCTCGCCGAGCGCGAGACCGAGCTGTTCCGCACCGACATGGAGGCGCTGCGTGTGCTGCCGCCGGACGCCTACGTCGGGGCGGTCGAGTCGATCCCGATCGTGGTCGAGATGGTCGAGCAGCTGCAGTCGGCCGGGAGCGTGTACGACGTCGACGGTGACCTCTACTTCTCGGTGACCCGAGACCCCGCCTTCGGTGAGGTCTCGCGCTGGACCCGCGAGGAGATGCTGCGGGTGTACGCCGACCGCGGGGGAGACCCCGAGCGTCCCGGCAAGAAGGATCCGCTCGACTGCCTGCTCTGGCAGGCCGAGCGCCCGGGAGAACCGGCCTGGGACTCATCGCTGGGACGAGGCCGCCCGGGGTGGCACGTCGAGTGCTCGGCCATCGTTCGCGCCCACCTCGGCACTCCGGTGGACGTTCAGGGCGGCGGGAGCGACCTCGTCTTCCCGCACCACGAGATGAGCGCCTCCGAGGCCCAGGTGGCCGACCCGGAGAAGCGGTTCGCTCAGGCCTACGTGCACGCCGGGATGGTGGGCCTCGACGGCGAGAAGATGTCGAAGTCCAAGGGCAACCTCATCCTGGTCTCCAGGCTGCGTGAGAGCGGGCTGGACCCGATGATCATCCGGCTGGTCCTGCTCGGCCACCACTACCGAGGCGACTGGCAGTGGGACGAGGCCGAGGTCTCGGCGGCCGGTGCGCGGCTGGACAAGTGGCGCAGCGCGGTCGCGAGGCCGGCCGGTGCCCCGACCGAGCACGTCGTCACCGACGTGCTCACCGCCCTGGCCAACGACCTGGACGCCCCGTTCGCGCTGCGGCTCCTCGACCACTGGGCCAACTCCACCGACTTCGGTGACGAGTCGGAGCCGGGTGCCGGCGAGGTCATCCGGGGGCTGGTCGACAGCGCCCTCGGCGTCACTCTGTGACAGTCACTCCTCGGCTTCGTTGCGCCGCTTGAGGTAGCGCTCGAACTCGCGCGCGATCGCCTCGCCGCTGGCCTCCGGGAGCTCGGCGGTGTCCTGGCTCTCCTCGAGGTTGCGGACGTACTCCGCGACGTCCTCGTCCTCCTCCGCGAGCTCGGCCACGCCCCGCTCCCATGCGCGGGCCTCCTCGGGGAGGTCGCCCAGCGGGATGCTTGTCTCCAGCAGGTCCTCGAGCTGGCCGACCAGCGCGAGCGTCGCCTTCGGGCAGGGTGGCTGCGGCAGGTAGTGCGGAACGGCGGCCCAGAACGACACAGCGGGTACGTCGAGCCGGGTGCACGCGTCCTGCAGCACGCCGATGATCCCGGTGGGTCCCTCGTAGGTGGCCGGCTCCAGCTTGAGCCGGTCCTCGAGGTCGAGCTCGGTGGCCGAGCCGCTGACCTGGATCGGCCTGGTGTGCGGCGTCTCGGCCAGCAGGGCTCCGAGGGTCACCACCAGCTCGACACCGAGCTCGTCGGAGCAGGCGAGCAGCTCGGCGCAGAACTGGCGCCACTTCATGTTCGGCTCGATGCCGCGCAGGAGCACCACGTCCCGGTGCGAGCCGGGCGGCCGGGCGACGTACACCTGCGTCGAGGGCCAGGTGATCCGGCGCATCCCGTCCTCGCTGGCGCTGACCAGCGGACGGTTCACCTGGAAGTCGTAGAACTCCTCGGGGTCGACCACGGCCACGATCTGCGCGCTCCACACCTCGATGAGGTGGTCCACCACCCCGGTGGCGGAACCGGCAGCGTCGTTCCAGCCCTCGAACGCCGACACCATCACCGGGTTGACGAGATGGGGCACGTCGTCGATCTCGATCACGAGGCAACCCTAGGTCCTAGAACCCAGCCGCGCGGCGACTCCGGACCCGCTCAGGACGGGCTCTGAGTCGGCTCCAACGGGGTCACCATGTGAAAATGGTCCGGCCCCGGCCACAGGCGCTGCCTAGTCTTGTGGTCCGCAGACAGACCGGAGTACCCCTTGAGCAACACCAGTGACGCCAGCGACACCGAGCGTCCGTCGCACGAGCGCCCGGACGCCAGCGAGACCCTGACCGCGCTGCTCGCCGAGCGCATCCTGGTCATCGACGGCGCCATGGGCACGATGATCCAGGGCCACCAGCTCGGCGAGGACGACTACCGCGGTGAGCGCTTCGCCGACTGGGACAGCGAGGTCAGGGGCAACAGCGACCTGCTCAGCCTCACCCAGCCCGACATCATCCGGTCCATCCACAAGGAGTACCTCGAGGCCGGCGCGGACGTCGTCGCCACCAACACCTTCAGCGCCCAGAAGATCTCCCAGGCCGACTACGGCATGGAGGACCTCGCCTACGAGCTGAACTACGAGTCCGCCAAGCTGGCGCGCGAGGCCGCCGACGCGGTCACCGAGTCCGACTCCGGACCGTCCGCGCTTCGTCGCCGGGGGACTGGGCCCGACCAACCGGACCGCCTCGATCTCCCCGGACGTCAACGACCCGGGCTTCCGCAACATCAGCTTCGAGGGGCTGGTCGAGGCCTACTCCGAGCAGGCCGCGGGACTCGTCGACGGCGGGGCCGACCTGCTGCTCGTCGAGACGATCTTCGACACGCTCAACGCCAAGGCCGCGATCTTCGCTCTCGAGACCCTCTTCGAGGAGCGCGGGCGCCGGTGGCCGGTGATCGTGTCGGGCACCATCACCGACGCGTCCGGTCGCACTCTGTCCGGCCAGGTGACCGAGGCGTTCTGGAACTCGGTCAGGCACGCCCGCCCGCTCGCGATCGGCCTGAACTGTGCGCTGGGCGCCGCCGAGATCCGGCCCTACCTCGCGGAGCTCTCCCGGGTGGCCGACTGCTTCATCTCCTGCTACCCCAACGCGGGGCTGCCCAACGAGTTCGGCGAGTACGACGAGACGCCGGACCAGATGTCCACGGTGCTCAAGGAGTTCACCGGCGCGGGCCTGATCAACCTCGTCGGCGGCTGTTGCGGGACGACACCGGACCACATCTCCCGCATCGCCGACGTCATCGACGGCGCCACTCCGCGTGAGCCGGCCAAGCCGGAGCCTGCGCTGCGCCTGTCCGGCCTGGAGCCGGTGAACATCACCGAGGACTCGCTGTTCGTGAACATCGGCGAGCGCACGAACATCACGGGCTCGGCCAAGTTCCGCAACCTGATCAAGGCCGGTGACTACGACACCGCCCTGTCCGTCGCAGGCCAGCAGGTCGAGGCCGGCGCCCAGGTCATCGACGTGAACATGGACGAGGGCATGATCGACGGCGTCGAGGCGATGGACCGATTCACCAAGCTGATCGCAAGCGAGCCCGACATCAGCCGCGTGCCGGTGATGGTCGACTCCTCCAAGTGGGAGGTGATCGAGGCCGGGCTGCGCTGCATCCAGGGCAAGCCGATCGTGAACTCGATCTCCATGAAGGAGGGCGAGGACAAGTTCCGCGAGCAGGCCAGGCTCGTCCGCAAGTACGGCGCCGCCGCGGTCGTGATGGCCTTCGACGAGAAGGGCCAGGCCGACGACCTCGAGCGACGCAAGGAGATCTGCGGCCGCGCGGCGGTAAGGGTGGCGATCAAGACGGCGCCGAACGCCGCGCCGATCATGCTGCCGTCGCCACCGGCCAGCTTCGTGCCGCCCATTACGGTGGCCGCGATGGCAACGAGGAGGAGGTCGCCTCCCAGGGTGGGGTCGGCCGCGCCGAGACGTGCCGTGAGGATGCATCCGGCCAGGCCGGCGGACACGCCGGACACGACGTACGCGGTGGCGGTGTGGCGGCCGACCTGAATGCCGGCGAGCCGAGCTACTTCGGCGTTGCCGCCGATGGCCACGAGGTACTCGCCGAAGATCGTGTACTTGAGGACCAGGGCCGAGGCGGTGGTCAGCACGACGAACAGGATGACGGGGATGGGGATGCCGGCGACCCCGCCTGCCAAGGCGTTCTCGAACCCGACGGGGATCCCATAGACGGCTTGTCCGTCGGCGATGATCAGGGCGAGTCCGGCGTAGATGCTCATGGTGCCGAGGGTCACGATGAACGGTGTGATGTGGGTGACCGTGATCAGGAGGCCGTTGATCAGTCCGCAGATTCCGCCCACCACGAGGGCGAGGACGATGGCAGCGAAGGGCGGCATGGAGTGAGAGAAGAGTCCTGCGCACACAGCGGTGACCGCGACGGTCGACCCGAGGGAAAGGTCGATCCCGCCGGTGAGCAGCACGTAGGTCTGGCCCAACGCCAGGATGCCCACCACCGCTGACTGCAGTAGCACGTTGAGGAGGTTGTTGCTGTCGAGGAAGAAGGGCTTGGCGATGCCGAACCCGATGACCAGGGCCAGGATCACTGCGAGCAGACCTGCCTCGCGGGCCGCGCGGCTGGCGAGCACCCTTATGTCGACCAAGCCACCCCGGGAGGGCGGAGATGCCGAGGCCGGGCCGTGGGTCGGGGCGGGGGCGGTGGGCTGGGACATGGTCTGATCTCCTACGGGTCTGCTGGAACGGGGTTCGCTGCTTGTAGTTTCCGGAGTGTGGGCGTGCGATGCCCGCGCTTGCTCACTCGTTGGCGGCATGGCGGACCACCACTTCCTCGTTGGCCTCGCTGCGGCTGAGCTCGGCGACAACCGCGCCGCGGCGCATGACGAGGATGCGGTCACTCATCGCGAGCACTTCGGGGAGGTCGGAGGAGATCATCAGGACCGCCTTTCCCGCATCCGCGAGGTTCCGCATGATGGTGTGGATCTCACCCTTGGCGCCGACGTCGATGCCGCGGGTTGGTTCGTCGAAGATGAAGACGTCGCTGTCGGTTCGCAGCCAACGCGCGAGGACAACCTTTTGCTGGTTGCCGCCGGAGAGAGTGCGCACGGGGTTGTCGACCTGCATCTTGGTGTTGAGCGGCTTGAGTGCATCGATCGCGACCATCCTTTGGCGGCGCCGATTAAGGACACCGGCCCGAGAGGGCGGATCCATCAGGGTGACGTTGGAAGCGGTGCTCATCCCGAGCGCCAGGCCCTGGTGCTTGCGGTCCTCGGTGAGGAGCGCGATGCCGGCAGCGATTGCGTCGCTGGGCCGCCGGATGGTCACCTTCTTGCCACGCACGAAGACCTCGCCCGAGGTGGCTTTGTCGGCGCCGATGACCGCGCGGGCAAATTCGGTGCGTCCGGCGCCGACCATGCCGGCCATGCCCACGATCTCGCCGGTGCGCAGGGTCAGGGACACGCCGTTCACGACACCGGGCACGGTCATGTTCTCGACCCGGAACAGTTCCTCGCCGGGCTCGGTGTCGCTGCGCACTCCGAGGGCGGCGAGGTTGCGGCCGACCATCATCTGGATCAGCTCGTCCTCCGAGGTGATCTCGGCCCGGGTACGGGTTCCGACGAGTTTGCCGTCGCGCAGCGCGGTGACTCGGTCGGATAGTTCCAGGACTTCCTTGAGCCGGTGTGAAACGTAGATGATCGCCTTGCCCGCCTGCCGCAGCGAGCCGATGATCGCGAAGAGCCGGGCGCTTTCCTGAGTGGTCAGCGATGCTGTCGGCTCGTCCATGATGATTGTGCGGGCGTCGGTGCTCAAGGCCCTGGCCAGCTCGATGATCTGCTGCTGGGCGACGCTGAGCTGCTCGACCGGTACGTCGATGGGTGCGTCGAAGCCGAGCGTCGCCAGCGATGCGGCGGCTCGACGCTTCGCCTCGTTCCAGTCGATGACGCCGCCGCGGTGCTTTTCCCGCCCGAGGACCAGGTTCTGGATCGCGGTCAGCTGTGGCACCAGACTCAACTCCTGGTGGACCATCGCTATCCCTGCCTTCAACGCGTCCGAGGGGCGAGAGAAGGAGACCAGCTCGCCGTCGACCCGGATCTCGCCCGAGTCAGGCTGCTGGACACCGAAGACGGTCTTGAGCAAGGTCGACTTTCCTGCGCCGTTCTCTCCCAGCAGGGTGTGGACCTCGCCGGAGTAAGCCGCGAAGCTCACCCCGACGAGGGCCTTCACACCCGGGAAGGTCTTGGTCAGATCGGTCACCTGGAGTGCCGCTACCTGTTCGTTCATGACGTCCCTCGATCGGTGTCGTACGGTTCGCGTTGCTCGGTCAGTTGAGCGCTGTCAGTTGAACAGGTCGGTGAGGACCTGCCCGTCGGCGTCGTAGAACTTGTCGACGTTGTCCTTGAGGATCAGTTGTGCCGGGGCTACCACCCAAGGAGCAATCTCCTGGCCCTCCAGCAGCCGAACGGCGGCCTCGACGGCCCAGTAGCCCTCCCAGTACGGCAGCGGGCTCACGGTCGCCGTCAGGGTGCCCTTGCGTACGGCGTCGACGGCCTCAGGTACACCGTCGGTGCCGATGACCGCAATGTCCTTGCCGGAGGCCTGCACCGCCTTGGCAACACCGATCGCCATCGTGTCGTTGTTGGCGTAGATGGCCTTGACGTCGGGGTGTTGCTGGATGATCGACTGTGCGGCCGCGAACGACTTGTCGGCGTCCCAGTCACCGGGCACGCTGGCCACCAGGTCCAGGTTTCCGGCTTTCGCGACACCCTCCTTGAAGCCCTTGATCCGCAGAATTGCCGCACTGGAACCAGCCTGGCCCTCGACCTGGGCGACCTTGCCGCCCTGGGGGAACAGCTTCGCGAACTCCGCGGCCGACTGTTGACCGTCGAGCTCGTGGTCGGGACCGACGTACACGGTGGCACCGATACGGGCGTCGTCGACGTTCACGATCGGGGCACCCTGGGACTCCATCTGACGCAGCGCCGGGGTGAGGTTTGATGTGCTCTCCGGTGCCACGACGTAGGCGTCGAAGTTCTGGCCGGTGAGCGTCTGCGCGATGGTGAGCTGCTCGGTCTGCGCGGTCTCGCTCGTGGCCGCCTGGACGTCGACATCGACGCCGAGATCCTCAGCGGCGGCGTTCGCACCCTTCTCGATGCCCTGCCAGTACTGGTTGGTCAGCGCCTTCAAGATGACGGCGATCCTGTAATCCTTACTCGCCTCCACGTCACCCAAGGTGGAAGCCATCTGCTCACCTTCGAGGGTTTCGACGCCTTCCTGGTCACTGCTGTAGGAGTACGACGAGTCGTCGCCACCGCTTCCGGTGACCTCACTGGCGGAGCTACAGGCGGTGGCCGCGAACAGGGGAAGGCCGGCTGCCACGGCGGCTAGCAGAGCTTTGTTTCGCTTCATGCGGGTCGTGCCTTTCTGGTTTGGTGCCGCGAACGACACCCATTGAATGGAGTTGGTAAGAAATCGTTTTCCTGTGAGTGACGCGTTCAGGACGCGTCCACCCCCGAGCGATTGACGTCGCACCCGCAGGTGCGACGCCGGATCAACTCGGTGGGAAGTACCTGGAGTTCGGGCTTTGGCCGTGCAACCGCGTCGGCCGACCATCGGTACTCGATCCGTCGCAGCAGCTGGCCAGCCGCCAGGCGCCCGACCTCTCGTGCGCGGCTGTCAACCGTCGTGAGTTGGACGCCGGGCATCCGTCCTACCCAGACATTGTCGAACCCCACTATGGCGAGGTCCTGCGGCACGCTGATGCCGAGTCGAGCGCACGCCTCGAGGACTCCGATCGCCATCCCGTCGGTGGCGATGAAGACCGCGGTCGGAGGTTCGGGCAGGGCTAGGAGCCGTTCCAACGCCGCGGCGCCCGCCTCCTGGGTGCTCGCCTCGGCCACCACGAGGAGGTCATCGCCGAGGTTCAGACCGGCTGCCTCGCACACCCGGTGGTAGGCGTCTAGGCGCATGCAGAAGGGGGCGACGTCCTGGGGGCCGGCGATGTGGGCGATACGGCGGTGGTTATGGGCCACGAGGTGTCGGACTGCCTGCTCGGCACCATCGGTGTTGTCGACCATGACGGTGTCAACGATTCCGCTGCTGACGTTGCGGGTGGCGAGCACCACGTCGAGACCCGAGTCGACCAACTGGTCGACTTCAGCGTCACGCATGGTCACCGAGGCCATGATGATCCCGTCGACCTGGCGCTGGCGCATGGAGCGGACGACGTTGGCCTCCTTGACCGGGGACCCCTCGCTGCTGCCGAAGATCAAAGTGAAGTCACTCTCGCCGAGAACCTCGTCGACGCCGGCGATCAGCTCGGGATAGACCGGGTTGGTGATGCTCGCGACGATGACCCCGATGGTCTGGGAGCGTCTGTTCACCAGCCCGCGAGCAATCGCATTGGGCCGGAAGTCCAGCTCCGCCGCCGCCTGCGCGATCCGCTTCTTCGTGTCCTCGGCGATGTAGTAGTTGCCACCACCCAGGTACTTCGAAACCGTCCCCTTGGACACACCCGCAAGGGCGGCGACATCATTGATCGTCACCGGCCGTTGCTGGTTAGGAAAACGTTTTCTCATGCCGTGAACCATATGCGGCGTCCACCACATGCGTCAAGAGCCCCACCTAGATTTATGACAAGCGCAACTGAGCTGGCGACCGTGAGCCCGATGCCGGAACCTTCGCTCGTTGGCCGCAGAGGGTTTGAGTGTCCTCCGTCCCTGCGCCGGAAACCGTTGCCGCGCGTGCATCACAACGGATGGGCTGCGGGCTCCCCCTGTGGTGTTCCGAGGCGTCTGACCGGCATCGGCAGGGGTTACTCGCCAGGGTGATTGCGCCGGTGGGTGGGCTCCGAGTTCCGTGGATGACGCCGGATTGAGCAACCCGCACCGTTTGTGGGACCAGGGGCGCGTCATTGTGGGGCGGCATGGGCGCATCGCCGGGCAGCGGTTCCGGTTAGGGAACGGTGTACGGCGACGAGGTCCGACGTCCCGCGCTACCGATCCGATCACCGCAAGAGGATGGGCTTGCGGTCCGAGCGGCGGGCGACGGGTTGCTGGAGCTATCGGCTGCTTGGTGGTCCGGTTCGCTCCCGAATGGCGACTGGATCGCTAGTGCCGGGCGGTTGTTGCTCCGCTTTGATGGCGCAGTTCATGCACAACATAGGGGCTGTGGACGAGGAAGGCGGCGGCATCTTCGTTGGCCGCGCGCAGGACTGCTGTCATTGCTTGTTGTACCTCGGTTTCAACTTCGGGCTGCACGGATTGCCGCGCTGCTAAAGCCATCGGATGCTCTTGCCCGGCCAAGATGTAGGCCTCTGGAGAGGTGTCCCTAATTGCCAACTGGCCGGGCGTGGTGGCTTCCAACGAGAGGCCAGCCTCGGCGGCGAGCCTTCCTACCGCGGTGGTGTCGGACCACGCAAAACGCTCCACCGGCGGGGCGTTTGTGACTCGGCTCATGATGCGACCCATCGCCCCTAACATGGCGTTAATTGGGCCCGCGGGAACCCACGCGCTCACCAGAACGCGACCGTCGGGCCGTAGGACGCGCGCGATTTCCCGCAGCGCCTGGGCCGGGTCCGCCGCGAAGATGACACCGAAAACAGACAGGATGACGTCGACTGAGGAGTCGTCGAGGGGCACAGCCAGCAGGTCGCCCTCACGAACTTCGAGATCGACACCGAAGGTTTGCGCGCGCATTCGGGCCACCTCAAGCAATCGTGGCGCCGCGTCAACCCCGATCACTTCAGCGCCTTGGGCAGCAGCCAAGAGCGCCGCGTTGCCCGTTCCACATGCCAGGTCGAGCACGTCCTCCCCGGCGATCAGCGCGGCCCGCTCCACGACCACTTTCGCGACGGGCTCAAGCTCAACTGCTGTTGTCTCGTACCTTCCTGCACCCCAATCAACCATGCGGAAGATCATCACATCTCCGAGCCACCAGCCGATGGAGCCCTCCTTCAGCCGCCCCGACATCGCCGGTAGCGGAGCGCCCTATGGAGCACTTCCTCGACATGGCCGTCGCAGCCGCTGTTGTCCCGCAGGGGATCCCCTGCGGGACAACAATGACGGCGGCGGCCGTGTCGAGGACGTGCTCCATAGGGCGAGTGGATCTGACCGCACCAGGACCTAGCGTGGCGTCACCGACGCTGACTATGAAACCTGACTCAGTCCTTAGGATGACGCCCAAGCCGCGCGGATCCCGGCTGACGCGGTCGCGGAAGCTGCGCGCCAGTGCCATTGGCCCAGCGTTGCGGCCTCGCTCGCCCTAGTACGGCGGGCGAAGGCCTCTTGGTTGTCCCATCGTTGGGCGCGGGCTATTTGAAGTAGTCCCGTACGAACACGTCTAGGCGGCGGTTGCTGTCCCGTCTCACCAGATTGGACGCCTGCGAGTCGAACGCCACGTGCCGGCCGTCCGCGGAGATCGCCGCGCGAGGGCTGTCCCGGTTGGCTGGCCCGCCGCGACGGCCCACCGACACCAGCCGGGTCAGGTGGGTGACCCGGTCCCGGACGAATACGTCCACGTGGCCGTTGGTGTCCCGGGCCACCAGGTTCGACGCGCGAGAGGTGAACACCACGTACCGGCCGTCCGCGGAGATCCCGGTCACAAAGCTGTTGCCGTTAGGTTGGGCCCCGCCCCGGCCGATCGACAGTCGCCGGGTCACCTGGGCCACCCGGTCCCGCACGAACACATCGTAGGTAGCGATGGTGTCGCCGGCTGCCAGGTTCGAGGCGTCCGAGGAGAACGCTACATATCGGCCGCGCGCGGAGATAACCGGGACCAAGCTGTTGCCGTTAGCTTGGGCGCCGCCACGGCCGATTGACACCCGCCGGGTCACGTGCGCCACCCGGTCGCGCACGAACACGTCGACGGAGTCGTTGGTGTCACCGATAACAAGGTTGAAGGCGCTCGTGTGGAATGCCACGTACCGGCCGCCCGCGGAGATCACCGGATAGCCGCTGCCCCGAGACGGGCTGGACTGGGCGCCGTTAGCGCCGACCGACACCCGCCGGGTCACGTGCGCTTTGCGATCACGCACGAACACGTCGACGGCCTCGTTGGTGTCCCCCGCCACCAGGTTCGACGCATCCGACTCGAACGCGACATAGCGTCCGTGCGCGGAGATCGCAGGACTTTGGCTGTATTCGTTGGTCTGGAGGCCACCCGGACCAACTGACACCCTCCGGGTTACGTGGGTCTTGCGATCCCGCACGTATACGTCCCAGAAGGAGTTTGTGTCCCCAGCCGCCAGACGCGCCTGCGAGGTGAACGCTACGTACCGGCCGTCCGCAGAGATCCTGGACTCGAAACTGGGGTCGTGGATGGTGCTCTGGACGCCGCCCGGACCGACCGACACCCGCCGCGTGACGTGGGTCCTGCGGTCCCGCACGAACACGTCGCGGGTGTCGTTGGTGTCACCGGGCACCAGGTTCGACGCCCACGAGGTGAACGTCACGTACCGGCCAGTTCCGGAGATCGCCGAGTCATGGCTTTGGTGGTTGGCTTGGGCGCCGCCCGGACCCACCGACGCACGGGTCGTGACGCCAGTCGGCCGCTGGTACTCGGGTGACGCCGCGACGGCCCCATCAGCCGGGGCGAGCCCCGCCAGCCAAGCCAGCGACACCATGGCTACCGTCCCGAACACCCCAACCGACAGGCCCTCATCCATGACAAAACTCCTGAATTCCCAAGGGTGTCTTCGACAATCCTCCGAGTCCCGGTCAGGGTCAAGAATCGGAAACGCCGTCCAAGACGAATCGGTGAGCGTGTAGAGCGGGAAGCGCACTCGTGGGGCCGATCCTTGTCAACATGGCCGGGCGTCGGAATGGATCACCCACATGAGGCGGCCCGGATCATCGGCTGCGCCGAGCCGACCGTCGGCCACATGGTCCGCGACGGCCGCCTCACCAACGCTCACGCAGTGACCTAACAGGCTGACTCGATCGCGGGGTCTGCCCGACACCAGTCTTCCTGCCAGACCCAGCCGGAATGGGCGCATCGCTAGGCAGCCGTTGCGGTCAGGGAACCGCTTGCGGCGAGCGATCGGAGGGTCCCGCGATCGCGAGCGCCAGACAGGTTTGTCACCGTAAGCGGATCCCCGGGTTCACGCGGTGCTCGCAACACCCACCGGATTGAACGATGCTTGTGAAGGGGTGTTGACGATGACTGTCCGTTTCTCCAACCAGTTGGTCGCCGAGATGTATCAGCCGTTCTGGGCGGCGTGGCAGGCCGGTGAGTTCTTGACCGACGCGGCCGCGGTGGCGGGCACGTATCGCCATCGTGGCCTGGCGTGGCTGCGCCAGGCCGGCGGCGTGCGTCCACGTCGGGGCCGGAACCTGCAGGGGCGCTACTTGTCCTTCGCCGAGCGGGAGGAGATCGCGCTGGGCCAGGCGGCGGGTGAGTCGATGCGGACGATCGCCGCGCGGCTGGGTCGCAGCCCCTCGACGATCTCGCGGGAGCTGGCCCGCAACGCCGACCCGGACGGCCGGTACCGGGCGAGCTCGGCGCATGTACTGGCCTATGAGCGGGCCTCGCGCCCGAAGCCAGCGAAACTGGTGACCAATCAGGTGTTACGCCAGCGGGTGCAAGCCGACCTGACGAAGCGGTACTCCCCGGAGGAGATCGTTGGCAGGCTGCACAAGGATTTCCCCGACCAGCCGGAGATGTGGGTGTCGACCGAGACGATCTATCAGTCGTTGTACGTGCAGTCGCGCGGGGCGCTGCGCCGCGAGCTGACCAAGTGTCTGCGCACCGGGCGGGCGCTGCGGGTCCCGAACCGGCAGGGCACCCACCGCAAGAACCGGGTGCTGCCGGACATGGTCAACATCAGCGAACGGCCCGCAGAGGCCGACGACCGGGCCGTGCCCGGGCATTGGGAAGGTGATCTGATCATCGGGAAGGGCAACGCCTCGGCGATCGGGACGCTGGTCGAACGCTCCACCGGCTACACCATGCTCGTCCCGCTGCGCGAGGGGTTCAAAGCCGAGCAGGTCGCCCCCGCGCTGGCTGCGAAGATCAAGACGCTGCCCGAGGCGCTGCGCCGGTCGCTGGCCTGGGACCAGGGCGTGGAGATGCGCGACTGGAAACAGGTCAAGCTGGCCGCCGACATCGCGATCTTCTTCTGCGACCCGCACTCGCCGTGGCAGCGCGCCACCAACGAGAACACCAACGGTCTGCTGCGGCAGTACTTCCCCAAGGGCACCGACTTGTCGGTGCACTCCGCCGCGGACCTGGACTGGGTCGCCGCCGAGCTCAACGACCGACCCCGCAAGCGATTTGGCTTCGCCAAACCCGACGAACTCATCGGCCCGCTGCTGCTGCCGCAGTAACCGCGACCGGTTCCGGCCAGGGCTCGAGGCTTCCTCGTAGCTGCACCTTCGCCGTGCCGCGCCGGAGGGAGTCCAGGTGGAGCCCCCGCAGCCGCGCAGCGGCGAGGAGGAACGACCTTGACCCCGACCAGCGGTCGGCGACCATCCCAGCAAGGAAGCCCCCCGCAAGGAGCGAAGACCCCCGGCTCAGTCGTCCTCGTCGTCGAAGAGCAGCTGTCCGTCATCGCCGCCGAGCAGGATCACGAACCGGGCCAGGTCCGCGCGCCACCTCCGACAGGTCGTAACCCTCACGGCCGACGAACCGAGCCAGCGACGCCCTCAACGCCTCGCGATCGGACCCGCCGAGCCAGTCCCGGACAAAGCCGAGCAACTCAACCAGCTCCGCACCGTCGCCGCCCTCCAGCCGCACCTCACCAGCCGCCACATCGGCAGTATTCACCCCGAGCGCCCGCTAGCTACGCTGGAACGACTCCACGACCAACCGGTCGGCGAGACACCGTGTTGCGACCACTGCCAGAATCCGCCGATCCCCGTGTGGGACGGCCCGGGCAACCGCGTCAATGGCGTCGCACATCATGAGCGTGGCGGTCGAGCGAGCGATGGTGGCGGGTGAGGAGGTTCAAGGCGCCGACCGCCTCCGCGTTGTTTGGGACGCTCGCCGCCGGTCAGGGCCACAGCGCCCGCTCGAAAGGCGTTTTCGAGCGGGTTCTCGGCGTGCGTGTGATCGCGGGTAGTCGGGGCGAGGAGGGCGACCGTGCATCCGTCGCAGGTGCGGGCGATCTCCGCCCGCCCGCATCTGGGCATCGGTGGGGCCGTCCACCACATGGCGGGGAACGTCCGATGCGTCGAGGCGCTGGCGAGGAATCGCGTCGCGGTCGGACGGATCTCGACCTCGCCATAGGTGGCGGCGGTGGGCGCTCGGCCCGGGCGATCGCGGCATCCAGCTCGGGTATGTCGATCACGCAGGTGCCGTCGAGCTGCCCGTTCGTGTCGGGAAAGGGTCGTCCTGCATGAGCAGGTCACCGGTCTTGCGATTGATCGCCGCTGCGGCCGAGCGGGGCAGCACCTCGGTGGAGAGGAGCTCGCCGGCGTCGCGGGAGGTGGTCGGCGTCCAGATGGTGTCAGGCAGCGACAGCTCCCCGCAGCTCAGCCGCCCCCGGACCGTGGAGCTCGCCGATCCGGACCGTGCGTCCGGTGAGCAGGAGGAACAGGTCGGTTATGGATCCGGTGATTTCTGGGCCGCTGCCGGTCGACCAGGTGTAGTCGGTGGCGGTGAGCCGGAATCCGGCGAGCGGCAAGGACCGAAAGACCTTCGCCTTGCCGCGCCCGTGGTAGGACAACACGCGATTCGCTGCCTCGGCCACCTCGAGGGCAGGTATGTCGACGTGGCGGCCGAGTGGGATGCACATATCGAGGGTGTGGCCGATGGCGTCGATGAGCGACTCGCGGCAGGTCAGGCCCGGGAACAGACGGTGCACCCCGACCAACTGGGCAAGCCGGTCGGTCAGCTGGTCGGTGTCGTAGCGTCGAGCCAGTTCGATCGAGCCTTCCCGGATCACGTGGTTGTTTCCGCCCGGATGCCGGATAGCGAGCCCCACCAGCTGCGGCAACCCAAGGAGCGGCATCGTCAAGTGCGCCGCCACGTCGCGAACCGTCCATCGATCGCACAACGAGGGCGTGTCCCACTCGGATTGGCTCAGGCCGCTCACCAGCACCACGATCGCGTGACGGCGTCGGTCCACAGCCGACCAAACCTCGGTGTCGTCCACGGCGTGTCCTTCCGCGGTAGCCGGATCTAGTACGATAACGATACTACAACTAGTCCTGCATTCGTACTACCCGGAAGGCCATCCTTGGACCGCCAGATCCCGTCCAGCCTGCTCATGTTCATCAGTTACCGCGCTGCCGAGGACCGGATCTTCGCAGCGGTCGCCGAGGCTGGGTACGGCGACGTCACGCGCGCTCAGGCTCGACTGCTCGCCGGCATTGACCCCGGCGGCACTCGGCTGGTGGTCCTCGCTCAGCGGGCACGGATCGCCAAGCAGACCGCCCTGAGCCTGGTGAACGCCCTGGAGTCGGCCGGCTACGCGGAACGGGTGCCGGACCCCACCGACGGCCGCGCGCGGTTGATCCGGCTGACCGCACGTGGACAGAGCGGGTTGCCGCACGCCAGGGCGGAGGAAGCACGGATCGAGACCGAGTGGGAGGCGCAGCTAGGTCCTCGAAGAATGCGGGCGCTGCGGAAGGCCCTGTGGGAGCTCGCGCTGCTGGCCGACCCCGAGCTCCAACCGCCCACCGACCCCTAGCGATCCGGCGGGCGCGGACCGCCGAAGCGCTGCAGGCGCCGTCGCCGTCGCAGCCCTTGAGCCCCTCAACTGTTTACGCGGAACTCGCGGCGCAATGACGAGCCGCAAGGTGGTTGGAAATCGGAGCCAGACATGGCAGCGCCGTAGTGCATGACGGAAGGTCTGTCGTGGCGGTGTTTGGTTGTCTGCGCCGGAGCGTCAGGTCAGAGGGTCCCGTAAGCCGAAGGCGAGCTCAATCGGTCGTTGCAACACCCCTACTGATCCGAGGTGTTGTACATGTGGTCGAAGAAGGATCTGATCGAGAAGCAGGCCCGGTTCTGGGTGCTGATGGCCCAAGGCTCGACGCTGCAGGCGGCCTGTGATGCTGTCGGCGTGAATCGACGAACCGGCCGTCATTGGCGCCAAGCGACCGGCGGACAGATCCCGCGTAAGAAGCCTGAACCCTCGGGCCGGTACCTGTGTCTGGAGGAGCGGCTGCGGATCGCCGACTTGCACCTGGCCGGCACCGGCGTGCGGTCCATCGCCACGCAGGTCGGACGACCGGCCTCGACGATCAGTCGCGAGCTGCGGCGCAACGGTTCCAAGCCGAGCACCCGAGGGCGGAGCAAGTACGCGCCGTATGCGGCTCAGAAGCGTGCCGAGCTACGCGCCCGGCGGCCCAAGGCGAGTAAGTTTGAGAACGCCGAGTTGGCGGCCGTGGTGCAGGCCAAGCTGTGCGTGAAGTGGAGCCCCGAGCAGATCAGCGATCACCTCGCCACGACGTTCCCTGATGGGGTGGAGATGCAGGTGTGCCCCGAGACGATCTACCAGGCGTTGTACGTCCAGGGACGTGGTCATCTGCGCGCTGACCTGCACCAACACCTGCGCACCGGCCGGGCTGTGCGCCGCCCGAGACGATCCACGGCCAAAGGGCCGGGCAAGATCCCGGACATGATCATGATCAGCGAACGCCCCGCCGAGGTCGCCGATCGAGCCGTGCCCGGGCACTGGGAAGGAGACCTCATCTTGGGGTCGAACTGCCGCTCGGCCATCGCCACCTTGGTGGAGCGCCAGACCCGGTACACGATGCTGGTCCACCTGCCCGAGGGCCACGGCGCCATGGCCGTACGCGACTGTCTGGAGGCGGCCATCAAGACCCTGCCCGAGCACCTACGCAAGTCACTGACGTGGGACCAGGGCACCGAGCTGGCCCAGCACCGCCAGATCACCCTGGCCACGAAGATGGCCATCTACTTCTGCGACCCGCACTCCCCGTGGCAGCGCGGCACCAACGAGAACACCAATGGGCTGCTGCGGCAGTACTTCCCGAAGGGCACCGACCTGACCATCCACTCTCCCGAGCGACTGCTCGAGGTCGCCACCGAGCTCAACGCTCGACCTCGCAAGACCCTCGGACGCATCACCCCCGCCGAAGCCCTGCAACGGCTACTGTTTGACCCCGAACCCCCCATCGTTGCGACGACCGCCTGAATTCGCCGAACCCTGTGCGGTGAGCCAAATGCCCGTCGTCCGTCTCGCTGATCCATCACCGCAAAGGATCGCGCACCGGTAAACCGATGTGGTCGCCCGCTTGAACGCGGTGTGACGTCGTACTGTCCGACGTCGCCCTGCCCACAAACTGCGGCCGGACCGGGTTGTCTCACGCGGTCGGACGCCCACGTCCGGAGCAACATGTGTCGACGCGCAATCCGCAGATGTACGTATTGATGGCGCCGTGGGCACCACCGAGACTTCGAAACCAAGGCACTTCAGCCCCAGGTGCTCTCCGTCGTCCTTCTGATTCAGGCACGAACGGCAGCAGACATCGAGCTTCGACAGCTCCGAAAGGTACACCGCCATGACTGAGCGGACAGATGCGAAAGTGGTCGCAGGAGAACAGATGGACAACGAGAACGCGAGGCTGTCTGAGCTGGGCTACAAGCCCGAGCTTTCGCGGTCCCTCAGTTTGACCGATGTGGTCATCTACGGACTCATCTACATGGTGCCGATTGCGCCGATCTCGGTCTTCGGTGTCGTCTACAACCTTTCGGGCGGGGCCGCTGGAGCGGTGTACGTCATCACCGCGCTGGTCATGACATTCAGCGCCTTGAGCTATCGCGAGATGGCATTGCAGTTCCCCGTCGCTGGCTCGGTGTACTCCTACGTCCGGCTGGGAACCTCAACCTTCATCGGGTTCATCTCAGGGTGGGCGATACTCCTCGACTATCTACTGCTCCCAGCACTGCTTTGTGTCTTTGCCTCCCTCGCCATGGCCTCCCTGGTCACGTTCGTGCCGGGCTGGGCCTGGGTGATCCTGTTCGTCGCGGCTACGGCGCTCATCAACATCATGGGCGTCTCAGTGACGGCCCGGATGAACAAGATCTTCCTGTGCATCCAACTCGCCATGCTCAGCGTTTTCGTGGCGTGGGCGACCGTGCTGATCCTCAGCGGCGACGCGCACCTTTCGCTCGACGTTCTCATCCCCTCCTCGGATTCCTCATGGGCCCTGGTGGCGTCGGCGGTCCCGGTGGCGGCGTTGAGCTTCATTGGATTCGATGCGATCTCGACGCTCAACGAGGAAGCCGAGCACGGCGGAGCCACTGTTGCCCGCGCGACGATGATCGTCATGTGGTGTGTCGGAGTCCTGTTCGTCCTTCAGGTCTGCCTCGCCGCGGTGCTCGTTCCCACCGGGCACCACCTTCGCTGACGGTGATGACACCAACAATGCCTTCTACGACATCGTGAGTCACTCGATGGCGTCGTGGTTCGGCACCGTCGTGCTGCTGACCAACGCCCTCATCGCCCTTTTCGCCAACGCAATCGCATCCAACGCGACCTCGTCCCGGCTGGTGTTCAGCATGGCTCGCGATGGCCAGTTGCCGCGGTTCCTCGCCAAGTCAGCGACCGCAAGGTGCCCAGGAACGCAATGCTCTTCATCGCGGTGCTCTCGATCGGCGTTGGCATCCTCGGCGTTGAACAAGCCGGCCTCCTGATCACCCTGGTCACGTTTGGCGCTCTCACGGCATACATCTTGTTGAACGTTGCCGTGGTCAATCACTTCGTGATTCGGGGCAAGAGCCACAGTTTCTTCCTGCACTTGATTTCTCCCATTGTCGGGACCGCGATCCTGCTCTTCGCTCTGTGGAGCGCCAATCCCCACGCGAAGATCCTGGGCATCTGCTGGCTAGCCGTCGGACTCGCAGTGGCGGCGTACTTCAAAGCCTCTGGCCGCTCGATGGAGCAGTCAGACCTATGACTAGATCCCACCCTCGACCACACCCCGCAGTTGACGGAACGAGTGGCCGTCAACTAGGGACAGGAGCAATCCAATGACGCGTACTGCATCCGACAGAGTCGCGGAACTTCTCGAGGTCTTCACCCAGCGCAGCATGGCCCGACTCCGAGCAGAGTTCACCGAGGAGGTCGTCGCACTCATGACGCGGACCCACTCTGGATCCTGGAGGACGGCGCGAACCGGGTACTGAGGATCCTGCGAGCCAGCCGATTCAGGGCAAACACCTCATCTACGCCACCGGCCCTGACGGGCCTTGGTGTCTCGGCCGGGTGACCCACGGAGTTCCCGGAAACCTGGTCCTTCAGCCAGGTACGTACGGCGACTACGAGGACGCGATGAGGGCTGTCTTCCACGAGCGAAGGGCGGAGTACCTCGAGTCGAATGCCGTTCTGGAACTGCCACAAACGAAGGGATCAGGATCGTGAACTCGCCCACTAGCGACAACCAGACGGTTTTCGGGTACACAGACCGGCTGTCGGCCCGACCCGGCGAACAGATCAGACTCCACGTCAGTTGCGAGGAGCGTCGACTCGTATGCCGCAACCGTTGTCCAGCTCCACCACGGGTTCGACGGCTCCGCCGGTCCGGGATTCCAGGAGACGGTCGTCCCAACTGCCATCGACGGCACCTATCCCGGGCAGCGCTATGTCTGCCGACCTGGCTCTTTCGTCGAAGTGCAGGACCCGGCCGGGCTGCTGAAGGATCCGGCCGGCTTTGAAATACGTGCAGCGATCTATCCGACACTTCCGCGTGACGATCGCTCGGGCACCCTGGGCGCCTACCGGATCAGCCACAGCTCCGTCGCATTCCACGGCGAGCATCAGGCCGTGCTAGGCACCTGGGACGCAGAAACCTCGACCGGGTGGGCCCTCACCCTCGAAGACGGCCGACCCACGTTCGTATGGAACGAGTCAGGGCAGCCGTGCACCATTCAGCTCGACACCAACCTCACAGCTCATCACTGGTACGAGCTCGTCGTCGAGGTCCCGGCCGATGGCGGAGAAGTGACCCTGGCCTGCACGCCTCTGAAGCACCCGATGGATCTCGTTGCACCTGCCTCCGCCCGACTTGCCCCTGAGTCAGCGACCCTGCGGACAGCCGGGCGATGGGCGTCGTCGACCATGCCCTTCCGCATCGGCGCCCTCGCCGCCCCCGCAGACGCGCGCCTACTCGCAGGCTCCGCGTTCAACGGCAAGATCGGCGTCGTCACAATTCGGCGGCGCGGACGCGCTGTCGATGACACGGTGGCCCGATGGCACTTCGGCCGAAGCGAGCGCGCCGACGGCCTACTCCTCTCCGAAGTCGTGGACGAGTCACCCAACGGCCTCAACGGGCGCTGCGTGAACGCACCCATCAGGGGCGTCACCGGCCCGGCGTTCCAGGGGCGCATCGAAGACTTCCGACTTGCACCGGACGAGTTCGACGCCATCCACTTCCACGATGACGACATCGCCGACGCGGAGTGGCCTGTTGCCCTTACATTCGACATCCCCGATGACATGCGAAGCGGGGTATACGCATTCCGCCTCAGCGCAGAGGGCAGCGACCACCACGTGCCGTTCTTCGTCGGTCCGGGTCAGCACTCCCGCCGCGACGTGGCCGTCTTGTTCCCCACGGCGACGTACCTGGCGTACGCGAACGACCGAATCGCGTTCGAGGCCGACAGCATGGAGATGCTGCTCGGCCACACACCGATCGTCCATTCCGAAGACCTGGTCCTCCAGGACCACCCAGAGTTCGGTCGATCCTGCTACGAGATCCACAACGACGGCTCAGGCGTCGTCTTCAGCAGTGCTCGCCGTCCGCTCATCACTCTGCAGCCTCGATACCGGGCCTCATTCATGAGCGAAGGACCATGGGCCCTTCCCGCTGACCTATGCATCACCCATTGGCTGGAGGAGGTCGGTTGTGAGTTCGACGCGATCACCGATGAAGCCCTGGACCTCGAGGGCTACGACCTCATCTCGAAGTATCGGGTGGTCATCATGGGTAGTCACCCGGAGTACATGACCCGGGCTGAACTCGATGCGCTCGCGGAGTACACCGCGGCCGGCGGGCGTCTGATGTATCTGGGCGGCAACGGCCTCTACGCAACCGCGTCGTTCGACCCCGAGAACCCGCATGTGGTTGAGGTCCGTCGTGCCGATGGAGGCACGCGACCACACCAATCCCCCTTCGCGGAAAGACGTCACACCACCTCAGGTGAGTCAGCCGGCCTCTGGCGGAACAAGGGAAAGCCGCCGGAGCGGCTGGTGGGCATCGGGATGTCCGCCCAGGGATTCGACCGATGCACCTACTACCAGCGACTCGAGGATAGTTTCGATGCGCGCGCGGCCTTTATCTTCGAAGGCATCGGGGCCACGGAACGCCTCGGAGACTTCGGCATCATCGGCGGGGGCGCGGCGGGGTCCGAGATCGACTTCTACAATCCGAGCCTCGGATCGCCTCCAGACACACTCGTGCTGGCCACCTCCGGCCCACTGTCAGACACCTATCTCCTGGTCACCGAGGAGCTCTACGAGCAGCTCCCCGGTCTGGGAGGGACGGAGCAACCGTCGGTCCGCTCCGACGTCGTCTACGCGGCCCTCGACGGCGGTGGAGGCTTCTTTTCGGTCGGGTCGATCGCCTGGACCGGGTCGCTCTCATACAACGGATACGACAACAACATCGCCCGCCTGACCACGAACGTGCTGCGGCGATTCCGCGACGCCGAGCCGCTCAAGTAGGAGCAGCGACGGATATCCCTTCGCAGCACGTGGGGATACAATGAGCGACCCGCACGGAGCCAAGAAGGGCTCTACATGGTTGACATTGTCACCTCAGACGCCGCAAACGACACCTTCACTCTCGGCGAGACGCGGGTGCTCGTCGACTGCGCATACCTCGCAGGATCGGGCCAGGTGCGAGAGGCCGCAGTCGAGATCCTCGCCCAGCTACAAAACGTTGTACACCAAGATGCCGCCGCGCTCTTGGCGTGGGACGTTTCGGCTGGCAAGCACGTCGTGCTCGGCAACTCCGCCTACGACGCAGAGACTCTGATCGGGCTGGGCGAGCCGTACGCGCAGACCGAGCCCCACCACAGGATGCTCGAGCAGCATCGACCGCTGCGGATCATCGACCTTCCCTACGACTACCGACAGACCGAGCTCTACCAAGAGATACTGCGTCCGGCGGGCTTCGGCGATGGAATGTCCTCGTGCCTCTTTGCCGCCGACGGCGGATATGCCGGAATGTTGCACATGTCCGCCGAGTCACGGACCGCCTTTGCATCGAGGCATGTGCAGTTGATCTCGGCGCTGACTGCAACCCTCGGGCAGCTTTGCAACCTGCGGCGGCTGAGGGCGGCGTTGCTTCCGGCCGACGAACTCTCGCGTGCCAGCCTGATTGACCACACGGGCAGGCCGAGATCGGTCGATCAGTACGAACCAGCGATCTGCGTCGAGGATCCCGACTTCTGCAGGTTCGCGGAACGCGTCCTGAGAACTCCAACGTGTGCGTTGTCGGGTATCTGGCCCTCACACGGAAGCTGGCTCGCACTCAGAGTCGAGCGCGTCCAAGACCCACTCTTCGAACACAGCGCAGCCCTCCTGATCATCGAGTCAACATGGGAAGCGCCGTACGGACTCTCTGCCCGAGAACTCGACGTGCTCAATGGGCTCGCCCAAGGTGCCTCCAATCAACGAATTGCATCCGAGCGCTCCATCTCAGTGCGGACAGTCACTACGCACGTCGAGCGGATCCTGTTGAAACTCGAACAGGAGTCACGTGCAGGAGCTGCCGCCAAGGCTACGCGAGAAGGACTCTTGCGCCTCGACCTGATGCCCGCCCGCCGGCATCGGCCCGAACATGGCCCAGGTTCGTTGGTGTCATAGCGCGCTGGTCCCCTGCCAGAGAGCGGGCGAGGCCGAGTGTGCAGACCGCCATAGTCGCAACAGCCTCCGCCCGCGCTGCGAATCTGCTTCCGAAGAGGATCGGACCTGACCGCTAGTCGCTCGACCAAACCACGACAACAACCGATTCCGCAAGGGCAACCATGAGTGACAACGTCGCAGGCCAGCCCATTTGCACGCGTTCGAGCGTCCCGCAGCACCCGTT
>CAVVID010000027.1:0-245310 GCA_963748185.1 uncultured Actinomycetota bacterium | reverse complement strand
GGGACGCCGATGCCGAAGGCCAGCACGAAGAAGCCGCGGGAGAGCTGGAACTGGAGCAGGTAGCAGCCGATGCCGACGGCCGCTGCGGTCAGGGCAGAGGCGTTGACCAGGCTCTTGTACTCGTGCAGCCCGGCGCCGAAGACCTGCGGACGGTAGCCGCCGAACAGGTAGATCGCTGCCACCCAGCCGATGATCATCACCGGGCCGGCGACGTCGAGCGCCTCGCTCACGTCCGTCGGGACGTAGCCAGGGAAGTGAATGGCCTCGCGTCCCAGGATCGCCGCGAACACACTGAACGTGATCAGGACGAGGTCGGTGCCGAAGGCCACCGTTGGTATGTACTTGAGCCCGCCCCGTGATGGAGCGCTGACCCGGGTGGTCGCCACCACGGACGTCGTCATTGGAATCCCCCGATTTCAATCGCTAACCCGAGAGGGTTACCGAGGCTCACACAGTAGTAACGAAAGGGTGAACGGGGGGTCACGGGAGCGGTGAAGTGGCCCCGCGGTCTAGTCCGGAACTCGCCAAGCGGCGGCGTTGTTGTCGAACGCGGGCAGTCCGCGTTGCTGGCGGATGAAGCCCCAGGCGAGCGGTCCGAGCAGCAAAAGACCGGCTCCGATCAGGCCGACCCACTCGGGAGGGACGCCCAGCATTTTTAAACCTGTAAGCGTCAAAACTATGACAATTCCTCGACGGATCACCGACTGGGAAACCCAGGCGGCCATCCGGGCGCCCAGAAAGGTGCCCGGCGTGCCCCCGAGGATCAGCGGAATCAGCACCTCCCAGGCCACTCCCTCGGTCACCACGTGGCCGATGGCGGCCGCGAGAACCAGCGGCACGGCCTGGACGAGGTCGGTGCCGACGAGGCGTACGGCGGACAGGGTCGGGTAGAGCAGCAGCAGGGAGACCATGATCAGCGAGCCGGAGCCGACCGAGGTGATCCCCACGAGCAGGCCACCGATTGCGCCTACGACCACTGTCGGGACGACCCGAACCCTGGGTTCGTCGGTGCTCATCACGTTGCCGCCGGTGACGTAGCGCAGCTGGAGGTACATCCGCAGTGAGTACGTCGCCGCGGTGAACAGCAGCGCATAGCCGATTGCCGTGGTCAGGAACTCCTGCTGCTTTTCGGTGTCTCCCACGGCCTTGACGATGAAGCCGCCGGCCAGAGCGAACGGGACCGAGCCGACGATCAGCAGCCCGGCCAGGCGCAGGTTCGGCGAGCCGCGCTTCCAGTGCACGGAGGCGCCCACCGTCTTGTTGACGCTCGCAGCGACCAGGTCGTTGGCCACCGCTGCCGTCGCGGGGACCCCGAGGAAGATCAGCGCCGGTGTCATCAGCGCCCCGCCGCCCATGCCGGTGAGACCGACGACGATGCCGACGCCGAAGCTCACGATCAGCACCGCGAGCGCCGAGCCGGTGATCAGCTCGTTCACGGTTCGTCCGTTCGTTGCGGTGAGTGGTCTCGTCTGTCCGCTCGCTTCGCTCGCTGCTCGACCACCGGTGGTTGCGGTTGGATCAACGAGTCATCGGCTTGCTGCTCGACCACCGGTGGTTGCGGTTGGATCAACGAGTCATCGGCTTGCTGCTCGACCACCGGTGGTTGCGGCTGTTCCTCCCAGTGGAAGGGGAGGTGGGGCATCACTTCGGCAAGGCACTCGGAGACGGTGCGGCCGGTGGTGTCGATGCGGACCGCAGCGTCCTCCGGCTCCTCGTAGGGACTCGAGATGCCGGTGAACTCCGGGATCTCGCCGGCCCGCGCCTTCGCGTAGAGCCCCTTGCGGTCGCGCCGCTCGCACTCCTCGAGCGGCGTGGCCACGTGGACGAGGACGAAGTGACCGCCGGCGTCCTCCACCATCTGGCGGACCTGCTTGCGGGTCTGGTCGAAGGGTGCGATCGGCGAGCAGATCGCGATCCCGTGGTGGCGCGCGATCTCCGCAGCCACCCAGCCGATCCGGCGGATGTTGGTCTCGCGGTCGGCCTTGGAGAAGGTGAGGCCGGCGCTCAGGTTCCGTCGTACGACGTCGCCGTCGAGGCTGGTCACCGTGCGACGGCCGTCCTCGATGATCTGGTCGTGCAGTGCACGGGCGATGGTGGACTTGCCGCTCCCGGACAGGCCGGTGAAGAACACGACGAAGCCGCGCTCGTCGTCCCCGGGCTGGTCCTGGTCGACGACGGCGGCGATCTCCGCGGGCCAGTCGCCCTCGCCGCTGACGGCGAGGATCTCGCCGGTGGCGTAGTTGGCGGCCACCTGATGGCCCAGCTCGTGGTCGTAGTCCGGATCGCCGTGGGAGGGGAGCGGTGCAGCCACGACATGCGTGGTCGTTCCCTGCGCGTTCAGCAGGTCGGCGGCGGCGAGCGTGGCCCGGACGAGGCCGACGGGGGAGACGCCCTGCGGCGTACCGGTGCCGTTGAGGGCGAGCAGCACGACGCTGGTGGCCCCGGTCGCAGCGATCTGCTCGAGGTCGTGCCCGGTCAGGGGGGCTGCGACAGGGACGGTCAGCGCTCCGGCGTACTGCTCGCGGACCTGGGCCGGGGTGAGGTGCAGCCGGCGGAACGGGCCGTAGGCGGGCGTCGCGAGGGGGGTCAGCTGGCCGGGGTGGTTTCGAGACGCTCGTTCCTCGCTCCTCAACCACCGAGGTTTCCTCGCTCCTCAACCACCGAGAGGAGAGCCAGGGGGAGGCCCTCGGGGTCGACCAGCTCGACCTCCGGGGCCTCGGCCAGCTCGGCCGGGAGGGCCAGGGTGACGCCGGGATCGGAGACGTCGAACGTGGTGCGGGGAGCGAGTGCTCCACTGAGCAGCAGTTCGAGGTCGTCCAGCTCGCGCGGGCTGGGGCAGTGCTGCGGTGCGGGCACCGGGCAATCGTGCCAGACCGGACGGCCGGATAGCGTCGCGCGCATGGTTGCTCCCGTCGTCGTCGCCGAGATCGTCCGCTCCGGGTTCGTGGAGGGTCACCACTACGGGTCCTGGGTGGCGCTGGACGCCGACGGGTCGGTGCGCGCCTCCGCTGGTGACGCGCAGGGCCCGATGCTTCCGCGCTCGTGCAACAAGCCGCTGCAGGCCCTGGCCATGCGCGAGGCCGGCCTGCCCCTGGAAGGTGAGCTGCTCGCGCTTGCCTGCGCGTCGCACTCGGGGGAGCCCTTCCACATCGAGGGAGTACGCCGCATCCTCGCCTCGGCCGGTGTCTCGGAGGAGGAGCTGCAGACCCCGGCCGACTACCCGCTCGACGACGAGGCGCGCGAGCAGGTGATCCGGTCCGGAGGGTCGAAGGCGCCGGTGCTGATGAACTGCTCGGGCAAGCACGCGGCGATGCTCGCGACCTGTGTGGTGAACGAGTGGCCGCGCGACTCCTACCTCGAGGTCGACCACCCGCTCCAGCAGGCGATCGCCGCCACCTTCGCCCGGATGACCGGTGAGCCGATCGCCCATGTCGCCGTCGACGGATGCGGCGCTCCCTTGTTGGCCACCTCGTTGACCGGGTTGGCCCGCGCGTTCTCGCGGCTCGCAACAGCCACCGACGGTGCACCGCACGCGATTGCCGAGGCGATCCGGGCGCACCCCGAGTTCGTCTCCGGCACCCACCGCGACGAGCTCACGCTGCTGCGCGCGATCCCGGGTGCGATCGGCAAGGCCGGCGCGGAGTCCTGCTACGTGATCGCGCTGCCCGACGGTCGAGCGTTCGCGACGAAGACCGACGACGGGGCGGTTCGTGCGCGCCCGGTGCTGATGGCCGCGCTGCTCGACGAATTCGGCGTCACGGCGGAGCCCGGGGTGGACGGTGCGGCGGTCCGTCGTACGGGGGAGTCGCCGTTGCTCGGCGGAGGCCAGACCGTCGGGTCGGTGCGTGCGGTGCTGGCGCCGGTCTAGACGGTTTGCTGTCTGGCTGCTAGCAGGCAAACCTTCTGTCTTTCATCGTGAGACAAGGGCGTTGTGACTCGGCACACCGCCGCTAGGTTTGCTTTTGCTTGCTGTAGTTAGCACTATGGGGACATGGCCAAGATCAAGGTCGGTAAGACCGTCTCGTCGCTCGGGGACTACCTCCGCGAGCAACGAGTCGCAGCCGAGCTTTCGCTGAGGCAACTGGCGGAGCAGACCGGTGTGTCGAACCCGTACTTGAGCCAGATCGAACGTGGTCTGCGCAGGCCATCGGCCGAAGTGCTGCAGCAGTTGGCAAAGGCATTACGGATCTCTGCTGAGCAGCTCTACGTGCAGGCCGGGATCTTGAACCCTGATGACGGTCAGGTCCGCTCCGTGGAGCTGGCCATCCTCGGGGACCCGGTCCTCAACGAGCGGCAGAAGCAGAGCCTGTTGGACGTCTACCAGTCTTTCAGGACGGTCGCCGAGAACGCCCTACCCATCGAAGTGCTTGAGCCGGCACCGGTCGAAGAGACCATCGGACTCGAGATAAACAAGCAAGGAGAATGACATGGCACAGTCCAAGATCATCACCGAGACCGTGAAGCCCCTGTACGCCGTCGCCGGCGCCACCGAGGTTGCCTACGAGTTCGCTCGTGGCTACACCATCGAGGCCCAGAAGACCGCGGCCGAGCGCCTCAGCGACGTACAGACCCGCGTGTCCAAGATCGAGCGTGAGCCCAAGGCCCTGCAGAACCAGGCCGTCTCCGTGGTCAACGCTCGCATCACCGAGCTGCAGAAGGACGCCAAGGACGCGCAGGCGAAGTTCCAGGCCCGCGTGACCGAGCTGCAGAAGGAAGCGCGTGCGCTTCCGAAGAAGGCGCAGAACGAGATCGACGACACCGTCACCGAGCTCGCGAAGACCTACGCCGACCTCGTCGACCGTGGCGAGAAGATCATCGCCGCCATCCGCAAGGACGGCGTCAAGGCAGTCACCACCGTGCGACAGGCCCCGAACAAGTCTTCGCTCGTTCGTCGCGAGAAGGCCAAGATCGCGGCTGACAAGCCGAAGAACAGCAGCCGTCCGGTGAAGAAGTCGGCCACCAAGCAGCCGGTCGCCAAGAAGACCCCGGCCAAGACGACCGCCAACAAGGCAGCGGCCACGAAGAACACCGCCGCCAAGGGCGCGCAGTCGACCGCCAAGTCGGCGCAGACGACCGCCAAGAAGGCCAGCAACACGGCCTCGAACACGGCCGCCGCGGCGACCAGCTGACCCAGACACTCGCCGCCGACGGGTGGCGAGTAGCCCGGCTCTGGTGACCCCTCCCTTCGCCAGAGGCAGGCCGGCGGGCCCCCGGATCTTTCCGGGGGCTCGTTGCTGTGCCCAGCACCTGGTGGATCAGCAACTGGGGGATCAGCCAGCGTCCAGATATCCTCTGGGCGTGCACGTGTTCCTCCTCGAGTCCCTGGTCATGACCGTGGCCTTCTATGCCCTGATGGCGGTGAAGGTGTGGGCGCTCGTCGATGCGCTCACCCGCCCTGCTGCGGCGTACGTCGCGGCGGAGAAGCTCACCAAGAACGGCTGGCTCCTCATCCTCGGGCTCACCGTCGTCACCTCGCTGCTGTGGCGTTCGCCGCTGGGCCTGTTCTCGATCGTCGGCACGGTGGCAGCCTTCGTGTATCTCCTCGACGCCAAGCCGGCGATCGCGGCGATCACCCGCCGCTGACGCTCAGCCGCTGACACCACCTCAGCCGCTCGGGTGGGCCTGCGTTCCGGCTCCTGCACACTGGTCCGCATGCCATTGGACCCAGACCTCGCCAGACTCATCGCCCTCGTCGAGGCGGGCACCCCGATGTCGCAGCAGACGCCCGACGAGGCGCGTGCATCCTTCCGCACGCTGGCGGTCGGCTTCCGCAAGCCCGAGCACGTCGTGCCGGTCGGCTCGACGGAGGACACCACGGTTCCCGGTGCCGAGGGGGAGCTCCCGGCGCGGGTGTACCGACCTGAAGGCGGGGGACCCTTCCCGACGGTTGCGCTGTTCCACGGTGGCGGCTTCGTGATCGGTGACCTCGAGACGCACGACAACCTGGCCCGGGCAATCTGCCGAGGTGCGCAGGTGGTGGTGGTGTCGGTGGACTACCGGCTTGCGCCCGAGCACCCGTTCCCGTCCGCGGTCGAGGACTGCGTTGCGGTGACCCGCTGGCTGCAGGAGCGGCTCGAGGAGTTCGGCGGGAACGGCCGGCTTGCGGTCGCAGGCGACAGCGCCGGCGGCAATCTCTCGACCGTGGTGGCGCAGCAGGTGCCTGGTCTGGCGGCGCAGTTCCTGATCTACCCGACGACCGACGGGGACGGGGCCCACCCCTCGCGCGACGAGAACGCCACGGGCTACTTCCTCGACCTGCCGACGATGATCTGGTTCTCCCAGAACTACGCCCCGGGTGGCGACTACTCCGATCCACGCCTCTCGCCGCTGCGCGCCGAGTCACTGGCGGGCCTGCCGCCGGCAGTGGTGGTGACCGCCGAGTTCGACCCACTGCGCGACGAGGGTGAGGCCTACGCGGCTGCGCTGGCGGACGCTGGCGTCCCGGTGGTGTCTCGTCGCTTCGACGGCCTGATCCACGGATTCATGGACATGGGCTCGTTCTCCACCGCTGCCCAGGCGGCGATCGACGAGTCGATCGGGCTGTTCGCCAAGCTGCTCGCCGAATAGACCTGGGGACAACCTCTGGTCGCGCAACCGCGACGAGGACTTCCAGCTGCTCGTGGACTGACCTGCGGGTTGTGGCGAACGTGTTGGGGTGACTGTTGGTCTGAGCCCGCTACCGGTGCTTCGGGTAGTGCGGACACGCGTGGGAGTACTTGATCCGGCACCTGAGCCGCCCCCACGCGCTCTTCCGCCAGTGTCGTACCCCCATGCCCCATAGGTTCCCGAGCCCTCGAGAGCGACGCAATAGACCGTTTGGAGGATGGCGCATCGCCCTCGATCGGCGTATTGGCCGACCAGCTGTGGTTGCGACCGCCTCTTCGGCGTACGGCCCTTTGGTCTCGTCTGTCCGCTCGCTTCGCTCGCTGCTCGACCACCTGTGGTGGCGGCTGGCTTCTGGGCGCCCTGTGGTTCCGCCCGTTGCTCGACCAGCTGTGGGTGCGGTTGGGTCCCAGTGAGCTGCTCAGGCCTTGCGGGCCCGGGAGGCGATCTTGGCGCGGTCGTGGGCGTCCAGGCTGACCTTGCGGATGCGTACGGCGTCCGGGGTCACCTCGACACACTCGTCCTCGCGGCAGAACTCCAGGGACTGCTCCAGGGAGAGCCGCTTCGGTGGGATCAGCTTCTCGAAGTTGTCGGAGGTGGCGGACCGGATGTTGGTCTGCTTCTTCTCCTTGGTGATGTTCACGTCCATGTCGTCGGCACGGGAGTTCTCGCCGACGATCATGCCCTCGTAGACCACGGTGGTCGGCTCCACGAAGAGCAGGCCCCGCTCCTGCAGGTTCGTCATCGCGTACGCCGTGGCGACACCGCTCCGGTCGGCGACCAGCGAGCCCTGTGAGCGGGACCGGATGTCGCCTGCCCACGGCTCGTAGGCCTCGAAGACGTGGTGCGCGATGCCGGTGCCGCGGGTCTCGGTGAGGAACTCGGTCCGGAAGCCGATCAGCCCACGCGCCGGCACCAGGAACTCCATCCGCACCCAGCCGGTGCCGTGGTTGACCATCTGCTCCATCCGGCCGCGGCGTACGGCGAGGAGCTGGGTGATCGTGCCGAGGTGCTCCTCGGGGGCGTCGATGGTCAGGCGCTCCACCGGCTCGTGCACCTTGCCGTCCACCTCACGCGTGACCACCTGCGGCTTGCCGACGGTGAGCTCGTAGCCCTCGCGGCGCATCTGCTCGACCAGGATCGCCAGGGCCAGCTCACCTCGGCCCTGGACCTCCCAGGTGTCCGGCCGCTCGGTGGGGATGACCTTGAGCGAGACGTTGCCGACCAGCTCCTTGTCGAGGCGGTCCTTGACCAGTCGAGCGGTGACCTTGGTGTTCTTGGTCGGTCCGCGGCCGGCCAGCGGAGAGGAGTTGGTGCCGATCGTCATCGAGATGGCCGGTTCGTCGACGGTGATCAGCGGCAGGGCGACGGGATTCTCGAGGTCGGCCAGGGTCTCCCCGATGGTGATGTCGGGGATGCCGGCGATCGCGACGATGTCGCCCGGGCCCGCCTGCTCGCCCGGCTTGCGCTCGAGCGCCTCGGTGACCAGGAGCTCGGTGATCTTCACGTTCTGCTGGCTGCCGTCGCGCTTCAGCCAGGCAACGGTCTGGTTCTTCTTCAGCGTGCCCTCGTGCACGCGCACCAGCGCGAGCCGGCCCAGGAACGGGCTGGCGTCGAGGTTGGTGACGTGTGCCTGCAGGGGCTTGCCCTCGGTGTAGACGGGCGCTGGGATCGTCTCGAGGATCGTGCGGAACAACGGCTCGAGGTCCGGGGAGTCCGGGACCTCGCCGTTGGCGGGTGACTCCAGCGACGCCTTGCCGGCTCGGGCGCTGGCGTAGACGACCGGGAAGTCCAGCGCGTCGGGGCTGTGCGAGTCGTCGAGCAGGTCCATGAACAGCTCGTAGGTCTCGTCGACCACCTCGGCGATGCGCGCGTCGGAGCGGTCGGTCTTGTTCACGACCAGGACGACGGGCATGTCGCGGTTGAGCGCCTTGCGCAGCACGAACCGGGTCTGCGGGAGCGGGCCCTCGCTCGCGTCGACGAGCAGCACGATGCCGTCGACCATGGACAGGCCGCGCTCGACCTCGCCACCGAAGTCGGCGTGGCCCGGGGTGTCGATGATGTTGATGGTCATCGGCTCGCCGTTGGCTGCCGGTCCGGCGTAGTGCACGGCGGTGTTCTTCGCGAGGATCGTGATGCCCTTCTCGCGCTCCAGCTCGCCGGAGTCCATCGCGCGCTCGGCGACGCCTTCGGCCTGGTGGGCGGAGAAAGCGCCTGCCTGGTGCAGCATCGCGTCGACGAGCGTGGTCTTGCCGTGGTCGACGTGCGCGACGATCGCGACGTTACGTAGGTCGGTACGGGACTTCTGGGTCATGCTCTGGTGCCTTCCGGCTGTCGCTGGGGCTCCGGCTCGCGGGCACGCTGACAGACAGGTCTTGGGGAATGTGGGATTGGCGTCGAGGACGCCTGAGCGAGTCTATCGTTGTCGCGTGACCGACCGGACCACGCTGCCGTGCACAGACACGGGTCGGCCCGAGACAGCGTTCCGCATCCTCTTCGTCTGCGTCGGCAACGTGTGCCGATCACCGCTGGGGGAGCGCCTGCTCGCCGCCAGGCTGCCCATTGACCGGTTCGAGGTCTCCAGCGCCGGTGTGGGCGCGCTGGCCGGCGCAGCGATGGATCCCGAGGCTGCCGGCCACCTCGAGGCGTACGGCGCGACGTCGGACGGGTTCGTGGCCCGACAGTTGATCCCTTCGATGGTCCAGGAGAGCGACCTCGTCCTGACCGCCACGAAGGCCATCCGCTCGCGTGTGCTGGAGGACGCCCCGGGTGCCCTTCGGCGTACGTTCACGGTGCTGGAGTTCGCCTCGCTCCTTGACGTCGTCGCCAGCGATGGTGACCCGGTCGGACTCGTGCGGACCGCTGCGGACGAACGCTCGCGGGCCGCCCTCGAGGACTACGACATCAGTGACCCGTTCCGCCGCGGGACTGAGGCCCACGCGGCCGCGGCAGAACAGATGGCCGCTGCTGTGGAGCGGATCGCGAAGGCGCTGGCGTGATGAGCGCGCCCGGGTGAGGTACCCGTTCCGCACCCTGCTCGTCGTACTGGCCGTGCTCGTTGCTGGTATCGCCGTCTGGAGCATTGCCGACCGAAGCGATCCGGCCGGCAGCTCGGCAGACGCGCCTGCTGCGACACCCACCGCTGCTTCCACTCCAGCCCGCACGCCGGCCAGCAGCAAGCCGAGCCCGAGCGCGCGCCCGACCAACGCCCGTCCCAGCAAGAAACCGACAACCGAGCCCAGGCGCAAGTCTCGACCGCTCCGGTCGATCACCATCGCCCTCGACCCTGGCCACCAGCTCGGCAACCAGAACTTCCCGCGTGAGAGCAACGCACTGGTCCCCGCGGGCGGGTTCCGGAAGCCGTGCAACACGACGGGCACCGCGACCGACAGCGGCGTCGCCGAGGCCACCGTCACCTTCCGCCTCGCCCGGGCGGTCGAGCAGCGGCTGGCGGCGCTCGGCGCCACGGTCCGGATGACGCGAAGCACCAACAGCGAGAGCCGGTGGGGGCCATGTGTGGACACCCGGGGCCGGTTCGGCAAGAGCGTGGGCGCCGAGCTGATGGTCTCGCTGCACGCGGACGGGTCGTCGCGCGTCGAACCGCGGCTTCCACGTGATCGCGCCGACCCGGCGCTCGCCGTGGACGACTGACATCGCCGGCGCCTCGCTGCGGCTTGCGACGTCGCTTCGGGATGCGCTCACCGCGTCCGGCGTACCCCCCTCGAACTACACAGGCCAGGGCACCGGGTTGAATGTCCGCGACGACCTCGGCACCCTGAACCTGTCTGACGTGCCGGTGGCGATGGTCGAGATCGGCAACATGCGCAACTCGGGTGACGCGAACCTGATGACCTCGAAGAGTGGGCGGGCACGCCAGGCCGGCGCTCTGGTCCGAGGCATCCGAACATTCCTCGGAAGGTGAAGAGCAGCGAATGACCACCCGTGCCAGTCGGCTCGCCCTCGGCGTACTCCTCTCCGTGCTGGTCGGCCTCCTCGCCGGCTGCGGCGGCGACGAGAGTCCCGAGAGCCCGCGTGCGAAGGCCTCTGCCGAGGCGCCGAAGAAGGAGCTCGTCAAGGGCACCTGCTGGGACAACGACCAGCTCCCCGACGCCCTGGACGAGGAGGCCTTCGACGCCTGGGTGGAGAAGTACGCCGGCGGCGACGCCGACCTCGGTGACTCCATGCGTGACGATGCCGCCTTCAGCAAGGAGATCGACTGCACGAAGCCGCACTCGCTGGAGCTCTACAACGTCGTCGCGCTCACGCCGCAGCTGACCGCGAAGATCACGGAGTACGCCGACCTGCTGGACCGGAAGTCAACGCTCTACCGCAAGGTCCGGGACCAGGTGACCGACCGGTGCCTGGCGGGGTCGGCGTACGGCCGGGCACAGCGCAAGGCCGGTGGGCTCCCGGTGCAGCTCGCCCCCGCGATCAACGTCGACAGTGGCTTCAACGACGCGTGGGACCCCTTCCCCGCAGACCTGTGGGAGAAGGGCCAGAAGAAGTTCGTGTGCACCTTCGAGCAGGACCGCCCGGGCACCCTCTTGTTCGCGGACCTCCCCACGCGCAAGGCACCGGTGCAGGTGCGCGTCTGCGTGAACACCCCGCGCAAGTACGTGCCGTGCAAGGGCAAGCACAACGCCGAGCAGATCGCGGGGATGGCGCTGAACACCGCCATCGAGAAGGGCCAGATCAACGCCCGGAAGGCGGTGCGCAAGGGCGACAGCGGAAAGTACGTCTCGCCCTCCGATGCGGAGTACGTGAAGCTCGACAAGATCTGCCAGACCTTCCTCGACCGCGGTCTCCACGAGGAAGGGCGGCGTCGTGGGCAGGGCCTACCCGGGGTCGGTGCAGCAGTGGCCGAACAAGGACGGTGACTACGTCGCGAGCTGCTTCGCGGTCAACGACGTCTCCGACCCGCCGCCACCGATCGCAGGGACCGTTTTCGACAAGGACTGACCGGTCTGGCTGCGGCGGGCCCGTTTTGTCGACCCCATGAGCGGCTGTGATACTCCGGCGATGGCCACCCGCATCCCGTACAAGCAGCTCGATGAGATCCCCGGCTGGTTCCGGCGCATGGACATGGAGCTGTTCCGCCTGCTGCTCGACTCGACCGAGGAGCACCTCGGCGGCGGTGACCTCGCCGAGCTCGGTGCCTACCTGGGCAAGAGCGCGGCGCTGATGGGTGCGCCCTCCAGCCCGGCGAGACCTTCACGGTGATCGACCTGTTCAGCGCAGAGGCGCCGTCCGACGACAACCAGTCGGAGAACGAGGAGCAGTACCCCGAGCTCTCACAGGAGGCCTTCGAGGGCTACTACCGGACGATCCACGACGAGCTCCCGGTCGTGGTCCGCGCGCCGAGCCAGGAGATCGTGGACCACGCGGCGCACGGGACCCACCGGTTCGTGCACATCGACGCCTCCCATCTCTACGAGCACGTCGTGGCCGACATCGCGGCCGCCCGCAAGCTCCTCAAGCCGGGCGGCGTCGTGGTCTTCGACGACTACCGCGCGCCGCACACCCCTGGCGTGGCTGCTGCGGTCTGGCGCGAGACCACCAACGACCTCACGCCCTTCGCGCTGACGCAGAACAAGCTCTACGCGACCTTCGGCGACGCCGACCAGTGGTTCAAGCTGGTCAAGGAGTGGCTGGAGGCCGGCTCGACCTGGCGCATGGAGCTGCAGCAGGTTGCCGGGCACGAGCTCGTCCGCGTACGACGACCGGCTCCCAAGCCGAAGACGGATGCGCAGGACAAGCACAGTGGCAAGGTCGCTCCCGCGCAGACGAAGCGCGGCCTGCTCGCGCGGCTCACTCGTCGCTGACCCGGTGCACCTTGTGCTGGGCGGCCTGCGCCCGTGGGCGTACGACGAGCTCGTCGATGTTCACGTGAGCGGGGAGTGATGCCACCCAGCGCACCGTCTCGGCGATGTCCTCGGCGGTCAGCGGCTCCGGGACCCCGGCGTACACCTGGTCGTAGCGCTCCTGGTCGCCCTGGAACCGGTTCAGCGTGAACTCCTCGGTCTTCACCATCCCGGGCGCGATCTCGGTGAACCGCAACGGCTCGGCCACGAGCTCGAGCCGCAGCGTCTGGGTGAGCACCTTCACCCCGTGCTTGGCCGCGGTGTAGCCGCCACCGCCCTCGTAGGCGACCCGGCCGGCCGTCGAGCCGAGGTTGATCACCAGCCCGCCGCCGTCGGCGCGCAACGCGGGGAGCAGCGCCTGCGTCACCCGGACGACGCCGAGCACGTTGAGGTCGAACATCCGGGCCCAGTCCTCGACGTCGGCCTCCTCGACGCTGGCCTGGTCGAAGGCGCCACCGGCGTTGTTCAGGAGCACGTCCACGCTCTCCACTGCTGCGGCGAGCGCGTCCACCGAGGCCTGGTCGGTGACGTCGCAGACCACGGCGCGGCCGCCGATCTCCTCCGCCAGCGCCTCGATCCGGTCCTTGCGGCGGGCCGCGCAGACGACGTGGAACCCGTCGGCGGCCAGCGCGCGTGCGCTTGCGGCGCCGATCCCGCTGCTGGCTCCCGTGACGACGGCGGTGGGGGACATGGAGCCTCCTGGGGGCATCGGATGGGGTCTGGGGCGGGTTCTCCGGTTCCGGTGTGTCCGCTCTCTCATGATAGGAGCGGAATGGACCGGCTCCTGTCGTGGTTCCGTCCGTGGAGGTATCAATGACGATCTCGTCGATCCACAGCGTGAACCCTGCCCTGCGTCGCGTAGCGATGGTCAGCCTGCACACCTCGCCGCTGGACCAGCCGGGCATCGGTGACGCCGGCGGGATGAACGTCTACGTTCTCGAGCTGGCCCGTCGCCTCGCCGAACGGCAGATCGAGGTGGACGTGTTCACCCGCGCCACCGGCAGCGCCCTCCCGCCGCTCGTCGAGGTCAGCGACGGCATCCGGGTGCACCACGTCTCCGCCGGCCCCTACGAGGGACTCACCAAGCACGAGCTGCCCGCGCAGCTGTGCGTGTTCGCGCGCGAGGTGCTGCGCACGGAGGCCTACCACTCGCCCGGCTACTACGACCTGGTGCACAGCCACTACTGGCTCAGCGGCCAGGTCGGCGCACTGGCCCGCGACCGCTGGGGCGTCCCGCTCGTGCACACGATGCACACGATGGGCAAGGTCAAGAACGCAGCGCTCGCCACCGGTGACACCCCCGAGCCGATGGCCCGCCTGATCGGCGAGGAGCAGGTCGTCGCTGCCGCCGACATGCTCGTGGCCAACACCGACGACGAGGCCAAGCAGCTGATCAGCCTGTACGACGCCGACCCGGCCGCGTCGAGGTGGTCCACCCGGGTGTCGACCTCTCCACCTTCAACGACAGCGGCAAGGCCGGCGCGCGCAAGCGTCTCGGCCTGCCCACGGACGGGCCGCTGATCACCTTCGTCGGCCGGATCCAGCCGCTCAAGGCACCCGACGTGATGCTGCGCGCCGTCGCGGTGCTGCTGGAGCGCCGGCCCGAGCTGCGCTCGACCCTGACCGTGGCGGTCGTCGGCGGCCCCTCCGGCTCCGGCCTGGAGCGCCCCGACTCGCTGGTCCGCCTCGCCGAGGAGCTCGGCATCGACCGGCAGGTGCGGTTCGTGCCTCCGGTCGCGCAGGACGAGCTGGTCGACTGGTACGCCGCCTCGACGCTGGTCTGCGTCCCGTCGTACAACGAGAGCTTCGGGCTGGTCGCCATCGAGGCGCAGGCCACCGGCACCCCGGTCGTCGCAGCCGCGGTCGGCGGGCTCACCACGGCGGTCCGGAACGACTACTCCGGCCTGCTGGTCGACGACCACGAGCCGGCGTCGTACGCCGCTGCGTTCGAGCGCGTCCTCCTCGAGCCCGGCCTGCGCGACCGGCTGGCCGCAGGCGCGGAGCAGCAGGCCCAGCAGTTCGGCTGGGACCGGACCGCCGACATGATGCTCGGCGTCTACGCCGAGGCGCAGCACAAGATGAAGGCGGACCTGACCGGCATCGCGCTCTGAACGGTGCGATGAGAGCGTGGGGGACGTGGACGACTCCGTGACTGACGAGCAGCTGGCCCCCGAGCGGGAGCAGGCGCTGGCCGACCTCCGCAAGACCTTCGACGAGGGTGAGCTGGAGTGGTCGGAGATCTCGCCGACCTCCCTGATGGTGACGCTGCCCGGCGAGCGCAAGCAGCAGACCCCGTGCCGCTTCGACGTCGGCAAGCACTCCCTGGAGGTGCACGCGTTCGTGTGCCGCAAGCCGGACGAGAACTTCGAGGGCGTCTACCGGTGGCTGCTGGAGCGCAACATGAAGATGTACGCCGTGGCGTTCGCCCTCGACGGCGTGGGCGACATCTACCTCGACGCGCGCCTCCCGCTGAACGGCGTCACCACCGAGGAGATCGACCGGCTGCTCGGTGCCGTGCTGGAGTACGCCGACGGCTCGTTCAACACGATCCTCGAGCTGGGCTTCGCCTCCTCGATCCGCAAGGAGTGGGACTGGCGGGTCTCCCGCGGTGAGCCCACCCGCAACCTGGACGCGTTCCGCGGTCCGCTGGGGCTCGACTGAGCCCCAGCAGCGTCAGGTGTGCAGCGCCGCGGCTTCCGGCTGCGCCGACTCGGTGGGACGAGGGCGCGGCTTGCGGCGAGCGACGGCCACGCCGACCAGCGCGAGCGCGCCACCGACGTACGCCAGCGGTGCCGGCGCCTCGCTGAGGAAGATCACCCCGAGCACGATCGTGATCGGGGGCACCAGGTAGGTCGTCACTCCCAGGTTGCCCGCACTCATGTGCTTGAGCGCGAATGCGTAGGTGCTGAACGCGATCGCCGTCGGGAACACCCCGAGGTAGACCAGCCACCAGATCGAGGAGGCGGGCGCCTCTTGCACCTGGCCCACGAGGTCACCGGCGAAGGGCAGGCAGCTGATCGCTCCGATCGTGCAGGCCAGCCAGGTGACCTGGATCGCGGAGAGCCGCCGGACCAGGGGCTTCTGCAGGACCACGCTGACTGCGTAGGCGACGGCACTGACCAGGCAGAGGAGCACGCCGACCGTGTAGCTTCCGCCGCCGTCCAGTGGCTCCGTCGCCGGTGAGGAGAAGGCGATCAGGGCGACGCCGCCGAACGCCAGGGCCAGCCCGATGCCGAGGGTGAGCGTGAACCGTTCGCCGAGGAAGAGCGCTGCCAGCAGCGCGATCAGCACCGGCGCGACCTGGATCAGCATGGCGGCCGTGCCGGCGTCGACCATCCGCTCGCCGGCGTTCAGCGCGACGTTGTAGAGGCCGAACCAGAGCAGCCCGATGACCACCAGCGGCAGCCACTCGCGCCCGGTCGGGCGCACCACCCCTCGAGAGAGGGCCACGACCGCGAGGCAGAGCGATCCGACGAGGAGGCGGCCCAGGGAGAGCGACCCCGCGGTGAAGTCGTGGCCGAGGTGCCGGATGGCCACGAACGCCGAGGCCCAGAACACGAGCGTGCAGGCGACGGCAGCGAGCGGCAGCCAGGCCGCGGTGGTCTTCTCGGTCACTCACCAAGACTAGGGACGACCACCGACATGAAGCAGGCGGTTATCGGACGTCGTACGTCGAGATCCGGCCTTGTGTCGATCCGGGCTCAGAGATCGAGCTTGTAGCCCAGACCCCGCACGGTGGTGAGCAGCTTCGGCTCGGCCGGGTCGGCCTCGAGCTTGCTGCGCAACCGCTTGACGTGCACGTCGAGGGTCTTGGTGTCGCCGACGTAGTCCGAGCCCCACACCCGGTCGATCAGCTGGCCACGGGTGAGCACCCGGCCGGGGTTGCGCAGGAACATCTCGAGCAGCTCGAACTCCTTGAGCGGCAGCCGCACGTCGGTTCCGTCGACGGTGACGGTGTGGCGTTCGACGTCCATCCGCACCGGGCCGACCTCGAGGGTCTGCGGGGCGAGGTCCGGCTCGACACCGCGACGCAGCACCGCGCGGATGCGGGCCACCAGCTCGCGCGGTGAGTACGGCTTGGTGATGTAGTCGTCCGCGCCGAGCTCGAGGCCGACCACCTTGTCCACCTCGTCGTCCTTGGCGCTGACCATGATCACCGGGACGTTCGAGGTCTGCCGGATCCGGCGGCACACCTCCGTGCCGGGGAGTCCGGGCAGCATCAGGTCGAGCAGCACGATGTCCGCGCCGGCACGGTCGAACTCGATGAGCGCGTCCGGACCCGTCGCTGCGAGCCCCACCTCGAAGCCCTCCTTGCGCAGCATGTAGGCGAGTGCGTCGCTGTAGCTCTCTTCGTCCTCGACGACCAGTACGCGCGTCACGGGCTGTTGTTCTCCTTGATGGTGGGGACGTCAGACATGCGAATGTCGCGCATGGGACCAGTGGGCCGATCTTCAGTCCCTGGTGCGACATTCGCAGGTTGGGCTGCGCCGTCGGCGGCGCTCTCGATCGGCGCCAGCTGGGGCTTGCGGGGGAGCGTCAGGGTGAACGTCGATCCCTGTCCCTCGACCGACCACACCTTGACCTCACCGCCGTGGGAGGCGGCGACGTGCTTGACGATCGAGAGCCCGAGGCCGGTGCCACCGGTGGACCGGTGCCGCGCCGGGTCGACGCGGTAGAAGCGTTCGAAGATCCGGTCGAGCTCTCCTGCCGGGATGCCGATGCCGCGGTCGGTGACGCTGAGGTCGACCGCGGACTCGTGGCCGGTCGCGGAGACCACCACCGTGGAGCCCTCCGGCGAGTAGGCGACGGCGTTGGCGACCAGGTTGCTCACTGCCACGGCGACCTGCTCGCGGTTGCCGAGCAGCACGAGTCCGTGGGTGCCGTCCTGGATGAGCTGGATGTTGCGCGTCTTCGCGTCGGTGACGTTCTCGTCGATCGCTCGGGCGATGATCCTGTCGACCGGGACATCGACTGGCTCGTCGAGCGGGTCGTCGCCCTGCAGGCGCGAGAGCTCGATGATCTGCTGCACCAGCCTGGCCAGGCGCTCGCTCTCGGTGTGCATCCTGCCGGCGAAGCGCTGCACCGCCTCGGGGTCGTCGGCGGCGTCGATGACGGCGTCGGAGAGCAGCTTGATCGCACCGACCGGCGTCTTCAGCTCGTGGCTCACGTTGGCCACGAAGTCGCGCCTGATCGACTCGACCCGGCGTTCGCGGGTCCGGTCCTCGACCAGCGCGAGCACCAGCTGGGAGCTCAGCGGTGCCACCCGGGCGGTGACGTGCCGCGGGGGCAGTCCCTGGCGACGCATGACCAGCTCGGTCTCGCGGATCTGGCCGTCCCGGCGTACCTGCCGGACGAGCTCGTCCAGCTCGTGCTCGGTGATGTCGTGCCCACGGACGAGGCCCATCGCGATGGCCGGTGCAGATGCCTTCAGCACGTGGTTCTCGGCATCCACGACCAGGGCGCTGCTCTTGAGCACCGAGAGCACCGCGGCAACTCCGGGCGGCAGGGTCGGAGCTGGTACGTCGACGGGGTGCATCTGCCGCTCACTGATCCGGAATGCCAGCACAGCACCGCCCCCGAGCGCTGCCCCGAGGAGCGCAAAGAGAACGGCCTGCAGAGTCGGGCTCACGTTCACGATCGTACGCAGGGTTTCATCCAGCGTTCGGATCCTGGCTCGGCCCTTCCGGCACTGTTCACCCCTGGTTCATGCAAGTGCGCCAACACTTCACCTGCCCGCCGTAGTTTCCAGTCATGCGCAACGCCTACACAGACCAGCTCGACTCGATTCGGGACGACCTCCTCACCATGGCCCGCCTCGTGCGCGAAGCCGTCGTCGAGGGAACTGCGGCCCTGCTCGAGGGTGACGCCCAACGCGCCGAGCGCGTGATCAGCAACGACGCGCGCATCGACACGCTGCGCGAACAGATCGAGGAGCACAGCTTCGAGCTGCTCTCGCTGCAGAACCCCGTGGCCGGCGACCTGCGCATGCTGGTCGCGTCGTTGCGGATGGTCAGCGAGTTCGAGCGGATGGGTGACCTCGCTGTGCACATCGCGAAGATCGCCCGACTGCGCGTCCCCGATGTTGCCGTACCCAACCAGGTGGTCCCGATGATTGCCCGGATGGCGGCCGTGGCCGAGGTGATGATCGGCAAGGTCGAGCACATCATCGCGGCCTCCGACGTGGGTGCAGCGAAGGACCTGGAGGAGGTCGACCAGGAGATGGATCTTCTGCGCCGCAACTCCTTCCGCGAGCTGCTCGGCTCGGACTGGACCCACGGCGTCGAGCCCGCCGTGGACATTGCCCTCCTCGGCCGCTACTACGAGCGGATCGCCGACCACGCCGTCTCGATCGCCCGCCGTGTGGTCTTCCTGGTCACCGGCGAGCACCCGCAGTACGCCTGACGGGGCTCGTCGGTCGGACGTGCAGAAGCTTCAGATCCAGGCCCATGAACGAGGTTTGGACGACTTCTGCACGTCCGGGTAGTGGGGACGCTCAGGGCAGGAACAGTGCGGAGTCGCCGAACTCGTGCCACCGATAGCCGCCTGCGACCGCCGCGTCGTACGCCGCCTGCGCGAGCGCCGTCCCGGCGACGGCCTCGACCAGCAACAGGTGTGAGGCCTGCGCGTCGTGCCAGCCGGTGATCAGCCCGTCCACGACGACCGGTGGATGATCCGGTGTGACCACGCGGTCCGTCCAGCCCCACGACTCCTGGATCCTCCCGTCGAGAACCGCCGACTCGAGCGCACGGGTCACCGTGGTGCCGGTTGCGACGACCCGGCCACCGTGGGCGCGGGTGTGCTCCACGAGCCGCGCGGTGGAGGCACGCACGTGGTACCACTCGGACTGCGGCCCCTCGTCGGCCTCCTGTCTAGGAGACGCCCGTGTGCAGCGTGATCGGGGCCACGCCGATCCCCTTCGCGACCAGCCTGGTGATCAGGGCATCGGTGAACGGTCGTCCGGCGGAGGCCATCTCGGCGCTCCCGGGGACCGTGCTGAACACCGACTGGTACGCCGCCAGCGGGTAGCGACGGTCCAGGTAGCCGTAGGCGATCGGCCGGCCGTGCCGGTCGAGCAGCGCTCGCAGGTCCCCCTCCACGTGCGCACGCCACAGCCGGTTGCCCGCGCCGGTGGGGGATGACCCCTCGTGCGGATAGGGCTCGAGCAGGGTCACCGGGAGCTCACCCACGCCGATGACTTCCCCGGCCCTCGCGTCGAGCACCGGCTCCGACGCGTCCGGCGCGGTGCGCAGCTCCACGACCCAGGTGTCCTGCTCGAGCCGCGTGGCTGCGTGCAGCACCACCGGCAGACCGCGGCGTACGCCGTCGATCTCGCCGTTGACGGTCGCGGAGTTGTTCACCACGACGAGGTCGCCGGGCTCCAGCTGGTCGGCGAGGTCACGGAAGTTGCGGTGCTCTAGGCCCTCTGGCCGGGCGACCAGCATGCGTACGTCGTCGCGCGAGTGACCGCGGACCTCCGGCGGCGCATCGGCCGTGGACTCGTCAGGAACACGGAACCGGACTCCTGTGTGTTCGGTCAGCGTCGTCATACCGCGGCCACCTCCGGAACGGTCACGTCGGCAGCCAGGTAGCGCCCCCGTTCCGGTCGCTGTTCCAGAAGCGCGAGGAGGTGCGGCACCACGCTCTCCGGCAGGGGCCGGTCGGAGATGTCCTCGCCGGGGAAGGCGTCCTGCTGCATCGGGGTGCGCATGTCACCTGGGTCCACGGCGTACGTCGTCAGGCCGGTCTCCTCACCGAAGGTGAGCACGAGGTGGTCGAGCAACGCCTTGGAGGCGCCGTACGGCCCCCAGGTCTCGTAGTGCTGGACCGCTGCGTCGGAGGAGATCCCGACGACGACACCGTCGCGACGCAGGAGCTCGTCGGCCAGCGCGGTCATCAGGACCACCTGCGCGCCACCGTTGATTCGGAAGACCTCGGCCATCTCGAGCGGGTCGTACTCCCGGAGCGGCCGCATGGGGAGCGGACCGAGCGTGCTCGCGTTGAGCACAAGCAGGTCCAGCCCGCCGAGCTCCGTGACCAGTTCGGTCAGCGCCGCGCGGTGGTCGGCATCGGTGACGTCTCCGGGGACTCCATGCACGGTCGAACCGACGATGGCTTCGCGAAGACGGGTGGCGTCACGTGCGTCGGTGATCACGGCCCAGCCGGCGTCGTCGAGGGCGCGCACCAGCGCGAGGCCGAGTCCGGATGAGCCACCGGTGACGAGGGCTACGGATTGTGTGGTTTCTGTTGTCATGCACCCAGTGTTAAAGTTGAAGTGAACTTGAGGTCAAGGGGTGACATGGATTCACGAGATGTCCTGTCGATGGGCGAGGTCGTGAAGCGAAGTGGGTTCGCCTCGTCGGCCCTGCGCTTCTACGAGGCCGAGGGACTCATCGTGGCCACCCGGACCTCAGGAGGTCAGCGTCGGTTCCGGCGCGACGTGCTCCGACGGCTCGCGTTCATCCGCGCTGCGTCCAACATCGGACTGACGCTGGAGGAGGTCCGGGAGGAGCTGGACCGGCTGCCGGAGGGCAGGGTGCCGAACAGGGCCGACTGGCAACGGATCACGCGACACTGGCGCGGTCGGCTCAACAACCAGATCGAGGCGCTGGAACGACTGCGCGACGGCCTCGACTCCTGCATCGGCTGTGGCTGCCTGTCGCTGCAGCGCTGCCAGATGACGAACCCCGCCGACTGGATGGCGACGAGTGACGACGCTCCGGGCGCCGCGAACCTGCCGGCACTGCTGCGCCGTCCGCACCAGTTCCGACGGGCTAGCGGCCCTGGTTGGCCACGGCCTCCGCGGCGGCCTTCGCTGCCTCCGGGTCGAGGTAGCGGCCACCCTTCTCGACCGGTCGCATCTCCGCGTCGAGCTCGTAGACGAGCGGCATCCCGGTCGGGATGTTCAGGCCGGCGATGTCCTCGTCACTGATCCCGTCGAGATGCTTGACGATTCCGCGCAGGCTGTTGCCGTGGGCGGCGATCAGCACCGTGTCGCCGCCGGCCAGGTCGGGCACGATCGACCCCTCCCAGTAGGGCAGCATCCGCTCGATGACGTCCTTGAGGCACTCGGTGCGGGGCATCTCGTCGCCGAGGTCGGCGTACCGCGGGTCACCGGCCTGGGACCACTGGTCGTCGTCGTCGATCGGCGGCGGTGGCACGTCGAAGGACCGGCGCCAGGTCATGAACTGCTCCTCGCCGTACTCCTCGAGGGTCTCCTTCTTGTTCTTGCCCTGAAGGGCGCCGTAGTGCCGCTCGTTGAGCCGCCACGAGCGGCGTACGGGGATCCAGTGCCGGTCCGCGACGTCGAGCGTCAGGTTGGCCGTGGTGATCGCGCGGCGCTGCACCGAGGTGTGTACGACGTCGGGCAGCAACCCGGCCTCGACCAGCTGCTCCCCACCCGCGATCGCCTCCTTGCGGCCCTGCTCGGTCAGCGGGACGTCCACCCAGCCGGTGAACAGGTTCTTCGCGTTCCACTCGCTCTGGCCGTGGCGGAGCAGGATCAGGGTGCGGTTCGACTCGCTCATGGGCATGGATCCTAGATGGGTCGGTCGGAGACGGCGACGGGGGTGCCGACCGATGGTCGACACCCCCTCCACGACCCGAGGGTTACAAGCCGAGCTGTCCCAGGATGTCCTCAAGGAAACCAATGAGCTGGTTGAGCAGGTTGCCGATGACACCCCCGAGGCCGCCGGCACCGTCCAGCAGGCCGGCTACGTCACACAGCAGACTGACCCAGCAGGCCACCGGCGGGATTGGCGACGATGTCGAGCACCACCGTGTCCAGGTGAATCTCTAGCCCGAGCACGTTGAGGTCCAGCGGGCCGAGCACCAGGTTGAGGATGTCGCAGGTGCCGACAGCCTTGCCCGCGCTAGGACTTTCAGTGATTACGTCCTCGACGGGCATGGTGACCGAGCGGTGGAACGTGCGCGGAGCCTTGTCGCCGCCTGTGATCGTGCCCTTGAGTGTGCCTTTGGCGACCAACTTGTTGTTCACCGCCTGGAACTTGCGCGGTGTGAACGTGCCGGTGACGGTGCGTCCGTCGTCGGTGGTCGCCCGTCACCGGTGCTGTCATCTTGCCGGCCTTGGTGTGGGCAACAGTCGCGCCCTTGGCCTTGTTCGAGCCTCCCACCGCGGCGATGGCTGCGCCAGCGCCCACGAGGGACATGGTCAGTGCTACGAGAATGGCGATCAGCCCCGTCGGGCCGAGTCGCTTGATGGCGTGATGTGCCATTGTCTTGTTCCTCCCCGCTCGGAAAGTCTTTCCGAGCTAAGGGATCACTACCCGGTGAATTTGCCCTCAATCACCCAACTGATGAGTAACTTCGCGAGGTAGTTGCCGCGGTCCACCGACCCGCGGACCACTGCGGACGCAGGACTCAGGGCGTGGGGCTGGCGCTCGGACTGGCGCTGGGGCTGCTGCTGGGGCTGCTGCTCGGGCTGGCCGGCTTGATCTCGGCGTACTCGTCCTCGTAGGCGACCACGGGGACGTTCACCTCGGTCTCCTGGCCGCTCTCGAACTCGAGGGTGATCCGCGCGAACCGACCGGGCTCGACGCTCTCCCCGGTCACGCTGACGGCGCCGGTGTCGTCGAGGTTCACCAGGGTGTCGGGCTTGATCTCCACCGGGGCGGAGAGCTTGACCTCGAGGTCGTCGCCGGTCACGTTGGTGAGGCTGTTGGCCTTCTTGACGTCCGAGTTGACCAGGGAGGCGACGAACGTGCCTTCCCCGTCGGTGCTGCTGACCACCACGGCGCCCAGGACATCGACAGAGCCGTCGCGGTTGTTCACCCCGACCCCGGGTTGGTAGACCTGATCGGTCTGGTAGTCGCACGCCCCCAGGGTGGCGACCAGCAGGACCGTGGCCACGGCGGCGAGACGACGACGTACGGGCGTCAACATGGCGATGCGGTTCCTCTCGGGACACCACCGGAGCTGCGTTCCGGGGCACTGGTCACGAACGGGGTCACGGACGGGTCGGCTTGCGAGGGCGAGCCTATCGCTCAGTAGGCGATTCCGACGCTCAGGGCCTTGTAGATGAGCAAGGCAACGACCACGGCTGTGGCCACGAGGCTCACCACCATCAGCCGGGGCGCGCCCGTCTTCAGCGCCACCCGCAGCGGCAGGTGCCGCGTACCGGACTTGTTGTCCTCGACCAGGTCGGGCAGCGAGGTCACGAAGTGCACGAGGAAACCCAGCAGCTGCGCTGAGTACGACGAAGCTGGTGAGCGGCGCGGAGCCCTCGGTCTGGTTGCTCCAGCCGCCGTAGGTGATGAAGAACGTGAGCAGCGCGAAGGTGGCCGTCCACCCCACCCAGGACAGCAGGGTGCGGTGCAGCCACCGGTTGTGCACGAAGCCGACGACCATCGTGCCGAGCAGGAACAGCCCGGCCACGATGCCGTTCTGGAGCGAGAGCGGGATCGCGATGAGAACCAGCATGGCGATCACATAGCTGACGTTGCCCGGCGGGAGGATCCCCTCCGCCACGGGCTTGTTCTCCGCGCCCGAGCGACGGTCTGCCTCCGCATCGAACAGGTCGTTCACCAGGCCCATCACCAGCTGGACGACCAGCACGGCCAGGGCGCTGATCAGCACCTCGCGGGCGGGACGCCCCATCAGGTAGACGAGCAGCGCGACGACCACGGCGAAGGCCACTGCCTGGCGCGGATGCATGGCTCGCAGGAAGGATCGAAGCTGCCCGGGCGCCTTCTGGTCGCCGCGTGTTGTCCTGGCTCGCAAGAAGGATCGCAGCTTGCCCGGCGCCTTCCGAGTGGCCTGTGTCGTCATGGCTCGCAGTATCGGGCATCAGAGCCGCGAGTGGTGAGTATCCCGGTGCGCGCCGTACGCCGACTAGGTCGGTGCGGCACATGAAACTCGGCTTTGTCAAGCCCTGTTTAGGCCTCTGACCTGCACAAACAGCGGTCAGGGTGGGTCTTCGCCCGTGTTAGACTAGTCACCTCGAAAGGGGAACATTGCATATGACATTCACTGTCGGCGAAACGGTCGTATATCCAAATCACGGGGCCGCAGTCATCGAAGACATCGAGATGCGCACCATCAAGGGAGAAGAGAAGCAGTACCTGGTTCTTCGCATTGTCGCTCAGCAGGACCTCGTGGTCAGGGTGCCGGCGTGCAACCTGGATCTCGTGGGAGTTCGCGACGTCGTCGACAAGGAAGGACTCGACCGTGTCTTCGACGTGCTGCGCGCCGTCGTACCGGACGAGCCGACCAACTGGTCGCGTCGCTACAAGGCCAACCTGGAGAAGCTCCACTCCGGTGACGTGATGAAGGTGGCCGAGGTCGTGCGTGACCTCTGGCGCCGCGAGCGTGACCGTGGACTGTCCGCAGGCGAGAAGCGGATGCTGGCCAAGGCGCGCCAGATCCTCGTCTCCGAGCTGGCCCTCGCCGAGCACACCAACGAAGACAAGGCCGAGGCGATCCTCGACGAGATCCTCGCGTCCTAGGACCACCCGACTGCACAGCCAGTCTCCGTCGAGCCCCCGTGACCACGCGTCCGGGGGCTCGATGCTTTTCCGGGTGGTGGATGGCGGTTTCCCACGGTCCCGCGGTGAAACCCGCACTTCCCGTGCGTTGCAACGTGAGGGAAGTGGCAAATTTCCCACGGGTACCCAGGAAACCACCGGCCCCTAGGCTGGCCCCATGGATCACATCGCCGAACCCCTGGGTGTCGTGCCGATCGACGGGCGTGGCTCGTTGCCGTTCGCGCTCGTGCACGACGAGTCCCTCGTTGCCGCGGCGTCGTGGGCGCTGACCACGGCGGGGGCCAAGCTGTTCGACTACGACATCCCGTTCGCCGGCATCCAGGACACCGGCCAGATGCTCGTCATCCACGACCCGCTGTGCCCGCTGACCCCGGCATCCTTCATCGGGGAGGCCATCGAGGAGTCCACGGAGACGGGTGCAGTCGTGGTCGGCGTACGGCCGGTGACCGACACGGTCAAGGAGTACGACGGCGAACGCGTCGGCGCCACCCATGACCGCGAGGACCTGATGTCGGTTACCTCGCCCGTCGTACTCCCGGCCACAGTCGTCGCCGAGCTCGACGAGCTCGAGACCGACGACCTCCCCGGCTTCGTGGAGCAGCTGGCCAAGCGCTTCCCGGTGCGCTACCTGCCGGCGCCCCCGCTCGGTCAGCGGATCACCGAGGAGGGCGACCTCGAGGTGCTCGACGCGCTCAGCTCGAGCGACTGAGCAACCTCTCGGCCAGCGCGATGTCGTCGGCGAAGGTCACCTTCAGGTTGGCCGCGGTGCTGGGCACGCCCGCCACGACGACGTCGGTGTAGCGCTCGAGGCACGCAGCCGTGTCCGTGCCGACGAACCCGTCACGCGCGGCCTGGCGGTAGGCGCCGAGCAGCTCCCTGGCCCCGAACGCCTGCGGGGTCTGTACGCCGACCAGCCCCGCGGTAGCCACCGTCCCGTCGCGCTGGGAGAGCCGTGCCGTCGGTACGACGGGGATCGCCCCACCGTGCTCCGCGGCGGCATCGATCACCTCTCGCCAGAGCGCCGCCGGGGCCAGCGGTCGGGCCGCGTCGTGGATCGCGACCACGTCGATCTCGAAGTCCTCGATCTCCGCCGCCAGGGTGCGCAACGCCTGCCACTCCGAGTCGTGCCGGTGCTCGCCGCCGTCCACCACCCACAGGTCGTGTGAGCCGAGGTGCGGGCCGACTGCCTCGCCGACGGCGTCGCGGTCCTCGGGGCGTACGACGAGCACGATCCGGTGCACGCCCACGACCTCGAGGACGGTCTTCACCGAGCGGGCCAGGATCGGGATCCCGTGGACGGGCAGCAGCACCTTGTTGACCTCGGCGCCGACCCGGGAGCCGGACCCGGCAGCGAGGAGCACCGCCGCAGCACGAGGCGCGGTCACAGGTGTGGCCTGATCAACCGGATCAGCACTCCGGAGACCAGCTGGTCGCGTTCCAGCGGCAGCATGTGGCCGGCGTCCGGGACGACCGTGAGCACCGAGCCCTGCACGTGGTCCGCGATCCGGAGCGCGTGTGAGGGCGGGGTCAGCACGTCGCGGGTGCCCACCAGCACGTGGGTGGGGATGTCGTCGAGCACCTTGAGCGCCTCGGCCCGGTCGTGCCCCATGAAGTCGTTGTAGAAGCCGACCACCGTGTGTCCGGGCGAGCTGATCAGCCCGTCGACGGCGAGGGCTGCGTCGGCGAGGCGCAACGGGCGGCCGAAGACGAGGCGACGCATCAGCAGGCGCTCGACGATCGGGGCACGACGTCTGGCCCGTCGCGACAGCGTGCGTGAGCGCAGGGCGAGCATCCGCGGGATCTGGGCACGCAGCAGCGGGCCGGTGTCCGGCAGACCGAGCGTCACCGTGTCGAGCTGTCCCGACGAGGTGGAGACGAAGGCCGCTCCGACCACGCGCTCGAAGAGGTCGGGCCGCTTGGCGCACAGCTCCATCAGCGTCATCCCGCCGATCGAGTGACCGGCCAGGAGCAGCGGACCGGTGGGGGCGAGGGTGTCGATCAGGTCGGACCAGTCGCGGGCGAGGTTCTCGATGGTGGCGTCGTCCCGGGTGACCGGGTCGGACTCACCGTGGCCGCGGTGGTCCCAGGTCACGATCCGGATCCCGTGGCCGAACTCCCGCTGCAGGTCGCGGACCTGGTAGTGCCACCCATGCTTGTTCAGCGTCCAGCAATGGGCCAGGAAGACCGTCAGCGGTGCGTCGACGGGACCGTAGGTCGTGACACTGAGGTGGAGTCCGTCATGGGTCTGCATCCGTCTCTCCTGCTCGGCGTCGAGCAGAGTCTGCCCGATCGAGGTCGCGCGTGCGTTGCGGGCCCATGGTCTCGTCTGATCGCTCGCTTCGCTCGCTGCTCGACCACCGGGGGGTGCGGTGGCCTTTCGGCGTACGGCGCTTTGGTCTCGTCTGTCCGCTCGCTTCGCTCGCTGCTCGACCACCGGGGGTTGTGGTGGCCACGGTCTCGTCTGTGCTCGACCACCTCGTTCTCAGTTGAGGTTGGCGTCCTCGGGGAGGGTGGCGAGCATCGAGAGCGGGGGAGGCTGGCGGCGGAGGACCTCGCCCCACACGCGGTCGGGGGAGTGGCTGAACAGGTCGTGGTCGACCGCGGGTACGACGTGCCAGCTGCCCTCGGCGATCTCGCCCTCGAGCTGGTCGGCTCCCCAGCCCGTGTAGCCGACGTAGACCCGGAGGGCGGTCAGCCGGCCCAGGAACTCGTCCGGCGACGTGTCGAGGTCGACGATGCCGAGCGACCCGGTCAGTGGCCGCCAGCCTGCTGGCTCGGGTCCCTCGCGCAGCGAGCCCAGGGCCAGGGCGGCGTTGAGCTCGACCGGTCCACCGCGGAAGAACACTCCCGGCTCGCTGGTCATGTCCTGCCAGGTCGAGAGCACCTCGCCGACCGGGGTCTCCGTCGGCCGGTTGAGTACGACGCCCAGGGTGCCGTCGGAGTCGGAGTTCAGGACGAGCAGCACGCAGCGCGCGAAGTTGGGGTCGAGCAGAGTCGCGGAGGCGATCAGCAGGGAACCGGCGGCTGGCTGCATACCCCTCATCGTGGCATCCACCTCCCGACGGACCCGAGCCTCACTCGGCGTACAGCAGCGCAGTGGCGATCGCAGCCAGGCCCTCGCCGCGGCCGGTGAGCCCGAGACCGTCAGTGGTGGTGGCGCTGATCGAGACGCTGATGCCGTGCCGCTCGGCGACCCCGCGCTCGGCCTCCTCGCGACGGGAGGAGAAGCGGGGGCGGTTGCCGATCAGCTGACAGGCGACGTTGCCCACCTCCCAGCCGGCCGCGACGACCCGGCGCAGCGTCTCGGCGAGGAGGTCGTCGCTGGGTCGGCCCTCCCACTGCGGCTCCGAGGAGCCGAAGTTGCTGCCGAGGTCCCCGAGGCCCGCGGCGGAGAGCAACGCGTCACAGATGGCGTGGAGCACCACGTCGCCGTCGGAGTGGCCCTCGAGCCCTAGTTCTTCCTCGGGCCAATCCAGTCCGGCCACCCGCATCGAACGACCTGGTGCGAGACGGTGGACGTCGGTGCCGATGCCGATGCGCGGGTTCACGGCCACGATCATGCCGTGGATCCCACGTTGTGTGCCCCAGGTTGATCCGATGCGCGACGATGGAGGGGTGAGCCCGGAGATGAGCAGGGCCGACCAGGCGTCCGTCGACCCCTACGGACCGGTCCCAGGCGAACCCCAGGATCCGACGATCCCGGGGGGACGGCCCGGGGACGGTTCAGGCGACGGCCCGGGCGAGCGGCCGGCAGATCCGTCTCGGCGGCGACTGGCGCTCGCGGGCGTGATCGCCGGGGCGTCGGGCATCGCGCTGAGCCAGGCCGCGGCCACCGCCCTGCGGGCCGAGGCCAGCCCCGTCGAGGCCGTGGCAATCGCAGTGCGGGACTTCACCCCCGGTGCTCTTGCCGTCTTCCTGGTCCATCTGGTCGGGTCCCTCGACAAGCCGCTGCTGATCGGTGGCACCGCCGTCATCGTGCTGGGGATCTGCGCGTACGCCGCCTCCCTGATGCGCCGGCACCCGCTGCTCCCGGACCTGGTGTTCTTCGCCCTGGCGGTGCTCGGCCTGGCCGCCATCCTGCGGCTGCCGCAGCCCGGCATCGGTTCGGGCCTGGCCCTGATGATCGGGCTGGTGACCTGGATCGTCACCCTGCGAGTGATCACCCCGCCGCTGCTCGGCGAGGTCCCCGCCGACGAGACCCCCGACCTGCGCCGACGTGACTTCCTGATCCGGTCCGGCTGGGTGGTCGCAGTCGTCGCGGTGCTGGCCATCGGCGGGCGGCTCGCCGGCAGTGGCCGGCGCAACGTGGAGCAGGCACGGCGGCTGCTCCGCCTGCCGGTGCGGCACGGCGAGGTCCCCGTGGGGGCCGAGGCAGGTGTGCCGGGCATCCAGCCCTGGCGTACGCCGAACAACGACTTCTACCTGATCCACACCGCCCTGGCCCCACCGTCGATCTCACCTCCCGACTGGAAGCTGCGGATCCACGGGATGGTCGATCGCGAGCTGTCCTTCAGTTATCAGGACCTGATCGACCGCGAGCTGACCGAGGCCTGGGTCACGCTGTGCTGCGTCTCGAACGAGGTGGGCGGTGACCTCATCGGCAACGCCTGGTGGTCCGGCGTACTCGCCCGGGAGCTCCTCGCCGAGGCCGGGGTAAAGACCGGCGCGGACGCCGTGCTGCAGACCTCCCACGACGGGTGGAACTGCGGTACGCCGCTCGCGGCCCTCACCGACGACCGCAACGCGATGCTGGCCCTCGCGATGAACGGCAAGCCGCTTCCCGTGGAGCACGGGTTCCCCGTGCGGATGGTGGTGCCGGGGCTCTACGGCTACGTGTCCGCGACGAAGTGGCTCGTCGACATCGAGGTGACCAGGTTCGACAAGATCTCGGCCTTCTGGACCCAGCGCGGCTGGGCGGAGAAGGGGCCGGTCAAGACCCAGTCCCGCATCGACGTGCCCGGCGACGGGGCCAGCGTCGAGGCGGGCTCGGTGCGCATCGGCGGCAGCGCTTGGGCCCAGCACACCGGGATCGAGAAGGTGGAGTACCAGCTCGACGGCGCCAAGTGGGCCGAGGCGGAGCTCGGCCGGGTGCCCCACGTGGACACCTGGGTGCAGTGGTCGGCCAACGTCGACATGGACCCGGGCGAGCACCTGCTGGTGGTGCGCGCGACCGACCGGTCGGGCTACACCCAGACCTCGGTCGAGACCGACGTGGTTCCCGACGGCGCCAGCGGCTGGGACTCCATCAGCTTCGACGCACGCTGAGGATGGGCTAGAGCGCGGCCGTTCGGCGCTGGCGTGAGCGAGCGCCTGGGAGGAGGCTGGACGCACGCTCTCTGGGCGACGCGTCCGGTCCGCCCGTTGCAGGAGGTGGCGGATGTCCGACCAGGCGGTCGCGCGCCGGGGTGCGCTGTTCGGGGCGCTGCTCCTGGGTGCCGGTGTGGCGGTGACCCTCGGTGTCTTCGGGCGGGTGCACGAGCCGACGTACGGCGCGACCTGGCCGGCGTTCGGGTTCTCCAGCACCGCCACCTTCAAGGCCTGGACCGGCACGGTGGTCGTCGCGCTGGCGCTCGCGCAGCTGCTGACGGCGCTGTGGCTCTACGGCCGGCTGCCGGGAGCCCGGACCGCGCCTGCATGGCTGGGAACGGCCCATCGGCTGAGCGGGACGGTGGCGTTCGTGCTCTCCCTGCCGGTCGCGGCGTACTGCCTCTACGGGTTCGGGTTCGCGCCCGAACCGTTCTCGACCCGCACCATGGTCCACTCCCTGGCCGCCTGCGCGTTCTACGGAGCGTTCGCCGCGAAGGTGGTGCTGGTGCACACCCGCAGGCTGCCCGGGTGGGCGCTGCCCGTCGCCGGCGGCCTGCTGCTCATCACTGTCGTGGTGGCGTGGCTGACCAGCGCAGTGTGGCTGTTCTCGGAGATCGGCCTGCGGACCTGAACGGGAGGTCAGGGGTCGTCGACGACGCCGGAGCCGCTGAAGTCGAGGATCACTGACGCGCCCTTGCACGCGTCCTGGTTCACCGAGGTGTTGAGCATGCCCACGTGGGGCCACTCAGTGCTTGTCACCGAGAGTCCGCTGAGGCTGCTGGTTGACTCTGGAGGGAGGGTGAGGTCGAGATCCTCGGGGACCTGGGCCACGGTGAAGTCCTCGACCAGGCAGGGCATCTGGTCGGTGGCGTTGGGCGCGTCGACTGCACGCACGACGACCTTCAGGTCGGTGACCGACATGCTGGTCTTGTTCGTGTTCTGGAGGTGGAGGTCGAGAGGGACCGGGACACCGGGTGACATGGGCTTCGTGGGGCTGCCGCTGATCACGAAGTGGGACTGGTTCACGAGCTTGGTCGTGTTCGACCCGCTACCGGAGCTGCTCTCGCCACCACCAGGGCGGTCATTTGCGTCGGGGATGCAGGCGAACGTGTTGCAGACGAACATCGTCCACACGACGACCCCTCCGACGACAGCCAGGACGCAGCCGATGACGAAGTGTTGTTGCACAGCGTGCTTCATCGCGACCTCCCTGTCGGTAGCGGTTCGGTCCCTGGGGACCGCAGATCGGTGGGGGCCCGGTCAGTTCGACCGTTCCCCCACCGATTCGAGAGGTGCGGGTCAGCTGACCGTGTAGGCGAAGTTGACGGTGGCACCCTTGCAGGCGTCCTGGTTGGTCGCCTTGTTGTTGAACTTGATCGTCGCGCCGGTCCAGGTGCCGGTGTCGTCAGCCGGGACTTCCGCGTTCTTGGCCATGGCCGCGCCCGCGAGCGTGTAGTCGCTGGCGTCACAGGTACCGGCCGGAGCGCCGCCAGCCTTGACCACGCTGGCGATGGAGGCGGTCACGGTGCCCACGTAGGCCGGGCCGCTGTTGGGGTTAGTGAAGGTGCCGTTGAGCGACTGCGCGGCGTCACCGGGCTGCATTGCCGTCACCGTGCTGGTCTGCACGACGGTGACGTTGGAGTTGCTGGCCGCGGTGGTGCCGGTGCCGGTGCCTGAACCGCCAGCGGTCCAGTACGCGAAGGCCGCGCCGCCGCCGGCGAGGACGGTGACTGCTGCGATCATGATGGCGGTTGTCTTCTTGGTGGGCTTACGCATTGTGATCTCCCAGATCTCGTTACGGAGTCCGGGAGTCAAACCCCCCCGGTTGATCGGCACCAGTTGGTACCTATCGGTCTAAAGCGGACCGATTGGACTAAGCGTATGGATAACCGGACAAAGTGAATACTTAACGGCGTTGTCCGGCTTTGCGGACTAGTCCACCAGGCACTGGTGGGCTATCGCGGGCGTCGCCGAAGACGTGTCTCCAGACGGTGTCTGGAGGCGGCTACCGGCCTCTGACCTGCAGGTTTGGTTTTGGGAGCTCGCCGGGCGGGCTCGACATCCGGGCGCAGCGCTCGGCCGCTCGGTCGTACGCCCAGGGGGACGCAGGCCAGTGGGGGAACGGTCAGCTGGACCGTTCCCCCACCGGGTTGAGAACTGCGGGTCAGGCGATCGCGTAGGCGAGGTTGACGGTGGCGCCCTTGCACTGGTCCTGGCTGGTGGCCTTGTTGTTGAACTTGATGGTGGCCCCGGTCCAGGCGCCCTTCGCACTGCCAGCTGCGACCTCAGCGTTCACGGTCATCGTCGCGTTCGCCAGGGTGTAGTCGGTGGCGTCACAGGTGCCGGCCTCTGCGCCGCCGGCCTTGGTGACGCTGGCGATCGACGCGGTCACGGTGCTCACGTAGATGGGGGAGCTGTTGGGGTTGGTGAAGTTGCCAGCGAGTGTCTGCGCGCTGTCACCGGGCTGCATGGCCGTCACCGTGCTGGTCTGCACGGCGGTGAGGCCGCTCGTGGCTGCGGTGGTGCTCGCAGAGCCGGTGCCTGAACCGCCTGCGGTCCAGTAGGCGAAGGCTGCGCCACCACCGGCGAGGACGGTGACTGCAGCGATGATGATGGCGGTCGTCTTCTTGGTGGGCTTGCGCATTGTGATCTCCCAGATCTCGTTACGGAGTCAGGGAGTCAAACCCCCCGGTTGATCGGCACCAGTTGGTACCTATCGGTCTAAAGCGGACCGACTGGTCTAAGAGTATGGATAACCGGACAAACTAGTTAAGTAACGACGTTGTCGGGCATTCGCGGACTAGTCCAGTGGATTCTTGCGGGGTCTCCCGGGCGTGCCGAAACGGGTCCGTGGGCGGGGTCTGCGGGCGATCGCAGCCCTCTGACCTGCAGGTATGGGTTGAGGAGCCCGCTGGCCGGGCTCGGTATTACGGGCTCAGGATCTTCGCTCCCGCGTCGCAATGCCTCGCACCCCTAGCCTGTGCGCATGGATGACTTCTCCGAGCTGCCGGGTGCCGCGCTGGTCATCGGCGGGAGCGGTGGCATCGGCCGGACCGTCGTACGCCTCCTGGCCCAGCGTGGCAGCGACGTTGCGCTCACCTGGCGCGAGGGCCGGGAGGCCGCCGACGGCCTGAGCAACGAGGTCAGCTCCTACGGCGTGCGGGTCAGCGTGCACCAGCTGGACGCGACCGACCCGGACGCGTGCGCAGCGCTGGTGAGCGAGGTCGTCGAGCGGCACGGCGGGTTGCACACGCTGGTGCACGCTGCCGGGCCCCACGTGCCGATGGTCCACCTGAGCGACGTCGACCCCACGGCGATGACCGAGCAGCTCGGTGTCGACGCCGGCGCGTTCTTCAACGTCGTACGCCCGGCGCTCCCGGCGCTGCGCGAGGCGGAGGGGAGCATCGTCGCGGTGACGACGGCGGCCACCGCCCGGTTCCCGGTCCGGGACGCGCTGTCCTCTGCCCCGAAGGCCGCGCTCGAGGCGATGGTGCGCGCGCTCGCGGTCGAGGAGGGGCGCTACGGCGTCCGGGCCAACTGTGTCGGCCCCGGGATGCTGAAGGACGGCATGGCCGAGCGGCTGATCGCCAGCGGGGAGCTGGACGAGCACGCGCTCGAGGTCACCAGGGGGAACATCCCGATGCGCCGTTTCGGCATCGCTCACGACATCGCCGAGGCGGTCTGCTTCCTCGCGTCGTACCGCGCCGGCTTCATCAGCGGGCAGAAGCTGGACGTCGACGGGGGCTGGGGCGCCTGACAGTTTCCCACGGTACCTAGTGAAACTTGCACTTCCCGTGCGTTGCAAAGCACGGGAAGTGACTGTTTCCCACGGGACCGTGGGAAACCACCAGACCCGGAACCGGCGGCTACCAGTTGCGGTTCGAGCCCCGGCTGGGCAGCGGGTGGGCGGCGTCGCGGACGACGTAGACCGTCCCGCTCGACTTGCGCTGCCAGGCCCGCTCGAACTGTCCGCGGTCGTAGGTACGGCGCACCGAGGAGTTGTTCGGTGCGGCCGGATCGTTGACGACCACGTTGCCGGTTCGGGTGAAGCCGGCGATCACGACGAGGTGACCGGCCGTCGAGCTGATCGGGGCGCCGCGGAGCTGGCCGCTGGAGAATGTGATCGAGGCGGCGAGGGGGATGCCGGCGGCGATGAACCGCTCGGCCTCGCGCAGGTTGTCCAGGCGGGTGACGAAGGCGTCAGTCGTCAGGTTGGCGGCGTAGGCGGTGTTGAAGGCCCAGTTGCCGGCACCCCGGTAGCCGTAGTCGTAGACGACCCGGGCGGTGTGGGCCACCCAGCGGTCGGCGTACCTCTTGTTCACCCAGGAGTAGTTCGCGGCCGACGGGAGCGAGCGGTAATAGCCGAGCAGCATCGACAGCGAGGTGGGCGAGCACCAGGCCTGACCGCCGCCGCCGTACTGCGGATACTGGCCGCGGTGGGTCATCTGCGAGTAGCGCGGCACGTTCAGGGTCCGCGCGGGCAGCGCCCGCTTGCTGGTCGCGACGACCCCGGTCGGCGGGCGGCTGGCCACGGCCTGCACCGAGCGCACGGTCGGCGAGGCGGTGCTGGACAGCGCACGCAGCGGCAGCACGCGGAGCTGGTAGCCAGTCAGCCGAACCCCCGCAGAGGCGGTCAGGGTGTCGGTGCTCACCCCGGCGACGGAGTCCCGCTGGCTGGCTCCGCTCGTACGCCGGAAGCCGGCGTCGCGGGTGGACCAGCTGGCCATCACCTTCCAGCCGCTGACCCGACCGGTGCTGCTGCGGACGCGGGCCTGAACCTGCACCCACGTGTTCGCCGGGGTGATCGCGTTCCAGGTCGGCACGAGCTGGGTGAAGGTGTGGCTCGGCTGCACCCACCCGGAGGTCCAGCGCGACCACGACCAGCGCTTGCCCGCGAAGCTCTTGGTGCCTCCGGGCTTGCTGATCGTCAAGGAGCCGTTCGCGACCCGGATGCCTTCGCGGGCTCCGGCCTCGAAGGCGGCGGTGCTGGTGAACTGCCGGAACGAGTGCTGGCCGAGGCTCGCAGCGGTGAGGCGGGCGCGTTCGGGGGCGGGCGGCTCGGTCATCAGTACGACGACGACGGCGAGCGCGAGCAGGCCCAGACCCAGCGCCTTGAGGCGCAACAGGGGTGACAAGAGACGCATCGGGCCACAGTAGGGGTCAACAACCCCATAGGTGACGTTATGTCACAGATAGTGGCACTCGACGACGCTTTCTCTCGCCGCCGAGGCACGACCCGAGCGACGCACGGAGCCCGAGCGCGACGCCCTAGGATTGCCGGGTGACTCTCCGGCTCTACGACACCGCTGCGCGGGCGGTGCGCGACTTCGTCCCCCTCGAGGAGGGCAAGGTCGGCATCTACGTCTGTGGCCTGACGGTGCAATCGGAGCCGCACGTGGGCCATGTGCGGTCCGCGGTCAACTTCGACGTGCTGAGGCGGTGGCTGCTCGCCACGGGGTACGACGTGAAGTTCATCCGCAACATCACCGACATCGACGACAAGATCCTGATCAAGGCCGACGAGCAGGGTCGCCCCTGGTACAACCTCGCCTACGACATGAAGCGCGAGCTCGACAAGGCGTACGACGCGCTCCACGTCCTGCCGCCCGTCTACGAGCCCGCTGCCACCGGCCATGTCCCGGAGATGCTCGAGCTGATCGCGCACCTGATCGAGCGCGGCCACGCGTACGCCGCCGAGGACGGCTCCGGTGACGTCTACTTCGACGTGCAGTCCTGGTCGTCGTACGGCGAGCTGACCCGGCAGAAGGTCGACGACATGGAGGCCGCGGAGGACGCCGACCCGCGCGGCAAGCGCGACCCCCGCGACTTCGCCCTCTGGAAGGGTCACAAGGAGTCCGAGCCGGAGACGGCGTCCTGGGCCGCTCCGTGGGGACGCGGCCGGCCGGGCTGGCACATCGAGTGCTCGGCGATGGCGGAGAAGTACCTCGGCCCCTCGTTCGACATCCACGGCGGCGGCGTGGACCTGCGCTTCCCCCACCACGAGAACGAGCAGGCCCAGTCGCGAGCGGCCGGGCACCCGTTCGCGTCGTACTGGATGCACAACGCCTGGATCACCACCTCCGGCGAGAAGATGAGCAAGTCGCTCGGCAACTCGCTGCTGGTGCCGCACGTGCTCGAGCGGGTGCGTGGCATCGAGCTGCGCTACTACATGGTGGCTGCGCACTACCGCTCGACGGTGGAGTTCAGCTTCGAGGCGCTCGGGGAGGCTGCGGCCGGGTTCCAGCGGATCGAGGGGTTCCTGGAGCGGGTCGGCCCCTCAGCGGCCGATGATCACCTTCCTGAGGCCTTTGTCCGCGCGATGGACGACGACCTCGGTACGCCGGCGGCGGTGGGCGTGCTCCACGACACCGTGCGCGCGGGCAACAAGGCGCTGGCCGACGGCGATCGCGAGACGGCCCGCGCCAACGCTGCCGAGGTGCGCGCGATGCTCGGCGTGCTCGGCCTCGACCCCGCGGACCCGCACTGGGCCACCGGCGGTGCGAACGACCTGACCGCCGTCGTCGACGCCCTGGTCAAGGGACTGCTCGAGCAGCGCGCCGAGGCCCGCGCCAACAAGGACTTCGCGGCGGCGGACGCCATCCGCGACCAGATCAAGGCTGCCGGTATCGAGATCGAGGACACCCCCAGCGGACCGAAGTGGAGCGTGCAGGGTGCCTGGTAACTCGCAGCGCAAGGGCGCGATCAAGAAGACCGGCAAGGGCAACCCGACCGCGGGTTCCGGGGGCCGCGTGCGCCGTGGCCTCGAGGGCAAGGGGCCGACGCCCAAGGCCAAGGACCGGCCGTACCACAAGGCGCACAAGAAGAAGTCCCGAGACGACAAGGCCTCCGGCAGCCGACCGCGTCGCCCGATGGGCAAGGGCGGTGGCGACCACGAGTGGATCGCGGGCCGCAACTCCGTCGTCGAGGCGCTGCGTGCTGCGCTGCCGATCACCTCGGTGTACGTCGCCGAAGGCGCCGAGCGCGACGCCCGACTGCGCGAGGTCTTCTCGATCGCGGCTGACAAGGGCATCTCCCTGCTCGAGGTGCCCCGGGTCGAGCTCGACAAGATGACCGCCGGAGCAGTGCACCAGGGTCTGGCTGCCCGCGTTCCTGCCTACGAGTACGCCGACCCGATGGACTTCCTCGACGCGGCCGCGGCCAACGCCGAGAAGCCGCTGATCGTGGCGCTCGACTCGGTGACCGACCCGCGCAACCTCGGCGCCGTCGTACGCTCCGCCGCCGGCTTCGGCGCACACGGCGTGGTGATCCCCGAGCGACGCGCGGCGAGCATGACCGCGAGCGCGTGGAAGACCTCGGCCGGCGCTGCCGCGCGCGTGCCCGTGGCCCAGGTGGTCAACCTGACCCGGCAGCTGAAGGCCTACCAGAAGGCGGGGTGCATGGTCATCGGGCTCGCTGCCGACGGTGACGTCTCGCTGCCCGATCTCGCCCTGGCCGACGGCCCGCTGGTGATCGTCGTCGGGTCTGAGGGCAAGGGTCTTTCCCGGCTCGTCGCCGAGACCTGCGACCAGCTGGTCTCGGTCCCGATGGCCAGCTCCCTGGAGTCCCTCAACGCCGGGGTCGCCGCGAGCGTCGTCCTGTATGCCGTGGCCCAGCAGCGCGCCGGCGCCGCGACGTAGTGGAGCCGACCGGCGACCCGGAGAGTCCCGGCGGCGACCCGGGCAGGCCGCGCACCCGCGGGCGCACGGTCCGGGTGCTGGGCTACGTGCTCGCCTGGGCCCTCGTGGCCCTTCCCGCGTGGGTGCTGCTCTTCACCCACTCCAGCGCCGAGCTGGTGCTCGCCAGCCACGACGCCGTGGTGCGGCCGACGCTGGACGGGTGGGTGCGCCTCGACATGGGCCCCTATCTGCCCGACCTCCGGACGCCGTCCGAGGGAACCATCGGTGTCGCCGTCGAGATGGGCAAGACGACGGCGACCACGACCCCCGAGCTCGCCCAGCGGTACGCCTCCATCGCCGCCCGACCCGAGGCCGAGGAGGGCCGCGTCACGGGGGTCGTCGGCGGGCTGGCCCTTGATGCCGCTCTGCAGGCGGTGGTCATCGGGCTGGTGCCGATCGCGGTGTGGGCGCTCGTGGGCAAGCGCCGGCGCGGCGAGCTGTTTCGTCCGGAGCGGCGTCCAGGTCGTCGGATGCTGGCGGTCGCGGTGGTCGGCGGCGTCATCGCCGGACTGCTGGTGGTGCAGCCCTGGCGCGGAGAGCCGGACCGCGTCCAGAACACCGCCTGGTTGCCGGTGCAGGACGCCCTGCCCGACGTCAAGGTCCCGGACGACCTCCAGAGCTGGCAGATCCAGGGCGGCCTGGTCACCCGCGGCACCCGGCGCCTGCTGCTGAGCCTGTTCGACACCTATGACCGGAGCAAGGTCTTCTACCGCGGGGTCAAGGACCGCGTCGATGAGATCGCCGATCAGCTGCACGAGCCCGCCGAGGACGAGACGGTGGCCGTCCTGGTCAGCGATCGACACGACAACATCGGCATGGACGAGGTGGTGCGCGCGGTCGCCGACGACGCGGGAGCCACGGTCGTGCTGGACGCCGGCGACGACACCTCGACCGGCGAGACGTGGGAGCAGTTCAGCCTCGACTCCCTGGACAAGGCCTTCGAGGGGTACGACGCCAAGGTGGCCATCGCGGGCAACCACGACAACGGTGCCTTCGTGAACCGGCACCTGGCCTCACTCGGGTGGACCCATCTCGAGGGCAAGCCGGTCGAGCCGTTCGCCGACGTGCGGATCACCGGCGTCGACGACCCGCGCTCGAGCGGACTCGGCACCTGGCGCGACGAGACGGACCTGAGCTTCGCCGAGGTCAAGGAACGGATCGCGGACGACGTGTGCGAGCTGGACGAGAAGGGCGACCGGATCGCCACGCTGATGGTGCACGACGCCAATCTGGGCGCCATTGCCCTGGCTCGCGGGTGCACCGACCTGGTGGTGGCCGGACACGTGCACGCGCAGATCGGGCCGACCCGGGTCGTGGGGGAGAACGGCAAGGTGGGTTACACCTACACCAACGGGACGACCGGCGGAGCGGCGTACGCACTGGCCATCGGGAGCAAGCTGCGCCGCGACGCGATGTTCACCTTCGTCACCTACCGCGACGGCCGGCCGGTCGGCATCCAGCCGATCACCGTGGGGACGAGGGGGAACCCGTCGGCGGCGGCGTACATCCCGCTCGACCTCGAACCGGAGTAGACCCGTAAGCGCGGCTCAGTCGGACTCGGTCTCGATCCGTCCGGTCTTCGCGGCGTGCTCGAGAGCAGCGAAGTCCCGCTCGTTCTGGTCGGCGTACGTCTCGGCGAAGGACGCCAGGGCCCGATCGAACCGGTCACCTGAGCCGAGGTAGCCCGCGATGGCCACCGGGTCGCCCGAACGCGCGTGCGCACGTGCCAGCGTCCAGCCACACAGGTCCGCGTAGCCGCGCATCCCAGCGGGCTTCATCGACTCGACATCGGCGGATCCCTTGCCGTCCCACAGCTGCCGGACGTAGTAGTCCCGGGAGACGCCGTCCAGCCCGTCGGCCCGGATCCAGCCGAGCAGGATGTCGCTCGCCGACTGCATCAGTCGCTGACCCTCCACGACCCTCTGGCCGTGGCTGGCGTGCTCGTTCTTACCCAGGAACGGCTCCAGCACCGAGGATTGCGCCTCCTTGACCTGCAGGAACAACGGATCGTCGACGCCGTTGCCGACCATGAGGACCACCCAGGCGCGGGTCCCCACGCTGCCAACTCCTACGACCTTCAGGGCGGCCTCCACGAAGTGGAAGCCCTCGAAGAGGTGCCGGCGGTCGCCGTTGAGGCTGCGTCGGTAGGAGTCCAGCATCTCGCTCAGGACCTCCCAGACCCGCTGGTGCTCCTCGACCGCGAACAGCTGGTCCAGTGGGACCATCCTCGGGGGGTCGCCGACGAACTTGGGCTGCCCGTCGACCACCTCGACGAGCTTGGCGAAGGCCTTTGTGCGGTCCTTCGCGCGGGCCTTGGCCACAGTCCGCTCGAACTGCTTGACCTCACGCGGCTTCAACAACGCGCGGAGGCGTTCGCCCACCTCGTCGACGTCCAGCCGGGCATACCAGAGATCGAGCCTCCCCAGCTGCGCCATCTCCAGCATCGTGCGGCGGTAGGCCCTCGTCACCGCGAGGTTGATCGACTCTCGGGTGCCGCTGCCGAAACCCCGGTCCCGCCCGGCGACGGCGAAGCTGGTCGCGAGCCTCTTCAGGTCCCACTCGAACGGGCCGGGCAGGGTCTCGTCGAAGTCGTTGAGGCCGAACAGGAGTCGCCTGTCAGGAGCCGCGAAGCTGCCGAAGTTCGACAGGTGGGCATCCCCGCACAGCTGCGTCGTCAGGCCGGTTCGGGGACTGCCGGCCAGGTCTGAAGCCATCAGGTAGGCGGCACCGCGATAGAAGGTGAACGGCGTACGCAGCATCCGGCCGTAGCGGAGCGGGACGAGCTCCTGTATGCGGGTGGACGCCTGCTCCTCGAGGAGCTCCACGGGGTCTGGCCGCTGAGGATCGGGGCTCCATTCGCCGTGCGACGAGCGAGGGACGAGCTGCCGCACAGCTCGCCCGGCGGCGGCGCGCTGCTCCCTGGTTACGGGAACGACGCCGACAGACTGGCCGTTCAGCCATCGCGCTCCGCCCAGGCGTCCCCATCAGGCGCGCTGTCCATGACCTTCTTCGATGTCATCTGCCCATGCCACGGCATCTGGCACTCCAGCGCATCACCCACTCGGCATGAACCGCGACGGCTGGTTCACCTACGATTGCGTCGGCTTCGGGGGTCGAGAGACCTCCCGGCAGCCTCGCCGGTGTAGCTCAGTTGGTAGAGCGCCTCACTTGTAATGAGGATGTCGCGGGTTCGACTCCTGTCACCGGCCCCAAGACATTGTATGGACCCGGGTGATCCTTGACGGATTGGCTCGGGTTCATGCTTTACGTGGCTCCGGCTGATGCTTGACAGTGGCTTCGGTTGATTCTTGACACTCGGTTCATGTTGATGGAGCTGAGCGTGCAGGAGCAGAAGTATCAGGCGGTGTTGGCGGTGCTTTCCGATGGCCGGTCGGTCTCGGAGGTCGCTGAGCAGTGGGGTGTCTCGCGGCAGTCGGTCCATGCGTGGTTGCGGCGCTATGAGGACGCTGGGTTGGCTGGGCTCGAGGCCCGCTCGAGCGTCCGGCCTCGTGTCCGCACCAGATGTCGGGTGTGGTCGAGGCCCGGGTTCTGGAGATGCGGCGGGCGCATCCGGGGTGGGGTCCGCGGCGGATCTTGTATGAACTTCAACGTGCCGGTGGGCCTGATGGGCCTGGTGATCGGTGCCGTCGCGCTCGGCGATCTTCGGGCGTTGGTGCGTGCTGGGTTGATCGAGCCGGCGGCTCGGCGCCGGCGTGCGGAGCACTGGAAGCGGTGGGAGCGCGGGGATCCGATGGAGCTGTGGCAGATGGACACCGTCGGTGGGTTCTTGCTCGCCGATGGTCGACGGGCCAAGGCGTTGACCGGGATCGATGACCATTCCCGGTTCTGTGTCTCGGCCTATCTGATGCTCCGGGAGACCGCGCAGCGGGTCTGTGACGGGTTGGCGGCTGCGATGCGCACTCATGGGGTGCCGGAGGAGATCTTGACCGACAACGGCAAGGTCTTCACCGGCCGGTTCAACCGGCCGCCGGTGGAGGTGCTCTTCGACCGGGTCTGTCGGGAGAACGGCATCACCCACCGGCTCACCGAGCCCCGTTCGCCCACGACCACGGGGAAGGTGGAGCGGTTCCACCGCACCATGCGTGCGGAGTTCCGCACCGACCGGGTCTTCCAGACCCTCGCAAGCGCTCAGCTGGAGCTGGACGCGTGGGTCGATGAGTACAACCATCGGCGGCCGCACTCCTCGATCGGGATGGTGCCGCCGATCGAGCGGTTCACACATCGCACCAGCCCCGCCAGGGCGCCGGCAGCCACCGCGTCTGCCGATCGCACCGGTGATGACTGGATCGGGCGACGCGCAGGCGCCAACGGGGTGATCTCGGTGTCGTGGCAGCAGATCTGCCTGGGCAAGGCAGCGGCCGGACACCAGGTCGACGTGCACGTCAGTGACCAGGTCCTGCAGGTCTGGGACGGCAACCAGCTACTCAAGACAGTGCCTCGGACCAGCCGAGGGGAGGTGCGCAAGAAACGAGCCTCGACCTCGAGCACCGAGGTCTAATCTCGAACCAAAGTGTCAACGAACTGGCGAAGCCAGCACGTCAAGCATCAACCGAACCCAAACACCGGCCCCAAGACATGTGTATTGCTTCGCCTGAGTGGTGACATTCGGGCTTCGGTTGATGGGTGACTCACCTTCGGGTGATGGGTTACGCCTACTTCGGTTGATTGGTGACACTCCCGAGATGCGGGAGTTGAGTGTGGCTGAGCAGCGGTATCAGGCCGTGCTGGCAGTGATCAGCGACGGTGAGACGGTCACGGATGTGGCGGCCCGGTTCGGGGTGACGCGCAAAACCGTGCATGACTGGCTGGCCAAGTACGAGGCCGGCGGTCTGGAGAACCTGGGTGATCGGTCGCATCGGCGGTGGCAGTGCTCATCGCATCCTCCCTCCCGCGCTGGCTCCCGCTAGGCGAGCACGCAGACGGGCGCCGTCACCCGCTGGCGATGAGCTCGCCGCCGAGATAGCGCCACACCGTCTGGCGACCGTGCGGCCGGCGTAACTACTGGCCGCTGGCTTCCTTCGCGTCGCGCTCCAGTGCCTCGGCGTCGGCCTTGAGCTGCTTCTTGTGCATCTTCCCCGAGCGGCGCATGACCGCCTCGATCCTCGCCTCCATGTCCGTCACCCCGACCACGATGAGGCCCGCCTGGCCCTCGTCGAGGGACTCGCCGAGCTCCTTGAGGTCGTTGCGGCTCATCCCGGCGGCCGCATGCCCGGCGAGCGCTCCAAGGAGGGCCCCGCCGGCGGAGGTGGCGGCGAGGAGCCCGCCACCGACCGCGGCGAACGGGAAGAGCGCGATCACGAGGCCGGTGGCCAAACCTGCGCCACCACCCAGAACACCCCCGGCGCGAGTGGGAGTCTCGTGCTTCCGGGTGATCTTCACCTTGCCGTCCTCACGGCGGTGGATGACCGCGGAATCGTAGGCGTCCATCAGCCGCTCCTTGTCGTGGAGCTCCTTGACCAGGTCGTAGTCCGCCTCGGCCGACTCGAGGTCGGGGTAGACCCCGACCAGGACCGTGAATGTGTCGAATGCCATCTCAAGACCTCCCAGGTTGCCGGCGAACGTCGCCAGCACTCACGCTAGCCGCAACGAGGTGGCCACATGGAGTCGCGTGCATCTTGCTACCTCAATGAGGCGCTCCCCAGGCCTTTGCGGATCATGCCGGGGTTCAGCTCAGCACGTCGCCTTGATGTCCGTGATGAGGCTCTGCACTGCGGTGCCGAAGGCGGACAGCGCCTTCCTGGCAGCGCCCAGCGTGGCGGCCGACGTATCGGCCTTCGCTGCTTTCAGGCTGGTACGGAGGCTCGCGAAGCTGGCCTCGACCGCGTTGAGCTCCTCTGCGAACTCAGACTCGGCATCGGCCTTGACGTCTTTGAGGTCACCTCCGACGGCTGTGAGGCTGCTGCGCAGGTCGCTGATGGCGCCCGAGGAGGTGACGTCGATTGCCTTTACCTTCTTGACCGATGCGTCGAGGCTCTTGACGGATCCGCAGACGGCTGGCTCGTCTTCGCCACACGCCGTGAGAGCTGAAGCCAGCGCAACGGTGATGACAGGGATCGCGATGAAGGAGCGCATAGTTCGCCTTTCGGGGCCGGTCCGTTGATCATGCCGCGTCGACACAGGCCTGTGAAGGGCGCTCGAGAGGCGCCAACGCCGGGGCCGGAGCCAATCCCCGCTGTGATCCCCGCCCACTGCCGATTTGACCTCTATGAGATCAACGCGCCGGCTCCGCCGGCGCATCTGCCTGTGGGGGCGCTGGCGCGCCGTCCTCGTCCACATCTGGGGCGCCGCTTCCGTCCCAATAGGCGCGGGCTACCGCCGACTCTTGGGCAGGTCGAGATCCGATCTAGTCGCAGACAACCTTTGGTTCCACGGTCAGCGAAATCGAGACAGAGTCCCGGGCACCTGCCCCAGTAGTGCCCCAGCGCTGATCACATCGAGGAGGTCGCGGGTTCGGCTCCGGTCACCGGCCCAATGCGAATCGCCGGTCAGCGGCAACGGCTTGCCAGGCATTGACCGTCAGGAGCTGCGTCGAGGCGAGGGCAATTGCTGATCACTCAGGTTGGGCGACGAGTCATTGACGAGCGCGTGGGCGACCTCGCGCACCGACGTGCCGGCTGCGGCGGCTTCGTTGACCATCATTTCGTAGGCGTCCATCTCATCGACGCCGTGCTGCGACTGGAGGACCTCGGCGGCTCGATAAAAGACCCCAGCGCCTTCCTCGGAGGCGGGACTCATCGTGGTCGCAGTCGCACTGTTGCTACCGGCTTGCCTCGGGGATGTGCTCGTCCGATGATCCACGGAGTCTCCTCGCGTCTTGCACGTCACAGAGCCAGTCGGCTAGACGGAAACACTGTGGCTCTACGGAGATCGGCTGCTTGGTCCACCGGAGATACGTCGTCAGGCTAACTGCCGATCGGCGATTTCGACCCTGCGGCGATCCATATTTCTTTGGAAAGCTTCCCACCCGATTCCGTGCCGGGGTGAAATGGACGTTTTTGCCCCGCAGCACGAGAACCGGGACGGGGTCTTGGCCCCGGCTCCCACTGGGTGAGCTGACCCGAAGCCAACCGTTCCAACGGCGCCGGGCTCACCTTGGCGCGAGCATGACACACCAAGAGCACTGCGGCTTGGGATCTGTTAGATCTGGCCAGCGCTCGGTGACTCAGTCCTGCTGCAAGGGCGTGTTCGCCCTACCGGTGTCATGATCGGCCGGTGGAAGAACGGGACCTCTTCGGCCTGTTGGATCTGCTGGACGAGATCGCAGCTCACTACTGGCTCGACGGCGGGTGGGGCGTGGACGTTCTGCTCGGGGCTCAGTCCAGAGCTCACAGCGACCTCGATGTGGTGCTGGCCCGGTCCGACGTACCCCGCGTCCTGGACCTGCTCTCGGCTCGTGGGTTCGTGGTCATCCGCGACTGGCTACCCACCAGCGTGGCGGTCCGGGACGGACAGGGCCGTGAGGTCGACCTGCACCCGGTGGATCCCACCGCAGACGGAGGCGGCGACCAGACACTCCCCGACGGAGCCACCTGGCACTACGCACCTCCGACCTTGGGCTCGATCGACGGCAGGAGCATCCGGTGCGCCTCCGCCGAGGACCAGCTGCTGATGCACCAGGGATACGAGCCCCGTCCCGTGGACTTCTACGACGTACGCCGCATCGCAGCCAGGTTCCGGCTGCCGACTCCGGCGACGTATGACGCTCCCCCTGAGGGGACCTGAACCCGGACATGCCTCGTTCACCGGCTACGGCCGAAGTCGGGTTTGGCCGGTCATAATCGAAGCGTGAATTGGGATCTCGCGGGCTCGACGCCGGTCACCGGCTCGTGTCTCGACTGAGACCGGTCATGAGCGGTCGCGGCAAGATCGGGGTGCTCGCTGCATGCGCTGCCTTGCTGCTGGTGGCCTGCGGCGGCACCGAGGCCCGCGTCCCGGACGCACGCAACCAGCCCGAGCCGAGCGAGACGCTGATCGTGCCGGACCCTCCGCAGAGGATGGAGGCGACGCAGCGACACCCGAACGTGCTCGTGATCGAGGCCGACGACATGCGCTGGGACGACGTGCGGTGGATGCCCAACGTCCGGCGACTGCTCCAGCGAAGGGGACTGACCTTCGAGAACTCGTTCGCGCCGTACCCGCTGTGCTGCCCGTCCCGGGCCAGCTTCCTCACCGGCAGGTATGCCCACAACCACAAGGTCCTGAGCCACTTGGAGCCGTTCGGGTTCGCGTCGTTCCGCGACAGGCGCACGATCGCGACCGTGCTGCAGAAGGCCGGCTATCGCACCGCGCTGGTCGGGAAGTACCTCAACGGGTACGGCGAACAGACGATGCGCAACGGGCAGTCCTCGCTCGAGTACGTGCCGCCGGGATGGACCCGCTGGCGGGCCGGGGCCGACCACGTGTGGGGCTCGATCGAGCCGTTCAACGGCGGCACCTACTCCTACTTCAACCTGATCGAGAACGTCGACGGTGAGCTGAAGAGCTTCCCCGGCCGCTACTCCACCGACGTGATGGCGCAGCAGACCCGGTCGTTGATCAGTCGCTTCGGCAGCCGTCCCGACCCCTGGTTCATCTGGTGGACCCCGGTCGCCCCGCACCATGGCTCGCCCGTGGAGTCGGACGACCCCGGGATGACCCCTCGCGCCGACGGGCTCTGGAGCAGCTGGCTCACCCCCGCCCGGCCGGACTGGGTCAAGGGGCGCTTCGACTCGCACATCACCCACGGTGCTGGCACGCCGCAGAATCGGTCGGCCGAGAAGAACACCAAGGACAAGCCGCGCTACCTGCGCAGGCTGCCCGAGCTGACCCGCCCGGAGCGCGAGGCGCTCACCGAGGTAACCCGGCAGCGGGCGGAGTCGCTGTTCGTCCTGGACGTGCAGATCGGACGGACGATCTCGCGGCTCAGCCGCTCCGGACAGCTCGCGAACACGGTCATCATGTTCACCTCCGACAACGGCTTCTACCTCGGTGAGCACCGCAAGCGGCTGGGCAAGATCAACCTGCACGAGCCCTCGCTCCGGGTGCCCCTGATCGTCGCCGGCCCCGGGGTGCCCCGCGGTCGTCGGTACGACCCGGTGACCACCGTTGACCTGGCACCCACCCTGGCGGCGTACGCCGGAGTGCGGATGCCGAGGGCCGACGGCGTCGACCTCACGCCGCTCATCGAGTACGGCGACCGCGGCTGGGACCGGCCGGTGGTGACCGAGGCGATGATGACCGAAGGGCGCTACGGGCGACATGCTCCCGATGGCTCGCAGCTGAACACACGTGGCCTGCGGCTGGGGCGATGGAAGATCACCCGCTACGCCACCGGTGAGACCGAGCTGTACGACCTCGCGACCGACCCGCTGGAGCTGCGGAACCTCTCGCGGGTGCCGCGGTACGCCGACGAGCTCCGTGACCTCAGGAAGCTCTACCGGACCTACAGGGACTGCCGGGGCAAGGCTTGTGCTGCCGCCCTGCCACCGAAGTACCGCGCCAGTCCGGCCGAGATGCGCGAGATCACCGTGAACATGAGGCGGGCGACCCAGCTCTGGTTCGGCGGCTGAGCGCGCCGCCTCAGCGCAACCGGGTGGGTGCGAAGCGATCCGGCGGGTCGGCGATCACGTCCTGCGCGGCGACCAGCTGGATCTCCCGAGTGCCGGCCTCGATCGTCTTCTCCAGGATGCCGAAGACCGTGGACGTCACTCGCTGCAGCGCGGTCTCGGCCGAACCGGTGCGCAGCAGGTGGGCGAGAAACACTGCGGCGGTCACGTCTCCGCAGCCGTTGGGCGTGATCGGCAGCAGCGGCGTACGGCAGGACCACGCGCCCTCCTCGGAGACGGCGACGACGTCGACCGAGCCCTCGGGTGTCTCGTCGGTGAGCACGCTGGTCACGAGCACTGTCGCGGGACCACCACCGGAGCGCACCTCGTCGACGGCATCGAGTACGTCGGAGACGGTGCGCGTCTCGCGGCCGGCGAGGAAGTCGAGCTCGAAGTGGTTGGGCGTGATCACGTCCGCGGCCGGGACGACGTGGTCGCGCATCATCTCGGGGATGCCCGGTCGCACGAACATGCCGCGGCCCACGTCGCCCATCACCGGGTCGCAGCAGTAGACGGCCGACGGGTTGAGCTCCTTCACCCTGGCGACGGTGCTGAGGATGACCGCGCCGACCTCCTCGGCTCCCTGGTAGCCGCTGAGCACGGCGGCGACGCGCTCGAGTGCGCCACGCTCCTCGACTCCCTGGATCACCTCGCGCAGCTCGTCGGCGGAGAGCAGCGGACCGCGCCACTCGCCGTATCCGGTGTGGTTGGAGAAGTGCACCGTGTTGACCGCCCACGCCTCGATGCCGAGCCGCTGGAGCGGGAAGATCGCCGCGCTGTTGCCGACGTGACCGAAGGCGACCGAGGACTGGATCGAGAGCAGTTCCATGCCGCCAGTCTCGTGGTCTCGCCCTATCCCGCCAAACTAGAACAGGTTATAGTTGTGCCGCGCATCGCAAACCGATGGCTCTGCCCAGGCGGGCTCGACGACGAGGTGAGAATGGCCAAGCACGCGCCGTACAAGACCGAAGCCGACTATGTCGTGGTGGGGTCCGGCAGCTCGGGTGCCGCAGTCGCGGGCCGGCTCGCACTGTCCGGCGCGAGCGTGATCGTCCTCGAGGCCGGCAAGAGCGACGAGCAGTTCCTGGTCAAGAAGCCCGGCATGATCGGCCCGATGCACGCCGAGCCCAAGATCAAGTCGAGGGTCGACTGGGGCTTCTACTCCACGCCGCAGGAGCACCTCCTGAACCGCCGGATGCCGGTCCCACGCGGCAAGGTGGTCGGGGGTTCGAGCTCGATCAACGGCATGGTCTACGTGCGCGGCAACCGCGCCAACTACGACTCCTGGGCAGCCGAGGGCAACACCGGCTGGTCGGCGGACGACGTCAACCGGGCCTACAAGCGGATGGAGGACTTCGAGGACGGCGCAAACGACTACCGCGGCGCCGGCGGGCCGATCAAGATCACCCGCAACAAGATCCCGCAGGAAGGCACCCTCCAGTTCATCGAGGCCACTTCCGAGGCACTCGGCGTGAAGGTCCTCGACGACTACAACGCCGAAGCGCAGGAGGGCATCGCCCGGATGCAGCAGAACGCTGCCGACGGGCTGCGCTACAGCGCGTCGCGGGGCTACATCCACAACCAGGACGTGCCGACGCTGGAGCTGCAGTCCGAGGTGATGGTCACCAAGCTGCTGATCGAGGACGGGCGCGCCACCGGGGTCGCCGTCATCGACAAGGACGGCACCGGACGCATCGTCCGCGCCGGCAAGGAAGTGATTCTCTCGGCGGGGGTCGTCGGGTCCGCCCAGCTGCTGATGCTCTCGGGTGTCGGGCCGGCCGACCATCTTGCCGAGCACGGGCTCACCGCCGTCGCGGACCTTCCTGTCGGCGACAACCTGCACGACCACCTTTTCCACGCGCTGACCTTCCACGTCACCACCTCGACCATGCGCGGCAACGCCTACTTCTTCGCCAAGGGAGTCGCCAAGGAGCTGATGCGCCCGGGCAGGACCTTCCTGGCCAACTCGGTCTTCGAGTCCGTGGGCTTCGTGCGCACCTCGCAGGCCACCGACGTACCCGACCTCCAGCTGCACCTGCTGCCGTGGTCCTACGTCTCGCCCAACCAGGATGAGCCGATCCGCCACAACGTCGACCCGCGTCCGTCACTCACCGTGCTGTCCACGCTGATCTACCCCAAGAGCCGCGGCACCCTGCGGCTCGCGTCGGGTGACCCGATGGCGGCCCCGCTGATCGACTTCCGTTACCTCACCGAGCCGGCCGACCTCGAGGTTCTGGCCGAGGGCTCGGAGATGGTCCGCGAGATCATGGGCAGCGCCGCCTTCGGTGGGTCGGTCAAGTCCGAGATCCACCCCGGCGCCGAGCACCAGGGTGCCGACCTCCGTCGCGAGATCCTCAACCGCGCTACGTCGGTCTACCACGGTGTCGGCACCTGCCGGATGGGCGTCGACGAGCGTGCTGTGGTCGGACCGGACCTGAAGGTTCGCGGCATCGACGGACTACGCGTCGCGGACGCCTCGATCATGCCGTCGATCACTGGCGGCAACACCAACGCGCCCGCGATCATGATCGGCGAGAAGGCCGCCGAATTGATCTTGCAGGGCTGACCCGACCGTCGTACGCACCAGGAGTGGACATGACCCAGACCCAGACCGGCACTCTCAACCGTCCCGCCTCCATCACCGACGAGCTGCTCGACAGCATCACGTCCCGGGTGGTCTCCAGCGGCGGCGACGTCTGGAAGCTCACCGAGGTCTACACGGGCGAGGTCGTCACGACCCTTCCGCAGTCGACGCCGAAGGACATCGAGGCCGCGTTCGAGCGCTCCCGCGAGGCACAGCGGGAGTGGTCCCAGTGGCCGATCAAGAAGCGGCTCGCGGTGTTCAAGCGCTTCCACAAGCTGCTGCTCGAGCACAACGAGACGATCGTCGACCTGATCCAGGTCGAGTCCGGCAAGGCCCGGCGGATGGCCTTCGACGAGACCTGCGACGTACCGATGGTCACCTCGCACTACCTCAAGCGCGCCGCCAAGCTGCTCGCCCCGGTCACCCGCGGCGGCCCCGTGCCGGTGGTGAGCACCTCGACCGAGATCCACCAGCCGAAGGGCGTCATCGGGATCATCGCGCCGTGGAACTTCCCGTTCGCGACGGGGCTCTCCGATGCCATCCCGGCGCTGATGGCGGGCAACGGCGTCGTACTCAAGCCGGACAACAAGACGGCGCTCTCCCCGCTGTTCGGTGTCTCGCTGCTCTACCGCGCCGGACTGCCGGAGGGGTTGTTCCAAGTCGTGTGCGGTGAGGGTCCGGACGTCGGCCCGACGCTGATCGACAACGCCAACTACGTGATGTTCACCGGTTCCACGGACACCGGCCGGTTCGTCGGCCAGCGCGCCGGCCAGAACCTGATCGGCGCCTGCCTCGAGCTCGGCGGCAAGAACCCGATGATCGTGCTGCCCGACGCCAACCTCGAGGAGGTTGTCGAGGGCGCACTGTTCGGCGTGTTCGGCAACACCGGGCAGATCTGCATGCACATGGAGCGGATGTACATCCACGACTCGATCTACGAGGAGTTCCGGCGGCTCTTCGTCGCGGCGACCAAGAAGCTGAACATCGCTGCGTCGTACGACTACGAGCCGGAGCTCGGCTCGCTGATCTCGGTGGACCACAAGGACCGGGTCGCCTCGCACGTCGCCGACGCGGTGGAGCAGGGCGCGACGGTCGTCTGCGGCGGCCGCGAGCGCCCCGACCTCGGCCCGGCCTTCTACGAGCCGACGATCCTCGAGGACGTCACCCCGGACATGTTGGTCGGCTCCTGCGAGACGTTCGGCCCCGTGGTGGCGCTGCACCGCTACACGTCGGTCGACGAGGCCGTGCGGCTTGCCAACGACACTCCCTACGGGCTGAACGCCAGCGTCTGGGGCACCGACCTGGACAAGGCGGTCGCGGTGGCGAAGCGGATCCACTCCGGCAACATCAACGTCAACGACGCGCTGGCCGCGGCGTACGCCTCGAAGGGCACGCCGTCAGGTGGCGTCAAGCAGTCCGGTGTGGGCGCGCGGCACGGCGACCAGGGGCTGCTGAAGTACACCGACTCGGTCAACCTCGCCGTACTCAAGAAGCAGGTGCTCTCAGCCCCCCGCGACGAGCCCTTCGAGAAGCACGTCGGCCAGACCCTCAAGGGCCTGGCCGTGATGCGGAGGCTCGGAATTCGGTGAGGCGTCGCATCTTGCACCCAGAAACACGGTGAGGCGTCGCATCTTGCCGCAAGATGCGACGCCTCACCGAGGGAAAAGGGGAGTCTGCGCCCCTCAGGCGACGAGCAGGGACCGCTTCGACAGGCCCATCCAGTAGCCGTCGATGACCTGGTCGCCCGGTGCCTCGGGGTCGGTGGCCGCGCCGAGGGTCACGAAGAGCGGGGTGTAGTGCTCGACGGTCGGGTGGGCGTAGGGCATGCCCGGCGCCTTGGTCTTGTACGACGCCAGCTCGGCCACGTCGCCGCGGGTCAGTGCATCGGCGGCCCAGTGGTCGAAGTCGACCGACCAGCCGGGAGCCTCGGCCTCGATGCGGAACTCCTTGAGGAACGGCAGTCCGTGGGTCAGGAAGCCGGAGCCGATGATCAGTACGCCCTCGTCTCGCAGCTCGCGCAGGCGGCTGCCGAGGGTGAGCAGCTTGTAGGGGTCCTGGGTCGGCAGCGACATCTGCAGGACGGGGATGTCGCCGTCGGGATACATGATCTTCAGCGGGACCCAGGCACCGTGGTCGAGTCCGCGCGAGGAGTGCTGGTGCACCGGCTCGGTGTCGGGCATCATCGCCACGATCCGCTGGGCGAGGTCGTCGGCAGCCGGGGTCTCGTAGGTCATCCGGTAGTACCGCTCCGGAAAGCCACCGAAGTCGTAGACCAGGTCGACGCCGGGACCGGTGGCGGACAGCGCGAGCGGAGCGGACTCCCAGTGGGCGCTGACGATCAGCACCGCCTTCGGGCGCGGGAGCTCGCCCGCGAGGTTGCCCAGCTGCTGCGACCACACCGGGTCGTCGAGCAGCGGGGGAGCCCCGTGGCCGATGTAGAGCGCCGGCATCCGGTCTGGGGCAGCAAGATCGTTCATGTCTCACCTAACAGTTGAAGCATCAACTATATTTCCTGAACCGCGGCTGTCAAGGGAGCCGCCAGTCCACCGGCGTACCGCCCTGCTCCACCAGCATCTGGTTGACCCGGCTGAACGGCCGGGACCCGAAGAACCCGCGATGCGCCGACAGCGGGCTGGGGTGCGCCGATTCGACCCACGGGATCGGCATCAGCTCGGGCTTGAGCGACTGCGCGTCGCGGCCCCACAGGATCGCGGTCAGGGGTGCGCCCTGCTTGCTCCGCGCGGCCAGGGTGCGGATCGCCTGGTCCGTCACGGCCTCCCAGCCGCGCCCGCGGTGCGATGCCGGGCTGCCCGGAGCGACGGTGAGCACCCTGTTCAGCATCATCACGCCGGCGTCGGCCCAGGGCGTGAGATCCCCGCCGCTGGGAAGGGATACGCCGAGGTCGTCGACCAGCTCCTTGAAGATGTTCACCAGGCTCTTGGGCGGGGCGACACCGGGAGCGACCGAGAAGCTCAGCCCGACCGGATGGCCCGGAGTCGGGTAGGGATCCTGTCCGACGACGAGCACCTTCACGTCCGCGAGCGGCCGGCTGAACGCACGGAGCACCTGCTCACCGGCCGGCAGGTACTGCCGCCCGGCCGCGATCTCCGCGCGCAGGAACTGGCCCATCGCAGCGATCTGACCGTCCACCGGCGCGAGCGCCTCGGCCCAGTCGGGAGCCACGAGGCCCCTGTCCACGAGTCCGGCCAGTGCGCTCACCCGGGTCAGCCTAGGACCCTTGAAGGAGCAGTCAGTCCAGGAACTCGAGCAGGGCGCGGTTGAACTCGTCCGCGTGGCTGACGTTGAAGCCGTGTGGGGCATCCTCGACGACCACGAGCTCGGCGCCGTCGACGGACTCGGCGGTGCGCTTGCCGGAGACCTCGAACGGCACGATCGCGTCGGAGTCGCCGTGGATGACGAGCGTCGGGACGCTGAAGCTCTCGAGGTCCTTGCGGAAGTCGGTGCGACTGAAGGCATCGATGCAGCCCACCAGCGCCTCGTCGCGCGCGGCACCGGCGAGCGTCAGCCATTCCTGGCGCTGCTCCTCGGTCACCTTCAGCTCCTCGCCGGCCGTGAAGAAGTTGGTGCTGAACCCGTCGAGGAAGCTCTCGCGGTCCTCCCGGGCGCCCTGCTCCAATCCCTGGGCGTCCTCCTCACCGAGACCGCCGTCGGGGTTGTCGTCGGTCTTCAGCAGGTACGGCGGCACCGCGCCGGCGAACACGGCCGACCGGACCCTGTCCTCGCCGTGGGAGCCGATGTAGCGAGCAACCTCGCCGCCACCCATCGAGAAGCCGACCAGGGCGACGTCGCGGAGGTCGAGGCCGTCGAGCAGGCCGGCCAGGTCCGCGGCGAAGGTGTCGTAGTCGTAGCCGTTCTCCGGCTTGTCCGAGTCGCCGAAGCCGCGCCGGTCGTAGGTGATCACGCGGTGGCCGGCCTCGACCAGCGCCGGCACCTGCTCGGACCACGAGGCGCCACTGAGTGGCCAGCCGTGGATGAGCACCACCGGCCGGCCGTCGCCGCCGGAGTCGGTGTAGTTGAGGGAAATTCCGTTGGAGTCGATCTGAGGCACAGTGCACACCTTTGCTGGAGGGATGTCTTGAGTCCTGCCTACCCGGAGGGTGGTTGGCCGGCCGTTGGTCCGGTCAGCCGGTATTACGCGGCTCGACACGCAGGGTCTGCTCGATCGTCCTGGCCAGCGCGGCCTGGCCGGCCGCGAGCGGGTGCATACCGGCACCCTTGCGGTTCCCGACCCGGCCCTGCACCCAGGGGTGGCGAGAGCAGATGTCGTGCCCGGCGGAGACGGCGTAGAAGTCGACGAACTCCACGCCCGCGTCCCGGGCGGCGTCCCGCATCCCGTAGCGCAGGCGCAGGCTGATGTCCCGGAACGTCCCCCGGTCCAGCCCCCGCATCGGCGGGAGCCGGGGACAGCCTCCGCGGGGCGGCAGCATCTTCGGGTAGCCCACGAGGAGCACCCGCGCGTTCGGCGCTCGCTCCTTGACCAGCTCGAGGGCCGGGACCAGCGCTGGCCGGACCTCGTCGACCATCGAGCCGAGGACGTGGCGCTTGTCGTGGAGCCGGCAGATCCGGGGGGACCGGCGACACACCGTCGCCATCCGGGCGTAGAGGTGGTTGTTGTTCACCCCGATGCCCACGGTGACCAGGTCGGTCCGCTCCGACAGCGCGTTGAGCTGCGGCGGCACGGACATCCCGCCCCTGGTGGTCTGCCTCCTGACCAGCTCCGCGGTCCCGGCACCGCTGCACGAGCGGTCCTCGAGGTCCTCGATGTGCAGCAGCGACGCGAGCCGGTTCGGGTAGTTGTTGCTGGAGCGGTAGCACCCGTAGGCGACGTCGGTCACGGGCACGAACGGGGCGGCGGTGAACGAGTCGCCCAGCGCCACGTAGTGGTGGTACGCCGGGCGCGACCGCTCGCTCGTGCCCACGGACCCCAGCAGGATCACGAGGACCACGGTGGTCAGCGCGGCTGCGATGCGCAGCACCTGCCGCGGGGTCTGGGGGAGGTGCAGCTTCAAGACTTGCGGGTGAGGTTGCGCGAGGAGGCCGAGTCGAACCTCCGCTCGGGGTTGGACCCGATGGCCGAGCGGTCAGGCGACACCTTGGCGGCCCGCTTCGGGCCAGCGGACTTCGGGCCGGGCTTGGGGCCGGCCTTCGCGGACTTCGTCGTACGCGCGGTCGAGACGGCCTTCTTCGGCGCCGCCTTCTTGGCCGCCTTCTTGCGTGCCGTGGACCGCTTGGCCGGCCGGTCGTCCGGAGTGGAGTACTGCTCGATCCACTCGTCCATCGTCACCCAGGTCGTGGCCCGGGCCGCACGCCCGGTGAGCATCCCGAGGTGGCCGCCGGGGACGATCTCGAACCGGACCTCGTGGGCCTTGCGCAGCAGCGGCACCAACGCCCTGACGGCGTCGATCGGGGCGATCCCGTCGGTGTTGCCGGCGAAGATCAGCACGGGTGCGGTGATGTTGGCGACGTCGATCTCGGTGCCGGAGAGGTTCACCTTGCCGGTGAGCAGCTGGTTGGCCTTGAGCATCCGGTGGTAGAGCTGCCCGAACGAACGTCCCGGGTAGGCGAGCATGTTGTCGGTGAACCGGTCGACCGCCTCGATCTGGGCGAGCCACTCGCTGTCGTCGAGGTTCTGCAGGATCGCCAGCGGCTTGGTGATCAGCTTGGTGCCCGAGCTGAGCTGGAAGGCACGGCGCACGAGCGGCTTCGGTGCAGCTCCCAGCAGTCGGTAGAGCTGAGTCACCACGCCGCCGTCGGTGAGTCGCAGGATCGGGCGGAGCGGCGCCACCATCGGCACCTTCGTGACGTCGAACGGGGTGCCCACGACGGTGAGCGAGGCGATCGGCAGGTCGGGCTGAGCTGCGGCCGCGAGGGAGGCAAAGATCCCGCCGAGGCTCCAGCCGATGACGTGCACCGGACGGCCGCCGGCGTGCTCGCTGGCGGCCCGGATCGCCTCGGGGACCACCTCGTCCACCCAGTGCTCGAGGCCGATCTTGCGGTTCTTGAACGAGATCTCGCCGTACTCGACGAGGTAGGTCGGCCGGCCCTGCTGCACGAAGTGCTCGACCAGGGAGCAGCCGCGGCGGAGGTCGTAGCAGAGCGACGGAGCTGCCAGGGGGGTGACCAGCAGGACCGGGTCGCCGCTCTCCTTGGTCTTCTTCTGCGGGCGGTAGTGGTAGACCTCGCGCAGGGGTCCGTCGTCGATGAGCGTCCGCGGCATCGGGCGGAGGTCCGCCAGACCGCCGTACACCACCTTGTGTGCGACGTTGCTGGCGGCGGACGCGACCTGGTCCGGCTTCGGGATCAGATCCATGCGCGGAAGGTACCAACTAGCGGGTGCCTGGGCACGTCGTCCAAGGCGCGGTCCGATGCATGGACATGATCGCCGGAGGGTAGAACTTCCACATGAGGGTTTCCCGAGTGCTCGGCGGCGTTGGCGTGGCACTGGGTGCCGTGGCGGCCCGCGACCTGACCCAGAAGAAGCACGCGCTGATGCGCAACTACCCGGTGATCGCGCACGCGCGCTACTGGCTGGAGACCATCGGACCCGAGCTGCGGCAGTACATCGTCACCAGCAATGACGAGGAGCGTCCGTTCAGCCGCGACCAGCGGTCGTGGATCTATGCGTCCTCCAAGCAGGAGAACAACCACTCCGGCTTCGGCACCGACAACGACGTGGAGCACCTGCCGGGCTACGCGATCATCAAGCACCGCACCTTCGCCAGATCGCTCCCGCACGACCACGGCAGGACAACCGGACTCCCCAGCGCCAAGGTCCTCGGAGGTCCGCGGGGCCGTGCCCGGGCGTTCCGGCCGGACTCCCTGATCAACATCTCCGCGATGAGCTTCGGGTCCATGTCGGCGAACGCGATCAAGGCCCTCAACGCCGGGGCTGCGCAGGCCGGGTGCATGCACAACACCGGCGAGGGCGGGCTCTCGGACCACCACCGCCAGGGTGGCGACCTGATGCTGCAGATCGGTACGGCGTACTTCGGCTGTCGTGACCAGGAGGGCAACTTCTCCCTCGAGAAGCTCAAGGAGGTCGTCGAGTCCGCACCCGTCAAGGCCATCGAGATCAAGCTCTCGCAAGGCGCCAAGCCGGGTCTCGGTGGGCTGCTGCCGGCCGCCAAGGTGACCAAGGAGATCTCCGAGATCCGCGGCATCCCGATGGGTCGGGACTGCGCCAGTCCAGCGCGACACACGGCCTTCGGCGACGAGGACAGCCTGCTCGACTTCGTCGAGCTGCTGGCCGCCGAGACCGGCCTTCCGGTCGGCATCAAGAGCTCTGTCGGCGACATGCTGTTCTGGCAGAAGCTCAGCCGGCTGATGGCGCAGCGTGATCGTGGCGTCGACTTCGTCACCGTCGACGGCGGTGAGGGCGGGACCGGCGCATCGCCGCCGACCTTCGCCGACTCGATAGCGCTGCCCTTCCGGATGGGTTTCGCCCGTGCCTACGCGACGTTCGCCGAGGCCGGGCTGACCGATGACGTGACGTTCATCGGGTCCGCCAAGCTGGGGCTGCCCGAGAACGCCGTGGTCGCGTTCGCGCTGGGCGCCGACATGGTCAACGTCGCTCGCGAGGCGATGATGTCGATCGGCTGCATCCAGTCGCAGAAGTGCCACACCGACCGGTGCCCGACCGGCGTCGCCACACAGGACCCGTGGCTCTCGCACGGTCTCGACCCCGTGTCGAAGGCCGAGCGCTGCGCGCAGTACATCCGGACCTTCCGCAAGGAGCTGATCAAGGTCTCGGAGTCGGTGGGCGTGGCCCACCCCGGACTGATCACCACCGGCGACGTCGACATCTTCCTCGGCGACTACGACGCCAAGTCGTTGGGCGAGGTCTACGGCTACAAGGACGGATGGGGCGCACTCGGACCGGAGCTCGCCGACGACCTGCTCCGCCTGATGGCCCCCGGGGGCATGCAGAGCGAGAGCAGCTCGATCGAGCAGGGCGAGGGTGAGAAGGACGACCCGCGCGGCACCACCACCGGCGACTGACGCGCGATCGGCGAGCGCATCGACGTGGGGCTCCGTGACATCAGCGACGACGGCCGCTTCGTGCTCTTCTCCTCCGACAGCAGCAACGTGCTGCAGGAGGAGGTCGACGATGATTGCGGCCGCTGGAACGGTGAGGATGGCGATGCGGAGTTCATCCCAGGCCAATGCCTGCAGCTCTACGTCACCGACACCGTGGCCGGCACCACCGGAGCTCGCCACCGTGGACCTCGACGGGAACCCGGTGCCCGAGGGCAGCCCGACGGGCTCGCTGAGCGATGACGGCCGGTTCGTCGTCATGGAAACCGGAACCCATCAGCAGACCGAGGAAGACCACACACGTCGGACCCTGCTGCGTGACCTGGAAGACGGGGTGACCGAGGACGTCGCCCTCCGTCCCGACGGCACACCGACGGATTATGGCGTCGGTGGGGCAGGGGTCGATGTCAGCGCCGACGGAAGCCTTGTGCTCTTCGCTGCCGGCGACGGGACGCTGGCCGGTCCCAGCGACGAGCAGATCGGCTACTACGTGCGCGACCGGTCTACTAGCACCACTTCGCGGCTCTTCGCGGAGAGCGCGGACGTGCCGCCGAACACCACCCTGTGGAACCTGTCGATGAGTGACGACGGCGATGTCGTGGCGTTCGAGACCTACACGTCACTGCTTGCCGATGACAGCGACACCGCGAACTCGGTCTACGTCTACGACCGGTCCAGCGAGACGCTCACCTTCCCGGGGCCCGGGAACCAGAACGACCCGCGGCTCAGCGGCGACGGCAAGCACCTCGCCTACCTCCAGTACAGCGCTCCCGAAGACGACAACCGCTACGACATCCACGTGCTCGACATCGCTGCCGGCACCACCGAGCTCGCCTCGGTGAGTTCGTCCGGCGAGCTCATCGGCAACTACACGTACGGTGCAAACATCAGCGACGACGGTCGGTTCCTCGGCTTCCAGTCGAACGACTGGGAACTCGGACCGGGCGAGCCCGGCGAAGAGCCCACCGAGCGGGAGACTGCGCGCTACTACGTGCGCAACCTGGCCCCGCCGCCCGACAACGCCTCCGGAGCGGGTACGGCGAGCACCGGGGCCGATCCGACCGTGACCGACTCGTTGGAGACGAGCGTGTCCGGGTCGCCCGGCAACATAACGATCGAGGAGATGCAGGACGACCCATCGTCATTGACTGGCTGGAACGTGCTCGGGCAGCAGGTGCAGATCACCGCAGACCCCGTCACGGCTGCCGGTGGGTTCATGACGTTCACGTTCACCATCGACCGCTCGATCGTCCCACCCGGCGCCGCGCTCGACGACGTACAGCTCCTTCGGAACGGGGAGCCGCTGACCGACTGCGCCGACGGCGCGGACGCTGGGCCGTGCGTGGCGTCCCGCCTGGAGCTGGGGTCCGGTGACTGGCAGGTGGTGGCGCACTCCCCGCAAGCGAGCGTCTGGGCGCTCGCCACCGCAGCGCCGGACTCGACGCCGCCGGACGAGACAGGCCCGTCGATCACGCTGCAGACTCCGGCGGACGGCGCGACGTACAAGCTGGGTCAACGCGTCGTCGCGAACTACACCTGCGCGGACGACTCAGGAGTGGACCTTTGCGCGGGTCCGGTGGCCTCCGGGAGCAGGGTGAACACCTCAGCCATCGGTCCGAGGACGTTCACGGTCAACGCCCGTGACGGCGCTGGGAACACCTCAACCGCCTCGGCCGACTACCGGGTCGTCTGGCCGCTGACGGGACTCCTTGCACCGGTCGACGGACCTCCGGTCGTGAACACGGTGAAGCGGGGTTCGGTGGTCCCGGTCGTCTTCTCGCTCGGCGGCTATCGGGGCCAGGCGGTGTTCGCTGCCGGCTCGCCCTCCAGCGCACGGGTCGGCTGCAACGCCGGCACGCGCCCCGACGCCCTCGAGCGGACCCTGAAGCCGTCCGCACCTCGGCTCAGTTACGCCGACGGGAAGTACACGTTCGCGTGGAAGACCGACAGCGCGTGGCGTGGGACATGTCGCCGACTGGTCGTCCGGTTCGCCGACGGACAGGAGCGCACCGCGCTGTTCGGATTCTGGTGAGCGCGGAGACCTGAGGCCGCTAGAGCACCTGGTTGCCGTACATCTCGCCGAGCGGGTCGGCGATGAGCTCGATGCGGGCGCCGTCGGGATCGCGGAAGTAGACCGAGACGCCGCTGTGCACCTCGTGCTCCACGCCCGCCTCCTCGAGGCGCTGCACGAGCTGCTCCCAGCGACCGGGCTCGACCGAGATCGCCACGTGGTGCAGGCCGCCGAGCACCTCCGCGTAGGGGCCGACCTCGAGCCCCGGGAAGTCGAAGAAGGCGAGCAGGTTGCCGTTGCCGATGTCGAAGAAGAAGTGCGAGGACCCCGGGTAGTCGCGGTTGTCGATCAGCTCGGTCAGCGGGAACCCCAGCACGTCCTGGTAGAAGCGGACGGTCGCTTCCACGTCGCTGCTGATCAGCGCGGTGTGGTGCAGCCCGCGGGCGGAGGACGCGGGACGGTCACCGGTCGGCTTGAGATGCTGCTCGCGGATCCGGTCGCGGGTCTCCTCGATGGCCTCGAGGTCGGTGGCACCGGTGGTCGGGCTCTCGCTCATGACCTGTTCCCTTCCGTACGCCGCGGGGCCGGTGAGCGACTCTCGCGTCCTGCGACCAACTCAAGCAGGTTCAGCGGATAGACGTCCTCACTGGTGCAGGCCAGCTCCTCGGGCGTCCACCAGCGAACGCTGCGCTGCGAGCGCACCTCGGCGTCCTCCCATCCGTGGGTGTCGACATCGAACGTCGCGACCCGGTGCAGGAAGAAGACCTGGTGCTGGCGGACCAGCGATCCCTCGAAGCCGTACTCGATGACCTGCTCGTGGACGACCGGACCGAGATCCCCGGGCTCGATCCGGAGGCCCGTCTCCTCCAGCACCTCGCGCGCCGCACAGTCGGTGTTGGTCTCACCGGGCTCGCGTCCCCCTCCCGGTGTGAACCAGTACCAGCCGAGTTCGGGCCGGGCAGGGTCGTGCATCTCGATCAGGAGCACCCGGTCGTTCTCGTCGACGAGGACCACGCGCGCGGCCTCGCGCTCGAAGACGGGCTGCCCATCCATCACGAGCCGAGTCATCAACCGCTGGTCCATCACGAACGCTCGGCCATCAGGACCGCTTGGCCGGCTTGGTCTGCTTGGTGTGGGTGGGCTGGGCGCTGGAGAGCTGGTCGAGGAAGGAGGTCGCCCACCGGGAGACGTCGTTCTCGTCCACTGTCTTGCGCATCGCCCGCATGCGGCGCGACCTGTCCTTCTTCTCCGCCTTGTAGGCCTCCAGCATCTTCGCCTTCATGCCGTTGATGTCGTAGGGGTTGACGAGGTACGCCTGCCGGAGCTCGTTCGAGGCGCCTGCGAACTCGGAGAGGACGAGGGCGCCGTCGTCGTCGTACCGGCAGGCGACGTACTCCTTGGCGACCAGGTTCATCCCGTCGCGGAACGGGGTCACCACCATGATGTCGGCGGCGCGGTAGAGGGCCGCCATCTCCTCGCGCGGGAACGACGAGTGCAGGTAGGAGATCGCCGGGCGGCCGATGCGGCCCAGGTCGCCGTTGATGTGACCGACGAGGCGGTCGATGTCGTCGCGCAGCTTGCGGTACTGGTCCACCCGCTCCCTCGACGGGGTGGCGACCTGGACGAAGACGGCGTCCTCGACGGTGAAGTGGCCGTCGGCGATGAGCTCGCTGAACGCCCGCAGCCGCGCGTAGATGCCCTTGGTGTAGTCGAGCCGGTCGATGCCCAGGAACACCTTCTTGGGCCGGCCGAGGTCCTCGCGGATCTGCTCGGCTCGCTCGGCGACCTCCTCGGAACGCGCCAGCTCCTCGAAGCCCTTGGCGTCGATCGAGATCGGGAACGCCTTCGCGAGCACGACCCGGCCGTCCGGCAGGTAGACCTGGTCGCGATGGGTCTTGTGACCGACCCGCTGCCGGACGAGTCGTACGAAGTTCTGGGCTGCGCCGGAGAGCTGGAAGCCGACGAGATCCGCACCGAGCAGACCCTCGAGGACCTGCCGGCGCCACGGCAGCTGGGAGAACAGCTCCGCCGGCGGGAACGGGATGTGCAGGTAGAAGCCGATCCGCAGGTCCGGGCGGAGCTCGCGCAGCATCGCCGGGACGAGCTGGAGCTGGTAGTCCTGCACCCAGACCATCGCGTTCTTCGCGGCGTACTTCGCGGCCGCATCGGCGAAACGCTGGTTCACCTGCACGTAGGAGTCCCACCACTCCCGGTGGAACGACGGCTTGGCGACCAGGTCGTGGTACAGCGGCCACAGAGTGTCGTTGGAGAACCCCTCGTAGAACTCGGCGACCTCCTGCTCCGAGAGCCCCACCGGCACCAGGGTCAGGCCGTCGTCGACGAACGAGTCGAGGTCGCCGCTGGTGTCCCCGGGCCAGCCGATCCAGGCACCGCTGTTGGCGCGCATGACCGGCTCCAGGGCGGACACCAGACCACCTGGCGAGCGCCGCCAGGTGGTCTCCCCGTCATCCCCGACGACGCGGTCGACGGGCAGCCTGTTGGCCACGACGACGAGGTCGGCGGACGCACGCTTCTTCTGGCTTCGACTCACGCGAAATGACCTTACCCGCGGTACCCGACGCCGATCTGCGACCGTACGTCGTCCATCTGGCGCATCAGGGAAAGCGTCTGCTGCGGCGGCACGAATTCACTGCTCAGAGCCCCGGCTCGCAGGCAGCGGTGCACCTCGATGATCTCGTTGCCGTAGCCCCGCCCGACCACGGGCTCGTCGGGCTCGATCAACACGGGGGTTCCCGTGGGTGCGTCGTACGCCGTCCACTGCAGGTGGTCCGGGTGGTGGAAGCCGGGCGGCAGGTCGAAGTGACCGAGCTCCGTCGCGATGGAGGCCGTTCCCGACGAGATCGCGGTCATCGTCGCCGTCAGCGCCGCGGTCGCACCACCCGGGTAGAGCCCCGCGATCGCGACGTCGAGGTCGATGCCGCTCGCCGACAGGTTCGCCGTCGCCGCGAGCTGCTCGGGCGCGCCCAGCACCAGGTGGGCGAGCGTCAGGGGTAGATGCCCATGTCCAGCAGGGCGCCTGCGCCGAGGGCCGGGTCGAGGAGCCGGTCGCTGGGGTCGGTCCGGACCACCATGCCGATGTCGGCGTGGATCTGGCGTGGGGTGCCGTACTGCCCACTGGCGAGGAGAGCCAGCAGCTTGCGGATCCTGGGGTGGCAGGCGGTCCACATCGCCTCCATCAGGAACAGCCCGCGGGCCGCCGCGTCCTCGAACAGGAGACCGGCCGAGTCGGCGTCGAGGGTCATCGGCTTCTCGCACAGCACCGGCTTCCCGGCCGCGAGGGCGAGCCGGGTGTGCTCGTCGTGCAGCGCGTGCGGCGAGGCGACGTACACGACGTCGACCTCCGGGTCGTTGACCAGGTCCTCGTAGGACCCGTGCGCGGTCCCGCCGTACGCCGCTGCGAACTCGCTCGCGCGCTCCAGGCTGCGCGAGCCCGTCGCCACCAGCTCCCCGTCAGGGACCAGGGCGAGGTCGGCCGCGAACGAGTGGGCGATCCGTCCCGGCGCCAGCACGCCCCAGCGGATCGTCTCCATGGCCTCACCGTAACCACGCCCGGAGCGTCCCGCGCCACGCCGGGCACCAAATGACATCGTTGTATTTCCTCACCTATGATGAGCGCGACAGCACCCGTTCATGTCGGAGGAGCCCCCCACGATGGTTGCCAGCCCCGCGGTCAACAACCCCCAGCCAGAGGGTTCCGGCGAGCTGTCCAGCCGCGACGCCGCCATGCTCGACTTCGAGCGCCAGTGGTGGAAGTACGCCGGCGCCAAGGAGCAGGCGGTCCGGGAGAAGTTCGACATGTCCTCGACCCGCTACTACCAGGTTCTGAACGCGCTGATCGACCGTCCCGAGGCGCTGGCCCACGACCCGCTCCTGGTCCGCCGGCTGCGTCGCCTGCGCGCCACCCGCCAGCGCCAGCGCTCTGCGCGCCGGCTCGGTTTCGACATCTCGGAATGACCCTCATGCCTAAGCGCGACGAGCGGGGCGTCGTCCTCCCCACGCGGCTGCTGGCCCTCTGCGTCTCCGCGGTGGCGGTCGCGGCGCTGGTGTTCGTCGCCAACGACCCTGATCAAACGCCGGCCGACCGCACCGCAACGCCAACGGTCAGCAAGCCCTCGAGCACCCCCTCCGCGACCCCGACCAGAGAGGCACTGCCGGCGAAGAAGCCGGTCAAGAAGAAGCCGAAGAAGGTCAAGCGTGGCGAGGTCTACGTCGTCATCTTCAACAACACCAGGACCCCTGGCCTTGCCGGCGGTGTCGCAGGGAAGGCCAAGCTGGCCGGTTGGAACGTCGTCGGCTCGGACAACTGGTACGGCACCGTCGACGGCACCTCGGTCTACTTCCCTCCGCGTCTCAAGGACGCCGCCAAGGCGCTGGGCAAGGACCTCGGGATCCCGCGAGTCCGTCCGGCCGAGGAGCCGATGCAGTTCGACCGCCTGACGGTGATCCTCACCGACGACTACCTCTGACGCAGTCGGGGTCCTGCCCTCCGGTGGTTGAGGAGCGAGCGTCTCGAAAACCACGCATCACGACTGACTTTCGACACCACGGGGCCGGGCTGGAACAGTGACGTCCATGGAGTTCGCTTCGCACAACGGTGAGCAGGAGTACGCCGCCGTGGTGCGGGCCGCCGCCGACCTGGTCGTCGCTTGCGACTTCGACGGCACCCTCTCCCCGATCGTGGACGACCCCGAACAGGCGCACATCCACCCAGACGCGGGCACGGTCCTGACCGACCTGGCCGCCCAGGTGCGTGCGGTGGCCGTCGTCACCGGGCGGCCGGCGCGACAGGCGCTGGACCTCGGCGGACTCGAGGAGGTCGGCAACGCCATCGGCGAGAGCGGGCGTGAGCTCTTCGTGCTCGGGCAGTACGGCAACGAGCGCTGGACCTCCACCGACCGGCGGGTGATCTCGCCGAAGCCACCGCGCGGGCTTGCCACCTTCATGGGCGGGCTTCCGCGCTTGCTGCGCGACGGTGACGCCGCTGAGGCCTGGGTCGAGGAGAAGGGGCTGGCCGTCGCCGTGCACCTGCGCCGGCTCGACGACCCGAAGGCGGCGTACGAGCGGCTGCTCCCGGTCCTCACCGAGTCGGCCCGCAGCCACGGGCTCGACGTCGAGCCCGGGCGGGCTGTGATCGAGGTACGGGCGCCCGGCATGCACAAGGGTGCCGCGGTGCGTGCACTCACCGACGAGCTCGGGGCCCGCGCATTCGTGTTCTGCGGCGACGACCTCGGCGACCTCGAGGCGTTCAAGGCCATCGAGGAGCTGCGCGGGAAGGACTTCCCCGGACTGCTCGTCTGCTCCGGATCGGAGGAGCAGAACGCCCTCGCCGAGCTCGCCGACGTGGTGGTCGACGGCCCGGGCGGCGTACTCGAGCTGCTTCGCGGGCTCACCGACGACATCCGGTCCGTGCGCGCCTAGATCGGGCAGTGGTCCCCATCTCGGATGGCGGGATCGATGTGCACATTCTGAGACGGCTACCTACGCTGGAGCACAGCTCATCGAGAGGGACTGAGGGAACGGCCCGTTGAAGTCCCGGCAACCGCCACGCCGAGCCTCCGATTCTCATCGGATTCGTGTGGTGCGGTGCCAAATCCGTCTTGGCCCGAGATCCGGGCCAGGGAAGATGAGAAGGAGGCCTCCTTTGAGCATCGCAACAGAAACCACGCCCGCCACGACACCGGTGCTGCGGGACGGTGCCTTCGGCAACGCCACCGGGCTCGCCTGTCGCGAGTGCGGCCACCTCGTCGAGCTCGGGCCGCACTACGCGTGCCCGGAGTGCTTCGGCCCGCTCGAGGTCGCCTACGACTTCCCAGCCGTCACCCGGGAGCAGATCGCCGCCGGGCCGCGCAACATCTGGCGCTACAAGGCGCTGCTGCCGGTCCCCGACGACATCGAGCAGAGCCCCAACATGGAGCCCGGGTTCACCCGGCTGCTCAAGGCGCACAACCTCGGTCGCGAGCTCGGCATCGAGAACCTCTGGGTCAAGGACGACTCGACCAACCCCACCAACTCCTTCAAGGACCGCGTGGTCGCCTGCGCGCTGAGCGCCGCGACCGAGTTCCACAGCAAGGTCTTCGCCTGCCCCTCGACCGGCAACCTCGCCAACGCGGTGGCCGCGGCGGGTGCCCGCGCCGGCATCAAGACCGTGGTGTTCATCCCGTCGAACCTCGAGAAGCCCAAGCAGGTCAACTCGGCCGTCTACACCCAGAACCTGGTGGCGGTGAACGGCAACTACGACGACGTCAACCGGCTCGCCTCGGAGATCGCCGGCGAGGAGGACGGCTGGGCGTTCGTGAACGTCAACGTGCGGCCCTACTACGCCGAGGGCTCCAAGACGCTCGGCTACGAGATCGCCGAGCAGCTCGGCTGGCGGCTGCCCCAGCAGATCGTGATCCCGGTCGCCTCGGGCTCGCAGCTGACCAAGGTCGACAAGGCCTTCCAGGAGCTGATCACGCTCGGCCTCGTCGAGGACACGCCGTACAAGGTGTTCGGCGCCCAGGCCACCGGCTGCTCACCGGTCTCGGTGGCCTTCAAGGAGGGCCGCAACGTGGTCCGCCCGGTCAAGCCCGACACCATCGCGAAGAGCCTGGCCATCGGCAACCCGGCCGACGGCCCCTACGTGCTCGACATCTGCCGTCGCACCGGTGGCGCCGTCGAGGACATCACCGACGACGAGGTCCGCGAGGGCATCCTGCTGCTCGCCCGCAACGAGGGCATCTTCACCGAGACGGCCGGCGGCACCACCATCGGCGTACTGAAGAAGCTCGTGGAGACCGGCCAGCTCGACCCGGCGAAGGAGACCGTCGTGATCAACACCGGCATGGGCCTGAAGACCCTCGACGCCATCTCCGACCAGGTGGGCGCCGCGGCGACCATCGACCCGTCGTACGCCGCGTTCACCGACTCCGGCGTCATCTAGATTCGACCACCCGCCGCACCGACCCACGAGATTTGAGGAGAGACATGAGCGTCCAGGTCCGGATCCCCACGATCCTGCGCAACTACACCGAGGGGGCCTCCGAGGTCACGGCGGACGGCGACACCCTCGCCGAGGTGCTCGAGAACCTCGAGGCCAACCACACCGGCATCAAGGCGCGCGTGCTCGACGACTCCGGGGAGATCCGGCGGTTCGTCAACGTGTACGTCGGCAACGACGACGTGCGCTTCCTGGAGGGCCTGGACAGCAACACTCCTGACGGCACCCAGATCAGCATCATCCCGGCGGTCGCCGGAGGCTGACGCCTTCCGCTACGCCTGCTCGGCCAGCCATGGGTCGACGAGCGCATGGAAGGCGTCGGCGCGATCGCGTCGTACGCAGTGGGCTGCGCCCTCGACGACACGTACGTCGAACCGCGGGTTCACGCGTCGCACCTCCGCGAGCAGCTCGCCTTTGAGGATCACGTCCTGGTCACCGGTGACCACCAGCACGGGCGGCTCGATGGCAGCGGCGAGCTCGCGCCACGGCCTGCCGAGCATTCCGATCCCGGCGCGCAGGAACGCCTCGTCGACGTCGGCCTTCCCTTGCGCCCACGGGCCGTACTCGCTCTCCGGCCAGGTCGGGTTCTCCGCCCGGCACTGCGCGATCGCACTCTCCGGGTTAGCCCTGATCGACCTGGCCCACTCCACGCGCAGTTGCTTCGCGTCCTCGTCGTCGCTCCACGGCGCCTCGTCCATCCACGCCGGATCCTCCGCGACCACCGCACGCACCAGGTCCGGCCGACGCGCGGCCAGCGCCCCGGCCATGGCGCCACCCATCGAGTGCCCGGCGACGAGAGCCGGCCCGACGTGCTCGAGCACCGCTTCCGTGGCGGCGTACATCGCCTCGATCGGGTCCGCGGACGCCAGCTCCTCGGCGGTGAACCGGTCGGACCCGCCGTGAGCCAGCGCGTCCGGCGCCACGATCCGGTACGACGACCCCAACCGAGCGACCAGGTCGGGGAAGCACTGACCGGAGTCGGTGATCCCGTGCAGCAGGAGCAGGACGGGTTTCCCGGGATCGCCGTACTCGTGCACGAGCAGTCGTCCGACCCGTCGCTGTGAACCCATGAGCGCCAGCCTGCCACCGACCGCAGCGAACCTCATTGGTGTGGTTGTTTCCCACGGTCCCGTGGGATCCCCGCACTTCCCGTACGAAACTTCGCACGGGAAGTGCATGTTTCCCACGGTCCCGTGGGAAACCGCCATCGGGCACACTGGCCCGATGCCACGCAAGATCGCCACCGCTGACCGGGTCGGGCGCGAGGAGCTGCTGGAGTTCGTCCGCCCGCGACACAACGCCACCCTCGTGACCACGCGCAGGAACGGCAGGCCGCAGGTGTCGCCGGTGACGTGCGGCGTCGACGAGGAGGGGCGGGTGGTCATCTCGACGTACCCGCAGCGGGCGAAGGTCGCCAACCTCCGCCGCGAACCCACCGTCACCCTTCTCGTGCACAGCGACGACTGGAACGGGCCCTACGTGCAGCTCGACGGCACCGCCGAGGTGATCGACCAGCCGGAGGCCGTCGAGCCGCTGGTCGACTACTTCCGCAGCATCTCCGGCGAGCACCCCGACTGGGACGAGTACCGCCAGGCCATGCGCGAGCAGGGCAAGTCCCTCCTCCGGGTGACCATCGAGTCCTGGGGTCCGATCGCGACCGGCGGCTTCCCGCCAGAGCTGGCCGACTGACCCGTGCCTCCTGTTAGCAGCCAGCCGGTGGTCCTGCTGGTCACATGTTCCGACATGCCTGACGGCGAGGAGTGGTTCGGCACCAGTCACCTGCCGGCCGCGTTCGCCGAGCGCAACATCGACGCGCGCTGGGTGGTGTGGGACGACCCGAGCGTCGACTGGGCCGCGGGGCTCGTCGCCGTCCGGTCGACCTGGGACTACGAGTGGCGACGCGAGGAGTTCCTCGCCTGGGCGCGCACTGTGCCGTGGATGCTCAACTCTGCCGAGATCTTCGCGTGGAACACCGACAAGTCCTACCTTCCCGAGCTGGCTGCGGCAGGCGTCCCCGTGGTCGCCACTGTCCTCGTCGATCGCGAAGACGACCTACCGGCAGCGATAGCGCAGGTGTCGGCGGCGGGGGACGGCCAGCCTCAGGCGGTCGTGAAGCCGACGGTTGCGGCGGGCGGCCGCGGGCTCGTGGTCGTCGGTGGTCCGGACGGCGGGCGGGTCGGAGTTCGGGCCAGGCCCATGGGTGGTGCAGCCGATGGTCGACTCCGTGCGCACCGAGGGGGAGACGTCCGTCTTCGTGCTGGACGGCCAGGTCGTCTCGCAGGCCCAGAAGGTTCCGACCGTCCGGGGAGATCCGGGTGCATGAGCAGTACGGCGGCACCACGGTCGCCGTGCCGGTCTCCGAGGAGGCGGCCGAGCTGGCCCGTCGTACGGTCGAAGCGGCGAGCTCGCTGCTCGGGGAGCGACTCGACTACGCCCGGGTCGACCAGATGCGCGTCGCCGACGGGACCCTGTCGGTCAGCGAGCTGGAGATCACCGAGCCGGGTCTCTACCTCGAGGTCCTCCCCGAGAACGCGGGCGCCTTCGCCGACCTGGTCGCCGCGCGACTCACCGGTCGCTGAAGCCGGGCCCGGCCCGGCTTGACCCAACGGGATCGCGCCGGCCGAAAAGGGGGACCCGACGTTTGCACTCGGTTGGGGCGAGTGCTAAAAATGCAGTTGGCACTCTCGAGGTGAGAGTGACAGAAGCAGCACCGAAACCACGGCCGTCTGAGTCGAGGTCCGGAGGCGCCGGCGGGAAGGGTCCGCGGGTCAGCGCCGGGCCGTCCGTCGCGGGCGACGAAGCGGCCACCAAACTTTGAGCGTGAGGATTCACCACAAGCCATGTCGAAGCTGATTGCTTTCAACGAGGAGGCCCGCCGCGGACTCGAGCGAGGAATGAACATCCTCGCCGACGCGGTCAAGGTCACGCTCGGCCCCAAGGGCCGCAACGTCGTACTTGAGAAGAAGTGGGGTGCCCCCACCATCACCAACGACGGTGTGAGCATCGCCAAGGAGATCGAGCTGGAGGACCCCTACGAGAAGATCGGGGCCGAGCTCGTCAAGGAAGTTGCCAAGAAGACCGACGACGTCGCCGGTGACGGCACCACCACCGCCACCGTGCTCGCCCAGGCCATGGTTCGTGAAGGCCTGCGCAACGTCGCCGCCGGCGCCAACCCGATGGAGCTCAAGCGCGGGATCGAGAAGGCCGTCGAGGCCGTCTCCGCCCAGCTGCTCGGGATGGCCAAGGACGTCGAGACCAAGGAGCAGATCGCGGCGACCGCCTCGATCTCTGCCGCCGACACCACCGTCGGTGAGGCCATCGCCGAGGCGATGGACAAGGTCGGCAAGGAAGGCGTCATCACCGTCGAGGAGTCGAACACCTTCGGGCTCGACCTCGAGCTGACCGAGGGCATGCGCTTCGACAAGGGCTACATCTCGCAGTACTTCATGACCGACCCGGAGCGCATGGAGGCCGTCCTCGACGACCCCTACATCCTGATCGCGAACCAGAAGGTCTCCACGGTCAAGGACCTGCTCCCGCTCCTCGAGAAGGTGATGCAGAGCGGCAAGCCGCTGCTGATCATCGCCGAGGACATCGAGGGCGAGGCCCTGTCGACCCTGGTGGTCAACAAGATCCGCGGCACCTTCAAGTCCGTCGCCGTCAAGGCCCCGGGCTTCGGTGACCGCCGCAAGGCGATGATGCAGGACATCGCGATCCTCACCGGTGGCCAGGTCATCTCCGAGGACGTCGGCCTCAAGCTGGAGTCGACCGGCATCGAGCTGCTCGGCCAGGCCCGCAAGGTCGTCGTGACCAAGGACGAGACCACCATCGTCGACGGCTCCGGTGACGCCGACCAGCTCGCTGGTCGGGTCAACCAGATCCGCAACGAGATCGACAAGAGCGACTCCGACTACGACCGCGAGAAGCTGCAGGAGCGCCTGGCCAAGCTGGCCGGCGGTGTTGCGGTGATCAGGGTCGGCGCTGCCACCGAGGTGGAGCTCAAGGAGCGCAAGCACCGCATCGAGGACGCCGTTCGCAACGCGAAGGCGGCCGTCGAGGAGGGCATCGTCGCCGGTGGCGGCGTCGCGCTGGTGCAGGCAGGCGTGAACGCGTTCGAGAAGCTGGACCTGGTGGGCGACGAGGCCACCGGTGCCAACATCGTCCGGATCGCGCTCGCCGGCCCGCTCAAGCAGATCGCGATCAACGCCGGTCTCGAGGGTGGCGTCGTGGCGGAGAAGGTGGCCGGCCTCCCCGTCGGTCACGGCCTCAACGCCGCGAGCGGTGAGTACGGCGACATGCTGGCCGCGGGGATCCCCGACCCGGCCAAGGTGACCCGATCGGCACTGCAGAACGCCGCGTCGATCGCCGCGCTGTTCCTCACCACCGAGGCAGTCATCGCCGACAAGCCGGAGAAGGCGCCCGCCATGGGTGGCGGCGACCCGACTGGCGGCATGGGCGGCATGGACTTCTGATCCGCTAGAAACCCCGGGAGGGCCCTCGCTTCGGCGGGGGCCCTTCTGCTTCCCAACAACCACATCCATCGAGGAGAACCCATGGGCCGCGACATGCAGGTCAGCGACAGTGTCGTCATCGCCGCCGACGCGCAGACCATCTACGACCTGGTCGCCGATCCCGTGCAGATGTCGAGGTGGAGCCCGGAGAACACCGGAGCGACCACGAGCTCCGCAGGACGCACCTTGGGTGAGGGCGAGGTCTTCGACGGCTCCAACAAGCGTGGACGGGTCCGCTGGAACACCGAGTGCGTGGTCCGGGCCGCGGAACCGGGTCGCAGGTTCCGCTTCGACGTACGCAAGATCGGGGCGCGCACGCCGTTCATCCCCGGCCGGATCGCCTCGTGGGAGTACACCTTCGAGCCGGTCGACGAGGGCACCCGCGTCACCGAGACCTGGACCGACCTGCGCACGAGCTGGCCGGACTGGGCAGCCGCGATCTTCGACAAGACTGCGACCGGAGGTCGGCTGTTCTCCGACTTCCAGCGCCGCAACATCAAGCGCACCCTCGCGGCGATGAAGGCCGACTTCGAGGGCCAGCGGCACTAGCCGTCAGTTCGCCGCCGGATCCTGATCGGACCCTGCGCCGTGGCCAGGTCGACGACTTCTCCGCCCTGGGTGATCACGACCTTGCCGGCCTCGACCAGCCGACCCGCCGCCTCGCGAGCCGGATCCATCAGCGAGCGCCAGCTGTCCGGCGTACCGACAGCACGAGCCGCATCCGACGGACAGATCGTCGACGTCGGAGCGCGCTGGTCCAGGAGCGCGAGGATCGTGCGCTCCAGCTCGGCGCCGGTGTCCTTCGGTGCGCTCACAAGCACGCCGTACAGGGCAACACCGACCAAGGCCACGACGAGGAGTAGCGCCGTGAGGCGAACCCACAGGGGCGTCGTGGACTGCCGCACAGGGTCTGGTGAGGTGCCGCGCAGTTCCGGAGGAAGGTCGCTCATCGTCCGAGTGTGCCTCACGGTCAATGATCGTCGACTCAGAACACGTTGCGAGGGCGGAACTGCACGCTGATGCGCGGGCCGACCGGGCGGCTCGTCTTGGGTACGGCGTGCTCCCAGGTGCGCTGGCAGGACCCGCCCATCACGATCAGGTCGCCGTGGCCGAGAGCATGGCTGACCTCGACATGGCCGCCGACCGGGCGCAGCTGGAGCTTGCGCGGGGAGCCGAACGACACGATCGCGACCATGGTGTCGTGCGCGCGACCGCGACCGATGTTGTCGCCGTGCCAGGCGACCGAGTCCTGGCCGTCGCGGTAGTAGCAGCACCCTGCGGTCACGAAGGCCTCTCCCAGCTCCGGCCGGTAGTGCGCACTCAGTGCGTCGCGTGCCTCCTTGAGCGCATCGTGCGGCAGCTCTCGCCCGACGCCGTAGTTGCACAGCAGCCGCGGGACATCGACGACGTTGTCGTACATCGGTCGTCGCTCGGCCCGCCACGGGATCGACTCGACCAGCTCGGCGAACAGCTCGTCGGCGCCCTCGAACCAGCCGGGAAGTACGTCGACCCACGCCCCTTCCGACAACTCGGTGCGCTTGACCCGGCCGGCCAGCTGACCCACGCCGACGTGCCCGACGCCGTCGAGAGCGGCGTCGAGGAGCGAGGGCTGGAACCCGACGGACACATCGCCGAGCCTAGCACTCGTTCGAACACCTGTGCGAGCACCAATTTCATGGTGAGGCGTCGCATCTTGCGGCAAGACGCGACGCCTCAGCGCGTTTCGGGCCGCAACTTGCGACGCCTCAGCGTTGTTCGGGAATGGGATCCCTCAGCGACCGGTTCTGAGAAGTACCGCCAAGCAGAGGAGGGGCCGTGACCAGGGATACCGAGCACCGAGTCGTGATCGAGGGGAACAGGATCCGGAGTCCGCGGCTCAGACTGCGACCTTGGTCGAGCACCGACGCCCCCGCAGCCCTCGCGATCTACGGCTCCGAGGACGTCACCCGTTGGCTGAGCCCCGCGATGCGGAAGGTCGACGACCTGTCCACGATGGAGGCGATCATCGCCGACTGGGCGGTGGAGCCGCTGCCTGCGCCGGCGGGTCGCTGGGCGATGGAGCTGGCCGAGAGCGGTGAGCTCGTCGGCAGCACCGTCCTGCTGCCGTTGCCACCCGGCGGCGAGGACCTGCAGATCGGCTGGCAGCTCGCACCACAGCACTGGGGACAGGGGCTGGCCGCAGAAGCCGGGCACGCCGTGGCGCACTTCGCCTTCGAGTCGGGTGTCGAGGAGCTGTTCGCCGTTGCCCGTCCACGCAACGAGCGGGGCGCCAGCACCGCGCGCTCGATCGGCATGGAGTGGGTCGGTGAGTCGGAGAAGTACTTCGACCTGCGGCTGCACGTCTACCGGCTGCGCAAGGGCGAGCTCGACGTCCCGCGGCTTCCCAAGATCTCTCGCCTGGTCTGACGCTCACTGAGGCAGGCAGCGGCTTCTCCGGGCACGATGGGGGAATGACCACGACCGGGTTGCTGCTGGCAGCGGGTGCCGGCCGGCGCATGGGCCGGCCCAAGGCACTCGTGGACACCTGGTTGGTCGATGCGGTGATGGTCCTGCGCGACGGCGGTTGCGCGCGGGTCACGGTGGTGCTCGGCGCGGCTGCGGAGGTGGCCCGCCCGCTGCTGGAGGGGTACGACGTCGAGGTCGTCGTGGCAGACGACTGGGCCGATGGCATGGGTGCATCCCTGCGCACCGGACTCCGATCGCTGCCCACCCAGGCGACCGCTGCTCTGGTGAACCTGGTGGACCTCCCCGACGTCGGCGCCGATGTCGTACGCCGACTGCTGGACCGGCCTGTCTCTGCGCACACCCTCGCGCGTGCGACGTACGACGAGACGCCGGGCCATCCCGTGCTGATCGGCCGTGACCACTGGGCCGGGGTGATCGAGTCGGCGACCGGTGACCAAGGGGCGCGGTCCTACCTTGGCCGGCACGAGGTCGCGCGTGTCGAGTGCGGGGACCTGGCCACCGGCCGCGACGTGGACGCTCCCACCCCAGGCGATGCAACCCCGAGCGATCCAACCCGGGACCAACCCGCTCCTGAGTAGCCTTCGAGGATGGACCTCACCTCACCCGGGTCGATCCGCGACGCCCTCGAGGGCACGGGCTACCTCGCGGACGAGGACCTTGCCACCGTCGTCTACCTCGCCCACGGCATGCAGCGTCCGCTGCTGCTGGAGGGTGAGCCGGGCACCGGCAAGACCGCCCTGGCGGAGGCGCTCGCCCAGATCGAAGGCGTGCCGCTGATCCGGCTGCAGTGCTACGAGGGCATCGACGCGAGCCAGGCGCTCTACGACTGGGACTTCCCCCGGCAGATCCTGCACCTGCGCACTCTCGAGGCGGCCACGAAGGCCGGCGAGCTCGACGCCAGCGAGGCCGAGAAGTCGCTGTTCGACGAGCGGTTCCTGCTGGCTCGGCCAGTGCTCCAGGCGCTGCGGCAGGCCCCGGCGGTGCTGCTGGTCGACGAGGTGGACCGTGCCGATGACGAGTTCGAGGCGTTCCTGCTCGAGGTTCTTTCCAGCTGGTCGGTGAGCATCCCGGAGCTCGGCACGGTGACCGCAGCAACGCCCCCGACCGTCGTACTCACCTCCAACCGCACGCGCGAGCTGCATGACGCCCTGAAGCGACGCTGCCTCTACCACTGGATCGACCACCCCGGCCTCCAGCGGGAGGTCGCAATCGTCCGCACCCGGCTGCCCGAGGTGAGTCAGCGGCTTGCCGAACAGGTCGCCGGCGCCGTGCACCGGCTCCGCGACCAGGAGCTGCTCAAGCCGCCCGGCGTCGCCGAGACCCTCGACTGGGCCCGCGCGCTGCACCGCCTCGGCGTCGAGGAGCTGGACCTCGAGAGCGCGGCGCGGACCCTGGGCGCGGTGGTGAAGTACCGCGAGGACACCGACAAGGTGAAGCAGGCCCTCGACCGGATGCTGCAGGGATGAACGCCCAGCAAGCGACCAAGCACGCGCCCGAAGAGATCCTGCTCGGCTTCACCCGCGCGCTCCGCTCCGCCGGCCTGGCTGTCACCCACGACCGCGCCACCAGCTTCCTGCAGGCGGCTGCGCTGGTCGGGGCCGGCGACCCGCACGCGACGTACCGGGCGGGGCGGGCGACGCTGTGTGCGGGTCCGGACGACCTCATCCGCTACTCGCACGTCTTCGAAGCATGGTTCGGCGTGCGCGAGCAGCTGCCGCGCACGATCGCCAGGGACAAGCCGCGGGAGATCAGCCCGCCGCTGCCGATCGGGGACCCGGGCGAGCGCGGTGGCGAGGTGAGCCCCGACGTGGTCCATGCGGCCGCGAGCGACACCGAGGTGCTCCGCCACCGGGACATCGCCCAGCTGAAGCCGGACGAGAAGGCACTGCTGGACGCGATGCTCGCTGCGCTGTCACCCCGGTTGCCCCGTCGTCGCGCCGGACGTCGTACGCCGTGGCGCCGAGGCGAGATCGACATGCACCGCACCCTGCGTACGACGCTGCGCCAGATGGGCGAGCCGGGACGGGTCGAGCACCGGCGACGCGGGACGACCTCGCGCAGGGTGGTGCTGCTCGTGGACGTCTCGGCGTCGATGCGGCCCTACGCCGACGCGATCCTGCGGCTGGCCCACCTCGTCACGACGACTGGACAGGGGAACGGGCCTGGGAAGGTCGAGGTGTTCACCCTCGGCACGCGACTGACCCGGGTCACCCTCGCCCTGCGCACCTCCGACGCCGAGCGGGCGTTGGTGCGTGCGGGAGAGCAGGTCCCCGACTGGTCCGGCGGCACCCGGCTGGGGCAGACGTTGAAGGCGTTCCTGGACCGGTGGGGTGCGCGAGGGATGGCTCGTGGTGCGGTCGTTGTTGTCTTCAGCGACGGCTGGGAGCGCGGCGACGCCTCCGAGCTGGGGGAGCAGATGCAACGACTGCAGCGGCTCGCCCATCGCGTGGTGTGGGTGAACCCGCACCGAGGCAAGGAGGGCTACGAGCCGGTGCAACAGGGGATCGCGGCAGCGCTGCCGCACTGTGACGACTTCGTCGCGGGCCACTCGCTGAGGGCCTTCGACGAGGTGCTGCAGGTGGTCGGCCGTGCGTGAGGTCCTCGCAGAGCTGCGGCAGTGGTGGGAGGCCGGCGAGACCGTCGGCGTCGGCACGGTGGTCGCCACCTGGCGCTCCGCCCCGCGACCGGCCGGTGCCTCGATGCTGGTGGGACCCGACGGGTCCGCGGTCGGCTCGGTCTCCGGAGGATGTGTCGAGGGCGCGGTCTACGAGCTCGGCCAGTCCGTGGTGGCGACTGGTGCTCCCGTCCTCGAGCGCTACGGCGTCTCCGACGACGACGCATTCGCGGTCGGCCTGACCTGCGGCGGCATCCTCGATGTGTACGTCGAGCAGGTGAACCAGCAGACCTTCCCCGAGCTCGGTGAGATCGCCGACGACATCGATGCCGGCCGCCCGGTCGCGCTGGCCACGGTGATCGAGCACCCCGACCCCGAGCGGGTCGGCCGCCGGGTCGTCGTGCGCCCCGAGGCGATGGCCGGTTCGCTGGGCAGCGACCGTGCCGACGCGGCGATCTTCGACGATGCGCTCGGCCTGCTGGCCGCCGGCCACAACGCGACCCTGACCTACGGCCCCGACGGCGAACGACGCGGCGAGGGCATGCGCGTCTTCGTCTGGGCTTTCGCCCCGGCACCCCGGATGCTGGTCTTCGGCGCCATCGACTTCGCGGCCGCGGTCGCGCGGGTCGGCGCGTTCCTCGGCTACCACGTCACCGTCTGCGACGCGCGGCCCGTGTTCGCGACCAACAGCAGGTTCCCGGACGCCGACGAGGTGGTGGTCAAGTGGCCGCACAAGTACCTCAAGGAGGAGACCGAAGCCGGCCGGGTCGACGGCCGCACGGTCATCTGCGTGCTGACCCATGACCCGAAGTTCGACGTACCCGTGCTCGAGCTGGCGCTGCGCCTGCCCGGTGTCGCCTACATCGGCGCGATGGGCTCCCGGCGTACTCACGACGACCGGCTCGAGCGACTTCGTGCGGCCGGAGTGACCGAGGACGAGCTCTCCCGGCTGTCCAGCCCGATCGGGCTCGACCTCGGCGCGCGCACGCCCGAGGAGACCGCCGTCAGCATCGCGGCCGAGATCGTCGCGCGCCGGTGGGGTGGCACTGGCGACCCCCTGACGACGACGGACGGCCGCATCCACGCGCATGCGGCGCCGGCCGACTTCCAGGGCGGGAGCTGACCCGTGCCCGCGGTCGCGCACTTCCAGCACCGCGAGGACGTGCTGCCCGGTGCGGTGGTGTCGGCCTGCGCCTACGAGTCCAGCGGGATGCCCGAGGGCGGCCATCGCGGGCTGCCCTCGCCATGGATCACCTTCATCGTCTCGGTCGACGACCCGGTGCGGGTGTCCGGGACGGTCGACGAGGGCGACCGCTTCGACCCGGCGGCCGCCACGTCGTACGACATGATCGTGGCCGGACTGCACCCGGTCGCTGCCTGGGTCGAGCAACCCACCGAGCAACGCGGAGTACAGCTCGCCCTGCACCCGCTCGCCGCGCAGACCTTGCTGGGCTGCCGGTCCGCCGAGCTCCTCGGTTCCGGCGACCACGGGCACGAGGTGCTGGGCCGGGCCGCGACCGAGCTGCACGACCGCGTCGGTTCGCGAGCGGACCCGGACGGCTGGCTCGACGAGGTGGAGAGCTGGCTGCGCTGCCGGACGGCTGACGCCCGGCGTAGCTTCGTGCGACCGGAGGTTGCCGCGGCTTGGCAGGTCGCGCAGGCCGCCGGTGGCAGGTGCCGGGTCGAGGAACTCGCCCGCGCGGTCCTGCTGAGCCCGCGACAGCTGCGTGCGCTGATGCTCGCCGAGACCGGTCTGTCCCCGAAGCAGCTGTGTCGGCGGTTCCGCTTCGACGGTGTGGTCGCGCGCCTGGCCGATGGCGACCGCACGCTCGCGCAGATCGCAGTCGAGGTCGGGTACGCCGACCAGGCGCACCTCACCCGCGAGTTCCGGCAGATGGCCGGCTGCACTCCCACCCAGTGGCTCGCGGAGGAGCGCCGAAACATCCAAGACGGGGGACACCGCAACCGGCCAGAATGACTGCCATGACACAGACAGGCATGACTGAGACTGGCACAACCGAGAGCAGCGGCGACCGGACCCCGCCTCCCACCGTGTGGGGGACCTTCCAGGCCCGCGATGCGCACGCGATGATCGACTTCCTGGTCAAGCTCGGCTTCGAGGCGACCGCCGTGTACGACGACCCGGACGATCCCGACATCGTCCAGCACTCCGAGCTGAACTGGCCCGAGGGCGGCGGCGTGATGTGCGGCAGCAACAAGTCCGGATCCATGGCGCAGGAGCCCGGCACGGCTGGCTTCTACGTGGTCACCGCCGACCCGAAGGCGGTGCATGACCGTGCTGTGGCGGCCGGCGCGGAGATCACTCGCGAGCTGAACTCGCCTCCCTACGGCGGACTCGAGTTCGGGCTGAAGGACCCCGAGGGCAACGGCTGGTCCTTCGGCAGCTACCGCGGGGAGCCCCGTACGGCGCGCGCGTAGCCCTCGTTCTTGGGGCGATGAGCCACCATGAAGTGGTGGCCAGCCGTGCGGTGACTCGCGACTCCCGTGGTGTGGTTTCGAGACGCTCGCTGCGCTCGCTCCTCAACCACCGGGGAAATGTGGCGACTGTGGTCGTCGCCCTCCTCGTGCTCACGGGGTGCGGTGGTGAGCCGAGCGCCGACTCGGCGGAGAAGCCCAAGGCGGAGAAGTCGACCCCTGCGGAATCCGCTGCACCGAGCGAGTCGCCCAGCGAGAAGCCCAGTGCTGAGCCGACCGAAAGCCCCGCAGCCGAGGAACTGCCGCCCGTGCGCAACAAGGTGTCCCTGCCGGCGCTGATGCGCGAGGACTTCCCCGGCGGGAGGATCCGCTTCCAGCGGCAGGTGCTTGCCAACGAGGCCTACACGCGGCACGAGGTCAGCTATCCGAGCGGGAAGGTGACCGTGTCCGGCGTACTCCTCCGGCCGCGCGGCAAGGGACCGTTCCCGGCCGTCGTGCTGAACCACGGCTACATCGAGCCGTCGATCTACGTCACCGGACAGGGCCTGATGCGCGAGCAGGACTACCTCGCGCGTGCGGGGTTCGTCGTGCTGCACACCGACTACCGCGGGCACGCCGGCTCGGACCCTGCGCTCGGAGCGGAAACGCGAGACCCGGCTGGGCTACACGCGCGACACGATCAACGCCGTGCAGGCAGTGAAGAAGGAGCGGTACGTCGACCCCGGCCGCGTCGCGATGCTTGGTCGCTCGATGGGTGGCGGCGTCACCTACAACGCCCTCGTCGCCAAGCCGGGGCTGGTCAAGGCGGCGGTCGTGTTCGCGCCGGTCAGCTCGGACTTCGTCGACAACTTCAACCGCTGGACTGTCGCCGAACGTCCCGATGCCGCGGCGGCGACCTACCGCCGCTACGGCACTCCCAAGCAGGAACCGGAGTTCTACGCCGGGCTGTCCGCCCGCACCTACTTCGACCGGATCACCGAGCCGGTGCTGATCCACCACGGAACCCTGGACGACTCCTGCCCGATCGCATGGTCGCGGGAGAGCCAGCGGCTGCTGCAGCGAGCGGGGGTGCGCTCGCGGCTGCACGTCTACCGCGGGGAGCAGCACGCCTTCGGACCGGAGTGGCCGCTGTCGATGGAGCGGACCGTGCGTTTCCTGCGGCGCCAGCTCCGCGCCTGAGACCCGGAAGGGGCTGTCCCTGTCGCGCTGTGGACACGCGGGCTAACGTGGCGGCAACCGCTTGGAGCACTCGATGTCTGGACCTCGCAACGAGCTGCACACTCGTCGCATCGACGCTGTGCGCGCATGGACCACCTTCGTCGAGCGCGGTGACGATGCCGTGGGCCTGGTCCGGCCGGAGATCCTCCGGTCGTGGGAACGCTCGGCGCCGGCAGTCGGCCTCGATGTCGCCGAGGCCCCGCTGGCCGATGAGTCCGACACCGCCTCGTTCTGGAACGGCTCTCCACTCCAGGTCGCCGTCGAGCGCGTGGAGTCGGAGCTGCGGCGTACGGCCGAGGACGGCGACCTCGTCGTCGCCGTGACCGACCCCGAGACCCGCATCCTGTGGACGTACGGCGGTCGTGTGATGCGCCGCAAGGCAGAGACCGTCAACTTCGTCCCCGGCGGGCAGTGGGACGACACCAGTGTCGGCACCAACGCGCTCGACCTCGCCACCCGCAACGACCGTCCGTCGATGGTGTTCAGCGCGGAGCACTACGCGCCCATCGTGCACAACTGGGTGTGCTGGGCGGCGCCCGTGCACGACCCGGTGTCCGGTGAGCAGATCGGTGTCATCGACCTCTCCACCACCTGGGAGCGGACCCACCCGATCGGGCATGGCCACCGCGCGGGTGATGGCCCGGCTGATCGAGACCGCGATGCCCGCCTCGCAGGGACATCCCAGCCTCCAGGGAGACCGGAACACCCGGCTCGCGGTGGGGCTCGACGTGACCCTGCTCGGAGCCGCCGAGGCCCACCTGGACGGCACTCGCCTCTTCCTCAACCGCCGGCAGACCGAGATCCTGGCCCTGCTGGCGCTCAACCCCAACGGGCTCTCCCTGGAGCACCTGCACGCCCTGCTCTACGGCGACCAGGCCGTCACGATCTCCACGCTCAAGGCCGAGGTCTCCCACCTCCGCAGCGCACTCCACGGACAGCTCGCCTCCCGGCCCTACCGGCTCACGATGCCGGTCCGCATCGACGTCAACGACGTGCTTCTGCTCCTGCGCAGGGGACAGGTGCGCGCGGCGGTCGCGGCGTACGGCGGGGACCTGATGCCCGGCACGGAGTCGCCGGCGCTGGTCGAGCTCGCCGACTACGTGGCCGTCGCGGTGCGCGAGGCGTTGCTCGCCGACCCGCAGCCCCAGGCGGTGGCCCGCTACACCGAGCTCGCGCCGTACGACACCGAGGTGATCGAGGTCTGCCTCGCCGTGATGGGCGAGAGCCCGCACGCCATGAAGGCACTGCTCAAGGGACGCCTGGCCGCTGCCCGTCGGTGACCCGAACATGTGGCCATCCTGTGACCCGGTCGAGCGGCCGCCGGCCGGGTGACAGGATGGCCGGCATGATCCTGGACCTCAGCTCAGACGTGGTGGCTCTCACCGAGGCCGTCGTCGACATCGAGTCGGTGAGCCGCAACGAGAAGGCTCTTGCCGACGCCATCGCGGGGGCTCTCTCCGGGATCGAGCACCTCGAGGTGACGCGCATCGGCAACGCGCTGGTGGCCCGCACGGACCTGGGCCGCGACGAGCGCGTGGTCATCGCCGGCCACATCGACACGGTGCCGCTCAACCGCAACCTCCCGGTGCGCAACGACGGCAACAAGCTGCACGGCCTCGGGACCTGTGACATGAAGGGCGGCGTGGCCGTCGCGCTGCGACTCGCGCAGACGGTGCCGGAGCCCAATCGGGACGTCACCTTCGTCTTCTACGACTGCGAGGAGATCGACGACGTCCACAACGGCCTGGGCAAGATCGCGTCCGAGCGCCCCGACCTGGTCGAGGCCGACTTCGCCATCCTGATGGAGCCGAGCGACGCGGTGGTCGAGGCCGGTTGTCAGGGGACGCTCCGCATCGATGTGCGGACCTCGGGCCAGCGCGCCCACTCGGCCCGCTCCTGGCGCGGCATCAACGCGATCCACGAGGCCGGCGAGGTGCTCCGCCGACTCGGGGAGTACGACGCGCGTCGGCCGGTGATCGACGGGCTGGAGTACCACGAGGGCCTGAACGCGGTGAACATCAGCGGCGGGGTGGCCAGCAACGTGCTGCCGGACGAGTGCATCGTCACGGTCAACTACCGCTATGCACCCGACCGGTCCGAGGCGGAGGCCCTGGTGTTCGTCAAGGAGTTCTTCGACGGCTTCGAGATCGAGGTCACCGACTCCGCGCCGGGCGCCCTCCCCGGGCTGGAGACCCCCGCGGCCAGTGCGTTCGTCGAGGCCGTCGGCGGCACGGTCAACCCGAAGTTCGGCTGGACCGACGTGGCCCGGTTCACCGGCCTCGGCGTACCCGCGGTCAACTACGGGCCGGGCGACCCGATGCTCGCGCACAAGCAGGACGAGTTCGTGCGGATCGACCAGCTGCGCGCATGTGAGGCCACGCTGTGCACGTGGCTCGGGGGCGATCCCCCCGCCGAGCCGGAACCTGACGCATGACCACCCCGCGCAAACCCGCGGAGAGGCGCGGGGAGAAGCGTCGTGGACCGACCCTGCTGCGCGGGTCGCAGGTCGACCTGACCACCACCGACCAGCGGCTGCTCGACTCCCGTGGCTCGACCGACTGGGTGCACACCGACCCGTGGCGGGTGTTGCGCATCCAGTCGGAGTTCGTCGAGGGTTTCGGCGCCCTGGCCGAGCTCGGCCCGGCCATCGGCGTCTTCGGCTCGGCTCGGACTCCTCCCGGGGACATCTACTACGCCAAGGCGGAGGAGCTCGGGCGTCAGCTGTCCGCCGCCGGCCTGGCCGTGATCACAGGCGGCGGGCCGGGCGCGATGGAGGCGGCCAACAAGGGTGCCTCCGAGGCAGGCGGCACCAGCGTTGGCCTGGGCATCGAGCTGCCCTTCGAGTCCGGCCTGAACCAGTGGGTCGACGTCGGTGTGAACTTCCGCTACTTCTTCGCCCGCAAGACGATGTTCGTGAAGTACTCCTTGGGCTTCGTGGCCCTGCCCGGGCGGGATGGGCACCTTCGACGAGCTCTTTGAGGCGTTGACCCTGGTCCAGACGCAGAAGGTGACGTCGTTCCCGGTCGTCCTGATCGGCACGGACTACTGGTCCGGGCTGATCGACTGGTTGCGTGGGACCGTGCTGGCGGAGGGCAAGATCGCCCAGGCCGACCTCGACATGCTGGCCGTCACCGACGACGTCGAGGCCGCGGTCGAGATGATGGTCAAGGGGGTCGCGGACCGGTGACGTGGTTCTTCGCGGTGCTGATCGTCCTGGCGCTGGGCGCGATCGCGGTGGTCGCAGCCGGACGCGGCGACACCCTCGGGACGGCGTACGACGACCGCCCCGACGTACGGCTGCCGGCCGACCGGCCGGTCACCGGCGCGGATCTTCGTGCCCTGCGGTTCAACACCGCACTTCGTGGGTACCGGGCCAGCGAGGTCGACGCGCTCATCGAGCGGCTGGCGTCCCAGCTGGATGAGCCACGCCCCGACCCGGGTCAGGATGCGGCACACTGACCCGATGCCCTTCATCATCTCTACGATCCTGTTCGTCCTGGCGATCGTCCTCGTCGTCCTGACCCGGCTGCGTTTCGTCCAGAACGACGCCGTCTCAGGTCGCTTCGACATCCCGCAGAACCTCGTCAACACGCACACGATCGCGGGCAGCCTGGCGCTCGTGCTGTGGGGTGCCTACCTGTTCTTTGACGTCGACTGGGTCGCCGGGTTCCTCGGCCTGCTGCTGTGGTGGGCCACCACCGTCGTCGGCCTGCTGATCCTGATGCGCTGGCTCCCCGCGAAGGGAAAGCACGCTTCCGAGGGCGCACAGGACGAGTGGACCGAGGGCCCGTGGCTCTCGATGCTCGGCCACATCGGGGCGCTGGTGGGGGCCATCGTCTGGACGACGTACTTCGCAATGGACGCCTACGCGTCATGACCACGCGCAGGGCACTGGCGATGGTGCTTCCCGTCATGCTGCTGGCCACCATGGGCCCGGCCGTGTCGGAGGCTGCGAGCAAGCGGCCGGCGGTCGTCGAGACCCGCACCATCGGGCACACGGTCAAGGGCCGCGCCATCGTGGCGTGGCGCGTCGGTCAGCCGTCCTCCGGCCGCAGGGTGGTCGTGCTCTCTGCGATGCACGGCAACGAGACCGGGCCGAAGCGGATCCTGGTGAACCTGCTCGACGGACGACGCATCAAGGGTGCCGACATCTGGCTGGTCCCGCAGTACAACCGCGACGGGGTGGTCCGCCGTACGCGACAGAACGCCCGTGGCGTCGACCTCAACCGCAACTACCCGCGGCACTGGAAGCGCCAGGGTGGGGCCTACAACTCGGGGCCACGACCGGCTTCGGAGCCGGAGACCAGGGCCGTGATGGCGTTCCTGCGCAAGATCCGCCCGACGTACGTCGTCAGCTACCACCAGCCGCTGAACGGCGTCGGCCGAGCGGGCAACAAGGGGGCTCCGTTCGTGCGGAGGCTGCACCGTGGGACGGGGCTGCCGATCAAGTCGTTCAATTGCTCCGGCAAGTGCCACGGCACCATGACGGAGTGGTTCAACGCGAACTTCCCGGGGGTGGCCGTCACGGTGGAGTACGGCCGCGGACTCAGCCGCAAGCAGGCCACCCGCACGGGTCCCAACGGGCTGCTCAGCGCGATCTGGGCCAGACGTTGACGACTGGGCGCTGATGCTCAACGCCCGGTGAAGACCGGCCGCTCCTTGTTCACGAACGACGAGACCGCGTTGCGGTGGTCCTCGGTGCTTCCCGTCAGGGTCATCATCGATGCCTCGAACCCCAGTGAGTCGGCGAAGCCGTGGCCGGCGGAGAACTCGACCGAGCGCCTGATCGCCCCGTAGGAGACCGTCGGCCCCGAAGCCAGCTTGAGAGCGAGTGCGGAAACCTCGGCGTCGAACTCGTCGGCGCTGGTCACCTTCGTCGCGAGGCCGAGCTCGAGTGACTCCGCGGACCCGATCGTGCGCGGGAAGTAGAGCAGCTCGATCGCCTTGGCCTGACCGACCAGCCGCGGCAGGGTCCACGACGAACCGGTGTCGCACGACAACGCGACGCCGGTGAAAGCGAGGTTGAAGCCTGCGGCCTCGGTGAGGATCCGGAAGTCGCACGCGAACGCCAGGCTTGCGCCCGCCCCGGCAGCGACGCCGTTGATCGCCGCGACCACCGGCTTCGGCATGGTCGCCAGCGCCGTCACGATCGGGTTGTAGTGCTCCTCGACAGTGCGGAACAGCGACTCGGCGTCCGAGCTCTGCAGGATCGAGATGTGCTCCTTGAGGTCCTGGCCGACGCAGAAGGCGCGTCCGCTGCCCGTGAGTACGACGCACCGCACCGCCTCGTCATCCGCCGCCGCACGGACGGCCGTCGAGCAGGGCCTCCTTGGTGGCGATGTCGAGGCCGTTCATGGAGTCGGGCCGGTTGAGGGTGATCCTCGCGACGCCGTCGCTGAGCTCGTAGCGCACCGGTTCGGTCATCGGGTTTCCTCTCCTGTCAGGACGTTGTCGAGCCTCCTGTCCGGCTGAGTCTGCCCCACCAGAGAGGTGGTGTGGTCAGGCCCCTTCGCGCATGAGGAATAATGGTCCGAGTTGGGCGCGTCCTGCGCACGAATGACATGGGAAGAGGTGTGCACATGGCGGCCATGAAGCCGCGGACGGGCGACGGCCCGCTCGAGGTCACCAAGGAGGGTCGTGGCATCGTCATGAGGGTTCCCCTCGAAGGCGGTGGCCGTCTGGTGGTGGAGCTCAACAAGGACGAGGCAACCGCGCTCGGCGAGGCACTCGAAGGCGTGGTCGGCTGACTCGGTCCGCGAAACACCGGCATGCACGACCGGCCCCCGCACTCCATCTCTGGAATGCGGGGGCCGTCGGTTTCTGGTCAGCTAGTGCCCCGCACCCGAAATACGTTGCAGTGGTCGCGGCCCAGGCACGCACATCGCTGCGTTCTCGTCACTCGACGTGGCGCTGCCACGCCTTCGCTCCTCGGCCTTGCGCTGCACGCACCTGGACCACGACCACACGCAACAACTTCGGGTGCGAGACACTAGGGTCTGGTGCGTGCCGCTCCCACCTCAGGTTTCCCCTCCCCAGTTCGCGCTCAGCGACGCTTCGCCGTCCCGCGTGGCCGGGACCGGTGTGGTCGCAGTCGCGGTGCTCCCGGGCGAGGACGGACCGACGCTCGGGCCAGGCGCCGCCGAGCTGGCCGACGACCTCGGCGCTGACCTTCTCGAGATGCTCGCCGCCACCGAGGCGACCGGCGTGACGGGCGAAGTCACCGAGCTGCCCGTGGTGAGCACGTCCGACCTCGCCAACCCCTCGCTCGCGCGCGTGCTGATGATCGGTGTCGGCGAGGCGACCACCACTGACCTGCGGCGTGCCGGCGCCACCCTGGCCCGTCGTACGACGAACGCGGACGCGGTCGCATCCTCGGTGTCAGCCGTCTCCGACGACGACGGGATGACCGCCTTCGTGCAGGGGGCCACCCTCGGCTCGTTCGGCTTCTCGATGCACCAGGACGGTCCGAAGGACCGGCCCGTCGGCAAGATCGTGCTCTGCCTGACCGAGAGCGACGAGGGCCGGTCCACGAATCTGCGTCGGGCTGTGGCCACCGCGGGCGCGGGCTGGCATGCCCGGCTGCTCGCCAGCGTGCCGTCCAACATCAAGACCCCGCAATGGCTGGCCGACCAAGCCGTCACCGCAGCGGAGGCCGCCGGGCTGAAGGCGACCGTCCTGGACGAGCAGCAGCTCGCCGAGCGCGGCTTCGGCGGCGTCGTCGGCGTCGGTCAGGCCGCGGCGGCCCCGCCCCGCTTCGTGCAGCTGGAGTACCGGCCCGCCAAGAGCGTGCGCAAGGCCAAGCACGTCGTGCTGGTCGGCAAGGGCATCACCTTCGACAGTGGAGGCCTCTCGATCAAGCCCGGCCAGTCGATGGTCACCATGAAGCGCGACATGACGGGTGCAGCCGTGGTCGCCTCGGTGATGGCGGCGCTGCCGGACATCGACTGTCAGGTGCGCGTCACCGGCCTGCTGCCGATGGCCGAGAACGCAGTGAGCGGCAACGCGATGCGTCCCGGCGACGTGATCACCCAGTACGGCGGACGGACGACCGAGGTCACCAACACCGATGCCGAGGGCCGGCTCGTCCTCGCAGACGGACTCGCCTACGCCGTGGACAAGCTCGAGCCCGACGTGCTCGTCGACATCGCCACCCTCACCGGTGGCATCAAGGTCGCCCTGGGCCAGCACACCGGTGGCCTGTTCGCCAACGACGACGCCCTCGCCGAACAGCTCGACGCTTCGGGCCACCGGTCCGGGGAGCCCGTGTGGCGGATGCCGCTGTCCGGGGAGTACGAGCACAAGCTCTCCTCCAAGATCGCCGACTCCGACAACGCTCCCGGTGGGCCACCGGCGATCACGGCGGCGCTCTTCCTCCAGCACTTCATCGGGGGCCGACCCTGGGCGCACCTCGACATCGCCTCGACCGGCGACGCCCCCAAGGACCGGTTCGAGTGGACCGAGGGGCCGACCGGGTTCGGCGCCCGGCTGCTGCTCGACTGGCTCGGGCAGCCCGAGCCCCTCGCCGGGGTCCGCAGGGCCTAGGCCTCGGGCGTCCAGACCTTCTTGGCAACCAGCAGCCCGTCACCGACGGGCAGCAGCACCGGCACCAGCTGCTCGTTCTCCTGCACCGCCGTCAACAGCTCGCGGATCGCCACCGTCTCGGGGTCACGCTGTGCCGGGTCGGCAACCCGGTCGTGCCACAGGGCGTTGTCGAAGGCCACCACGCCACCCGGGCGCAGCAACCGCAGCGCCTCGGTGAGGTAGTCGGCGTACTCGTTCTTGTCGCCGTCGCAGAGGACCAGGTCGTAGTGGCCGTCGGTCAGCCGGGGGAGCACCTCCAGGGCAGCTCCCGGGATCAGCCGGAAGCGCTGGGAGGCGAAGCCGGCCTCGATGAAGCCCTCCTTGGCGTGGCGCTGGTGCTCGGCCTGGGTGTCCACCGTGGTGAGCACGCCCTCGGGGCGCATGCCGCGGAGCAGCCACAGCCCGGAGACGCCGGTGCCGGTGCCGATCTCGACGACGGCGCGTGCCTCGAGCACCGAGGCGAGGAACTGGAGCGCGGCCCCGGTCCCGGAGCCGATCGGTGCGACGCCGACCTCCTCGGCCCGCGCGCGGGCGCTCGCCAGGACCTCGTCCTCTGCGACGAACTCCTCGGCGTAGGTCCAGCTCGCGGGCTTCATTGGCGTGACGATGACGGTCTCCTGACGTGCGTTGCCTTGACGATTCGGACCCTACCCTCCGGCTCCGGCGCCTCCGGACAGGCGCGACGAGGGTGCCTCGAGGCCGCTCCGGGCCGCCTGGGGGAACAAACCGTCCGGCGCCGCACGTTCAACGATCGTGAAGAACCCCTCGGCAAGTTGCTGGCGAACCCTCAGCCGCGTCTCAGGGAACTTCCCTAGCGTGGGCACATGGTGACCCCCTCCAGCGACACGTCGGGCGAGCAGCTGAGCTGGGAGCAGATCGTGACGGACCACTCCGCACGCGTCTACCGGCTCGCCTACCGCCTGACCGGGAACCGCCACGACGCCGAGGACCTGACGCAGGAGGTGTTCGTGAGGGTCTTCCGGTCGCTGCACACCTACACCCCGGGCACCATGGCCGGCTGGCTGCACCGAATCACCACCAACCTCTTCCTCGACCAGGCACGCCGCAAGCAGCGGATCCGCTTCGACGCACTCAGCGACGAGGCCGCGACCCGGCTGCCGAGCGCGCTGCCCAGCCCGGACGACGTCCAGCTGGACCGCATGTTCGACGCCGACGTCGAGGCCGCCCTGGCCTCGCTCGCGCCGGACTTCCGGGCCGCGGTCGTGCTCTGCGACATCGAGGGCCTGACCTACGAGGAGATCGCCGACGTGCTGGGCCTCAAGCTCGGCACCGTCCGCTCCCGCATCCACCGCGGTCGCGCCCAGCTGCGCACCGCACTCGCCCACCGCGCCCCGCGCGCCGGACGCACCCGGTTCGCCGGGCCACTGCTGCCGCGCGTGGCCGGACAGGTGCGGTGATGCTGTCGCTCAGCGGACACATCGGCACCAAGGCCTCGGCGCTCGTCGACGGCCAGCTGCCCGCTGCCGAGGCGGAGCGGGCCTGGTCCCACGTCCTCACCTGCCCCGGATGTCGCCGGCTGGTCGAGCACGAGGGCTTGGTCAAGCGTCGGCTCGGTGGCCTCTCGGCGCCCGGGTCCGTCGACCCGCCACCGCAGCTGCTGGGGTCGCTGTACGCCGTTGACGCGTGGGCCGCGGTCGACCAGATCGAGAAGCAGTCGCGTCGTCGTCGTACGGCAGCAGTGGTCGTGGGCAGCGGAGCGGTCGGTGCGTGTGTCCTCGGACTGCTGACCGTCACGGGTGGACCCGTGGGCCGCAGCGACGTCCCGGCGCGCCAGTCGCCGGCGATGATTCGTGGTGACCAGCCACGTGGGCCGGTCGGTTCGCCCACGGGCGCTGAGACGACGACAGCCCCGGTATTGGTCCGTAGGTCAAGATAGGGCCTGTGAGCAACGACAACCCGAACGAGCCGACAGCGCCCGTGACCGGGGGCAGCTGGCAGGGGCAGAACCCCTACCCGCCGCCCTACCAGTCGCCGGGCGGCTACTACGGCCGGCAGGGTTCGTCGCCGTATCCGCCTCCGCCCCAGCCGTCACGCATTCGCTCTACCAGTCACCGAGCCAGTACTCGACCCCGTCGCCGCCCCAGTACTCGACCGCCGTCACCGACCCAGGCCTACCCGGTCACCGAGCCCGCTGCCCGCGCGAAGGTGCCCGGCTGGATGTGGCCCGCAGTCGCGCTGATGGCCCTGATCCTCGGCCTCACCGGAGGAGCGCTCTCGGGTGCGCTCGTGGCGGGCGACGGCGGCGTGCCCGGTGACGTCTTCAGCGTCGAGCGCCGTACGGCGCCACCGCTGCCGGCCGACAACGCCAGCATCGCAGCGGTCGCGGAGAAGGTGCTGCCGAGCTCGGTGCAGATCGTGGCCGAGTACGAGGGCGAGGAGCAGGGTGCCACCGGGTCGGGTTTCGTCATCGACAAGAGCGGCCACGTGATCACCAACAACCACGTGGTCGCCCAGGCCGACGAGGACAACGGTCCGATCGAGATCGTCGACCACAAGGGCAACCACATGAAGGCCACCGTCGTCGGCCGAAGCACGGTCTACGACATCGCGGTGCTCAAGGCCGAGAAGGCCAAGTCGCTCAAGCCGGTGGCGATCGGCTCGGCCGACCAGATGCGGGTGGGTGAGACGGTGATCGCCATCGGTTCACCGCTCGGCCTCTCGGCGACGGTCACCTCGGGCATCGTGAGCGCGGTGAACCGCCCGGTGACCACGGGCGGGAACGAGAAGGACAACTCCTTCATCAACGCCGTGCAGACCGACGCCGCGATCAACCCCGGCAACTCCGGCGGCCCGCTCGTCAACCTGCAGGGCGAGGTGGTGGGGGTCAACTCCGCCATCGCGTCCCTCGGTCATCGCTCGCCTCCGACCAGGGTGGCAACATCGGCGTGGGGTTCGCGATCCCGATCGAGCAGGTCCAGGTCACCACTGCGCAGATCCTCAAGACGGGCAAGGCGCAGTACCCCGTCATCGGCGCCAGCGTGCGCGGCACCAGACGTTCGACGGCGCCACCGTCGAGGAGATCACTCCGGGCCAGCCGGCCGCGGAGGCCGACCTCGAGGTCGGGGACGTGATCCGCAAGGTCGACGGGAAGCCGGTGTCGAGCTCGAAGGACCTGGTCGTGGCCATCCGCACGCACGTCCCGGGCGACAAGGTGACGCTCACCATCGAGCGCGGCAACAAGACCTTCGAGGTCGAGGTCGGGCTGGACGCCAAGACCGGCTGACCACGACGGGCTGACCGACGACCGGCTGCCGTCAGGTCGCCTCGTGGTCGTAGGGGGGACGCTCGTCCTGGGCGAGCACCTCGTACTCGCTCCGGCTCCGGGACGTCGTCGTCGTCCATCGCCTCGAGGATGTGCTTGCGGATCGCCTGGCGGGGGTCGAGGTCGGCCAGCCGCAGGTCGGCGTACTCCGGGCCGAGCTCCTCGCGCAGCTGGGTCTGCGCGCTCTGCGCGAGGTTGCGCATCTGGCGGACGAACCGCCCGGCCTGACGGGCGAACTCAGGAAGGCGCTCGGGACCGAAGACGACCACCGCGACGACCATGATGACCATCAGCTCCGGAAGCCCGACCCCCAGCATCAGTGTCTCGCGTCAGAAATACGTTGCAGCGCTCGCGGCCCAGGCACGCACATCGCTGCGTTCTCGTCACTCGCAGTGGCGCTGCCACAGCTTCGCTCCTCGGCCTTGCGCTGCACGCACCTGGACCACGACCACAAGCAACGACTTCGGGCGCGAGACACTGCGGTCAGCCCTTCGCCGTGGGACTCAGACCGAGCTGCATCCCGGCCAGGCCGCGACCGCGACCGGAGAGCCCACGGGCGATCTTGTCGAGTACGACGGCGCCGGGAGCCGTCGGGTCGGACTCCACGATCGGCTTGCCGGTGTCGCCACCCTCACGCAGGCTCACGTCGATCGGGACCTCGCCGAGCACGGGGACGTCGTACCCGAAGCGGGCGCCGAGGGTGGCGGCCACGCGAGCGCCGCCACCGCTGCCGAAGATCTCGAGGCGGTGCTCGACCCCGTCGTCCGCGCAGTGCGGGCAGGGCAGGAAGGACATGTTCTCCACGACGCCGATGACGCGCTGGTGCATCATCGAGGCCATCGTGCCGGCCCGCTCGGCGACCTCGGTGGCGGCCTCCTGCGGAGTGGTGACCACGATGACCTCCGCGCTCGGGAGGTGCTGGCCCAGCGAGATCGCGACGTCACCGGTGCCGGGGGGAAGGTCGAGGAGCAGCACGTCGAGGTCGCCCCAGTAGACGTCGGCGAGCATCTGCACGAGCGCCCGGTCGAGCATCGGGCCACGCCAGGCGACGACCTGGTCGCGGCGCGGCTTGAGCATGCCGATGCTGATCACCGAGACACCGCTCGGGGTCGGCACCGGCATGATCAGGTCCTCGACCTGGGTGGGTCGGGTGTCGGCGATCCCGAGCATGGCGGGCACCGAGTGGCCGTAGATGTCGGCGTCCACGATGCCGACCTTCAGGCCCTGCTTGGCCATGGCGATACCGAGGTTGACCGTCACCGAGGACTTGCCGACGCCGCCCTTGCCGGAGGCGATGGCATAGACCTTGGTCAGCGAGTCGGGCTTCGCGAACGGGATCTCGCGCTGGGCGGTGCTGCCGCGGAGGTCCTCCTGCAGCTTCGAGCGCTGGTCGGCGGTCATCACACCGAGCTGTACGTCGACAGCGGTCACGCCCTCGACGCGGGTGACCTCGGTGGTCACGTCCTTGATGATGGTGTCCTTGAGCGGGCAGCCGGCGACGGTGAGCAGCACCTTGACCGCGACCAGCCCGGTGTCGTCGATGTCGATGTTCTCGACCATGCCGAGCTCGGTGATCGGGCGCTTGATCTCGGGGTCGTTGACACGAGCCAGCGCAGCCTGAACCCGTTCGATTGCGGGGGAAGTCATGGGCTCCAGCGTACGTGGCATCACGAGGCCTCGTCCGGGGAGTCTTCCTCCTCGTCGTCGTTCAGCTCCTCGACCACGTTGCGCAGCTCCGAGCGCAGGAAGTCGCGGGTCGCCACCTCGCCGAGGGCCATCCGCAGGGACGCGACCTCGCGGGCGAGGAACTCCATGTCGGCGTGCGCGCGGGCGTTCGCCTGCCGGTCCTGCTCGTTGATCACCCGGTCGCGCACCTCCTGGCGGTTCTGGGCGAGCAGGATCAGCGGAGCGGCGTACGACGCCTGCAGGCTGAGCATCAGGGTGAGGAAGATGAACGGGTAGTCGTCCCACCGGAGATCGACCGGCGCCAGCAGGTTCCAGGCGATCCAGATGATGACGAACAACGTCATGTAGATCAGGAATCGCGCCGTGCCCATGAACCGCGCGAACTGCTCGGCGAAGATGCCGAAGGCGTCCTGCCTCACCGTGGGTCTGCGCACCAGGCTGCGGCGCAGCTCGCGGGGCGTGTCCAGCCGGACGGTCCTGGCCCGCTCGTCGCGGCGCTTCTCGGCCTTCCGGTCCTGCTTCTCGGGCTTGTCCATGCGGTTCACCCGCTCCCGATCTTGCGGTCGCGCCACCCCTCGGGCAGCAGGTGGTCGAGCAGGTCGTCCACCGTGACGGTGCCGAGCAGGCGGCCGTCGTCGTCGACGACGGGGGCGGCCACCAGGTTGTAGGTGGCCAGGAACATGGAGACGTCCTCGAGCGTCGCCTCGGGCCGCAGGAAGTCGATGCCGGTGTCGAGGACCCCGGCGACCAGGGTGGACGGCGGCTCACGCAGCAGGCGCTGGATGTGGGCGACGCCGAGGAGCTTGCCGGTCGGTGTCTCCAGCGGCGGGCGGCAGACGTGCACCAGCGCGGCCAGGGAGGGCGTGATGTCCTCGTCGCGAACGTGGGCCAGGGCCTCGGCGACGGTGGCGTCCGGCGGCAGGATCACCGGCTCCGGCGTCATCATGCCGCCCGCGGTCTCCTCGCCGTACACCATCAGTCGGCGGACCTCGGCGGCCTCTTCGGTCTCCATCAGGCCGAGCAGTGTCTGCGCGGTCTCGGGCGGCAGGTCGGCGATCAGGTCGGCGGCGTCGTCGGCGGACATCTCCTCGAGGATGTCGGCGGCGCGTTCGGAGTCGAGGTGCTCGAGGATCTCGACCTGGTCCTCCTCGGGCAGCTCCTCGAGGACGTGCGCGAGCCGCTCGTCGTCCATCCCGGCGACCACCTGGCTGCGGCGCTCGGGGGGCAGCTCGTGGATCACGTTGGCGGCGTCCGCGGGGCGCAGGTCGGCGAGCGAGGCGATCAGGTGCTCGGCGCCCTGGTTGTCCTGCCCCTGGTAGAGACCCTCGACGTCGTCCCACTCCACGACGTGGGTCTGCGGTCGTCTGCGGAACCCCTTCGCGCCCTCGGTGAGCGCGACCCTGGAGAGCACCCAGTCCCTGGTCCGGGTCTGTTCCATCGCGACGTCGAAGACGACCCCTTCGACGCCGGTGCTGCGCACCTTCACCCTGCGGTCGAGCATCTGCCCGACGACCAGGGTCTCGGTCGAGCGCTTCTCGAAGCGGCGCATGTTCAGCAGGCCGGTGGTGATCACCTGTCCGGGGTCGATGTTGGTCACCCGGGTCATCGGCGCGAAGATCTGGCGGCGCCCGAAGACCTCCACGACGAGACCCACCACACGCGGCTGTCGTACGTCGGACCGCAGCACCACGATGACGTCGCGCACCTTGCCCACCTGGTCGCCCTGGGGGTCGAACACGGGCAGGCCCGCGAGGCGGGCCGCGAACACGCGGACGGGTGTCGTGCTCATCCCGCTGCCCCGCCGAGGTGCCGAAGCGCGCCGCTTCGTCGGGTGTAGTCCACGTGGCGACCCTATCTTCGGGCGTGACTCGCGATCCCACGCCGCGCAGCAGGAACATGGCTGGAGAGTCACGGCCATGGGTAGGCTGCCCGGGATCGTTCGCCGCAGGAGCGCAAACAAGGAGTTCGCAGGTGGCCAAGCAGGTCGTCATTCTGGCCGCGGGGCTTGGTACCCGCCTCGGCCGACCACATCCCAAGCCCCTCACCCCACTGCGCTCGGGGCAGAGCATCATGCGCCGCGCGGTCGATGCGCTGCGCGATGCCTACGGCGAGGACGTCTACGTCACGGCTGTGGTGGGCTTCAAGCTCGACCTCGTGATCGAGGCGATGCCGGACATCTCCTTCGTCTACAACGAGGTCTACGACTCGACCAACACCTCCAAGAGCCTGCTCAAGGCGCTCCGGCTCTCCCAGCCCGGAGGCGTGCTGTGGCTCAACGGCGACGTGGTCTTCGACCCGCGGGTGCTGCCGCTGATCCAGGAGCACATCGAGGGCGGACGCAGCTTCGTGTGCGTCAACACCGAGTCGGTGGCCGAGGAAGAGGTGAAGTACACCCTCGACGACGACGGCTACATCAAGGAGCTGTCCAAGCAGGTCGTCGGTGGGCTGGGCGAGGCGGTCGGGATCAACTTCATCTCGGGCGAGGACAAGGCAACGCTGATCCAGCGACTCGACGAGGCCGGGGACCAGGACTACTTCGAGCGGGGCATCGAGCTCGGCATCGAGCAGGACGGCCTGCGGGTCGAGGCGCTCGACATCTCCAAGTACCACATCGTCGAGGTCGACTTCGACGAGGACCTGACCCGGGCCAACGAGTTCGTCGGGGACTGAGCCGCCGATGCCCGAGCCGGCACCGACTGCGAGTCGCGCGGGTCGACGACTCCGGGGTGCACCTGACCTCGGCGGAGGACACCGTGGTCGACACGCTCTTCGACGGTCGGCGGATCTGGTCGTTCTGGACCCTGCGCGACACCCGCCCCGGGGACGCCGGCCAGGTGGCCGAATGGCCGCCGGCGCTGCGCCGCTTCCTCGACGGCACCACCCAGCTCTCGGTGGTCGAGCACGTGTCCGGCCGCGTGCTCTTCGACGAGGAGGTCAGCCTCGGCAGCAGCACCGACCGGATCGCCGTCGTGGACTCCTCCGGGCGGCCACTCGGCATCGACAAGTCCAACCGGATCACCACGACCTTCGACACCCGCGACCGCGACCAGACGGCTCCGTTGCTGGACTCGACGGAGCAGGTGCTCTCCGCGCTGCTCGAGGCCGGGGTGGATGCGTTCCCGGTGTACGGCACCCTGCTCGGCGCCATCCGCGAGCAGGACTTCATCGGCCACGACAGCGATGTCGACCTCGGCTACGTCAGCCGGCACAAGCACCCCCTCGACGTGATCCGGGAGTCCTACCGGCTGCAGCGCTACCTGCGCGAACGTGGGTACTCGATCGACCGCTACAGCGCGGCTGCCTTCAAGGTCGAGGTGCTCGAGGCCGACGGTGCCGTCCGTGGGCTCGACGTGTTCGGCGGCTACTTCCTCAACGGGCGTCTCTACCTGATGGGGGAGATCGGTACGCCGTTCGAGGAGGAGTGGGTGTTCCCGCTCGGGACGTGCACCTTCGCCGGCCGGACGTTGCCGGCTCCGGCCAGGCCGGAGAAGCTGCTGGAGGCGACGTACGGGCCGAACTGGAAGGTGCCCGACCCGGCCTTCCACTTCGCCACCCCGCGCACGACGTACCGGCGGCTCAACGGCTGGTTCCGGGGGACGCGGGTCAACCGCAAGATCTGGGACGGGCGCTACAGGCCAGCTGCGGGAGAACGCTGCCCGCGAGGCGTCCGAGCGCGCTGGCGCAACACGTGTTCCAGGCGGAGGGCACGGTGGCACGGCTCGTCGACGTCGGTGCCGGACGCGGAGCCGACTCGCTGTGGTTCGCCCGCAAGGGCGTGCCGGCCCTCGCCCTCGACTACTCGCGCGGCGCAGCGAACGCGGTTCAGCGCCAGGCGGAGGAGGAAGGCCTCGACCTCGAGGTCGGCTGGATGAACCTCCTCGAGCTGCGCTCGGTGCTCGCCCAGGGAGCCAGGGTCGCGCGGCTGCCCGGCCCACCCACGCTCCTGGCCAACCACCTCATCGACTCCACCGACCAGCGCGGGCTGGAGGCGCTGACGAGGTTCGCCCGGATGACGCTCGGCGCCGGGGGCAGGATGTACGCCGACTTCGAGGCCCTGCGACCGGGGGAGCGACCCGCGCCGCCGGGGCCCCGCGACGCGACCCGGCCGAAGAACGCCGAACGCGTGCTCCAGACGCTGCGGGACTCCGGAGCGGTTATCGTGCAGACCACTCAGGTGCCGACGTCGGACCACACCGAAGGTGAAGGGTCCGAACGTCCAGTCGTGCGATTGGTGGCGGAATGGCGGAAGTGACCCGCGAAGGAGCCGGTGGGCCAGGCTCGAAGCCGGGCCTGAAGGCGCGCGCGGTCGAGCGGATGGCGCGGGCAGTCGCCGGCGAGCGGCTCGACGCGCTGCAGCATCGGCTCGAGGACCTCGAGGCCGAGGTGCAGGAGTGTCGCCAGCTGAACATCCGGCTCGCCGAGGTCGTCGACCTCGTGGAGGAGCTGCTGCTGCCGATCGCCGCGCAGGACGAGGAGAAGATCGCCGCCGCGGTCGAGAAGTACAACCGGACGATCTGAGCGGGCTGGTCGCGACGATGGCTGAACGCGTCTACCTGCACGTCGGGCTCCCCAAGACCGCGACGACGTACCTCCAGACGATCCTGTGGGCCAACCGCGAGGCCCTCGAGGAGCAGGGCGTCCGGCTGCCCGGTCACTCGCGCCGGGCACACCTCTGGGCGAGCCGGGTGATCCGTGGTCATCCGGCCGCGACCGAGGAGGCGAGCCCGCGTCAGCACGGCGCCTGGGACCGCCTGCGAGCCGACGTTGCCGAGTGGCACGGCACGGCGCTGATCAGCCACGAGTTCTTCGCAGCCGCCTCGACCGAACAGGCTGCCCGGATGGTCTCGGACCTGGCGCCTGCGGAGGTCCACCTCGTCCTGACCGGCAGGGAGCCGTTGGGCCTGTTCACCGCGAGCTGGCAGGAGAGCATCAAGAACCGCGACACCACCCCGATGGCCGACTACGCCCGCACCGAGTCGACCGCGAGCACTGCGGTGTGGAACTGGCGCACCCTCGACATCCACCGGGTGCTCGAGCGATGGTCGCCGGTCTTCCCACCCGAGCGGGTGCACGTCCTCCCGCTGCCCGGCACGGACGCCCCACGCCGGGAGATCTGGGACCGGTTCGCGGGACTCCTCGGTGTCGACCCGGACTCCGTGGACCTGACCCAGAGCTTCCCGAACGCATCCATGGGCGTGGTCGAGGCCGAGACCCTGCGCCGGATCAACCAGCATCTCGGCGACTTCAACACCGCCATCGACCGCGGCACCTACATCCGCACCTTCCTCGCCGACGAGCGGCTGGTGCCGCGCAACGGCGACCCGTTCTGGCCCGACGAGGAGCGGATCGAGGAGATCCGGAAGCGGGGACGGGCCGCGGTCGACTACATCGCCGCCCAGGGGTTCCACGTGATCGGGGACCTCGACTCACTCCTCGTGCCGGACGAGCTCGAGCAGCGCCGGGTGCCGGAGTCGGTCACCGACGGCGAGGTCGCACAGGTCGCCGTCGAGCTGGCCGCAACGCTGCTCCACGACGTACGCGACCTCCGGCACCAGCGCCGGGCGCTGCGTGAGGAGGTCGCCGCGGAGGTCGCCGAGAGCGAGAGGCTGCAGGAGACCGGTTTGCGGGGCGCAGTCGTGCGGCGCTACCCGTGGCTGCGGCCGGTGCTGCAGCGCAAGGATGGCCCGCCCCTGGAGTGAGGTTGGTCATGGTGGGACCCCGGGGTTCGAGGTGACTGTTCCGGTTAACCTTGCGCGGATCGCTGTCATCATCCGCCCACCCGTTAGGACGCACAACATGGGTCGCCTCTGCGAGACCGAAGGCCTCACCGACATCCAGGAAGAGATCCTGAAGACCGTCCGCCAGTTCGTGGACACCAAGATCCTCCCGGTCGCCACCGAGCTCGAGCACGAGGACGAGTACCCCACCGAGATCGTCGAGGGGCTCAAGGAGCTCGGCATCTTCGGCCTGATGATCCCCGAGGAGTACGGCGGGCTCGGTGAGTCGCTGCTGACCTACGCCCTGGCCGTCGAGGAGATCGCCCGCGGCTGGATGAGCGTCTCCGGTGTGATCAACACCCACTTCATCGTGGCGTACATGCTGATGAAGCACGGCACCGACGAGCAGAAGCAGAAGTACCTGCCGAAGATGGCGACCGGTGAGGTCCGCGGCTCGTTCTCGATGTCGGAGCCGTCGCTGGGCTCCGACGTCGCCGCGATCAAGACCAAGGCGGTCAAGGGCGACGACGGCGGCTACAAGATCACCGGCCAGAAGATGTGGCTGACCAACGGTGGCACGTCCAACCTGGTCGCCGTACTCGTGCAGACCGACGAGGGCTCCGACTCGGTCTACAAGAACATGACGACGTTCCTGGTCGAGAAGGAGCCCGGCTTCGGGGAGACCGCGCAGGGCGTCACCGTGCCCGGCAAGCTCGACAAGATGGGCTACAAGGGCGTCGAGACCACCGAGCTGATCCTCGAGGGGCACGAGATCTCCGCCGACCAGATCCTCGGCGAGGCTCCGGGCCAGGGCTTCTACCAGATGATGGACGGTGTCGAGGTCGGCCGCGTCAACGTCGCCGCGCGTGCGACCGGTGTGGCCAACCGGGCCTTCGAGCTCGGCATCTCCTACGCCCAGCAGCGCGAGACCTTCGGCAAGCCCATCGCCCAGCACCAGGCGATCCTGTTCCGGCTCGCGGAGATGGCCACCAAGGTCGAGACCGCCCACGCGATGATGGTCCGCGCCGCCCGGATGAAGGACCGCGGCGAGCGCAACGACGTCGAGTCGGGGATGGCGAAGTACCTCGCCGCGGAGTACTGCAACGAGGTCGTCGAGGCGTCCTTCCGCATCCACGGCGGCTACGGGTACTCCAAGGAGTACGAGATCGAGCGCCTCTACCGCGAGGCGGCGTTCCTGCTGATCGGTGAGGGCACGGCCGACATCCAGAAGATGATCATCGGCCGCAGCCTGCTCAAGGACTACAAGCTCAAGAGCTGAGCGTCTCGAAACCACTCAGGGCTGGTACGGCGGCGCCACACCCCATCCCCACCGCGGGACCGGTGCGTGTGGCGCCGGCTCGGCTCCCGGCGCGGAGTTCTCGACGGCCAGCCGGGTGCCCCACTCGGCGTACCCCATCAGCGCGGCGCGCGACTCCGGGTCATCAGGAAGTCCAGCGGTGTCGGCGGCTGCGCTGAGCAGCGTCACGAACCGCAGCCTCTGCTCGGCGGAGATGGCCAGGCCGCGGTGCATGGCGAGCATGTGCTCGTAGCCGCCGTGCTGCTCGGAGTAGACGGCCGGTCCACCCATCACCTCGGCCCACCAAGCCGTGACGTGCTCCCGGTGCTGCTTGGTGACCACACCCCCGAAGACCGGCGCCAGCAGCGCGTCCCGCTCCACCTCGTCGTAGAACGCGTCCAGCCAGCGCCGGATCGCCTCCGTCCCGCCGATCCACTCGTGGATGCTCGGTGTCTCGTCCATGCCCCGAGGCTAGGCCGTAGCCACAGGTCGTGGTTTCGAGACGCTCGCTGGCGCTCGCTCCTCAACCACCGGGGTGACCGTACGACGAGGACGTGGGGCGGCGAGCAACCACAGGTGGTCGAGCAGCGAGCGGAGCGAGCGGTCAGACGAGACCAGGGGCCGTAGGACGCGACGCCTCAGCAACCACAGGGGACGGTGGTTTCGAGACGCTCGCTGGCGCTCGCTCCTCAACCACCGGGTGCTGGCCGTACGACGAGGCGTGCGGCAGCAACCACTGGTGGTCGAGCAGCGAGCGGAGCGAGCGGTCAGACGAGACCAAGGGCCAGTGACGCCAGCACCACGGCACGCTGACCACAGCGTTGGGGCGGTCAGCTCTTCGGGTCAGCCGCGGGACGGGTGACGTGTACTGGTGCCCGGTGGGTGCGGTCCACACGTAGCTGCCGTCGTCGAGGCGTTTGTAGTGCCAGGCGGTGTGGGTCTTCACGCGGTGGTGGGTCCGGCACAGCGGCGCGAGATTGGCCGGGCCGGGTTTGGCCCGGTGGTCCGCCGTCCTCCATCGGGAGGTACTCGGTGATGTGGTCGAGGTCGCAGGCCCGGGAGTCGCGGCGGCAGCCGGGGAAGACGCAGTGGGCGTCGCGCAGGACCACGGTCTCGCGCATCGCGTCGGGTGGGTCGTGCTGGTCCACGGCCCGGTCGGAGTTGAGGTCGAGGACCGGGCGCAGGGTGATCTTGGTGCCGGCTGCTGCGAACCGGGTGAGCCAGTCGGTGAGCAGCTGGGTGGTGGCGGCGCCGAGCTTCTCGATCGAGGCAGCACCGGTGCCGCCGGCGAGGTCGCTTCGAGGTCTGCGGGGGTGAGGTGGACGTAGAGGTTGGTCGCACCCGCCCGGTGCGCCTGGCGTGCTGCGGCCTCGCGGCCGGACAGCAGGTCGAGGGCGTGCTGGGGGTCGGCGAGGATCCCGACGGCACGGGCCCGGCGGACGTCGAGGTCCTCGGTGTCGCCGAGCTCTTTGAGGTCGCCTGGCGATCCGGGTGACGGTCTGGTCGAAGAGCAGCGGCGTCGGGGGTGTCCAGGGTCATCGTGCACGTCGGTGGTGGCCGGGGCGCCGCCGTGGCGCAGCCAGACGCCGCGCTTGGTGAGGGCTTCCTCCTCGTCGGCGATGGCGCGGTCGGGGTCGAAGTACAGCCGGGCCTCCTGCACCAGCCGGGCGGCCTGGACCTGCCCGATCCTGGTCGGGGTGGCGGCGATCAGCCGGTCCGCGAACAGCGCGGCCTCGACGGAGAGGTCGGTGGTCTCCCGGGCGATCAGCCGGGCCCGCCACACCGGGACCTCACCGGCCAGCACCAGCTCCACAGCCGCGGGAGCCGGTGGGCGAGCTCGAGGGCGTCGGCGATCAGCTGCCGGCCGGCGTCGTGGGTGATCCCGAGCGCGGCGGCCAGGTCGGCGGGTGCGAACTCCGCGACCCACGGAGCACCGGGACCGGCGAGCGGGACCAGGCCTCTCGTCGTGCAGGTCGGCCTCGCCCCAGTGCGCCGGTGTCTCGTTGGCCGGGCAGGGGTGCAGCCGCGCCCACTCCAGGGCCAGCTCGAGCTGCTTCGACGGCGCTTGCTGCTCGGGCCGTGCGGGCGGCGCGGACACGGTCGATCACCTCGGTGGGGGTGAGGGTGGGTGCCGTGGCCATGGGCCATTCTAGGTGGTTGGACTGACAGTTTCGATAGTGTGTTCGAGAATGTGGATAACTGATCTGCCATCGTCCGGAGCCGCGACCACAACGGTCGAGTGAGGTCGACCTCGAAAGCTCGTGCGAACCGGCGTGGGGAACCGAACGGCGACCACAGCGAACAGCAACCACCCCTTCTCGACTCTCGACCACCTTGGGAGCAGGTCCATCGACGTGGTTTCGAGACGCTCGCTGGCGCTCGCTCCTCAACCACCCGGGGTTGCGGCGCCTCGGCGTACGGCGCTTGGTCTCGTCTGATCGCTCGCTTCGCTCGCTGCTCGACCACCTGGGGTTGCGATGGTCCCTCGGCGTACGGCGCTGGTCTCGTCTGATCGCTCGCTTCGCTCGCTGCTCGACCAGCTCGGCGTGCTGCGACACGTCGTGACGGCCCTGGCTCGTCGATCGGCTCGCTTCGCTCGCTGCTCGACCAGCAGTGGTTGCGCCAGCGTCAGCTGAGGCCGAGGACTCGCATTGTCTGGGCGGCCATGCGGGCCTCGCCCAGGGCGTTGGGGTGTACGACGACCGGGTTGGTGCCCTGGGTGACGGGCTCGATCCAGCGCACGCCGATCGGCTTGCAGGCGTCGTGGCCCGTGGAGACCTTGTTCATGTTCACGTAGGTGGTGCCGGTGGCGGCGGCCGCTCGTCGTACGGCGTCGTTCAGCGTCCACTGGATGTGGTGGACGTAGGGAACGTCGCCGGTGGCGATCGGCATCTTGTCGAAGCAGCCCTTGGTGGGCGGGGTGATCCAGGGGTACCCGAGGATGGCGACCTCGGCGCGTGGCGAGCGCTTGTGCACGGCCTTGAGCGCCTTGACGAGGTCGGGGTAGGTCTTGTTGCGGATCGTGTTCTCGAACGAGGCGCCGTACTTGTTCTGGCACGGGTTGCCCCTGGCCGAGCGTCAGGGTGCCCTCTGGCCCCGCACTGCAGGATCGTGTTGATGAAGACGCCGCTGTCGTTGCCGCCGATCGTCATGGTGACCAGCTGGGTGTTGGACTTGAGGGCGTCGAGCTGCGGGGCCACGTCGGGGTGCTGGGCGGTGAAGAAGTCCTTGGTCTCGGCCGCGCCGCAGGTCACGTCAGTGAGGCTGGCGCCGACCTTCTGCGCGATGACCTTCGGGTAGTTCCGCGTCGAGCGCAGGCAGAAGGGCGAGGTGGGGTCCGCGGGCAGGACACCCGATGCTGCGCTGTAGGAGTCACCGAGGGCGACGTACCTCAAGGGTTTCGGGTCCGCGGCCTGCGAAGCAGGCGCAACCGTGGCGGAACTGCCGATCGCAGCAGTGGCAGCAAGTACGAGCGCGGCAAGTTTGCGGTGCATCAGATCTCCCTCGGTTGTCCGTCCCACACCGCCAACGAGCCCACCGACACAACGTCACGCACGAGACCCAACCTGGCCGGTGCGAGACTCTGGGACGTGCGACCGGTGACGACGTTTCGGCGGCAGGCGAAGTCGTGTGCCGAGCAGGGGTCACCGCTGTACGCCGAGCTGCTCGGCCGGCTCGCCGACGACATCGAGGCCGGCGGGCTCACGGCGGAGATCCTGCGGGGGCACGAGGACGACCCCGGCGGCTCGGCCTTGTCGCTGCGCCTGCTCGGCAGCGTGCACCGGTTGGTGCTCGAGCGGCGGGCTGGTGCGCTCGGCGCCTACTACCCGAGTGTCGGCGGCACCTGGGAGCCGGACGGCGGCACCGCCGCGTTCCTGGCCCTGCTCGAGAAGGAGCCGGACGCAGTCCGCGAGTGGCTCGACCAACCGCCCCAGACCAACGAGGTGGGTCGCGCCGCGGCGCTGGTCGGCGGGCTCCTGCACCTGCCGGTCGAGCACCGGGCTCCCGTGCGGCTGTTCGAGATCGGATCCTCCGGCGGGCTGAACCTGCTGGCCGACCGGTTCGAGTACGTCGACGTCGGCGGCCAGCGGTTCGGCCAGCAGTCCTCACCGGTTCGACTCGAACCCGCCTGGTCGGCGGAGTCGCCTGTCCCCGTGGCCGGGGCTCCGGTTCGAGGAGAGCGCCGGTTGCGACATCAACCCCATCGACGTCACCACCACGGCAGGCAGGCTCGCCCTCACCGCCTACGTCTGGCCCGACCAGGCACATCGGCTCGAACGTCTTCGTGGCGCGCTGGCCCTGGCCCAGGACCACCCTCCCGCCGTACGACGGGTCGGGGCCGCGGACTTCGTCGACCAGATCACCCTCCGGGACGGCGCCACCACCGTGCTCTGGCACAGCGTGATGTGGCAGTACCTCCCGGCCGCCGAGCGCGAACGGATCTCGCAGCGCATCCAGCAGCTCGGTGACCAGGCAGACGCTGACGGGTCGACGTTCGTGCATCTCTTCCTCGAGCCGACGCGGCGCACGCCGGAGGACGAGACGCGAGTTCCTCGTCGTACTCACCGCCTGGCCCGGCGGCGAGCGCCGCATCCTGGGTCATGCGGCACCGCACGGCCTGCCAGTCACCTGGGAGCGCGACGGGACCTAATCTGCTCGACCGCGGAGGCGGGTCGTGCGAGGGTGGAGAACCTTGACGGTCAAACGCGGGAGGAACCAACCATGGCTCAGGACGACGACACTTCGAGCGGCGACCAGGGCAACGAGGACCTCAAGGCCAAGATGCGCGAGGCGCTCGAGCGCAAGCAGTCCAACGACCGTGGAGTGCCGAAGGACCGCCCGGTCAAGGAGAAGGCGCACGGCTCCGAGGTCGCCGGAGCGGCCGGCCCGAAGATGCACCGGCGCAAGGCCGGCGGCGGGGGTTCCTGAGCCGCCCGAACGGCGCTTCCTGAGTCCGGCGGACCGTTGCGGGGCGGCCGAACCGCGAGGTGGTGATGGCCTATGCTCCCGGTGTGGCGAAGCGGCTTGTGCTCCACATCGGGGCGATGAAGTCCGGAACCAGCTTCATCCAGAACGTGCTGCGCACCCCCACCAACCGCGAACGGCTCGCCGAGCACGGCATCCTGTTCGCCTGCGAACGCTGGCGCCAGCAGGTCCTCGCCGTCCGTGAGCTGATCGACCGCGGTGGCCCGAACCAGGAGCCGATCGCCCCGGACGGCCCGTGGCAGCACCTGGTCGACGTCGTCAACGAGTGGCCCGGGACAGCGATCGTCTCGATGGAGTACCTCGCACCGCGCAAGGAACCGAAGATCGAGGTGATCAAGGAAGCCTTCGCCGGCACCGACCTGCAGGTGGTGCTCACCGCTCGCGACCTCGCTCGTTCGCTCCCGGCGATGTGGACCGAGTCGACGCAGAACCGCGGGGTCCGCACCTGGGAGGAGTTCCTCGACGCCGTACGCAACGAGGACATGTCGCAGAAGCCGGGGCGATGGTTCTGGAAGCACCAGCGCCTCTCCGACATCGCGTCGCGCTGGTCCGACGCCGTGGGGCACGACCACTTCACCCTGATCACGGTGCCGCCGGCAGGCGCCCCACCCGGCATCCTCTGGGACCGCTTCGCGGAGGTGGCCGGCATCCCGGCAGGCCTGTGCGACCTGGAGGTTCGCAGCAACCCGGGGATCGACGCCGCGTCGGCGCTCGTGCTGCGCGCACTCAACGAGCGACTGGCCGAGGACGAGATCAGCCCGCAGGAGTACCAGCGACTCGTGAAGGGTGGGCTGGCCAAGCAGGGCCTGGCCAAGCGTGGCCGCGACGACACGTCCCCCTGGGGATTGACGAGCGTTGGGTACGCCGCCGGTCCCGGGATGAGCTGGACAAGCTGCGGAAGCTCGACCTCCGCGTCGTCGGTGACGTCGACGAGCTCGAGGCGCGGGCGGTGCCCGGCGTACACACGAAGAAGGTGAGCGCCGAGCAGCAGCTCGAGGCGGCCCTCGACGGGTTGGCCTTCCTGGCCAGGCGTCGGGTACGGCAAGGCCGGAACCAGCCGGACGACGACGACGGGTACTGGCCGTGAGTGGTGTGCGCGGGATGCTGCGGCGCAGGGTCACAGCCGGTGCGAGAAGAGCAGGACACGCAGGCCTCGCCGAGGCGCGACCCGGGCGAGCCCCTCCGGATCGCCGCGATCACGTTCTGCCGCGACGAGGGCAGGATGCTCCCGCTGTGGCTCAGGTACTACGGCGGCCAGTTCGGCACCGACAACCTCTACGTCGTCGACGACAACTCCGAGGACGGCTCCACCGACAACCTGCCCTGCGACGTACTGCACCTGCCGCCCATTCGCGACGGCAAGTTCAACAGCACCCGGATGGCGGTCGTCGGCAACCTCGGGCGCTCGCTGCTGCAGCTCTACGACGTGGTGCTGTTCTGCGACACCGACGAGTTCATCGTCCCCGACCCGGACAAGTACTCAGGCCTCAGGGACTACGTCGAGAAGAGGTCCGGCGAGGGCCTCAACGCCGTCGGCTCCCTCGGGTTCAACGTGGTGCACAACGTCGGCTCCGAGCCGCCGCTCGACCTGGACCAGCCGCTGCTGGGACAGCGCCAGCTCGCGAAGTTCCTGCCGCTGATGTGCAAGCCCGCCATCAAGTGGGTGCCGGACCACTGGAGCGCGGGCACCCACGGGGTGCGGACGCCGTACGACGTGGACCCGGACCTGTGGATGTTCCACATGAAGTTCGGCGACCGCGACCACCTGCAGGAGGCAGCCGACCATCGGCAACGGATGGTCGAGGCCGACGGCCGTTCCCGGGAGACCCAGTGGCGCCAGGGCGGCGACACCCTGGTCGGCCTGCTGGAGCGGATCACCGAGGGCGCGGACGCGGCCGAGATCCCGGACTTCGTGCCGCCCACGGGTGCGAAGCTCGACGCACTGGTGGTCGAGGATCCGAAGGGCAACTGGCGCGCCCCGAAGGGCAGCCAGATGACCCTGATGGAGAAGCGGCCGCTGGTGCGCATCCCACAGCGGTTCCACGGGATCGTCTAGCAGACTCCTACGGGGTGTCTCCGTACATCGTCTTCTCGCTGTAGCGCTTCCCGATGCTCAGGTCGTACATGATCATCCGGTAGTCGGCGAGCACCTTCTTCGCAGCCGGGGTGAGCTGCGAGGCCTTGACCCTCTTGTCGTTCGGGTTGACCGTGATCCCGGTGTCCATCGCCGGGATCTCCTTGTCCAGGTCGTCGAGCAGCGCGTACCACGGCGGGATCGGCACCTTGAGCGCGTTGAACAGCTTGGGCATGAACTGGATGGGGCTGGTCGTCGGCAGCTTCGAGTGGGGCAGCTGCTTGCGGTTGCTCCAGATCAGGAACGGCGTCTGGTGTGCCCGGAGCGGACCCTCACGCTCCACCAGGGTCTGCGGGTAGACCTGCGGCGGGAGGTGGTCGCCGTAGAAGATCACCGCGGTCGGCTCCGGCGACTTCTTCAGCTTGGCGAACATGCCGGCGAGTGCGTCGTCGCTGCGCGCGAGGCCGCGGGCGTACTGACCGGCGAGCTTCGTGTACTTGGGTGGTAGCCCCTTCGGGTTGACCGGGTCGTCGTACTGCCCGCCGAACGGCATGTGGTTCTGCATGGTGATCAGGTGCGTGAGCAAGGGCTTGTCGTGCTTGTCGATCTGGTGGAGCACCTCGTTGTACGCCGACTCGTCGTCGATGAAGCGCCCGCCCCCGCGGCCCCTGAACTTCATGTCGTCCTTGGTGATGAACTTCGAGAAGCCGAAGGTGTCGAACACCTGGGTCCGCGCATACATCCGCGGCGAGAACGGGTGGATCGCGACGGCGTCGTGACCACGGGAGCGGAGGTAGCCGACGGCCGAGGGGTAGTCCTTGTAGTGCGAGACGAGCTGCTCGTAGGGCACCGACAGCTGCGGGGACAGCTGGCTCAGCGACTGCCCGGTGAGCAGCTCGTACTCCGTGTTCGCGGTGCCACTGCCGAAGCCCGGAGCCAGCATCCTTCCGGACACCGTCTTCTGCATCGCGGCAGTCGTCTTGGGGATCATGTCCCTCGGGAACTTCACCGTCTTGAGCCATGCGGGCTGGCTGAAGCTCTCGGACAGGACGATGACGACGTTGGTCTTGTCGATGCTCGCGGTGCGGCCCTCGTTCATCGATGCGGCCTTCGCCTCGTAGCGCTGGGCGATCTCCTCGACAGCCGACTTCGAGTAGCCCTTGGGCTCGGCCATCGCGGTGACGTGGGTGTTGAACAGCAGCCCCGCGACGAACCCGTTGCGCTGGTAGTTCACCCGTTGGTCCCAGGCGCGCCATCGCAGACCGGTCGAGTCGAAGGCAGCCCGCCACGGGTTGTCTTCCTCGTTGAAGTTGTTGGCCAGGCCGAGCAGGGCGAGGCAGATCAGGGCGACCAGCACGCGGGTCACGCGCAGGGCGATCACTCCGCGTCGGGAGAGCCCGCTGGACAGACGCGGGAACAGCTTGGCGACCAACCAGCCGAAGGCCCAGGCGAGGAGGACGATGACCACCAGTCCGAGGGCACCCATCAAGAGCCGGGACTTCGGGACCATGTCGAACAGAAAGCCCGGCTGGCCCAGGAAGACGAAGTCGCTGGGGACGAACGGGTCGTTGCGCAGGTCGAGCTTGGTGGCGTTCACCGCGCCCAGCAGGGCGGTCAACGCGGTGACCACCCCGAGCGAGAGCCAGAGCCGCCCGATGATCGCGACGACCAGGATCACGAAGACCCAGACGACCATCACGCTCGGCAGCAGGGCCGGCGCCTCGAAGGTGCGATTGCGCAGCGCCGAGAGCGGGCTGACGAAGTTCGAGGCGTCGAGGACGACGACGACCAGCCACGCCCAGAGCAAGGTGGCCGCCAGGGCGCCCACGATGGTGACGAGACGCTTCCAGAGCGGCGGCTTTCGGGGAGCTTCGTCGTTCGCGCGGGAGTCCGTGCCAGCGTTCAGTGACTCCGGGGCGGACTCCTCGGCGACGCCACTGCGCAAGCCGGACATCCCCGCAGCATACGTCGGGCACACGCGTGGTTCGGGCCATGCCCACGGGGCGTTCAGGCTCTTCTTAGCGGAAAGTCAGTGCGTGGCAGACTCTGGCCGACGTCAGCACGCAACGCGTACAGAGGAGCAGGTGGAATGCAGTTCGGTCGCAGCTATGAGGAGTTCGAGGTCGGTGCGACCTACAAGCACTGGCCGGGCAAGACGGTCACCGAGTTCGACGACCACATGTTCTGCCTGCTGACCATGAACCACCACCCGCTCCACCTCGACTCGAACTACGCCGAGGAGACCACCCAGTTCAAGAAGAACGTCGTGGTCGGCAACTACGTCTACTCGATCCTGCTCGGCATGAGCGTCCCGGACATCTCCGGAAAGGCGATCGCCAACCTGGAGATCGAGTCGTTGCGCCACGTCGCGCCGACCTTCCACGGCGACACCTTGTACGGCGAGACGACCGTGCTCGACAAGTGGGAGAGCAAGAGCAAGGACGACCGCGGGGTCGTGCACGTCGAGACCATCGGCTACAACCAGGACGGCAAGGTCGTCTGCCTGTTCCGCCGCAAGGTGATGGTGCCGAAGGACAGCTACCTCACCGAACGCGGTGGCGAGCAGCCCGGCCGCCCCATCCCGCAGCAGGACAAGAACTGGCCCGACAAGAATCGTCCCGGTCCCAAGGCCGAGTGACCTCCTGATGAGTGCGCACGAGGCCGCCGACGGCGAGCTGTGGATCGTCCGCCATGGCGAGACCGAATGGAGCCGGGACGGCCGGCACACCTCGCACACCGAGCTCGAGCTCACCACCGAGGGCGAGGAGGTGGCCGGGAAGCTGGCCGACCGCCTCGACGGCGTCGAGTTCGATCTCGTGCTGAGCAGTCCACGGGTCCGCGCGCGTCGTACGGCAGAGCTCGCGGGGTTCACCGACGTCGAGCTCGAGGACGACCTCACCGAGTGGGACTACGGCGACTACGAGGGCCGCACAACTCCTGACATCCGTGAGGAGGTCCCCGGCTGGACGGTGTGGTCGCACCCGAGTCCGGGTGGCGAGACGGCCGACGAGGTCTCCCGCCGGCTCGACCGCGTGGTCGCGAAGGTGCGTGCGCATGGCGGACGCGTGCTCGTGTTCAGCCACGGCCACGCATCGCGTGCCCTGGCAGCACGCTGGCTCGACCAGCCAGTGCAGGAAGGCCGACTGTTCAAGCTCGACACCGCGACGATCTCGGTCCTCGGCTACGAACGGGAGTCTCCGGTCGTGGCGCGCTGGAACTCCTGAGCCACTATCCTCGGTCGTGCCTCGCCGCGTCGTGTCCTCGCTGTACCTCGCCGGTCACCGGTGCTGGCGCAACCTTCGCTTGCTCCCTGCACGGCCGCACCGAACCCCTGTGGCGGCCCGACGAGGCCGACTACCACTCCTTCGCCGAGCTCGTCGGGCGGAGCGACGACCTGCCGACCTACCTGCCCTGGCCGATGAGCCCGGGCTGGTCGATTGCCGACTTCGGCTGCGTCGGGAACGACCGGGTGCGCGCCACGGTCACCACCACCGTCGGGAACAGCGACCTCGACGGGCATGTCGAGGTCACGATCGTCTCCGAGGACCCGGGCACCGGCCTCGGCGCGCGCTGCGCGGGCACGACGTACGACGACCCTGGACCGCAGATCAGCAACGGACCGCCGGCGATCCGCGTGCGGGCCGGCGGACGGACGGTGCCGATGTGGCTGGTGGACGACCTCGCTGACGACAGCGGCACCGGCCACGCGACCGCGGAGGACCTCCTTGCCCGGGCCGTGTTCGCCGGAGAGGCCGACGGTCGCTGGCTGTGGCTGGTGATGAAGCCTGGTTCGGCCGCTCTGCTGCTCCAGGACGACTGGCTGCTGGCGGACGTCACCGGCTTCGGACCCGAGGCACTCGAGATGCCGTTCGGCGGGCCGCGTCCGGCCTGGTGAACCACGCAGGGCAAGACGCGCCGTCCGGACAGGCGAGACCTACGTGTCAGGCGCCGCGTCGTACGGCACAATGTGCGGTGATGTCCACCACCCATGTCCTCGCCGTCGCCAACCAGAAGGGCGGCGTCGCCAAGACCACCACCGTGGCGTCCCTCGGGGCTGCGCTGGCTGACCTGGGACAGAAGGTTCTCCTCATCGACCTCGACCCGCAGGCCTGCCTGACCTTCAGCCTCGGCATCGATCCCGAGGACCTCGACATCTCGGTGCACCACGTGCTCACCAAGGGCCTGGACCCCTCCGAGGCGATCATCGAGACCGAGGACGGCGTCGACCTGCTGCCGGCCACGATCGAGCTCGCTCGCGCGGAGTCCGACCTGCTCACCCGCACCGGCCGCGAGTACGTCATCCGCACCGCCGTCGAGGACACCGAGGGCTACGACTGGGTGCTCCTCGACTGCCCGCCCTCCCTCGGCGTGCTCACCGTCGCTGCGCTGACGGCTGCCACCGGCGTACTCATCCCGCTGCAGTGCGAGACGCTCTCCCACCGCGGCGTGGGTCAGCTGCTCGACACCGTCCACGACGTCAAGCGGTTCACCAACCGGGAGCTCGTGGTGTGGGGCGTGTTGCCGACGTTGTACGACGGGCGCACCAACCACGCCCGCGCCGTGCTCGAGACCATCTCCGAGACCTACGACCTCGACGTGATCGAGCCGCCGATCCCCAAGTCGATCCGGTTCGCCGAGGCCCCGGCAGCCGGTCGCTCGATCCTGAGGACCTCGCGGAGCAACAAGGGCGCCCAGGCCTATCGCGACGTCGCCGCCGGGCTGCTGAACCGGAACTGAGCCCTTGCCCCACGCGACGCAGGTCCGGCCCCGCTACCCGCGGATCGGTGCGGCCGGTTCGGCGTTCGTCGTCACGTTCGTGGCACTGCTCGGTGGGATCGGCGTGCTCCCCACTGATGCCCCCGCCGCAGCCGACGCCGGCAGGTCCGGGGTCCAGTCAGAAGGCCGCTCGGGCGACCAGGTCGCGCTGACCGGCCTGACCATTCCCGAGGCCACCCGGTCGCCGGACCCGTCAACCGACCCGTCGACCGACCCGGAGCCCACCAGGGCACCCACCCCGATCGCCATCCCGCTGCCCACCAAGACGCCCACGCAGCAGGAGACGGCCATTCGCGCGCTCCCCGACGACAGCGGCACCGGCAAGCGGGTGGTCTTCGACATGAGTGACCAGCGGGTCTGGCTGGTCGACAAGGACGACGACGTCCGACGCACCTACCTGGTCTCCGGCAGCCTGACCGAGAACCTGAGCTCCGGGACGTACGCCGTCTACTCACGCTCGCGCCATGCAGTCGGCATCAACGACTCCGGGGTGATGGAGTACTTCGTCCGGTTCACGCGTGGCGCCAACGCCGCCATCGGGTTCCACAGCATCCCGACCAAGAACGGTCGGCCACTGCAGACCGAGAAGCAGCTCGGCACTGAGCAGAGCCACGGCTGCATCCGTCAGGCGCGCCCGGACGCCAAGAAGCTGTGGGCCTTCGCGCCCATCGGCACGAAGGTCGTCGTCACCGACTAGTCGTCAGCCGTTCTCGCCGGCGGCGGCAGGCTTGCCGCCGCGTGTGCGACGCCGGTTGCGGTTGCGGCTCTTGGCGGGGCGATCACCGGACTTCTCGCCGGAGGCCGTCTGCTGCCGGTTGCCGCCGGAGTCGCCGGAGCCGCCGTTGCGTCCGCCGCCACCCTGGCCGCGGCCACCGGAGCTGCGTCCGCCCTGGCCTCGACCACCCTGGGAACGGCCGCCTCGGCCACCGCTCTCGGGGCGCGGCTTCCGCTCGACGGTGCCCTCGGGGACGATTCGTCCCTTGATGCCGGGGGCGATTCCCTGGTCGTGCAGGAAGTGCTCCGAGCTGGAGTAGGTCTCCAGTGGCTCGTCGAAGGGCAGGTCGTGGGCCTTGTTGATCATCTTCCAGCGGTGCAGGTCGGCCCAGTCCACGAAGGTGATGGCGATGCCGGTCGCACCCGCGCGGCCGGTGCGGCCGATGCGGTGCAGGTAGGTCTTCTCGTCCTCGGGGCAGCTGTAGTTCACGACGTGGGTGACTCCGCTGACGTCGATGCCACGAGCGGCGACGTCGGTGGCGACCAGCACCTGCAGCTTGCCGTCACGGAACTTGGTGAGCGCGCGCTCGCGTGCGGCCTGGGCCATGTCACCGTGCAGTGCGCTGGAGCTGAAGCCGCGCTCCTCCAGGTCGTCGGCGACCCGTTGCGCCTGGCGCTTGGTGCGGGTGAACACGATCATCAGGTCGGCGCCCTCGGCCTGGAGCAGGCGCCCGATCATCTCGGGCTTGTCGAGGTCGTGCGCCTGGTAGATGAACTGGGCCGTCGCCGGGACCATCTGGTCGTCCTCGGCCGACTCGGCACGGATGTTCATCGGGTGGCGCATGTGCGTGCGGGCCAGCGAGACGATCGCCGCGGGCATCGTGGCCGAGAAGAGCATCGTCTGGCGGGTCTCGGGGGTCTGCTTCAGGAGGCGCTCGACATCGGGCAGGAAGCCGAGGTCCAGCATCTCGTCGGCCTCGTCGAGGACGAGCGACTTCACGTGTGAGATGTCGAGTGCCCTGCGGTTCATCAGGTCGATCAGCCGACCCGGCGTACCGACGACGACCTCGACACCGGCGGACAGGGCGTCGAGCTGCGGCTCGTAGGGCACCCCGCCGTAGACGGTGAGCACGCGGATGCCGCGGTCCTTGCCGGCCATCGTCAGGTCCTTGCTGACCTGCAGGGCGAGCTCGCGGGTCGGGGCGACGATCAGTGCCTGCGGCTTGCCGGGGGCGGCGAGGTCCTCGAAGTCGGGGTCGTGCTGGGCCACGGCGCGCTGCAGCACCGGGATACCGAAGGCCAGGGTCTTGCCTGTTCCGGTGCGGGCCTGGCCGATGAGGTCGGTGCCCATGAGGGCGACCGAGAGGGTCATCTCCTGGATCGGGAAGGGTGTGACGATGCCTGCGCGCTCGAGGGCGTCGGCGATGTCGGGGAGTACCCCGAGCTCTCTGAAGGTGGTCAGGATCTTGCCTGTTCTGTGCTGCTCGCGTCGCGAGACAATGGGTTCAAGTCAGATGTCTGGTGCCGTCGCCGCCCGAAGTTTCGGCCTTCAAGGGCAGTCATTGAGTGAGTCTCAAGCCGACGGTCCACCATCAGTCTATCGGTAGGGTGCCGCCATGACCGAAACCTCGCCCGAGGGCTCCTCCGCACCATCCGGCGAGCAGCAGGATCCGGAGCAGGATTCGGTGGCCTTCGAGGACCCCGCCTACCGCGCCGCGGTGATCGATCTGCTGGGCGCGATCACGTACGGCGAGATCTCCGCGTTCGAGCGGCTGGCCGACGACGCCAAGCTCGCCAAGGAGCTGCCCGACAAGCTGGCCCTGGCCAAGATGGCCACGATCCAGTTCGCCCACGTGGAACCCCTCCTGGAGCGCATCTCGACGCTCGGGGTGGACCCGATGGAGGCGATGGCGCCGTTCGTGAAGCCGTTCGACGTCTTCCACGCAGCGACGGCGCCGAGCGACTGGCTCGAGGGCCTGATCAAGGCGTACGTCGGTGACGGGCTGGCCGCCGACTTCTACGTCGAGATCGCGCAGTACCTCGACTCCGGCACCCGCCAGCTGATCGTCGACTCGCTCGCGGACGCGGGCCATGCCGACTTCGTGGTGGACCGGGTGCGCCGAGCCATCGCCGAGGACCATCGCGTGGGTGGCCGGCTCGCTCTCTGGGGCCGACGCCTGATGGGGGAGGCCCTCTCGCAGGCCCAGCGCGTGGCGGCCGAGCGCGACTCGCTCGCAGCCCTCCTGGCCGGGGGAGTGGACCGGCCCGGCATGGACCTGGCCGCCCTGGGGCGGATGTTCAGCAGGCTGACCGAGAACCACGCGAGCCGGATGGCCGAGCTCGGCCTCGCCTCCTGACGGTCCCTCGACCGGATCGGGAGTGGTGCGGCTCACTCCCAATATAGTTGTTTGAGACAACCAAGTGACCTAGAGTGGTCCCATGACCACCAGCAGCACCGAGCTCACCAGCACCCGGGACGAGGCCGTCGAACGCCTCATCGTCGGCCTGGTGCGCTTCGGGCGCGCGGTGAACGCAGAGACCAAGGAAGCACATGTCTGAGACCAGGATCCCGACCAAGTCGGACGAGATGAGCCACAAGGAGATCGTCGAGGTCCTCGTCGGCCTGATGTCGGCCCTGTTCGTGGCGATCGTGAGCGCGACCATCGTCTCCACGGCGCTGCCCACGATCATCGCCGACCTCGAGGGCACCCAGACGCAGTACACCTGGGTGGTCACCGCGTCGCTGCTCGCGATGACCGTCACCAGCCCGATCTGGAGCAAGCTCTCGGACCTCTACAACAAGAAGGTCCTGGTCCAGGTCGCGATCGTGATCTTCCTGCTCGGCTCGCTGGCCGCCGGCGCGGTCCAGAACGTTCCCGAGCTGCTTGCCGCCCGCGCGGTGCAGGGGCTCGGCATGGGTGGCCTGGTCTCCCTGGCGCAGTCGATCCTCGGCTCGATCATCCCGCCGCGTGAGCGCGGTCGCTACAGCGGCTACCTCGCCGCGACGATGGCTGTCGCCACCGTCTCGGGCCCGCTGCTCGGTGGCGTCGTCGTCGACGTCGCCGGCTGGCGCTGGTGCTTCTGGGTCGCGGTGCCGTTCGCCGTCGTAGCCCTGGTGATGCTGCAGAAGTTCCTGCACCTCGAGACCATCCGCCGTCCCGTGAAGATCGACTACTGGGGCGCACTGTTCATCACCATCGCCGCGAGCCTGCCCCTGGTCTGGGTCTCCTTCGCCGGCAACAGCTTTCCCTGGTGGTCGGTCGAGACCGCCGAGTTCCTCGGTGCGGCGTTCGTCGCACTTGTTGCGGCGGTGTACGTCGAGCGGCGTCACGTCGACGCCCTCGTGCCACCTCGCATCGTGTCCAACCGGATCACCTCGCTCTCGATCCTGGCGAGCCTGGCCGTTGGCGTTGCGCAGTTCGGCGCCTCGGTCTTCCTCGCGCAGTACTTCCAGGTCGCCCGTGGCCACACGCCCACCCAGGCGGGGCTGCTGATGCTGCCGCTGATCGTGGGCAACATGATCGGGGCCACCGGGACGGGGCAGTTCATCACCCGCACCGGGCGCTGGAAGGGGATCATGATGGTCGGCGCGGCCCTGCTCGTCGCCGGGCTTTGCCTGATGGGCACGATCGACCACCTGACCCCGATGTGGCACCTGAGCGCCTTCATGGTGCTGATGGGCCTCGGCACCGGTGCGCTGATGCAGAACCTCGTGCTCGTCGTACAGAACACCGTCGACGTGACCGACGTCGGTGCCGCCAGTGGCACGGTCAGCTTCTTCAGGTCGCTGGGCGGCACGGTTGGTGTGGCAGCCCTGGGCGCCGTGCTGGCGAGCCGGGTGGCGGACAAGATCTCGACCGGACTGGCCAACGCGGGACTGCCCGCTTCGGGCGACGGTTCGGGGTCCCTGGACCTCAAGAACCTGCCGCCGGCAGTGGCCGAGATCGTGCGGACGGCGTACGCCGATGCGACGGGTCAGATCTTCCTGATCGCGGGGCTGATCGCCATCGTCACGTTCGTCGCGGTCTGGCTGATGCCGGTCACCGAGCTGCGCACCACGATCCGCAAGGTCGAGGAGCCCGAGGAAGCGCCCGAGGACGCACTCGTCTGACCCGTCAGGTGTGAGCGGTCAGGAGCGGAAGCCGACCTGGCCGCTGACGCTCGTCGAGATGTCGACGTAGGCCAGCTTCTCGCCGGGCACGACGATGCGGCGGCCCTTGGCGTCGGTGAGCGCGAGGACGCCGTCACTCTTGAGCGCATCGGTGACGGCCTTCTCGACCCCGTCGGCGTCGAGGGTGGTGTCGATCGTCAGCTCGCGGGAGGCGTTCTGCACGCCGATCTTGACCTCCATCAGGAGGACCTCCTTGTTGGACTCGGATCTTGCTCTACCCGAACTCTCTCAGGCAGCGCCTGAGGTGGCGTGGGGTGCATCGGTGTCGTGCCGGATTGGTCAGCGGTTCTCGTCGGCTCGCGGGTAGCCACCGATGCCTCGCCAGGCGAGCCCGGCGATCAGCGAGGCTGCCTGGTCCTGGTCGATCGTGCCTTTCTCCTGCAGCCAGAACCGGGCGCTGACCTGGCCCATCCCCACGAGGGACACCGCGAGCAGCTGGGACTGCTCCTCGGGGAGCCCGGTGTCATCGGCGATCACGTGGGCGATCAGCTTGGCGCACTCCACGGTGACCCGGTCGACCCGTGCTCGGACCGCCGGCTCGTTGTTCAGGTCGGACTCGAAGACCAGGCGGAAGGCGCCCTCGGCGCTGGCGACGTACTCGTAGAACGCGTGCATCGTGGCGGTCACACGCTGCTTGTTGTCCTCGGTTGACTCCAGTGCTGCCGCGGCGGCCGAGACGATCGTGTCGCAGGACTGGTCGAGCAGCGCGAGGTAGAGCTCGAGCTTGCCCGGGAAGTGCTGGTAGAGCACCGGCTTGGAGACCCCGGCGCGCTCCGCGATGTCGTCCATCGCCGCTGCGTGGTAGCCCTGGGCGACGAACACCTCGAGTGCGGCGGTCAGCAGCTGGGCACGGCGCGCGCGACGGGGGAGGCGCGTGCTCTTGCCGTTCCCGCTGGACGCTGCGCGGTCGTCGGCGCGGTCCTCGGTCCGTCGCTGGCGTCGCGCCTCCTCGAAGGTGCTCACCCACGCACCCTACAAGCCGGGTCTCGGGGCGCTGTCCGGATGACGGGCAGGAGCGAGGAGGCCTTAGCGGGGCAGGGAACATGGCAGGGAGCGGTGGTGTTCTCCATCAGGACCCGCCCCACCGGGTCGATCGAGACCCCACCCCACGCACGAGGAGCCAACAGCCGTGTCACTACCCGCACTGGTCGAGCCGGCCGCCGAGCTGACCACCGACGAGGTACGCCGCTACAGCCGGCACCTGATCATCCCCGATGTCGGGATGACCGGTCAGAAGCGGCTGAAGAACGCCAAGGTGCTCGTCATCGGCGCCGGTGGCCTCGGTAGCCCGGCCCTGCTCTACCTCGCAGCCGCCGGTGTGGGCACGCTCGGTGTCGCGGAGTTCGACGAGGTAGACGAGTCCAACCTGCAGCGCCAGGTGATCCACGGCCAGTCCGACATCGGCAAGTCCAAGGCGGTCTCCGCCAAGGAGTCCATCGCCGAGGTGAACCCGCTCGTCAAGGTGATCCTGCACGAGGAGCGGCTCGACAACGACAACGTGATCGAGGTCTTCAAGGGCTACGACCTGATCGTCGACGGCACCGACAACTTCGCGACCCGCTACATGGTCAACGACGCGGCGTACTTCCTGAACATCCCCTACGTCTGGGGCTCGATCTACCGTTTCGACGGCCAGGCCAGCGTCTTCTGGCCGACCCTGACGAACGAGGACGGGTCCAGCGCGGACGCGCCCTGCTACCGCTGCCTCTACCCCGAGCCCCCGCCGCCCGGCATGGTGCCGAGCTGCGCCGAGGGCGGTGTTCTCGGCGTGCTGTGCGCCAGCATCGGCTCGATCCAGGTCAACGAGGCGATCAAGCTGCTCGCCGGCATCGGCGACCCGGCGGTCGGCAAGCTGGTCATCTACGACGCCCTCGAGCTGGAGTGGCGCACGCTGAAGGTCCGCAAGGACCCCAACTGCGCGCTGTGCGGCGAGAACGCCACCGTCACCGAGCTGATCGACTACGAGGCCTTCTGCGGTGCTGTCTCCGAGGAGGCGTCGGAGGCTGCCGCCGGCTCGACGATCTCGGTGACCGAGCTCGAGCAAATGCTCAAGGAGCGCGACGAGGGCACCCGCGACTTCGTGCTGGTCGACGTACGCGAGCAGAACGAGTACGAGATCAACAAGATCCCGGGCGCAGTGCTGATCCCCAAGGGCGAGTTCCTCAACGGCAACGCCTTCGACCAGATCACGCAGGACAAGCCCGTCGTGCTGCACTGCAAGACGGGGGTGCGCTCTGCGGAGGCGCTGGCGGTGCTCAAGGGCGCCGGGTTCTCCGACGCCGTGCACGTGGGCGGCGGCGTCGTTGCCTGGGTCAACCAGATCGACCCCTCGCAGCCGTCGTACTAGTTTCGATCCCCGATGGGTGGGGAATGAGCCGGAAGTGCACCGTTGCGGCCGGCCGTAACCCGAACGGATCAGTGGCGTTGAACACCCCGTAGGCGCCGAACAACGCGCCCTGATCCGAAAGGCTCACCACCCATGCGTCTGTCCCGCACCCTCCTGGCGAGCGTCTTCGCCGCGCTCATCGCCACCGCCAGCCTGGCCACGTCTGCAGGGTCGGCCGACGCCGCCCAGTCGTGGGCACCTGCCGACACGGCCGCCATCCACCCCGGCACGATGATGTACACCGAGGGTGCCCAGTGCACCGCCAACTTCGTGTTCACCGACAGCTCCGGCAACGTCTACGTCGGGTACGCCGCCCACTGCGCCGGCAAGGGTGCTGCGACCGACACCAACGGCTGCAACACCGACTCGGTCCCGCTGGGCACCAAGGTGACCTTCACCAACGACGGCAACCTCGCCTCCGAGGGCACCCCGGTCGGCACCGGCACGCTGGCCTACAGCTCCTGGATCACCGAGAGGCAGCTCGGCACCAAGGACGCGAACACCTGCGCCTACAACGACTTCGCACTGGTCAAGGTGGACTCCGGTGACGTCTCCAAGGTCAACCCGTCGGTTCCCTTCTGGGGCGGCCCGACCGGCATCGACACCAACGGCACCGCAGCCGGCGACCGCGTCTGGACCTACGGCAACTCCAGCATCCGTGGCGGCGTCGCACCGCTGTCCCCGCACACCGGCGTCAGCCTGGGTGACCAGGCCGCCGACGGTGGCTGGAGCCACCCGCTCTACACCGTGACCCCCGGCATCCCGGGTGACTCGGGTTCGGGCTTCCTGTCCGCGGGCGGCAAGGCCGTCGGCACCCTGTCGACGCTGGGCCTGGCCCCGCTGCCGGCCTCGAACAACATCGGCGACATGGCCAAGGAGCTGGCGTTCGCACAGGCCAACTCCGGCATCTCCGGCCTGACGCTCGTCAACGGCACCGAGCCGTTCGACCCCATCCTCTGAGAAGAGGGTCTCTGACCGGGTAACCGCAGAACCACGAAGCCCCACCCTCACTGCGAGGGTGGGGCTTCGTGCTGTCCCGGGCCGCCGGCGGGCGGCGCCTCAGGTGATCAGGTGGTCGATCGAGGAGAAGTGGTCGGCGTTGCCGGAGCGCACGACGCTGCGCCGGCCGTCCAGCGAGACCGGCACGTCGCCCGCCACGGTGATCCGGCGCATCTCCCGCGGCTGCGCGTCGAAGTCCGCCACCGCGTAGTGCTGGGTCGCCCGGTTGTCCCACATCGCCACGTCGCCGGCCTCCCAGGTCCACCGCACGGTGTTCTCGAGCTTGGTCACCCGGTCCTGGAGGACCTTGAAGAGGGCCACCGACTCGGAGCTGTTCAGGCCGACGAACTTCTTCACGAAGTGCCCGAGGATGAGCGAGCGCTCTCCGGTCTCGGGGTGGACCCGCACCACCGGGTGCTCGGTCTCGTAGTAGATCGACTCGAACTCCGACCTCACGAAGTTCGAGTCCTCCTCGCCCTCGCCCGACTCGGTCTCCCGGGCGTAGTCGTAGGCGTTGGTGTGCACGGCCCACAGGTTGTCGACGAGCGCCTTCAGCGGCACCGGGAGGGCGTCGTACGCCGTGACGGTGTTGGCCCAGTTGGTGGTGCCGCCGTACGCCGGCAGGGTCACGCCGCGCAGCACCGAGATGGCCGGCACCCGGTCGACGAACGTGACGTCGGTGTGCCAGGAGTTCGCGGCCATGCCGCGGGTGGCCTTGACGCTGAGCACGCGGGCGCTGCCGGTGTTCACCGTCGGGTGCGCGGTGGTCAGCGGGCCGAGCTGCTCGGCGAAGGCGATCTGGGCGTCGTCGTCGAGGTGGTGCTGGCCCCTGAAGAACACGACCTTGTGCTCGAGGAGGGCCGCGCGGACCTGCGCCACCGTGTCCTCGTCGAGCCCACCGTCGAGGCGAACGCCCTCGACCACGGCGCCGATGCGGCCACCGACCTTGCGGACGCGAACCTTGTCCCGCGACGCGGGGGGTGAGACGTGCTCTGTGTGTGAGTCGAACTGAATCGTCATGGTGTGACCCCTCTCGTCTTGCTCGTACGCGGGTGGCTCGGATGCTTGTCTGAAGTTAGTCTATCAAACTACTTAAATTACACACGTATGAAACAAGCCGGGGCGTCTCTGCGATCATCGGGCGGTGGATCCGGAGGACTACGTCGAGGCCGTGCTCGCGCTGGTGGAGCAAGTCCCTGCGGGTCTGGTGACCACCTACGGCGCCCTCGCGGACGCGGTCGGTCTCGGGGGGCCCCGCCGCGTTGGCCGCGTGATGTCGCAGTTCGGGGGTCCGGTGCCCTGGTGGCGCGTCGTACGCGCGGACGGCTCGCTTCCGCCCAGCCACGGGGACGAGGCCCGGGCGCACTACCTCGACGAGGGCACCCCGCTGCGCCCTTCCGGTCGGATCGACATGCCTCATGCCTTCTGGCAGCCGCCACTCCCGGAGTGAGACCTCCCGTTCCCGGCTGTCGGTCGAAGGTGTTTGGGTGGCCCGGTGAGAGAAGGACTGCGAGACGGGGTGACGCACGGGGTGCAGGAGACGGCGTACACGCTCGCGCGCCCACACCCGGGCGCGGTGGCGCCACCGGTCCTCGACGAGTTCCAGCAAGCCGTGGTCGACCACCCCGGTGGGCCGCTGCTCGTGCTGGCGGGTCCCGGCACCGGCAAGACCACGACCCTGGTCGAGGCCGTCGTGGACCGCATCGAGAATCGTGGCGCCAGCCCAGAGTCGTTGCTGGCCCTGACGTTCAGCCGCAAGGCAGCCGAGCAGCTGCGTGACCGGGTCACCGCGCGCCTCGGGCGGACGACCTCGACCACGATGTGCTCGACCTTCCACTCCTTCGCCTACGGCCTGATCCGGCGCTACTCCCCACCCGAGCTGTACGCCGGCCCGCTGCGCCTGCTCAGCGCACCGGAGCAGGACGTCGTGCTCCGCGAGCTGCTCGCCGAGACTCCTGAGTCGGTCAGCTGGCCCGGCTCGCTCCGGCGCGCCCTTGGCACGCGTGGCTTCGCCCGCGAGGTCCACGCCGTGCTCGGGAGGGCACGGGAGAAGGGGCTGGACGGGGATGCGCTGCGTGCGCTGGGTGAGACGAACGACCTGCCGGAGTACGTCGCGGCCGGGCTGTTCCTCGAGCAGTACCTCACGAACCTCGACCAGCAGAGCTCGACCGACTACACCGACCTGATCCGGCGGGCGGTGGTCGAGGCGTCTGTGCACCGCGACGAGCTGCGAGCGCAGTTCACGCACGTCTTCGTGGACGAGTACCAGGACACCGACCCGGCCCAGGTCGAGCTGCTCCGGCAGCTCGCCGGCGATGGCCGCGACCTCACGGTCGTCGGTGACCCCCACCAGTCGATCTACGCCTTCCGTGGGGCCGAGGTCCGCGGCATCCTCGACTTCCCACGGGACTTCGCCAGGCCCGACGGCACGCCTGCCGATGTGCTCGCTCTCCGGACAACGCGACGGTTCGGCCCACGCCTGTTGACTGCGACGCAGCGGGTCGCAGGCCGGCTGGCCCTCCCCGGAGCGATCGACTTAGCCGCTCGCGATGCGTTCCTCTCCCCGGTTGCCGAGACGGGTCCCTTCGGGAACGGCCGCGTCGAGGTCACGACGTACGAGACCGAGCGCGCCGAGGCCGAGCACCTCGCAGACCTGCTCCGGCGCGCCCACCTCGAGGACGGCATCGAGTGGACGGACATGGCCGTGCTGGTGCGGTCGGGCCGCAACTCCATCCCGGGCCTGCGCAGGGCACTCGGAGGTGCGGGCGTCCCGGTCGAGGTCGCCTCCGACGACGTGCCCCTGGTGCGCGATCCCGCTGTGCTGCCGATGCTGGACGCCCTGCGCGCCGTGCTCAACCTCGACAACGATGACCGCGACCACGTCGAGTACGTCGACCCTGGCCGGGCCGAGGCTCTCCTGATGGGTCCCCTCGGGGGACTCGACGCGAGCGACGTGCGCCGCCTCGGCCGCGACCTGCGGGCGCGGGAGAAGGCGCTCACCCACGAAGCAGGGACCCCTGCCCGTCCGTCGCGCGAGCTCCTCCGTGCGGCCGTGGTCGAGGACGGCTTCCTGGACGGCGTACCAGGTCCAGCAGCCGAGCGAGCCCGCGCCCTGCACAGCCTCCTGGGTCGTGCGCGCGCCGAGCTCGACTCGGGCGTCACTGCGGAGCAGGTCCTGTGGACCCTCTGGTCGAGCACATCCTGGCCGCACCGCCTTCGTCGCGCGGTCGCCGCGGGGGGCGGCTCGGCCCGCCGGGCCAACCGCGACCTCGACTCACTGGTGGCCCTTTTCGACGCGGCAGCGCGTGCCGAGGAGCAGCGAGACCACCTCGGCGTACGCAACTTCCTGGCCACGCTCGTGGCCCAGGAGATCCCGGCCGACACGTTGTCGGAGCGAGGGGTCCGGGGTCCTGCGGTGCGTCTGCTGACCGCTCACCGGTCCAAGGGACTGGAGTGGCGCCTCGTGGTCGTCGCGCACGTGCAGGCCGAGGGCTGGCCCGACCTCCGGCGACGCTCGACCCTGCTCCAGGCAGACCGCATCGGCAGCGACGGGCTCGTCCCGCCCGTCAGCGCCCGAGAGCTGCTGCTCGAGGAGCGCCGGCTGTTCTACGTCGCGTGCACGCGTGCCCGGCAGCGCCTGGTGGTGACAGCGGTGGCGTCACCCGAGGACGAAGGCGAACAGCCGTCGCGGTTCCTCGGCGAGCTGGGCGTTGACGTCTCCCACGTGAAGGGGCGGCCGAAGCGGCCGCTGTCGCTGGCGGGTCTGGTGAGCGAGCTGCGCCGCACGGTGGCCGACCCAGAGACCAGTGAGGCGCTGCGGGGCGCAGCTGCGCGCAGGCTCGCACGGCTCGCCACGGAGACCGTCGGTCAGCGGCAGCTGGTCCCGACGGCGGACCCCGCCACCTGGTGGGGAACGAGGTCGCTGAGCCTTTCCACGCGGCCTGTGCGCGACCCGGACCAGCCGGTCCCTGTGTCGGCAAGCGTTCTCGAGTCCGTGATGGTGTGCCCAGCGCAGTGGTTCCTGCGCGATGAGGCCGGCGGGATCGAGCGAGCGCACCAGGAGGCCAACCTCGGCCAGCTGCTGCACGCACTGGCGGAGCGGGTGGCGAGGGGCGAGCTCACCTCGGGGCCGGGCGACGTCGACGAGCTCATGGGGCACGTCGACGCGGTGTGGGACCGCCTCCACTTCCGGACGCCGTGGTCCAAGGCACGGGAGTACGACCGCGTCCGACGCGCCCTGACCCGCTTCCTGGACTGGCACTACGCCGACAAGCGCGAGCTGGTCGGCATCGAGGAGCGGTTCGCCACGGTCATCGATCTCCCGGACGGGGAGCAGGTGCAGCTCACGGGCTACGCAGACCGGCTCGAACGCGATGCCGACGGCAACATCGTCGTCGTCGACCTCAAGACGGGGCGGAACGCACCGTCCAACAAGTCGGTGGAGACGCACCGGCAACTGGCGCTCTACCAGTACGCCGTCGACAGCGGAGCCCTCGACGCCGGTCTCGGTTCGGGCGCCGAGCTGCGCAGCGGTGGCGCAGAGCTCGTGCAGCTGGGGGCACTCGAAGACGGACCAGCTGTGGTGCAGCAACAGTCGGTCACGCCCGTGGACGGACCCGTGCGGGAGGGGCTGCGCGAGGAGATCGGCCTGACGGCACGGCTGATCCGCGAGGAGGTGTTCCCGGCGATCCCGGGGACCAATCAGTGCCGCGACTGCCCGTTCGTGCCCATCTGCCCGGCCAAGAGTGCAGGGTCGGTGCTTTCCCAGTGAGCCCTCGAACGATCCGCACGCCGGAGGAGCTCCAGGCGGTGATGCGCACGGACTTCGCGCCCAGCCCCCAGCAATGGGCGGCGATCTCCGCCCCACTCGCACCGTCGGTGGTGATCGCGGGTGCCGGCTCCGGCAAGACCACGCTGATGGCTGCCCGGGTCGTCTACCTGGTCGTCACCGGTCAGGTGCGCCCTGACCAGGTCCTGGGGCTGACCTTCACCACCAAGGCCGCCAGCGAGCTTCGCCAGCGGATTCGTGGCGCCCTTCTCGCCGCAGGGGTGCTCGAGGAGCTCGTCGGTGAGCACGGTGCGGTGCGGGAGGACGACGAGTCCGTCGACGCGATCGAGCCGACTGTGGTCACCTACAACGCCTATGCCGCCAACCTGCTGAGTGAGCACGGGCTGCGCATCGGCCACGAGCCGGAGACCAGGGTGATCACCGACGCGTCGCGCTTCCAGCTGGGAGCCCGGGCAGTCGAGCGATTCACCGGTGCGGTCGAGTTCCTCAGCGACCACCCGCCGACCGTGATCCAGAACCTGCTCGCTCTCGATGGGTCGATGAGCGAGCACCTTGTCTCGGCGGAGCAGGTGCTGGCTGTGGACGCGGAGGCCAAGCGCGGCTTCGTCGCAGCGCTGGAGCACGAGCGCGCGGCGAAGGACCGCAAGACCTACCGCGAGGCCGTCGAGAAGGCGATCTTCGCCCTCGACCGGCGGGCGGAGCTGTTGCAGCTGGTGGGTGCCTACCGCGGCCTCAAGGCTGACCTGGGCCTGATGGACTTCTCCGACCAGATCTCCTTGGGCGCCCGCCTGGCCGAGGAGCAGCCGCAGGTCGGGGAGCTGGAGCGTGATCGATTCCGCATCGTCCTGCTCGACGAGTACCAGGACACCTCGGTGGCCCAGGCCCGGATGCTCTCCGACCTGTTCTCGGGCCCCGACCCAGACCGCGGACGCGGCCACGCCGTCACCGCTGTGGGCGATCCCAACCAGGCGATCTACGGCTGGCGTGGTGCCTCGGTGTCCAACATCCTCAACTTCGCCGAGACCTTCCCGGCCCGCGACGGCGGGCCTGTTCCGGTGCTCCCGCTGACGGTCAACCGGCGGTCCGACCAGCGCATCCTCCAGGCAGCCAACGCCCTGGCTGCTCCGCTCTACGAAGAGCAGCCGATGGTCGTGCCGCTGGAGCCGCAGCCAGGGGCTGCCGCGGGCCGGGTCGGAGTGCACGTGTTCGAGACCCAGGACGAGGAGCTCCGGTGGCTCACCGAAGAGGTGCGGGCGTCACACTCGGACGCCGCAACCGAGGGCTGGTCCGACATCGGCGTCCTCACGCGTGACAACAGCACTGCCGAGGCGGTCTTCGACGCCTTGACCGGTGCCGGGATCCCGGTGGAGATCGTCGGGCTCTCTGGCCTGCTCAGGTTGCCCGAGGTGGCCGAGATCGTGGCGATGCTCGAGCTCCTTCACGACGTGACCGCCAATGCGGCGGTGCTCACGCTGCTGACCGGGCCGCGCTGGGCGATCGGGCCGCGCGACCTCCGGTTGCTCAAGGAGCGTGCGGCCGAGCTGGCGGGGCGCCGAGGACGCACCGAGAGCGCCACGATCGGCGACCAGCTGACCGAGATCGCCGACGGCATCGACCCCGCCGAACTCCCCGCGCTCAGCGATGCGCTCGAGGAGCCGGGGCAGGCGGCGTACTCCGAGGAGGCGCTGGAGCGGTTCGCGTTGCTCGCCGGCGAGCTCCGCATGCTCAGGGCGTACGCCGGGGAGCCGATCCTCGATGTCGTCCGTCGCATCGTGGACACCACGGGAATCGACGTCGAGCTCGCCTCTGCGGTCAGCCCCGCCGCTGCTGCGCGGCGGGACAACCTCGATCTCTTCCTCAAGGCGGTCGCAGAGTTCCAGGCGATCGACGGTGACGTCACCCTGCCCGCCCTGCTGGCCTACCTGACTGCCGAGGACGACCAGGGCAACGGTCTCGACATCGCGACGCCGACCGAGGCCGACTCGGTGAAGCTGCTGACGGTCCACCGGGCGAAGGGACTCGAGTGGGGTGCAGTCTTCGTCGTGGGCGTGTGCGAGTCGCGCTTTCCCTCCAACCGGTCGCGCACCCTGTGGACCTCGTCCCCCTCCGTGCTCCCTGCGCCGCTCCGCGGCGACGCGGCGGACCAGCCCCAGCTGAACGGCTGGGACAAGCCATGCCCTCGATGCCTACCGCGCCGACACTCGCGTGCACGACAGGACCGAGGAGCTCCGACTCGGCTACGTCTCGTTCACGCGAGCGGCTCATCGGCTGACGGTGTCGTCGTACCTCTGGAGCCCGCGGACGACACCCTTCGGACCCTCGGAGTACCAACGGGTCCTGGCCGACCTGCCGCCGGAGTGCGACGTCGACCGCACCTGGCTCGACAAGCCGGAGAAGGGCGCGGCCAACCCCTACGCCGGCCAGGACCCGTCGACGCCCTGGCCGGTGAGCGGCATCGGGCTCGAGTCCAGGCTCCGGCTCGAGGCCGCACGAGTCGTGCGCGAGGTGGACCCTGACGGCACGGATGACGACCTGGACGTGGTGGAGGCAGCGCAGGTCGGCGACTGGGACGCCGAGCTCGAGCGCCTCGTCACCGAGGCACGGGCCGATCGGACCGGGGTGGTCGAGGTCCCGTTGCCGAGCAGCCTGTCGGCCACGGCGCTGGCTCGGCTGCGGGACGACCCCGAGCTGTTCGCCCGCGAGCTGGCGAGGCCGATGCCGCGCCAGCCGTCACCTGCCGCACGCTTCGGCACCCGCTTCCACGCCTGGGTCGAGGCGCGCTTCGGCCAGCAGTCGCTGCTGGACCCGGACGACCTGCCCGGTCGGGGGGACCTGGGCATCGACGACGAGGACGAGCTGCGGGAGCTGATCTCCAGGTTCGAGTCCGGCCCGTTCGCCGATCGCGTTCCCACTGCCGTGGAGCCGCCGTTCGCACTGGTGCTGGCCGGCCAGGTGGTGCGCGGCCGCATCGACGCGGTGTACGCCGAGCCGGGCGGCGGCTGGTTGGTGGTGGACTGGAAGACCAACCAGCGCCAGACCGCCGACCCGCTGCAGCTGGCCATCTACCGCCTCGCCTGGGCCGAGCTGATGGGCGTCCCGCTGGCGGACGTGCGGGCGGCGTTCCACTACGTGCGGTCGGGCGAGACCGTCGAGATCAGCGACCTGGCGGACCGCAAGGGGCTGGAGCAGCTGCTGCTTCCAGGGCGGCCCGCCGGTGTAGACCAGTTCGGGGCAATGTAGGGCTTACCTATCGAAACTGGATTTATTGGACAAAACTTCCTCCAACGCGTCAGATCAAAGCTGGCGCCAAGGGGGGCACCTGATGTTCGGATCCACGATGTTGCTGACTGTCGGCCACGCGATCGACCGTGCCAAGGAAGAGGGCATGGAGGTCCGCATGAACATCGGCGGCGAATGGGTCGCCGGCCGCGTCATGAACAGCGACGGGCACGGGGTCGCCGTGCTCGAGCCCAACGGCGACATGTGCGTCGTACGCCGCGACGCGATCACCTGCGTCCGCCTCACATCCAGAGTCAACGAGTCCCGCGTGCCGAACCAGAACACCGGCGCCCTGCAGACCATCTGAGCCGATGTTCAGCCCTCGACCCCGACCTACGCCCGGTCCGCGCCGCCCAGCGCGGCCGTGAGCGCGATGTCCACCATCGGAGCGAACGTCTGCTCCCGCTCCTGCGACGTGGTCTCCTCGCCGGTGACGACATGGTCGCTCACCGTGCAGATCGCCAGCGCCTTCCGGCCGTACGACGCAGCCAGCGTGTAGAGCCCGCAGGCCTCCATCTCGACCGCGAGCACGCCGTGGTCGACCAGCGGCTCCACCAGCTCCGGGCGCGGTGAGTAGAACGAGTCGCCCGAGAAGACCAGCCCGACGTGCGCCATGACGTCGTCGCGCGCGACGGCAGCGGCGTGGGCGTCCCGGAGCAGGGCGAAGTCGGCCACCGCGGCGTAGTCGAGCCCGTGGAAGCGCAGCCGGTTCATCGAGGAGTCGGTGCACGCTCCCGAGGCGATCACCACGTCGCGCAGGCCCACGCGCTCGGTCAGCGCGCCGCAGGACCCGACGCGGACGATCCGTTGCACGTCGTAGTCCTTGAACAGCTCGTTGACGTAGATCGACATCGAGGGCTGCCCCATGCCGGACCCCTGAACGGACACCGGCTGGCCCTGCCAGGTCCCGGTGAAGCCGAACATGCCGCGAACCTCGCTGTAGCAGGTCGCGTCCTCGAGGAAGGTCTCCGCGATCCACTTCGCGCGGAGTGGGTCACCGGGCAGGAGGACGGTGGGCGCGATCCGGCCGGGCTCGGCGCCGATGTGGGTGCTCATGTCGCGACACCCTAGATGGGTGGGTGCAAAGGGGTGGTGCGCAGCGTGCGACCCGTTGGACCCAGCCGTCTGGGGCTAATCTCGCGCACATGACGTCTGACGGGAGCAGGGTGCTGCCACACGTCGCGCTGTCCGCGCACGCCCATGACCGGCACGGGCTGCACCGCACCGACGAGACGTGGCTCGCGGAGCGCTTCGCCGACCCGGCGACCCGGGTGCTCGTCATCGCCGGCGCGCGCCTGCGGCCGGTCGATGGCCGGATCGCCTGGGTCTCGCCCGGCGGAGGCACCGGACGGCCTGCGCGTGCTGCTGGGCGAGCGGGACGGGGTGCAGCACTTCGCGGTGATCGTCGACCCCGCCGCAGGCTCCGGGCGACCGGGACGAGTGGGTGGTCCTGCGCGCGATCGTGCAGTCGCTCGCCGACGAGGACGTGGCCGATGCTCCGCTGGTGCTGCACGCGATCGGGCTGGCCGAGTGGCTCTGGTCGACCCGGCACTGCCCGCGCTGCGGGGGCTCGCTCGAGCCGCGCCAGGCGGGTCACGTGCTGCACTGCACCTCGTGCGGCAAGGACCAGTTCCCGCGCTCCGACCCGGCCGTGATCATGGTCGTCACCGACGGCGAGCCGGGCAGTCCGGAGGAGCGGTGCCTGCTCGGTAGCGAGCCCGCTGTGGCCGTCCGGGCGCTACTCCACGCTGGCCGGGTTCGTCGAGCCCGGCGAGACGATGGAGGACGCCGTACGCCGTGAGGTCGAGGAGGAGACCGGGGTCGTCGTCGGGGAGGTGACCTACTTCGGCAGCCAGCCGTGGCCGTTGCCGGCCAGCCTGATGGTCGGGTTCATCGGCCGCGCGACGCGGACCGCGATCGACGTCGACGGCTCCGAGATCGAGGACGCGCAGTGGTTCACCCGCGACGAGATGCGCGCCGAGGCGGAGGCCGGCCGGCTCCTGCTGCCCGGTGGAGTCTCGATCTCGCGGTCACTCATCGAGAGCTGGTACGGCGGGGCGCTCCCCGGCCGTTGGTGACCCGGCGATGCGACTGGTGATCGAGGGCACGAACCTTCCGGGTCGCACGTGCGGGTCCTACCGCGACATCCACGTCGGGCTCCAGCTGCGCCGGGAGCCGGTGGAGCTCGTCGCTGCAGACGCAGCGAAGGCGAGATGGGAGGTGGACGTCGAGGTGGTCGAGCGGGACGGGGAACGAGACTTCCGTGGTCCGGCCGTCCAGGGCAAGCGCGGCGAACGCTTCGTCTACCTGACGTGGGGTGAGGTGCGCGACGGCACCTTCTCGATGTTCCGGCGCGCGAAGCTGATGCTCAATGACGTGCCCGACACCGCAGTGCAGGCAGTCCTGGCGCAGGTAGACCTCACCGACGAGTGCGGAATGCCTCGCTGCGCGAGGCTGATGGCTCCAGCGCTCGAGTGGCGCTGAGGCTCTCAGGCCGCGGTCAGCTCGGCGAGCTTCTGCTTGACCTGCGCCATGGACGGGTTCGTGTGGGCGGTGCCGTCGTCGTAGACCAGGGTCGGCACGGTCTGGTTGCCGTTGTTCGCGGACATCACGACGTCGGCAGCCTCGGGGACCTGCTCGATGTCGACGACCTCGTAGCGAATGCCTTCGCGGTCCAGCTGGCCCTGCAGCCGGTGGCAGTATCCGCACCACGGGGTGGTGTACATCGTGAAGCTGGACTCCTGGGTCACTGAGTGTCCTCTCTCGCGTCTACGCTCGTCCTCGGTACAACACGGAAGGGACGGAGAACATTTCCGATGAAAGCCGACGACCTGCTCAATGCTCTTGATCCGGAGCAAAGAGAGGTCGCGATGGCGCTCCGGGGCCCGGTCCGGGTGCTCGCCGGTGCCGGGACCGGCAAGACCCGGGCGATCACCCACCGGATCGCGTACGGCGTGGCGGCCGGCGTCTACAACCCGATGGAAGTGCTGGCGGTCACCTTCACCACCCGTGCGGCGGGGGAGATGCGCACCCGCCTGCGGACGATGGGCGCCTCCTCGGTGCAGGCCCGCACGTTCCACTCCGCCGCGCTGCGCCAGGTGCGCTACTTCTGGCCCAAGGTCTACGGCGGTGAGCCACCCCAGCTGACCGCGTCCAAGATCCCGGTCGTGGCCGGTGCCGCGCGCAGCAACCGGGTCGAGGTCAACCAGGCGACGCTGCGCGACCTGGCCAGTGAGATCGAGTGGTCCAAGGTCAGCAACGTGCGGCCCGACGACTACGAGCGCCTCGCCCCCGGGCGTGGTCGCGAGGTCAGCGGCCTCGACGCGGCGACCGTGGCCCACGTCTTCGCCAGCTATGAAGAGCTCAAGCGCGAGCAGGGCCGGATGGACATGGAGGACGTGCTGCTCTGCGCCGCCGCGCTGCTGAGCGAGGACGACCGAGTGGCGGCCGAGGTGCGCCGCCAGTACAAGTGGTTCGTGGTCGACGAGTTCCAGGACGTCAGCCCGATCCAGTCCGCGCTGCTCGACCTGTGGCTCGGCGGTCGCAACGAGATCTGCGTCGTCGGCGACCCTGCGCAGACGATCTACTCGTTCGCCGGTGCCCGGGCGTCGTACCTCACCGAGTTCCCGACCAAGTTCCCCGGGACGGCAAGCGTCGAGCTGATCCGCAACTACCGCTCCACCCCACAGGTCATCGCGGCGGCCAACACGTTGCTCAAGGGGTCCGCCACCGTGAGCGTCCAGCTGCGCTCCCAGCGCGAGTCCGGCGCCGACGTCACCTGGCGCGAGGCCCCCGACGAGGTGGCCGAGGCGGACGCCGTCGCCGAGCAGGTGAGCCTGCTGCACAAGCAGGGCGTGCCGCTGAGCGAGATGGCCGTGCTGTTCCGCATCAACGCCCAGTCGGAGGCCTTCGAGGAGGCGCTGACCGCGCGCGGCATCTCCTACGTCGTCCGCGGCGCCGCCCGGTTCTTCGAGCGCCAGGAGGTGCGCCAGGCGCTGGCACTGATGCGCGGGCAGGTGCGCGCCGGTGCGGAGGCCTCCGACGAGCTGCTCGACCAGGTGCGCGGCGTGCTCACCGGCATGGGCTGGTCCCCGGATGCGCCCACGGCCCGTGGACAGGCGCGCGACCGCTGGGAGTCCCTGCAGGCGCTGGTCTCCCAGGCGACCACCCACGCGACCACGGAGACGGACGCCGGCCGGGTGCCGACTCTGGCCGGCTTCGTCGCCGAGCTCGACCGCCGTGCCCACGAGCAGCATGCGCCGGTGGCCGAGGGCGTGACCCTGGCGACGCTGCACGCCGCCAAGGGCCTGGAGTGGGACGCGGTGTTCCTGTGCGGCATGCAGGAGGGCTCGATGCCGATCACGTACGCCGACACCCCCGCGGCCGTCGAGGAGGAGCGCCGCCTGCTCTACGTCGGAGTCACCCGCGCGCGGCTCCACCTGTGGGTCTCCTGGTCGCTTGCCCGCAACCCCGGCGGACAGGCCCGCCGCCGCCCGTCGCGCTTCCTCGCAGGGCTGCGACCCGAGTCGGCCACCGACCGCGCCGCCGCCGGATCGTCCCGTGGCACCCGCACCCGTGGCAAGAAGGCAGCCGTGTGCAAGCAGTGCCAGAAGCCGCTGGCCAGCTCGCGCGAGCGCAACCGCGGCTACTGCCAGGACTGCCCGGTGCCGTACGACGAGGAGCTGTTCGAGCTGCTCCGCTCCTGGCGCAAGGAGCAGGCCGATGCGCAGAGCGTGCCGGCCTTCGTGGTGTTCTCCGATGCCACGCTGGAGGCGCTGGCGGAGGTCAAGCCCACCGACCGGCAGGCCCTGCAGTCGATCAACGGCATCGGCAAGGCCAAGCTCGAGAAGTACGCCGACGAGCTGCTCGCCCTGCTCCACTGAGCATTACCCGAGCCGACTGGACTAGTGCCACGTACTGGCGCCAGACCGCTCTGTTCCTGCCGAAGACAGGCGACTTTCCGCCCTTTCGAGAAATCGCCGTTAAATCATTTGCGCGCCCGATCGGCAGCGGCGTACGGTGCTGATCACTTGTCCAGCCGGCCACTCCGGCCCCGGCAGTCACGAAGGAGGTGTGCGACATGGAGATCAACATCAACGCCAACGCGGTCCCGCAGCGGCTCGCTTTCGTCGCGCCCACCCTCGGTGGCGCCCGGGGAGAGGTCTGCCCGAAGAGCGGTTTCCGCCGCATGGACGCGCACACCCAGGCCTTCTTCCCGGCCGCCGGCGACTCCGCCATGGCCACGGGTCACCGCCCCTGGAGACATCTGATCAGCTGAGCCAGATTCGCTCACACGTCAGCAGCCTCCAGGCCGCGGAACCCACCAAGGGATCCGCGGCCTTTGTGTTTCCCGAAACCAATCGAATCGACAACCAGGACACAACAAGACCAGGAGGTGACCCGGAATGCGCACCAGCGCAGTCCATCAGGGCATCGACGAGGCGGAGCTACCGTGCCGGAGCGAGGATCCGGAGCTGTACTTCGCCGAGTCGCCCAGCGACGTGGAGCTCGCGAAGGCGATCTGTCAGGCGTGCCCGGTCCGGGCCGAGTGCCTGGCCGGTGCCCTCGAGCGGCGCGAGCCGTGGGGCGTGTGGGGCGGTGAGCTGTTCCTCTCCGGAGTGGTGATCCCCCGCAAGCGTCCACGCGGCCGGCCCCGCAAGGACGCCGCCACCGCAGCTCCGCCCCCCGCCCCTGCGGCCGTCTCGGCCGCCTGACCATGACCAGTCCCATTTCCAGAACGGAGTACGACGATGAGCCAGTTGGAGGTCGACCTGGCCCGCGCCAAGCACGCGGAACGCCTGGTCGAGGTCCAGAACGAGCGTCGCGCCAGGCAGGCAGCGGCCGTACGTCGGTCGCAGCGCCGGGCCGAGCGGTTGTCCCACAAGGCCCAGCGGGTCTCCCGCCGTGCCGAGCGGGCAGCCAGTCGCGCACGTCTCGCCCTCGCACGCGTCCTGTAGGACAACGGCGTCAACCCTCGACCGCTACCAGGCACTGAGCCCCGGCGAACACACCGTGTTCCCGGGGCTCAGCTGTGTCCGGACGCCTATCGTGGAGTTGTGGTCACCTGTTCCTTCTGCGGGATGACGGTCGAGTCCGAGACTCCGCCGATCACCTGGACCTCGGCGGTGGAGAACGGCAAGCAGCGGTGGTTCTGCGACGACTGCTCGAGGAACCACCTGCGCGCGATGGAGAGCAAGCTCGACTCCGAGTGGTGGTAGCCCGGCCCGTGAACCGTCGAGTCAGTCGTCGAAGCCGGGCAGCGAGTCGCGGAGCACCTGGCGGAACGGCACCCGCGCCTCCAGCTGGCTGAGCACACCCACGCCGCCCGCAAACGTGCGGTGGATGAGCATGTACGCCGCAGGCAGGTTCAGCCTCAGCATGGCGGCGTACGCATCACCCCGTGGGTCGTTGACCCTCCGGAACTGCTCCTGCATCCAGGCGCTCGAGAACTGGAACTCCTCCACGCCGGCAGGCTCGATGAACGGCGCCAGGTAGGCACGCAGTTGCTCGGCGTCGATCTGGATGCGTTCGCGGATGAAGCCCTCGTCGCGGAGCGCGGTGACCAGCTCCTCGTAGTCCTCCATCGTCGCGATCCGGATGAGCGCACCCAGCGAGTCGGGCAGGTGCCGCTCGGGCAGCCGCGCCACGGCGCCGAAGTCGAGCACGCCGAGCCGGCCCGGGCTGCCGTCCTTGCGGGGGAGCAGCCGGAAGTTGCCCGGGTGCGGGTCCGCGTGCAGCATCCCGGTGCGGGCCGGGGTGCCGAACATGAACCGGAGGAAGTGGTAGCCGTAGTGGTCGCGCTCCTCCTGGGTCCCTTCGCGGATGACGTGCGCCAGCGAGTTCGGGCTCTCCATCCACTCGGTGACGAGCACGGTCCCGGCCGCGGCCACCACGTCCGGGATCACGATGTCGGGGTCGTCGCGGAACTCCTCGGCGAAGATCCGCTGGGCCTCCGCCTCCAGCTGGTAGTCGAGCTCTTCGACCGCGCGGGCCTGCAGCTCCTCGACGAGTGGCTTGATGTCGATGCCGGGCACGAGCGGTCCCAGTCCTCTGGCCACCCGGGCGATCTGCCGCAGGTCGCTGGCGAGGGCCTCGGCCGCGCCCGGGTACTGGACCTTGACCGCCACCTCGCGGCCGTCGACCCAGCGGCCCTTGTGGACCTGGCCGATCGAGGCTGCCGCCGCCGGGACGGGGTCGAGCTCGACCAGGAAGTCCTTCCAGTCCGCGCCCAGCTCGCGGGCGAGGATCTCGCGCACCGTCATCGTGGGCATCGGCGGGGCCGAGTCCTGCAGCTTGGTCAGCTGCTCGCGGTACGGCGCGGCCAGCTCGTCGGGCAGCGCTGCCTCGAAGATCGACATCGCCTGGCCGAACTTCATCGCCCCGCCCTTGAGCTCGCCGAGCGTGCGGAACAGCTGTTCGGCCGTGCGCTGCTGGACGTCGATCAGGACCATCTCGGCCGAGGCGCCGCCCATCCGCCGGCCGAGTCCGAGCGCCGTTCTCCCGGCGTACCCGAGCGGCAGCGCAGCCAGTCTGGCTGTGCGTGCGACTGCTTTCCGGGGAAGCTCACTCATGCAGCACCCCCGGGCACGAGGTGCGGGTCATCTGCCAATGGTGCCCCAGAGGGCATCATCGCGGACCCGGACCCGCGTTCCCGAGAGTGTCGATCTGGCTCCGCGCGGCCACCCACAGCGCTCCGTGGGTGGGCCGCTGCTCGTCCATCACGGCTCAGTGGAGTACGACGCTGAAGCTGACGCCCCGGCTCGAGGAGGAGTTCGCGGTGGCGGTGAGGCCACCGGTGCTGCCCGTGACGCCGCTCTGGTCGGTGATCAGGCCGGACATGTGTCCACTACCGGTACCGAACTTGCTGTTGCGTCTGGTCTGCCCGCCCGGTGCTGTCCACGCGGAGGTGTCGTTGGACTTGTCGGCCCAGTAGGTCAACAGCGTGTTGTTCCCGGCGGGTGCGGTCACGGTCGGCGAGGTGTGCGTGGTTCCACCGGCGTCCTGCGCCGAGGCCGAGGCGGCCACCGGGTCGCTCGGGTCGGTGCCTCGGTAGACCGCCACCTCCATGTCGGCCTTGGCGTATGCCGATGAGGTGACCCGGACCACGGCGCCGGCATCGGCGGCGGTGGCGCACCTTGGTGTAGGCGCGCGCGACGATGCCAGTGTCGGTGGCCTCGATCTGGGTCCACCCGGCCGGGCCGGTGTAGGTGGGTGTGGTGGTGTTGGCGGCAAAGAACAGCACCAGGGCGTCACCGGCCTGGACGCTGTTCGGGATCGTGAGGGTGTGGTCCGCCCGGTTGCCGTTGAGCCCGTACGCTGCGACGAACTCGATCGGGCTGGCCTCGTCGGTCGGGCTGATGGTGAAGGTCTTCGTGCCGATGTCGCCATCGTTGTCGGTGACGGTGAGCGTCACGGTGCGCTCACCGGCTTCGCCGTAGGTGTGCGACGTGGTCACCCCCGAGCCAGGGGCGCTGCCGGTCTCGCCGAAGTTCCAGGCGTAGGAGTCGACCGTGCCGTCGGCATCACTTGAGGCGCCGGCGTCGAAGTCGCAGGCCGAGACCGTCACAGCTGATCGTCGCCGCGGCCGTGGGTGCCTGGTTGGCTGGAACCGATGGGGTGATCGTGCGGGTGGTGCTGGCGGTCAGGCCGTCCGGGTCCTTGACGGTGAGCGTCACCGTGCGAGTGCCTGCAAAGGCCTCGTCGTAGGTGTGCGTGGTGGTGGCACCCGTGCCATTTGCGGTGTCGTCGTCGAAGTCCCACTCGTAGGTGAGCGTGTCCCCGTCAGGGTCCGTCGAGGTGGTGCCGTTGAAGGAGCAGACCAGGTTGGTGCAGCTCGCGGTCGCAGCGGCCGTGGGTGCCTGGTTCTCCGGCTCGGTGGCCGCACCCTCGAAGGTGAACAGCGCCCGGGAGGCCCAGTTCTGGTTGTCCCTGTCCGGCCCGGAGATCTGGACGACGGTGCCGCCGACCGGCGAGCGTCCCGACCAGTCCGCCCGGTACATCCGGCCCGTGCTGGTCGAGAAGTAGAACTTGTCGTTCGCCACGAAGGCCCCGCGCATGGTCGAGAAGTTCATTCCGCTGACCGCGGGGATCGTGAAGCGCTGCTGGCCAACGATGTCGCTCTCCGGCTCGAAGCCACGACGGAACATCGTCGTCTGCCCGGACCTGGTGAAGAACATCTCGCCGTTGTAGAAGAACAGGCTGGTCAGGCTGGGCACGTCGGTGTCGTGCCAGTCGGTCTGGGTGGCCAGCTGGTCGGCAGTGTCAACCACGGATGGCGAGCCGTAGGTCGAGCCGTTGAAGGTTCGCTTGGTGATCGTTCCGTTGCTCGCCGCTGTGTAGAGCATTCCGTTGGACATGAACGCACCGACGGTCGAGCCCCAGGCGGGCGCAGTGCCCCCCGGACTCACCGCCGTGGGCGCGGTGTTCGACGAGGCGCCGTTGAACGCCCGTCGCGTGAGCTGGGACCCGCCCGTTGCCACGGAGTACACAGTCGCGGGCAGCGCGGGGTTGCTCATCACTGGCAGGGTCTTGCCACCCGCGAGGGGCAGGAACGCGATGTTGCCGTGGTACTCGTAGTTCTGCCCGAAGCGGTCGGTGTCGGAGCCCACCCACAGGCCCTGAGGTGTCGCGAGCATGTCCTGGACCCCGACCCCGCGGGTGCGGGTCGGGTTCCAGGACCACGCCATCCCGTTGACGGCGTTCAGTGCGGCGATGCCGGGACGCGAGACCGCGCCCTGAGCCGCCACGTTTGCCCCGATCGGGTTGTTCTGCCAGCTCTGGTGGCCGCCGGCGTACACGACGTTGTCGGTGACCTCGACCGTCCAGGTCGAGTCGCCGCCGGTGTAGGCGGTCCAGGTCGCCTTGGACGCCGAGGAGGTGCTGCTGCTCTCGAACCGGGCCACGACGTCACAGCCGTTGCCGCCGTACGCGCTGCTCATCCCACCCCAGGCAGCGGTCGTGGAGACCACGAAGAACGACCCGTTGGGGGAGTACTCGACGTCGCTCATGATCGTCTCGAAGTTGCGTGAGCACGATGACGTGAACAACGTGGTGTACCAGCTCGTCAGCGAGTACGACGCACTGCCGATGTCGAACTGCGCGATCTGTGAGCGGGCCGTCCCGTTGACGCTGGTGAAGTTGCCCACCGCCACCAGTCGGTTGTTGGCGGGGTTGGTCGAGATCTGCAGGACGTTGGTGCGGTCCCCGGTGTAGACCGTCGGGTCGCGGTGCGTGCCCGCGAAGACTCCGGTGAAGTAGCTGTCCCTCACCCCGGTCGTGGCGTTGATGGTGCCGAGCGCCTTCTGGGCCACGCCGTTGATGTGGGTGAACTTACCGGCGACCCAGAGCCGGTCGCCGGTGACCTCCAGGTCGCGGATGTCCCCGCTGATCGTCCCGGGCCGGAAGGTCGCGTCACGCGCTCCGGAGGCGACATCGGCCTTGAACAGGCGGCTCGGCATCGAGACGCCGTACGCCGAGCTGAACCGGCCACCGACGTAGACCGACGTACCGTCCATGGCCGCCTGCACCTTGAAGACGGTGCTGTTGGGATTCGGGTTGAAGTCGCTGCTGATCTCCCCCGTCGTCGCGTTGAACGCGAAGACCCGGTTGCGCGTGAGGATCGCGCTGCTGGCGGTCTGGCGGACCTGGGTGAAGTCGCCACCGACGACCACCATGTTGCCGACCTGGACGATCGAGTAGACCGTGCCGTTCAGGATGTGCGGGGTGAAGTTGGCGGGATCGTCGCTGACGATCTGCCCGGTCTGTGGGGCGCTGTTCCCGACCGAGGCAGCCATCGTGGGCGGGGCGCTGAACAGCGCCGAAAACATAGCTGCCACGACCAGCATGATGAGTGCTGAAACCTTGCGCACGACTGTCCACCCCGTAGATACAAAAGAATGACTGACCCGATTAGCCCCCGGTGGTCGCCGTCATTATGGGTGGGTCCGGTGGTGTCGGACGATTCGATCTCACCGCAGGCGCAAAATGAGAGGCATGCGCGCATAGCGGTCTAGTCTGCAATTGGCTACAAAAACTTATCTCTCCGACATAAGGGGCATCTACTTGCCAACCCGCCTTTGTTGTCAGTAGCAACCGGTTGCTGATACCAACGCCTCGATCAGCCGGTGAGCACGAACATCGCCCCCGAGGCCCAGTTCTGGTTGTCCTTGCCGGGCCCGGATACCTGTACGACGGTGCCGCCGACCGGCGAGCGTCCCGACCAGTCCGCCCGGTACAACCGGCCCGTGGTGGTCGCGAAGTAGAACTTGCCGTTCGCCACGAAGGCTCCGCGTATGTGGAGTAGTTCAATCCCGCTGACCGCGGCGATCGGGGAAGCGCTGCTGGCCGACGATGTCGCTCTCGGGCTCGAAGCCGCGGCGGTACATCGTCGTCTGCCCGGACCTGGTGAAGAACATCTCGCCGTTGTAGTAGAAGAGGCTGGTCAGGGCGGGGACATCGGTGTCGTGCCAGTCCGTCTGGCGGACCAGCTTGTCCGCGGCGTCCACCGGGAACGACGTGCCGTAGCTCGTGCCGTTGAAGGTTCGCCTGGTCACCGTCCCGTTGCTCGCGGCCGTGTAGAGCGTGCCGTTCGACATGAAGGCCCCCCGGACGCTGCCCCAGGAGATGGAGCCGTTGGGTGCTGTCGCCGGCGCCGCGGACGACGTGCCGCCGCTGAAGGTCCTCTGTCTCAGCTGAGCGCTCCCCACGGCCACGGAGTAGACCGTTGCAGGCAGGGTCGGGTTGCTCATCACCGGCAGGGTCTTCCCACCGGCAAGGGGGAGCAGGGCGATGTTGGAGTGGTACTCGTAGGCCTTCCCGATCCGGTCGGTGTCCGAGCCGACCCAGAGGCCCTGGCTGGTCGCGAGCATGTCCTGGACCCCGACCCCGCGGGTGCGGGTCGGGTTCCAGGACCACGCCATCCCGTTGACGGCGTTCAGGGCGGCGATGCCGGGACGCGAGACCGCGCCCTGGTTGGCGGCGTTGGCTCCGATGGGGTTGTTCTGCCAGCTCTGGTGACCGCCGGCGTACACGACGTTGTCGGTGACCTCGACCGTCCAGGTCGAGTCGCCCCCGGTGTAGGCGGTCCAGGTTGCCTTGGACGCCGAGGAGGTGCTGCTGGCCTCGAACCTGGCCACGACGTCACAGCCGTTGCCGCCGTACGCGCTGCTCATGCCGCCCCAGGCGGCGGTCGTCGAGACCACGAAGAACGACCCGTTCGGGGAGTACTCGACGTCGGTCATGATCGTCTCGAAGTTGCGTGAGCACGATGACGTGAACAACGTGGTGTACCAGGGCGCCAGTGTGGCTGACGCACCGCTGATGTCGAGCTGCGCGATCTGTGAGCGGGTCGTCCCGTTGACGCTGGTGAAGTTCCCAACGGCCACCAACCTGGTGTTCGCCGGGTTGCTCGAGATCTGCAGGACGTTGGTGCGGTCCGAGGGGTAGTTCGTGGGGTCGCGGTGCGTGCCGGCGAAGACTCCGGTGAAGTAGGTGTCCTTCTTCCCGCTGGTGGCGTTGATGGTGCCGAGCGCCTTCTGCGCCACTCCGGCGATGTGCGTGAACTTGCCGGCCGCCCAGAGGCGGTCGCCGATGACCTCGAGATCGCGGATGTCCCCGCTGAAGGTGCCGGGCCGGAAGGTCGCGTCCCGGGCCCCGGTCGCCACGTTCGCCTTGAAGAGCCGACTGGGCATCGAGACGCCGTACGCCGAGCTGAACCTGCCGCCGACGTACACCGACGTACCGTCCATAGCCGCCTGCACCTTGTAGACGGTGTTGTTCGGGTTGGGGTTGAACGAGCTGCTGATCGCACCAGTCGTGGCGTTGAAAGCCATCACCCGGTTGCGCGTGATGATCGGGCTGCTGGTGGTCTGGCGGACCTGCGTGAAGTTTCCGCCGACGACCACCATGTTGCCGACCTGGACGATCGAGTAGACCGTGCCGTCCAGGATGTGCGGGGTGAAGTTGGCGGGGTCCTCGTTCACGATCTGCCCGGTCTGCGGATGGCTGTTCCCGACCGTCGCAGACATCGTGGGAGGAGCCATGGCCAGCGGCACCAACATCGTTGCGACGACCATGGAGATGAGTGCTGGAAACTTGCGCACGATCGTCCACCCGTGACGTAGGAATGAAGGCCCGATCAGGGTCCACAGAATCGAAATTCAGTATGTGCAGGTCTTGGGGGCTCCCATAGCCAGACCCGATTAGCCGCGCATTATGAGAGGGATGCGCGGATAGTGGTCTAGAAATGTGATCCGGGGGATAAGACAATCCGTCGGTCATATCGGGCGCTGGCTCTGATCAACGGGTTTCGCTAGCTGCCGATGCTCGAGGTGAGTGCGTCGTCGGCCCAACAACAGGCGCACATCGGATGTCGCAACCAGGTGTCCTCACGCCGCTGGGTCGGGTCCGGGCGCAGGAGCAGGGTCTGCGACCAGGTCGAGGGCTGTCCCCCGTCGAGGTGCACGACCACGTCGCGCACGGCCCAGGCAAGGGCGATCGCGGCCACGGCGGGATCGACGAGGTCGGGGAGCCCGTCGGGTCGCGCACGCGTGGTGGCCTCGACGTAGCGCGTGGTGATCGCGACGTGGTGGGGATCGAGCACGCTCTGGTGCGCATCGATGCACCGCAGGCAGGCGGTCTTGCCGGGTACGACGAACGGGCCGATGACTGCACCCCCGTCCACCAGCCGTACGACGACATGGCTGGTGTTGCTCCGGAGCAGTGGATCGAGCCGCTCTCGGGGAAGCTCACCGAGGGCGGCGACGACCACCGCGTCCGCCTCGCTCGGCTCCGAGGTGACCTCGACACCGGCGGCGCTGAGCAGCTCCTCGACGTCGGGCAGGCCAGGTCCGGCGATCCGGCCGAGCACGGCGACCTTCCGGCCGGCGCGGCTCGAGCCCGTTGCGCGGGCAAGGCAACCGTGCCGGTCCAGCTGGGCAATCACCCATGCAGTGAGGGGATTCTCCTCGAGGGGCTGTCGCTCGAGGAGCCTGGCGAGGGTGCGCTCGACACCCTCGGTGCGCGGAAGAACGACACGGCGGCCGTCGTACAGCCCGATCTGGAGGCGGTCGAGGCCGCGCCTGACCACGCGTAGCCCGGGAGCGAGGTGTGGCCGTGACGACTGCCAGGTGCATGACTGGGGTTGCATCCGCCGGACGCTAGGCGGGGCACGGTCGGAACCAAAACGACTGTCCACAGGCCCGCAGCGGGGGGTTCCGGGGACGACGACGGCGGGACCCCTCCGAGGAGGAATCCCGCCGGTCTCGTCGGCTGAGCTGTGGCCTGACGGGCTCTGGGTCAGGCGCGGCCGAGAATGCGGTTCAGGTTGGTGCCGCAGACGGGGCAGACGGCCTTGGCCATCCGGGTGCCCTTGTCATTGACCCTGACCTCGCCGCTAGCCTCGCGCTTCTCCTTGCACTTGACGCAGTAGAACTCGCCGCTCCAGGTTTCCGCCATGACGGCCTCCTCATCATTCACTCTGGTCGTCTCGGCGGGAGGGTCGGGGGAAACCCGCCGGGGTTCGTGCTCGAACCTCTTCGAGGCTAGTCGACGTTCACGCTCAATCGACGCAGGGGGGACGCCCGGGGCCAGGCGTGTCCTTCGGCGGTAATCTCCGCGCCATGCCTGAGAATTCCGACTCGACCGAGCACTTCGACCACCTGCGCCTGGAGCGCCCGGCCGAGGGTGTGGCCCGGTTGGTCCTCGACAACCCGTCCCAGCGCAACGCCATGTCGGAGGCGATGACCGCGTCCTGGGTGGCGGCCGTCGACGCCCTGGCCACGGACCGCTCGGTCCGCGTTGTCGTGGTCACTGGGGAGGGGACCTCGTTCTGCTCGGGAGGCAACACCGGCTGGATCGCGAGCGAGCCCGATGCCGGGGTCGACTACTTGCGCACCCGGATGATGGCGTTCTACCGGGCCTGGCTGTCGATCAGGAAGCTCGAGGTGCCCACCATCGCCGCGGTCAACGGACCCGCGATCGGGGCTGGTCTCTGCCTGGCCCTGGCCTGCGACATCCGCTATGCGGCCGAGGGAGCCAAGCTCGGCGCACCCTTCGTGAAGCTCGGGATGAACCCGGGCATGGCTGCGACCTACCTGCTGCCGAACGCGGTGGGCGAGGCCAATGCACGCGAGCTCCTGCTCACGGGTCGCACGGTGGCGGCCGAGGAGGCCAGGCAGCTGGGCCTGGTCTCGCGAGTGTTCGCCTCCGATGACTTCGACGACCAGGTGGACGAGATCGCCGTGGGGATCGCGGCAACGGCGCCGATCCCGAGCCGGTACACGAAGGTTGCGCTGCGCGACGGTGGCCACCAGGACTTCGAGTCATGCGTGCAGTGGGAGGCCCTGGCCCAGCCGATCACGCTCGCGACCGCAGACCTGCAGGAGGGGATCGCCGCGGCCCGGGAGAAGCGAGCCCCTCGGTTCAGCGGCGTGTAGCCACGGCGGGGCTGCTGGGTCCGGCAGCTACTGCTGGCCCACCGAGGCGTCCTGCAGGATCTGCTCCAGCTGGGGGACCAGGCTCTTGACCAGGTTCGCCTTCTCGAGGTACCCGTGGGCGCCGGCGTCGAGGGCGCCCTGGCCGGCCGTCTCGAACGGGTAGCCCGAGAGCATCACGACGACGGCTTGCGGCGCCGCCTCCCGGATGAGGGGGAGCGCCTGCATGCCGTCCATGATCGGCATCGCGATGTCCAGAAGCACGAGGTCGGGTTGCGCTGTCTGGGCCACGGCGACGGCCTCCTGCCCCTCCTTGGCGGTGGCCACGACGTGCCAGCCCGGGGAACGCCGCTTGATGACAAAGCTGATCAGCTCGCGAAGCTCCGGGGAGTCGTCGACCACGAGGACGTTGAGCGGGGCAGTCATTGCGGTCCCGGGGTCGCGGGGGCCGTGCGTACGGCGGTCCCGGGATCGACCTGGTGGTCGACTGCCAGCTCGCCGATCCAGCGCCGTGCCTGGAGTGAGGTGCTCGCGATGGCATTGCGGGCTTCGCTGAACCGCTCCAGGTCGAGGGCCATCTCCGCGGTCACCAGGCCCTGCACGATGGTGTCGTTGACCTCGCGTGCCACCCGTTGCCGCTCTGCCCGGGCGGAATCCTCCGCGAGCTGCTGCTCGACCTGCTTCTGCATGGTCAGATCAGTGAACACCAGGCACCGGACCAGGACGCCCTCGAGGTCGAGGGCGGTCGAGGCCACGAGGACAGGAACCTCGGTGCTGCCCTCACGCCCGCCGAGAATGAGCTCCGAACGTCGGGTCTCCTTCGCCTCGGTGACGAGCAGGTCTGCCATCTCCTCCTGCTGCGCTTCGCTGACATAGTCGGTGATGTCCCGGCCGATCATGCTGTCCCGATCGATGTCGAGGAAGTGAGCGAGCTGCGGGTTGGCGAAGAGGATGACACCGCGTGCGGAGACCGTGGCGGCGCCCTCTCCCATCCGTTCGACGATGACTCGGTAGGGGCGGTCCGCACTGGTCAGCGTGTAGACCTGCTCCTGTTCGGGGTTTCCCATGACGACTGCATCCACGCCGCCGCTGCTGATCGCGCCCAGCGTCTGCTGGAGGTAGGCGATCTGTCGGCGCAGCTCACTGAGGTCAGCCTCGACGCCTTCTTCGAAATCTTCCTTGCTTGTCACAGCAGCTTGCCTCCCTGGGTCGGCGCCGAGACAGGATCGGCGGGAGCGAGGTCCAGACCTGCGCGGACCTTCGTCGCGTCGGTCAGGTTGCCGACCAGGTGTCGCAACGGGGTCGGCGAGTGCTTGACGAGAGTCGGCAGGGCGAGGACGTTGTCCTGCCGGACCATGGTTGGGTGATCGATCGCGTTGACGACGGTCAGCTCCACCTCTCCGGCGAGGTCCTCGTCGCAGATCGTGCGCACGGTCACGATGGCCTCCGCTGATCGAGGAGAGGCGCCGTTGACATAGAGCGTCAGCCTCCAGAGGGGCGCGTCCGGCGACTCGTCCGTCACATCGAGCCCGTATCCAGGGGTCGGACCTGGAGCCCGACGAGAACGCGCTCGGTGTCGGAGAGGTCGCCGATGATCTTGCGGATCGGCTCGGGCAGCTTTCGGACCAGCGTGGGGACGGCGATGATCTCGTCACCCCGCGCCAGGGCAGGGTTGACCAGGAGGTCGATGACCTCCACCCGGTAGCGGCCGGCGAGGTGCTCGTCGCAGACGATGCGCAGGTTCTCCAGCGCTCGCACCGATCGAGGCGACTGTCCTGCGACGTAGAGGCGCAGGTCGTACATGGGAGCGCCGTCCTCGGCGTTCCCCTCGCTGTCGATTTCGCTCGTGAAGTCCTCGGACTCCGAGCTCACGATCTGCTCGTCGCTCATCAGAGGTCACTCTTCGGGCTGGCCTGGTCGCCGGACCGCTCCCGGCCCTGGGAGGCACGCACTGCGTCCTTGGACGCACGACCCTCGGCCTCGGAGGCAGCAAACCGTTCGAACTCGGCATTCTCGGCGGTCAGCTGCGCCTGCAACGCCGCCATCTGCGCGGTGAGCGCTGCGGACCGCTGGGCCAGCTCCTGGCGCCTGCGCTCGGTCTCATCAGCCCGCGACGTCTGGGACAGATGCTCCCAGGCGACCTGCTCGACTCGTTCCGAACCGGTGAGCACACCGTTCGGTCCGACATACACGTCCAGGAGCTCGGCGCCGTCGTCGGTGAGCACGAACTCGCGCACCTGGTTGGAGTGTGCCGAACCGCGGCTCTTGATCACGAACAGCAGCCGGTTGCGTTCTCCGTTGCTCTCCTGGTTGCGCAGCAGCAGCCACGTGTCGACCAGCGAGGAGACGTCGACCTCGCTGGACTCCTCCCTCAAGCCGTGCGTCAGCGTCGTCATCACCGTAGTGATGCCCCGGCCCTTGAGCAGGTCGAGGTCGCGGGAGATCGCCGAGGTCGTGGCGCTGCGGGCGCCGGCGTGGGTGAGACTGGCGACGGCGTCCAGCACCACGAGCTGTGGCTCGTGCTCGTTGAGCAGCTGGTGGAGCATGGCGAGGTGCTCCTCGAAGCCGAACGCGGTGGGGCGGATGGCGCGTACCTGCAACAGGCCGGAGTCGATCCACCGCTTCAGGTCGATGCCGATCGAGCGCATGTTGCGGACGAGCTGCTCGGGTGACTCCTCGAAGGAGAAGAAGAGCGCCTTCTCGCCTCGTTCGCACGACGCGTTGGCCATCATCGCGCCGATGCTCGTCTTGCCCGTGCCGGCCGTGCCACTGATCATCACCGACGATCCGCGGTAGACGCCGCCGCGCAGCATCTCGTCGAGCCTCGGGATGCCGCTGGACACCCGCTCGCTCGAGGCCTCGTAGGTGAGGCCGACCGAGGTGATCGGCACTACGACCAGACCCTGTGCGGTGATCAGGAAGGGGTACTCGTTGGTGCCGTGCAGTGACCCGCGGTACTTCACCACGCGCAGGCGCCGCGTGGAGATCTCGTCGGTGACACGGTGGTCCAGGGTGACCACGCAGTCCGAGACGTACTCCTCGATGCCGAACCGCGTCAGGTTGCCCTGCTTGCCCCGCTCGCCGGTGATCACGACGGTGAGGTCACGCTCCTTGAGCCATCGGAACAGGCGGCCGAGCTCGCCACGGATGATGGCTTCATTGGGGAGGGCGCTGAAGAGCAGCTCGATCGTGTCGAGCACGACGCGCTTGGCGCCAACCGACTCGACGGCCATCTGGAGCCGGATGAACAGCCCCTCGAGGTCGAACGAGCCCGTCTCGACGATCTCGGCAGGGTCCAGCCTGAAGGCGTCGATCGCCAGCAGGCCGTCACGTTCGAGCTGTTCGAGGTCGAAGCCCAATGAGGCCACGTTGGTGACCAGGTCGTCCTGCGCCTCCTCGAAGGCCAGCATCACCCCGGGCTCGCCGAAGTCCCGGGCCCCGCGGACCAGGAACTCGATGCCGAACATGGTCTTGCCGGAGCCTGCAGCCCCCGTCACGAGGGTCGGACGACCCCTCGGCAGACCACCGTTGGTGATCTCGTCGAAGCCGGTGATCCCGGTCGGTGCCTTCTGCGGGCCGGCCAGGTCGTTGCGTGCGACTGGCTCAGTCTTGGTTGTCATTTGTTCACGTCCACCACTGGAGTCTCTCCTGCCACACCGACTATTGCAGGTCATCCGCCCATAAGAGTCCACGTGTGCCGAGCGATTTGGGTGGTTGGTACGGATGTGCGGCGCGCCAGGACGTCGCTGGCGGGGAACCGGCGCGCAGACGGGCCGTGCGGCGTCAACAGCGGCGGGGAAGCAAAGGACCCCCGACGAGACTCCTGCGCTTGCCTTCCCCTTGCGAACGCAGAAGGGGCTCGTCGGGGGCCGCTTCTGGGCGGTAACGGTAGTGAGCCACCCGACCGCGGTCAATGGACCGCGCCGCCGAGCGTGGACGAGGGTTACCCACCGGCTGTGGATAACCCTGTGGAAAAGATGTGGAGGACCGGCCCTGCGCTGTGGATCACAGTGCGCCCGCCACAATGGCGGATGTGGCAGAAGTTGGACGACAGAGCGAGCCGGGGAGCTATGCCGGGGGACCGGTGAACGCACTGCGCCGGATCGCATTCCTCCTCGAGCGCAGCCGTGCGGAGACCTACAAGGTGAAGGCGTTCCGCAGCGCTGCCGACACCATCCTGCCGCTGGGCGACGAGGTGGCGGAGCGGGTGCGGGAGGGCACGCTGCGCAAGCTGCCGGGGATCGGAGCCTCCACCGCCGAGGTGATCGAGGCCGCCGTGCAGGGACGTACGCCGGACCGGCTCGCGAAGCTCGAGCGGGAGACCGGGGGTCCGCTCGTCCAGGGTGGGGAGGAGCTGCGCGCCCAGCTGCGCGGCGACCTGCACTCGCACAGCGACTGGTCCGACGGCGGCTCTCCGATCGAGGAGATGGCGTTCACCGCTATCGAGCTCGGCCACGACTACCTGGTGCTGACCGACCACTCGCCCAGGTTGACGGTCGCCAACGGACTCTCGGTAGCCCGGCTGACCCGGCAGCTCGGGGTCGTCGAGGCGATCAATGAGCACCTGGGCGGCGGCGACGGCACGTTCCGCCTGTTGAAGGGCATCGAGGTCGACATCCTCGACGACGGCTCCCTAGACCAGACCGAGGAGATGCTCGGCAAGCTCGACCTCCGGGTGGCGTCGGTGCACTCCAAGCTCAGGATGGACAAGGCCCCGATGACAAAACGGATGGTGGCCGCCGTACACAACCCGTTCGTGAACGTCCTCGGCCACTGCACCGGGCGGCTGGTCACCGGCAACCGGGGGGTCCGCCAGCAGTCGGAGTTCGATGCCAAGGAGGTGTTCGGCGCGTGCGTGGAGACCGGCACCGCCGTCGAGATCAACTCCCGTCCCGAGCGCCGTGACCCGCCCACGAAGCTCCTGCAGCAGGCCATCGAGATGGGCTGCCTTTTCTCGATCGACAGCGACGCGCACGCCCCCGGGCAGCTGGACTTCCTGTCCTACGGTGCCGCACGGGCCGAGGAGCTCGGGCTCGAGGCGGACCGCATCGTGAACACCTGGCCGGTCGACCGGCTGCTGGAGTGGGCCCGACCGTGACGTGACCTGCCCGACCCGGCCAGTTGCCGGGGGCTGTCGGCGCGGCGGGTTACTTTTCTTCCATGCAGAGTGATCTCTCGCAGGGTGTTGAGGTGCGTCGCTCCAAGCGGCGCAAGCGCACCGTCTCGGCCTACCGTCGCGACGGCAAGGTGATCGTGATGATCCCGGACCGGTTCAGCCGTGCCGAGGAGGCCGAGTGGGTCACCACGATGCTCGACCGGCTCGCCCGGTCGGAGAAGCGGCGTCGACGCACCGACGACCAGCTGATGGCTCGTGCGGGTGAGCTGTGCGAGGAATACCTGCACGGCAAGGTGGAGGCGACCTCCGTGCGGTGGGTCGACAACATGACGACGCGCTGGGCCTCGTGCACCACTACAACCGGCCAGATCAGGCTCTCCGACCGGTTGCAGACCATGCCGGCCTGGGTGGTCGACTACGTGCTGCTCCACGAGCTGGCACACCTGATCGAGCCCAGCCACAACAAGCGGTTCTGGCACTGGGTCGACCGCTACCCCAAGGCCGAGCGAGCCCAGGGATACCTCGAGGGCGTGGCGCACGCCACCGCCCTCGACCCCGAAGCGTGTCCGGAGGAGCCCGTCGTCTAGCGCCGCAGGCCGAGCTCGATCATCTCGACCATGTCGGGCGCATCGGTGGGCAGCTCGTCAACCGGCCACCATCGGACCTCCAGTGACTCGTCGCTGGTCTCCGGCTCGGTGTCGGTGCCCAGCAGTGCCAGGAACCTGACGTCGAGGTGGTCGGCTGAGCCGGCAGGGCCGCAGAACTCCACTGCGTGCCTGGACAGGTGCAGCGGGACCTCGTCCACCTTGAGGCCCTCGAGCCCCGACTCCTCGGTGGCCTCACGCAGTGCCGCTCCCGCGAGGGTGGCATCGCCGGGTTCGAGGTGGCCACCGAAGTGGAACCAGCGTCGTGCCTTCCCGTGCAGGTTGAGCAGTACGTGCCGCCGGTCGTGGCTGAGCACCAGCGCACCGGCGGTCAGGTGGGCCGGGAGACAGGAGCGCCAGAGGCCGTCGGGATGCTCGACGAGGTGGTCGACGTACGCCGCTCGCAGTAGCTCCTGGTCGTCGCTCGGCGCCTGCCAGCTAGTGAGTACGTCGACCGCGTCCCCGTGCAGGGTCACGGACGGTCGTCGGGCTCTTCGGGTGCATCGTCAGGTCCGGCGTCAGGCCCGGACTCCTTGTCCAGCAGCTCGCCGATCGCCTTGTCGAAGTCCTCGTCGTTGAGCTCAGCGACCTCGGGCAGGTCCTCGCGGAAGCCCAGCGGGTCGTCTAGCTGGGCCGAGGTGGGCAGCAGGTCGGGGTGCGCCCAGACAGCGTCGCGGGCCTCCTTGCCCTGCCGCGAACGCAGCGAGCCCCACAGCGCCGAGGCGTCGCGAAGGCGCCGCGGTCGGAGCTCGAGGCCGACCAGCGCCGCGAACGTCTCCTCCGCAGGCCCACCGGCAGCGCGGCGTCGCCGAATCGCCTCCTGCATCTTGGTGGCAGCGGGCATCCGGTCGACGGTGGCCTGCCCGACCACCTCGTCGACCCACCCCTCGACAAGAGCCAGCGTGGTCTCCAGTCGTTCGAGGGCGGCCGCCTGCGCGGGGGTCTGTTGCGGCTCGAACAGCCCACCCTGCAGTGCTTCCTGCATCGCCTCCATGTTCGTCGGGTCGAGCTGCCCCATCGCCTGCTCGATCCCGGAGATGTCGATGGTGACGCCGCGACCGAAGTCCTCGACCGCGGAGATCAGGTGCTGGCGCAGCCACGGGACGTGGGCGAACAGACGCTGGTGGGCCGCCTCTCGCAACGAGAGGTAGAGCAGGATGTCGTCCTCGGTGACGTCGAGGCCCTCGGCGAACGACTTGATGTTGTGGGGGACCAGGGCCGCCTTGCCGGCCGGTCCGAGTGGCAGCCCGACGTCACTCGCGGTGAGCACCTCGCCGGCGAGGCCACCGAGTGCGGCGCCGACCTGGCTGCCGAACATCGCCCCGCCCGCCTTGCCGAGCATCCCGATGAGCGGACCGGCCATCGCCTTGGCCTCCTCGGGCATCGCCTTTCCCATCGCGGCCACGACGTGCTCGGCCACCGGCTCGACGAGCACCCGCCACACCTCGGTGGTCTGCTCGATCCACTCCGCCCGGCTCCAGGCAGCGGTGGTGGTCACGCCGGAGGGCAGCACGGTCACCTCGTCGAGCCAGTGGTCGGCCAGCCGGATGGAGTCGGCGACGCGGCTCTGGTCGTTGCTGTCCGGGCTCGGGTCCGGCTCCTGCGCGGCTGTGCGTCGGGCGATGTCGGTGGCGAGGGTCCAGTTCACCGGGCCGTCGTACGGCGCCATCATGGCTTGCATCTGGCCCATCAGGCCGGAGAGATCGGGCATGCCACCGCCGCCCTGACCGCCTGAACCCCCGAGGGCGTTGAAGATCTGTTCGAAGGGAGTGCCCTTGAACGGGTTGTCGCTCGGGTCGTTCGGGTCGCTGCTCATGTAGCCAAATTACCCGTCACCGCCAATGTGGAGACCGGCCCCCGCGTCGTACGCTCGGGCGATGACCTCGCCACCGACACCCGAGCAGCCTTCCAAGGTGCGGCTGCTCGACCTCCGTGAGGAAGCGCTCGATCCGTCGGAGGTGCTGGCGGCCGTCGACGACCCTGCTGCCGGCGGGGTGAACCTCTTCTCCGGCGTGGTGCGCAACCACGACGACGGCGAGCAGGTCGACCACCTCGACTACACCGCCCACCCAACGGCGCTGGACCGGATGCGTGAGGTGGCCGAGGGTGTGGCCGGTGAGTTCGAGGTGACTGCCCTCGCCGCCGTGCACCGCACCGGTCATCTGAAAATCGGTGACATCGCGGTGCTGGTCGCCGCCTCGGCGCCCCACCGCGGCCAGGCGTACGCCGCCTCCCGAGCCCTGATCGACCGGCTCAAGGCCACCGTTCCCGTCTGGAAGCACCAGGTCTTCGAGGACGGCCGTGAGGAATGGGTCAACTCGCCCTAGGGGCTACACGTAGATGTTGTCGTGCGCGATGAAGAAGGCGGAGAGCTCTTCCTCGGTCATCTTCTTGCCTTGCGCGAGCTCGAGCAGGCCCTCGAAGTAGCCCTCACGCGGGGCACCGGGAGAGAAGAGCAGCAGCATTGATGCTGGCTCGTCGGTGTCGTTCTTGAAGCTGTGCAGGCCACCTGGCGGCACGTAGAGATGGTCACCCGAGCGTGCGGGCACCGTCTTCGCGCCATCGCCCAGGGTGACGGTCCCGGACAGGATGAAGAACGTCTCGCTGATCGTGCGGTGGAAGTGCAGGTCGGGGCCGCCCGGTCCGGGCGCCATGGTCCAGCGGTAGAGGCCGAAATGGCCTTCGGTGCTCGCACCAGTGGAGAGGTAGTCGACCGTCGTCCCGTTGGGGTAGATGAGGTCGGCAGGTGTGTCGTGGGGACGCAGGCGGGCGGAGACCTCACCGGAGTCGCCGTGGTAGATCGCCTCGGGATAGCTCATCGCACGAGGATGCACCATTCCTGAGGTCGGCTACATCGCCCTTCGGGCGATGCGTGTTGCTGTCCGGTCCCGGGCGTGGTGCTCGGCATCATGGGGCAGATGGAGATCCTGTGGTGGTGGGTGCCGCCTGCAGTCGTGACCGTGGTCGCGATGCTGTGGGTCAGCTGGCTGGGCCGCGCGCGCGACATGGGACCGGACAGGTCGGACGCCGCCCAGGCACGGTTCGCCGCGGCGATCATGCGTGAGCTGCCGACTGCGGTGACCAGTCGGGTCACCGAACCCCGGCCGATGCGTGAACGCAGCACCGGCATCGCCATCCGGCCCTCCCAACGACCCGGGATCGCGGCCCCGGGGGCGGGCGGTCCGAGTCGTCCCGAGGACTCATCTCGTCGCTCTGCCTGAGCCTGTCCTGAGCCTGTCCTGTGCAGGGCTTAAAAGAAGCCGAGTCGACTTCTGGACTGTTGTCACCGGGTGAGAGGGTGACGCCATGACCGGGCCCTTCGAGCGACGATGAAGCGTCGTACGTGGGCCGGACTGCTCGCCGTCGTCATGGTCCTCGGTATGACGGTGCTCGCAGCGAGCGAGTCGGTGCCGTACGTGACCTTCGCTCCCGGCCCCACGGTCAACGTCCTCGACAAGTTCGAGAAGAAGGACATCATCACGGTGTCCGGGCACAAGGCCTACAAGGACGACGGGGGACTGCGCCTCGTCACAGTGGTCCCCAGCGGTCCGGACGAGAAGCTCAGCATTCCCCAGCTGGTCAGCGCCTGGGTCGACCCCGATCGCGACGTCTACCCCTACCGCGCGATCTACCCGCCGACTGCGACACGGGACAGTGTGCGCGAGGAGTCGAGTCAGCAGATGGTGTCGTCCAAGGACAGCGCGGTGGCCGCGGCTCTGCGGGCTCTCGACGTCCCGTTCAAGACCGCGGTCAAGATCGCGGACGTCGACAAGTCGGGTCCGGCCAACGGCAAGCTGAAGTCCGGTGACCAGGTGGTCTCCGTGAACGGTCGCAAGATCACCGGCCTCGAGCAGCTCACCAAGATGATCCGACCCCTCCCGGTCGGCACGGACGTCACCGTGGGGGTGCAGCGGGACGGCAAGGAGCTGGAGAAGAAGATGAAGACCACCGGCGCGGTGGACGACAAGTCGGCCAGTGCGTTGCGGGTCTCCATCGCACCGGGCTTCGAGTTCCCCTTCGACGTGAAGCTGAACATCTCCGAGAACATCGGTGGCCCCTCGGGTGGGCTGATGTTCGCGCTCGGCATCTACGACGTGCTCACCCCGGGGTCGCTCACCGACGGCAAGGTGATTGCCGGGACCGGTGAGATCGACGCAGATGGCAAGGTGGCGTCGATCGGGGGGATCCGGCAGAAGCTCGTCGGTGCCCAGGACGACGGGGCCGAGCTGTTCCTCGTCCCGGCGGACAACTGTGCCGAGGCCCTGAAAGGCAACTACGACCCCGACAAGATGCGGCTGGTGAAGGTGTCCACGATGGAGCAGGCGCTCGGTGAGGTGCAGGACTGGGTCAAGGACCCCGACGCGAAGCTCACGAGGTGCACCACATGAGCCCGGTCGCGGATCCGGCGGGCGCACTCGCCGAGGTCGTACGCGAGGTGGAGGCCCACGCGGCCCGGTCCGGTTGGGACCAGCCGGCCCAGCTGTTCGCCCTGGTGGAGACCGCTGACCTGGTGGAGCGCGAGCCGCACCTCGCCGAGGTTCTCGGCGTGGAGACGCCGGCGGACGGACTCACCCCGGTCGAGCAGGAGACCACCTCGGAGAGTCTCGAGGAGCTGCTCTCCACGATCCTCTGGCCACCGGAGGTGGCGGGTTGTGCCGTGGTGCTGGAGGCGATGACGGTGCCGCCGGAGGCCGGTCAGGTTCCCGACGACGCCGAGGCGGCAGCGGAGTACGCCGCCAGCCATCCGCAACGCGAGGAGGCCCGCATCGTGGCCGGATCGCTGCGCTCGGGTGAGAGCTTCTGCGCGATCCGTCAACGCGCCCATGACGACGACGACATGGTCCTGGTTGGGCCGGACCTTGTGCCTGCCCTTCTAGAGTTGCTGCAAACCACCCTCGAACCAGATGCCGGAGACCCCGAAGCCGATGAGTGACTTCTTCGCCGCAGAGCCCACCGGCGCGCCCGGCGGTGACCGACCCGGTGGTCGCCCACCCGGGCCGGCTGCACGCGGTCCTCGTCGGCCTCGCCCGCTGCTGCTCACCGTCATCGTGGTCGGCATCCTGGTCATCGGATTCTCGCTGTTCGCGGGCATCTGGACCGACAAGCTCTGGTTCAGCAGCCTCGGCTACAGCACGGTGTTCAGCAAGCTGATCTGGACCCGCGTCCTGCTCTTCACCGTCTTCGGCGGCCTGATGGCGCTGATCGTGGGCGTGAACCTCTACCTGGCATTCCGGCTGCGACCGATGTTCCGTCCGCACTCGCCGGAGCAGGCCAACCTCGAGCGCTACCGCGAGGTGATCACGCCGATGCGCCGGCTGTTGCTGGTGGGGGTGAGCGTGGTCTTCGGCATCTTCGCCGGCGTCTCCGCCACCGGCAAGTGGCGCATCTTCATGCTGTGGAACAACAGGGAGGACTTCGGAAAGGCAGACGCCTACTTCGGCAGGGATCTCGGCTTCTACATCTTCACCCTTCCCTGGCTGCACTTCCTCGTGGACTTCCTGATGACTGCGGTGTTCACGGCGCTGCTGCTCGCCGCAGTCGTCCACTACCTCTACGGCGGCATCCGGCTGCAGTCGGCGACCGACAAGGTCTCGGGCGCTGCGCAGGCGCAGCTCTCGGCGCTGTTCGGTGTGTTCCTGCTGCTCAAGGGCGTCGACTACTGGCTCGACCGGTTCGACCTCACCTCGCAGGCGGGCGGGCTGGTCACCGGGATGACCTACACCCGCGACAACGCGGTGCTTCCGTCGAAGAACATCCTGATGTTCATCGCAATCATCTGCGCGATCCTGTTCTTCGCCAACATCCTGCGCCGCACCTGGCTGCTGCCGGGTGTCGGGCTGGCCCTGTTCGCGATCGCGGCGGTCCTGCTCGGAGGCGTGTGGCCTGGCCTGATGCAGCGGTTCCAGGTCAAGCCCGACGAGCCGGACAAGGAGGCGTCGTACATCCAGAAGAACATCCAGGCGACCCGGTCCGCGTTCGGCCTCGACGACACCACGGTCACGGAGTACGACGCCCGGACGCAGCTCTCCCAGACCCAGCTCAGCACCGACGCGGCGACCCTGCCCGGCATCCGTCTCGTCGACCCCCAGCTGGTCTCGGACACCTTCCAGCAGCTGCAGCAGGTGCGCGGCTACTACAGCGTTCCGCAGGTCCTGGACGTGGGCCGCTACCCGGTCAACGGCCAGGAACGCGACGTTGTCATTGCGGCCCGGGAGATGAACCTCGAAGGCCTCCCGGACACCCAGAAGAACTGGGCGAACGAGCACACCGTCTACACCCACGGCTTCGGCCTGATCGCCGCCTTCGGCAACCAGCGCAACGAGACGGACCTGCCGGTGCGCAACGACGGCGAGCCGGTCTGGGCCGAGGAGGACCTGCCTCCGCGCGGCGCTCTCTCGGAGGTTTCGGGCGAGGACGGCTACCGGCCGCAGATCTACTTCGGTGAGCAGAGCCCGATCTTCTCGATCGTCGGCAAGCCCTCCGGCGGCAAGAACATCGAGCTCGACATCCCGCAGGGCAGCGGCACCCCCGGGCAGTCGAAGACGAACACCTACAACGGAGAGGACGGCGTCGGGGTCGGCAACGTCTTCCGCAAGCTGCTCTACGCGGTGAAGTTCGGCGACGCCAACATCCTGCTGTCCTCCCGCGTCAACGAGAACAGCAAGATCCTCTACGACCGCTCGCCGCGTGAGCGGGTGCAGAAGGTCGCTCCTTGGCTGACCGTCGACTCAGACGCCCTGCCGGCCATGGTGGACGGCAAGATCGTCTGGATCCTCGACGGCTACACCACCAGCGACAAGTACCCGCTGGCGGAGAAGAAGTCGCTGCAGGAGATGACCTCTGACGCGATCAACCCTCGCTCGACGTACGCCACGCTGCCGACCGACCACATCAACTACATGCGCAACGCGGTCAAGGCCACGGTCGACGCGTACGACGGCACGGTGAAGCTCTATGAGTGGGACAAGAAGGACCCGATCCTGAAGGTCTGGAAGAAGGCGTTCCCGGACGTCGTACAACCGAAGTCGGAGATCCCGGCCGCGGTCCTGGACCACATGCGCTACCCCGAGGACCTGTTCAAGGTGCAGCGGGAGATGCTCGCCGCCTACCACGTCCTGGACCCGAAGACGTTCTACGAGGGCAATGACCAGTGGGTGATCCCGCAGGACCCGGTGACCTCGACCCGCAAGCAGCCGCCCTACCGGCTCTCGGTGGCGACCACGTCGGGGCAGGACCCGGTCTTCTCGCTGACCTCGGTGTACACCCCGTCCAAGCGCCAGAACCTCGCTTCCTACATGTCTGTCGGCGCCGATGCTGCCGACTCGAAGACCTACGGGAAGTTCAAGATCCTGCGGCTGCCGGACAACACCCAGGTGCCCGGTCCGGGTCAGATCGCCAACCAGTTCCAGCGCGACGACAAGGTGGCCCAGCAGCTGCTGGCGTTCCGGCGTACCGACGTCACGGCGAAGTACGGCAACCTGCTCACGCTGCCGCTGGGCAGGGGACTGCTCTACGTGCAGCCGCTCTACACGTTGCGTGAGGGTGGCGAGGGCAACTACCCGGGCCTGACCTTCGTGCTCGTGTCGTTCGGTCGCGAGGTCGGCATCGGGCCGACCCTCTCGGCCGCTCTCGACGACGTGCTGGCCCGGGTCAGTGACAGGGACGCCACACCGCCCACGGCCGAGGGCGAGTCCGAGGGCGAGCCCGAGGAGGTGACCCCGGGGGACACCCAGGACCTGCCGGTGGCGGCGCTGCGTCTGCTGCAACAGGCGGATCAGAAGTTCGCCGAGGCCGACAAGGCGCTGAAGGCCGGCGACCTCGAGGCCTATGGCAAGGCCGTCGGCGAGGCGAAGGTGCTGGTGCAGCGGGCGCTGAACGCCAAGTAGCCGCTGCGCTGAGCGTCAGTCGACCGGGACTGCGAGCACGGTCTCGGACTTGCGTCCGCGCAAGGTCACCGAGTCGTGCCGCTTCCAGTGACCGGCCTCGTCGTCATTCGCCGCCTCGACAGATTCCCATGCGGCGAGCAGTCTCCCGTCGACGTCCTTGGCGAGCTCGGTCAGCCGGGCGGCGGCGTTCACGGCGTCGCCGATCACGGTGTACTCGAACCGCGACTCGTCGCCGACATTGCCGGCGACCGCCTCCCCGGTGGCAACGCCCACGCCGGCCTGGAGGTCAGGCACCTCGTCGGCGAGACGCTTGACCATCGCCCGGGCTGCGGACAGCGCGTTGCCCGCGTGGTCGTCGAGCTCGACCGGGGCACCGAAGATCGCGAGGACGGCGTCACCGATGAACTTGTTGACCAGTCCGTCGTGCCGGTCAACCTCCTCGACCACGACTCCGAAGAACCGGTTGAGCAGCTCGACGACCTCGGCGGGCTCGTTCTCGGTGGCCAGCTCGGTCGAGCCGATGAGGTCGACGAACAGCACCGAGACCACACGGGTCTCGCCACCGAGCTCGACGTCCCCGATCGCTGCCGCCTCCGCGACGTCGCGGCCGACGTGCTTGCCGAACAGGTCGCGCAGGTGCTCACGGTCACGGAGCCCACGCATCATCTGGTTGAACCCCGCCTGGAGCTGGCCGAGCTCGGTGCCGTCGTACACCTGAACCTCGGTGTCGAGGTCACCCTCCTCGACCTGCTGCAGTGCGTTGCGGACCCCGAGGATCGGGGCGACGACCGCGCGGGCGTTGAGCCAGGTGACCAACAGCCCGAAGCCCAGGATCACGCCGCCGAGGACGAGCACCACGATGGCCAGCTTGCTCAGCGAGATCTCACCCAGCGTGAGCGACATGATCGCCACCACGATCAGGCCGGTCACGGGTGCTCCGGTGCCGAGGGCCCAGAACAGCAGCATCCGGCGTCGTACGCCGAGGCCCTGGACCTTGATCCGGTCCTCGCCGGAGAGTGCTCGTGCGGCGATCGGTCGCAGCGTGAACTCGCTGAACAGGTAGGCGATGCCGCACACGACGAGGGATGCGATGCCCACGGTGAGCGCGGTCGTGACAGCGCGCTCGGGTTGCACGACCACCGCTGACACCGTGAACACGATGGTTCCGCCCAACCACAGGGCGGCCTGGATCTTGGTCAGGAACCAGGGGACACCGAGGGCGTTGAGCCGCTCCTGCTCGCTGGGAGTCCGGTCCTCGATCGCCCAGCGCAGTGCCCGCAGCGCGCCCGCCGTACCCCAGACGGTGCCGATGAAGATCGCGACGCCCACGTAGACGGGCACGCCGATGGCGAGTGCCACGATTGACTCGTCGTCGAGCGGAGGGCCGGGGATCACGAGGGTGGAGAGCACGAAGACGATGCCCGCGCCGATCAGGTTCGTGGCGACCAGGAGGACCGTGAGGAGAGTCTGGATGCGCACTCGGAGCTGTCGCGGGGACTGTTCAGCGGGGCCGAGGAGCATGGACCCGTAGGCGCCACCAGCCGCTTTGGCCGCCATCGTGTCCTCTCGTGCCGCGTGCTCGACTCGCTCGGTGCGTCGCCATCGTAGGGGTATCGAGTAGTCCCGCGTGGGGTGGATGACCGAGGTCACTCGGGACGATTTGGAGGAGCCGAGAGAGGTCGCGTAACCTGAACTCACCGACGCGGGGTGGAGCAGTTCGGTAGCTCGCTGGGCTCATAACCCAGAGGTCGCAGGTTCAAATCCTGCCCCCGCTACACAGTTGAACCGCAGGTCAGGGCCCCTTTCCGGGAAATCGGGAAGGGGCCCTGACTGCGTCTTGTCAGCAAGATGTCTGCTGACATTGCCTCGAGACGCCCTCCAAGGGGCGTCGTCGCGAAGAACCGCGAAGGCGGACGAAGGTCTGCGGAAGGTCGATCTCGCGACCTCTTTGCCATTGACCCAGAGGTCAATGCCGAACGCCCACGGTCAAGTCCACCGTCTCGTGGCGCTTGGCAGCCCTCACCGGAGGCATGCGGGAAGTTGCGCAAGCGCCTCGTCGACCGTCAGCAGATCCGCGGCGGTCGAGTCCTCCGCGGGAACCCAATCAGGGAAGGGGACAGCAATCGTCTGGTGCGCACCCGAACCCGTGTGCACCTGCTCAATGGCAGCGAGACGGTCGCTTGGGAATCGGTCGGCGACGCGTACCAGCGCTGGCCACAGCCGGCGGTGTATCAGGGTGACCTTCCCATTGATCAGGCGCGTGGCCACGACGTCGGGGGAGGCGCGAACTTCATTGAGCACACGGTAGATCTCATGCCCCGATGGGTGACCCCACCAGCTCCCACGGATCGGCCCACCCGCGACCCGCTCGGCCAGACTCGGCACCGGCCCGCGCGCGGACTGCATCACGACGCCGTGCTCGCGAAGCCAGTCCAGTTCTTCCATAGACGATTGAACATCGATCTCGCGGTCGATGCCCACCCTGAAGTGGAGTCCAGCGCACTGGTGTACGGGTCGCCGGTGAGCGTGTCGTCGAAATAGGCGACGGCCACCGGGTGATCCTTCGAGTGATCCGCTAAAACTGACTCGAAGAAGGACACCACGATGACTGTTGACCCCAGTATCGACCCTGCTCGGATGCTCGAGGAACACTTGGCCCAGGCACGTGCTCGTGCGCAGCGCCGACATCGATCTGGTGGGCTGACCGCCGACACGGCGGTGTGTGGCAGCTCCTGAGCTGAGGCGCCGACTCAGGCGGTGACCGACCCTCCCGGACCGGATCGTCGGCCCTTGCGAGCATTCTCCGCCACCATCTTCATGACGTCGCGGTTCCAGTCGTGCTCGCGGATCAACCGGTAGCGCTCCTTGGCCACGCGGATGTAGGCATCGGCGCCGGTCTCGGTGCCCCCGCGTACGCCGGCCTCGTCGATCATCTCCACGACCGGGGTGTACTCCTCGTCGAACCAGCGCCGAGCCATCGTCGCTTGGTCGAAGTACGCGCCCTCCCGTTGCATCAGCCGGCAGGCCCAAGCCTCGATCATCTCGGCGAGACGGTGGTAGTCGGTGGGGTCAGTGCAGTTGACAGCGGTTCGGTGCTCGCCGGCCAGCGGCACGCGCGTGAGGAAGCGCAGGCCCCAGTTCTTGCCCTCCAGGTCGCGGCGCCCGCCGATTCCCTCCGTCGAGATGACTGTGTCGATCTCGGTGACGAACGCCTCGATCTTGGGGGCGCCCTGGGCGCGGGCGACCGACACCCGATGGTGTCCGTCAATGACGAAGTAGAGGTTTCCGAGCTTGTAGACGTCGATGGGCGGGAGGTACTCGCCCAGCCGGCTCTTCTGTGCCAGCTGCTCCCAACGCTGTCGGCTGCGGTCGGAGGTCGGTCGGAACCGACGGTCGAAATCCTTGACCTTGTCGACCGATCCGACGATCTGGTCGAGAGGGATCACCTTGACGCCGAGCTTTCGTTCGCCGCGACGGCCGAGGGCGTCGACGACCGCGTCGAACGAGAGCGTCTCGGTGACGGTGTCCGGGTCACTGCGCATCCAGGTCGCGAGCTTGGACAGCGTCTGGTGCCGACGCACGCGCATGAAGTCGTACTCGGCATCAACCCGGGGGGAACCGCTGTCTTTGACCATGGCTACATTCTCGCAGTAGTCACACGGGCCCTTCCGGCACCCGGGGAGACCCTTGAGAGCGAGGCCCACGAGTCCCGATGGCGTAGGGTCGTGCCCGTCGTGGCGCCACTACCGTCCCGGCCGTGCCCCGGGCTGTGCAGGCAGCGAGCGACGCCCGCGGGGCAATGTAGTCGCCCTCAGAGCCCGCAACATCACCCCAAACGGGTGTAGCCATTTCGGATCAGCGCCGCCAGAGTCGTTGTCGTCGGCCGGTACCGGGTACAACGTCGGCAAGGAGCGATAGTGATGAGGCCACCCCTTCGAGGGCGCACAGAACGTCTAGGCCGCGGCCTGGCCGCAACAGCCGCACTGATGCTCGCTTCCGGGCTGCTCGCCGCGTGCACCGCCAACAGCAGCTCGAGCGACACTTTGACCTGGTACGTCAACCCTGACGCCGGTGGCCAGGCCAAGGTCGCGGAGAACTGCAGCACCGACGCCTACAAGATCGACGTGCAGGTCCTGCCACAGAACGCGACGGAGCAGCGCGTCCAGCTCTCGCGGCGGCTGGCAGCGGAGGACCCCGAGATCGACATCATGAGCATCGATCCGCCCTACACCGCAGAGTTCGCGAACGCCGGGTTCCTGGCCCCGATCCCCGACGACCTGCAGGGCAAGCTGAAGCAGCAGTCCTTCAAGGGCGCGGTGGACGCCGCCACGTGGGACGGCGAGCTGGTGGTGGCGCCGTTCTGGTCCAACACCCAGGTGCTCTGGTACCGCAAGTCGTTCGCCGAGAAAGCCGGCATCAACATGACGCAGCCGGTCTCCTGGGACCAGATCATCGACGCGGCGGCGAAGAACGACGGCAAAGTCGCCGTCCAGGCGAACAAGTTCGAGGGCTACGCGGTGTGGATCAACGCGCTGATCTCGGGTGCGGGCGGTGCGATCGCGACCAACACCGACAAGGGCGTCGACCTCACCATCCAGGTCGACTCGCCCGCGGGTGACACCGCGGCGAAGATCATCGAGAAGCTCTCGGGCTCGAGCGCCGCGCCGGCCGACCTGTCGGTCTCCAATGAGGGGACGGCGCAAGCCACGTTCGGCGGTCCCCAGGGCGCCTTCATGGTCAACTGGACCTACATCTGGACGATCTACGACAAGGCGCAGCCCGAGGTGAAGAAGGACCTCGCCTTCACCCGGTACCCGCAGTCCACCCAGGGCCAGGAGTCCGCACCTCCGTACGGCGGGATCGGCGTCGGCGTGAGCAAGTACTCCAAGCACCGGGACGAGGCGATGCAGGCGATCGAGTGCATCACCTCGCCCGAGAACCAGGGCGTGAACGCCGAGCTCACCGGCAACATGCCGGCCAGCGCAGCCGGTTACAAATACCCGGCACTGGCCAAGATCTACCCACCGGCACTGCTCGCCCTGTTCAAGGAGAGCCTCAACACGGCGGCACCGCGCACGGTCACGCCGTACTGGGCCGACATCTCCGGCGCACTCCAGAGCTCATGGCACCCGCCTGACGGGGTCGACGACCAGACGCCGCCGGACTCCCAACAGTTCATCGAGGACGTGCTGCAGGGAAGGAGCCTGCTGTGAGCACCGTGAGCACCACCGCGACAGCGAAGGCGAGCGAGCCGAAGGCGCGCAGGAAGCGCAGCGACCGGTCGCGCGCAGAGGCACGGCTCGGGCAACGCCTGGTCGCACCCGCTGTGATCGTGATGCTGGCCGTCACGGCCTGGCCGATGCTGCAGGCCCTCTACCTGTCGTTGTTCCGGTACCGACTCACGTCAGCGGGCGAGAAGGAGTTCGTCGGCCTCAGCAACTACGGGACGGTGCTGACCGACGGGCTCTTCTGGCAGGACACCTGGAACACCGTGTTGATCATGGTGGTCACGGTCGGGGTGGAGCTCGTGATCGGCTTCGCGTTCGCGATGGTGATGCACCGCATCGTGTTCGCCCGCGGTGCCATCCGTACGTCGATCCTGATCCCCTACGGCATCATCACCGTGGTCTCGGCTTACGCCTGGCAGTTCGCGTTCAGCCTCAACAACGGTTGGGTGAACTCAGCGTTCGGCTGGCTCCCCTGGCTCGAGGCGGACACCAACTGGTTCGGCAGCCACTGGCCGGCAATGTTCGCGATCATGATCTCGGAGATCTGGAAGACCACGCCGTTCATGTCGCTTCTCCTGCTCGCCGGACTGGCCCAGATCTCCGAGGACATGCTCGAGGCTGCCAAGGTCGACGGCGCCACGTGGTGGCAGCGGCTCTTCAAGGTGATCCTCCCGAACATGAAAGCCGCCATCATGGTCGCGGTGTTGTTCCGGGCACTCGATGCCTTCCGCATCTTCGACAACATCTACGTCATGACGCGGGGAGCGCAAGACACCGAGTCCTCCTCGTTCCTGACCTATCGACAGGTGATCGAGCAGATGCAGCTCGGTCTCGGGTCCGCACTCTCGGTGCTGCTGTTCATCTCCGTGCTGTTGCTGGCCTTCCTGATCGTCAGGCTCTTCAAGGTCGACCTGGCAAGCGCAAGAGGCGAGGGCTGATGAACGAGACACGCACCAAGATCGGCACCTGGGCGGGCTTCCTGTTCATCCTCGTGTGGTGCCTGCTGCCGGTGGTCTGGATCATCTCGCTGTCCTTCAAGGGGCCGGAGGAGACAGGCGTCGGTAGCCCACAGTTCCTGCCCAAGGAGCCGACGCTCCAGAACTACACCGACATCTTCAACAACAGCGACTTCAAGGACTCGCTCATCAACTCGTTCGGCATCGCGGCGATCTCAACCACACTTTCTGTGATCCTGGCGACGCTTGCCGCGTACGCGATCGCCCGCCTCGAGTTCAAGGGCAAGCGACTCGTGCTGTCGCTCGCGCTGGCAATCGCGATGTTCCCGGTGGTCGCTCTCGTGGGACCGCTGTTCGACCTGTGGCGGACGCTCGGCCTGTTCAACACGTGGCCCGGCCTGATCATCCCGTACATGTCGTTCACACTGCCGTTGGCGATCTGGACGCTGTCCGCGTTCTTCCGCGAGATCCCTTGGGAGATGGAGCAGGCCGCCCAGGTCGATGGCGCGACCTCGTGGCAGGCGTTCCGCAAGGTGATCGTGCCGCTGGCGGCACCCGGTGTCTTCACCGCGGCGATCCTGACCTTCTTCTTCGCCTGGAACGAGTTCGTGCTCTCGCTCTCGCTGACGTCCACCACCGCCTCGCGCACGGTCCCGGCGCAGCTGTCCTACTTCGTCGGGCCTGACCCGTTCAACCCGCCGTACGGACAGCTGGCCACCGCCTCGGTGGTGGTCACCGTTCCGATCATCATCATCGTCCTGCTGTTCCAACGAAAGATCGTCTCCGGGCTGACGTCCGGAGCTGTGAAGGGGTGACCCGATGGCTGCCATCGACATGAGGAACATCGTCAAGACGTACGGCGACGGGTTCAAGGCGGTGAACAATGTCAGCATCGACGTGCAGGACGGCGAGTTCATGATCCTCGTCGGACCGTCCGGATGTGGGAAATCGACACTTCTGCGAATGATCGTCGGTCTCGAGGACATCACCGAGGGCGAGATGGTGATCGGCGACAAGGTGGTCAACGACCTCGCGCCCCGGGACCGCAACCTCTCGATGGTGTTCCAGAACTACGCGCTGTACCCGCACCTGACCGTCTACGAGAACATCGCGTTTCCACTTCGGCTGGCCAAGGCGTCAGAGGAAGAGATCGACAAGAAGGTCCACGTGGCGTCCAAGACCTTGGAGCTCGACGAGCACCTCGATCGCAAGCCGGGCAACCTCTCCGGGGGTCAACGGCAGCGCGTCGCGATGGGCCGCGCGATCGTGCGCGAGGCCGACGCGTTCCTCTTCGACGAGCCGCTGTCGAACCTCGACGCCAAGCTGCGCGGGCAGATGCGATCCGAGATCACGCGGCTGCAGAAGCGGCTCGGTATCACCACGGTCTACGTCACTCACGACCAGACCGAGGCGATGACGCTGGGCGACCGGGTCGCGGTGCTCAAGCGGGGCTTTCTGCAGCAGCTCGCGACGCCGCGCGAGCTCTACGAGAACCCCTGCAACCTCTTCGTGGCCGGCTTCATCGGCTCACCGCCGATGAACTTCCTGCCCGCCACTGTCGAAGGCGACGCAGTGAAGCTGCCGTTCGGCACCGTGCCGCTGCCGCCCGAGCGCGCCGAGAAGGCAGCAGGCAAGGGGCTGCTGATGGCCGGCATCCGACCCGAGCACTTCGAGGACGCGTCTGTGCGCGGCGACCAGAGCTCCGGTTCGACGTTCCGGGCAACGGTCGACGTCGTCGAGTGGCTGGGCAACGAGACCTACGCCTACATCCCGTTCGAGGCGCCGCCCGAAGTCGAGTCGCAGCTGCGCCAGCTCGAGCGCGATCTGGACGGGGAGTCGATGCACACCCAGCTCATCGTGAACCTCGACGGCGCCAGCCGGATCCAGATGGGCGAAGAGGCCGAGATCTGGGTCGACGGGACGAAGATCCACCTCTTCGACCCGGAGTCCGGCGACAACCTCACCGTCGACCACGACCACGCCGGCCGGATCCCCGCACACGAGATGTAGGAGTCGGTGGAGCCGCCGACTGCCGCGCCCAAGAGAGGCGCAGCGGCTTGCACTCCACCGCCCTTCATGCCCGTCCACGCCGGGCCGCAGCTTTCCCCTGTCGACACCGAACTCCACGACGTGTGGATGGAGTTGAGGAGTTGGTCAAAGAGTCCAGGCTGCCCCGGGAGTCATGATGATGCTTGGTCCTGTTCGGCGCCCTTGGAAGTCGTGGACGACGGGTCGGCGACGTCGATTTCGAACTGCTGTTCTCGTGGCTGGTTGTCGCCGTGGCTGGTCGTTTCCATCTGCGACGTGCGCTGCTCAAACGTTTCCAACATGCATGACTCATGCATACGTAGCCTCCATAGGGAGGTCAAGCGGTGTCCCTGCCTCGCCACAGGAAGTACCCCAGCCCGATCGCGCCCGCAGCCATCGGGATGCTGGTGGCCAGCCCGAGCGCGCCGTTGCCGGGGACGATGAACGTCAGCACGGTGAAGAGCAGCGCGATCGGCACCCACACGGGCACGGCATGAGCACGGAACAGGCCGACGCACTGCAGGACCGTTCCGATGACGACAAGCAGCGCGCCGGGAACCAGGAAGGCGAACAGGTGTGCCTGGTCGTTGTTGGCCGCCTCGATGACCGCGTTGCCGACGCGCCGTTCCAAGCCGGGGTCCGTCGCGTAGAAGTACGCCGAGGCCCAGCCGGCGACTCCCGTCGCCTGCAGGGCGATGCCGACCCACATCAGGGAACCGCCCACGGTCGCCCAGACACTCCCGCGGGTCCGGACCAGCATCATGGTCGCGATCGCCTGCAACGGGACGTTGATGACGCCGATGACGGACAGCCCTCCCAGCAGTCCCCACCACAGCTGACGGTCGGGCGCGATGTCGGCGTGGGAGTAGGTCTCGCCGCCTCCCGCAGCCTCGGGCCACAGGAGTCCCCCGATACCAGCGGCGAGAGCGGTGGCGCCGAGAGCAACGGCGAGCAGGGTCACCCGGGCGGCGGTGGACCTGTCGATGGCCTGCTCCGTGGCCTGTTCGGTGACACTCATGGTCGTCGTCACCGCCCCGCCGCCACGGGTTGCCGCTGGATGATCTCGACGAGCTCGTCGCGGCTCGGCCCCTCGGCCAGCGGGGGTCGCCAGCCGGTCTCGTAGACAGCGCGGGCCAGCGGTTCTGCCGGCTGCAGAGTGACGGGGAGCGCGGTCATTGCGAAGTAGCCAGCGGCGTACGGCGCGATCCGCGGCTCGGCCTGGACGGCGTCAGCGATCAGGTCGGACGTCAGTGGAGCACTGAGATCGATGTCCTCGCCCTTCCACCGCCGCTCCATGCCGCCGTCGATCGCGATGTGGTCTGCCACCCACGGCTTGATGTTCTCCTCGCACCAGGTGTCGAACGGGTCGGCCACCGTGACCGGATCGGCGCCCTCGTCGATGAGGCGCAGCAGCGCCTCGATCTGCATGCACGCCATGGCGACGCCGCGGCCGCGCGTCGGGGTCGTCGTGGCGACCGCGTCCCCGACCGTGACCAGACCAGCGACCGAGCTCTGGCTCCGGTAGACGTTGCGCAGGGCCCCGCCAACGAGGACGTCCGATGTCGGGATGGCTCGAGCAGGGTCGGTCCACTCGGCCAGGACCGGGATGGCTGCGCAAGCCGCCTCGAACGCGACCTGGGAGTGCAACAGCTTGAGCTCGGGATCTGCCGTCGGCCGGACCAGGACGACCGAGAAGTGTCCGAGCTCGTGCAGGAAGAGCAGGCACTGGTAGCCGCTGAACTCGCCGATGAAGCCGAGGAGCGTGTTCATGGATCCGGGTTCGACCTTGTCCCGGAGCCGGTAGGTGCGGTCGACGTACGCCAGGCCGCAGTCGCCCCCTAGCTGGTCGGGGACGCGCTCCCCGTGAGCGCGTGAGCCGATCCGACCGGCCCGGCCGGAGGCGTCGACGACGAGGTCTGCCTCGACGGTCGTGCCGTCCACGACCGCACCGCTGACGCGGCCATGCTCGACGACAAGGCCGTCGACGTGGCCGGTCCGCAGCTCCAGACCGGCTTGCCGCTCGGCCGCCTCCCGTAGCGCCCGCTCGAGGGTCTCCCTGCGAGAGAGCACGCCTCGCATCGTGGGTTCGGCGGCCGGCCCCGCGTCGATCGGGGTTGCTCCGAGCCGCATCCAGGCGTCGTACGCCGCAGGCCATTCCTCCGCCAGGAGCTTGCCGACCTGCGGACGGAAGTTGTGCGCGTGCGCGAACTGCATCACCCCACGGCGTCGCCACCCATCGGGTGAGGGACCGGGGTCCCGGTCCACGGAGATGACCTGATGACCGCGACGGCTCAGGGTCGCGCCGAGGATGAGTCCTGCCGGACCGGAGCCGACGACGAGAACCTGCATGACGAGCCTCCGTTACACTGCTGATAGAATCATTACACTGAGAGTCACCCCAAAGTCGGAGAGTTGTCAAGTGGTGGATACGAAACGTCCATACCAGTCCTCGCTGCGTGCGGAGCAGGCGCGGACCACGCGGCGGGCGATCGTCGAGGCGGGCGGTGCGCTGTTCGTCGAACGCGGCTACGCAGGCACCACCGTGGACGCCATTGCCGAGCGTGCAGGTGTGAGCCGCAAGACCGTCTTCACCTCGGTGGGGGGCAAGGTCGGCCTCCTCAAGCTGGCCATCGACTGGGCCCTGACGGGCGACGACGAGCCGGTGGCGCTCGGCGACCGGCCTGTTGTTCGCGATCTCATGGCAGAGACGGATCCGCAGAAGGCGGTGGTGAAATGGGCGCACATGTGCACTGGGATCGCTGCTCGGCTCGCCCTGCTCCATCCGGTGCTCACCGCGGCGGCCGACGTCGACGAGCAGGCCGCGGCGCTCAACGCGGTCTCAGAGCACAACCGCCTCGACGGGGCCAGGCACTTCGTCGCGCAGCTCCAGGGCCTGGGAGCGCTTCGCAGCGACCTGAGCCTCGAACGGGCTGCCGCGATGGCATCGCTGCTGATGGACCCGCTGGGCTACCGCCGCCTCGTGCTCGGCGATGGCTGGACCGAGGACGAGTACTCCGACTGGGTGGCGCGGATGACCGCCGCCTCGTTCCTCCCGGAGCGGTAGTGCGCTCACCTACCTGAGCACTGCCACCGAACGCTTCAGCGACGCTGAGCTGCGCGAACTCCTGGAGGAATCGCGCACCAGGAACCATGCCGTCGGAATGACCGGCATGCTGCTCTACATCGGTGGCCACTTCATCCAGACCCTCGAAGGTCCGGACGACGTCGTTGACGCGACCTACGAGCGGATCGCGCGAGACCCGCGTCACCGCGACGTGTTCACGGCACTTCGGGAGGAGATCGAGTCGCGAACCTTTCCCGACTGGTCGATGGGCTTCGAGTCGGTGACCGCGGAGGAGGCTGGCGTGCTTCCGGGGTTCAACGAACCTCGACAGCAAGACCGTGTCCGAGGAAAGCGGTCGGGACCTGGGTCGGGCCGGCGTCTTCCACCGTGTGTTCAGGGATCGGATGCGCTGAACCTGTCCGACTTGGTTTAGTATGCCGCGCCGTGGGCATTAGATCCACAGGGAGAGGCACATCACAGTGGCGGCGCGCGCCCACGCTGCCCAGGGAGGAACGATCATGAGCACGGACGAAGTGGCACCGCTGACACCCGAGGAGCTGGCCCAGGAGGGCGTCACAGCACTGCCGGACAAGGAGGTCGTCTCGATCCTTGATCTGGCGGCCGACGTGGACCTGGCGATCGACGGCGCCGCACCGATCGACCTCGCCGTAGCCCTCAACGCCAACGTGGTCGCGCCGATCGACGCCGCGGTCAGCGCCAACTTGCTCAGTGACGACTCGACTTCCCAGGCCCTGGCTGACCAAGGTGTCCAGGTCACGCAGACGATCGACGCAGACGCCACGGCGACGGGCGTCCAGGACAGCACGATCGACCAGAGCGACACCGTCGAGGGCGGAACGGCTCCGGCAGAAGGCGGCGCAGGCGATCAGGCCATGCTCGCGGCCGGCACCGAGGCCGGCGACACCGCCGACGCCCTTGCCGGCGCGGCGAGCGCGCCGGTCGACGGCAGCGTGGTGGTGGACTCCGCCGGCAACATCATCGGCACCCTGGACAGCGCCACCGGCAACGTGGTGGGCTCCGACGGCGACATCCTCGGCACGCTCAACGAGAGCACCGGGGTGGTTGTCGACTCGGCCGGCAACCTGATCGGAACGGTCACCGACCTCGTGGACGGTGCGAGTGTGGCGGGGTCCGACGGCGAAGTCGTTGGTGTCCTCGACGCGGTGACCGGCAACGTGCTCGACGCCTCGGGCAACGTGGTCGGGACCCTCGATCCCCTGACCGGCGACGTCCTCAACACGGCGGGCGGCGTGATCGGCAGCGTGACCGACTTCGTGGGCGGCACCACCGTCCTCGACTCGGCCGGCAACGTCGTCGGGACGCTCGACGGTGCCACGGGCAACGTGGTCGACACCGCCGGCAACGTGGTCGGATCGCTCTCGCCGCTCACCGGTCAGGTGCTCGACGCCGCCGGCAACCTGGTGGGCACCGTCGGCGAGGTCGTCGACGACGTCACGGGCGGTCTCGGCCAGCTCGACACGGGCGACCTGCTCAAGGGCGACCTGCTCAACGTCGATGTCAACGTCGATCTCGACGCCGATCTGGCGGCGCCGATCAACGGCGCGGTCGCAGCCAACGCCAACGTCGCTGCCCCGATCGACGCGTCCGTGGCGGCCAACATCCTCTCCGAGGGATCCGAGTCGACCGCGATCGCCCAACAGGACGCGATCATCACCCAGACGATCACCGGAAGTGCGGACGCGACCTCCGAACAGGTCTCCAGCATCGACCAGGGGTCCGTCGAGCCCGTGGACACCGACACCGCGTCGGCCGATGACTCGGCGTCTGACGACACGGCGACTCAGGAGTCCGCTCCCGAGGCCACGGCGACTCAGGAGTCCGCTCCCGAGACCGCGGCGACTCAGGAGCCCGCTCCCGAGACCGCGGCGACTCAGGAGCCGGCTTCCGACGGAACGGTCACTGACAGCTCGACGCCGTGACCACCCTGGTCGACGCCCCCACCCGCGTCGACGGTGTCCAGCTCATCGGCGAGATGGTGGGGTCCGGCTACCGGACGCCACCCGCCTTGGTGAGACGCGGAGACGGGCAGACACTCCAGCTCACTCCGCTGCTCTACCTGGTGCTGAGCGCCGCGGACGGTCGGCGCAGCTGTGCCGAGATCGCCGAAGCCGTGGGCCGCGGACTGGGCCGGAGCCTGAGCGAGGCCGACGTCCAGACGCTGGTCGACAGCCACCTGCGGCCGCTCGGCCTGCTCAGGCTCGCTGACGGCTCGGAGCCCGAGCTCAAGCGTTCGAACCCGCTGCTGGGCCTCAAGCCCCGGTTCGCCATCACGAACCAGCGGACCACCCATCGGCTGACCGATCCGTTCCGGGTGCTCTTCCGGCCCATGGTCACCGCGGCCGTCCTCATCGGCTTCGTCGCGGTGGTGAGCTGGGTGTTCTTCGACCGAGGTCTCGGCGCCTCGGCGTACGACGCCTTCGAACGGCCGCACCTGCTGCTCCTCGTCTTCGTGGTCTCGGTGCTCTCCGGCGGCTTCCACGAGTTCGGTCACGCTGCCGCAGCCCGCTACAGCGGTTCCGAGCCCGGCGTCATGGGCGCGGGGCTGTACCTCGTCTGGCCGGCGTTCTACACCGACGTCACCGACAGCTACCGGCTGGGCCGGGCGGGGCGCATCCGCACCGACCTGGGAGGCCTGTACTTCAACGCGATCGTCGTTGTCCTGACCTTCGTGTGGTGGTGGGCGACGGGCTGGGAGGCGCTCCTGCTCCTGGTGGCAACCCAGGTCCTGCAGATGGTGCAGCAGCTGCTGCCACTGCTGCGCTACGACGGCTACCACCTGCTGGCCGACCTTGCCGGCGTCCCCGACCTCTACCACCGGATCCGACCGACCCTCCTCGGCCTGCTGCCGCACCGCTGGAGCGCACCGGAGAACAAGGTGCTCAAGCCGTCGGCGCGCGCGGTGATCACCCTGTGGGTGCTGGTGACCGTTCCGTTGATGGCGCTCATGCTCCTCGGACTCGTCGCGGCCGTGCCGAGGCTCCTGGGCACCGCCGGCTCGGCGGTGCGCAAGGACGCCGAGGCCGTGGCCCAGGCCTGGAGCAACGGCAGCCTGCTCGATGTCGCAGCGCACAGTCTCCAGGTGCTCGGGGTGGTGCTGCCCGTGGTGGCCTGCGTCCTGGTCCTCGGCCGCGTCGGCACCCGGTCGTTCCAGGGGCTCGCCAAGTGGAGCCATGGCTCGGCGGGCAAGCGGCTGGTGGCCGCTGCGACCGGCGCCGTGGTGGTCACGGCACTCTTCTGGGCCTGGTGGCCACACCCGGGCAACTATGCGCCGATCAAGCCGGGGGACGATCGGATCTTCACGACCGCCCTGCAGAACCCGCAGACCGAGCCGGCCGCCGCACTGGCCCGGCCGGCAGCGCAGTTCCCCGCCTTTGCGGGCGCCCAGCCCACGGGTAACGCGGCGCAGAACCGGCTCTCCAACGGTGAGCCGCTGGTGGCCGCGTTCCAGGAAGGCGCCGCGCTGCCGACCAAGGGCTCTCCCGCCCTCGCACTGGTGCTCGTCCCCACCGGCACCGGCACCGACGGCTCGAGTGACCCGGAGGACACCTGGGTCTTCCCGTTCGACAAGCCGCTTCCGCCCGAGGAGGGGGACAACCAGGCTCTCGCGGTCGCTACCAAGGACGGATCGGTGACCTACGACCTCGCGTTCGCGCTGGTGTGGGCCGAGGACGACGAGGTGCTCAACGTCAACGAGGCGCATGCCTACGCATCCTGTTCGGACTGCGTGGCCGTCGCGGTCGCCTTCCAGGTCGTGCTGATCATGGACGACGCCCAGGTCGTCGTACCGCAGAACCTGGCCGTGTCGGCCAACTACGACTGCTACCGCTGCATCACCGCCGCCCTCGCCAGCCAGCTGGTGCTGTCGGTCCAGGAGCAACCGGGGGAGGAGGACCTGCGGGCCCTGGCCGAGGTGTGGAGTCGGCTGATCGAGTTTGCCCAGGGGATCACCTCTCGCTCGCTGACGGAGATCATCGCGGAGCTCGAGGACGCCAAGGCCGAGATCATTGCGATTCTCGGGGAGGCGCCGACGTCCGGATCGAATGGCTCGACCGGGACCTCGTCCACAGCCGAGGACGGCACCGCCACGGACTCGAGCACACCCGCCGAGGACAGCGAGACGGGCTCGGACACAGTCGCCGAGGACGACACCGACGCAGACTCGACCACGGCAACTGAGCCAGCGACGCCGGCTCCCGAAGGGGAGGAGACACCGGCCGCGCCTGCGCCGGAGGAGGAGACAACCGCGCCGTCGACAACCCCGGAGGACACCCCAACGCCGGAGGCCAACTCGTCGCCCTGACGTTGCCGATGCTTCGGGACGTCTCGCCGCTGGTCGATGAGCGACGAATCTGCCTCACCTCGCGCGGATGATGCACCGCTCGGCTCTGAGTTCCTACCGTGGCTCCATGTCACCACAGGCGGCTGACCGGGTTCAGCCTCGCTCTGGCGCGGATCCGGGCGGTACGCCGACGACGTTGCCGCGCTCGATCGTCCTGCTGCTCGGCGTCCTCGGTGTCGTCGCGATGTGTGTCGGCATCAAGGCGGGCGCCGGGATCATCGCTCCGACGATGCTCGCCCTCGTGCTCACGTTCGCCGTGCTGCCGATCGACCGCTGGGCGCGCCGGCACAGGTGGCCGGGGGCCCTTGCGACGCTGACCGCCCTGGTCGCGGCGTACGTCATCCTGCTGGTGATGATCGTCGGCACCGTGGTGTGCCTGATCAAGTTCGTCGACATCCTTCCGACATACGCCAAGGAGGCCAAGGAGCTCACGACGAGCTTGCAGGGCGACCTCTCCAAGCTCGGGGTGGGCACTGAGACGACGAGTGACGCGCTCAAGAAGCTGGACCCGACGAAGCTCGCCGAGGCGCTGACGGGCCTGATCACGAGTCTGCTGGACGCCCTCGGCTCCGTGTTCTTCCTGGTGACCTTGGTCTTCTTCTTCGTCGTCGCCGTTCCGGGGTTCGTGCCGCGGGTGGCCGCCCTTCGGCAGACCAAGCCCGAGCTGTCGGCTTCCATGGCCAAGTTCCTTAGGGGGGCCCAGACCTACCTGCTGATGACTGCGTTCTTCGGTGCCATCGTCGGCGTGCTGGACGCCGGTGCACTGTGGCTGTTGGGTGTCCCGTTGCCTCTGGTCTGGGGGTTCTTCTCGTTCATCACGAACTTCATCCCCAACATCGGCTTCATCATCGGCATCATCCCGCCTGCCTTCCTGGCTTTGCTCGACGACGGATGGCAGGGGATGCTCATGGTGATCCTCGTCTACAGCGTCCTGAACGTCACGATCCAGACGTTCATCCAGCCCCGCATCGTCGGCAACTCGGTCGGGCTCAGCGCCGAGATCACCTTCCTCTCACTGGTCGTGTGGACCTTCCTGCTCGGCGCGCTCGGCGCGCTCCTGGCGGTGCCGATGACACTGCTCGTTCGGGCGATCTTCATCGACGCAGACAGCCGAACCCTCTGGGTGGCCCCGCTGATCGACGCGAAGGTCGAGGACGAACCAGGGCCCGCGCTGAATGGCCCCGCCCCGTAGGCGAACGCCCGTCCTTGCGGTCAGGTCAGCGCCGGCGTACTCAGCCGGTGACTCCGACGCCGACGACGAAGGCACCGATCAGGATCATCAGCGTGGCGCTGACTCCGGTGGCATGGGCCGTGGTCCACTCCTTCGCCGAGATGAGGCGAGGTTCCATCATGTGTGGCATCAGGATCGTCAGCACGATCGGAACCACGACCGTGCACGTGGCGACCGCGGTGTAGGCGACGACGAGGACGAGCCCCTCGTCGAATCGCAGGTGCGCCCTGCTGATGGCCAGGCCGGCCGCAGCGACGAGCAGGATCGCCTTCGGGCGGAGGTTCAGGGCGAGGCCGATGCCGAACACCGGCAGGATGCCCAAAGAGCCGACGCCGTCCAGCCAACGGGAACCACGTCCGCTCACTGCGCTCCCACGGAGCAGGGTGACAACTCCGAGCAGCACCATGGCAATGCCGAGGGCTATCTCCAGCTTCCCGACAAGCGCCTCGTGGCGACGCGGACGCCCGGGCAACGACTGACCAACAGCCGTCACCAGCGTGATGGCGACGAAGGTGCCGACCACCGTGCCGGCCAGGAAGGCGAGCCCGGAACGCGTGCGTCCCTCCGACAGCAGGATGACGATCATGGCCGAGATGGGGACGCTGCTCAGCGCCGCAGCGAGGGCCAGCGGCACAACCTGGAACAGGACCTGCCCCATCGCGTCTCCGATCTCGACCTGCACAGCCGGCTCGCGGACCGGGCTGCACACATTCTCCATGACATCGGCGGAGGGCATGGCAGTAACGACGTACGCCGCACCGTCGACGACCGGTCGGGGTCGTACGAGGGCCGGGGAGTGACCGGTCGGCGCACCTGAACCCGGACACTGTCGCGGAATGAGCCGTTAAGTCGATCAAATGGCTATATTAATCGTGCCGGTAAGCACCCCGACGGCTGAGGTTCCGACTCGCGAGCGTGGACGCGCTCATCCGAGAGGCTCGTGATCGACGCAGAAGGACGACCGAATGACGCAGACCCTTGCCCTGCCCTCCTTCGAGGGCGCGACCGTGGTGGTGCCCGCACCAGGTGACGAGCCGGGGAACTGGGCAGGCGCCGCGAGTGCGGTCCTGGTCGACGACGTCTACTGGCTGACCTACCGCGTACGCCGGCCGCTGCGGGAAGGTCGCGGTGTCTCCGTCGTGGTCGCCCGCTCCCTGGACGGCGAGCACTTCGTCACTGTCGCGGAAGTACGCCGCGACGAGTTCGGCGCAGAGTCGTTCGAGCGCCCGGTGCTGCTGCCGCGGCCCGAGGGCGGCTGGCGGCTCTACCTCTCCTGTGCCACCCCCAGGTCGAAGCACTGGTGGATCGAGGCGGTCGACGCCGACGAGCCTGGCGGTCTCGAGACGGGTGAGCGCACCGTCGTGCTGCCCGGCTCCGCGGAGATCGCAGTCAAGGACCCGGTCATCCTCGTGGACGAGTCAGGCTGGCGGATGTGGGTGTGCGTCCACCCGCTCACCGATCCCGGCCACGAGGACCTGATGACCACGGCGTACTGCACCAGCGATGACGGGCTGGCCTGGAAATGGCACGGCACGGTGCTGTCGCCGACCGACGGGACCTGGGACCAGCGCGGCACCCGGGTGACCGCGGTGCTCAGCGAGGACCCCCTCACCGTCCTGTACGACGGTCGCGCCCGCGCCGAGGACAACTGGCACGAGACCACCGGGCTCGCGCGGTCCGTGGACGGCCTGACCCTGACCGCGGACGACGCGCCGCCGATCCGCTCGCCGCACTCGGACGGGGCGCTGCGCTACGTCGCGGCAGTGCCCACGCCGGACGGACGCACGAGGTTCTACTTCGAGGCCGCTCGACCCGACGGCGCGCACGACCTGATGACCAGCCTCGGCGACTGATCGCTCACGCGGTCAGGCGCTGGTCAGCGCTGCGACCGGGTGTGGAACGAGTCGCCGCCCCGGTGGGAGCGCCAGTCGTCGAAGGAGAGCCCGGTGACCTCCTCGAGGAGGTCGATGTCCTCGAGGAACGGCGCGCGCAGGGCCTCGCGCTGCTCCTCGGAAAGTGCCGGACGGGCCGGGTTGCCGCGCTGGTGCAGCTGTGCGACCAGCGGCCGGCTGAGCTGCCGCCAGGCAGAGGCGGCAGGAACTGACCGGCGGATGCCCCGGCGCGCACCAGTGGGCCGAGCACCTTGGTGCGGAGGCTCGGGTTCACGAAGGGTCGGGAGTTGCCGGCAGGGATCGAGGTGACGACGTCCTGCGAGACCCCGAGAAACCGGCAGACCTTGTTCAGCGTCCGGTGCGGCTCGTCCACCACCTGCCGGTAGCGCAGCACCAGCACCTGCTCGCGAGGGAAGTGCTCGAACAGGTCCGCCAGCTGCCGGCCGTACATGCCGAGGCCGCGGTAGTGCCAGAACGGCGCCCATCCGTCCTCGATGCGCGCGGCCTCCTTGGCAACGGCCCGCACGACGTCACTGCACGGCTCGAGGCCGTCGGCCCACAGGTGCATCCAGTTCGAGTACGCGCGGTCCACCGGGTCGCGGAGTACGGCCACCAGCCGGGCCGTCGGGAGGTCCGCGGCGATCCGTCGCCGCGCGTCCCGGTGGTAGAGGTAGAACGGCGTGCTCTCCCCCGCCTGCTGATCCTCGCCGGCCTTGCTGAACAGGTCGAGGTAGCGCTGTCGCTGCCAGATCCACTCCCGGTTGCTGTGGGCGTCGCCGGGTCCGCGGTACGCCGGCGGCGGGGAGTCGCCGCACAGGTAGTACTTCGGCTCCTTGGGGGAGCTGAGGAACAGCTCGGGGTGCTGTGCGAGAGCGGCGTGCAGGGCCGTCGTGCCTGCCTTGGGAGCCCCGATCAGCAGGAAGTCCGGCAGCCGTCCGCCCTTGGGGGCCTGGGCGGAGCCCCTCACTGTTCGCGTCATTTCTTCAATAGTAATGTAAGTCGATCGACTAAGAGAAACGGGTGCCGATCTCTGGGATGGGACGTTGCCCGGTGCTGCGACTCGGGTCGCGGTAGTATTGGTGCCGCACCGCGTTCGGCGACTTGTTCGTCTGACGAAGGCGTCAGGATGGCGTCGCGGTGAGTCGGCCACCTCACGGTGGTCGAAGTCGCAAAACGTGGCCGGTCCGTTGGGCCATCACGTTGATCTGTCGCAGATCCGGGGGCCGAGTCGCGACGCGCGGGTGGCCAGTCAGGCCGTCTGTCGCTGGTTGCGTCGCTCCGACCTCGGAGCTGTGCGGTTGTCGTTCATATCGCCGGGACGACCTGCCGGGTACTGCAGAGGAGGAGTCTGTGGCTCGACGAGGCACGCGCCAGCAAGGCGCTCGCCGTACTGCGCCCAAGAACCGGCGCCGGGTCCGCGACCTCGACAACGAGGGCATCATCCCGGTGCTCGCGCGCGCCGTGCGCGAGGTCGAGGCGGCAGTCCAGCGCGGGTCGGTGATGTCGTCGGTCCGCACGAAGTTCCAGGTCGTCGCCCTGCTGGTGCGCGAGGAGCGCGCCCGCATCAAGGCCGACGAGACCAGCACCGAGGCGAACCGCAACGAACAGCTCAAGCGGCTGGACGGGGTCGCGACGATCCTGGCCAAGACCGCGGCCCGGGACACCTCGCTCCTCGCCCTGCTTGCCGAGGACGCCGAGGTCACCGACTCGGCCAGGAGGCTCAAGCGGGAGATGCTCGAGGCCGCCGGTGTCGAGGCTGTCCCGGAGGAGGTCACGGCTCCCGAGCCGGTGGCCGATCCCTCGCGCGAGCGCAGGGTGGTGCCGCAGTCGGTCGCGGCGCGCCAGCTGGCCAACCCGTTCCTGGCGCCGGACTTCAGCTCTGCCGCGAAGAACAAGCCTCGTGGACATCGGCTGGCCGGGTGGGAGCTGCTCACCCCACTGCTCAGGTCGTTCGAGAACGCCGCCAGCGGAGCCGCCGCCTGCATGTCGCTCCCCGAGCCGTCCTCGCTGCGAGCGCCGGGTGGCCTGGAGCTGATGCCGCACCAGGCAGAGGTGGTCGCCGCCGCCGCGGCCGGTCACCGGACGTTCCTGCTCGCCGACGAGCCCGGACTGGGGAAGACGGCCCAGGCACTGCTCGCCGCGCAGGCGGCGAACGCCTATCCGCTGCTCGTGGTCGTGCCCAACGTCGTCAAGACCAACTGGGCACACGAGGTGGATCTCTGGACACCCAAGCGCGCTGCCACCGTGATCCACGGGGACGGCGAGACGATCGACGGCTTCGCCGACATCGTGATCGTGAACTACGAGGTGCTGGACCGGCACGTCGGATGGATCGGCGACCACGGCTTCCGCGGCATGGTCGTCGACGAGGCGCACTTCATCAAGAACAAGGCCTCCCAGCGCTCCAAGCACGTGCTGCAGCTCTCCGAGCGGATCCGGGCACGGATCGCGCGGCCGCTGCTGATGGCACTCACCGGAACGCCCCTGATCAACGACATCGAGGACTTCCTGACCATCTGGCAGTTCCTCGGTTGGATCGACGAGAAGAAGCCTCTCGGCGACCTGATGGACGCGCTCGAGGAGACCGGCCTGACCCCGATCGACCCCGGCTTCTATCCTGCTGCGCGCCGCAGCGTGCTCGACCTGGGCATCGTCCGACGTCGCAAGATCGACGTGGCCGCCGACATCCCGGCACGACGCATCGCCGACCTCCCGGTCGAGCTCGACGACGCCGTGGGCCGCTCGATCCGGCAGGCGGAGCAGGATCTCGCCCGCCGGCTGGTGGCGCGCTACGAGAGCGCGCTCGAGACGCGCACCTCGGGCGTGGTCGTCGACGGCATCGACCACGAGCTCGTACGCCGGGTCGCCGGCTGGGAGCGCGAGGACAACACCACCAAGACCGGCGAGAACGTGTTCAACATGATGCGCCGGATCGGACAGGCCAAGGCTGGTCTCGCCGCCGACTACGCCGCGCAGCTGGCCCGCCACGTGGGCAAGGTGGTGTTCTTCGCAAAGCACATCGACGTGATGGACGTGGCCGAGGAGACGTTCGCGAAGCGCGGCATGCGCTACTCCTCGATCCGCGGCGACCAGACGCCGAAGGCGCGCCAGAAGAACATCGAGGCCTTCGTCAACGACCCCGAGGTCTCGGTCATCGTCTGCTCCCTGAGCGCCGCGGGTGTGGGCATCAACCTGCAGGTCGCCTCCAACATGGTGCTCGCCGAGCTCTCCTGGACCGACGCCGAGCAGACCCAGGCCATCGACCGCATCCACCGCATCGGCCAGGAGCAGCCGGTCACCGCGTGGCGCGTCATCGCTGCCCAGACCATCGACACCAGGATCGCCGAGCTCATCGACAGCAAGGCGGGCCTCGCGGCCAGGGCTCTCGAGGGATCGGACGAGGCGGTCTCGTCGTCGGCGGACGTGCAGACCGAGGCGCTGGTCACGCTGCTGACCGATGCGCTGACGGAGAAGGCCTCGGCCTAGGTCGACCGACCGCTCTGCAGGTCGGCGACGAGCGCCAGGTGGTCTGACACCGGCAGCGCCGTTGGCCCGCCGGTCGCGCCATGCAGCTGTCCCTTCACCAGGATGTGGTCGAGCTGAACGGTCGGCTCGTCAGACGGGAACGTGGGCCCACTCGCGATGGGCTGCATCCCGGTGATCCTGGTGGCCCGGCGCGGACGCAGGTTCAGGTCGCCGAGGAGGACGGTCGGGACCTCGGACGGCCCGACCCGTCGTACGAGCGAACGCAGCTGGTGGCCGTTGCACCAGGGAGGAAGGAGAGGTGGGTGGTGACCACCCGCATCCGGCCGAGTGGTGTCTCCAGCTCGGCGAGCAGGGCGACGCGCGGTTCCTCGCGCACCCACACCAGGCGCTTGGGGTCCCTGAGCAGGTACGGCGACCGCGTCCGCATCCGCGGCAGCTTGAAGGCCTGCCACCCGAGCACCGGGTAGCGGCTGAGCAGGGCCACGCCGTACGCCGGGACGCCGGGCTGCGTGTCTTCCGTTGGGGACCAGGACCCAGGGGTGCCCCACAGGGCCGGCTCGAAGCGGTGAGCCACCGCGCCCATCGCCTCGGCGGCGAGTGCGGTCAGGTCCGCACCACCCGAACGAGGTTGGTTGCGGTCCACCTCCTGCAACGCGAGCACGTCGGCATCGAGCGAGGCGATCGCGTCGGCGTACCGCTCCTCGTCGACGGAGCTCTCGGTCGGAGCGCGGCCGTTGAGGATGTTGAACGTCGCGACGCGCACGCGCTAATCCTGCCCGGTGGTTGCGGCCGAGGACCTGATGGTGGCTGAGGAGGTCGAGGACCTGTTGGTGGTTGAGGAGGCCGAGGAACGAGGCCGTCTCGAAACCACTGGATCGTATGGTTTCGAGACGTTCGCTGGCGCTCGTTCCTCAACCATCGAGGTCGGCGTCGTGCACGCAGATCGCGATCTGCACCCGGTTGGTCACCTCGAGCTTGGTGAACAGGCGGCTGATGTGTGCCTTCACGGTCGGCACCGAGAGGTACAACCGGGCTGCGATCTCGGCGTTGCTCAGGCCTGCCCCGACCGCAACCGCCACCTCGTGCTCGCGTTCGGTCAACCGCTCCAGCTGGGTCCTCGCGGCCCGGGCCCGGTCGGGCGCACCGCCGGCTGTCAGCTGGGCGATCAGCCTTGCGGTGACGCTCGGTGACAGCATCGGGTCGCCGTCGGCCACTTTGCGGATGGCGTCGATGATCTCGGCCGGTGCGGTGTCCTTGAGCAGGAACCCGCTGGCACCAGCACCGAGGGCGCGGGCCACGTAGTCGTCGCCGTCGAACGTGGTCAGCACGATCACCTTGGGTGGGTCCGCCCACGAGCCAATGACCTCGGTCGCCTCCAGGCCGTCCAGCCGGGGCATCCGGATGTCCATCAGTACGACGTGCGGCTGGTGTTTCCGGGCCGCGTCGAGCCCGTCCCGGCCGTCGACCGCCTGACCGACCACCTCGATGTCCGGTGCACCGCCGAGGATCATCACCAGACCCGACCTCACCAGGGCGTCGTCGTCGACGACCAGCACCTTGATGGCCGGGCTCACGTCGTCCACGGCAACCACCCGGTCAGCTCGAACGACCCGCCGTCGCGGTGCGTCGACAGCTCGCCACCGGCGAGCTTGGCGCGCTCGCCCAGCCCGACGAGACCGAGTCCGGCACCGGGAGTGTGGGCGCCGCCGACGAGCAGCGGGGTGCGTGCGGGGTTGCGGATCCGGATGCTCACTCCCTCGGTCGGCGAGCCGGTCAGCTCCACCATGACGGTCACGCCCGGCGCGTGCTTGCGTGCGTTGGTCAGCCCTTCTTGGACGATGCGGTACGCCGTCCGCCCGACCTGGTCCGGCATCTGTGAGGCGGCCTGCACGCGGTCGTCGTACCGAATGCGCATGCCGGCCGACTCGGCTTCGAGCACCAGCGCAGCTAGGTCGCCGTACGTCGGCTGGGGACGCTCCTTCAATGCGCCGGTCTCGTCGTCGCGCAGCACGCCAAGCACCTGCCGCAGATCGGTCAGTGCTTCGTGCGACTTGGCCTGGATCAGCGCAGCGGTCTCGTGCATCTCCTCGGCCGTCAGGTCCTTGCGGTAGGCCATCGCGCCTGCGTGCATGGCGATCAGGCTGATCCGGTGGGCGAGGACGTCGTGCATCTCGCGGGCGATCCGGTGCCGCTCGTTCAGTCGCCCCTGCTCGACCCGGAGGGACTGGTCCTCCTCCGCGCGCCGGGCCCGGTCGCGAAGAGTCCACAGCAGCTCCCGGCGGGAGCCGATGTACGCACCGATCGCCAGCATGGCGACGGCGAAGAGCATCCCCAGGACGATGTCGATGCCGCTCGTGAAGCCTTCCGAGCGGGGCTGGATCAGCGGGATGGAGATCGACGAGACGGTCATCAGCAGGAGCATCACGATGATCTGCTTCATCACCCGGTGGGTGGCCATGGAGACCGTCGCGAGGGTTCCCGGCCCGTTGGCCGTCACGGACACCGTGCCCAGGACGCTGGTGGCCACCGCGACCGCGAACGGCCAGCGCCGGCGGTAGAAGGTCAGCGCCAGGGACACCAGGCCGAACGACAGGTCGAGCCAGAACAGCCAGCGAGCGTGTTCCCACTGGGTCGGTGCCGAGAACCACCACAGCACACCACTGAACGCGACCGCGGCCGTGAAGCGCCACAGCTGCGCCGGCCACGTCAGTGGCGGGTTGTACTGATCCGGCGTGGGTCGCTGCACCTTCCTCACACTACGAGCCGTCGAGGCCGCGGAGCAGATCCCTGAGTCGCGCGCACCCCCTCCTTAGGTCGCGAACGTCGATCCCTGGGTCCGATGTGCAGGCGTGTGCAGCCGATGAGACTCGACGCATGATCACAGTCGATGGAGTAACCAAGACGTACGGCGGCCACACAGCCGTCGACGACGTGTCGTTCGTCGCCCGCCCGGGCCGGGTCACCGGCTTCCTCGGGCCGAACGGCGCCGGCAAGTCCACCACGATGCGCATCATGGTCGGCCTCACGCCGGCCAGCACTGGGCGCGTCTCGATCGGGGGCCACCGCTACGGCGACCTCCCGAACCCGGGCCTGCTTGTCGGCGTACTGCTCGACGCGTCGGCGCAGCACAACGGCCGCACCGGTCAGGAGATCCTCACGATCGGCGCGGAGACCATGGGACTGCCGAGGACGCGGGTCGAGGAGATGCTCGAGCTCGTCTCACTGTCATCCACGGAAGCCAGGCGGCGGCTGAAGGACTACTCCCTGGGGATGCGCCAGCGGCTCGGGATCGCCCACGCGCTCCTCGGCGACCCGCGCATCCTCATCCTCGACGAGCCCGCCAACGGTCTCGACCCCGCCGGGATCCACTGGATGCGGGGACTGCTCCGGGAGTATGCCGAGCGCGGTGGCACCGTGCTGCTGTCATCACACCTGCTGCACGAGGTGGAGAAGATCGCCGACGACCTGGTCCTGATCGGTCAGGGCAGGGTCGTCGCGCAGGGCACCAAGCAGGAGCTCCTCCAGACCCGCGGCGCCTTCGTCAAGGCCATCGAGCACGAGTCGCTGAGGGATGCCCTGCAGGCCGTCGGGATTCTCACGATCCCCTCCGGGGAGGGACTTCGCAGCGACGCAGACCCGGTCCAGATCGGTGGGGTTGCGGCTGCTGCGGGACTCACGCTCGCCGAGCTCCGGCCCGCCGAAGGTGCGGGCCTCGAGGACCTCTTCCTGCAGCTCACCGCCGACACCCAGCGTGAAGGAGTACCCGCATGAGCATCATGACCAGCGCACCCGTCCAGGACAGGTTCGTGCAGGAGCAGACCGTCGACCTGTCCACCACACCGGGCATCCCGCTCACCCGCCTGGTGCGGGTGGAGCTGCGCAAGATGGCCGACACGAGGTCCGGCAAGTGGCTGCTGATCGGGATCGGCGTGATCACACTGGCCGTGATCGGCATCTTCTACGTGACTGCAGACCAGGCCGACCGGACGTTCTTCAACTTCATGGCGGCCACCAACGGCCCGCAGGGCCTGCTCCTTCCGGTGCTCGGCATCCTGCTGGTCACCAGCGAGTGGACGCAGCGCACGGCCCTGGTGTCGTTCACGCTGACGCCGGTGCGCAGCCGCGTGCTGCTCGCCAAGGTGCTCGGCGGCCTGATCGCCGGCATGGCCGCGATCGCGCTGACCGTAGCGGTCGCCGTGCTCGCCACGCTGATCGGTGGAGCCGACAACGCCTGGGCGCAGGTCGGCATCGACGACCTCGGCAAGTTTGTGCTGCTGCAGGCCACCGGCATCCTTCAGGGCTTGGCGTTCGGGCTGCTGTTCCTGAACTCCTCCGCCGCGATCGTCAGCTACTTCGTGCTGCCGACGGCGCTGAACATCCTGGGGTCCTTCTGGACCGCGATGGCCGAGGTCCAGCCATGGTTCGACCTGTGGAGCTCGCAGTCGCCGTTGTTCCTGGGCGGGAACCTCACCAGTGAGCAGTGGGCGCAGTGCGCCACGAGCTCGGTGCTCTGGGTGGTCCTGCCGTTCGCGGTCGGCCTCGTGCGAGTCCTCAAGGCGGAGGTGAAGTGACCATGATGAAGAACACCAGGTCGAACGTGACGAGCGAGGTCTTCATTCTCCTGCCGGTCGCACGATGAGCACCTCGGCGTACGACCGCCCGATGGCCGGCAGGACAGTGCTGGTCACCGGCGCAAGCAGCGGGATCGGCCGCGCAACCGCACTCGGGCTGGCAGTGCTGGGAGCGCAGGTTGCGATCACCGGCCGGGACGCCGGACGCACGGAGGTCGCAGCGCGGGAGATCCGCTCTGCCGGTGGTGGGCAGGTGGACGCCTTCGTGGCGGACATGTCCTCCCAGTCAGAGGTCCGCCGGCTGGCCGGCGAGGTGCTCGAGGGGCTTCCCCGGATCGACGTACTGGTCAACAACGTCGGCGGATACTGGAACACCCGCCACGTCACGGTCGACGGGCTGGAGCGCACGTTCGCCGTCAACCACCTGGCGCCGTTCCTGCTGACCAACCTGTTGCTCGAGCGACTTCGTGAAGTCGGGACCAGCCGGGTGGTCACGGTCGCCTCCAACGCCCAAGCGCTGGGCCGTATCGCCTTCGACGACCTCCAGGGTGCTGCCGGCTACTCCGGCGCCCGGGCCTACAACCAGTCCAAGCTCGCCAATGTCCTGTTCTCCTACGAGCTGGCCAGCAGGCAAGGGGCTGCGGGGGTCACGGCCAACGCGCTCCACCCCGGCGTCGTGAGCACTGCCTTCGGCGCCGAGGACCCGGGCCGCGCGCAACGACTCCTCGTCCCGCTGATGCGACCTTTCATGAAGGGCCCGGCCGCCGGAGCCGCGACGTCGGTGCACCTCGCCTCCGCGCCAGGTCTCGAGCGGCACACAGGCGGCTACTACGCCGGCAGCCGGGCCAGGAGCTCATCCGCGCGGAGCTACGACGAGGCCGTCGCCGCGCGGCTCTGGCAGGTGAGCGAGGAACTGGTCGGCCTGTCCGGGTTTAGAAGCCGGAAAAGCGGACACTACGCAGGAGCGGGCCTGAGAACCGCCGGAAAGACAGGACGAAATCCGCGGATTGTCCAGTAGATGGACGTTGCTCCCCTTACCGGACCAGACCGGTCAAGGCGGGGGCTCAGGGATCGGCACGAGTTGGGGAACACTGTCCGGACCACACGTCGATGACGTGCATGGGTCTTTTTGTTTGCTGGGGGGTTGATCGGGGTTGCGTAAGCACCTGTTCATGCTGTTGTCCGTCCTGCTCGTGGTGGCGGGCCTGGCCGCGTTGACGCCGACTGCCCAGGCCGCTGACACGGGCAAGACCGCTCCTCAGCCCGGGAAGATCGTCAGCGAGGAGCCCGGCGACAATGCGCCGAACATTCTCGACGGCACGGTCTACTCGATCACCCAGGTCGGGAACACCATCGTCGTGGGTGGCGAGTTCAGCCAGGTGCGCAACTTCAACACCTCGTCCACCATGACCCGCAACAACGTGTTCGCCTTCGACGCGACGACCGGCAAGGTCTCGACGACGTTCAACCCCAGCCCCAACAACACCGTCTACAAGGTGCAGGCCGCGGCGGACGGTACGTCGGTCTACGTCGGCGGCCAGTTCAACTCCGCGTACGGCGCATCGGTGCCGAGCCGCCTGTTCAAGGCGGACGTCGCGACCGGGACGCGCGACACGACCTTCCGACCCGGGATCATCAGCGGGGACATCCGCGACCTCGAGGTCACCGGCAACCGGCTCTGGGTGGCCGGCAAGTTCACCCACATCAACGGAGTGGCCTCGAAGGCGCTCGGCAGCCTCAATGCCACGACCGGGGCGAGGGACGGCTACTTCAAGGGCGTCTTCGCGGGCACCCACCGCAACATCAGCGAATACCCGTCGGATCGCACCAGCGTCCTGCAGATCTCGACCAACCCCGCCAACAACCGACTGGTGGCGGTGGGCAACTTCACCACCGTCAACGGGGCGACCCGCTCACAGATCGCGCAGTTCGACATCGGCAGTGCGACCTACTCGCTCACGCCCTGGTACACCAGGTTGTTCGAGTCGGCGTGCAGGTTCAACTTCGAGACGATCATGACCGACGTCGAGTACTCACCGAACGGGTCGTTCTTCGTGGTCTCCACGACCGCCGCCTGGGGCGGGGTGAGCAGCGCGACCGGTGACAGCGGCTGTGACGTCGTGGCCAGGTTCGAGAGCAGCAGCACGTCCTCGGCCTCCAGGGCCAGCTGGACCGCCTACACCGGCGGTGACTCGACCTGGACCGTCGAGGTCACCGACAACGTCGTGTACGCCGGCGGCCACCAGAGCTGGCAGAACAACCCCCTCGGGCACCAGGTCGCAGGCCAGGGCGCGGTCTCACGCGAGGGGATCGCCGCGCTCAACCCTGCGAACGGGTTGCCGTACTCCTGGAACCCGACCCGCGCCCGCGGGGTCGGTGTCCAGGACCTGATGGCCACCAGCGAAGGGCTGTACGTCGGCTCGGACACCGACCTGATCGGGCCTACTGCGGGCAACAGGTACCACGCTCGGATCGCCTTCCTCCCGCTGGCGAGTGGCAAGCGGCTGCCCGCCATGTCGCCGTACACACTGCCCGGCAACCTCTACTCCGTTGCCTCCGGCGGGTCGCAGCTGGTTCGCAGGACCCACTCCGGCACCGCGCAGACCAGCTCGGCCAATGCTCCGAACGGCCCCGGCTGGAGCACGAGCAGGGGGGCCTTCATGGTCAACGGGATCCTGTACAAGGCCAACAGCGGCGGGTTGCTGTGGAAGCAGACCTTCGACGGCACGAACTACGGGCCCATGAGCGAGGTGAACGCCTCGGACCAGCTGGCGAACCAGACCGACTGGCACACCGACGTCAAGACGATCACGAGCTTGTTCTACTCGGGCGGCTTCATCTACTACACGAAATCCGGCATCAACGCGCTGTACCGACGGAGCTTCGAGCCCGAGAGTGACGTGGTCGGTCAGCAGAGGTTCTCCACGACCACCAGCGCCATCAACTTCGCCAACACGAGGGGCGCGTTCGTTGCGAACGGGAGGCTGTACTTCACCAACTACAGCGGAAAGTTCTTCTACGCGACCTGGAACCAGTCGGCGCACGCTGCGACCGCAGGCACCATCGTGCAGATCGCGGCGTCGGGATGGTCGATGCGGACGCTGTTCCCGTACCAGGGGAAGCCTGCGCCGGTGAACGATGCGCCCGTGGCCAAGATCACCGGCGCGAGCTGCACCGAGCTCGCGTGCTCGTTCAAGGGCTCCACGTCGAGTGACTGGGACGGCGACCCGTTGACGTACAGCTGGAACTTCGGTGACTCCACCGATGCGGTCACGACCGCGGACGCCTCGCACACCTATGGCACCCCGGGTGCCCGGACGGTGACGTTGACGGTCAACGACGGGAAGGGTCACACGGACACCGACACCGTGACCGTGAACCCGAAGGAGAACACGGCGCCGACGGCCACGATCACCGATGTGAGCTGCTCCCGCCTGGACTGCTCCTTCAAGGGATCGACATCGAGCGACCCGGACGGCGACCCGTTGACCTACAAATGGGAGTTCGGTGACAACACCGATCCGGTCACGACCGCGGACGCCACGCACACCTATGGCGACCCGGGTGCCCGGACGGTGACCTTGACGGTCAACGACGGCAAGGGCCACATCGGCACGGACACCGTGACCGCCACCGCGACCGACCCCGCCGCCAGCCAGGTGGCCTATGTCGGATCCGCCTCGAGCGCCGGCAACAGGTCGACCCACTCGGTCACGCTTCCCAGCGGCGTCAAGGAGGGCGACACCATGGTGCTGTTCTTCGGCGCGGCCAGCATCGCTCCGACCTACGGTGCCCCCTCGGGATGGACGCTCCTGCAGAGCGCGACCGGCACCAGTGCCATGGCCGCGCGGGCCTGGACCAAGACGGCGACCGCGGCGGACGCGGCAGGGAACGTCAAGGTCGGCTTCACCTCCTCGGCGGCGGCCAAGTCCGACCTCACCGTCGCGGTCTACCGGGGTGCGGACGGCGCCACGCCGATCGCGAGCTCCGCCGCCAAGATCGACAACGCCGCGGGTTCCGCGCACACCAGCCCCACCGTCACCGCAACAGATGACACGAGCTGGCTGGTGACCTACTGGGCAGATCGGTCGAGCGACGCGACCGGGTGGCTGGACCTCGTCGGGGCGACCCAACGGCTCGAGGGAGCGCCCTCCGACACGGGCAGTGCACACGTCACCGGCCTGCTGGCGGACAGCAACGGCTCGGTGGCCCCTGGTGAACAGGGCGGCCTGACCGCCACGGCGAACGGGACCAGCTCGCGCGGAGCCAGCTTCAGCGTCCTGCTGAAGAGCTCCTAGCCCACGCACTCGAGAAGGCCGGCGCGTCCGCGGACGCGCCGGCCTTCTGCTGCGCCCGGACCGTGCCGAGGCTCGAAGAGTGCCCTGGCAGCCACGCGCCACTGGTCCGAATCGTGACACCGCTGTCCGGATCGTGACACGCCGACTGCGGGCGGGGTTTAGGTGCGGTCTCCTATGTGTAGTAAGTTACTAGAGAAACTTCGGAGACCGTACGAAAGGTGGTTCCATGTCGCTGCTTCCCAACAGCACGACCGGCGAGGTCGTCGTTCTGGTCGGACACCCGTACGCGGGGTCGCGCACCGGAGCCGTGGGCAGAGCAGTCGCCGCGCAGCTGGGGGACGAGCCCGGCCCCACCCTTCGAGTGGTGGAGCTCAACGAGCTCGGGACGGGACCGCTGGGGGCGGGCGGTGACGCCGTCCAGGAAGCCGAGAACGCTGTCCGGCAGGCAGGCCTGCTCGTGGTGGCCACACCGGTCCTCAAGGCCGGCTACCCGGGAATCCTGAAGCTCTTCCTCGACCGCCTCGAGCCGACGGCACTCGAGTCGGTGGTCTCCGTGCCGGTGGTGCTGACCGCCTCCAGCGCACATGGGGCACTGGCCGACCTCCAGCTGAGGATCGTCCTCCAGGCCGTCGGCGCGCTCTTGCCCGTGCCCTCGTTCGTGCTCGAGGAACATCACCTCGACGACCTTCCGCAGTACGTCGATGCGTGGCAGGGCCGCTTCGGTCCGGCAGTACGCGCGGTCGTCCGTGCGCTGAACGCCGAGCAGGTGCCTGCGCGATGAGCGCCCAGCGTGCCGACGAGGCTCAGCTCGCCCAGGTCACCGACGACATCTTCCGGTCGGTGTTCCGCGATCACCCGGCCCGGGTGGTCGTGGTCACCGCCGAGGGTGGGCGGGGGCCGGCCGGGTTCACCGCGACGTCGCTGAGCTCCGTGTCGCTGGACCCGCCCATGGTCTCCTTCGCGGTCGCCCGTTCGGCGTCGGCCTGGCCCACCGTCGAGCGTAGCCAGCGGCTCGGCGTACACCTCTTGGGCGACGACCAGGACGACCTGGCCACGACGTTCGCCACCAGCGGCATCAACCGCTTCGAGGACGTGCGGTGGCACCCCGGACCGGCGGGCGAGCCGGTCATCGAGGACTGCGCTGCCGTCCTGCACTGCAACGTCGAGCGCCATGTACCCGCCGGTGACCACGTCCTGGTGCTCGCGCGGGTGACCCAGGCGCACGTCGCCCGTGTCGGCTCGCCGCTGATCTACCACGACGGCGGCTACGCGACGGTCGGCCCGGCGCCCCTCGACTCCGTCCAGACCCCGTCCCTGAGGAGGACTCCTCGATGACCACGACACTCGTGCGACCGGAACCGGATGCGCCGGCACCAGACACACAGCGGCAGGGGACCAGAACCCAGCGGGTGGGAAGCCGGATGTCCTGGCTGCGACGCTGGGTCAGCCCGGTGGCCATCCTGGTGATCTGGCAGCTGCTCAGCACCTCGGGCATCCTCACCGAGGACGTCCTGGCCTCCCCGCTGCAGATCCTCGCCACCGCTGTCGAGCTGCTCGCCGATGGGACGTTGCAGTCGGCCACCGCCACGTCGATCACCCGTGTGCTGTGGGGCTTCCTGATCGGCGGATCCGTGGGCCTGGTGCTCGCCACCGTCGCGGGTCTGACCCGGATCGGTGAGGACGCCGTCGACCCTCCGATGCAGATGTTGCGGACCCTGCCCCACTTCGGGCTGATCCCGCTGTTCATCGTGTGGATGGGAATCGGGGAGACCCCCAAGATCGCGTTGATCGCCATGGGGGTGGCGTTCCCGCTCTACCTGAACACCTTCGCCGGGATCCGCAGTGTCGACCGCAAGTTCATGGAAGTGGCCGAGACGCTGAACCTGACCCGTCGCCAGCGACTGCGGCACGTGATCATCCCCGGGGCGCTGCCGCAGGCGCTCGTGGGGCTGCGGCTGAGCCTGGGAGTTGCGTGGCTCTCCCTCATCGTCGCCGAGACGGTGAGCGCCGATGCGGGCCTTGGCTACCTGATCAACGACGCTCGCGAGTTCCTCAAGACCGACGTGATCGTCGTGGGCCTCGCGGTCTACAGCCTGCTCGGCCTGCTCACCGACACCCTTGTCCGCTACATCGAGAGGAAGGCGCTCGCATGGCGCTCATGACCAGTCGCGGGACGCGTGACCCGCAGCCGTCCACAACCCCCGAAACCGCAGTCGGTGAAGCCCAGGCCGACAGGTCGGCGGTCGCGACCGTGACCGAGCTGCACCGTTCCTTCGGTACGACGAAGGTGTTGCGCGGCCTCGACCTCGAGATCCGTCGCGGTGAGTTCGTGGCGCTGCTGGGTCGCAGTGGGTCCGGCAAGTCGACGCTGCTCCGCAGCCTCGCAGGGCTCGACCGCACCTCGCCTTCAGAGCTGACCGTGAGCGGTGCCGTCTCGGTGGCCTTCCAGGAGCCGCGGCTGCTGCCGTGGCGCAAGGTGCAGGACAACATCGCCCTGGCCCTCGCCAACGGGCCGGAGCGCTCGCGGCGCAACGAACGCGCGCGGAACGCCCTGGAAGAGGTGGGCCTCGAGGAGAAGGCGGACGCCTGGCCGTTGCAGCTCTCGGGTGGACAGGCACAGCGCGCCTCACTGGCGCGGGCACTCGTGCGCGAACCCGACCTGCTGCTGCTCGATGAGCCGTTCAGCTCGCTGGACGCGTTGACCCGCATCGAGATGCACCGGCTGGTCACGGCGCTGTGGGAGCGCCACAGGCCCGGCGTACTCCTCGTGACCCACGACGTCGACGAGGGCCTGGCGCTCGCCGACCGCGTGCTCGTCCTCGAGCACGGCAAGGTCGCTGCCCAGTGGCAGCTGACCGTCCCGCGCGAGGAGCGCACCGACGACCCCCAGATCTGGTCCATCCGGACCGAGGTCCTCGACGCACTGGGCGTCGAGACCGGCACAGCAACGAACTCGACCCGAAGTGGAGCCGCATGAGCACGGAGAGACGCCTGACCGCACTGACCCGCAAGACCGGACTGGCACTGAGCGCCCTGGCGCTGGCTGCCCTGTCCGGCTGCGGGAGCGGCGCGGCCGCCGACAACTCCGACGCCGTGCGCGAGAACGGAAGCGTGGACCTCTCGAAGGTCACGATCACCGTCGGCGACCAGAAGGGTGGGTCGAAGGCACTGCTGCGTGCCTCGGGTGTGCTCGACGAGCTGCCGTACAAGGTGAAGTGGAAGGAGTTCACGTCGGGGCCGCCGCTCATGGAGGCACTCAACGCGGGCTCCATCGACATCGGCGCTGTCGGAAACACTCCGCCGCTGTTCGCGGCAGCCTCCGACGCCAAGATCGTTGTCGTGGCCGGCGACACCATGGGAGCCAAGGGCGACACGATCGTCGTACCCAAGAACTCCAAGATCAAGGACCCCGGCGACCTCGAGGGCAAGAAGGTCGCGGTGGCCAAGGGCAGCTCGGCCAACTACAACCTGCTCGCCCAGCTCGACAAGGCCGGCGCGGACTTCGGCAAGGTCGACGTCCAGTACCTCCAGCCGGCCGACGCGCTGGCGGCGTTCAGTGCCGGCCACGTCGACGCATGGGCCATCTGGGACCCGTACACCGCACAGGCCGAGGTCGACGAGAAGGCGCGGGTGATCGTCGACGGGGGAGGACTGGTCAACGGGATGGTGTTCCAGGCCGCGAACCCGGACGCACTGAAGGACAAGGCGACGGCCGCAGCGTTCAAGCACTACGTGGGACGGCTGGCTGAAGCCAAGGTCTGGAGCAACACGCACCGACAGCAGTGGGCCAAGGTCTGGGCCGAGGAGACCGGTCTGTCTCCCGAGGTGACCGGTCGCGCCGTCAACCGACGTGTCGCGAAGCCGACAGCCCTCGACGACAAGGTGATCGCCTCCGAGCAGGAGATGGCGGACGCCTTCGTCGCCGCCAAGCTCCTGCCCAAGAAGTTCGACGTGAAGCCCTTCTTCGACAACAGGTACGACGACGTGGTGCTGCAGAGCGCCCGCAAGGAGTGATGATGAGCATCAAGCTGCACTGGTTCCTGCCCACCACCGGAGACTCGCGCGGGCTGGTCGGCGGTGGCCACAGCGTCCCCCAGGGTGTCGGCCTGCCGGCCGGTGAGTCGGGGACCGCCACCGCCTTCCGTGAGCCCACGATCGACTACCTGGCACAGGTGGCCCACGCCGCCGAGGACCTCGGGTTCGAGGGAGTCCTCACGCCCACGGGCACGTGGTGCGAGGACGCCTGGATCGTCACCGCCGCGCTGTTGCGGGAAACCACCCGACTGAAGTTCCTGGTCGCCTTCCGCCCGGGGGTCACCAGCCCCACGCTCTCGGCCCAGATGGCCGCTGCCTTCCAGCGGATCTCCAACGGCCGGCTGCTGCTCAACGTGGTCACCGGGGGTGAGCCCGCGGAGCAGGCGCGCTTCGGGGACCACCTCAGCCACGCGGAGCGTTACGCCCGCACCGACGAGTTCCTCAGCGTCGTACGTGGTGCGTGGACCCAGGGGCCGTTCGACTTCGACGGCGAGCACTACCAGATCGAGGGCGCCGAGATCCGCGGCGAGGTGAACCCGGTGCCGGAGATCTACTTCGGCGGGTCCTCGGCTCCTGCCGGACCTGTGGCGGCCCGGCACGCCGACGTCTACCTCACCTGGGGCGAGCCGCCGGAGCAGGTTGCCGAGAAGGTCGCCTGGATCCGTGGGCTGGCCAAGGCCCAGGGTCGCGAGGTCCGCTTCGGTCTCCGCATCCACAGCATCACCCGGGACACGAACGAGCAGGCCTGGCAGCAGGCGCAGGTCCTCCTCGACGCCCTCGACCCGGCCGAGATCGAGCGCGCCCAGGAGGTGCTCGGCAAGAGCGAGTCGGTGGGACAGAAGCGGATGCGCGACCTGCACGGCGGGCGTTCGAGCTTCGCCTCCGCGCACGACCTCGAGATCGCCCCCAACCTGTGGTCCGGGGTCGGCCTGGTCCGAGGCGGTGCCGGTACGGCGCTGGTGGGCAGCCACAGCGAGGTGGCCGACCGTCTCGCGGAGTACCACGACATCGGGATCGACGAGTTCATCCTCTCCGGCTACCCGCACGTCGAGGAGGCCTACTGGTTCGCCGAGGGCGTGATGCCGCTGCTGCGTGCCAAGGGCATCTACCAGCAGGACGGGCAGTCGAACCCGTTCCGTGCGAGTGCCTGACTGAGCTACCCGGCGGTCCTGCGGAGCGGCAAGGTGAAGGCGAACGTGCTTCCCGAACCTACGGTGCTCCGGGCCGCCATCGATCCGCCCATCAGCTCGACGAGCTCGTGACAGATGGCCAGGCCCAGGCCGGCACCTCCATGCGTGCGCGTCGTGGAGGCGTCGGCCTGGGTGAAGGCCTCGAAGAGCGAGTCCAGCTGCTCGGCGGGGATCCCGACACCCGAGTCCTTGACTGAGAAACGCGCCTGCACGTAGTCGGTGTCGACACCGGCGAACTCGACGGACAGCAGCACCTCGCCGGTCTCGGTGAACTTCACGGCGTTCTCGAGGAGGTTCGTGAGCACCTGGGAGATCCGCATCGCGTCGCCGGACAGGTTCTCCGGCAGCTGTGGGTCGAGGCTCCAGGTGAACGCCAGGCCCTTGCGTCGAGCCACCGGCGCGCACCACTCGACCGCTTCCTGTACGACGGCCCGCAGGCTGACGGCGTCCTCCTGCAGGTCGACCTTGCCTGCCTCGATCCTGGAGAAGTCCAGGATGTCGCTGACCAGGCGCAGCAGCCTCGTCCCGGATCGGACGATCATCTCTGCGAACTTGTCCTGCTGGGCGTCCATCTCGGTCTCGCGGAGCAGCTCGGCCGCGGCCAGCAGGCTGGTCAGCGGCGTACGTACCTCGTGACTGATGTTCGCCAGGAAGAGCGACTTCGTCACGCTCGCCTCCTCGGCGACCCGCTGGGTGCGTTCGAGCTCGCGCCGCAGCTCGTTGCGCTCGGTGATGTCCTCGGCGATCCCGTGGACCCCCACCACCTCGTCGCCGACGACCACCGGCATCGAGGTCACGCTGAGCTCGATGACGCGGCCTTCCTTGTGAACCACGCAGACCTCGAGCTGCTGCGGACGACGGCTCACGACGTTCTCGAAGGCAGTCACCGTCCGGGACAGGTCTTCGTCGGAGACCACGTCGACGAAGCTCATCGTCCGAAGCTCGTCCTGCGTGTAGCCGCTCAGCTGCTGTGCGACGGCGTTGGCGTCGGTGAACCGCCCGTGGAGGTCGAGCGAGAACGCCGCATGTGGGTTGTAGGCGAACAACGAGCGATAGCGCTCGCTGCTCTCGGCGAGGGCTCGCTCGGTCGCGGACATCTGCTCGATCGCGGCGCGCGTCCTACCTGTGGTCAGCCGTGAAAAGATCTCGACCTCCCAAGCCAAGCCGTGTGAACTCGGCTCATCGTGTCAGCCTTTCGGGCGGGACGGGCCGAAACGGAGCCGAACCGCGCGAACGATTTCACCCGGTTTGGCGGAACCGGGCAACCCGGCGGGCCGGCAGGCGCGAACGAACACGCTGCCCACGTCCAGCAGTAGCGGCGTTCGCTGGCCAGGGCGCTGCGGGTCATGTAACACTAAGGGCAGCCTTACCTACTTCGACCACCTGGAGGCGGCCGTGATCTTCTGCCACTGCGCCGTCGTCAGCGACCGCGAGGTCGCCGACGCGATCGAGGCGGGTGCGCGCACAGTCGCGCAGGTGTGCAGGGCGACCGGAGCCGGCCAGCAGTGTGGGTCATGCGTCTTCTCGGTGCGACGGGTGGTGTGCCAGCATGGGGCTCCATCCGCTCCCGCACTGGAGGTAGACGTTGCAGCCGGTTAGCCCACGAGTCATCGAGCTGCTCAATGACGCGCTCACCTTCGAGCTCACCGTCACGAACACCTACTTCCTGCATGCGCGCATGCTCGACAACTGGGGGTTCTCCCGTCTCGGCAAGGTCTACTACGACCTGTCGATCGACGAGATGAAGGACGCCGACGCCATCATCAACCGGATCCTGTTGTTCGACGGTCACCCCAACGTGCAGCGCCTGAACAACATCCAGGTGGGGGAGAGCCCCGAGGAGATGCTCCGGCTCGCACTCGAGAGCGAGCGGGCTGCAGTCGCCCAGTTCAACGCGGCCGCGCAGGAGTGTCATGACCTCGGTGACCACGGCACCGGCTCGGTGTTCGAGGAGATGGTGCGTGACGAGGAGCGGCACGCCGACTGGTTCGAGAGCCAGATCGACGCCGTCGACCGGGTCGGTGCTGCGCAGTACCTCGCCCAGCAGATCGACGCCGGCTCCGGTCCTGCCTAGGCCCTGCGTCCAGTGGCGAAGGGGATCCCGGACCTCTCCGACCCCAGCATCGGCGGAGAGTTCACGGACTACATCGGGCTGCGGTTCACCGAGCTGAGCGAAGACCTGGTCGTCGCCACCTGGACGGCGGGTCCACACCTTCACCAGCCCCACGGCATCGTCCACGGCGGCGTGCACTCGAGCGTGGTCGAGACCCTCGCGAGCATGGGCGCGACGGTGTGGCTCGGGGAGCAGGGCAGGGTCGTCGGCGTGAACAACAACACCGACTTCTACCGGGCGGTCACCGAGGGCTCGCTCACCTCGACGGCCACGCCGCTGCACCGGGGCAGGTTGCAACAGGTGTGGGTGGTCGAGACAGTGATCGACGACAGCGGCAAGCTCGCCTCACGGGGCCAGGTGCGGCTGCAGAACCTCTACCCGGAAGCTTGAGCCTCTCCCGTTCGAGAGGCGCTCAGCAGGCCCCGGCGTACGTCCTCTGAGTGAGCTGGGGCGCGGTGATCGGCTTCGCGTTGGGTCGGTCCAGCGTGTAGTAGCGAACCCAGTCCATCTGCATCCGGCCGGGGATCATCTTCGCCCCGGGGCTGCCCACCAACCGGAAGCGGGCGTTGTAGGTGGCGCCGGTCCGGGCACCCGATCGACGCTCGGTGCGGATCACCTTGGTGTCGACGAACCACGAGATGTGGTCGGGAGTGACCTCGATGGCATAGGTGTGGAACTGGTTCCGGGTCAGCCCCAGTGGCTTGCTGACCGTGAAGTCGCGGTTCGGCAGCTGACGCACGTGCATGGCGGCCTTGGTGGTGCCGAGTGCGTAGTCGCTGAGCACGATGCTGCGCGCCCCGCAGTGGTAGCCGCTGGTCGGGGTGAGCTCCCAGACCGCGTGGTAGCCCTTCCCCGAGGTGCCGTAGTTCCGGCCGCGAACACGCGCTTCCCACCGGCCGTACTGGCGTGCATGGCCGGTCACCCTCGCGATGGTGTCGCCGCCCGTCGCTGGGGCCTCGAGTGTGAGCATGCCGTGCTGGTTGCGCACCTGGCTCTTCCGGTTGACCGACCACATCGACTTCAACGGGCCGACGAAGTCGTCGGCCCACTGCGCGTTGCCCCACTTGAAGATCTTGGCGGCGTTCGTCGGGTACGTCGTGGCCACCGTGTGTACGTCTTCGCGAGGGGCCGCATCCGGTTGGTGGGTGGCTGCGATGGTTGCAACGAGAGCTGCGGCGACCGTGATGAAACGGACTAATCGGACACGAGTCATTCCGACACGGTAGGCGGTCCGGGCTAGCCCCGGGGCCGGATTACTCGATTCGCCCTTCGGCGAAGGCTTGCGCGTGACACTGTCTGGGTGTCTCGAGCGCAGTCTCGAGAGGTGCTGGAGGAAGCCCGATGATTGCCGGCAAGGCTCCACACGCGAACTACGTCTTCGTCGCGCACAACGCCGGGCGCTCGCTGTTGCGGCTCGGCCTGGTGGCCTCCTTGGTGGGGTTGTGCATCGGCGCCACGCTCGCGGCCTCGGAACGCAGCTTCGGGGCAGTTCTGGCGGCCTGTGTCTCGGCTGCATGCCTCGTGGTCTTCTGGGCCCTTCTCCAGGCGAGGATCCCGCAGCGAGTCACCGTCCGCGGAGCGGTGATCGAGGTCCGCCGAGACGGCCACGTGGACAGCTTCGACCTGGAAGACCCCAGTGTGGAGATCAGGGTGATGGACGGCGAGATCGCGTTCTCGTCGTACAGGGAGCGGTGGGTGGTCGTCCGCGCACGCGATGTCGACTGGAAGGTCTTCACAGATGTGGTGATGTACTACCAGAACAAGGCCGACAGCCACGCTGCGGAGCGGGACAAGCGCTTCAGCACCTGATCCGCGGCCCTCCAGCGGCATGAGCACCCGCCTGTTCGGGAACAGTGCGGTTGTGACTTCCCTCTGGCTCGACAACTCTGCTGCCCTGCCCGACGACGCCCTTCCCGAGGAGCCGGTCGACGAGATCGTCGTGGGGGCCGGGATCACCGGTCTCACCACGGCTCTGCTGCTGGCCCGTGCCGGACGTCGCGTAGCCGTCGTCGAGGCGCGCCACGTCGGTGCCGTCGCCACCGGCAACACCACCGCCAAGGTCTCCCTCCTGCAGGGGACGAAGTACTCACAGGTGCTCCGCTACCAGTCCAAGGACGTGGCCAGCGCGTACGTCGAGGCAAACCGCGAGGGTCAGGGCTGGCTGCTGCGCTTCTGCGATGACCACGGCGTGGGCGTGCAGCGCCGTCCTGCGTTCACGTATGCGGCGTCGGAGGGCGAGCTCTCTACGGTGCGCAAGGAGTACGACGCGGCGAAGTCGCTCGGTCTCGACGTGGCCTGGCGCGACCAGCTCGACGTGCCCTTCCCCAACCACGGGGCCGTGGTACTCGAGGACCAGGCGCAGTTCGACCCGATGGACTTCCTGCGTGCACTTGCAGTCCAGCTGCGCGAACACGGCGGCACCCTGCACCAGGGACTGCGCGTGAAGAGCGTCTCGCGGACCGGTGCGCCCGAGGTCGAGCTCGAGGACGGCACCACCCTGCGCGCCGAGCACGTGGTGCTGGCGACCGGCGTGCCGATCCTCGACCGGGGCCTCTACTTCTCCAAGGTGGAGCCGGAGCGCTCCTACGCCCTGGCCTTCGACTTCGCGGATGCGCCGGAGGGGATGTATCTCTCCGCGGGTTCCGACTCCCGGTCGATCCGGGACGCGCCGGCCAACGGCGGGACGCGGCTGCTGGTCGGCGGCAGTGGGCACTCGGTCGGCCGCACCCGCTCGGAGCTGCAACACGTCGAGAGGTTGCGTGAGTGGACCGCGACGTACTTCCCGGGCGCGGTGGAAACCCACCAGTGGTCGGCCCAGGACTACTCCCCGCACGACGGCGTGCCCTTCGTGGGCCTGCTGCCGCGGGGGCTGGGCCGCATCTATGTCGCCACCGGGTTCGACAAGTGGGGGATGACCAACGGGGTCGCTGCCGCTCGGGCGATCTCGGGCCGGATCCTGGGTGAGGAGCCGTCCTGGGCCAAGCCGATGAGTCGTAGGTCGATCGGTCCGGCTGCGGTGGCGAGCCTGGCGAGCATCAACACGAAGGTTGGCCTGGCTGCGGCGGGCTCGGTGACCAACGTCGTACGACAGGAGCGGTCGTGCGAGGTCGTCGGAGTCTGCACCCACCTCGGTGGCCTGCTGCACTGGAACGACGCCGAGAGCTCCTGGGACTGTCCGCTCCACGGTTCGCGGTTCAGCCCCGACGGCTCGGTCCTGGAGGGTCCCGCGACCAGGTCGCTCATCCGCCGACGGAAGGCGCGCTGAGCACGGGTGCAGGCGCCTGTCGGTGGGACGCCCTAGATTCGTCTCGATGGAGAACCGGAACCCACGTGACCTGACGACCGCCGACGCGGCCTTCGTCACCGACCAGCTTCTCGTCGGCGGCGACTTCGACACCCAGGACACCGAGCTGGCGGTCCGTCAGCTGACTGAGCTGGTCGAGGCCGGGCTGACGCACGTCGTCGACGCCCGGATCGAGTGGAGTGACGAGGACTGGGTCGCTCGGCTCGCGCCCGACGTCGGTTACCTGCACCACGGCATCGACGACGCGGGACAGCGGGTGCCGGGGGAGTGGTTCGACGCCGGCGTCGACTGGGCGCAGGCCGCGATCGAGCAGGGCGGCACGGTGCTGACCCACTGCCACATGGGCGTCAACCGTGGTCCCTCACTCGGGTTCGCGTTGCTCCTCGCCCAGGGCCGGGACCCGATCGAGGCACTCGACGCCATCCGCACGGCCCGGCCGATCGCCTGGGTGGCCTATGCCGAGGATGCGCTCCGCTGGCATCACGAGCGCCGGTCGTCTCCCGCTGGTGCGCTCGACCGCGACCGGCAGCGGCTCGCGACGTGGCGAGCGGAGAACGAGCTCGACCTCGCCGAGGTGATCCGCCAGCGGCGCGACCAGGGCTACTGACCAGGCGCTCAGCTCGAGATGATGCTGAGCAGCCAGCTCGGGCTCATCGTCCGGCAGCCGAAGTGCTCGACGCGCTGCGCGAGAGTGCGGTCGGCGGTGACCACGACGACCTCATGACCGAGCTCGCTCGCCGTGCGTGCCTCGAGCACGATGGCCGCGTCACCGTCCTTGGGGGCATGCACCGTCCGCAGGTGGCCGTCCCGGCCATGGCGTACGCCGGCCTTCGCCTGGCCTTCCAGCACCAGCACGATCTCGTCGTACGACGTGTCGGCGACCGCCAACCGGCCGTGCAGCCGTATGGCCGCTCCGGCGCGGTCGCGCCACCACCCGTCCGGGCGCGAACCCACCACGTTGGCGCCGTCGACGACGAGGACCCGAGACACACCCCAAGCCTGCCACGGCGTGGCCGACACGGGTGGCTGCAGCACGAGTGGCCGCCACGGCGAGTGAGCCCGCACCGAATGGGTAGTGAGTGGTCGGTACAACGAGGAACGAAGAAAGGAGTAGTCATGGCTGAGCAGAAGGGATCCCGCGACCAGGCGAGCTCGAGCCTCGACCCGGGCAGTGAGGACGTCAAGCGCGGCCGCCGGGTAGCGCGGGAGCAGGCCAGCTGGGTCCGGACGGCCGCAGCTGCCGTGGGTATCGCCTTCCTGGTGGCAGGTGTGGCCGGATTCATTCCGGGCATCACCACGAACCTCGATGGCCTCGAGCTCGCCGGGCACGAGAGCGGAGCCGAGCTGCTCGGTCTGTTCCAGGTCTCGATCCTGCACAACGTCGTGCACCTGATCTTCGGGGTGGCCGGGCTTGCACTCGCCAGGAGCGCATCAACTGCAACGCACTACCTCATCTGGGGCGGCGTGATCTACCTCGTGCTCTGGTTCTACGGCCTGGTGATCGACCCGCACGGCAGCGGCAACTTCGTGCCGCTCAACGACGCCGACAACTGGCTGCACCTGGGCCTCGGGCTCGCGATGGTGCTGCTCGGCCTGATCGGTCGACGTGCCGAGATCGCTCCCGGCGAGTCGGTCACTGACTGAGATGGGTAAGTCCGGGGTTCGTGCATGCGAGCGCCGCGCAGTGCGTGGCCTGGCAAGGCGGAGGAGGGAGACGTGGCGGAGCCACGGCGACTGATCGACAACGCAGTCCAGGGCGCGTAAAGCGTGGTGCGCAGCGCACGACCCCCGGACTTAGTCATCTCTTTAGCTGCTCCAGCAGGTCGAGGCGGTCGAACATGGCCGCCGCGTCCCGGCCCGACGGGGTGCCGGCGTCGAGGTCGGCGCCGGCACCCACGAGCAGCCGCACGACCTCGTCCTCACCCTTGAACAGTGCACCTGCCACCGGTGACTGGTTGCGGTTGTTGCGCAGGTCCACGTCGGCACCTCGCTCGACCAGCATCTGCACCGTCGCGGCATGACCGTGATAGGCGGCCAGCATCAAGGGGGTGTTGCCGTCCTCGTCCTGTACGTCGGCCGGCAGGCCGTGCTCGAGGAACCCGGCCAGCTCCTCGGTCATCCCCTCGCGCGCGAAGTGCATGGAGAGCGCGACCACCCGCGCTGTCTCCTCGGGACTCAGGTGGGTCATGCCGCCTCGACCACGGCCCAGAGCCGGTGGTTGCCGGGCAACCCCTTGAGCTCCACCCGGTCGTCCTCGTCGAAGCGGAAGTCGGCGGAGTCCGCGAGTGCGTCAACGATCTCGTCGGTCACCAGCACCTCGCCACCGTCGGCCATCGCAGCCACCCGCGCCGCCATGGCGACGTTGCGCCCGAAGTAGTCCCCGTCGCGCTCGATCGCTGTCCCGGTGTGCAGGCCCATCCGCACCCGGAGCGGCGTACGCCGGAGCTGCCGGCTGCGCTGCCGCTTGGCAGCCAGAGCCCGCTGGATGCCCATGGCTGCCTCGAGTGCGAACTGGGGCGTCGGGAAGACCACCATGTAGCCGTCGCCCTGGCTCTTCACGATGTGGCCCCGGTGCCGGTCCACGTAGGTGCGCAGGAGCCGGTCGTGCGCCCGAAGCAGCTTCACCCAGCTCTCGTCGCCGAGCTCGCTGTTCAGCCCGGTGGAGTTCTCGATGTCGGAGAACAGGATGGTCACGGTTCCGTCAGCAGCAGCGACCCGGGCGATCTCGTTGCGCTCCTCCATCGCCCAGCTGGCGAAGTCGTCGATCGAGCTCAGCAGCATGCCGCGGACGCCCTGCTCCCGCACCTTGGTGGCCGTGTCGACGAAGGTCTTCATCGCGGCTCCGGCGGCCTGCAGAGTGCGGCCGCTGCGCGGTGCTCCCTGCTCCGTCTCGAGCGCGTCGCGAAGCTCCATCGCCTCGGCCTGTGCCTGGGCGAGCTGTTTGGCGAGCACCCCGATCGCGGCGATCGCTGCAGCCAGCAGCACTCCGAGGAGGATCGCAATGACGGCGAGTGCGGGCACGCGCCAACAATCCCACAGGCTCGCGCACGCTCTCGTGCCGCCGCAGGCAACATGAGATAGTGAGAACCTGTTCTAGTTTTCCAGGAGGACCGATGGGCGAGGCGGCTACCGAGCACGCGGCCGCGGCCGGCACGCCGGCCATCGAGGGATGGTTCACCACCGGCGAGGCGCCCGCCCTGCTGGCGACGCGGTGCACCACGTGTGGATCCGTCTTCTTCCCGCGCATGGAGGGTTTCTGTCGCAACCCCGCCTGTGGCGGCGACACCTTCGAGGAGATCGAGCTGTCCCGCCGCGGGACGGTCTGGTCCTACACCGACGCGCAGTACCAGCCACCCCCGCCGTACATCCCCGCCAGCGATCCCTACGAGCCGTTCGCGCTCGCAGCGGTCGAGCTGCCCGAGGGGATCGTGGTCCTGGGGCAGCTCGCCCGGGGTCACGGAGTCGACGACGTGCAGGTCGGCAGCGAGGTCGAGCTGGTCGTGCAGACGCTCTACACCGACGAGACCGGAGACCGCACGATCTGGCGCTGGCTCCCTCTGTCTTCCGGGCACCGAACCGAGCTCGGTGAGGAGGCGGACCAGTGAGCCACGACGTCGCCGTGCTCGGTGTGGGCATGCACCCCTGGGGCAAGTGGGGCCGCAGCTTCGTCAGCTATGGGGTGCACGCCGCGCGTGCAGCGCTGAAGGACTCCGCGGTCTCCTGGGAGGACGTCGACTTCATCGTGGGTGGCGAGACCGTGCGCAACGGCTACGGCGGGTACGTCGCGGGCGCCACCTTCGCCCAGGCGCTCGGCTGGAACGGCGCGCGTGTGGCCACGTCGTACGCCGCGTGCGCCACTGGTGCCCAGGCCCTCGACACCGCGCGCGCCCGCATCCTCGCCGGACTCAGCGAGGTGGCGCTGGTGGTCGGTGCGGACACCACCCCGAAGGGCTTCCTGGCGCCCAACGCCGGGGAGCGGTGGGACGACCCCGACTGGCTGCGCTTCCGGTTGCTCGGGATGACCAACCCCGGTTATTTCGCGCTCTACGCGCGCCGCCGGATGGACCTGTACGGCGCGACGCAGGCCGACTTCGCGGAGGTGAAGGTGAAGAACGCGCGCCACGGGCTGAACAACCCCAATGCGCGCTACCGCAAGGAAGTCTCCGTCGACGACGTGCTGAACAGCGCGGTCGTCTCCGACCCGCTGCACCTGCTCGACATCTGCGCCACCTCGGACGGCGCTGCGGCCGTGGTGCTCACGTCGATGGACTACGCGAAGCGACACGGTCTCGCCGAGCCCGTGCGGGTGCGGGCGATCTCGACGGTCACCCCGCGCTTCCCCAACACGGTCATCGACATGCCTCTGCTCTCGACCGAACCGGCCGGCGCATCCTCGGGAGCTGAGACGCTTGGGTCGAGCAGCGAGCGCAGCGAGCGGACAGACGAGACCTTCAAGCAGTCGATCGGCGCAGCGGCGTACGAGGAAGCCGGTATCGGTCCGGACGAGGTCAGCCTGGCCGAGGTCTACGACCTGTCCACCGCGCTCGAGCTCGACTGGATCGAGGACCTCGCGCTGTGCAAGCAGGGCGAGGCCGAGCACCTGCTGCGCGCCGGAGACACCACCATCGGTGGACGGATCCCGGTCAACCCCAGTGGTGGTCTTGCCTGCTTCGGCGAGGCGGTGCCCGCCCAGGCGCTGGCCCAGGTGTGCGAGGTGACCTGGCAGCTCCGCGGTCAGGCCGACGGCCGTCAGGTCGAGGACGCGAAGGTCGGGATCACGGCCAACCAGGGCCTGTTCGGCCATGGTTCCTCGGTGCTGCTCAGCGTCTGAAAGCCGCTCAGCGGCTCTCGCTGCGGATCAGGGCCATCCGCTCGAGCAGGTTCTCGAGGGACTCCTCGAACTCGACAGCGGCGTGGTCCTCGGAGAGGGCGGGACGCATGCGCCGCACGTGGGGAAAGTTCGCCAGCCCCTCGTAGTCGGGTGACCCGTCGTCGATCACGTCTAGGGGGCCCACGTCGGCGCCATGGGCGGCCACCTCGAGCAACAGGTGGCCCAGCAGGAAGCTGGTGAAGGCGCGGTAGCCGCCAACGGCCGCGTCGTCGGAGAACCCCTCCGAGGTCAACGCGGAGAGGAACGTCTCCACCCAGTCGATGCTGCGCAACGGGGGCCGGAGCCATGGCGCCTCCGGCGGCCGGGAGGCCACCAGCGGGAACGCCTTCGGGTGCTCCAGCGCCACGCGTCGGACGCCGTGCGCCAGTCGCTGCAGGAAGTCCTGCCACCCGTCACGCGGGGCGGAGAGAACCTCGCCGTCCCAGTCCATCTCCAGCACCAGCGTCTCCACGACGGCATCGAGGAGGTCTTCCTTGCCCGGCACGTAGCGGTAGAGCGACATGGCTTCCACGCCGAGCCTCTCGCCAAGTCGACGCATCGTCAGGCCGGCGAGACCCTCCGCGTCGATGAACTCGATGGCAGCGAGGATGATGCGATCTCGGTCGAGCGGGACGCGGGCCGATGGTGGAGGCTCGCCAGCGACGAGTGCTGCATCAGCGTCGGGGACGCCGTTCGTCGATGACATCGTCGATCCTCTCGTCGGGCGGAGCGTATTACGCCGACCGCCGAGAGTCGCGAGGAAGGGCGGGAGGCACGTGGGCGGGAGTTCTTCCCCGCCTACTTGAGGGAGGCTTCCCCGTCGACTTACGATGTAAACCGACACCCGGCAAGGAGGAGATCGTGGAGGAACGCACCGGCCCTGCGGCCTCGTCCCACAGCGACGACCTGTCCCCGTCCGGCGCCAGGAGTGTGGCCGCCCTGTTCCGCCGGAGATCGCTCTCCTGGCGCGAGGCGATCGACGACACCGCGCTGCTGGCATCGGCCTTCCTGGGCGCCGCTGCAGTCGCCGTCGGAGTACGCCTCCTGCGTCGCCGCTGACCCCTTGTGGACCCTTGCGCAACCGGGTCCGGCCGGCGGACGGTGGCGTGACGCACTGAGGGGTTGCTCGTTGACCCGGGCATGCGACGTACCGCCCTTCTGGCCCTGCTCGTCCTCCCCGTGACACTGCTCACAGGTGCGGGGTCGATGTCCTCCGCGACCGCGACTCCCGCGGCCAAGGCGATGGCCCAGACCGCGGCAGACAGCGAGCTCCGCGACGTGATGTGGGTGGGTAACAACTGGGCCGGCACGGCCACCATCGTGGACGCGCGCGAGCGCAAGGTGCTCATGCGCGGCGTGAACCTGATCCCCGACAAGGAGCAGGAGCTCTCCGACATCCGTTCCGACCCGCAGAAGCTGGCGTTCTACCTCGCGATCCAGCAGGGGCCGGGCGAGGGCCACGACCAGTACGTCGACGACATGTTCACCACGCGCGACGGTCGCTACCTCGCGGTCTCCCGACCGAGCTTCGCCGACGTGGTGTGGGTGGACGTCGCGATGGCGATCGCAGGGCGCACCGACAGCATCGTGCGCGAGCAGCAGATGGACGGCTTCCGCACCGACCACATGGGTCTCTCACCCGACGGCCGGCGGCTGCTGGTCAGCGACTCGACCGAGCGTCAGGTGCTCGAGTACTCGATGGTCGACGAAACGGTTGACGGCCAGGACATTGCGATGGGCGACCGGCTGCGCCAGTTCGAGTCCGGGGAGACTCCGCACGAGAGCAACTACACCGAGGACGGTGCGCGGATCTTCCACGCGAGCATCGGCAAGGTCTACACGCCCGGGGACTCACCCGGCGCGGGACCGGTGAAGATCGGGCCGCTGCACGATGCGCTCAAGGGCGACCGGTGGTTCCAGATCGTGAACAACTCCGACTTCAAGATCAATCAGCGCTGGGACATGGGCAAGGAGCTTGCCGAGGCCGGCCACCCGGACATGAGCTCCGCGGTCCGGCCGATGGCGCTGGCACCCGGCGAGCGGTTCGTCTACTTCCAGGTCTCCTACTTCCACGGTCTTGTCGAGTTCGACACCCAGGCGCGGGACACCGACGGCAAGGTCACCTACACCGCCGGAGGAGTTCCCGAGCCGCGCACGGGCGCCGTACGACGCGTGGTGAACCTGCCCAACCGGGTGCCCACGATGCCGCGTGAGCAGTACGTCAACGACTCCGCCCACCATGGACTGTCGATGGACGAGGCAGGCACGACCATGTGTGCCGCCGGGACGATGGATGACTACGCGGCGCTGGTCGACCGCAAGACGATGCAGCACAAGATCTTCGACGCGACGACCACCGGACACTCCTACCTCAAGCCCTACTGGACCACCGAGGGCCTGAACAACACCTGCTGGATCTCGCTGAGCGGGTCCGACTCGGTTGCCGTCCTGGACTTCAGCAAGAAGGAGGAGCTCGCCTACCTGCCGGTCGGCGACCACCCGCAGCGGGTCCGGCACGGCTACGTTCGCGAGGAGGCGCTCACTGCTGCGGCGGCCTCTGCGAAGGCGACGGTCCAGGGCAAGACGAGTCTCGCGGCGGCCCAGCCACTGAGCCGGCTGGACAGCCCGCCGGCGCCGATGGTGACCGACCGGGTCACCAGCGCAGGAGCGAGCCTCCTGAACGGAAAGCCCGGGCCCTGGCTGCCGGCCGCGGTGCTCGGCTTGCTCATGCTGGCTTCGCTGGCGTACCGGATGCGGGCGCACACCGCCGTCGTACGGACCAGGCTGCGGTAAGCGGCCGCCCCTGCAGGGGCACTCGTCTCGCTCGGCGGACGCGAGCATCTGCATGCGTTGAGCATTGTCTATTGTGTTAGGTGACTTAATAGCCAATGCGGAAGCGAGCCCCATGTCCACGGCGCAGCAGACCGACCAGCCAACCGGTTCGTCGGATCCCACGACCGAGGGGCCGTCGCCCCGCCGCGTAGCCATTGCCTCGGCCGTCGGCGCCACGGTCGAGTGGTACGACTTCTTCCTCTACGGCACGGCCGCCGGCCTGGTCTTCGACAAGCTCTACTTCAGCGGGCTCGACGGCCCCGCGGCCCAGTTCGCGGCGTTCGGGACGTTCGCTGTCGGATTCCTGGCCCGGCCCGTCGGTGGCCTGATCTTCGGCCACTACGGCGACCGGATCGGTCGTAAGCAGATGCTGATCCTCACCCTGCTGATCATGGGAGTCGGTACGGCGCTGATCGGCGTGCTCCCGACGTACGACCAGATCGGCGTCTGGGCTCCGATCCTGCTGGTCGCGCTGCGCATCCTCCAGGGCATCGGCGTCGGCGGTGAGTACGGCGGCGCCGTTCTGCTGGCTGTTGAATATGCCCCGGCCAAGCGGCGCGGGTACTACGGATCGGCCGCGCACATCGGCGTACCCGGTGGCCTGCTGCTGGCTGCAGGGGCGTTCTCCATCGCCGGCCTGCTGCCGGACGAGGCGTTCCTGGCCTGGGGCTGGCGCGCCTGCTTCCTGATCAGCATCCTGCTGCTCGCCATCGGCGCCTACATCCGCCTTCAGGTGATGGAGACCCCGGCGTTCGCACGGGTGCAGGAGCGCAAGGAGGTCGCGAAGGTCCCGCTGCGGGTGCTGCTGGCCAACCAGCCCAAGCGCCTCCTGCTCGGCATGGGCACACGGTGGGTGGAGGGGTTCACCTTCAACCTGTACTCCGTCTACCTGCTCGCCTACGTGGTCACGAACCTCGAGCTGCCGAAGTCGTGGGCGCTCAACGGCATCATGGTCGGCGCCTTCCTCGGTGTGCTGCTGGTCCCGATCAGTGGTGCGCTCTCCGACCGATTCGGCCGCAAGCCCGTCTACCGCATCGGCGCCTGGGCGGCGCTGCTGTTCGCGTTCCCCACCGCAGCGCTGATCCAGAGCGAGAGCCGGGTGGCGATCTTCTTCGCCTTCGTGGGAGGACTCGGCCTGCTGTACGGATTGGTCTACGGCCCGCTGGCGGCTTACTGGTCCGAGCTGTTCGACACCCGCTACCGCTACACGGCACTCAGCGCGCTCTACCAGATCTCCGGCATCGTGGCCTCGGGCCTGACCCCGCTCATCGCGGCCTGGCTGGTGACCCGCGGTGACGGCTCACTCTGGCTGGTCTCGACGTACGCCGTGATCGTCGCGGGCATCAGCCTCATCTCCGCCCGCCTCCTCCCCGAGACCGCCGGCCGCGACCTGGACGAAGCCTGGAACAAAACCCCAGAGCAGCTCCGGCCCGACCGCGTCACGGCCGCCTGAGCCACAGCTGGTCGAGCAGCGAGCGGGCAGACGAGACCAAACGACTACGCGGCGTCTGGCTGTCGCGGGGTGACAGCCAGGCGCCTCCTACTCCGCAATCACCTCCGGAAGCCCCGTGATTGCGGGGCTGGGTAGCGTGGAACGAGTGACGACCACTCCTCCTGACATTGCCAACCTCGGTCAGCTTCGTGCGAGCGGCCACCAGCAGAAGTCGCTGCGCGAGGAGATGCGCGCCAACCTGCTGGATGCGCTTGCGCGAGGGACGGGATCCTTGGCCCGGCCTGCACGGCTTCGAGACCACGGTTATCCCGCAGCTTGAGCGGGCTGTGCTCGCCGGGCACGACGTCGTCCTGCTGGGGGAGCGCGGCCAGGGCAAGACCCGGCTGCTGCGCACGCTGGTCGGCCTGCTGGACGAGTGGACGCCGGTGATCGCGGGCTCCGAGCTGGGTGAGCACCCCTACGAGCCGATCATCCACGAGTCGAAGCGTCGTGCTCTCGCGGAGGGCGACGACCTGGCAGTGGCGTGGCGGCACCGCGACGAGCGGTACGCCGAGAAGCTGGCCACCCCGGACACCAGCGTCGCCGACCTGATCGGGGACGTGGACCCGATGAAGGTGGCCGAAGGCCGCAGCCTCGGTGACCCGGAGACGATCCACTTCGGGCTGATTCCCCGCTCCCACAGGGGAATCGTGGCGATCAACGAGCTGCCGGACCTCGCGGAGCGGATCCAGGTGGCGATGCTCAACGTGATGGAGGAGCGCGACATCCAGATCCGCGGCTACGTGCTGCGGCTGCCGCTCGACACCCTCGTCGTCGCGAGCGCCAACCCCGAGGACTACACCAACCGCGGCCGGATCATCACTCCGCTCAAGGACCGGTTCGGAGCGGAGATCCGCACGCACTACCCGATCGAGCTCGAGGACGAGGTCGCGGTGATCCGCCAGGAGGCCCACCTCGTCGCCGACGTACCCGACCACCTCGTCGAGATCCTGGCGCGCTTCACCCGCGCGCTGCGCGAGTCGAGCTCGGTCGACCAGCGCTCCGGCGTCTCCGCGCGGTTCTCGATCGCCGGCGCCGAGACCATCGCCGCAGCGGCGCTGCACCGCGCCACCGCACAGAACGAGGACGTGGCAGTCGCGCGAGTCATCGACCTCGAGACGGCGGTCGACGTGCTCGGCGGCAAGGTCGAGTTCGAGACCGGTGAGGAGGGTCGCGAGAACCAGATCCTCGAGCACCTGCTGCGCAAGGCCACTGCGGAGACCGTCCGCTCGCGGCTGGCGGGGCTCGACCTCGGCCTGCTCGTCCGCGCGATCGAGGAGGGCGCCAGCGTCACCACCGGCGAGCAGATCACCGCGCGCGACTTCCTCGGCGGACTTCCGGTCCTCGGCGAGTCAGAGGTGTACGACGACATCTGCGACCGCCTCGACGCCGGCAACGACGGGGAGCGAGCCAGCGCCATCGAGCTCGCCCTCGAGGGCCTCTACCTTGCCCAGAAGGTGAGCAAGGAGTCCGGCGGCGGAGAGGCCATCTATGGCTGACTCGCGTCGGGCTCGCTCGCGTGCGCGGTCCCGCTACGGCCGCTACGACGGCGGACCCGACCCGCTCGCCCCACCAGTCGACCTCGCGGAGGCGCTCGACGCCATCGGCGAGGACGTCATGGCGGGCTACTCGCCCGAGCGCGCGATGCGGGAGTTCCTGCGCCGTGGTGGCCAGGACCAGCGGGGGCTGGACGAGCTCGCCCAGCAAGTCGCAGCCAAGCGCCGCGAGCTGCTGAGCAAGCACAGCCTCGACGGCACCATGCAGGAGATCCGCGAGCTTCTCGACCACGCGGTGCTCGAGGAGCGCAAGCAGCTCGCCCGCGACGTCGACCTCGACGACGCCGACCGCGACTTCCGCGAGATGCAGCTGGGCAACCTGCCACCGAGCACGGCAGCGGCGGTCAGCGAGCTCTCGTCGTACGACTGGCAGAGCCAGCAGGCCCGCGAGGACTACGAGAAGATCAAGGACCTCCTCGGCCGCGAGATGCTCGACCAGCGGTTCAAGGGGATGAAGGAGGCGCTCGAGAACGCCACCGATGAGGATCGTCAGGCGATCAACGAGATGCTCGGCGACCTCAACGAGCTGCTCGACAAGCACCGCCGCGGCGAGGACACCGAGCAGGACTTCGCCGACTTCATGGACAAGCACGGTGACTTCTTCCCGGAGAACCCGCAGAACATCGACGAGCTGATGGACGCACTCGCGCAACGGGCTGCGGCAGCGCAGCGGATGCGCAACTCGATGACCCAGGAGCAGCGCGACGAGCTCGATGCCCTTGCTGCACAGGCGTTCGGCAGTCCCGAGCTGATGCAGTCCCTGGCCCAGCTCGACGACAACCTCCGTGCGCTGCGGCCCGGCGAGGACTGGGGCGGGTCGGAGGACTTCGACGGCGATCAGGGCCTCGGGCTCGGCGACGGGACCGGCGTACTCCAGGACCTCGCCGACCTGGACGACCTCGCCGAACAGCTCTCGCAGTCGTACGGCGGCGCCCGGATGGACGACGTCGACCTCGACAAGCTCGAGCGGCAGCTCGGTGACCAGGCGGCCGTCGATGCGAAGACCCTGGCCGAGCTGGAGCGCGCCCTCAACGAGACCGGCTACCTCAAGCGGGGCTCCGACGGGCAGCTCAAGCTCTCACCCAAGGCGATGCGTCAGCTCGGCAAGGCACTGCTCAAGGACGTCGCCAACCGGATGTCCGGCCGACAGGGGGAGCGCGACCTGCGCCACGCGGGTGCGGCCGGGGAGCAGAGCGGAGCCAGTCGCGAGTGGACCTTCGGCGACACCGAGCCCTGGAACGTGACCAAGACGATCACCAACGCCGTCGTGCGGACAGCGGGTGAGGGCAGGGACGCCAGCCACGGCGTGCGGTTCGACGTCCGCGACATCGAGGTCAACGAGACCGAGGCACGCACCCAGGCCGCAGTCGCGCTCCTCGTGGACACGTCCTTCTCGATGGCGATGGCCAATCGGTGGGTCCCGATGAAGCGAACAGCGCTCGCGCTGCACCAGCTGATCACCAGCAGGTTCCGCGGCGACCACCTGCAGCTGATCGGCTTCGGCCGCTCTGCCCGGGTGATGGAGATCGAGCAGCTCACGGCGCTCGACGCCATGTGGGACAAGGGCACCAACCTGCACCACGCGCTGCTGCTGGCCAACCGGCACTTCCGCAAGCACCCGAACGCCCAGCCGGTGCTGCTGATCGTCACCGACGGCGAGCCGACCAGCCACCTCGAGCCCGACGGCGAGGTGTGGTTCTCCTACCCGCCGCACCCGCTGACGGTTGCCTGGTCGGTTCGGGAGCTCGACAACGCCGCGCGGCTGGGTGCGCAGGTCACGATCTTCCGGCTCGGTGACGACGCCGGTCTGGCCAGGTTCCTCGACCAGCTTGCCGCGCGCGTCGGCGGCCGGGTGGTCGCGCCCGAGCTGGACGACCTCGGCGCTGCCGTGGTCGGCAGCTACCTCAGCGGACGTGGCGGCAGGGGCGGCCAGGACCACCTGAGCGACTGGTACGGCGGCCGAGGGTTCTGGTTCGGGGGCTGACTCGGGAGCGGCTACGGCAGCGGCTCGACCACGCCGTACGACGTCAGCCGGCGCGAGAGGTTGCGCACCTGCTGGCGGCCGTCGCCGAGCAGGTGGTCGATGGCGGTCAGCCGGGCGGTCAGGTGGCCGACGGCGTACTCCGCCGTCATGCCGATGCCACCGTGCAGCTGGATCGCCTCCTGGCCGACGTGCCTGCCTGCGCGGCTGACCTGCAGCTTGGCTCGCGACGCGGCCTCGCGCTTCTTCTCGGCTGACGAACCCTCGTCGGCGAGCACCATGGTTGCCCAGTAGACGATGCTGCGGGTCAGCTCGACCGAGGTGTACATGTCGGCCGCGCGGAAGGTCAGCGCCTGGAAGCGGTTCAGGGTGACGTCGAACTGCTTGCGGGTGGTGAGGTACGCCGTGGTGAGCTTGAGCGCAGCGTCCATCGCACCGAGGGCCTCGTGACAGTAGGCAACCGTTGCAGCGGCAATGGCGTCCTTGGTCGCCTCCGTCGCGTCGCCGCCCTCGCCCAAGGGGGTGGCAGGAGTGTTGTCGAAGGCGATGCGTGCGGCCCGACCACCGTCGAAGGTCGGGTACGACGTCCGCGCGTCCTCAGCCAGGTCCTTCGCGTGAACCAGGAACAGCTGGCCCTCGGCAAACACGACCAGCACGTCGGCGCGGCCACCGTTGAGCACCGGCTCCTTCACACCGCTCAGGGTGTCGCCGTCGACCGTGACCCCGGCCTCGTCGCCGGTGGGGTCGGACCAGGCGAACGCCGGCACCAGCTCGCCCGAGGACAGGCCGCCGAGGAGCTCCTTGCGCTGCTCGTCGCTGCCGCGCGCCGCGATCAGCCCGCCGGCGAGCACGACCGCCTCGACGAACGGCTCGGGTGCGATCACCCTGCCGAACTCCTCGGCCACCACGGACACCTCGGCCGGGCCGGCGCCCATGCCGCCGTCGTCCTCGGTGAACGGCAGGCCGAGCACGCCCATCTCCGCGAGCTTGGCCCACATCGACTCGTCGAAGCCCGGGTCCTCTGCGACCACCTCGCGGCGGTGCTCGGCGTCGTACCCCTTGAGCAGCCCGCGTACGGCGTCGCGCAGGGCGGTCTGTTCGCCATCGAGTGTGAAGTCCATCTGCGTGCTCCTAGTGCCTTGAGTTGGAAGTCCTTGGACGGTAGCCGTGGTTCAGGTGCGTGCAGCGCAAGGCCGAGGAGCGAAGGCGTGGCAGCGCCACGGCGAGTGACGAGAACGCAGCGATGTGCGTGCCTGGGCCGCGGGGACCGCCAAGCGACTTCCAGCTCACGGCACTAAAGGCCGAGGATCGTGCCGGCGATGATCTGGCGCTGGATCTCGTTGGACCCGCCGTAGATCGACGCCTTGCGGAGGTTGAGGTACGTCGGCACGGCGACGCGTGCCCAGTCGGGGATGTCGGAGCCCTCGGTCGCACCCGATGCGAGCGCGAGTGAACCACCGAGGTCGACCATCAGCTCGGAGACGGCCTGCTGGATCTCGGTGCCCTTGAGCTTGAGCACCGAAGAAGCCGGATGAGGCTTGCCGTCGGCGGAGTTGGCGACCACCCGCAGAGCGGTGAGCTCGAGAGCGAGGAGCTCGTTCTCCAGCTGGATCACCTGCGCCGCCACGAGCGGGTCCTCGATCTGCCCGGTCTCCTCCGCGATCTTCTTCGCCGTGGCCAGGACTCTCTTGGTGGCACCGACCGGCGCCACGCCGACCCGTTCGTTACCGAGGAGGAACTTCGCATAGCTCCAGCCGGCGTTCTCTTCGCCGACGAGGTTCTCGGCCGGGACGCGGACATCCTCGAAGAAGACCTCGTTGACCTCGTAGCCGCCGTCGATCAGCTGGGTCGGCCGCAGGGTCACCCCCTCGGCGTCCATCGGGCACAGGATGAACGAGATGCCCTTCTGCTTGCGCTCGGCCTCGGGATCGGTGCGGCAGAGCACGAAGATCCAGTCGGCGTGCTGCCCGAGGGTCGTCCACGCCTTCTGTCCGTTGATCACCCAGTCGTCACCGTCACGGACGGCCTTCGTCCGCAGCGAGGCCAGGTCAGAACCCGCCTCGGGCTCGGAGAAGCCCTGGCACCACCAGATGTCGAGGTTGGCCGTCGCAGGGAGGAACTTCTCCTTCTGCTCCTGCGACCCGAAGTTGGCGATGACCGGACCCACCATGTTGGCGTTGAACGCCAGCGGCAGCGGGACGCCGGCCAGCTGCATCTCCTCGTGCCAGATGTGCCGCTGCAGCGGGGTCCAGTCCCGGCCGCCCCATTCCGTGGGCCAGTTCGGCACGGCGAGACCGGCCTCGTTGAGGATCTGCTGGGTCTGGACGATCGCGTCCTTGCTCGGGTGTCCACCGGCGGTGACGGTGTCCCGAATCTCCTGGGGGATCTTCGTTGTGAAGAAGGTCCGCATCTCCTCGCGGAAAGCGGTCTCTTCCTCGCTCAGGGCGAGCTGCATCTCTGCTCCTCGTGCTGCTGCGGCGGGCGTGCTGGCCACGCTACCGCGCAGTAGGAAGCGCCGGTCGTGGGCCTGTCAGCCGACTCAGGCTGCGAGCGCGGCCTCGATGTCCGAGGCGATCTTCTCCGGCTTGGTCGTCGACCCGTAGCGCTTGAGCACTGTGCCGTCCCGACCGATCAGGAACTTGGTGAAGTTCCACTTGATCTTGCCGCCGAGCAGACCGCTCTTCTCGTCCCGCAGCCAGTCGAAGAGCGGGTGTGCCTCGTCCCCGTTGACGTCAACCTTCTCGAACATCGGGAAGGTGACGCCGTAGTTCTTCTGGCAGAACGAACCGATCTCGTCGTTCTCAGCGGGGTCCTGGTTGCCGAACTGGTTGCAGGGGAAGCCCAGGACGACCAGGCCGGCGTCGGCGTACTGCGAGTGCAGCTTCTCGAGGCCCTCGAACTGGGGGGTGAAGCCGCACTTCGAGGCGGTGTTCACGACCAGGGCGACCTTCCCGGCGTACGTCTCCAGGGGCTGCTCCTCACCGGTGATGGTGTTCGCGGTGAAGTCGCTCAGTGTCGGCACGTCAGGGTCTCCTAGGATTTGGGTGGTTTCAGGCACAACCACGCAGACCCCATCGATTGTTCCCCGGACGGGTCGCGGGCTAACGCAGGCTGGCGCGCACCTTGAAGGTCTGGGCGCTGTCGTAGGTGCCGCGGCCGGAGCAGGAGTACGCCGGTCCGCCGTCGAAGCCGGTAACCTGGCCACAGCTCTTCATCGCGGTGCTGGTGTTCGCTCACCACGAGGTACATCGAGCTGATCGACGCACGGTTGAAGTCCCTGACCAGGCGCGCGTTCCCGGAGCTGTTGAGCGGGATCATCGAGTGGGTGACCTTGCCGTTGCGGTAGCGCCGCTGGATGAGTGCGTTGGTCCCGTGCGACTTGTTGGGCCCGATGATCTCGATCAGGATCTTCTTGCGCCGTGCTCAGCGAGCTGTGCGGGACGATCCGGATCGCTGGAGCTGGACAGGTGCTTTAGGTTGCGCTGACCGCCAGCCGGTCGAGGGCGAGCTGTTGTTGAGGGACTTGTTCAGGGTCAGCTTCGGGGTCGGGTAGCCCGCAGCGCTCGCTGTAGCTGCCGGTGGGGAGGGTGTTCCAGCTCGCGAACTGGGTGAAGAGGTTCGTCCAGTTGGTGTTGCGGGCGGCTGATCACGGCCCGGATGGCCTGGAGCGAATACCGCCTCTTGGGGGCGTCGGCGTACTCCCAGAACTGACGCATGACGGTGCGGCTGCGCAGGCGTTCAGGGGCGTACCTGAAGAACAGGAAGGCGCCGTAGCGGGACTGGCCGACGCTGTAGTCGGCCGACTGGCGGGGGTTCCGGATGGCGCTGTAGGGGAGGTACTGGTAGTTGTCGTTGATCGAGTCGTAGACCTCGTCCTCCACCCAGGTCGCCGTGCCCTCCATGAACCAGATGTCCTCGTCGACGTCGTAGGCGAACTGGATCGCGTGGAAGAACTCGTGGGCGGCAGTGACCCTGAGGGCGTTGATCGGCGCGATGCCGAACTGCGAACGTGCGTAGTCGTTGTCGAGCACGCAGTACGCCGCCGCGCGCCCGTTGCCGGTGTTGGGCTGGTCGCCGTCCGGGGCGCAGTAGCCGTAGTAGCCGTCCCGGCCCGAGGTCGCCGAGGAAGACATCGAACTTGCCGTCGGGGTTGTCGCTCGTGGGCACCGCGGGGGCATCGGAGATGGGGACTGCGGTAGCCGAGAGTCCTGCGTCTCGAAGGTGCGGACGTGCTCGAGGGTGTTGAGCGTCGCCTGTGACCTGCGCCTCCGTCGCCGACTCCGACAGCGGAGGCTGTGCGGTAGTGCACGCAGAAGTTGAGTGCTGCACCGTCTCGAAGGTGTGCGTCACCGTGACGGGGTCGACGGTAGCCGTCGGTGTAGACCCGATTGCGGGAGAGCATCTCGTTGGCCGCCCGGCGGTCCTCGCCGCGTGAGCTTCGGCCGCGCCAGATAGAGATCGCGCAGGGTCATCGTGATGTCGGTGTCGACTCCGTTGCCCACCGGCTTGCCCGCACGCTTGGTCTCCCGGCGCAGCTGGCGTTCGGCCTTGGCGAGGACATCTTGCGCCTCTGCCTTGGTGAAGGAGGGCTTGTCGGGGGGTGGCAGCACCCGGGTTGCGGTCGCCGTACCTCCCGCGCTGACCAGGGTCGAGAGCGCGAGAACCAGGGCGAGGAGGGCCGAGACGGGCCCGAGAGGGTGGCGATACACCCCGTGGAGTGTACGGCGTTGAGCTGGGCGAGGTGGCATCCTTGGATAGGTTTCACGGGCCATGACAACTTCGTTGATGACCCCGGACACGGAGGCTGACGCCTTCCGGCGTACCCGGCTGCGCCGGATGCAGGCGGTCGCGGGCGGCCTGCTCGTGCTCGCCGCGATCGTCTACCTCCTCACCCTGGACCAGGACGGGTTCCTCGGCTTCGTCAACGCGGGCGCCGAGGCCAGCATGGTGGGTGCCATCGCCGACTGGTTCGCCGTGACGGCGCTCTTCCGCCACCCGCTCGGGCTGCCGATCCCGCACACCGCGCTCGTGCCGCGCAAGAAGGACGAGTTCGGCAAGAGCCTGGAGGAGTTCTTCGCGGAGAACTTCCTGCACGAGCAGGTGATCCGCGAGCGTCTGGCCGCTGCCGACATCCCGCGACGGATCGGGGAGTGGCTGACCGACGCCGCCAACGCCCGCCGGGTCGTCGCCGAGAGCGCCACCGTGATGGCCATCGGCCTGCGCAAGCTCCGCGACCAGCACGTCCGCTCGATGGTTGAGGACGTGCTGATCCCGCGCTTCAAGGCCGAGCCGATCTCACCCGTCGCCGGCGGGCTCCTGCAGGAGATCGTTGCCGACAACGCCCATCACGGGCTCGTCGACCTCGCGCTCGAGGAAGGGCACCGCTGGCTGGTGCACAACCAGGAGACGTTCTCCGACGTGATCGGGGAGCGGGCCCCGTGGTGGGCGCCGGACCGGCTCAACGAGGTGGTCACCGCGCGGCTGCACCTCGAGGCGATCCGCTGGGTCGCCGACATCCGACGCGACCCGGAGCACCACGCCCGACTGGCGCTGGACAGCCTGCTCCGCCAGCTGGCACAGGACCTGCTCACCGACTCGGCCACGCAGGAGCGCGCCGAGAAGCTCAAGCTGAGGGTGCTCGAGCAGCCGCAGATGGTGACCACCGGGATGTCGTTGTGGAGCGCGTTCCGTACGGCGCTGCTCGACGCCCTGGAGGACGAGGAAGGTCCGCTCCGCGACAAGGCGGCGGCAGAGCTGGTGGCGTTCGGCGAGCAGGTAGGTCAGGACGCCACACTGCGGGCGAGGCTGGACACCTGGGTCGCCGACTTCGCGGTGTGGGCGATCGGGCGCTACGGCAACGAGCTCACCGCCGTCATCACACAGACCATCGAGCGCTGGGACGGCGAGGAGGCGGCTCGCAAGATCGAGCTGCACGTCGGTCGCGACCTGCAGTTCATCCGGATCAACGGCACCATCGTCGGCGGACTCGTGGGTGTGCTCATCCACGCGGTCACGCTGGTGCTCTGAGGAAGGGAACTAGATGGACGAGGTGCCGATCCGCGACGAGTCCATCCGGCTCGGTCAGTTCCTGAAGCTGGCGAACCTGATCGACTCCGGCTCCGACGCCAAGGAGCTGATGATCCAGGGTGCGGTGACCGTCAACGGCGAGGTGGAGACCCGGCGTGGCCGCCAGTTGGTGAAGGGCGACGTGGTCGCCCTCGGCGGGCTCCAGGCCCGCGTCGCAGCCGGCTGACCCGATCCGTTTGGACGAATCGGGCAGGGTCCTACGGCAATCCGGTGAAACCTGCAGGGCTCCGCGTCAGCGGACCTCGAGCAGGTCCACGACGAAGATCAGGGTCTCGTTCGGGCCGATGACGCCGCCGGCGCCGCGCTCGCCGTACGCGAGGTGCGGGGGAATCACGAGCCGACGGCGGCCGCCGACCTTCATGCCCTGCACGCCCTGGTCCCAGCCGGAGATGACCTGGCCGACGCCGAGGCGGAAGTCGAGCGGGCTGCCGCGGTTCCAGGAGGCGTCGAACTCCTCGCCGGTCGAGAGGGCCACCCCGACGTAGTGCACCGAGACGGTGTTGCCGGCGCTCGCCTCCGCGCCGTCACCCTCGGTGAGCTCGGTGACCTCGAGGTCAGTCGGCGGCGGGCCTTCGTGGAAGTCGATCTCGGGCTTCTCTGTGCTCATGGATCCAGCCTGCCACGGCGGTTCGCCGCGGGCTGACTCAGGTCTGGTGCACGTAGGAGTCGAGCTGGTCGCGCTCGAACTCCAGCTGGGTGATCCGGCTCTTCACGACGTCGCCGATGCTGACCACGCCGACCAGCTCGCCGTCGTCGATCACCGGGACGTGCCGGATCCGGTGCTCGGTCATCTGGGCCATCACTGCGTCCACGTCGTGGCCCGGCTCGCAGGTCTGCACGACCGCGGTCATGATCTGCTCCACCTTTGCGTCGAGCACGGTGTCGTCACCGTTGAGGTTTCGTACGACGTCACGCTCGCTGACGATCCCGTCGACGACACCGGCCTTGCTGCTGACGATGACTGCGCCGATGTTGTGCTCCGCGAGCAGGCTGAGCAGGTCGCGCACCGAGGCGTCCGGGCTGATGGTGATCACGTCGCTGCTGGACTTGCCGCGCGTCACGTCGCTGATCTTCATGGTCGGCCCCTTCGGCGGAAGATGATCCCGGGCTGGTGTGCTGAATCTAGTGGGCCGGGACGCTCATGCACAGAGGCGAACGGTCACGATTCGCGATCGCCGGCCGGGTCGCTGCGGCGCGCGCTCAGGTCGTGCACGGTTCCCGCGGGACGCGGCTCGTCCCGGTCGGGGAGTGAGCCCAGGAACGCCAGCGCCTGGTCGTGCAGCTTGCCGTTGGTGGCGAGCGCGCTGCCGCCCGTGGGACCCGGTTCGCCGTCGAGCGAGGTGAAGTAGCCACCTGCCTCCCGGACGATGACGTCGAGGGCAGCCATGTCGTAGAGCTCGAGCTGCGGCTCGGTGGCGATGTCGACCGCCCCTTCGGCCACGAGCATGTAGGACCAGAAGTCGCCGTACGCCCGGGTGCGCCAGCAGCGGCGCGACAGCGACAGGAAGTCGTCGAGCCGTCCGCGCTCGTCCCAGCCCGACAGCGAGGAGTGGGAGAGCGAGGCGTCCTCGACCCGGGAGATGTCGGAGACCTGGCAGGCGCTCGCGCGCATGATCGACTTGCCGGTCCAGGCGCCGCCGCCCTTCATCGCCCACCAGCGCCGGTTGAGCATGGGCGCGGAGACCACGCCGACGACGACCTCGTCGTCGACCATGAGCGCGATCAGGGTGGCCCACACGGGTACGCCGCGCAGGAAGTTCTTGGTGCCGTCGATCGGGTCGACCACCCAGCGCCGTTGGCTGTGCCCGGTCGACCCGGTCTCCTCGCCGACCACCGCGTCGCGGGACCGCGTCCGGGACAGGGTCCGGCGGATGCCCTCCTCGACCGACTTGTCGGCGTCGGTCACCGGCGTCTGGTCGGGCTTTGTCATCACGTGCAGGTCGAGCGCCTTGAACCTCGCCTCGGAGAGTGCATCGGCGTCGTCGGCGAGCACGTGGGCAAGCCGGAGGTCGTCGGTGAAGTCGGACGGCATGGTGCACAGGGTAAGCCCAGCAATCGTCCGCGCCGCCCGCACTCCGGGATGGCGCGCCTCGTGGTCGTAGGACCAAAGGACAGGGCCAGTCGCACCGCTGAGCCAATACGATGGCCGGCATGGAGCTCAGAGGCGTGCCCCTCCATCCGCTCGTCATCCACGCAGTCGTGGTCCTTGTGCCACTAGCCGCCATCGCGGCGATCGCCATGTCGGTGTCGAAGTACCGCTGGATCGCCCGGTGGCCCGCCCTCCTGCTCACGCTGGGAGCCACCGCAGCCTGCTACGTCGCCACGCTGACCGGCGAGCAACTCGCTGAGGACCGCGGTCTCGACGCGCTTCCCCTCGTCAAGACCCACGAGGAGTGGGGTGAGCGGCTGATGATCGGCATGTGGGTCTTCGCGGTGCTGGTCATCGTGGCCTTCTGGGTGCTGCCGCACGTCACCCGCATCGCCGGCGCCAAGGACCGCGTCGCCAAGGTGGCCGCTCTCGAGAAGCCCCTGATGGTGCTCGTCCCGCTCGCGGCGGTGGTTGTGCTGGTGCTCGTGTTCCTCACAGGTGACGCGGGCGCCCGGGCGGTCTGGCAGCAGGGCTAGCTGGGCCTTCCGGCCAGGTCGTCAGTACGACTCGCCTGCCTCGCGGCTGGCGAGCAGCCGCCGGAACGAGCCCACCCGCTCCGCCTGCTGGCCGGTGGCCTCGCTCAGCCCGCACTCGGGCTCGTTCGCGCCGTGGGTGCAGCCCCGCGGGCAGGACTGGGTCAGCTCGTGCAGGTCCGGGAAGGCCTCGATCAGCTGGTCGGGGTCGACGTGGGCCAGCCCGAACGAACGGATCCCGGGGGTGTCCACGATCCAGCCACCACCCGGGAGGGCGAGCATCAGCGCGGTGACCGAGGTGTGCCGCCCGCGCCCGGTGACGGCGTTCACCACGCCGACCGACCGGAACGCGTCGGGCACGAGCGCGTTCACGAGCGTGGACTTCCCGACCCCGCTGTGCCCGAGCAGCACGCTGGTCCGACCGGCCAGCCGGTCGACGATCTCGGTCAGGTCGGCGCCACGCTGCGTGACGACGTACGGGACTCCGAGCGGGCGGTAGCTGGCGAGCATCGGTTCCGGGTCGGCGAGGTCGGCCTTGGTCAGGCACAGCAGCGGGTCCATCCCCGCGTCGTACGCCGCGACGAGGGCCCGGTCGACCAGGCCCTGGCGGGGCTCGGGGTCAGCGAGGGCCGTGACGATGACGAGCTGGTCGGCGTTGGCGACGATCACGCGCTCGACCGGGTCGTCGTCGTCGGCGGTACGACGAAGCACGGTCTTGCGCTCGTCGACAGTCACGATGCGCGCCAGCGAGCCCTCGGCACCGGATGTGTCGCCGACGAGACGCACGCGGTCGCCGGTGATCACCGCCTTGCGGCCCAGTGACCGTGACTTCATCGCGGTCACGATCGGCTCGTGCTCGCCGAGGCGGCAGGTGTAGCGGCCGCGGTCGACCGTGACGACGACGGCAGGAACGGCGTCATCGTAGGAAGGGCGTTCCTTGGTCCGGGGACGGGTTCGCCGCCGCGGCCGCTCGTAGCTCTCCGGATCGTGCTCGTCGTAGCGGCCGCTCACCTCAGCAGACCTGCCCAGACGTCGGCAAAACCGGGGAACGTCTTCGAGGTGGTCGCTACGTCCTCGACCAGGACGCCTTCGACCGCGGAGCCGACGACCACGGCAGCGTGCGCCATCCGGTGGTCGGCGTAGGTGTGGAAGGTGCCGCCGTGCAGTGGGGCAGGTTCGAAGGACAGGCCATCGGGGTGCTCGGTCACTGTCGCTCCGAGCCCACGCAGCTCGGTGCACAGCGCCGCGAGCCGGTCGGTCTCGTGACCGCGAATGTGCGAGATCCCGCGCAGGCGTGAGGGTGTGGACGCCAGGGCGCACATTGCCGCGACGGCCGGGGTCAGCTCACCGACGTCGTGCAGGTCGGCGTCGAGGCCGAGGATCGCCTCGCCGCCCGTGACGGTCAGGCCGTCGTCATCGAGGGAGACGTCGGCACCCATGCGCGAGAGCAGCTCACGAAGGGCGTCGCCCGCCTGGGTCGTCTCGCGTGGCCAGCCGGGGACGCGCACGGTGCCGCCGCTCGTGAGCGCGAGCATCAGGAACGGCGCGGCGTTGGACAGGTCGGGCTCGACCAGGACGTCGGTCGCGTGGATCTTCGACGGCGCCACGGTCCAGGTCGTGCTGCCCTGCGACTCCACCTCCACGCCGTGCTCACGCAGGCAGGCGATGGTCATCTCGATGTGCGGGAGGGACGGCACCGGTGAACCCTCGTGGCGCACGGTCACGCCCTCGTCGTACCGCGGCGCGGCCAGGAGCAGCGCGGAGACGAACTGGCTCGACGACGACGCGTCGATCACCACGTCCCCGCCGGTTACGTGACCGGCGCCCTCGACCGTGAACGGGAGGGTGCCGCGCCCACCGTCGTCGATGTCGACACCCAGGTCACGCAGTGCGCCGAGGACACCGGCCATCGGCCGGGTGCGGGCGTGTGGGTCACCGTCGAAGGAGACAGCGCCGTCGGCGAGTGCAGCGACTGGAGGGACGAACCGCATGACGGTGCCCGCGAGCCCGCAGTCCACGCTTCCGCCGTGCAGCTCGGCCGGGGTGACCACCCAGTCGTCGCCCGAGGTGTCGACCACGGGACCCAATGCGGAGAGTGCCGCGGCCATCAGCTCGGTGTCCCGCGAGCGCAGCGCACGTCGTACGACGGACGGTCCGTCGGCGAGGGCAGCGAGCACCAGGGCACGGTTGGTCAGCGACTTGGAGCCGGGCAGCTCGACGCGCGCGTCGACCGGGTCATGCGCGACCGGCGCCGGCCACAGCGCTGGGTCAGTGCGGATGCGTGTTGCCACGCACCGAGGCTATTGGCCGATCGACTTCGCGGCGAGCCTGGCCTGGAGCTTGGCCTCGCGACGGAGGTGCTTGCCCTGACGGCGCGCGCCGGTGGCGGCGTTCTTCGCCCGCCAGGCCACGCCGGGGCGGCCCTCGGTGTCGACCGCGGCGAGCAGGAGCCCACCGAGCATCGAGAGGTTCTTGAAGAAGTGCAGCCGCTGCTGGTTCTTCGTCTGGGGGTCGCTCTCGTTCCAGAACTGATGTCCGGCAACGGTGGTCGGCACCAGCGACGCGGCCAGCACGGTGCTGGAGAGGCGCGGAGCACGTCCGCGGGCGAGCGCTGCGGCCGCGAGGATCTGCGCAGCGGCGTTGATCCGCACCAGGGTCACCGTGTCGTCGGGGATCTTGACCTGCGGTGCAGCCTTCTCCAGCATGGGCCGGATCCGGTCGACGACCGGTTTGGCGGCCGGCGCGAGGGCCTGGGCGTTCTTCAACGCGTTGACTCCGCCAGCCACGAAGGTGGAGGCGAGCAGGGGACGGGCGATCAGTCGGGTGGCGGTCATGCCTAATGCTTACCCGATCGTCGGCCGCTCAACCAGACCCGTTGTCCTGCCCGGAAACTCGGACGCTCGCGCTGTTGTTGCCGCGGGATGGATCGGTGTAGCCGTTGGGAGGCGACACCGTGAACGTGACCGTCGGCCGCGAGGGCGCGTTCGCCCGGAAGGCGAAGAGCCGGTCCGAGGCGGTGGCGGTGCAGACGTAGCCGCGACCGGATCGGTAGCAGCTCGCCGAGCTGTCCCGGAAGTCCCCGGTGCTGGCTCTAGCGGTGAGCCTGACCTGCCTGCCCTCGGGGATGCCGCTCACCTTGACCCAGACCGTGACCCGGCCATCCTGCTCGGACCCCTGCCAGGCGGTGACTCCGACATCGGCACGGTTCCCGGGCGCAGGCTCGCTGGGTGGCGGTGGCTTCGGGGTCGGCTCAGTGGGCTTCGGTGTGGGTTTCGTCGTGGGCTTCGGGTCCGGTCCAGACCCTGGCCCCGGTCCGGGCCCGCCCGCTCCAGGCCCGCCCGGTCCTGTTCCGCCTGGGTCTGTTCCGCCTGGACCTGTTCCACCCGGCCCGCCCTGCTGCGTGGTCCCACCGGTGTCTGCTCCAGCGAGACCGCCGACCTGCTCGCCCTGGCTGACCAACGGTTCCGCTGCCGCGGTCGCCGCCGGGATACCGGGCACACCCGTTCCGGCGCCCTGCTCGACGCCGGTCCCGGCCCGGCGCTCGTCGGCTGTGCGTGCGTCTGGGGAGTTGGCCGGGTTCGGATCGGACTTGGAGGAGGGCGCGAACGAGGGCAGCACCTGTCCTGGAGTGGATGGCTCCGCCGCTGCCTGTTGATCCTCCTGGCCGCGGTTGATCACGGCGATCGCGGTGATGCCGACCACGCCGACCGCAGCGGCGGTGGCGGCGGAGACGGGGGCATTGGCCAGGATCAGGTCCTTGCCGCGGCCGATGAGCACCAGGGCTCCCGCCCCGAGGCCCGCACCCGCCGCACCGCCGGCGAGGTACGCCGCTGCCGCCGCTCCGAGCAGCGCCGGACCGAGCACCGCGGCGAGCGAGGAGTTGACCTCGCTCAGCTCGAGGTAGACGGCCGTGCAGCGCCGGCAGTGCTCGAGGTGGTCCTCGACCCGGGTCGCGTCCCGCCGCGAGAGGGCGTCTCGGACGTAGCCGCCGAGGAGGTCGTTGGTCTCCCGGCACGCGTCGCTGGGCAGGTCGCCACTGTGCATGTTCAGGAACGCCTGGCGCAGGCCCTCGCGGGCCCGGTAGGCGAGTGCCGAGACCGAGTTGGCGCTCATCCCGAGCAGCGGCGCGATGTCCGCCGGCTTCTGGTTCTCCACCTCGAGGTGCCAGAGCACCATCTGCCAGCGCTCGGGGAGGGACGCGAACGCCTTGGCAGCCGCACCGCCCTCGAACCCGGCCACCGCGGTGTCGGTGAACGGCACGCCCGGGTCGAACGGGGTCAGGTCATCGGTGGTGGTGAGCTTCTGGCCGCTGCGCACCTTGTCGATGTGCAGCCGGCGTACGGCGGTCAGCAGGTAGGCCCGGAACGCGACGTCCGGCCCGCCTCCGCCGAGCAGCACGTTGAGCACCTTCACGAAGGCCTCGGAGACCAGGTCGTCCGCGTCGGACCGGTTCACGAGCAGCCGAGCCAGCCGGGTGGCGGCGTCGACGTGCCGGGAGAAAAGGGTGCCGTAGGCAGCGACGTCTCCCTCACGAACCCGGGAGATCAGCTCCGGGTCCGTCAGCTCAGGCATGACATCGGTGAGGCTCAAACCGAGTGGCCCCTTCTGCAATCCGGTGAGTGCGCCGAGTTTAGGTCCTATTTCCGCGTCATGGACCCGAAGTCAGCACGTTACGTCGGTAAGGGTCACGACGCGGGGGGTGACCTGACCGAAACAGAGAGATGAGGAATGGCATGGGCATCTTTGCGACATTGGCTCGCAGAGGCGCGCAGGCCGAGATGGCGCCAGGCGTCGCACCGGTCGAGGACGCGCAGCTCTTGCTGCCTGCGCGCTTCGAGGCCGTCGGCGAGCACCTGGCTGCTGGACGTGACGCGAGCAGCGCGTGCGCAGTGGTGGGCCGCGAGATGGCCCGTGATGGTGCCGACCTGGGTGAGGCACTGGACGGGCTGAGGGCCACCTACGCATGCGTTCAGGGAGGGGAGCCCGATTTTCGGGCTGTGCGCGCGTTGGGTCTGGCCTGGAGCGAGGAGACTCTGGGCTATCTCCATCAACTCTCGTGCGAAGACCCGCTTACGGGACTGGCCAGCCTTGCGCACCTGCGGGCCAGGCTCTCGGAGGTCTATCGCATCGCGGAGCAGGGGGGGACGTCGACGACCACCAGCCACGCGTTGGTGGTCCTCGATCTCCCCCTGCTCGCACGGCCGTCCGTCTGGGAGGACGCCTTCGAGGCGACGCTCAGGCTGGCCCGCCTGGCCGAGAGCGCTCGGATGGCGTTTCCGGGCGGCGAGACCATCTGCCAGGCACACCAGCGGCGGTTGGTCGTGGTCGCCCAGCGCTCCGACCTGCTCGCGAGACGGGTGGGGCTGCTGCGCTCCCTCGTGGAGGACGCCATGCCAGGCAGCGGCCGCGCGCGGGTCTGGGTCGAGGGACTGCCGCCGACCGACGACGGCGCAGCCATGCTCCTCGACGAGCTCGCTCGCTGCTGAACTAGCCTTGCCGCATGTGCGGCCGCTACGCCTCGAGCAGGCAACCCGAGGACCTCGTCGAGGAGTTCGACATCCGCAACTCCGAGCTGCCGCGTCTGGAGCCCGACTGGAACGTCGCTCCGACCAAGGAGGTCTACGCCGTCGTCGAGCGCCCTCCCAGCGGTGAGAAGGCGTCGGAGCCCGAGCGTCAGCTGCGCGCGCTCACCTGGGGTCTGCTGCCGTTCTGGGCCAAGGACCCCAAGGTGGGCAACAAGATGATCAACGCCCGGATGGAGACAGTGGCCGAGAAGCCTGCCTATCGGCGCGCCTTCGAGAAGCGGCGCGCCATCCTTCCCGCGGACGGCTACTTCGAGTGGTACCCCACCGAAGAGCTCACCAAGGCGGGCAAGCCCCGCAAGCAGCCCTACTTCATCCGCCCGGCGGACGGCGGCGTGCTGGCGATGGCCGGGCTCTACGAGATCTGGCGCGATCCCGAGAAGGACGAGGACGACCCCACGCGGTTCCGGTGGACGTGCACCGTGCTGACCACCACCGCCGAGGACTCGCTCGGCAAGATCCACGATCGGATGCCGTTGATGCTCAGTCCGGAGAAGTACGACGCCTGGCTGGACCCGCGCAACAACGGCAAGGACGAGCTGCTGGCGCTGCTGGAGCCGGCAGCGCCGGGTCGGCTCGAGGCGTTCCCGGTCTCCAAGCTGGTCTCGAACGTGAAGAACAACGGTCCCGAGCTGGTCGATCCGTTGCCGCTCGAGGAGCTGCCGGCGGACGCGCCTCGCGAAGGCGCCTCCTGATGCCGGTCGAGCGGATCATCCCGACGCCGAAGGGCGATGCCCGGCTCGTCGTACGACGTGCCAAGCGTCCGGTCGCCACCCTCGTGCTCACCCACGGGTTCGGTGGCGGGATCGATGCCCCGGACCTGGTGCGCCTCGCCCGCACCCTTCCCCAGCAGGACATCTCGGTGACTCTCGTGGAGATGCCCTGGCGCAGGGTCAGGAAGCCCGCTCCGGCGCCGGCTGTGATCGACGAGTGCTACACCGCCGTGATCGACAGCATGCGCACCCGCAGCCCACTCGTGATCGGTGGCCGCAGCGCCGGCGCCCGGTCTGCCTGCCGCATCGCGCGCAACGTCGGTGCGCGCGGGATCCTGGCGCTGTCGTTCCCGCTGCACCCACCCGGGAAGCCGGAGAAGTCACGCCTCTTCGAGCTGCAAGGCGCTCGGGTCCGGACCCTCGTGATCCAGGGCGAGAGCGACCCGTTCGGCACCCCGGAGGAGTTCCCGGGCGACATCGACCTCGCCGTCGTACCTGCTGCCGACCACTCCATGAAGGTGCCCAAGTCAGCACCGGTGAGCCAGGCCGACGCGCTCGCCGTCGTGCTCGAGGCGACGCTCGAGTGGGTGGTGCGCGAAGTGTCCGGGAATCGAAACGACTGAGGCCGCGTTCACCCCGATAGACCCGTCGCAGAGTCAGGAGGGGATGACAGGTGCTCGCCACGCTAGACAAGTCCGCGAATGTGGACGCTTCGGTAGTCTGGGGCGCGATGACTGACTTGAATCCCGATGCCCTCGACGCGGTGTCGGACCCCAGCGAGATCGATCCCGCCACCGAGAGCGAGGCCGATCGACAGTCGCGCTTCGAACGTGACGCGATGCCGTTCCTCGACCAGCTCTACTCGGCCGCCATGCGGATGACGCGCAACCCGGCGGACGCCGAGGACCTCGTGCAGGAGACCTTCGCCAAGGCCTACGGCTCGTTCCACCAGTTCCGGCCCGGAACGAACCTGAAGGCGTGGCTCTACCGGATCCTCACGAACACCTTCATCAACACCTACCGCAAGAAGCAACGGGAGCCGCAGCAGTCGATGGCGGAGGACGTCGAGGACTGGCAGCTCGCGCGGGCCGAGTCGCACGCCTCCACCGGCCTGAAGTCGGCGGAGATGGAGGCGCTGGAGCACCTCCCCGACTCCGACGTCAAGGACGCCCTGCAGCGGCTGCCCGAGGACTTCCGGCTGGCCGTCTACCTCGCCGATGTCGAGGGATTCCCCTACAAGGAGATCGCCGAGATCATGGAGACGCCGATCGGCACCGTGATGTCGCGACTCCACCGCGGTCGTCGTCAGCTGCGCGAGATGCTCAGCGACTACGTGCGCGAGAACGACCTGCTTCCGAGCGGGGCAACTCCGAATGCCACGAAGGGTGGCTCGCGATGACCCAGGATCGTCCAGCGCAGGATCGTCCGGCGCCGACCAAGGCGTCGGACCCCGACTGCTCCGCGGTTCTCGGGCGCGTGTTCTTCTTCCTCGACAACGAGCTGGACCGGGCCGACCACGCCGAGATCCAGCACCATCTCGACGAGTGCGGCCCGTGCTTGGCCCGCTACGACCTCGAGCGCACCGTGAAGACCCTGGTTGCGCGCTCCTGCACGGAGAAGGCCCCCGAGGGCCTGCGCCAGCGGGTGCAGCTGTCGATCCGGCAGGTGCAGATCGAGATCTCCGGCAGCGACTGAGCGCCGTTCCAGCTGGCCCCGCTGTCGCCCGATTCGTGTTGCCGCGGCGTACCTGAGAAGATGTACGTCGGCTTCGTGGACCACTCCCGGAGCGAAATCCGTAGGAGGACCCATGGGCAAGACCGGACGCAAGCGTCGCGCTCGCAAGAAGAAGGCCGCGAACCACGGCAAGCGCCCCAACGCCTGACACGCCTCAGGCGATCGACTCAGCAGTCACCTGAGCCCCGGCCCCTCTCGGGCCGGGGCTTTCGTGATGTTTGGATGGGGGCATGGAACTCGAGACGCTGCTGAACGAAGGCCGCGAGATGATCGACCGGACCTCGAAGGCCCACCGCGAACGCTGGGGACTCGGTTCGGCCAAGAAGTGGGTGCTCAACCAGGACGAGGGCCGCATCATCTGGTCCTTCGAGGACCACATCGCCTCCGCCCCGGCACAGATCCTGGGCTCCTGGAACGCCACGGTGAGCAGCTGGGTCTGGTCGTGGGACAACGACTCCGTCCAGGCGCCCCTCCGCACGACGGCCGAGGTGGTGCGTGCCCTCGGCGTCGAGCAAGGCGTGGGTGCGCTGACGACCTCCCCGCTGAAGCTGGACGAGGCACAGGTCCGAGACCTGGTGGCGGTGGCGTTCCGCCTCGCAGCGTGCACCGGGCTCTACCACCACTTCGACGGCGTCCTCGCCACCTACGTGACCTTCGGCCCGGTCACCATCGAGGAGCCCGGCGGGATCACCTCGACCTTCGAGCCCAGCGCAACGTGAGCCCGGCGGGCATCGAAGCCGGCCTGACCGCCACGGTGGACCGCACCGTCGGCGACGAGGACACCGCGGCAGCGATCGGCTCGGGCAGCCTGTCGGTGCTGGGGACCCCGCGGCTGCTCGCGTGGTGCGAAGCCGCGACCTGTGCGGCGCTCGAGCCTGCGCTGGAGGACGGTCAGACGAGCGTCGGCACCCGGATAGCCCTCGAGCACACGGCTCCCTCCGCCCCCGGGGCCACGGTCCAGGTGACCGCGAGCGTGGTTCACGTCGACGGCAAGCTCGTCCGGTTCAGCGTGGCCGCCCGGCAGGACGGCAAGCTGGTCGGCTCCGGCGAGGTGACCCGCGTGGTCGTCGATGCCGAGAGGTTCATGTCCCGGGTCGGCTGAGCCTCACTCCGGCGGGATCAGTGGCGCGCTGTAGGCAAGCAGGTTGACGCCCGGGACGGGAGACCAGTCGTCCTGGGGTGCCCGGACGAACCCGAGTCGTTCGTAGACACGATGGGCGGAGGCCATCCGGTCCATCGAGGACATCCGGATGCCGACGTACCCGAGCTCTCGGGCGCGACCCAGGCAGTGCTCCACGAGTGCGCGGCCGACACCGCGACCCCGTGTGGACGGGCTCACCGCCAGCATCCGGAACTCGCCCTCGTCGTCGCGCCCGACTTCGCGGTACGCCGAGCCGACCGGGCAGAAGGTCACCGTCCCGAGCAGCTGGCCGTCCTCGACCGCGACCCAGACCTCCGCCTGCCGGGCGCGGCCGGCCGCGTCGGTCAGTTCTGCGGTGTAGTCGTCGGCGGCATCGAGGAACCCGTCGCCGATGTAGGCCTCGGCGGTGAGTCGGCCGACCTCCTCGAGCTCCTCGGGATGGACCGGTCTGATCTCCATGCGTGTCCCGTGTTTGTCTCGGGGACCCGGCTCAGATGCCGAAGGTGTTGCGGGGGTACGGCGCGTTCACGTCGGTGATCACGTTGACCAGGTAGGGCACATTCGCGGCGAACGCGCGGTCGAGCGCGGGCCCGATCTCCCGCGGGTCGGTGATCGTCTCGCCGGCTCCGCCGAGGGCACGGACCACCTCGTCGTAGCGGGTCTGCGGCGCGAGGTCGGCTGCCACGTCGTACCCGTAGAGCATCTGCATCGGCTGCTTCTCCAGCCCCCAGGCCGAGTTGTTTCCGCAGACCATCACGACCGGCAGGTTGTGCCGGACCAGGGTGTCGACATCCATCAGGGACATGCCGGCCGCGCCATCGCCGTACAGCAGGACGACCTGGGCAGAGGGCCGCGCGATGCGGGCCGCGATGGCCGCGCCGAGACCGGCACCGAGGCAGCCGTAGGGACCGGGGTCGAGCCAGCCGCCGGGACGCTTCGGCTCGACGTACTTGCCCGCGAAGGAGACGAAGTCGCCGCCGTCGCCGATGACGATCGCGTCCTCGGCCAGCCGCGGGACCAGCTCGCCGTAGATCCGGGCCGGGTGGATCGGGTCGGCCTCGGCGCTGAGCAGCGCGGCGTCGCGCTCGATGCCGGCCTTCACCTGGTCCTGCAGGTTGCTGACCCACGCGGACCAGTCGGGTCGTCGTACCAGGTTGGCGAGCGCGTCCCGCAGCCCGTCGAGGACCAGGGTGAGGTCGCCGGACGCCTCGGCCGCGAGGTCGGCGTGCTTGGACACCTGGCCGGGCGAGTCGGCGAGGTGTACGACGCGCGCAGGGGTGGCGCCGTCCTTCCCGCCGAACACCCCGTAGCCGAGCCGGAAGTCGAGCGGGGTGCCGGCGACCACGACCAGGTCGGCCCCGCCCAGCGCGGCGCCGCGCGCCTTGGTCACGAGCAGCGGGTGGCCGCCGGGGATGACGCCGCGGCCCATGCCGTTGGTGATCGAGGGGATGCCGGCCTCCTCGACGAGCCGGAGCGCGGCCTCCTCGGCGCCGTCGGCCCAGACGTCGGTCCCCATGATCAGGACGGGCCGCTGCGCCTGGCCGAGCAGCTCGGCGATGTCGGCGATCGCGTCCCCGTCGGGCTCGGCACGCAGTCGCTCGCCGAGGATCGGCCGGGTCGCGGAGGAGGAGTTGAAGAACTCGTCCATCGGGACGTCGACGAAGACGGGACCACGGTGGGAGGTGCCCGCGAGCGTGAACGCCTCGTGCATGCCGTCGGCCACCTCGTCGGCCTTGTGGATCGTGCGCGCGAGCTTGGAGACGGGGGCCACGATCGGCGGCTGGTCCAGCTCCTGCAGGGACCCGGAGCCCCACCGGTTGGCCGGTGCCCGGCCTCCGACCACGACCAGCGGGGAGCCGCTGAACTGCGCCTGCGCGATGGCGCTGATGCCGTTGGTGACGCCCGGCCCGGCGGTGAGTACGGCAAGTCCCGGCTTGCGGGTGAGCTTGCCCATCGCCTCGGCGGCGAACGCGGCGGTCTGCTCGTGCCGCACGTCGAGGATCCTCATCTGCGGGTCGGCGGTCACCGCCCCGTCGTACATCGGGAAGACGTGTGCCCCGGACAGCGTGAACATCACCTCGACCCCGTGCTCCCGGGCGACCGCCACGGCGTGCTGCCCCGAGTGCGCCTCCACCGGCTCGGACTGCTCCGTGCGATGCCCGACCGCCTCGCCGGTAGCGGGATCCCTGGCTGAGTCGGTGGACGGGTCGGTCGGCTGCTCGGGTGCCTGCGTCATGACGCGAGGCTACTGCCCGCCGTAACTCGCCGACCGGGCACTCGATGTCCCTCGCAGCACGCCGACCGGGCACTTGTCCGCGCTTGGGTGCGCTGACCGGGCAGTTCACCAGATGCCGGCGTTGGGGAAGTGCCCGCTCGGCGTCGTACGGCCACGTGGAAATGCCCGGTCAGCGCAAGTACGACGGACAGCAGGGGGCGCCCTAGGCTGAACCGGTGCCATCCCTCCAGGCGCTCGTCCGGGCCCACACGCATCTCTCGACCGAGGATGTCGCGTGGCTCTCGATGCTGCTCGCGGACTGGCAGATCATCGCCGACCTCAGCTTCGCCGACCTCGTCCTGTGGCTGCCCGACAGAGACGGGTCCGGCTACTGGGCCGGGGGCCAGATGCGTCCGACCACCGGTCCGACCGCGTTGGTCGACGACATCGTCGGCTCGTTCATCGGCGCCGGCAGGCGACCGCTGCTGGACGCGGCAATGCGCGAGGGCAGGATCGCCCGCGAAGGCGACCCGGAGTGGCGCGACGACGTACCGGTGCGGGTCGAGGCCATTCCCGTACGCCGCGGCGACCAGCTGATCGCGGTGGTGGCCCGCAACACCAACCTGCAAGGGGTCCGGACGCCGAGCCGGCTCGAGCTCTCCTACCTGCAGACAGCCAGTGAGCTGTCGCAGATGATCGCGTTCGGCAGCTTCCCATTCCCGGGCGAGCGCTCCGACCACGCGGACTCCCCACGGGTGGGCGACGGTTTCATCCGCGTCGACGAGTCGGGGCGCGTTACCTACGCCAGCCCGAATGCGCTCTCCGTCTACCGCAAGCTCGGGCTGACCGACGACCTCAGCGGCAAGTCGCTGGCCGGGATCACCCGCGAGCTGGTCCCGCCCACCATGCGACCGGACGAGGAGAACATCAGCGCGGTGCTCGGGGGCCGGGTGCCCCGTGACGCCGAGCTGGGCAACGCCCAGGCGACGGTGATCCTGCGGTCGATCCCGTTGCGCCCCGCCGGCGAGCACACCGGCGCCCTGGTGCTGCTCCGCGACGTGACTGAGCTGCGTCGTCGCGACCGCGAGCTGGTCACCAAGGACGCGACCATCCGCGAGATCCACCACCGGGTGAAGAACAACCTGCAGACCGTGGCAGCGCTGCTGCGGCTCCAGGCGCGACGGCTCGACATCCCGGAGGGCCGGGTCGCGCTCGAGGAGGCCGTACGACGGGTCGGGGCGATCGCGGTCGTCCACGAGACCCTGAGCCAGACCTTCGACGAGACCGTCGACTTCGACGAGGTGACCGACCGGCTGACCCGCCTGGTCACCGACGTGGGGTCGAGCGGGGTGCCGATCCTCACCAAGCGGACCGGATCGTTCGGGGCGATCAGCTCCGACGCGGCGACCCCACTGGCGATGGTGTTCACCGAGCTGATCCAGAACGCCGTCGAGCACGCGTTCGACGAGGACCGCGGCGGCCTGATCGAGGTCGACTGCGTCCGCGAAGGAGACGGACTTCGCCTGAGCGTCGCGGACGACGGCGTCGGCCTGCCCCTCGACTTCAGCCTGGAGGACGGCGCCAGCCTCGGTCTGTCCATCGTGAGCACGCTCGTCGGCGAGCTCGGCGGTCAGATCGTCGCTGGGTCGACGAGAGGTCGGTGCCGGCACGCTGGTCGTCGTACAGGTTCCGGACGTGTCCGGTCAGCCCCGCTGACCCAGAGGGTCAGGCTCGAGAGTCAGGGTCGGGGAGCCGCTCAGGCGGTGCGCACCCGGGCACGGGCGTTGCGGCGCTTGAGCGCGCGACGCTCGTCCTCGCTGAGGCCGCCCCAGACACCGTGGTCCTGTCCGGCCTCGAGGGCCCATGCGAGGCACTGTTCGCGCACGTCGCAGCGTCGACACACCTGCTTGGCCTCTTCGATCTGCAAGATGGCCGGACCGGTGTTGCCGATCGGGAAGAACAGTTCCGGGTCCTCGTCGAGGCACGCGGAACGGTGGCGCCAATCCATGGCTGGGAAACCTCTCCGTACTACTACAAGTGAAAGCGTTCACGATGTGGGCCCGGCGTACATTGTCTGGGAGGCCGGGGGTGGAAGCGCGCTCGTCAGTCCTGAGTACTGCTGCGGCGCGACGGTTCGATCGTTGCAACTCCGTGGCGTGATGACAACCCCCACGGATCGTCACCTTGGTCACAGAACAGGACGGAATAGGCTCACCCCGTGAGCGATGCCTACCCCGAACGCCGTCCAGACGGGTCCGAGCCCGATCCGACGAGTTCGCCGTACTCCCGCCACGGTACCCCAGCACCCCTCGCGGTGGCGGCAGGACTGACCTTCGTCCAGGGACTTCTGACCTTCATCTTCGGGGTGGGCGAGGCGATCAACCTCGACAGCGACCGGGTGGTGATGGGTCTGACCACGGCGGCGTTCTTCCTGGCGTACGGCGCTGCGCTGCTGGTGTGTGCCTGGGGGATGAACAACCTCCGCCCCTGGTCACGCGGGCCGGTGCTGATCACCCAGTTGATCTGGCTCGGGCTGGCGTGGAACTTCCGTGGCGGCGAAACCGTGGCGATCGCGATCGTGCTGCTCATCGTCGCCGCGATCGTGCTGGCCGGGTTGTTGCACCCTCGATCCATCGACGCGCTCGAGCGGGCAGGGGACCCCGAGTAGGCCGGACCTGTCGGTCGGCCGAGGGAGGCGTCAGCTGACCTCGCGCAACGAGTCGCGCAGGTCTGCCAGGGTGCGGTTGAGCAGTCGCGAGACGTGCATCTGGGAGACCCCGATCTCGTCCGCGATCTGCGACTGGGTCATCCCGCCGAAGAACCGGAGCAGCAGGATCCGCTTCTCCCGTGGCGGCAGCGCCTCGATGAGCGGCTTGACCGACGCCCGGATCTCCACGTTCGCAAGCGCCTCGTCGTCCTCGCCGAGTCCGTCGAGCATGGTGTTGCCGCCACCACCGTCGTCGTTGGTGTCGCCGGCGTCGAGGGAGAGCGTCGAGTAGGCGTTGGCGGACTCGAGGCCCTCCATCACCTCCTCCACCGTCACGCCGAGCTTCTCGGCGAGCTCGCGCGGCGTGGGGGAGCGGCCCAGGTCCTGCGACATCTCTCCGGTGATTGCGCTGATCGACATGCGCAGCTCCTGCAGCCGCCGCGGCACCCTGATCGCCCAGCCCTTGTCGCGGAAGTAGCGCTTGATCTCCCCGAGGATCGTCGGGGTGGCGTACGTCGAGAACTCGACGCCGCGGTCGTTGTCGAAGCGGTCGACCGACTTGATCAGGCCGATCGTCCCGACCTGCACCAGGTCGTCGAGCGGCTCGCCGCGGTTCGTGAAGCGGCGGGCACAGTGGTCCACGAGCGGGAGGTGCAGCTGGACGAGCTCCTCGCGACAGGACGCGCGGCGCGGCTCGGGGGTGGCGGGGTCGCCGAGCTCGTCGAACAGGGCATGGCTCTGCTCGCGGGTCGAGAGCTGACGCGCGGTCGGCGCGCGCTGCGGACCGCGATGGCCGGGCCAGCCCGTGTCGACGGGTGCGTCGACCACCGGGTCGACGTTCGAGTCGACCTCCGAGGCGACCTCAGGATCGACCTCCGGGTCCACGGGAGGATCGACCGATGGGTCGGCTGGGGGCTCAGGCCCGCTGGGGGCCACTGGTTCTAGCACGGGTCAGGCCGCAATGCTGGAGCGCACGGTGAAGGACACCCAGCCCAGGTGCCCTTCTCGCTCGGTCACGACATCGCTGGTGAGCGCGGTGAGTACCTGCCAACCGAAGCTGTCCTTGTCGGCGTCGGCATCGGTCTTGGAGTCTGCCGAGACCGAGACCCTGATCGACCCGTCGCTCAGGTCGAAGTTCGCGTAGAGGTCGCCACCGGCGTCGGCGTGCTCCAGCACCAGCGCACAGGCCTCGCCCACTGCCATCCGGAGGTCCTCGATGTCGTCGAGGGTGAAGTCGAGGCGCGCGGCCAGTCCGGCAGTCGTCATGCGCAGCACGGCGACGTAAGCGCTCTCGGCCGGGAGGCGCAGCTCCACGTCAGGACTGTGGGTCACGTTGGTGTCCTTGAGGATAGGGGGGTCAGTGAGCACACCACTAGTGCCGAAATGGACATTGCGGGTGTGCTTGTCGAAGCCTGCCGGTGGGTGTCTTTCTCCTGCTGAACGACGCAGACCCCCGCGCCGACGGCACGGGGGTCTGCGTCAGCTGCAAGAAGTCTTGAGCGTCAGAGCGTGCCTCGACATCTGCGGGTTGCGCAAGAAGCGCGCGTCAGTGCTTCGCGAGCTCAGCACTTCCTCAGACCTGGAAGTCTTGAGCTTCGCTCAAGCCTTCTTGGTCTCCCAGAAGATCTCGGCGATCTCGTCGATCTTGGCGAGCAGCTCGTCGGCCTTGCCCTCGTCGAGCTCGCCCTTGGTGCCGGTCGCGCCGGCCAGCTTGGTGGCCTCGTTGACCAGCTGGTGGAGCTGGGGGTACTTCTCGAAGTGCGGGGGCTTGAAGTAGTCGGTCCACAGCACCCAGAGGTGGTGCTTGACGAGCTCGGAGCGCTGCTCCTTGATCAGGATCGCGCGAGTGCGGAAGTCGGCGTCGTCGTTGTCCTTGACCTTGCCGATGATCGCCTTGACCGACTCGGCCTCGATGCGGGCCTGGGCGGGGTCGTAGACGCCACACGGCAGGTCGCAGTGGGCGGAAACCTCGATCGTGGGGGCGAACAGCTTGTTCCTCAGCATCCGGATGGTTCCTCTCGCGAGAGTGGCAGGTACGGCGCCGTGTGACTCCAGCGCCTGGCTGCCTGCGACACTACAACCGACCGCGACGCGGGCTCCATGAGGTTCACCAGAGGTTCTCCGGAGGGTCAGGTACTGAGATGAGATCGCCTCGTCTGCCCCGGCTGGGCATGGCGATCGTGCGTGGCAGGTCGATGACCCCGACGCTGTACGACGGTGACCGGCTGCTCGTCCGCCACGGTGCCGCGCCGCGCGCCGGCCGGCTGGCGGTGGTGCGGTTCTCCGACGGTGTGGTCGCCGTCAAGCGGCTCGACCACCAGGCGAGATGACGGCTGGTGGGTGACCCGGGACAACGCCGTCGAGGGCCGGGACTCCTGGTCCGGCGGGGCGATCGCCGAGGACGGCGTACTCGCTCTCGTCGTCGGACGCCTCTGGCCGCGTCCGGGCACTCTCGCGGGGCCTCCCGACGCTGTGCGAAAGTAGCTCCTCTGGGTCACCCCCACCTGAGCGTTGCGAATCCGCGGCCCGGCCTCACCCTGGCTCCGCGTCGAATGCCCATCGCAGTCAGCACCCTCGTCGACTCCGTCGTCGGGCCCTCGTCTCCCCAAGGGATGCCTTTCATGGTTGCATCAGAGCAAATGCCAGATCTGGAGAACCCTCACGCCGACGATCCTGTCTTCGCGCTGCACGTCGGCGGCAAGATGGAGATCGCTTCCCGGGTAGTCGCTGAGCGGCCCGGACGAGCTCTCGATGGCCTACACCCCGGGTGTGGCCCGCGTGTGCGAGGCGATCGCGGAGGACCCGAGCCTGGCCGACGACTACACCTGGGTCCCCAACACCGTCGCCATCGTCACCGACGGCACCGCCGTGCTCGGTCTCGGTGACATCGGCCCCACGGCGGCGATGCCCGTGATGGAGGGCAAGGCGGTGCTGTTCAAGCAGTTCGGGGGAGTGGACGCCGTCCCGATCTGCCTGGCGACGACCGACGTCGACGAGATCGTCGAGACCGTGGTCCGCCTGGCGCCGAGCTTCGGCGGGATCAACCTCGAGGACATCTCCGCGCCTCGCTGCTTCGAGATCGAGGAGCGACTCAAGCGGCGTCTCGACATCCCGGTCTTCCACGACGACCAGCACGGTACGGCGGTCGTCACGCTCGCTGCGCTGGAGAACGCGCTGCGCCTGACCGACCGGCTGATGGAGACCACCCGCGTGGTCGTCTCGGGTGCCGGTGCCGCCGGGGTCGCAGTCACCCGGATCCTGCTCGCAGCCGGTGTCCGCGACGTGAGCGTGGTCGACCGCACGGGCGTGCTGAACTCCTCGCGCGGATCACTCAACGAGTCCAAGCAGGCGATCGCCGAGGTCACCGCCGACGTGACGGGCCGCAGCGGCAGCCTGGCGGACGTGATGGCCGGCGCCGACGTGTTCATCGGCGTCTCCGGCGGCACGGTCTCGGAGGACGTGGTCGCCTCGATGGCTCCGGACGCGATCATCTTCGGCCTCGCGAACCCGAGGCCCGAGGTGCACCCCGAGGTGGCCCACCGGCATGCGCGCGTGGTCGCCACCGGGCGCTCGGACTTCCCCAACCAGATCAACAACGTGCTGGCCTTCCCGGGCATCTTCCGGGGCGCCTTCGACGCCAGGGCCACCGCGATCACCGAGGCGATGAAGCTCGCCGCCGCCGACGCCCTCGCCGCGATCGTCGCCGACGAGGCCCGCGAGGACCTGATCATCCCCTCCCCGTTCGACCCACGGGTAGGCCCGGCAGTTGCCGCGGCTGTCGCCGAGGCCGCTCGGCGTGACGGGGTGGCGCGGCGCTGAGGGGCTGCAGGTTTCACCGGGTCGCCGGGGATCCCTGACGTTCTACGGCAATGCTTCACCCGAAAACGTCAGGGATTGCGCGTAGGACCTCATCCGTTTCGTCCCTTTGGCGGACGTCGCGATGGTCCCGCTAGGGTCGAGCAATGTTTGCTGTGTACGCCGAAAGCTTCTCCTCCGACGAGCCGCTGAACGGCCTGGTGGTCGGTGAGCGACCCGACCCGGACGTGCCCGACGGTTGGACGACCGTGACCGTGAAGGCCTCGTCCCTCAACCACCACGACCTGTGGTCGCTTCGCGGCGTCGGCCTGAAGGAGGACGCGCTGCCGATGATCCTCGGCTGCGACGCCGCCGGTCTCGACGAGGACGGCAACGAGGTCGTCGTGCACGCGGTGGTGAGCGACCCGTCGTACACCGGTGGCGACGAGACCTTCGACCCGAAGCGCTCCCTGCTCAGCGAGCGCTACCAGGGCACCTTCGCCGACCGGGTCGCCGTACCGAAGGCGAACGTCGTGCCCAAGCCCGAGTCGCTGTCGTTCGAGGAGGCCGCCTGCCTGCCGACGGCCTGGCTCACGGCCTACCGGATGCTGTTCACGCAGGGCGGCCTCAAGGCCGGCGACACGGTGCTCGTGCAGGGCGCCGGAGGCGGTGTCGCCACCGCGCTGATCGCGCTCGCGCGTGCGGGCGGACTCAAGGTCCTGGCCACCAGCCGCGACGAGGCCAAGCGGTACGAAGGCGCTCGACCTCGGCGCCCACGAGGTGTTCGAGTCCGGTGAGCGGCTGCCCGTGAAGGTCGACGCGGTGATGGAGACCGTCGGCCGCGCCACCTGGTCGCACTCGATCCGCTCGCTGCGCCCCGGCGGCACGATCGTCACCTCCGGGACCACCTCGGGTCCCAAGCTCGACGACGCCGAGCTGACCCGCATCTTCTTCCTGCAGCTGCGGGTGATCGGCTCGACCATGGGCACCCGCAACGAGCTGGCGTCCCTGGTCAACCTGCTCGACTCGACTGGCGTACGCCCGCTCATCGACAGCACGATGCCGATGGACCAGGCGCGCGACGGGTTCAAGGCGATGGCCGAGGGTGACGTCTTCGGCAAGATCGTGTTCACCCGCTGACCGGGGACGCTGATGCCCACTCACCTGATCACCGGCGCCGGCTCCGGCATCGGCGCCGCGCTCGCGGATGTCCTGCACGCACGCGGTGACTCGTTGATCCTGCTGGCCAGGTCGCCTGAACGTGCCGACGAGCTCCGGGCGCGCTGGGACGGCGCCTCGACCCTGGTCGCCGACCTTGCCGACGCGACATCGATCGCCGGTCTCGAGCTGCCCGACTCACTGGACTCCGTGGTGCACGCGGCAGGCGTGGTCGACCTCGGCACCGTGGCAGAGCTGACGGCCGAGCAGTGGCGCGCATCAGCTCGACGTCAACCTGGTCGCGCCGGCCGAGCTGACCCGGCTGGCGCTCCCGTCGCTGCGCGCGAGCCGCGGCACGGTGGTCTTCGTGAACTCCGGTGCCGGCCTGCACGCCAACCCGCAGTGGGCGGCGTACGCCGCGTCGAAGCACGGCCTGCGTGCGCTCGCCGACTCGCTCCGCGCCGAGGAGAAGGAGCACGGCGTTCGGGTCACCAGCGTCTACCCCGGTCGCACGGCGACCCCGATGCAGGAGAAGGTGCACGACCAGGAGAGCAAGGAGTACGACGCAGGTGAGTGGATCCGTCCGGAGACGGTGGCCGACGCGATCCTGCACGTGCTCGACCTGCCCGCGCGACGCCACCATCCCCGACGTCACGGTGAGCCCAGGCGCCTGACAATCGGCCAGACCGGCACCGATGAATCTGTCGGTGCTCGCCGGTCTAATTCATTTGCCGACACCCTCACCGAGGGGACACGCTCACCATTCGACATCGAACGGAACAGGACCCATGCAGGCAACGCAGCACACAGCGAACGACACGGCGATCGACGCCGAGGCGCCCGACTACGCCATCCTGCGCTGGCTCGTGGGCGCGACCTTCGTCGTGATCCTCAACGAGACCATCATGATCAACGCGATCCCGCGGCTGATGGCTCGACTTCGCGGTCAACGCCAACGCGGCGCAGTGGCTGTCCACCGCCTTCATGCTGACCATGGCGGTCGTGATCCCGATCACCGGCTGGTTCCTGCAGCGCGTCACCACCCGCTTCGCCTTCGGTCTCGCCATGGGCACCTTCTGCGCCGGCACGCTGCTCGCGGCCGTGGCCTGGACCTTCCCCGTGCTGCTCGTCGGCCGGGTGATCCAGGCCGGCGGCACCGCGGTGATGATGCCCCTGCTGATGACGACCCTGATGGCCGTCGTGCCCATGCACGACCGCGGCCGCGTGATGGGCAACGTCATGCTCGCGATGTCGGTGGCCCCGGCGCTCGGCCCGGCCGTGTCCGGCGTTGTGCTCCAGTCCCTGTCATGGCGCTGGATCTTCCTGGTCGTGCTGCCGATCGCCGCCGCCATCGGCATCTTCGGCTACCGCAAGCTGATCAACGTCGGCGAGCCGGTTGCGGGCAGCGTCGACTGGCTGAGCGTCGTGATCGCCGCGATCGGCTTCGGCAGCCTGGTCTACGGGCTCAGCGAGGTCGGAGTGCCCGGCGACCACACCCTCGCGTACGTCGCCCTGGTCGCTCGGCGTGGCCGGGGTCGCCTCCTTCGTCTGGCGCCAGCTGGTCCTGCAGCGCAGCGACCGGCCGCTGCTGGACCTGCGCACCCTGCAGATCCGGGTGTTCTCGGTGTCCCTGGGCGTGATGGCCTTCGCCTTCATGGCGATGCTCGGCTCGATGATCCTGCTGCAGCTCTACCTCCAGAACGTGCGCGGGATGAGCCCGCTGGCGACGGGGATGCTGGTGATGCCCGGTGGCCTGGCGATGGGTCTGCTCGGTCCTCGTGTGGGACGGGTCTACGACACCCATGGCGCCCGGGTGCTGGTCATCCCGGGGGCGATCGGCCTGACGGCCTCGATGGCGAGCTTCGTCGCGATCGGCGCGGAGACGGCGATCTGGCAGCTCCTGATCGCCCACGTCGTGCTGATGGTCAGCCTGGCCGCGCTGTTCACGCCGGTGTTCACGATCGGTCTGGGCTCGCTGCCGGCACACCTCTACTCCCACGGGAGCTCGCTGCTCGGCACCACGCAGCAGGTGGCCGGTGCGATGGGCACCGCCCTCGTCGTGACCGTGATGTCGAGCCGCGCGACCTCGCTGGTCGGCGACGGAGTCGGCGCGCTGACTGCCTCACTCGGAGGCCTGCGTTGGGCCTTCGCCGTGTCGGCCGTGCTCTGTGCGGTCGTGCTCGGGCTGGTGTTCCTGCTGCCGGCGAGGGTGGCCGACCCGGCAGCAGGACCCGGCGAGGACCAGGGCGAGCCCGCGCTGGACCCGGAGCTCGACCGGGAGTTGGACCGCAAGTGCGCGGTGGAGCTCGACGGCGAGCTCGAGCACGACCTCGAGCAGGAGTGCGCGAAGCTTCGGGCCGCAGACCCGGCCTGAGCCTGTCTTGGCAGCTCCGGCGCTTCGGTCAGCCTGAGTCGTCGGATCGCCAGTGCAGCGCACCGACGAGCAGCATCCGTAGCTGGGTGCGCGCCTGCTCGGTGATCGCGCGCTCCGCCTCCGGCCGTGCGGTCAGGATCGCCTCGGCGGTGCCGACCATCAAGGCGACGATCATGTTGGAGAGCACCCGCAGGTCCTCGGTCGACCAGTAGTCCGGGTCGGTGAGCCGGGCCAGGTCCGCGGCGAGCTCGCGCTCGACCAGCTCGACCTGGTGGCGGATGGCTGCTCGCACCGACTGGGGGCCGGCCACCCGCTCACGGAAGATGAAGGCGAAGTGGTCGTGCTGGGTGTGCACGTGCTCACCGAGCACCTTCACCGAGCTGTCGATGATGTTCTTGTAGGTCGGGTCGCTTCGGCGTACGTCGCGCAGCATCTCGCGCAGCGAGGCGAATGACTCCTCGACCAGGGCCAGGCCGAGGTCCTCGATCGAGTCGAAGTGCCGGTAGAAGGCGGTCGGCACGATGCCGACCTCCTTGGCGACCTGGCGGAGGGACAACGCGACCAGGCTGCTGTCGACGCACAGGTCGAGCGTCGCATCGAGGATCGCGCGGCGGGTGCGCTCTTTGCGCTCGACCCTGGTCTCGACAGGCACTGCCGCCAGGGAAGGGCCCCCGGCTGCTCGGGGGCGGCGCGAGGCTCGCTCCATGCCCACAGAGCGTAACGGTCAACGGGCGTTTGGTGAACGTTCGTGCACCGGAGGCCTGTCGGCACGTCGCGACGCAGGTCACCTAGCCGGCTGCGCTGAGGTGTTGGGCATCACGGTGGTTCGCCTTGACCAGCGGTGCTGTGGGGACCATTCTTTTGAGTGAACACATGTTCACTCAATCTTGAGAGGAGGCCGGCATGACGCTGACTCAGCCGCTGGCCGAACGCATCCTCGGCTCCCGCGTACTCGCGGCGCTCACCTCGCCGCACGGCGTGGACCGCTACCTCGAGCAGGTCAACCCGATGTGGGCTGCCACCGAGGTCCGGGCGCGCGTCGTGGACATCACCCGCGAGACATCCGGTGAGAACCCCGTCGCGACCATCACCCTGCAGCCGACCAGCACCTGGCGCGGACACCGCGCGGGCCAGTACGTCCAGGTCGGCGTCGAGATCAACGGGGCGCGGCGTACGACACGCTGCTTCTCGATCTCCTCCGCCGAGTCAAACCCCGGCGAGCAGTTCTCCATCACCGTGCGCGCCCACCAGGAGGAGCGGCCCGGCCAGCAGCGGGTGAGCAAGTTCCTGGTGTGCGAGGCGCAGCCCGGCCAGATCGTGCACCTGAGCCAGGCCGAGGGCGAGTTCACGCTCACCGAGAGCCCGGCCACCCCGACGAACAACCACCTGCTGATGATCTCGGGCGGCTCCGGCATCACCCCGGTGATGTCGCAGATCCGCACCCTGCTGCGGGACGGGTACGACGGCAAGGCCAACCGCAAGGTGACCTTCCTGCACTACGCGCGGTCGGCCGAGGACCAGATCTTCGCCGAGGAGCTCAACCGGATCTCGTGGGGCGACAACGGCATCAACGTCGTCCTGCGGCACGGTGACGAGTTCTTCAGCGCCGAGTCGCTGGCCAAGCTGGTGCCCGACTACCGCGACACCGACACGTGGGCGTGCGGACCGGCGCCGATGATGGCCCTGGTCACCGAGGCGTACGACGGGTCGCCGCGCCTGCGCACCGAGTTCTTCAAGACGCCGTCGATCTCGACGGGGTCTGCCGAGGGCGAGATGGCCTTCACCCGCACCGGGACGAGCGCCACCAACACCGGCGCCCCGATCCTGGACCAGGCCGAGGAGCAGGGCCTCACGCCGGAGTACGGCTGCCGCATGGGCATCTGCTTCACCTGCGTCTCCCGCAAGACCGAAGGCACCGTCCGCAACGTCGTGACCGGCGAGGAGTCTTCGCTGCCTGACGAGGACATCAGGATCTGCGTCTCCGCGCCGGTAGGGGACTGCCAGGTCGAGCTCTGCAGACCGCATGCAGAGCCGAGGCGTCGAGAACTTGCCACCCGCGGGGCGTCACAACGCAAGTTGCGACGCCTCGGCGAAACCAAACAGACAACCGAGAGGGACTGACATGAGTGCAACCACAGCAGCACCGAAGCCCAACAAGACCGACAACAAGCTGACCCCCGAGCAGATCGAGGCGTTCGGCAACGAGATCGACGCCATCCGCCAGCGCCTGATCGGCGAGCTCGGCGAGGAGGACGCGAACTACATCCGCGGCATCGTGAAGAAGCAGCGCCAGTTCGAGGTCGCCGGCCGCGCGCTGATGTACGTCCCACCCGCCTGGCCGCTCGCGGTCGCGTCGCTGAGCATCTCCAAGATCCTGGACAACATGGAGATCGGGCACAACGTCATGCACGGCCAGTACGACTGGATGGGTGACCCGGGCCTGAACTCCCGCATGTACGAGTGGGACAACGTCTGCCCCAGCGACCAGTGGAAGTACTCGCACAACTACATCCACCACACCTTCACCAACATCCTGGGCAAGGACCGCGACATCGGCTACGGGATCCTGCGGATGGACGAGGACCAGAAGTGGCACCCGTACTACCTGGGCAACCCGGTGTACGCGACGCTGTTGATGCTCTTCTTCGAGTGGGGCGTGGCGATGCACGACCTCGAGGTCGAGAACATCGTCAAGGGCAAGCGGACCATCGCCGACAACAAGGCGCTGCACAGCGGGCTGATGCGCAAGGTCCGTCGGCAGGCACTGAAGGACTACGTGCTGTTCCCGGCGCTCACCGGCCCGCTGTTCCCGCTGACCTTCGCCGGCAACGCGACCGCCAACTTCGTGCGGAACATCTGGGCGTTCAACATCATCTTCTGCGGCCACTTCCCGGCGGGCGTCGCCACGTTCACCGAGGAGGAGTGCGAGGGCGAGTCGCGCGGCCACTGGTACTACCGGCAGCTGCTGGGCTCGGCCAACATCACCGGCGGCAAGCTGTTCCACATCATGAGCGGCAACCTCTCGCACCAGATCGAGCACCACCTGTTCCCGGACCTGCCGGCCCGGCGCTACCCGCAGATCAGTGCCGAGATCCAGGAGATCTGCCAGCGCTACGGCCTGGACTACAACACCGGGCCGCTGCACAAGCAGCTGTTCAGCGTGGCCAAGAAGATCTGCCGCATGGCGCTGCCGGGTGGCAAGTCGGATGCTCCCGAGCACGGGACCGAGCAGCCGCACACCTTGGCCGCCTGATTGAACGTTGAGAGACTGAGGACATGCCGACAGGACGTAGGAACGACAGGCTCAGCAAGGCCGAGATCCGCAAGGACGCGCTCCAGGAGGGCGTCACCGCGGCGAGTCACGTCGTCGGATCGGTGGCCACGATCCTGACGACGGCGGTGGGTGACGTCGCCC
>CAVVID010000026.1:0-24295 GCA_963748185.1 uncultured Actinomycetota bacterium | reverse complement strand
CTGTCGAGGTCTGAGTCAGGTTCAAGGCGCAAAACTCCGGGGGTCCGGACCGGCGGGCAGTCGATAAACTTCCCGCGTGTCCGGACCCACGAACCCGGGCTCCCCGCCACCGGAGGTGCCGGAGGAGTTCGCCGCCGCCTACAGGGCCGCCTATGAGCGAGCCCTGGCGGCACAGACCGTCGGGCAGCACCGCGACGACCCCGAGCCCCCGGACGAGACCCTGGCCGAGGAATACGACGACACGGAGACCGTCGAGCAACCGCTTCCCCGGCGCCGTGGCCCGATGCGGGTGGGCACGCACCGCGAGCCGGAGGAGTACGACGACGACAACCCGACGTGGTTCGAGAACATCCGTGACTCCACCTGGTTCGTGCCGCTGCTGCTCGCCCTGCTGGCCCTGCTGCTGATCCTCGGTGCGTACGCCGTCGGGCGCGGCTTCGCGGGCCAGGTCGAGGAGTCCCCGAACAAGGACGTGGTGGTGGACAGCCCGGACGGGGAGATCCAGCCGTTCACCAACCAGAAGCCGGGCAAGGACGCCTGGACGGGAAAGGTCACCCGGGTCGAGGACGTGCGGGCGAAGGTCGCCTGCATCGGGAAGCCCGGTAAGGAGGCGAACGGCGACCCGGTGTCCTACGAGCCGAGCAACCTCACCGACGGTGTGGCCGACACGGCCTGGCGCTGTGGCGGCAGGAGGATCGGGGAACGGATCACGCTGAAGCTCGGGAAGACGATGCCGATCGGGCAGGTCGGCCTGGTCCCGGGCTACGCCAAGACCGACGAGCAGAGCAACGCCGACCGCTTCGCCGAGAACAACCGCGTCAAGCGGGTGCGGTGGACCATCGGTGACACGAAGGTCGTGCAGCGGTTCAGCGGCTCGCCCGACGACCGCAACCTCCAGCTCCTTCGGGTGCCGAAGACCAGGGCCGACACCGTCGAGCTCGAGATCCTCGCGGTGAAGAAGGGCCCTCGCAACAAGACCGCGATCAGCGAGATCCAGATCGGCCGCGCTGGTTGAAGGTACCTACGATCTCGTCAGCCGCACGCAAACGCCATGCAATGCGCCTCGATCAGTGCACCCTTTGTGGTGCTCGTCTGTCTCAGGTCGGTAGCCATACGCGTTGGCGCCGTATCCCTCCAGGCCGGCCTTCGGGGTCATGTTGAGCACGGCTCCGAAAAGTCGCGCGCCCACCGCATCCAGTCGAGCTCGTGCCAGCTGCCAGGTTCTGCCGATTGGTCTTTCCGTGTCGCGCTCACCAGCAGTGCCCCATCGGCCTCCACTGCGAGGATCGCTGCGTCTGCGACGGGTAGCAGCGGTGGCGAGTCGATGATCACGATGTCGAACGTCTCCCTCACCTCCATGAACAGTGCGCGGGCGGCCTTCGACTGCAAAATCTCAGTCGGGTTGGGCGGAATTGCGCCGCTTGTAAGTACGTGGACCCCGGTCGAGGCATGGTGCTGGATGCTCTCGCTGAGGGAGCCGCGGCCGACGAGAATCGTAGTGAACCCGACGGAACTCTCGAGGTCCATAGCGTCGGCCAAGCTGGGGTGACGGAGGTCGCCATCGATCAACAAGACACGTCTGCCAGCTTGAGAAACGGCAGCGGCAAGACCTATCGCGGTTGAGGTCTTGCCCTCCCCTGACAGCGAACTGGTGATCGACAAACACGCGCGGATCGCCGTCCAGGTCGGCGAACTGCAGGTTGGTTCGCAGCAACCGGAAGTCCTCAGAACGCACCGACTGGGAGCCTGCCGCGACGGAGGTTGGACGACTTCGCCAGGGCTGGGTCGTACAGAACGCTTGCCATGACCGGCGCCGACAGCACCGACTCGACGTCCTCCACCGTCTTCACAGTCGTGTCCAGTCGCTCTCTGGCAACGGCAACAGTGACCCCGAGCAACATTCCCAACACGAGTGCCACGGCCAGGTTCAAGGGAATATTCGGATACACGGCGGAAGTGTTGAGGTCAGCTGGGTCGATGATCGAAGCCTTGATGGTCGTCCTGCTGCTTCCTCGCGGTGTCTCCAGCTCTTCGACGTAGCTGGAGAGTGCCTCCACCGTGGCCTGTGCCGTCTTCTGCGCCTGCGCGGGGTCGTCATCGGTGACGGTGAGCACAATGATGGACCGTGTCCTGGGCGACATTCGCGTCGACCTGCTTGGCCAGCTCGCCGGGTGTCACGTCGAGGGACCGATCGTCAACGACCTGACGCATGACCTCTCTCGAGTCAGCCAAGTCGGCGTAGGACTGCACGCGTTGCGCAGTGAACTGGCTGCCCGCGAACGCCTCCTGCGATGTCTTGGTATCTGTGGAGATGAAGATGCGCGCCGTGGACTCGTATCGCGGAGTCACCAAGAAGGAGGCTGCCGTCGCCACGAGTAACGCCAAGGCCATGAAAACGACGATGGTTCGCCACCGTCGCTGGATGATCCGAGAAAGGTCTACGAGATCCACATTGGCCTTCTGGGTCGACGATGACGATGGAGAGTCTCCGGAAGTGTAGACGTGCAGATTGCCTGGCCGAGTGCTGACCATCCCTTCTCGCCCATAGGCCACCATTTCGGTGCCCATCAGCCAGGTGAGCTGTCCAACACAAGAGTCACCGGCCCGTCGTTCGCCAGCTCGACGGTCATGTCCGCGCCGAAGACACCGCGCTCGACCCGCGTGCCCTGCTCCTCGAGGCCGGCGCACACCGCGTCGTAGAGCGGCTCGGAGATCTCTCCCGGAGCAGCAGCCTGCCAGGTCGGACGTCGACCCTTCCTGGCGTCGCCGTACAGCGTGAACTGGCTGATCACCAGCACTGGTGCGCCCAGGTCGGCAACCGATCGTTCCTCGCGCATGATCCGCAGGTCGCGGATCTTGCGCACCATCCAGGCCACCTCGTCGGGACCGTCGTCGTGCGTGATCCCGAGGAGTACGACGAGCCCGGGCTCGTCGATCCGGCCCACCACCTCCCCGTCGACGCTCACCGACGCGGAGGCCACCCGCTGGAGGACTGCGCGCACGACCTGATCAGACCATCCCGAGCAGGGCGCGCGCCTCGAACGAGGTCATCGGGGTGCGCTGCGCCATCCGGCCCAGCTCGGCGGCACGCGTGACCAGCTGCTCGTTGTGCTCCACCGGCACGCCCTTGGCGAGGGTCAGCACGTCCTCCATGCCCACGCGGAGATGCCCGCCCTTGGACAGCGAGGCGAGCGCGACGGCGAGCGTGGAGCGACCGATCCCGGTGGCCGACCAGCTCGTCGTCTCGGCCGGGAGCGCCGCGACCGCCGCGACCAGCGCGTCCGCGGTGCCGGGCATGCCGCCCGGGACGCCCATGACCAGGTCGACGTGCACCTTCCCGCCGTACGGGAGGCCGTACTTGCGCAGCAGCCGGTGCAGGGCAGCGACCTGGCCCAGGTCGAACAGCTCGAACTCGGGCACGACCTCCCGCTCCTGGCTGAGCTGGTAGAGGTCGCACACGAACGGCCACGGGTTGAGGAAGACGTCGTCGCCGAAGTTGGTCGTCCCCATCGTCAGGCTGCACGAGTCCGGCTTGGCGTCCAGCACCTGCAACCGGTCTTCGAGCGGGTCGTGCACCGACCCTCCTGTGGAGAGCTGGACGACCAGGTCGGTGCTCTCGCGCAAGGCGCTCACCGTCTCGGTGAGCCGGCGCCGGTCCAGGGTCGGGCGGTGCTCGTCGTCGCGGATGTGCACGTGCACCATCGCCGCACCGGCCACCTCGCACCGCTGGGCCGTCTCGACGAGCTCGGCCAGGGTGGTCGGCAGCTGAGGACAGTCTGTCTTCGTGGTCTCGGCACCCGTCGGCGCGACCGTGATCAGCAGGTCTCCCATGAGGGGACCGTAGCGCTAGGACGGGTTCGCCTGCCGGAACGGCGGTGTGAGCCCTACTGTTCTTCACGTGGAGGACGACGTTCACCGCAAGCCCAAGGACGACGAGCGCGACGAGGTGGCCGCGCGGATCAAGCGCGCTGCGGCTGAGGGCCGGATCAGCGACCCGGACCGGGACATCCGGCTCGGCAACGTCCGCTCCGCGCAGAGCATGTGGGAGCTGGACCTGATCACTCGCGAGCTCGACCAGAACGAGGCGGTGGTGGCACCGGCGCCGCAGGACGTCGGGCCCGGCATGCCCCCCGGGCCGGCGTACACCCCGGTCGCCGGACCGGCGAGCCCACCTGCGGGCAGCCCAGTGGGCAGCCATGGCCAGGTGGGCAGACCCGCGAGAAAGCGCTCCGCGGGACCGGCTCTGCTCACCCTGCTCGTGGTCCTCGTCGTCGCGGTGGTCGGCGTGGGCGCCGTGATCGTCGTCGGGTTCCGCGCGGTCCAGGGGTTCACCGAGGACGCGGTCCAGGAGGCGACCGACCGAGCCGCTGACCCATCGGCGCCCGACCTGCCCGGACCGGACTCAGGTCCTGACGGCGTGAAGTACGCCCTGACACCGGCCGGCATCAGCGGGTTCCTGCAGGCCTACCGGAAGCGGTTCGGGACCAACCGGGTCGTGGACCTCACGCTGTACGGCGACTACGCGATCGTGAACGTCCCCAAGGCGAAGTCACGGCAGGCGGGCTGGATCTATCGCGACGCCTCGGGCTTCACCAGCTTCGGTGGTGTCCGCGCCACCTTCCCCGGTGCCCGGCCGATCGCCACGAGCCGCCTCGCGGTGAAGCCGCTGGTGCGCAACATCGCGCGGGCACGGGCACGCTTGAACGTGGAGAAGCCGAGCCAGACCTACGTGGTCGTTCGGTTCATCCCGGGTGCCAGCCGGGTGCCGAACGTGAACATCTACGTGGCCAACAAGTTCAACGAGACCGGCTATCTCGCCACCACCCTTGCCGGCAAGGTGGAGCGCGCCTACCCGTTCCGCCGTCAGTAGATCCCGTCAGTAGACGAGCGCCTGCACCTCGTCGCCGAGCACCTTCTCGGCGAACACTGCGGCCCCGGCGATGTGGGCGCCCTCGACGAGGTCGGCCTCGATGATCCCGCGGCGCTGGGCGCACTGGCTGCACACGGTGATCGAGCCGCCCGAGAGGACCATGTCGCGCAGCTCGGCCAACGGGGTGGCGAGGTCGAGCTCGAACGCCTCGGCCCGTCCGGGTACGCCGAACCACGCGGCCTCGCCGGTCAGCCAGAGCGAGACCGTCGCTCCGGCGGCGACGCCGGCTGCGGCGACGGTGAACGCCTGGTTGGCTCGTTCGGGCGCCTCGGCACCGGTGGTGCACTTGATCACGAGTTCGCGCATGGTTCGAGGTTAGTGGTTTCGAGACGGGTCTCGTCTGATCGCTCGCTTCGCTCGCTGCTCGACCACCATCGCGAGCGGCTCGCTCCTCAACCACCGGGAGGGGCCGCTCGACCCTAGACTCCAACCCATGGAAGCCTTCTACGTCGTCGTGCTCGCAGCCGCCGTGCTCGGCGTCGGTGTGCTGGCGCTGATCGCGCTCTCGCGCATGCGGAAGAAGATGAACCCGACCGACTCCCAGGAGCGTTGACCCGAATGCCGTTCGAGATCCCCCCGAACATCCACCCCAACTGCGCGCGGCTGGCCTGGCTGCTCGGCACGTGGGCGGGCAACGGGCACGGGGAGTACGAGACGATCGACAGCTTCCAGTTCGGCCAGGAGCTGATCTTCCAGCAGGACGGCCGACCCTTCATCCACTACCTCAGCCGGGCCTGGATCATCGACGAGCAGGGCAACCACGTCCGCGAGGCCGCTCAGGAGACCGGCTTCATCCGGCCGCAGGAGGACGGCACCCTCGAGTTCCTGCTGGCGCACAACACCGGCTTCATCGAGACGTGGCACGGCGAGATCCACCCCGACCAGCCCCGCTTCGAGATCACGACCGATGCCGTCGTACGCACCGCCACCGCCAAGGAGTACGTCGGCGGCAAGCGTCTCTACGGCTACGTCAACGGCGAGCTGCTCTACGCCTTCGACATGGCGGCCATGGGCAAGGAGCTGCAGCCGCACACGCACGCCCAGCTCCGCCGCCAGTAAGAAGGTGACCATGACCGACTGGCAGGAGCAGCTCCGCGCGAGCGGTCACCGGCTGACTCCCCAGCGCGAGCTGGTGCTGGCTGCGGTCGAGCACCTGGGCCATGCGACGCCGGACGAGGTGTACGCCGAGGTGCGGACCCACTCGGACTCGATCAACCTCTCCACGGTCTACCGCACGCTGGAGCTGCTCGACGAGCTCGGGCTGATCCGCCACGCACATCTCAGCGACCGGGCGCCGACGTACCACTCGGCCCGCGGGCACGAGCACGCACACCTGGTCTGCCGTGAGTGCCGCCGGGTGATCAGCATCGACCGTGCAGACATGGAGCAGGCGCTCGGGACGCTCGCCGATGCCCATGGGTTCAGCCCGGACTACGGCCACCTGACCGTGTTCGGCACGTGTCGCGCCTGCTTGACGAACTGATGGCCAGCCGGGTAGACATTGCAGGCTGACTCGCCCAGATGGGGCTTCGACGTCGCTTTTCGTATGATTCTGGACCTTTTCCTCCTAAAGTAGGACAAAAGCGTCTACGGTGTGGGAATGCACCTCCGCCGAACAGCCGCCCCGCTCGCCATTGCCCTCGTCGTCCTCCTGTCTCCCGCGCCCCCGGCTGCGTGGGCAAGGCCGGCACAGCCCGGAACGATCTCCTTCACCGCCGCGTCCAAGACCTCCTTGAAGCTGGACTGGCCCTCAGGTCACGCGGCGCCGGGGCCTACGAGGTCTTCATGTCGACCGCCGAGAAGACGCCCTACACCAAGAAGGTCAAGCGGGTGTCTGGTTCGACCGCCACCATCTATGGCCTGACGCCAGGCAGGACGTACTGCTTCCAGGTTCGTGCGTTGGCCGGATCGTCAGTCGGGTTCAAGGGCGGGCACGCGTGCAAGCCGACCATTCGCTCGCTGAGCGCCCCGCGCGGCGGGCAGTACGCCGTGATGACCTTCAACTCGTGCTCCGACGCGTGCAGCGGCTGGTCGAGCCGAGCGGCCTACGCCCGGAAGGTTGTCGCCGCCCGCAACCCGGACGTGCTGGCGACCCAGGAGTCCGGCGCCTGGTCGACACCTCCCTCGGGCATGGCGGGGACGGCCGTCAAGAACGCCAAGCGACTCTTCTACAAGAAGTCCCGCTTCACCTTGGCTCGTGCCGGCGACATGACCCTGAGCCCCGGTCGGTACGCCGTCTGGGCCGAGCTGGTCGACCGCGCCACCTACAAGCGGATCATCTTCACCAGCGCACACCTGACGCAGCCGATGAACCAGTACGCGCTCCGTGGCCGGGAGGTCGGCAACCTGCTCACGCAGATGAAGCGGATCAACACCGCCGGGCGTGAGGTCGTCTTCGCCGGTGACTTCAACTCGAACAAGAACCGGGGCACGTGGAGCGCGTCCACCGGCTTCGGTTCCCAGGACACCGTTGGTCGCAAGTTCGCCGCCTCGGGCTACTACGACGCCTACGACCTCGCCAGGACCTTGAAGCGTCCGAACTGGAACAGCTTCAGCGGCTTCAGCTCCACGCCCACGACGAGCAAGGTCTGGGGCGACCACGTCGACCACCTGTACATCAGGCCGGCCAAGACCAACGTCTGGCGCTGGTTCAACGCTTCGCTGTACTCGGGAAGCCGGTACCAGACTCCGAAGCCGTCCGATCACAACCCCGTGCAGGTTTCCCTGTACATCCCCTGATCGACACAAGGTCGGCCCTGCCGACACGCAATGCTCGACTGCACGCCGCTGGTTCACCTAGGTGGACCAGCGGTGTTGTGCGTCAGATGTTGCGTCGCTGGATGGCCCAGTTGCGGCTCCAGGCGAGACCGTGCGGATCGCCCTTCGGCACCTTCTCGGGCTCTGCGGCGATCTTCGAGCTCACGGTGGACCTGGCGTCATCGAAGGCCGGCAGGACCTTGCTGGTGTGCGAGAGGAGCTCGGTCACCCAGCTGTCCGCCTCGGTGCACTCCCAGCCGCCACCGTTGATCGCGTCCGCGATGGGCTTGCCCGGATCGCCGGCTCCGTCGTACACCGCGTCGGTGGCGTTGGGGATCAACGTGTCGCGACAGAACTCGAGGGTGTTCTTGTAGAGGTTCGGCTCTTCCTCGCCCGCGCCACCCGGCTCGTCGTCTCCCGCCATGATCCCTCCCTCGCTCGCACCTGCGTTTCTTCCCGATCGTCGGGCACCCAAACCGGAATGGGTGGAAGCAACCTTTTTGAGGGCGAAAGGTTTGGCGCGCGACCACGGAGGTAGGAACTAGCCCTAGGGAGACACCAGTGCTTCCGGACAACACACACCGACACAGCACTGTCCTACGACGTAGAGCCGTTGAGGGACGGGAATCACTTGAAGGAGGCTCAACTCATGGCAGTTGGCGCAAACATTCCGGATCTCGCAGCGCTCTACGAGCAGCTCAAGAACTCCATGCAGGACGCGGACACGATGGTCAACCAGCTCGACAGCCGGCTCACGCAGGCCAACGAGGAGTGGAAGAGCAAGGGTGCCCACGAGTTCAACGACGCGTGGCACAACGGGTTCAAGCCCTCGCTGACCAAGCTCTGCCAGGCCCTGGCCACCGCCGGCACCGACGTCGCCTTCCAGCACAACAAGATGGCCGAGGGTGCCAAGGAAGCCGACCAGCACCCGCACCTCACACCGGTGACCTCACCGCGCTGACCCAACCGCGCTGACCCAGCGGTCACTCGAGCCACCCCACCTCTGCGGTGCGGGTGGCTCGGTCAATTACGGGGTGCGCGCTCGACCACCGGTGGTCGCTGAGGCGTCGCATCTTGCGGTCCCTGGTCTCGTCTGTCCGCTCGCTTCGCTCGCTGCTCGACCACCTGTGGTCGCTGAGGCGTCGCATCTTGCGGTCCCTGGTCTCGTCTGTCCGCTCGCTTCGCTCGCTGCTCGACCACCTGTGGTCGCTGGCCGCGCCACACCTCGACCACCTGTGGTTGCGGCTGCATCCGCCTCGACCAGCTATGTGGCGGCCGCCTTGCTCACATGCGGGGGACCTGGACCCAGGTCCAGCCGAGCGGGCTGGCGAGCACGCCGCGGCCGACCGGCATGGCACCCGAGGCCGACCGGGGGAGCCGGACGTTGAGGACGTCGCCGTCGTTGGTCGCCCGGGGTGAGAGCACCAGGCCGCTGCGGCCGCGCTTCATCTCGTTGGGCAGGCCGCGGTAGACGCTGAGCATGTCGTCGATGCCGCCCGTGATGATCATCAGGCTGCCGGAGTCGCGCATCTTGGCGAACCGTTCGGTGAGCAGCTGTCCCAGAGGTGTGTCCGTGCCGATCACCTCGAAGTCGTCGACCGCGATGACGTGGTCACCGCGCAGCTTGTCCAGGTGGCTGCGTACCTCGTCGATGGGCTCGGCTCCGGTGAACACCTTGGCGGCGCGCGGTGGGTCGGTGAGCAGGGGAGAGCGGCGCGGCACGAACAAGGTGATCGGCCGGCGTCGGATGCCGGAGAGCACGAACTGCAGGGTGTTGCTCTTGCCTGATCTCGGCGGCCCGGTGATCAGGAAACCGTTGCCGCCGACCTCGGGGTCGAAGCCCTGCAGGGCGAGGCTGTCACCGCCGACCCCGACGGGCACGAAGCGGTCCGCGACGATCGCCGGCTCCATCTGCCGCGCCTCGCGTGCGCCGATGGTGGCGGGCAGGTCGTCGATGCGCTGCGGGCGGCGCGAGCGGGGGAGGTCGGCGTACCGGTCGGTGGCCTCTCGGCCGATCTCCTGAAGCACCCGCACCTGGTCGGTGCCCGCACCGCTGACGTCGAGCAGCCCCCACTGCACCTCGCGCGGCCGCTCGCCCGCCCGGAACGCACGACCGGGTGGCATCACGGCCGGGACCTCGCGCACCGGGATCCCGATGTTGCTGAAGTCGCCCGGGTCGCTCATCGACAGTGCGATCCGGTCCTCGATCAACGTGCTGATCCGGCCCACGAGGCCGGTGCGGTCGGCGGTCATCACCATCCGGATGCCCACGCCGGCGCCCTCCTGGAGCAGGGCGGTGATCCGGTCCAGCAGCACGCCACCGTCGAGGGACTCGAACGCCTGGATGAAGCCCTCCCACCGGTCGAGGAGTACGACGAGATAGGGCAGCCGCTCGTCGGCGGCAACACCTGCCCGCTGCTCGCCGATGTCGGCGAAGCCCCGCTCGGCCAGCGACTGCTGCCGGCTGGCCAGCTCCTTCTGCAGGAACGCGACCAGGCGGTACATCCGGTCGGTCTGCGTCCGGGTGACGACGGCGCCGACGTGTGGCAGCGCCATCAGCGGCAGCAGCGCGTTGTTGCCCGCGTCGATGCCGTAGAGGTGCACGTCCTCGGGTGAGCACTGCCGGGCGATGCCCCCTGCGAGCACGCGCAGGCAGTTGCTGCGGCCGGATCGCGACTGCCCCGCGATCATCAGGTGGGACCCGGTGACCATGTCCCACGACTCGACGACCTGTTGCTGGTCGCGGGGGAGGTCGGCGAGGCCGAAGGGGATCGGCGGGAGGTCGGCTGCCTCCGGCGTTTCGGCTTGTGGTCTCGTCGTCGTTCCGCTCGCTTCGCTCGCTGCTCGACCACCATCGCTCCGCTCGCTGCTCGACCACCATCGGGACTGCTCGCTGCTCGGCCACCTGAGTCAAGGTCGTCCACGCCTAGCCGCTCGGGGAGTGGGGGCAGCCAGGGCTTGCGCATCTCCGGCAGGCCCAGCTCAGCGTTGGCGTCGTTGATCGCGCGCACCAGGTCGGCCAGGTCGGTCGCCACGCTGACGTCGTCCTCGACATCGTCGACCGGACCCCCGGTGCGTCCGAGCAGCGGCAGGTCGTCCCAGTCCATCTCCGCGATGCGTACGGCGCCGCCCGCGTCGCCGCCGGGACGGCCGCCGACCCGCGAGCTCTGGAACGGGATCAGCGAGGAGTGCCCGAGTCGCGCGTAGGCGCGGCCCGGGAAGGACTTGGAGATCTGTGCGGCGGCGGAGGACTCGATCACGTCGTCGGAGTCGCCGGCGTCCGTGACACGAAGCGCGATGCGCAGGTTGGTGTTGGACTTGATCTCCGCGCTGACCACGCCGGCGGGGCGCTGCGTCGCCAGGATGAGGTGTACGCCGAGCGAACGGCCGCGTCGCGCCACGTCGACCAGGCCGGTGACGAAGTCGGGCAGCTCTGCGGCAAGCGCCGCGAACTCGTCGATGACGATCAGCAGCCGCGGCATCGGCTCGTCGTCGGCAGTGCGTCCGGCCAGGTAGTCCTCGATGTCCTTCGCGTCGGCATCGGCCAGCTGGTGCTCGCGCCGGCGGAGCTCCGCTCCCAGGGACTCCAGGGCACGGGTGGTCAGGTGGCCGTCGAGGTCGGTGACCATCCCGACGGTGTGGGGCAGGTGGTTGCAGTCCTTGAACGCCGCACCGCCCTTGTAGTCGACGAGCACGAAGTTGAACTCGTCGGGCCGGTTGCCGACCGCCAGCGAGGCGATCAGGGTCTGCAGCAGCTCGGACTTGCCGGAGCCCGTCGTACCTGCGACCAGGCCGTGCGGCCCGTCCAGCCGGATGTCGATGCGGAAGACGCCGTCGGCCGCCTCCCCGAGCACGGCCCGAGTGGTGCGCCCCTTGCCCTGCCAGCCCCGCATCACCTTCTTCGCGTCGGGCTCGTGCAGCTCGAGCACGTCGAGCAGTCGGCTCGCGGCGGGCAGCGCGGACGAGAGGTCCTCGGTGGAGACGTCGCGGATCGGCGCGAGCGCACGGGCCAGCCGTTCGAGCCACAGGCCGCTGACCAGGTCGGGGCGTACGGCGTCGATGTGCCGCTGCTGGGTGATCTCGAGGTTGAGCTGGTCGTCCTCGAAGGCCGCGACCGTGCGGCACTCCTCCGGCAGCTGGCGCACCGTGCGGTCGAGGCAGACGAAGTAGATGCCCAGGCGCGGTCCGTCCTTGAGCAACGACACCATCCCCGGGGTCATCCGGATCTCCCGCGCCCCGTCCAGTACGACGATCCAGCGGTTCAGCCCGCCGATCTCCTTCTCGCCGAGCTCCCGCCTCGCGTCCATCTCGCCCATCAGCTCGGAGATCGCCGCAGCGCGGTTCTCCTCGTCGGTGGCGAGCCGGACCGGCCGCGGGTGGCCGTCGTCGGTGCGCAGGTGCGGCAGCCACTTCACCCAGTCCCAGTCGGGGCTCGGGTCACTCCCGAGCAGCACGCTGACGACGGTGTCGGAAGGGCTGTGCAACGCGGCGACCTGGGCCACCGCCCACATCGCGACCGAGCGGCAGCGCTCGGGACTGCCGGCGATGCCGACCACGCCCACCTCGCGCAGCGGAATGGTGACCGGCACGTCCGGGGCCGTCCAGAGCAGCGGGCCCTCGTGGACCTCGCGGGTCGGGTCCTTGATCGTCACGTCGGACGGGAGGTCCGTCGTACCGATCCGGAGGTGCAGGAAGTCGCGGTCCCACGGCCGCCGCTCCCACAGCCGCGCCCTCGGCCCGGTGGCGAACAGCAGCACTGTTGCGGGGTCGGGGAAGTTGCGGCGGCGGGCACCGCGTTCGCCGACGAGTGAGGTGACCGCGGCCGTCTCGGTGCGCACGCGTCGCTCCTCGTACTCCTTCACCTGCTCCAGGTAGCGCTTCTTCTGCTGCCGCCGCGAACCGCTCGCGTTGGCCAGCATCATCAGCGGCATGGCCGCGGCGAAGAGCAGGGTGTACCAAGCCCGGGTCACGAAGTACATCGCTCCACTCATCACCACCGGCATCAGCATCATCGTCAGTGGGAACGGCATCTTGTCGGGCCGACGCGGCTCCTGGGGAAGGCTGAACTCGTTCGGCTGCGCGGCAGGATGCAGTCGCGGTGGGCGGTTGTAGTCCAGCGTCGGACCCTGCCGGGCTGGGGCTCAGCGACGCGTCCGGCGGCGTGATCGCCACCTGGTCGACGAGGAGCGGTCCGACGCCGAGGCTCTGCTCGGGCTTCCATGGTGTCGAGCCGGTGAGCGGACGACGGTCCAGGTGCACCAGGGGTACGGCGTCCGCCGGGTCGATCCGCTCACCGAGCTGGAACTCCATGACCTTGCGCTTGCGGCGGAAGAGCCTGCGCCGCTTGGTCGTCTCGCTCATCGTGCTCGCCTCGAGCACGATCGGCGCGGTCACCGGTTCCCGGCGCAGCGGCGCGGACATCTCCAGGTCCTCGACCGCGGGGTCGGGAGTGATCGTCACGTCGCCGTCGGGCGACACCTCGAGGACGAGCACCTCCTCGACGTCCGCCAGGTCCGGCTGGTCGGCCAGCTCCGGGACCCGGATGGTGCAGTGCCGGCCGTGGCCCAGGGTGGCCCGGCCGATCCCCAGGCGGTGCACGTGGCCCGCGCCGGGTCCGGAGGAGATGCGGACCTCCACCAGGCCACGGGGTTCCTGCGCGCGCTGGGAAGACGGACGGCCCAGACCCACCACGACGCCGTGCCGCACGGGGCTCTCGTCGATGCGCTGCTCGGGCTCGAGCAGCTCGTCACCGAGGTAGAGGTCGAGGGGACCGGTGAGCGTCGGGACGCCGGCCGACCCGGGCAGGGCCACCACGTTGGCCGGCACCGCCTCGGAGCTGCCGGTCAGCGCGGCGGCGAGGTCGCGGACCCGCGTCTCTGGGGCATAGCTGAGCGCGATGTCGTGCTGGGTGACTGAGCCGCTTCCGGGGCCCCGAGGTGCGTCGGAGCGGTCCGGACCCGCCTCGACCGTCAGCAGCAACCGCATGCGTCGAAGAGTATTGCCAACGGGAGGAACTCGCCGCGGAACATGAGCGTGGGCGGTTAGAGTCTGTTTGGCCCGCTTCGTGCGCGGGAAGAACACGGTGGGGACCGGAACCGCAACCTCTGGGAAGCGACAGCCGCACCCTGCCCACGGCAGAACGAACCTCGACCCTCACGGAGCTTGCGCAATGTCCCAGACGACCGACCAGTCCCGTAGTCGGGTGAAGGGCTCCTCCACCAAGCGAACCGGCAGCAGGGGCAGCACTTCAGTGGGCTCGTCGGTGCCCGGGCCGCCACGTCGCCGTCGCCCCGCGCTCACCGCGCTCGCCGTCCTGCTCATCGTCGGCGGTGCAGCGCTCGCCGGGCTGCTCGCGATCCGGATGGACTCGCGCGAGCCCGTCCTCGTGGTCAACGCCAAGGTGGCGGTGGGTGAGCGGATCACCGCTGAGATGCTCAAGTCCACCAACGTCTCCGGTGAGGGTCTCGACACCATCCCGGTCGACCAGGCCGACCAGATCGTCGACAAGCTGTACGCCCGGCAGACCATCTACCCGGGCCAGCTCCTGCAGACCGACCTGCTGCGCAAGGACCCGCCGCTGGAGGTCGACCAGGCCCTGGTCGGCGTACCCCTCACCTCGGGGAAGTTCCCTCCCGGCCTGCGCAGCGGTGACGCCGTACGCCTTGTCCGGATCGGCAACGCCCAGGCTCCGGCGCAGGCACTGTGCACCGGTCTGGTGCTCGACGTGAGCAGGAGCGGCTCCGGGGGCTTCGGCAGCGATGCCAAGACCTCGGTCGCCACCGTCATCGTGCCGCAGGCCATCGCCGACCAGGTGCTGGGTGGCACCGGCATCGACGAGCTCGGCCTCGCGCTGATCGGCCGCGGCGTCGGCGTCGACGAGGCGGAGATCGTCGACCTCTCCGGGGGGAAGGGCTGATGGCCCTGATCGCCTTCGCGTCAGCCAAGGGATCGCCGGGAGTCAGCGTCACGGTCGCAGGCCTCTCGCACCTCTGGCCGCGCCCCTCCGTGGTCGCCGACCTCGACCCGGCGGGCGGGGACACCGGGCTGCGCTACCGCGCCGAGAACGGCGACCCGCTGAACCCCTCGATCGGCCTGCTGTCGCTCGGTGCTGCCGTGCGCTCCGGGCAGCGGGCGAACCTCGAGGACCACCTGCAGCTGACCGAGGGCGGAATGCGCACGCTGGTCGGCGTGAACACCCCGGGCCAGGTGCTCGGACTCGGCTCGGCGTGGCAGCACATCGCCCTGACGCTGCGCCGCGCCAGGGAGTACGACGTGCTGGCCGACTGTGGCCGCCTCACACCGGGGTCGCCGGCCATGGCGATCATCGAGCAGGCCGACGCTGTCGTGCTGGTGAGCGGCGGTGAGCTCGAGGACATCGCCCATCTGCGCGAGCGCCTTCGCGGCCTGCAGGCGTCGTTGCACCTCGGCCAGATCGACGCGACCCCGACCGGGATCGCGATGGTGACCGCAGCCACCGACGCCCGCGGCGTCACCGACGCCGAGCAGCTGATGGCCTCGGCCGGTCTGCCGGTCCGGGGGCTGGGCGTCATCGCCGCGGACCGCAAGACAGCCGACGTGCTGCGCACCGAGTCCGGCCGCAACATCCGCCGCTCGGTGCTGGTGCGGTCGCTGACCGACCTGTGCGCGCGCATCAACGACCTGACCAACCTGACCGGCCGCATCCGGCAGAACGTGAACTAGAGGGAACATGGACCAGCAGCTGCTGCGCGACCTGCGCAAGGAGGTGGCCGAGGCACTCTCGGCCCAGCGTCGTGAGGACGCGGCCAACGGGCTGCCCACGATGAGCTCGGAGGACGAGCGACAGTTCGCCCGCGCGGTCATCGCTCGCGTGCTCGAGGCCCACGCCGCCAAGGAGATCGCGGCCGGGCGTACCCCTCCGTCGGTCACGGAGGACGCCGAGATCGCCGAGGGCATCCATGCGGCGCTGTACGGCGTCGGGCGACTGCAGCCGCTCCTGGACGACCCCGAGGTCGAGAACATCGACATCAACGGCTGTGACAGCGTCTTCGTCGGCTACGCCAACGGCGAGGAGAAGCGCTTCCCTCCGGTCGCGGAGAGCGACGAAGAGCTGATCGAGCTGGTGCAGGTGCTGGGCGCCTACTCCTCGATCACCAGCCGCCCGTTCGACACAGCCAACCCGCAGCTGGACCTTCGCCTGCCCGACGGCAGCCGCCTCTCCGCGGTGATGGGCGTGTGCCAGCGACCGTCGCTGTCGATCCGCCGGGCGCGCATCGACCGCGCCAGTCTCGACATGTTGGTGGCGAACGGCTCGATGTCGACCGAGCTTGCAGGCTTCCTCTCGGCGGCTGTTGCCGCCCGCAAGAACATCATGATCGCGGGCGCGACCAACGCCGGTAAGACCACTCTGCTGCGTGCGCTCGCCAACGAGATTCCCCCACAGGAGCGGCTGATCACCGTCGAGCGGGCGCTGGAGCTGGGTCTCGGCGAGTTCGAGGACCTGCACCCCAACGTGGTCGCTTTCGAGGAGCGGCTGCCCAACTCCGAGGGCCAGGGCGCGATCCAGATGAGCGAGCTGGTCCGCCGCTCGCTGCGCATGAACCCCAGCCGGGTGATCGTCGGCGAGGTCCTCGGCGACGAGATCGTGACGATGCTCAACGCGATGAGCCAGGGCAACGACGGCTCGCTCTCGACGATCCACGCCAACTCCTCGCTCGAGGTGTTCAACCGCATCTGCACCTACGCCATCCAGTCCGCCGAGCGGCTGCCCTCGGACGCGACGATGATGCTCATCGCCGGTGCGATCGACTTCGTGATCTTCGTCGAGCGCCGCAACGAGTTCGCCTCCGGAGGTGGCCTGCGCCGGCTGATCACCTCGGTGCGCGAGGTCAACGGTGTCGACGGACGAGTGCTCTCCAGCGAGATCTTTTCCGAGGGGGCGGACGGGGTCGCCGTACCCGCAGCTCCGATCCAGTGCATCCAGGAGCTGCTCGCGGTCGGCTACGAGCCCCATGGGATGTCGGTCTCGTGAGCGTCACATGACCGGCAGCCAGCTGCTGATCGTCCTGCTCGGCGCGGTGATCGGCGGGGGGATCGCCCTGCTGATCATGTCCCTGCAGGCCGTCGAGGTGGGCGACAAGGCGGTCGAGCCTTCGTCTCTGTGGCCGCGGCTGAAGAGCCTCGGCGCGCGAGTCCCGTTGGCCGTCCTCGCCGCTCTGGCGATCCTGCTGCTCACCCGGTGGGTGGTGCTGGCCGGGGCGACCGGGGTGCTGGTGTTCTTCGCGCCCTCGCTGTTCGGTGGGGCGCGTTCGGAGAGGTTGGGGATCGCACGGCTGGAGGGGCTGGCGGCGTGGACAGAGTCGCTGCGCGACACGATCGCGGGCGCTGTCGGTCTCGAGCAGGCCATCCCGGCCACGACGACCGCGGCCGCGCCGTCGATCCGGCCTCAGCTGATCGCCCTGTCCGACCGGCTCCGCGTGCGTACGCCGCTCTCGACCGCCCTGCAGCAGTTCGCCGACGACCTCGACGACTCCAGCGCCGACCTGATCGTCGCCGCCCTGATGCTCAACTCCCAGCTGCGCGGGCCTGGCCTGCGAGACGTGCTCACCTCGCTCGCCAGCTCCGCGCGCGACGAGCTCGAGATGCGCCGCCGGGTCAACGCCGGGCGCGCGAGCACGCGGCGCAGTGTGCAGATCGTCATGGGCATCACGGTCGCGTTCGTGCTCGGCCTGACCCTGTTCAACCGCAGCTACGTCGAGCCCTACTCCGGCACCGTCGGACAGATCGTGCTGCTGCTCATCCTGCTGTGCTTCGCCGCCGGCTTCGCCTGGATGCGCCGCCTGGCCGCGTTCGAGGTCCCCGAGCGGTTCCTGTTCTCGTCGGCACCGGACCCGGCGGGGACCCAGAGGGGAGCGAGCTGATGACCACGGTGATGCTCGTCGGCGCCTGCGCCGGCCTCGGGATCATGTTGCTGGTGCTGCAGTTCGACACCGGACGGGCCAGCGGTGCCTCCGAGCTCGCCCGCCTCGATGCCGCCCGGTCGCGGACCCACCGCACGGCGGTGCTCCACGAGGACGACAACCAGGAACGCGAGTCGATGCGCACCCGCCAGCTGGGCGCGCAGGTCCGGGCGATCCTCGAGGCCCGCGGCTGGAACCTGCCGGCCGGGACGCGAGCCGACCTGGCGGTCGTCGGCGGCACGGTCGAGGGTCACCTCGGGATGAGCGTGCTGGCCGGTGTGGCCGGGCTGTTCGCACCGACGGTGGCACTCGCCCCGGCGATCTACTTCTTCAACGCGAGCGTCTCCTCCCCGCTCTGGCTGGCCCTGCTCGGCGGCGCCGTCGGCGCCGTGCTGCCGACGTTGCAGCTGCGGGGCAACGCCAAGGAACGCCGTCGCGACTTCCGCCACGTGGTCAGCTCCTTCCTCGACCTCGTGTCGATGAACCTGGCGGGCGGACGTGGCGTGCCCGAGGCGCTGCAGTCCGCCGTGAGCCTGAGCAACGGCTGGGGGATGGTGCGGATCCGGGAGACCCTCCAGACCGCCCGCCTGCAGGGGGTCACCCCCTGGGCGGCGCTGGGCGACCTCGGCGAGGAGATGGCGGTGGAGGAGCTGCGCGACCTCGCCGCGGCGCTGGCTCTGGTGGCCGAGGACGGCGCCAAGGTCCGCGAGTCGCTGGCCGCGCGTGCGGTCTCGATGCGCCAGCGCGAGCTGGCCGACGCCGAGGGCCGCGCTGCGCAGCGCTCACAGTCCATGCTGATCGCCCAGCTGCTGCTCTGCGTGGGGTTCCTGTTGTTCCTGATCTACCCGCCCATCTCGCAGATTCTCGGGTTCTGATCCGGTGTGCCCGCAGAGTGGGATGGGTATGACCATCCCGACCAAACAAATGGAGGTTGTTCGCGCATGACGAACTTCGTGAATCCGCTGACCCCGCTCGGGTTCTGCGTGCTGATGCTGGAAGGCCGTCTCGCGCGTACCCGCCGCGAGGACGGCGCGTCCGCAGTCGAGTGGGTGATCATCGCGGCAATCGTGGTGGGCATCTGCATCGCGGTCGCAGCGATCCTGCGCAACGCGCTGACCAGCAAGGCCGGCGACATCGGCAGCGACATCAACAGCCAGTGACTCGATCGGGTGGTCGGGCTCGGGACGAGAGCGGTGCATCCGCTGTCGAGCTCGTGCTCTACATGCCCATCTTGATGTTCACGATCCTGTTCGCGGTCCAGTTCTCCCTGATCTACCTCGGCGGCCAGGTGGCTTCCGGTGCGGCGCGTGAGGCAGCCCGGACCGCCCGCGTGACGCAGGACCCGGGCGCCGCCCGCGACGTGGCCAACCGGATCATCGACCAGATCGGCAAGGGGGTCCTCGACGACCCCCAGGTGGCGACCAACGTGGGGGTCGAGCAGGCGCGCGTCACGGTGAGTGGCGAGGCCTCGAAGATCCTGCCGTTCCTGCCGGTTCCTCGAGTGAGCGAGACCGTGCAGGGCCCGATCGAGAGATACGTCCCCGATGACGGGGCGGGTGCAGTCCAGTGATCCGCCGGTTGATCCAGCACCGTCGCGACGAGCGCGGCTCGATGGCCGTCGAGATCGTCGTACTCATCCCGGTGCTGTTCATGTTCACCCTCTTCGTGGTCGCCGGCGGTCGCTACGTCAGTGCGCGTGCCGACGCCGACTCGACAGCTCGCGACGCGGCCCGCGCTGCGTCCCAGGCGCACAGTCGTGGCGAGGCGGCGAACGCCGTACGCACCGCCGTCTCGCAAGGACTGCGCGCTACCCGCAACTGCAAGCCGACCGGGCTCACCGGCAACTTCGAGTCCGGCGGTACGGCGATCGTCCGGCTCTCGTGCACCGTCAGCTACCGCGACCTCGGCCTGCTCGGCATCCCCGGCACGATCGCGGTCGACGCCGAGGGCCACGCCCCGATCGACACCTACCGGAGCACCCGGTGAACCGCCGTACACGGGACGAGCAGGGCTCGGCGACGGTCTTCGTGATCGGCTTCGCGATCGTGCTGTTCCTCTGCGCCGGGCTCGTCATCGACGGCGGCCTGGCGATCAACAAGCGGATGCGCATCGCCGACGACGCCGAGCAGGCCGCGCGCATCGGCGCCGACAGCATCGACGTCAACGAGTTCCGTCGCACCGAGACGCTGGTGATCGACCAGCAGCTCGCCCGGCAGCGGATCAGCAGCTACATGGCCGACCTCGGCTACGGCTCCGGTGAGTTCACTGCCGACATCGGTGCTGACCGGGTGGGGCTCCAGGTACGCGACAGCAGCAAGACCTACATCTTGAACCTGTTCGGGGTCGAGTTCCCGGTCCGTGCCTCCGCGGAGGCCGTGCCCGACACCGGACAACAGGCACCCGGCCAGCCGGCTCCGGCGCCGTAGGAGATCTCAGGAGAACCATGAGCAACCAGATCACTCCCAAGCCCGACTCCCCGATGGAGCCGCGCTCCACCGACCCCGCACGCTTCCAGCGCGACCAGACGGCAGTCGAGGAGAGCACGGGCGGCAGCCGGGTGCTCGCGGGGCTGGGCCTGCTCGCCCTGGTGGTGGGGATCCCGGCGGCGCTGTGGCTGCTGGCCGGCACCGACCCGTTCCCCACGTCCCTCCCGGACAAGGAGACGCTGACCGGCCAGCTGACGTTCGAGACGCTGCTGAACCTGCTGCTGTTCGTCGTGTGGCTGGCCTGGCTGTTCTTCGTGGTCTGCGTGGTCGTCGAGGTCGTCGCTGCCCGGCGAGGTGGGCTCGCGCAGCCGGTGCCGCTGGGTGGGCCGCTCCAGAAGCTCGCCCGGGCCCTGGTCGGGGCGTTGCTGCTGGCCGAGGTCATCTCCGGCGGCGCTGCCTCGGCTGCCGCGCCCGCTGACAACTCCGGTGCCGAGAGCACGTCCGCCTCGTCCTCCGTCGGCCAGCAGGCCGCGGACGACGCTGCCGATGCCGAACAGCTGCAGGCCGAGGAGCGCCGTGCCGCCCATGAGATCCGCGAGCAGGAGCACCTGGTGGGCCACAAGGTCTACACGGTGGCCGCACCCAAGGACGGCTACCACGACAACCTCTGGGACATCTCCGAGCGGCACCTCGGCGACGGCCGGCGCTACAAGGAGATCTACGAGCTGAACAAGGGACTGAACCAGCCGGACGGCCGCAAGCTCCAGCTGGCGCGGCTGATCCAGCCCGGCTGGAACCTGGTGATGCCCGAGGACGCCCGAGGCGTGCAACGCATGCGCGAAGCACCGGTGGCAGTCACCCCTCCCGAGGCGCCGACCCAGCTCGACGAGCAGTCGGGACTCGGCACCGGGGCAGTCGTGACGAGCGAGCAGGGTGTCCGCGAGGCACCGGGTGGCCTGCTCGGCACCGGGCTGCTCGCCGCGACCGCACTTGCCGCACTGGCCTTCGAGCGCCGTCGTCGCATCGGAGCCAGGTCCCTCGCCGAGGACGTCGAGGTCGAGCTGCGTGGCGCGGCCACCCCGTCCCGCGTGGCCTTCCTCGATCGTGCGCTGCGCGACCTGATGGCCGCCTGCCGCGAGGCATCGGCACCGCTGCCGCCCGTGTACGCCGTGCAGCTGGACGACTCGTCAGTGACACTCCGACTCGCACCGGCCACCCCTGGCCCGGTCGGCGAGTGGCACACCTCCGATGACGGCGCCACGTGGGTGCGCGACCACTTCGAGCCGACCGAGCAGCTCGCCGACGAGCACTCGCCGTACCCCGCCCTGGTCAGCCTGGGCGTGGACGACGACGGCGCGGACGTGCTGATCGACCTCGAGTCCGCCGGAGGTGTCATCGCGATCGACGGCGACCCGAGCGTCGCGAGCGAGGTGGCTGCGGCGATCGCCCTGCAGAGCGGGACGGCCTCCTGGGCCACAGACATGCGCGTCACCGCCACCGGCCTGCCCGCGGGCCTCGCAGGCGTGGGGGACGAGCGCATTCGCATCGTCGACGAGCTCGATGCCGAGATCGACACGCTGGAGCAGGGGCTCGAGGAGATCCGAGCCGACGTGCTGACCGGTCGGATGACCCGCCGGTCCTCCATGCCGTCGCAGCTCGTCGTGGTCGGTGACAACGCCGAGGAGGCCCTCCTCGAGCGGCTGGTCGACCTGACCGGTCCCGAGCGGCAGTCCCTGGCCGTCGTACTCGCCGGCGGGCACCGTGCCGCGCGCTGGACACTGCACGTGGACAGCGGTGGCCACCTGCGCCTGGACGAGCTCGGCATCACCGTCACCGCCAACCGGATCGGTCACCGACAGGTCGAGGGCATCGTCGCGCTGTTCGAGGCGGCCCGCCGGCCCGACAGTCCCGACGACGGTGGCCAGGTGGCCATCCCCGAGCCGCTGCGCAAGGTCGACGACGCCTCCTGGACCACCGCACCACGCCGCGTGGGCGTCCTGGGCACGATCGCCGTCACCGGCGTCCCCGCGGCCGACGCGGTGCGGGGTGAGCAGCTCACCGAGCTCGTCACCTACCTGGCGATGCACCCGGAGGGTGTGCACCCCAACGTGCTCGCCGGCGTGCTCTGGCCACGCGGTGTGACGCCGGACGTCAGCGCCGCGGCGGTCGAGCGGGCGCGCGAGTGGCTCGGCGACGACGTGCACGGCCACTCGTACCTGCGCGAGGACGCGGAAGGGCGCCTGTCGCTCAGCGACGCGGTCGTCTGCGACTGGGACGCCGTGCGCTCGCTGTTCCTGCGCGCACGCACCGCCGTCTCGCGACGCGACGAGGTGGAGCTGTTGCGCCGCGGCCTGCAGCTGATCCGCGGCGAGTCGTTCACGGGGACTCCCGAGGGCCGCTACGGCTGGGTCGCCCACGACGACCTCGAGCGCACGATGCGCCGCGTCGTCGTTGCCTCGGCGCACCGCCTGGTCGAGCTCCTCGGTGGCGACGACGACCCGGGTGGCGCCTCAGCGGCAGCCGAGGCCGGCCTGCGACTCGACCCGGCCAACCAGCTGCTCTGGCGCGACCTCCTGCGTGCCCGCTACGCGACCGACGGCGTGGCCGGCGTACGCCGAACCCTCGACGCGATGGGCCCCGCCCTCCAGGGCATCCCGCTCGAGGCGGAGACCGAGGCACTGGTGAAGGAGTACCTCCCCGAGGTCAGCTCCACCGGCTGAGTCGCGCGGGGGAACCGCGAACCACCGGTGGTCGAGCAGCGAGCGAAGCGAGCGACAGACGAGACCAGGGCCGTACGCCGGAGGCAACCGAACCACCGGTGGTCGAGCAGCGAGCGAAGCGAGCGGACAGACGAGACCAAGCGCCGTACGCCGAAGGACAACCGCACCACAGGTGGTCGAGCAGCGAGCGAAGCGAGCGGACAGACGAGACCAAACGCCGTACGCCGAGGACAACCGTCACCACCGTCCAGCCCCGAGTCGTGGGTCACTAGCATCTGACTGTGTCGGACCGGGTCATCGCTGTTCTCCTCGCGATCGTGCTCACCGTTCTGACGGTCGCGGCGATCGTCGGTCAAGGGCCCCTTGGCAGGGTCGCAAGCTCTTCGCGGTGTCCGAGACGCACGGCGTGCACGCCGGGGATCTCGCTGTTCGTCGGCGCCTGGGCCGTGGGCCTCGCCTGCTGCTGGCGGCTGTGGCGACGCGGCGGGGACTGAGCCCAGTACGAGCACCAGTTCGTCTCCTTTGGCGAACCGCGAGACACTGGGGAGATGACCGACTCGACCGAGCGCTTCCCCCAGCCCGCTCCTGGGCCTCCCGGGAGCCGTGGGCGGCGACGGGATCGATGCGCCGGTCGCGGCGCACTACGGCTCGTTCAACGGCGAGCAGCGCACCCTGGTGGGCGGCGAGGGCTTCGTCGACCTGTCCCACCGCGGGGTGATCCGCGTCAGCGGGCCCGAGCGACTCTCCTGGCTGCACTCACTGACCACCCAGCACCTCGAGTCGCTGCCCCCGGGCGTCCCCACGGCCGGGCTGGTGCTCTCGCCCAACGGCCACGTCGAGCACGCGTTCTACGGCGTGGACGACGGCGAGGCCTTCACCGCACACGTGGAGCCGGGGGAGGCAGCCCCGCTGGCCGCCTGGCTCGACCGGATGCGGTTCATGACGCGCGTCGAGGTCGAGGACCTCACCGAGGAGCTCGCGGTCGCCTGGCGTCCCGGTCTCGGACCCGAGCGACCCGGCCGGCGCGAGCGGAAAGTACGACGTGTTCCCGCGCAGCGATCTCGAGAAGTACGCCGAAGCAGCCGGACCGGCCTGCGGCATGTGGGCCTTCGAGGCGCTCCGGATCGCCCGGGGCGAACCCCGCCTCGGCCTGGACACCGACCACCGCACGATCCCCAACGAGATGGGCTGGATCCCGTCCGCCGTACACCTCGACAAGGGCTGCTACCGCGGGCAGGAGACCGTGGCGCGCGTCCACACCCTGGGGCGGCCCCCGCGTCGCCTGACGCTGCTGCACCTCGACGGCTCCGACAACCGGCTGCCCACCAGGGGTGCGCCGGTGCTCAACGGCGAGCGCGAGGTCGGCTTCGTCGGCAGCTCTGCCCGCCACCACGAGCTGGGTCCGATCGCGCTGGCCCTGCTCAAGCGCAACGTGCCGCTGGACGCCGAGCTCGACGCCGACGGGCTGGCCGCCTCGCAGGAGGTCGTCGTCGACCCCGAGGTCGGCCTGCACGTGCGCCCGCT
>CAVVID010000025.1:0-18458 GCA_963748185.1 uncultured Actinomycetota bacterium | reverse complement strand
AGCAAGCCAGAAGGTGAGTACGCCGGAGCCGAACTCCCCGACCGGATAGAGAGAGTCCCAGCCCAGGAACGCCGCGATCACCACAGGGCTGATCACGACCAGCACCACCGCCGAGGCCAACGACCCGCCGGGGCTGGCGACCGCATGGCGCGAGGCGAGCGCGGCAAGTCCCACGGTGAGCGCGATGGCGGCGACCCCGACGACCCACCACGCCGAGCTGTCCAGGGGCAGGTCGCCTGGGTCCACAAGGACGAAGAGAGTCCAGACGCCGAGGGGCACCACGGCTGTTGCGAGACGCGCCAGACGTCGCCAGGTCGCGCCACGAGGGGTGACCTCGACGACCGGGAGGGACACCTCGTCGAAGCAGAACGCGGCGGCCGCGGCGCAGGTGGCGACCAGGCCGGGGAGCAGGATCAACGCGCTGGTCGGCCACCGGTCCAGCGCGACCACCAGGAGCAGGGCCGTCGCACAGCACCCGAGCAGCGCCATCCAGGGGATGGCGCGGCGCAGGTACCAGCCGACCAGCATCACTTGCTGATCTTGTAGGGGATCGGCTTCGAGGGGTGGTTGTCGTCGTTGCCGGCGGTCATGGCCAGTGCGAGCGCTGCCAGACCCACGATGACCACGCCGGCGATCGCCATGCGGAGTCGAGCCGTGCGGGCATTGCGGTCGTGCCAGATGGCGAAGAGCGCGGCTGCGGCGCACAGGCAGAGCACGTAGACCAGGTAGAAGCCGGCGTTGCCCGCGAAAAGGACCGAGGTGCCGTCGCTCTCGCTCCCCGAGTGGAACATCGCCCACGGCACCCAGAGCCGGAGCTCTGAGGTTGTCTCGTAGGTGACCGGCATCTGGCCGACCATGTCGATGGCGACGACCACAACCACCATCACCGCGGCGGCGCCGGGGAAGCGCAACCAGCGTCCGGTGAGTACGCCGAGCAGGCCGCCACCCATGCAGGCGACGGGACCGAGTGCGGCGAGGATGGCCCACACCTGCCAGTCGGGCATCGTGCCGAACCACCACTCGTAGGGGTGCGCGCCGTCGACGGAGACATATGCGAGCAGCAGGGCGATCCAAGCCGCACCGGCAGCGAACGGCACCAGGCAGGCCAGCGCGAGTGCCGCCGTACGACGACCCTCGGTTCCCGGCGCTGTGCCGATGGCCTCGGCCGTCGCCTCGGTGGAGCGGGTCAGCCGGGCGGTCGCAACCAGGCTGGTGAGCCCGATGAAGAACGCAGGGATGACCGGCATCGACAGCAGGTCGCCCAGATGCGGGTTTTCTTCGATGAAGAACAGCAGCACCAGGATCCCGAACGCGAGCACCGTTCCGACGATGAAGGCGGGGTGGCGGGCGAGGCGGCGGGCCTCGATGCCGGCCATGGTGCGCAGGCTGGCAGGGGTGTTTGTGGGCAGGGCGATGTCAGTCATGGCTACTCCAAGGGTGTGTGACGAGATGAGGTCTAGGGAAGAGGCGGCGTCAAGCCGGTGCGGCGCGGGCCGCTCGTGCGTCAGTCCCGAGCATGAGCAGGTAGGCGTCCTCGAGCGTGGGCTCCGCCGGCATGGCGCCCGGCGGCGCCGGTCCGCCGACGACGTGGTGGCGCCCGCTGCCGGTGCGCCAGCTGACGACCGAGTCGGCACCCGGTTCGTCGGCCAGCCACACCTGGCCCGCCGCGGCGGCGATGAGGTCGTCGACGGCGCCGTCGAACCGGACCCGTCCATCGGCCAGCACGATCACGCGCTCGCAGAGTGCGGCTACGTCCTCGGTCTGGTGGGTGGAGAGGAGTACGGCGCCGCGTCCGCCGGCCACCGACAGGGTCCGCCGCAGGTCGGCGCGCTGGACCGGGTCGAGGCCGGTCGTGGGCTCGTCGAGGACGAGGATCCGCGGTTCGCCGATCAGTGCCTGAGCCAGGCCGACCCGTCGCTTCTGGCCACCTGAGAGCTTCGAGACCTTCTTGGCGGCGAGCTCGGAGAGACCGACCAGGTCGAGCACCCGGCGTACCTCCCGTGCCCGACGCCGGCGGTCGTTCCACTCCTTCAGCACGGCGACGTACTCCACGAAGCCGAAGGCGGTCATGTCGCTGGGGTAGCCGAGCTCCTGGGGCAGGTAGCCGAGCTCGCGGCGAATGGCCGTCACGTCACCCTGCGACCCGTGCGGGCTGCGCCCGAGCAGGCGCACCTGTCCGCCGTCGGCAGCGATGGAGGTGGCGACGATCCGCAGCAGGGTCGTCTTGCCGGCCCCGTTGGGCCCGAGCAGACCGGTGACGCCGCGGTCGAAGGCCAGGTCGACACCTGCCAGCGCATGGGTGCGGCCGTAGGACTTGGTCACTCCACGGAGGTCGATGGCGTTCACAGCACGGCTCCGATCTGACGGTCCTGACGAGACCTGACGAACAGCACGGCCATGGAGATCGCGGCGAGGCCGGCGTACACCAGCTGCTGGTTCAGCTCGACCGGCCAGGTGGCCGGCAAGACCCGTACGGAGGGCAGCACCACGGCACTCCAGCCGATGGTCACGACAGCGACGCCGATGCGCGGGCCGACGAAGCTGGACAGCGCCATCATCACGGGGACCAGGGCGAGCGCGGGACCCAGCCAGGCGACCGCGAGCCAGACAGGTCCGGGGACGAACAGGCCGGCGCCGATCGCGAACGGGAGCACCGAGACGAGGACGCCGAGGGTGCGGAGCAGGATCAGGCGGGTGCGACCGTACGGCGCCGTCACGATCAGCGACTCCAACGGATCCTCGTTGTGTCCGTACGCCGCGGCGACGCCGAGCACCGGAACGAGCGGCGCGACGAGCAGGAAGGGCGCGAGGGCGCCACCGCCGGCCCAGTAGACCGCCAGCACGGCGAACGCCAACGCCACGAAGGCGCTGCTGATCCAGGCGGTTCGCAGCGACGCGGTCGCGCCGAGCAGGATCGAGGTCGGTTCCGTGACACCGAGCCGCCTCGCGAGCCGCGCGGGGAACGGCAGCTCCGGGCTCTCGACGGCCTCCAGGATCGAGGACCACGTCTGATCGAGCATCGGAGCGTCGACCAGGGGACGAATGTTCTTGCGGCACCCGGCGCAGTGCTCCAGGTGCTGCTCGACCGAGGCGCCGTTCACCGGGTCGAGCGCTCCGGCGACGTACGCCGCGAGCAGGTCGCGGTCGGCGTGCCAGGTCTGTGTGGTCATCGCCGCCTCACCTCCACTTCTCGTCGAGGGCGGCCGCCGCCAGGGAGCCGCGCAGCTGTGCCTTGGCCCGGTGCAACCGGGTCTTGACGGTGTTCTCGCGGACGCCGAGCAGTCGCCCGGCCTCCTTCGTGGTCAGTCCGTCGAGGACGACGGCCTGGACGACCGAGCGGAACTCAGGGGAGAGGCGTCGCAGTGCGCCGGCGAGGTCGCCGTACTCCACGCCGAGCAGGACCTCGTCCTCCGCCGCCGGCACCCGGCCGAGCGCCGGCGCGTCCCACTCCGGCATGAGCAGGACGTCCTTGCGGGAGCGCAGTCTGGAGACCATCCGTCGGAAGGCGATGCCCCACAGCCAGCCCGCGACCTCCCCGTCGCCGCGGAATGTGCGTGCGTCCTTCCAGAGCGCGACGAACGTGTCCTGGAGGACGTCGGCGACGACCTCGCGGTCGTTGCACCGGCGCATCAGCCGGGCCTGCAACCAAGGAGCGTGTCGTTCGTAGAGCTCCTTCAGCGCCCCGCTGTCAGCCTCCACGACCCTGGCGACCAGGACGCTGTCGTCCTGCTCGCTGGTCGCGCCAGGAGCCGTGTCCGGGCGCCGGAAGGCTGTCATGAACTCACTGTCGCACCGGAGGGCGGAAATGGTTCCCGACGCGTGAAGGATTCAGATTGGTCTAAGCCAGTTGCGGGTGCGAGAGGGACAGCATTGCGTCACTTGACGACGTCGTACACCAGCTTCTGCAGGCCGTTGGAGTAGGACTCGCTCTCGACCACCGTCAGCATCTGCTTGTCCTTGTCGGTGCTGCTGAACAGGCGCTTGCCGGCGCCGAGCAGGACCGGGAAGACGAGCAGGTGGTAGCGGTCGACCAGGCCGGCGTCGGCGAGGCTGGCGCCGAGCCGGGCGCTGCCGTGGACGATGATCGGCCCGCCGTCGGTCTCCTTGAGCGCGGCCACGTCGTCGGTCGAGCGGAGGATGTTGATCTCGTTCCAGTTCGTCACCAGGTCGGACTCCTGGAGGGTGGTCGAGACGACGTACTTCGGCATCGCGTTGTAGCGCGGGAAGTAGTCGAGGTCCGGCCAGACGGGCGAGAACGCGTCGTAGCTGACCCGGCCCATCATCATCGCCGCGGCCTCTTCCTGCTCGCGGCCCTTGATCTCGTAGGACTCGTCCACGTGCTTGATGTCCTTGAAGGTCCAGCCGCTGTTGCGGTAGCCGGGCTCGCCGCCCGGTGCCTCCATGACGCCGTCGAGCGAGACGAAGGCGGTGACGATCAGGGTGCGCATGTCGGTTCTCCTCTGGGTGGTGGAACGGTTCTTGCCCTCACTACGAACGGCGTGGAACGGATACGACACCCTGCTCGAAGTTTTTTCAATCGGCGGAGAGCGCGCCCGCGCGTGCCGGCCTGAGCGGCTCCGGCGTGCTCCGCAACCGGGCCAGGGCGCGTGCCCGGGTCGGGCCGATGGCTCCGACCGGGATCCCGGTTCGACGACTGATCTCGGCGTACGGCACCGGGGGATCCTCGGCGAGCATCGTCAACAGCAGCCGCTGCCGTCGGCTCAGTGCCGTGAGGCACTCCAGCAGGACTGCGTGCCGCTCGGAGCGCACCAGGTCGGCGTCCGGCTCGTCCTCGGTGACGAACCGCGCCTCCCAGGACTTGTCCTGGGGATCGGTGGGCTGCATCCGGGTCGAGACCGTCACCAGGCGCAGCGCCTCACGCCGGGCCGTGGTGATCAGCCAGGTCGGCAGCGCCCGCGGTTCCCGCAGGTCGCAGAGGTGCTCGATCAACCGCAGCCAGACGTTCTGCGCGACGTCCTGCATCTCCCCGGACTGCAGCTGGTAGTGCTGCCCGACCGTGACGACCAGCGGGGTGTAGCGGTCGACGATCTCGCCCCACGCGTCCTCGTCTCCTCGCTCGGCGGCGGCCACGAGGAGAGCGACGTCCGAGCGGTCGTCTCCCACGCTGTGCCCCTTTCCCGAGCACTCCACAATCCCGAGCAGCCAGCCCCCAAGACGCCGGCGAGTAGGATTCCGATACTCAAGTTGACCAGTCAGGGCGGAAACTCCACAAGGGCCACGGCGCCGGTCGGGCGCTATGTCCGGAAGGCCATCCGGTCTGTGCCGATCTTCGATCGATGGCTGGCAGCCAAGGCAGGGCGACGAAGGAGGCGGTACGGATGGCCGAGCTCCATGTGTACCTGGAGAACGGCTTCGACCATGACCTGGTGACGATCTCCGTCGACGACGAGGAGCACACCAAGTCCGACGTGAGCACCCGCTATCAGGTGGGGCTCGCCGCCCTGGTCGAGCTGTCCGGCGTCGAGCTCGACGCTGCGGGTACGGCGGTCGTCCGGATCGCTCTGCCGGAGCGGGGTCTCGCCGCTGAGACGACCGTCGACCCGGCGGCCACGCCGTACGTCCGGGTGGACGTCACCGACGGGCAGCTGGACGTGCGCCTGGACTCGTCGCAGCCGAGGCTCGCCTAGTCCACTCGCCGGTCCCACCTGGGCTTCGGCTGTCTAGCCCGGTGTATCTCCGGGCTGGTCCTCCGGCTCCGTGAAGGTGAGAGGTCACCCGGGAGACGAGGAGTTCCACCATGTCCATTGACTCGCGCCACATTGTCGAGCAGCGGTCGCGCGCCGAGCGGACCGCGAACGCCGAGGTCATCCCGGTGCCCGATCCGGCCCCCGACGCGGCGTACGCCGGAACCGAGTCCGAGGAGAGCGACGCATCGGGTCTCCCGCTCGTACCCCTCCAGCCGTTCCTCGTACGCCGCTCCGGCATCTACCGGATCGAGCAGCCCGTCCTCCAACCGACGGTGCCCCAGCCCATCCCCGCGCCGACTCCGCACATCCCGATCCCTCCGATCGACCTGCCGGTCGGTCCCCGTCCGAGGACGCAGGCGTCCGGGAACGGCAACGGAACAGCGATGAAGCAGGAGCCCGACGAGGCCGGTTCCCCACTCCTTCCACTGCCCCCGATCACACCGCGGTTCGGCTTCGAGGAGCTGCGGGTCGATGTGGACGGCATCAAGCCGACGATGACCGTGAGCGGCACGATCACCCGCCTGTTCGCAGGCCGGCTCACCTGGATCGCGCGGGTCACGAAGGACCCGGCGACCGGTGCCTGGACCGGACCGATCAGCTATCGCGACGGCAGTACGGCGCTGCGACCGCAGGCCTCGGTCGCGGTGCAGCTCACCGGAGGTCCGTTCCGCCCGGTGAACCGGAAGGCGATCGCCACCTTCAGCGGTGGCACCGGCAACCCACTCACGCTCACCTACAACTTCGAGCAGGCTGCCTTCCGTGAGGTGGCCTTCGAGTACGACACCGTCAGTGACGCGACAGCAGTCACCTCGCACAACCCGGCCACCCACCCGGTCCACGCGCCGACGGCTCCGACCTCGACGCTGACCCTGGAGAGCGCGTACGCCCGGCTGGGGATCCAGGTGACGAAGACCGGCGGGGACTCGGTGATCCCGACCCCACCCGGCACCTGGTCCGACCAGGAGATGCACGACGCGATGCAGGCGCACTGGTCGCGCTGGGCAGATGCTCCGCAGTGGGCGATCTGGGTCCTGTTCGCGCGTCTGCACGACCAAGGCACCGGGCTCGGCGGCATCATGTTCGACGACATCGGCGTGGCCCAGCGACAGGGGACGTCGATCTTCAGCGGCTCGTTCATCGCCCAACCACCGGCCGGCGAGGCGAACCCGGGCGCGTGGGTGGAGCGGATGAAGTTCTGGACCGCGATGCACGAGATCGGTCACTCGTTCAACCTCGCGCACTCGTGGCAGAAGTCGCTGGGTACGGCGTGGGTCCCGCTGGCCAACGAGCCGTCGGCACTCAGCTACATGAACTACCCGTTCAACTACCCGGGCGGCCTGGACACCTTCTTCGCCGCGTTCGACTACGGCTTCAGCCCGGACGAGCTGCTGTTCCTCCGGCATGCGCCGGAGCGCTACGTGCGGATGGGCGCGGAGCCGTGGTTCAGCAACCACGGGTTCGAGCAGGAGGCCTTCGACCAGCTCCGTGCCGCCGCGACCGGACCCCTGGAGCTGGAGGTGCGGGTGCACCGGGAGACGACGCTTCGAGTTCCTCGAGCCGGTCGTCGCAGAGCTGCGGCTGAAGAACGTCTCGTCGACGCCGATGGTGATCGACGCCAACGCCCTGCGGGGCGACGGTCTGGCGATCGTCGTGTCGAAGGACGGCGGCGAGACCAAGCGGTGGCTGCCGTTCGCGCGCTACTGCATGGCTCCGGCGCCGCAGGTGCTGCAGCCGGGCGACGCGATCTACGAGTCGGTGTTCCTGTCGGCAGGAACCGGCGGCTGGTTGGTGAGCGAGCCGGGGACGTACACCGTCTACGCCGTCACGGAGTCCGACGCAGGTGCCGGCGCGCTGAGCAAGCCGATGAAGATCGTGGTGGAGCGTCCGACCGACGACGATGCCGAGCGCCTGGCCGATGACGTGTTCACCAAGGAGGTGGCGCACACGCTGGCCTTCGGTGGCTCTCGCGTCCTGACCGGGGCGAACGAGACGCTGCAGCAGGTGGCCGAGCAGCTGCCGGAGTCGCGGGCCGCCGTACACGCCAACTCCGTCCTCGGTGCGCCGATGATGAGCGACGGCAAGGTGCTCGTCACCGACGAGGACGGCAACGAGGCCGCGGAGATCGTGGCGGCGTCGCCGGAGGAGGGGCGAGAGCTGCTCGCCGCAGCGCTCGGCGACTTCGACCGTGCCGCCGACTCGCTCGGGCACATCGCGGTGACGGAGCAGACGAAGCGCTACGCGAAGGCGCTGGACGACGCCGGCGACACCTCGGCGAAGGAAGCGCTGCTGAGCTCGGCCGCCGACGCACTGGCCCGGCGGGGTGTGCTGCCGGGGGTCGTGGAGGCGCTTCGGAACGAGTAGCGGCTGCTGTTCTCTGTCGGTCTTGTCGGCGTTCTGTCGGTGCTCGGCGATAGGACTGGTGTCCTGAACAGGAGGACACCATGGACGACGTCGCCATCGACGAACAGGCAGTGTGGCTCATCCGATCGATGGCCCGACGACTCACCCAGCCGCGGGCCGGTGAGTGTCTGGTCTGCTACGTGGCGCGGATGCTCGACGAGTTCGGCTGCGACACCACGCTGCGGTTCGCGCGCAACTATCGCGACCAGGTGGCGCCGCGGGCGACCAAGCTGGAACGGCGCCTGGGTGACATGGGCGGCTTCTGTGACTGCGAGATCTTCCTCAACGGGATGCGGTTGGCTCCACATCTGCGGACCTACGACGCGAACGGCGAAGAGGTCCCGGGGGAGGGGCGGCCGGCCTGCGCGTGGGTGCGGAAGGGCTCGACCCAGGCGTGCGCTCATTGGGTACGCCGCAGCGCAATCTCTACGGAGAATGTTGAGGCCGCCTCTTGCCCTGTCTCGCTCCGTCCGGTAGAATCGAACACAAGTTCGATCCAATAGTGATGCTGAGGGATCGGCCCGGGCCGTCAGGTCCGCTGCTCACAGGCACGCTGCATCGACACGTGAGAACCAGTCCCACTGGTCCGTCGTCGGTTGCAGGAGGTGCGCAGTGAGCTCGACTCTCGACCGCGCACGTGCATCCGGTGCTCGCGTGTGCCGAGACGATCGAGGACGGCGCTGAAGGACACCGTCGATGTCCAGGTCGTGTTCATGGACCCCGCCGACAAGCGGAGCCGCGCTGATGGAGCTGGCCCGGCTGGAGGCGCAGCTGAGCGCGCTGAAGCTGCGGGTGATGGCGGTCTCCGACGACGTCGCTCTGGCTGAGGGTGCCCGGGACGTGGCGGCGCTGATGGCCCACCACACCCGCGGCGACTACGGCGCGAACCGGCGCGACCTGGCGCTCGCCGAGGCGCTGGACCGCCGCTGGCACGGTGTGGCCGCCGGCTTGGGTGCCGGCGACCTGAACGTGGCGCAGGCGCAGGTGATCACGCACGCCCTCGACGAGCTGCCTTCCGAGAAGCTGCCGGCCGAGGTGCTCCAGGACGCGGAGGCCCATCTGGTCGCGCAGGCGGCGGAGTTCGGTCCGCGGGAGCTGCGGGTCCTGGGCCGGCGGATCCTGGACATCGTCGCCCCCGAGATCGGTGAGCAGCACGAGGCCGAGCAGCTGGCCGCGGAAGAGCGCCGCGCCGAACGCAGGACGAGCCTGGTCAGCAAGCGGCTGGGTGACGGCACCACCCGGATCACCATCAACCTGCCCGGACGCCGTCGCCACCCGGCTGCACACCTACCTGGAGGCGTTCACCTCGCCCGCGGCACCATGGCTGGCCTGGGGGAGGGTGACCGGATCCCGGTCGACCGCAAGCGCGGCCAGGCGTTCTGCGCGCTGCTCGAGGCCGTCGACCCCAAGCGGCTGCCCGCCCACGGCGGCGACGCCACCACTCTGATCGTCACGGTCTCCCTCGACGACCTGCGCAAGGACCTCGGCACCGCCGAGCTCGGACCCGCGGACAAGCTCACCGCCGGCGAGGTACGCCGGCTCGCGTGCACCGCCCAGATCATCCCCGCCGTGCTCGACGGCAAGTCCGAGGTCCTCGACCTCGGCCGCTCCTCGCGGCTGTTCAAACCCGCCCAGCGCAAGGCGATGATCATCCGCGACCGGGAGTGCCGCGCCGAGGGCTGCACCATCCCGGCAGCCTGGTGCGAGGCCCACCACTGGGGCAGACCCTGGGCCGCAGGGTGGCCGCACCGACCTCAAGGACGGCGTACTCCTCTGCAACTGGCACCACCACCGCGCCCACGACACCACCTACGACAGCAGCCGAATGCCCAACGGAGACGTGCGATTCAGCAGGCGAACGTAAGGGTGGCACGCCAGGAGCAGCGGTGCCCGGCGTTGCAGACCATGGCCACCACGTCGCCGCGAGCACCGCGGCTGCCCACGCCATCACCGCCACCGACCACCCGGCGCTGAACCCGCCGCAGCTCCCCGGGCCAGTAGTAGGACACCAGGCCGAGGTAGCCCGCCATCAGCGCGGTGCTGGTGCCGAGCAGGCGCCGGGTGTCGGGCCACAGTGCTGCCACCGCGGGTAGGGCAATCAGCGCGAGTGCGAGGGCCGCCTGGACGGCGTAGTGGTTCACGAAGTTGGTGATGTCGCTGTTCGGCAGGCCGAGGCGGTTCAGGTCGGCCATGTCCCAGGCGTAGACGAGAGCCGCGAGGAGTGGCGATCACCGCCAGAGCAAGCAGGGGTGCGTGTGTACGGCCGCGTTGCAAGCGGGTCGGGGGAGCGATCGCGAAGATCAGTGGCACCTCGAGCAGCAACATCACGAAGATCCACCAGGTCTGCGGCTCGAGCCCGGCGACTGCGCCCACCACGAGGGCCGCGGTGACGACGTACAGCTGAGCGAGCGCGGCCCTGGCGAGCCCGGGACGGATCGCGACGACCAGGAAGGGCAGCCCGACGCCGACCGTGAAGAGCAGGCCCCAGCCGGCCTCCAGCATCACCGGCCAGTCCGGGTCCCAGGTGACGCCCAGGTCGATGAGACCGAATCCCGGCAGCACCCACCAGGTGAGGGTGCAGACCACGAGGAGCGCACGGACCAGGAGGCGCCCGGCCCGGTTCTGAACCATCGCTGAAGAACTCTGGTCAGCGACCGTCGAGCAAGGGTTGGGACGGATCCCACGTCGTCCCGTCGCGTTCGTCGCGCCGTCTCCGGGCGATCGCGGAGAGCGCCTCCAGGACCACCCGGTTCCCCAGGGCAGCGGTGATGTCGGCGTGGTCGTACGGCGGGCTGACCTCGACCACGTCCACTCCCACTACGGGGAGCTCCAGGCAGATCCGTCGTACGGCGTCGAGGAGCTCGCGGGCGGACAGGCCACCCGGTTCGGGCGTGCCCGTCCCCGGGGCGTGGCCGGGGTCGCAGACGTCGATGTCAACAGAGAGGAACACCCCGTCACAGTCGTCCATGGCGATCACGAACGCCTCGGTCAGGCACTCCGCCAGGCCGCGGTGGACGATCTCAGTCATCTCGTAGGACCGCATGTTCTTGCCGGCCATCCAGTCCAGCGTCTCGGGTGGCGGCCAGTAGCCACGCAGACCGACCTGCAGGAATCGGTCTCCGCGGAGCGCGCCCGACTCGATCAGGCGTCGCATGGGTTGTCCGTGACCCCACAGCGAGCCGAACTCGATGTTGCCGGTGTCAGCGTGGGCGTCGAAGTGGATCATCGAGATCCGACCGTGGCCGAGCACGTTCGCGACGCCCTTGGCGTCGGGGAAGGTGACGGAGTGGTCGCCACCGAGGATGACCGGGATGGCTCCCGATCGGGTCACCTTCTCGACCGCGGCCTCCAGCGCGGGAAGTGCCACTTCGATGTCGCCGGAGTACATCTCGACATCGCCCGCATCGACCACGTTGAGGTCCACGAGCCCGTCCGTGCGTAGCGCGAGGCTCGGCCTCGAGCCGTCGTGCCCGAGATAGTCCTGCATCCGGATTGCCATCGGGCCGAAGCGCGCGCCAGAGCGGGCCGAGGTGCCTCCGTCGAACGGTGCTCCGAGGATCACGACCTGTGCGTCTGCATAGGTCGCTGGATCGTCGAGGTCGCACATCGGGACGCCGAGGAATGTGAAATCGGGGCCGAACTGCTGTCCGTAGCGACTCACTCCCGGAGTCTGACACCGCCCCTCGCTGTGTCAATCAGCGCATTGGGTGGCGCGAAGGCACCGGTCTACCCCGGGGACCGCGCAATACCGGACAGTCCAGACGGAGGAGGTCACCTCGCGGGCGCCGAGGCTTAGCGTCGAAGAGACCCGTCCGTCTGTCTCGAGAAAGGCCGTCCGATGCTCACCGTCGACGAATCGATCGTCATCAACCGTCCGCGCTCCGAGGTCTGGGACTTCATGATCGAACCCGGAGAACGTGCCGGTCTACAGCAGCAACATCATCGAGTACGAGCTGGTCTCCGGAGAGAAGGACAAGGTCGGTCGCAAGTGCCGGGGCGCCGTGAAGGTGGCCGGCCGTCGGCTGGAGCTGACCGACGAGATGGTCGAGCTCGAGGAAGAACGCCGGGCCAAGACGGTCTCCGAGGACGCCACGGTGCCGTACTCCCTCGAGTTCACCTACGAGGACGAGGGCGACGGCACCAGGCTCACCTGGCACCAGGAGGTGGAGTCGCTCAAGGGCGTGTTCAAGTTCGCCGACCCGATCGTGCTGAAGCTCTACAGCCGGGACGTGCGATCCAACCTCGACAAGGCCAAGACCCTGCTGGAGTCCTGAGCCACGCGCCCTCGAGGCAGCCTGGCCCGTCAGGCGAAGGCAGGCATCACCTTGTCGTGCACCAGCTGCAGCTGGGTGTCGACGTCCGGGACGCCGTCGATGTCGCGGCCCATCAGGGACTTGACCATCGCCTTGTCGGTGACGGCGAGGATGAGGTGGTTCATCCCGGTGGAGGTGATCTCGCGCTCCATCTTCTCCGCGCACTCCTCCGGCGTGCCGGCGATCGACAGCCGCTCGGCGATCTCGGGGGAGGTGAGCTCGATGCCCTTGGCCATGTCGCCGGCACCGATGGCCTCGATGATCGGGGCCATCTCCTCCGGCTCGACGCCGTTGCGCCGGAGCTGGTCGTCCGGCATCGAGGACGCGTAGAGGCCGACCAGGCTGCGGGCGGCGTCCTTGGCCGCCGCCGAGTCCTCGCCGCACGAGAACACCACCCACGCGCCGAGGTCGAGGTCCTGCACGTTCTTGCCGGCTCGCTCGGCGCCGATGGTGCAGTGCTTCATCATGTACTCGTAGGCCTCGCGGGTGTAGCTCAGCGCGTGGTGGCAGCCGTCGGAGAACTCGGCAGAGGCCTCGAACGACTTCGGGCCCTTCATCGCACCCATCTTCACCGGCAGGTGTTCCTGCACCGGCCGCGCGAAGGTGAACAGGCCGTTGTAGTTGAAGAACTCGCCGTCGTGGGTGATCGCGCCGTCGTCGAGGAAGGTGCGGATCACCTCGACGCCCTCCTTCACCCGGGAGAGTGGCTTGGTGTTCTTCCAGTCGATGCCGTGCATCGCCAGCAGCCCGAAGTTCCCGCTGGAGAGCACGACCTCGGCGCGGCCGTCGGACAGCTCGTCGAGGGTCGCGGCTGCCTGCGCGATCAGCGTGGGCTCCCGCAGCACCACGCCGGAGACGCTGGGTCCCATCCGGATGTTCGGGAGGTGTCGGCCGCCGCAGCGGCGAAGAGCAGCCAGAGGTCCTTCCACCAGGTCTCGTCCGCGGCGTACACCGCGTGGTACCCGAGCTCGTCGGCCAACTTGATCGTCGCCAGCGACTCCTTGAGCGGGTACGTCGGGACCATCACATAGCTGAACTTCATCGTTGTCTCCCTTGCTTCGTCACTTCTCCGAGACTGGGTTCGAGGTGGTCGGGCCAGAGGTGGGCTCAGACGCGGTCGGGATCGCGTCCGCCGAGATCGCCGTGCTCCGGGTGTAGGGCTTGGCGATCACCATGTAGATCGCACCCACGCCGACGCCCACGACCGCGGACAGCGCGACCAGCCAGTTGTCGTACCAGGGCGCGTCGGGCGTGCGCGGCCACGCGACGTTGATCATCGTCAGGACGCCGTACGTCAGCGCGGCGATCGTGATCGGCAGGCCCCAGCGACCGAGGGTGAACGGCCCGGACGGCACCCAGCCCTTCAGCCGGGCGCGGAGCGCCGCGAGCACGACCATCTGGAAGCCGAGGTAGATGCCGAGGATGGCGAACGACACGATCGAGGTGAGCGCCTTCTCGGAGACCACCGAGCCGAGCACGATGACGGCCGGCACGGAGGCGGCGACGATCATGGCGTACGGCGGGACGTGGCGCACGTGGTCGAAGTGGCGCAGCAGGTGCGAGCCGAAGATCATGTCGTCGCGCGCGTAGGAGTACATCAGCCGACTGGCCGCAGCCATCAGGCTCAACGTGCAGGACAGGAACGACATCATCACCACGAGCAGCACGAACTTCGTGCCGGTGGTGCCGAAGACATCGTTGAGGATCGTCATCACCGGGTCGGTGTCCTCGCCCCCGATGATGGCGCCGAAGTCCTTGACGGCCAGCAGCAGCGAGAGGCACACCAGGATCGACGCGGCGCCGCCGATGTAGATGGTCATCCGCATCGCCTTGGGGATCTCGCGCGTCGGGTCGGGCACCTCCTCGGCGACGTCACCGCAGGCCTCGAACCCGTAGTACTGGTAGACGCCGATGATCGCCGCCGCGAGGAACGCCGCGAGGTAGCTGCCCTCGCCGGCGCCCTCGGTGTCGAAGATGACGGAGAGGTCCTGGTTGCGTTCGGTGAGCAGCAGCCAGCCGCCGACGGCGATGGCGCCGAGCAGCTCGGCGGTGAAGCCGATCATCGCCGCCATGGCGAGCACCCGGGTGCCGAGCATGTTCAGGGCCAGCGCGATCGCCAGCATGATCTCTGCGCAGAGGATCGTCGAGGTGACGCCGGACTCGAACCCCAGCAGTGCCGCGAGGTAGGGGCCGGCCCCGTAGACGACGCCCGCGATCGTGGTCAGCAGCGCGACGAGGTAGACCCAGCCGGTCATCCACGCCCAGCGCCGACCCCAGAGCCGTCGCGCCCACGGGTAGACGCCACCGGCCACGGGGTACTGCGAGACGACCTCACCGAAGACGAGCGCCACGAGGAACTGGCCGACGCCGACGATGACCAGCCACCAGATCATCGGCGGGCCGCCGGTGGCGATGGCGATGCCGAACAGCGTGTACGTCGCGACGACGGGGGAGAGGTAGGTGAAGCCGAGCGAGAAGTTCGCCCACATGCTCATCTCGCGCTTGAACTCCGAGGTGTAGCCGAGCGCCTCGAGTCGCGCGGCCTCGTCGTCCGGGACCTCGGGGCTGTCGACCCGGCTCATTCGGGCCCCCCTGCGTTGTCTCTTCTGCGGCCTCGACCTCGGCCAGCAGCTCCGAGCCGGTCACCACCTTGTGGGCGAAGTGCCGGTGCATCCACTCGAGGTGGTCGCCGCGGCTGTTCATGATCCGCAGCGAGTCCCAGTTGGGGAACGTCTGCTGCAGCACCCAGCGCTCCATCAGTCGCGGGTCGACCTCGAAGACGTGCTCATGGGTGGTGATGGCGACGTCGGAGACGCGCTCCGGGTCGGGCGGTGTGTACTGCTCGGCGTACCGGAAGCCGATCGGCCCGGTAGCGGTGGAGTCGTCGGGCGAACCGTCAGGGGACTCGTCACTCATCGGTGATCTCCGCTCTCGTCAGCCCCGTTGTCTATAGGCCCCGCTGTCATAGGCACGGTCGAGGAGGTACTTGCCCGGGTTCATGATGTTGTTCGGGTCGAGGGTGCGCTTGAGGTCGAGCATCACCTCGAAGCCGCGGCCGAGCTCGTCGGGGACGAGGTCGACCTCGCCCGCGCGGCAGGAGCCGTGGCAGGCGCTGATCGAGCCGCCGTGCGCCAGGGAGACCGCGGCGATGTCCTTCTTGGCCTGCACCCACATCGCCCAGGCCCTGTCGTCGAGCTGCTGCTCCCAGATGCCGACGTCGATCTCGGTGAGGTAGTCGACGCCGGTGTTGCCCGAGGTGTAGGCGAACATGCCCCAGTCGTCGAACACGTCGGTACGACGACGCAGGTCGGCGATGATCCCGTGCCAGGCCTTCGAGACCGAGGGGAGGTTGGTGTAGTTGATCGCGGCGTCCTCGCAGTGCCAGCTCATCGGCACCACCTGGCCGGCCTTGGTGCGCCCGTGCAGCGGGGTCGCGTAGCGGTCGTGCCGCGCGGCCCAGTCACCCTCGGAGATCTCGTCGCCGAGGTAGCGGGCGCCGTGCTCCTTCGCGATCCGGAACAGCCGCTTGCCGGCGGGCCGCACCTCGTCCTCGTAGCCGTACATCACCGCGCACACCAGCGCGCGCACGTCACCGGGCTGGGGGATGTAGGCCTCGTCGTCGCGACGCAGGTAGGCGACCTTGTACTCGTCGAACAGCACCGCGCCGGCGAAGGTCGCGACCCCGGCGCGGGCCAGCGCACCGACGCACTTGTAGGCGTCGTCGTAGTTGTCGAACGCCCAGAACGGCGAGAGCTCCGCCTCCGGCTTGGGGAACAGCTTGAGCGTGGCCTCGGTCGCGATGCCGAGCGTGCCCTGGTGGCCCATGAACAGGTGCTTGAGCTGGTAGCCGCTGGAGGACTTGCTCACCTTGTGCCCGATGCCGTCGCCGACGTGCATCACCTCACCCGTCGGCAGCACGTGGTCGAAGCTGAGCACCAGGTCGCGGGTGTGCCCGTAGCGGGAGCCGATCAGCGACCAGCCGCTGGTGCCGATGCGTCCGCCGACCAGCGAGCAGGGGTACGACGCAGGGTCGTCGGGATAGAACAGGCCGTGCTTCGCGAGCTGCTCGTTGAGCTTCAGCATGCTGATGCCGGTGCCGACGGTGACCGTGCGGTTCTCGAGGTCGAGCTCCTTGATCGCGTTCATCCGCTTCACGTCCACGACGATGCCGCCGTGCAGCGGGACCGCGCCGTCGGTGAGTCCGGTGCCGCCGTCGCGGGGTACGACGGGCACGCGCAGCTCGTTGGCGATGCGTACGACGCCCGCGACCTCCTCGGTGCTCGTCGGGAGTACGGCGAGATCGGGAAGCCGCTCGGCCCAGCGGTGCACCGGGAACGGGGCGGGCACCCGCGCCCGGTTGTAGCGGTCGGGCTTGGAGGTGAGGATCTGCTCGTCCCTCAGCACGGTGCGCAGCGCGGTGACCACCTCGTCGAGACGCTCCACCGCGATGGTCACGACGCCCCGTCCCCGTTGAGTGCCCGTTGCTGCCCCCTCCAGTGAGCCGCCGACCGTGATGCCCAGCGACTCGGCGAGCAGCTCGTGGATGTCGATCACGTCGATGTTCGCGCTCGTGCCGGCCTCGCCGAGGGGACGCTCGGACCAGGGACAGGCACTGACCAACGTGTCCACCTCGAGCGCCGCCGCCTTCTCCACCCGGCTGGCCGAGATCGCCGCGGTGAGCTCGGGCTTCTCGACCGGGAGCCCGCCACCACCGCCCGAGCAGTAGGACCACTGCGTCACCCGGTCGACGTCGGTGAAGTCCAGGCCGGGGATGGATCGGAGGATCTCGCGGGGCTCCTTCCAGATCCCCTTGCGCTTGTTGAGCCGACAGGGGTCGTGGTAGGTGATCGCCCGCTCGATCGGCACCGACGGCGTCAGCTTGCCCTCCCGGATCAGCTGCGCGAACAGCTCGACGACGAGGACGACCTCGATGTCGAAGTCGGCGCCGAAGTACTTCGGGTAGTCCTCGGTGAACGAGATGTAGTCGTGCGGGTCGAGCACGAGGACGCGCTTGGTGCCGGTGGAGCGCCAGTTGTCGAGGTTGTGCTGGGCGAACCGCTTCGCCTGGTCGACGTACCCCATCTCGGCGGCGGGTCCGCCGCAGCACCACTGCTCGCCCATCAGCCCGAACTCGTAGCCGGCCTGCTGCAGGATCTGCGCGACCGCACGCGGGACCGACGTGCGGTAGAACGCCGCCTCGCAGTCGACGAACAGCACGGTCTCGCCGCCGACCGGGATGTCGAGTCCCTCGGACCAGTCGCGCACGTGCTCCTGGCTGACCGGGGTCTCACCCAGCACCGGCTCGTGGGTCCGCTCGTCGGTGCGCGCGTTCCAGGACTGCCACTCCGGCTGGTGCACGCCACTCTCGACGGCGAACGCCCGCACTGCCTTGACGACGTCGACCGTGCGGGTGCGGAACCGGTAGAAGTCACCGGTGAACAGCGTGTTCGGGCATCGCAGCTCGCATGCGCCGCACTGGGTGCAGTTGACGTAGTCGGAGGCGACCTCCTCGATGGTCAGCTCGCCCTTGTCCATCGCGACGACGTTGGCGTGGAACGCCGTCGGGGTCCACGACTCGTTGCGGGTCACCTGCATCACCGGGCAGACCTCGCGGCAGAACTTGTGGCCCGACGAGAAGCAGTTGTACGACGCGTTGCGCCACTCCTCGGTGAACTCCTCGGTCGGGAGTCGGGTCCTCCGACCTCGGGTGCTCCCGCGCGATCTCGTCGGGGATGAGTGCCAGCTCTTCGGGGTTCTCCCGCATGCCGGGGGTGAAGGGCTCCGAGACCGGATCCGGCGCACCCTGCCGGTCGAGCTGGGTCATGCGTGCCTCCCGCGTCCGGTGTGGCCCAGGTCACAGTCCTCGCAAGATACGGCCCTGCGGGCTGCGGCCACAAGAGCGGGGCAGACCGGTGCCCCCGGAGGGCAGGAACGCCAGGGCGAACGTCAGCGGCGTACGCCGATGCGCCGCGAGCAGTGCGGCCACGCCCCCCAGCCCTGGTGGCGCTTGATGCGCTTGGCGACCCGCACCTGCTGG
>CAVVID010000024.1:0-93287 GCA_963748185.1 uncultured Actinomycetota bacterium | reverse complement strand
GCGTCTCCGGTCAGTCCACGGACCACGGGCTGCACACTTGAACCATGCCGCTGTTCGACGAGGTCCTCAAGCGCAGAGTTGTGATCCTCGACGGCGGGATGTCCAACGTCCTGGAGGACCGGGGTCACGATCTCTCCGACGACCTGTGGACCGCGCGGCTGCTCCGTGATAACCCCGCGGATATCGTCGCTGTGCACCGCGCGTACTTCGAGGCGGGCGCCGACGTCGCGACGACGGCGAGCTACCAGGCCAGCATGCCCGGCCTGGTCCGCGCCGGTCTCTCCGATGAGGCCGCGGCCGGACTGATCCGGAGCAGCGTCTACCGTGCCCGGGAGGCCGCGCAAGCGGTCGCCGCATCGACCGGCCGGGAGCTCCTAGTGGCAGCCTCGGTCGGGCCCTACGGTGCCACGCTGGCGGACGGCTCCGAGTACCGCGGCAGGTACGGCGTCTCCGCGGCCACCCTCCGCAACTTCCACGCGCCGCGGCTCGAGCTCCTCGCCTCGGCGGCTCCGGACCTTCTGGCGGTCGAGACCATCCCAGACCTAAACGAAGCCGAGGTCCTGGTGCGGCTGCTGGACGCGCTGGGCGTGCCGGCGTGGTTCTCCTACTCCGTCAGCGGCGGCGAGACGCGCGCGGGGCAGCCGCTGCTCGCGGCGTACCAGGTCCTCGCCGGGAGCACGGCGGTCGTCGCCGCCGGGGTCAACTGCTCCGCGCCAGCCGACGTCCTCGCCGCCGTCGAGACAGCAGTCTCGGTCACCGGGAAGCCAGGTGTCGCCTATCCCAACCGCGGCGAGGCGTGGGACGCCCGGTCGCACTCCTGGGCGGGGCAGGGATCGTTCGACCCCGCGCTCGCTAACACCTGGGTGAAGGCGGGGGCACGCCTGATCGGTGGCTGTTGCCGGGTCGGACCCGCGGACATCGCGCGACTGGCGACGACGCTCCTACGCTGATGCCATCAACGGGCGGCGCGCCACAGCGCTGCGAAGCGGCAGAGCGTCACACCGCCGCTTCGCCGCGTTGCCGCGTTGCCGCGTTGCCGCAGGGAGTTCACCGATCGGGTCCAGTGGTGCGCAACTGCTACGGGCCGGAGGCCTCATGCTCGGTCGTCGCGGCCTTTATTGCCCCGACGGACCGCATGCTAGGGGCTCTGACGGGACGGTGCTCGCTCCCAAACGCTCTGTCTGGCGCTGATTGCTGGGAGTGCGGTCCTGGCGGAGTAGGTTTCCGGCATGGCCGAGGTGAGCGAGGGACAACTGTCCAACGGTTTGCCCTACCTGCGGCTGGGCACCGGGCCGCCGCTGCTTGTGTCGCCCGGACTGACCTCCGAGCATGCCAACCCCACAGGCAGGTGGCGGCGGATGTCGCTGTCATGGGCGGCGCCGTTCGCCGATCACTTCACGGTCTACCTCGTGCAGCGCAAGGCCGGTCTGGCTGAGGGCGCGACGTTGTCCGACGTCGCCGCCGACTACGCCGACGCGATCGAGCGCGACCTCGGCGGGCCGGTACTGCTGCACGGCACTTCGACCGGTGGATCTGTGGCACTGCAGCTCGCAATCGATCACCCGCAGCTCGTGCGGAGGATGGTGCTCGCTGCAGCAGCCTGCCGGCTCGCCCCGGACGGGCGTCGCATGCAGCAGGAACTCGCGCGGCTCACCAAGCGCGGCGACCCGCGAGGAGCAGCTGCGTTCCTCCTCGGCGCCGTGGCTCCGCCGCTGCTCCGCCAGCCGGCCCGGGGGTTGGGCTGGCTGATGGGCAGCGGCTTCAAGGTCGACGATCCGTCAGACATGCTCGCCATGATCGCGGCCGAGGACTCCTTCGACGCCGAGCCCCAGTTGTCGCGAGTGAAGGCACCCACGCTCGTGCTCGGAGGGACCGCCGACCCCTTCTACACCGCGGAACTCTTCAGACGCACGGCGAATGGAATCCCGCAAGGACAGGCGGTGCTCTTCCCCGGCAAGGGCCACCTCTTCGCGGCCGGCTCCAAGGTGCCCGCCGCCATCGCTCTGGGGTTCCTTCTCGATTCGACGAGGCAGGGCCGGCTCGACAGCACACCAGCGCCACCAGCCTGATCCGGAGTTGGCGACTGCGCGCCAAGGCCGTCATGCCAGGCACATCACACCGCCGCCTCTGCACCTCACATGGACGCTGTCTATCTCGCGCAGCAGCGATCCGTACGGCCTCTCGAAAAGCGCCTCAGATGCGGGAACATGTCTCCCCGCATCCGTGCTCTGGCGCGCGTACGAGCGTGCTGACGCATACTGCCAGCCATGGACCCGCGCCCGGAGACCGATCCCCAGCCGCGGGCGACAAGCGCGGTCGTGGCACCCGCGGAGTCGAAGCACCGGTCCCGCTCACTCCAGCCGACGGTGCTGCGGCGGGTGGGCGGCGTGACCCTGCTCGACCGCACGGTAAAGGTGCTGTGCGAGGCGGGAGTGACCCGGATCGTGGTGGTGGCCGGGTACCGAAGCGAGGACGTGGCGGCGACCATCCACTCCCACGGCCTCCCGGTCGACCTGGTGGTCAACCCAAACTGGCACCAGGGCACTTCGACCTCGGTGCTGGCCGGCCTCCAGCAGGTCGACGAGGACCGGTGCCTGGTGGTCATGGGCGACCACGTGTTCGAGGCCGACGACGTACGGCGGCTGATGGCCGCACCGGGTCGCAACGTGCTGGCCATCGACCGTGACCCGCAGCGCCAGGTAGGCGGCCTGGGAGGGGTGCCCCCCGCCCGGGTGCGGACCACGGCCGACGGCCGATTGCTCGAGCTGACAGCCGACCTGAAGGAGTACACCGCGGTCGACGCCGGCCTCAGCTCCGTCCACGTCGCCGACGTCCTGGCCGCGACCGCAGACGCACCGGCGATGCCGTGGGCCGCCGTGCGGCGGCGGATGCTCGACTACGGCTTCGAGATGACCACCTGCGACTTCACCGGGCTCTGGGCGGCCGTCGACACACCTGAGGGAGTGCGTGCGTTGGAGCGGGTGATGTGGCATCGCTACGGGCCCAAGCCGACCGACCAGATCATCGCCCGGACCGTCAACCGGCGGATCTCGGGGCCCCTGACCCGCCAGCTGCTGCGGACCGGGCTCAGCCCGCATGTGGCCACGTTGTTGGCCTTCACCACCACGCTCCTCGCGGCCGGCCTGATCGCGGTCGGCGACCGATGGGCGATGGCCGCGGGCGGGCTCGGCGTCCTGCTCGGCTCCGCCCTCGACGGTGTCGACGGCGAGCTCGCGCGAGTAAGCGGCCGGGCCTCGCGCCGCGGCGCCGCGCTGGACACGCTGCTGGACCGATATGCCGACCTCGCCGTGGTGGTCGGCCTGGTCATCGGCGCCGGCCACACCGAGACCGCCTGGGCCTGGGGGTTCGCCGCCGGGTGCGGCTGCCTGCTGATCTCCTACATCCACGCAGTAGGCCGCGACACCGACGTGCGGTTGCTCTTCCGGCGCGAGGTCCGGTTGCTGATCTTCGCCCTGGCGGCGCTCAGCGGCCTACCGCTATGGGGGCTGGCGGTCGTCGCCATCGCGGCCAACCTCGACACGGCGCGCGGCGTGGTGCTGCTCCTGCGCGCGATGCACACCTGATATCCGCCGAGCCGGCCTCAATGGCGGACGGACTTGAAGGTGCGTCTATCCGCCGCCTGTCGGCACACTCGAACGTCCGCACATGCCTCTGGGTTCAGGCGGCAGCGTGCGCCCAGACCTGCAAGGCACGCGCAGTGATCGCCGCGATGCGCTCCGCTCCTGCCGATGCGCGGGTTCCTCTTGGGCAGAGCAGCGATGCGCTACTTCGCCATCGCCATTCCCCGGTCGTCGTGCTCGACGTCCGGCCAGGGCTCCCGCGCCCAGGCGAGACCCTCATCGAGCGCTAGTCCGATCTCGTCCGCGGTCTCCCCTATCTCGGCCAGGTCGTCTGTGTATGACGTGATGTCGTGGCCAGTCCCGCGCAAGTAGGCAGGCAGTTCGCTGCGCAGGAAGGAGGTCAACCAGCCTCGCGGGTCGGCCGGCATTGCGGCTTCGAACGAACGGTCCCCTGGCTCGCCGTCGGCCATTTCGGGGTGCCAGTGCATCCGGTCGGCCTTGCCCGGTCCCGACTCGAGGAAGTCGCATCTGCACAGCGCCTGGTCCAGCGTGACGAGATCAGAGGCGTAGACCGACCCCCGGGGCCGCGCCTGTGCAGGCTTGATCTCAACGCGCACACCGCGCTCCCGTGCGTGAGGCTGGCCCGCCAGCACGGGGTCGAGGAAGTCGACCCGGCGCATCGTGACAGCCAGCCGGTCGCACGTCCACAAACGCTCCATGCTCCATCGCTCCCGCATAGTCGAAGCCGGTCGGCCCACACTAGTTGAAGTCTTTCGACTGCACTCTCATCCCACGATCCCGTCGTTCGGCACGCGCGTCTTTCCACCGCGAAGGCGGCGCCCAGTGAAGGTCTGTACCCCCTCCGCGCGTTCAGGGGGCGCACTCTTACCCTCCGGCGCGTCGACAGGAATCCCCGGTCACTGACGGGTCCGAGCGCGGCAGCGATACTTTGTGCTTGCCCGATCCAACGACCACTTCGAGGATGACCGTCATGACGCGCAGGGCTTCGGAGACGTCTGGCGACACCCCAGCCCTGCGCGCGCTGGCCGAGTCCGGCATCGAGTACGCGGTCACGCGGCACGGCCAGGTGCGGTCCCTCGCCGAGGCGGCGGAAGCGCGCGGCGTGCCTCGCGAGGCGATGGTGAAGACTCTGGTCGTACGGCGTGGCGAGGGCGATCACCTGTTTGTCCTGGTGCCGGGCGACCGGGAGATCTCATGGCCCAAGCTGCGGGCGGTGCTGGGAGTTAACCGCATCTCGATGCCCGACGCGGAGGGGGCGCGGGCGGTGACCGGCTACGAGCGTGGCACGATCACGCCGTTCGGCTCCACGACGGCTTTGCCCGTCCTTGCCGACGAGCGGATTGCAGGGCGGACGATCTCGATCGGGGCCGGCGCCCACGGCGTGGGCGCCACGGTCGCCTCCAGCGACGTGATCGCTCACCTCGACGCACAGGTGGCCGATGTGACCGACCCTGCCTGAATCGGGTCGTGCGCCCAGCTCGTCATGCCAAACCTTCGACGGAGGGGACGGCTTGGCGATCCTGACGGCTTCGAGCGTTGCGACGTCGCACGTCGCCTCGTCTGGCGGCGCACCTGAGAGCACACGTCATCGCGCTGGCCCCTCGCGACCGGCGTGGATACCCTTACGAGATGCGGGGTGCGTCCGGAGCGGCGCGATGACCAGTCGCAAGCGGCGAATGGCCCGCGTCGGCAATCACATCGGCGTGTGGATGTATCGCACGCTGAACGGACGGCTGTCCAGCGGCAGCAAGAACGTCACCGTGCTGATGATCACGACCCCTGGCCGTCGTACCGGCATCCCGCGCTCGACCTGTGTGCGGTACCTCGAGACACCGGAGGGCCTTGTCGTCTGGGGCACGGGCTCCGGCTCGCGGCAAGACCCCGACTGGTTCCAGAACCTACGCGAGGCGGACGCGGCTCTGGTTCAGGTGCGGCAGCGCGAGTTCATGATCCGGCCGCACGAGCTGCACGGCGAGGAACGAGACACCATGTGGCGCGCCACGATCCTGGCCCAGGCGCCCGGGGTCAGCAGGTACGCGAAGAAGGCGGGGCGCGCGATCCCCGTGGCCGTTCTCGAACCGGTCCAGAGCTGAGGCGCACCCGTCCGTGTGGATCGCGCCGTCTTTCAGCTACGTCTTACCGTCGCCAGTGCATCCCGCCTGCGCGTGAAGGCTGTGGCCAACGCACTTCTCGTACGAGATCCGTGGCGCTATGCAGATGAGGTGAAGTCCTGCTGACACCACCAAGCCCAAGGTATTTGCCGAACCGATCACGAAGGCCCACACTGCCGCTTGCCTTCATGGCAACATCCGACTCGAACCGACACACTTCACAAACGGTGACCGCGCGAGCATCCTGAGTACACCTTCAATAGGCACGGCATTCGGGAGGCCCTGTGAGCAGCATGGCGGGGGACGATGCCACCGTCATCGCTCGGCTGCGTACCGCAACGGTGCCCAGGACCGGGAGCGGCGACCCTTTGCCGGCGCGTTTCGCCCTTGAACTGCAACCCCACCAGGATCCGGCCGCTGTCGCGATCATGGTCGAACGAACTCTCGCGGACCTGCGAGTACGTGTCACGCCATTGTCGGCCTTGGACCCGGAGATGCTGATCCTCGACGTGCTAGACCGAGCCCTGGCCGCGGAGCGCCTAGCTACCTGTTTCGCCGCGGGCTATGCGCTGGCCGAGCAGTTCGACCTGATCAGCGCCGAGCCGGATCTGCCCACTGCCTTCTTTCCCGAGCATGGCACCGCTCGGGCTGGCGCGCCTACTGGCGGGGCCCTCGCGGGCTTCCCGCCCGGCTGCTACGTCGACCCGCAACCCGCGCTCGAACCCACGCCAGGTTGGGCGCTCGACCGGATGCACGTACCCGCCGCTTGGACCTACTCCGAGCAAAGCGGCCGACCGAGCCGTGGCAAGGACGTCATCGTCGCGCAACCCGACACTGGGATCACCGCGCATGTGGAGCTTGTCGGCGTCGCATTCGTGCCCGGCTTTGACGTCATCGACGACGACAACGACCCGACCGACCCGTTGGCAGGACCAGGCAACCCAGGGCACGGCACGGGAACCGCCAGTGTCCTGGTGTCGCTGGACAGCTACGTCGTCACGGGCTCGGCCCCCCAGGCCCGGCTCATGCCGATCCGCACCATCGAGAGCGTGGTGCGGATCAGGCAGATCACGGTCGCCCGCGCGATCGACTGGGCGATCCAAGAAGGAGCCCACGTTGTCACCATGAGCCTGGGCGGCATCCCCGCCAGCGCTTTGCACCGCGCGATACGGCGAGCAGTCGAGGCCGACCTGGTGGTTCTGGCCGCTGCCGGGAACTGCGTGCACCTGGTCGTGTGGCCTGCTCGGTACGACGAATGCATCGCCGTCGCAGCGACGAACGCGGCCGACGAACCTTGGCCCGGCACCTGCCGCGGCGCACCCGTCGACATCTCGGCACCGGGCCAAAACGTCTACCGCGCGTTCGTGCCCCCCAGTGGCCCCAGCGGCGCCGACACGGTCGGGCAAGGGCAGGGCACGAGCTTCGCGGTCGCCCTCACCGCAGGCGTGGCGGCAATGTGGGTTGCTCACCACGGGCGAGCCAACGTGGTCGCTGCTGCACATGCCCGTGGCGAAACGGTTCAGGCAATGTTCCGCCGATTGCTGAAGGCCACGGCCCGCCGGCCGACCCCATGGGACGCCGGTGCAATGGGCCCTGGGATCGTGGATGCGCGCGCACTCCTCGCGGCGAGCTTCGATGTGGGTCTTGGTCGTCTTGGTGCGGATCTTCAAGCCAACGAGCGGGCCATCGCCGCCTCGAGCGTCGCCTCCTTGGTGACGGAGGCCGTTGGCGCAGGCGCCGTGCCCGACGACGCTCTGGATTGGCACCAGTTCGGCCCGGAGCTGGCCACCGCGCTGCTCAGACAACAGCTCCCCGGCCCACCGACCGAAGTGCCGCACGGTGAACAAGTCAGTGAACTCCTGACCCGGAACATCAGAAACCCGCAATTGCGCGGCTCGCTCGGGCTCCGCAAACCGCCGGCGTCGCACATGATCCGCGGATCGTAATTAGACGCTCGCAGTTGCGTGTTTCCGCCGCTACTTCGCCTAGATCGACATGCGTCGCCAAGGACGCCGACACGTACCCGCGCGACATCGCCGAGGAGGACCGCGACTCTCGATCCAGTTCTCCAGGACGTCAGAGGGGATAGGCCAGGCGCAACGCCGGAGCAGCTGACTACGACTTGTCTGTCTTCGTCGCCTTCTCAGGACAATCAGGGTTCGGACAGTAGTCAACCGCAACCATCTCACCCGGGTTCAACTCGACCCGGTTCTCGTTCGACTGATCAAAGTCAATCACCGCCGACGCCATCTCGGTGTCGCACGCCGGGCAGCGCGTGGGCCACACCTGGTCGTCCTCATCGATGCGTTTGCTCATATGGGCAGGCTACAGAGCAAGCCCGCCCAGGGGTCCTGATAGCGGCGCTAGAGGGCAGGTGACATCAGCACATCGGCGACCTGAGTCATTCCGCCGCCAGTGACAACGCTCGTCGCGGTTGGAGGAGTGTGGCTGTGCGACCTTGAGTATCTCGTGCCTCGTTGTGGGTCTCGCACGAGACCATGGTTCGCCGAAGGGTCAAGGTCGTCACCCGGTCCTGGGAATCTGAGGACTCTGTGATCGGGTCGTCGCGAGAGTCGGCCGCAGTACGCTCCACATGTGGTCGTCCTGGAACACGTCCGCACCGCGGAACTCGTCGGCTCACTGTCGCTCGCCACGGACCTAGCGATGGGATTGCCGCTCGAGCACGGCTTGGAGAGCGCGGTCATCGCCACCAGGCTCGCCCGCAGCCTTGGCGTCGACGACGAGGTTGCCTCGCAGGCCTTCTACGGCAGCCTGCTCTACTACGTCGGCTGCACCGCCGACGCCGAGATCTCTGCCGAGCTGTTCCCGTGGGGCACGATGTTGGAGAACTTCAACCCCGCGATCTACGGCAGCTCTGGCGAGGTCGTTCGTGGGATCGTTCGCTCGATCTCCAACCCGGAGTCCGGCCGGCTCGCGCGGGCGCTCCAGGTCGCCCGGACGCTGCCGCGGGCGATGCGCGGCCATCCCATACACATGGCCGCGATGTGCGAGGTCGCCCACATGCTGGGCGAGCGCCTCAGTCTTCCCGCATCGATCCACGGCCTGTTCGGGCAGCTCACCGAGCGTTGGGACGGCAAGGGCGGCTTTCTTGGCCTGAAGGGCGATGCCATCCCCTTTGCGCTGCGCATCGTGGCTGTCGCGCGGGATGCGTCGATCCAGAGGTGGGTCGGTGGTCAGCAGTACGCCGTCGAGGTTGTCCGGACGCGCGCCGGCGGGGGACATGATCCCCACGTCGCGGAGGAGTTCTGCGCCCATGCCGACGAGCTGGTGCCCGACGGTGAGGAGTCCCTGTGGGACGTCGTACTCTCGGGCGAGCCGGGTGACCCGTTGATGCTCACCGGCCCGGCCATTGACGAGGCCCTCGCGGCCATGGGCGACTTCGCCGACCTGGCCGCTCCCTGTCTGACCGGCCATAGTGACGGTGTGGCACGGCTGACACATGAGGCAGCGAAGCGGATGGGCTTCGAAGCGGCCGCTCAACGGGACGTGACCCGAGCGGCTCGCGTCCATGACCTCGGCAGGGTTGCGGTGTCACCTGCGGTGTGGCAGAAGCCGGGCGCGCTGACCACTGACGAGCGCGAGCAGGTGCGCCTGCACGCGTATCACACCGAGCGACTGCTGACCCCATCCCCGTTCCTCTCCGGGCTCGCGAAGACGGCGTCGGCGCACCATGAGCGCTGCGATGGAACCGGCTACCACCGTGGGGTCGGTGCCAGCGAACTGTCGGCTGAGGCTCGGCTGGTCGCCGTGGCCGACGCTTACCACACGATGACGGAGCCTCGGCCGCACCGGCCCCAACAGTCACCTGCCGACGCGGCGGAGGTGCTCGGCGAGCAGAGCAGAGCTGGGCGGCTGGACGCCGAGGCGGTCAAGGCGGTGCTCGATGCCGCCGGGCTGGCGACACCCCGAGCCGTGTACCCCGCGGGGCTCACGGACCGCGAGGTGGAGGTACTCGGTCTGCTCGCACACGGGTTCCAGATCAAGCAGATCGGCCGAAGGCTCGGAATCTCCACGAAGACAGCCAGCCGGCACGTGCAGAACATCTATCCCAAGATCGGGGTCTCGACCCGGGCCGCTGCTGCCGTCTTCGCGATGCAGCACGGCCTGGCGGGATGGGGCGAACGCCCGATGGCGGGCGAACGGCCGGGCTCCTAGCGTCGATAACGCAGCCCCACAGTGGGGCCTCAGGAGGCGGTCATGAACACAGTCAAGGACGACAGCCGGAAGCTCACCTCGACCCAGTCGGACCTCATGCGTTGGTCGGCATTGGCAGGCATCGCAGGTCCGGTCCTCTTCACGCTCGGGTTCCTGGTTCAGGAGCAACTCAGCCGGGGCGAGTACGACCCGATCAGCGAGGTCGTCAGCGCCCTCGAGGCGACCGATCACGGCTGGATGCAGCAAGCCAATTTCGTCGCCCTCGGCGTGCTGACCATGGTCTTCGCGGTGGGCCTGCACCGTGGGCTCGCCCCCAGCCGCGCGGGGATCGTCGGGCCTGCCGCACTCTTCGTCAGCGGGGTGTTGAACGTGCTCGTCGCGATCTTCCCGCTACGAGAAGACGCTGCCGGCGCAACCTATGACCCGGGAGGTCACCAGATCGCTGGCACGCTCTTCTTCGCGGCGAGCTTCATCGCTCTGATCGCGCTGTCGCGTCGATGCGCGGCCGACCCCCGCTGGCGCAGCATCGCCGGATGGATCCTCGCGGCAGGCGTGCTGGCGGCCCTGTCGTTCCCGCTCATGGGCGCCCTCGTGATCCCGGACGACGCTCCGCTACACGACTGGGCCGGTCTCGCCCAACGCCTGATCGTGCTCGTGCTCCTCTTCCCAGCACGCATCGCGCTGGCCATCCGCCTGCTGCGCGTGGCCGCCGGCCACTGACACCCGCTCCTCGCCCACCCAGACAAAATCCGGGCGTGCATGCGGGTGACTCCGCCACTCCTCCAGTGCGTCTTACCGCCGCGTCGAACTCGCGGCAGTTACCGGATCTGCCGATGAGCGTGCGCCGCCGTCCGTTCGTTCTGGCTGACCTCCTCTCCTCGTCGATAGCGTCCCACCAGGCGTGGGGACCTGGCCCTGAAAAGACTCTGGGTGTTGGTGGATTCGGGACGTGCAGGCCAGCGAGGTGATTCTGCACATGCGACAACAGACCTTGCACCCATCGTCCTAAGAACCACCACCCACTCAACTCTGGAGAGCGGCGGGGCCGCGGGAGCGCACGCGGTGCGAGCCGCAGTTGGCGCCCAGCGTGGAGCCTGCCTGGGGGCGGATCAACCCAGCCGCTCGAGCCTGTCGTACATGGTGTCCTCGGTGACGGGGATCCGCTGCCAGGTGTCCCCGCGGTCAAGGCTCACGTGCAGCGCCACGGGGAGGCGCTTGCTGCCGCCCAGCTCGATGACGGCCATCCGGTCGGCCGTGAACCAGGAGGTGGCTCGAGGGTTGTAGTCGATCATCAGGGAGCCCTGGTCCGGCGCCTTGCACTCCAGCTCACGGTGGGCGAACTCGCCCCCAGGCTGCTGCCAGTAGACGACGCAGTCCTCGGCGACTCCCCACAAGAGCTCGTCGGCCGCCGACTCCGCCCATCTGACGAACACCTCGTCCGGCAGGTCGAGACGCTGGATGGTCCCGGCCGTGTCGTCCACCCGCGCCAGGCCGTCGGAGGACGAAGGTGGTGCGGACCACGTCCGGTCCCGCTGCGGGCGGGGCAGTGGAGGGGAGCATGGTCAGCTCGGTCGTGGCGCCGTCGGCGTTCAGGAGCCGGTAGCGCTCCTGCGTGCCGCCCTGCTGGCTCCAGTCCTGGACGTAGATCGAGTCGTCGTCGAAGGGCTGCCCGCCGATCTCCGCCCACTCCCCCGGGCCCCCGTTGAGGTCGAACAGGCCGGAGCTGCGGTAGCCGTCGACGGTCACCTCGACGGCGGAGTGGAACACCCGGTGGTCGTAGTTCTCCACCCACTCGCGGCGGTCGCAGGTGGCTCTCGCACATGCAATCCAGAGTCGCGTGGCGAGCGCGCCGTTCCGGCCCTCGACGTAGTCGAGCGGGTCACCCTCCGCCCGGATCCGGGCGGGTGCCCAGGCCGCGTCCCCGGCCGTCCGACCGTCCGTCTGTCCATCCGTCGGGTCGCCGACCGGTTCCGTCGACTGGTCGCTGCCCGGCCACCCGCCGAGCATTGTCGCCACCACGACGGCGGCGGCGAGGGCGCCTGCCCCGGCGGTGAGGACGGCGCGCCGCCGGCGCCGGCGGACCACGACGGCCAGGTCGCCCAGACCGGGTGGCGGGAACTGCGGCGTCAGGTCGCGCAGGACCTCGAGGTCAGGCATGGTCGTGCTCCTCCCTTTCGTCGAGCAGTGGGGCGAGTTGGGACCGGCCACGCGCCAGCCGCGACTTGACCGTCCCCTCCGGGATGTCGAGCTCGCGGGCGATCTCCGCGGTGCCCTGGTCGCCGAGGTGATGCAGGACGATGACGGTGCGCTGGTCGAGGTCGAGCTGGGCCAGGGCGCTCATCACCGCCACCTGGTCAGGCCCGAGCTCTGCGGTGTGCCGCGGCCCCGGGACCCTGGTCAGGAACCGCCGCGCGACGCCCGTGCGCCGCCACACGTTGCGCTGGTGGTTGAGTGCCACCCTTCGCAGCCACGCCTCCGGGTTCTCCACCCGGTCGAACGCCCTCCCCGCGGCCAGCGCCTTCACGAACGCCTCTTGGACCGCATCCTCCGCGTCGACCTGGTCGCCGCAGATCACGAACAGCTGAAGCGCGAGGCGTGGGTACGCCACGTCGTACAGCTCGCCGATCGCCCGGGAACCTGTCATGGCGTGACCTCCTGGCTCCTCGTCCGGAGAGAAGACACCCGAGCGGCCGGTCCGGTTCACTCGACGGCATGCCGAATCCATCTATTATGCCGCGGATGGCAGGATCGCCGCCGAGCCGAGCCTCCGCACGGCGCACGCGACGACCACTCCTCCGAGTTCCACTCGCCGACCTTCGTCAGCAGGAGTAGAAGTGCCGCCTGCCTGCTGAGAGCGGCCCTCCGCGTTCGCCCAGGCGACTGGCAGATCGGAACGCGGACGCGAAGGTCCTCGCCAGACGACTGCAACATCCGCTCGTGCCGCTATGCGCGCGAGATCGAGCGCACGCTACTTCCGGCCCGCCGAAGCCCCGCGTCTTATCGGCTCCTTTGAGACACGATGGTGACGTCCCGATCAGCCGCGATCCGCGCACCGTCATGGCGATGAGCGCTGACTCAACTGTGCATCAGGGTGAGTGCAACACCAGCGTGGAGATGCGGAAGCCCTCGGACTCGCGAGTGATGACGTAGGTGACCGACATCTGGTTGATCTCTGTGCCGTCCACACGCTGGCGCGAGAACTCGGCGCGATGCACTGCTGTGTTGCGGTTCAAGATCGCCACGTCACTGGCCAGCGTCTCGGTGTGGTTGTACCCCGCAGTCAACGTGGCGTCCGCCTGGCTCTGCAGCCATGCCGCGACCTCGTCTACGGTCCCGAGCGAAACGATGAGGTCATCGGTCGTCAACAGGAACGGGACACCGTAGTACGGAGCTACATCGCCGGGCCGGGACTCACCGCGACCCAGGGCAGCAAAGGCGGACAGGTACTGCGCGAACCAGTCCTCAACTTCGCTCGCCTCCACACTAAAGACCCTAGTGCGCGACGTAATCGACGACCAGCGCCCGGATCTGCCGCGGCGACCAGGACGACGACAAGTAACGCACTCTCATGCCGCGATCCGCGCCCCACGGTTTCACCCGTCGCGTAAGTCCTTAAGGGAGTTTGCGTAGGCGAACTCGTTAACCAGACTCCGATTGTTGCCTCGCATGGGTTGCCTTCAAGAGCCGCACGTCAAACTTCCAGGCGGGGCTCGTGACCGGCGACAGTCATGAGGCAGCCACTCCATCTTCTCGGTTCGAGTCGTCGTGGAGTCGAGGATCGTCAGATTGTGGCATCCGGGTTTGCTGCGCAGACCACCGATAGACATCCGCCGTCGTCGCCTCCTTACGGTTGCCTACGACGGAACCAACCACGAGGTAGGCGGGGCGATCGTCGCCCGAGTTGTGCAATCGCCTCGGATAGAGACCCATGAGGCGGCTGCGTTGCTCGATGATGCGCAGCACCGAGTCCAGAGCCCGAACGTCTCCATTCATGGCCTTGTCCCAGATCGCCACCTGCAGCCGATCGAGCCGGGCCGCCTCCAGCGCCCGTAGATCTTCAACTCCCTCGACTTCCCGTTCAGCTAGGGCGATGAAACGGCACGGTGCGCCGAGCCCCGATGCTTGTACCCTGCGAGTCGAGCGATCTCGTCGTAAGACTTTCCATCGGCCGCTAGTTCCACCGCTCGTGCTCGCTTGAGCCGTGCCTCCGCCAGTGACTTCCCCGGCAGCGGTGGTGCCGAGGGCGGTTGCATGCGTGGACGCAGAGGACGGTGCCTCAGGCGTAGATTTCCAGTCTCGGGCTGATCCTTGACTGCTCAGCTCTGGTCAACGTAAACGTCGCCGGAGGTTATTGGGGAGTCGGCCCCAGGTGGAGGACATGTCTGGGGCGCGTCGGTGACGAAGGTTCCCATGAACTGGTCGGGAGCAGGCTGCTGGCGAGCGACGGTGTTGTCCGTGGCGTTGAAGAGCATGCCGCGCGTCGGAGTGAAGTCACCGCTGAACTTGACGACGTGCCCGCCGATGGCTGCATGGTTGTTCACCACGTTGAGACAGGTCACATCGGCAGTCGCCGTGGCCTGCTTGGTGGACGTGCTGGTTCCGGCGGCAGGACAACCCTGCGGAGCGTAGAAGCCATTGCCGTCGCAGAATTGGTAGTAAAAGGAGTCCGCTACAACGGTGGTGGTCACGGTGGACTTGTACGCCAGCTTCATCGACCCGAACGCACCGCTGGTGGGATCTAGCGACGAAGCCTTGGGGCCGAGTTTCGCTGAGAAGTCGAAGGACTCCTCCGTCTTCGTGGTTTTGGTCTCGGTCGCAACCAGGTACGGCCCAGAACAGAAGTTAGAGGCTCTCTCGCAGAGTTCTCTGTAAACCGGCGTTGGGGTGCCTGTGCTGGTGCTGGTGACGGCCCCGTCCCCCTTGGCGAGCGACTCGGGGCCGCTGTGCCGGGCAGCTTGCGCCGGGGCCAGGCCGGTGCCTAGCACCATAAACGCGGCTGAGAAAATTGCTACGACGACTCGTTTCATGATGTGCCCCCCGAATCCAGCGTCACGCGGGCTGAGCCGCGCTTCTGTTACTTCGCACTTTAGAACTGGCGCTCGCGACCCGTGAACAGCCAAGGCACGATTTGCAGTTACCACCGGCAATCGGTCTAGGCCGCGCTGGCCGGAGACCGGTCGCGCGATCCGTTTCAGGTGACCGGACGGGGGAACCATCACGCCATGTCGCAGGGGGTCACCTACGAGGAGGCAGCCGCGATCCTGGGCTGCCATTTCAGCAACGTGGCCAAGCTCATCCGCAAGGGCGACCTGACCTCCACCGGCAAGCGCGGCGCGTCACTGAACCGGGATCAGGTCGAAGCCCTGGCCGAACGCCGACTTTCTGAGCGAGCGGCCAGAGCTGCCCGGCCACCTCGTAGGAAGCAGCGAATCGACCTTCGTCCCGATCACGAGCACGAGTGGCTCTCTTCCGGGCAGGTGGCCGCGCTCCTGGGAGTCACACGGCTAGCGGTACGAGGCCGCGTCCACCGGGGCACGCTGCCAGCGGTGGAGAACGGTGGACGGTTCTGGGTGCGGCGGGATTTACTCGCCCGACCGAGGCGATGAATCGTCTGGCCACGAAGGCCTCTTGTTGCACAGTCGTCGTGGCGCAATGGGCGCGTCGGTGGTTGAGGTAGTACTCGACGGCCTCGCTGAGGCGAACGTGTCCGCTAGGCATTACTGCTCCTGTTGCTCAGAAGTGTTCAGTTGCTGCCTTGGCGGGAAGAGGCCAGTGTACTCACGCGGTATCAGCCAGGCGTCTTCGAGTGTTTCGCTCTAAGAATCCTTGCCAAAACTCACATGAGTGGGAGTGAACCCCTAGGAGGCGGACCAGACCGGTCGGGGGTGTCCCTGATGCCAGACGGTCCCAGCCTTCGTAGACTCCTCAACGTCGCAGTCGCAAGCAGAGGGGTAGCGATGAGCCTGGTCACCACGGTGAAGAAGGCGGTCCGGGACCGCCTGATCTCCCGTGCGGGTGGCATCGACCTCTCCCGGCTGGACAAGGTCCCCGACTCGTTGTCCTGGCCACTGCAGCGAGAGGTGATGTCGCCGACCGCCCGGCTCAGTGCCACCCGCGAGGCGGACCCGGTGCAGCGGCTCGTCTCGCTCTTCGGCCTGGACGTCTGGCTGGTCACCGGTGACGCCGAGTCCCGGCAGGTGCTGAGCGACACCACGTCGTACTCCACCGACATCCGGCCCTACATGGGCAAGAGCGGCTCGACCACCGACGGTGACATCGGCGGTCTCGGGTTCACCGACCCTCCGGACCACACCCGGCTGCGCCGGCTGCTCACCCCGGAGTTCACGATGCGCCGCCTGGCGCGGCTGCGGCCCGGCATCGCAGGCGATCATCGAGCGTCAGCTCGCTGAGATCGAAGCCGCGGGTCAGGGCTCCGAGACCGTCGACCTGGTGCCGACCTTCGCCTTCCCGATCCCGTTCCTGGTCATCTGCGACGTGCTCGGGCTCCCGACGAGAAGCGGGAGACCTTCAGCCAGCTCGCGACCGCCCGGTTCGACCTGACCCACGGCGGTCCGGGCTCGATCGGCGCCATCGGCGGATCGCGGGAGTTCCTGCTGGCCGAGGCCGCGCGGCAGCGCAAGAACCCCGGTCCCGGGCTGATCGGCCAGATCATCCGCGAGCACGGCGACGAGATCAGCGACTTCGACCTCGGTGGTCTCGCCGACGGGGTGTTCACGGGCGGGCTGGAGACCAGCGCGTCGATGCTGGCCCTGGGCACGGCGGTGCTCCTCGAGGACCGCGACCTGTGGAAGCGGGTCGGTGCCGACCCCACCGCTGCCGGTCCGATCGTCGACGACCTGCTGCGGCTGCTGTCCGTGGTGCAGGTGGCGTTCCCGCGCTTCGTCAAGCGTGACGTCGTGGTCGGCGGCAAGCGGATCGCCGAGGGCTCGGTGATCGTCTGCTCGTTGCCGGCGGCCAACCGCGACCCGCGCGCGACTGCCGGGCGACGAGATCGACCTCGAGCGCGCGAACAGCTCTCATCTGGCCTTCGGCCATGGCTTCCACCGATGCGTCGGCGCCGAGCTGGCCAAGATGGAGCTGAAGATGGCCTTCCCCGCGCTGGCACAGAGGTATCCCGAGATGCGGCTGGCGGTGCCGTCCGAGGAGCTGGACTACCGCGCGCTCAGCGTCGTGTACGGCGTGGAGTCCGTGCCCGTCACGCTGGGTTAGTCGGCGCCTACCCGTTCGGGTCCGGGAGCAGGTCGGTCGCCTCGATCGCCAGCTGCAGGGCGCCGATCGCCGAGGCGCGGTCGCCGAGTGATGCCACCAGCACCGGGGTGGCCGCAGCTGCCCCCGAGAGCACGTGCCGGCGCATCCCCAGCCTGGCGGAGTCCAGGATCAGGTCTCCCGCGTGCGACATGTCGCCGCCCACGAGGATCACACCGGGGTTGATCAGGTTGGTCACGGCGGCCAGCCCCCACGCGAGGTGCATGCCGGCGTCCTCGAAGACGCGCAGCGCGGAGACGTTGCCTGCCTTGGCGGCCTCGATGATGTCGTCGATCGTGGCGCCGGGCAGCTGCTCGGCCATCATCGACAGGGCGGCTCCCGTCGCGGCGTACGTCTCGAGACAGCCGCGGCTGCCGCACCGGCACAGGGGCCCCTGGTCGTCGAGGGTGAGGTGGCCGATCTCCCCGGCCGTGCCGTCGGTGCCGCGGAAGATCTCGCCGTGGATGATCAGCCCGGCACCGACCCCGGAGGACACCTTCACGAAGACCACGTTGTCGTGCCCGCGTCCGAGGCCGCGGCGATGCTCGGCGAGTGCCCCGAGGTTCGCATCGTTCTCGACGTGCACGGGCCGGCCGAGCGCCTCGGTCGCGGCCTCGCTCGCGTTGACGCCCACCCACGCGGGCAGGATCGCGGAGGACAGGTCGACGTCGCGGCGTGATCGGGGCGGGGAGCCCCATGCCGATGGTGCGTACGTCGGAACGGCTCGGCGCCGTTGCCGCTCCAGCAGCCTGTCGAGCATCTCACCGGCCAGCTGCAGGCCGGCCTCGTGGGTGAGGTCGGCGTCGATCCGCTCGCGGGCCTCGCCGATGACCTCGCCCGACATGTCGCCGAGCACCACCGCCAGGTGGCGGTGTCCGAAGTCGATCCCGGCGGCGAGACCGGCGCCACGGCCCAAGCGGACCGTCGTACCTCGTCGTCCCGAGCCCGGGACGGTGCTGACGATGTCCTTGGCGGCGAGCTCGCGGACGATGCTGGACACCGTGCCGGACGCCAGCCCGGTCTCCCGGGTCAGGTCGGACTGGGTCAGGGTCTTGCCGCCGTTGGCCAGCAACGCGGACAGCACCCGGCGCTGGTTGGCGAGTCGCAGCGACGTCGCGGACCCGGGGGCCTCGGGGCCCGACGCGCGCGCGTCGACAGACATGCGCAAACTGTGCGCCACATCCGGTTTGTCGTCAAGCAAGAGAACAAATGGGGCACTTGGGGCTGATGACTGATTGTTATGTTCAACTCTTGACGACAAGCATGTGACGGACGACACTTCCAAGAGTTGCGCGGGCCGCCGGGGCCCAGGCTTTAAGGAGTAAACCAGTGTCCAGTCATCTGCGTCGGACCATCGTCGGCGGTGCCGCCATGGTCATTGCACTGAGTGGCCTCGCCGCCTGCGGCTCCGACGACGGTGGTGATGGTGGCAGCGGCGAGCAAGTCGGCCGACACCAAGATCACGGCCGCCTGCAAGCTCGACAGCCCGCCGACCAGCGCCGCGGAAGCACCCGAGGAGGGCACGGCCGGCAAGGCGAAGCGGCAAGGTGGGCGCGATCCTTCCCGACACCACCTCCTCGACGCGCTACACGCTGTACGACGCCCCGCTGCTGACCAAGGCGCTCAAGGAGGGTGGACTCACGCCCGACGTGCAGAACGCCCAGGGCGACAAGAACAAGTTCGCGTCGATCGCGCAGAACATGATCGGTGACGGCTCCAAGGTGCTGATCATCGACTCGATCGACGCCGCCTCCGGCGCCGGTGTCGAGGCGCAGGCCGACAAGGCCGGCGTGAAGGTCATCGACTACGACCGTCCGAACCTCGGTGGCTCCGCGCGCTACTACGTCTCCTTCGACAACGAGGAGGTCGGCAAGCTCCAGGCGCAGACGATGGTCGACTGCCTCGAACGCGCAGGACATCAAGAAGCCGAAGATCATCATGATGAACGGCGGCACCGACGTCGACAACAACGCCGTGCTGTTCCAGAAGGGCGCCCACTCGGTCCTCGACCCGCTGGAGGCCGATGGCAAGCTGACCATCGAGCAGGAGGCCACCGTCAAGGGCTGGCTGGTCGAGAACGCCGCCCCGGCCTTCAACCAGGCGCTGACCGCGTCCGGCGGTGAGGTCCAGGGCGTCCTCGCGGCCAACGACGACATCGCCGGCGCGGTCATCGGCGTGCTCAAGAACCAGGGCCTCGACGGCCACGTGGTCGTCACCGGTCAGGACGCCGGCGTCGCCGGTGTGCAGAACGTCGTCACCGGCAAGCAGAGCATGACGATCTTCAAGGACGTCAGCTTCGAGGCCAACGCCGCCTCCCAGCTCGCGATCGCGCTGATGGGCGGCAAGGACCCGGCCACGGCCGGCCTCAAGCTGGAGCCGTTCGAGGACCCCGAGAAGCCGGACCGCAAGTTCGAGGCGCTGCTGCTGCCCACTAAGGTGATCACCCAGGCCAACGTCCAGGACATCATCGACGCGGGTGCGCTGAAGGCGGACGAGATCTGCAAGGGCATCGAGGAAGACTGCGAGAAGCTCGGGATCAGCTGACCGATCGACCGCCAGCGGTCACGGTCGGGCGCATACTCGCGCCCGACCGTGACTGCATCCGAACCGTCACGGATGAGAGGTGTTGAGACCGGTGAGCGAACCGATCTTGTCCATCAGCAAGCTGAACAAGAGCTTCGGACCCGTCCACGTCCTCCACGACGTCGACTTCCAGGTGTATCCGGGGGAGGTCACGGCGCTGGTCGGTGACAACGGCGCCGGGAAGTCGACCGTGGTGAAGTGCATCGCCGGCATCCACAGCCTCGACAGCGGGGAGATCTCCTTCGAGGGAAACCCGGTGACGATCGCCGATCCTCGTGCCGCCACCGCTCTCGGGATCGAGTTCGTCTACCAGGACCTCGCCCTGGCCGACAACCTCGACATCACGCAGAACATGTTCCTCGGTCGTGAGATCCGTCGGGTGGGCTCGTTCCTGAACGACGGGGAGATGGAGCAGCAGGCACGCAAGACGCTGGCGAGCCTGTCGGTGCGCACGGTGTCGTCAGTGCGCCAGACCGTGGCCAACCTCTCGGGTGGTCAGCGCCAGACCGTGGCCATCGCGAAGGCGGTGCTGTGGAACAGCAAGGTGGTCTTCCTCGACGAGCCCACCGCCGCCCTCGGTGTGGCCCAGACCCGCCAGGTCCTCGACCTCGTACGCCGCCTGGCCGACCAGGGGCGCGGCGTCGTACTCATCTCGCACAACATGAACGACGTCATGGAGGTGGCCGACCGGGTTGCCGCGCTCTACCTCGGGAGGGTGGCCGCGGAGGTCAAGACCGAGGACACGAACACCACCCAGATCGTCGAGCTGATCACCGCGGGACGCAGCGGCGACATCGGTCTCGCACCGGCCACCGCGAACGAGAGCATCTGAGGTCGCTGCCATGTCTTCGCAACCCCCCGAGACCAATGTCTCCGCCGGAACCCTCCCCGCCGACGACCGGTCCGGCGGCTTTTCGCTCGACGTCGAGGAGCGCTCGATCGGTGATGCCGTCAGGAACTGGGTCGGCAAGCTGCGCACCGGCGACCCGGGCGCGCTGCCCTCCGTGCTGGGCCTCATCGTCCTCGCGCTCATCTTCATGCAGGTCTCCGACCGCTTCCTCTCGGCGTACAACCTCGGCAACCTCCCCGGTCAGGGCTCCTACATCGCCCTGATCGCGCTGGGCCTGGTGTTCGTGCTGCTGCTCGGGGAGATCGACCTGTCGGCCGGTACGGCGGGAGGCACCTGCGCCGCCATCGCGGCGGTCGCCGTCTTCTCCGGCAATCTCCACCAGGGCCTGCCCGGGTTGCTCTACTGGAGCCTCATCGTCGGGATGACCGGGGCGATCGCGCTTGCCGTCTGGCTCAAGGCCTACAGCGGTGCGGTGGTCGTCCTGGTCGGTCTGGTGCTGATCGCGACCAACCTGACCCAGCACCTGATCCCCGCGCTGATCGCGGCCCTCTGCATCGGTGCAGCGATCGGTGTCGGCAACGGCTACCTGGTCGCCAAGGTCGGCATCCCCAGCTTCGTGGTCACCCTGGCCCTCTTCCTCGCCTGGCAGGGCGTGCTGCAGTTCGCCCTCGCCGGCCAGCCGGTGAACACCTCCAACTACAAGCTCTGGCACGACCTGACCTACGGCAACCTCAGCCCCTTCTGGAGCTGGGTCTTCGTCATCGTGGTCGTGGGCGGGTACGTGGGGTACACCGTGTACGCGTCGATCAGTGCGAAGCGGGCCGGGCTCGCCCGGGACAGCATGCAGCTCGTCGTGGTTCGCGGTGCCGTGATCGCGGTCGTCGCCGTGGTGATCACCCTGCTGGCCAACCAGAACCGCAACACCAACCCGTTCAAGGTCATCCAGGGGATCCCCGTTCCCGCCGCGATCGCGATCAGCCTGATGATCGCGTGCACGATCCTGCTCAGCAAGACCACGTGGGGCCGACACCTCTACGCGACCGGCGGCAACGCCGAGGCGGCCCGGCGTGCGGGCATCGACGTGGTGCACATGAAGGTGACCGCGTTCATCCTGTGCTCGTCGTTCGGGGCCTTCGGCGGCATCATGCTCGCCTCGTCGCAGTCGTCGGCCTCCCTCGACCTCGGCTCGGGCAACGTGCTGCTGTTCTCCGTCGCGGCCGCGGTCATCGGTGGCACCTCGCTCTTCGGTGGTCGCGGCAAGCCGCGCGACGCCATCCTGGGTGCGCTCGTGATCGCGATCATTCCCAACGGGTTGCTGCTGCGCCCCAGCCTCGGGCGCCCAGTGGCAGCAGGTGATCACCGGCATCGTGCTGTTGCTGGCCGCCGCGGTGGACGCGATCTCCCGCAAGCGCGCGCAGCGCGGTTAGCCGCGGCCGGGTCGCGCCGGGACGCCGTACGTCGTGTCGCGCTGTACGACGGGCCGGCCGATCCCCGCGCCGATCTCGACGAGCTCCTCGACGGTCTTGGCCGAGCCGTGCTCCGATCCGGCCATCCGCGAGATCGTCTCCTCCATCAAGGTGCCGCCGACGTCGTTCGCGCCCGCGTTCAGCATCGCGCGGGTGCCGTCGACGCCGAGCTTGACCCAGCTGGTCTGGATGTTGTCGATGCGGCCGTGCAGCATGATCCGGGCCATCGCGTGGACGGCCAGGTTGTCGCGCATGGTCGGGCCGGGGCGGGCGACGCCCGCGAGGTAGATCGGCGAGGAGGTGTGCACGAACGGGAGCGGGACGAACTCGGTGAAGCCGGCCACCCCTGCCTCCAGCGCGGTGTCCTGGACCCCGCGGAGGACCTTGAGGTGCTGCACCCAGTGGCGCGGGTTGTCGACGTGGCCGTACATCATCGTCGACGTCGACCGCACCCCGACGCGGTGCGCAGTGCTGACGATCTCGATCCAGGTCGCCGTCGGCAGCTTGCCCTTGGTCAGCACCCACCGGACCTCGTCGTCGAGGATCTCCGCCGCGGTGCCCGGGATGGTGTCCAGGCCGGACTCGCGCGCCTTGATCAGGAAGTCCTCGAAGGAGAGCCCGGTGCGGCTCGACCCGTTCACGATCTCCATCGGGGAGAACGCGTGCACGTGCATGTGCGGCACCCGCTGCTTCACCGCCGCGGCCAGGTCGAAGTACGCCGTGCCGGCAAGCTCGGGGTCGATGCCGCCCTGCATGCACACCTCGGTGGCGCCGAGCTCCCACGCCTCCTCGGCGCGGTCGGCGACCTGCTCCAGTGAGAGCGAGTAGGCGTCTGCGTCGGTACGCCGCTGGGCGAACGCGCAGAAGCGGCAGCCGACGTAGCAGACGTTGGTGAAGTTGATGTTGCGGTTGACCACGTAGGTGACGTCGTCACCGACGACCTCCTTGCGCAGGTCGTCGGCAAGCTTGGTCACCTGGTCGAGCAGATCGCCCTCGGCTGTCATCAGCGTGAGTGCGTGCTCGTCGCTGAGGTTGCCGGGGTCGGCCTCTGCGGCCTTCAGGGCGGCGTGGGCCTCGGGATCTGCCACGCCGGCGTCGAGCTGCGAGCGCCGACCCCGGTGGTTGAGGAACGAGCGCCGTCCTCGGTGGTTGAGGAGCGAGCGCCAGCGAGCGTCTCGAAACCACCTGATCCAGTGGTTTCGAGACGGCCTCGTTCCTCGCCCTCCTCAACCACCGAACGGAGCACGTCCCAGTCGCCGTACACCGAGTCGAAGTCGGAGCGGCGGTCGTCGGTCCGGCCCTCGGTGTCCACGGCCTCGTGGAGGTCGGTGCGGCCGACGCTCGCGAAGCCGCCGTCGGGCTCGTGCCAGGGCAGGCCCTGCGGGTCGGACGCCTTCGCGGACGAGGCCGTCGTCGTCGGCGAGTGCCGCCACGTGGGCCGAGACGCGGGGGTCGATCCAGGGCTCACCACCCACGACGTACTCCGGGTGGGCGGTCAGCCTGGCCCGCAGGGTGAAGCCCGCCGAGTCGGTGATCGAGCGGAGCCGGTCGAGTGATGGCCACGGCCGCTCGGGGTTCACGTGGTCCGGGGTCAGCGGAGAGACCCCGCCCCAGTCGTCGATGCCGGCGCCGAGCAGGGCGGTGCACTCCTCGAGGTCGACGAGGTTGGGCGGCGCCTGGACCCGCATCTTCGGGCCGAGCACGACGCGGGAGACGGCGATCGCGGCGAGGTACTCATCGAGCCCGAGGTCGTCGGTGTGCCGCATCGCGGTGTCGGGCTTGGCCCGGAAGTTCTGGATGATGACTTCCTGGACGTGGCCGTACTGCCGGGCCACCCGGCGCAGCTCGAAGATCGACTCGGCCCGCTCGGTGAGGTTCTCGCCGATGCCGATCAGCAGCCCGGTCGTGAACGGCACCGAGAGCCGGCCGGCGTCCTCGAGCACCCGGATGCGGACGGCGGGGTCCTTGTCCGGTGAGCCGTAGTGGGCGTTGCCCTTCTCCTCGAACAGGCGACGCGAGGTCGTCTCGAGCATCATCCCCATCGACGGGGCAGACCGGCTTGAGCCGGTTCATCTCCTCCCAGGACATGACGCCGGGGTTGAGGTGGGGGAGCAGGCCGGTCTCCTCGAGCACCAGGACGGCCATGGCGCGCACGTAGGCGAGCGTGGTGTCGTACCCCTGCTCGTCGAGCCACTCCTGCGCTTCGGGCCACCGTTCCTCGGGCCGGTCGCCGAGGGTGAACAGTGCCTCGGTGCAGCCGAGCTCCCCACCCTGGCGGGCGATCTCGAGGATCTCGTCGGGGGAGAGGTACGGCGCGCGGCCCTCGCGGGCGAGGTGACCCGGCGTCGTGACGAACGTGCAGTAGTGGCACCGGTCCCGGCACAGCCGCGTGACCGGGATGAAGACCTTGGGGGAGTAGGTGATCGTGCCGGGACGGCCTGCGGCGACCAGGCCGGCGTCGCGGACGCGGGCGGCCACCGTGCACAGCCGGTCGAGCTCCGGCCCGCGCGCAGCCAGTAGGGCGGTGGCCTCGTCGACGTCGAGGGCGGCGCCCCGTTCGGCGCGAGCCAGGGCACGGCGAACCTGCTGTGGAGTCACGGTCATCGTCGTTCAGGCTAGCCCTGCCCGGATGGGCCTGGTCAGCTCACCCATTCCTTGAGCTGGCGCACCAGGCCGGCCGGGTCGTCGCTGGCCGGTGCCACCTGGAGGTTGGTCACGCCGGACTCCTTGAAGGCCTGGATCCGTTCCTTCACGTAGGACTCCGGGCCGACGAGGTGGGCCCGCTCCAGCAGCTCGAGGGGTACGGCGGCCTCGGCCTCCTTCTTCTTGCCGTCGAGGTAGAGGTCCTGGATCTCCTTGGCCTCCGCCTCGTAGCCGTACTGGCAGGCGAGGTCGTTGTAGAAGTTCTTGCCGCGGGCACCCATCCCGCCGATGTAGAGCGCCGCCATCGGCCGGGCGAAGTCGAGGAATCCCTTGACGTCCTCGCCGACGGCGACCATGCCGCCCGCGGCGATCTCCAGGGGCGCGAGGTCGTCGCTTCGCTTGGCCTTGCCGGCCGCGAGCGCGTCACCCCAGACCTGAGGGGCGCCCTCCGGGCTGTAGAGGAAGGGCAGCCAGCCGTCCGCGATCTCCGCCGCGCTCTCGACCGACTTCTGACCGAGTGCCGCGATGTAGATCGGGACACTGCTCCGCTCGGGGCGGGTCAGCATCTTCAGCGGCTTGCCGAGGCCGGTGCCCTCGCCCTCTGGCAGGGGCAGGTGGAAGCTCTTGCCGTCGTACTCCAGCTTCTCGCGGCGCATCGCCGCCCGGATGATCTCGATCGCCTCGCGGGTGCGGGTCAGCGGCTTGCTGTAGGGCAGCCGTGCCAGCCCTCGACCACCTGCGGACCGGAGGCGCCCAGCCCGAGGATCGCCCGGCCGCCGGAGACGTTGTCGAGCCCGGCTGCCGTCTGGGCGAGCAGGGCCGGCGTGCGCGAGTAGACGTTCAGGATCGCTGCGCCGATCTCGACGGTCTCGGTGACCGCGGCGAGGTAGCCCATCAGCGTGGGGGAGTCGAACCCGTACGCCTCGGCGACCCACACCGTGTCGATCCCGGCCTTCTCGAGCTCGACCACCTGGTCGGCAGCGGAGCGGGGGTTGCCGTCGTACATCAGCATCGTGGAAAGCTTCATGACCGTGACAGTATTACTGTCACGGTCATGTCGCCAACCCGGGTCGACCTCAGGCGTCGACGGGAACCTCGGCGCGGTGCTGCGGCGGTGTCCTCCGGGCAGGGCCACCGCGTTGCCACCGCGGTCGAGCTTGCTCGGCCACCAGATCTTGCTGCCGAGGTCGAGGTTGATCGCGGTCACCAGGATCGAGCGCACGATGATCGTGTCCAGGATGACCCCGAGCGCGACCGCGAAGCCGAGCTCGACCAGGAACACCAGAGGCAGGGTCGCGAGCACGATGAAGGTCGCAGCGAGCACCAGACCCGCTGAGGTGATCACGCCGCCGGTGGCCGACAGGGCCACCAGCGATCCCTTGCGGGTCCCGTGCGTCATGGTCTCCTCGCGCACACGTGTCATCAGGAAGATGTTGTAGTCGATGCCCAGGGCCACCAGGAACACGAACACGAACAGCGGGAAGCTCGGGTCCACCCCCGGGTAGTCGAAGACGTACTTGAAGACGAGCGCGCTGATGCCGAGGGCGGCGCCGAACGAGAGCACCACGGTCCCGATCAGGATCAGTGGCGATGCGATCGCCCGCAGCAGCAGCATCAGGATCAGCAGCACGACGACCAGCGTCACCGGGATGATCACCTGGGAGTCGCGAGTGTTCGCCTTCAACATGTCGTCGAAGATCGCGGACTGGCCCCCGACGAGCGCGTCGGCGCCGTCCACTTCGTGCACCGCCGTCCGGACCTCGTCCACGGTGTCGAACGCCGCAGTGGTGGTGGCGTCCACGGTGAGGTTGGCGGTGATGAACGCGACGCCGTCCTGGACGATCGGCTTGCTCGGCGGTTCGAGGTTCTCGATGTCGCCCATGGCTGCAGCGACTGCATCTGCCTCGTCGGCGTTGGCCACCACCATGACCGGTGTGGAGGAGTCGGCGAGGCCGTGCTCGGAGAGCACCTTCTGACCGGTGATCGACGGGAACTCCTTGGTGTAGGAGTCCTCGCTGGACAGGCCGTTGGTGTTCAGGGTCAGCACCCCGAGGGTGCAGGCGCCGAGCGCCAGCGCGGTGACGATCCAGACCTTGCGCGGGCGTGGGGCGATCCAGTTGCCCACCTTGGCCCAGAGGCCGCTCGAGGTGGGCTCGCGGGAGCCGAAGGTCGGGCTGAACGGCCAGAACATCCACCGGCCGAAGATCACCAGCAACGCCGGCAGCAGCGTGATCATCGCCAGCAAGGTCACACCGACGCCGATGGCAGCCACCGGGCCGAGGCCCGCGGTGGAGTTCATCTCCGCCAGCGTCAGGCAGAGCATCCCCACGATCACGGTGCCGGCGCTGGCCATGATGGCCGGCGTGGCGCGGTGCAGCGCGAACGCCATCGCCTCGTGCCGGTCCTCGTGACGACGGAGCTCTTCTCGATATCGCGCCACCAGCAAGAGGGCATAGTCCGTCCCCGCGCCGATGACCAGGATCGACACGATGGCCTGGCTCTGGCCGTTGACGGTCAGGTCGGCGTACTTGGCGAGGAAGTAGATCAGTCCCAGTGAGCTGCCCAGCGCGACGATCACCGAGAAGATCGGCAGGATCCACAGGATCGGGCTGCGGTAGGTGATCAGCAGGAGCACGATCACCGCGAGCAGCGCCCAGAGCAGGAGCTTGCCGTCGAGGCTCTCGAAGGACTCGGCGGAGTCGACCGCCTGGCCACCGGCACCGGCGATGTAGACATCAGCCCCGTCGAGCTCGGTGATGTCCTCGATCTTGTCGGCGATGCCGGGCATCAGGTTCCAGCCCTCGGAGCCCAGGTTGAACGTCACCGTGGTCTGGGCGGCCTGGCCGTCCTTCGACGGGATCGGGCCCGATCACCTTGCCCTCGACGTCGTCCATCGCCTGGAGCTCGGTGGCCTGCTCCTTCATCGTGGCGAGATCGGCGGGGGAGAACCCGTCCTCGTTCTCGTAGACCACGGTGGTCGGGATCGCGTTGGGGTCCTGGAACGGCTCCATCTTCTCCAGGGCCTGCGTGGACTCGGCGTTGCCGGGCAACCAGGACGCGGCCTCGTTGTTCTGCACCTCGGTGAGCTTGCCCGCGAAGCTGCCCGAGGACGCCGACGGCGATGATCCAGAACACGAGCACGATCCACTTGGTGACTCGACCGGTGAGCTTGCCGGCGATTTGACGATGCATGTGTCCCACTCCATCAGCCGTGCGCAGTTCGGCGCATTTGATTTTCCCGCTGAGGCAGACCCCCGCAACGACCAGAACTCATCGCTCGCCCCAAGGTTTTCGAGGCTAGCGGTGCCCGGTGACAGTCACGTGAACGCGGAAGGAAGTGGTCTAGGCGGGTCCTGGACAACCCGCCTAGCGCGCCAGATTTGTGATCGTTCTCGGCGCCGGGCAGCCGGGTCAGCAGCTCACCGGGCAGGAACAGCTTCGAGCCCCGGATCCCGCTGCCGATGATCGCGATCTCGATCTCCGCGACCGACGGCGTCCACCAACAGTCGCCAGCCCGCGGGGAGTCCGATGGGCGTGATCCCGCCGTACTCCATCCCGGTCTCGGCCACCGCGCGGTCGTGGTCGAGGAAGGAGGCACTTGCGTACGTCGAGCGTGCGGCTTGACCACGTTGTTCACGTCGGCCCGGGTGTCCGCGCGTACGACGCACGCGGCGGTGCGCTCCTGGCCGTCCCGCTTGCCCATCACCACGACGCAGTTGGCGCTGGCCTCCATCGGTACGTCGTAGGCCTCGGTCATCGCCGCGGTCTCGGCGAGCTCGGGGTCGATCTCCGCGACCTGCACCTGGCCGGCGTGCTCCCACGAGGACAACGCCTCCCGGACCGGGTCGCCGAGCAGCTCGGGGTGGTCGAGGGCGGGCTGGAGGGTCAGCGAGCCGAAGGTCTGCATGACCGACACCGTAGGTGGCAACCCCGTCGGGGGCACTAGATGAGCGGACCTCGCCGACGCCGCTTCGCAGCTGACCCAGGATCCGGGTCAGCAGCCGGGAGACCTGCATCTGGGTGACCCCGATCCGAGAGGCGATCTCGCGCTGGGTCAGCCCCTCGTAGAACCGCATGCTGAGGATCAGCCGGTCCCGCTCGCTGAGCTCGCGGAGCGCCGGGCTGAGCATCAGCCGCGCCTCGGCGGCCCGGTGCTCCTCGTCGTCGAAGGGGAGCAGCTCGCCGAGTGTCGTGGACCCGTCCTCGCCTGCCGGGTGGTCGAGCGAGGCGGGCACGAAGCACCCGTCGCTGGCCAGGGCCTCGATCACGGCTTCCGTGCCCTCGTCGATGTGCTCGGCGATCTCCTTCGGCTGCGGCGAGCGCCCCAGCTTGGAGGACAGCTCGGCCTCTGCGGTGTTGATGCGGGCCTGCAGCTCCTGGATCCGGCGGGGCGGCCTGATCATCCAGCCGTGGTCGCGGAAGTGCTTGCGCAGCTCACCGCGAATGGTGGGAACGGCGTAGGAGAGGAAGTCGTGACCCGTGGTCACGTCGTACCCCCGGGCTGCCTTGGTCAGCGCGAGGGCCGCGACCTGCTTGAGGTCGTCCAGCGCAATGCCGCGTGAGCGGTAGCGCGCGGCCTCGGAGTGGGCGAGATCGAGATGCATCTCGATCACGGAGTCCAGGAGGTGCTGCCGCTCCTCGGCGCTGTCGGTCGACTGCGCCAGCGAGAAGAGCTCGCGAGTGCGGGTCGATCGGTTCCGCGCGGCTGACTGGCGGCCCGTTGTTGTTCCGGGTTGGACGAAGGTTGTCATGGCTCACCGACCTGATCGACTCCCAGAGGGAGACTGATGTGGTGTGAGTGCCACTACCTCTACAGCACTCAGGCATCAGGTCGTTGGCTTCAACGCGACACCCACCGCCAAGAAGCGGTGCGTTATGTCCACCATAGCCCCTTGGTCGGGGAGGGCAAGTCCAGCGACTTACAAACCAAGGCTGCGGCCGATGATCTCCTTCTGGATCTCGGTCGTGCCGCCGTAGATCGTGGAGATCCGGCTGTCGAGGTAGGCCTTGGCGATCGGGAACTCCATCATGTAGCCGTAGCCGCCGTGGAGCTGGACACCTTGGTTGGCGAGCTTGTTCTGCAGCTCGGTGGCCCACCACTTCGCCATCGCCGCGTCGACGGTCTCGAGCTTGCCGTCGAGGTGCTTGCGCAGGCACTCGTCGAGGAACGCCCGCGCGACCCGGGTCTCGGTGGCCATCTCGGCGATCAGGAACCGGTTGTGCTGGAACTTGCCGATCGGTTTCCCGAAGGCCTCGCGGGTCTTGGCGTAGTCCAGGCACATCTCGAGGATCCCCTCGCACGCCGCGACGGCCTGCGCGGCGATGATCAGGCGCTCCTGCGGGAGGTTCATCATCAGGTAGATGAAGCCCTCGCCCTCGTCGCCGAGCAGGTTCTCCTTGGGTACGACGACGTCGGTGAACGAGAGCTCGGCGGTGTCCTGGGCGTGCAGGCCGATCTTGTCGAGGTTGCGGCCGCGCTCGAACCCCTCCATGCCGCGCTCGACGACCAGCAGGCTGATGCCCTTGTGCCCGGCCTCGGGGTCGGTGCGAGCCACCACGATCACCAGGTCGGCGTTGATGCCGTTGCTGATGAAGGTCTTGGAGCCGTTGAGCAGGTAGTGGTCGCCCTTGTCGACGGCGGTGGTGCGTACGCCCTGCAGGTCGCTGCCCGCGCCCGGCTCCGTCATGGCGATCGCCGTGATGATCTCGCCGGAAACGCAGCCGGGCAGCCAGCGCCGCTTCTGCTCGTCGGTGCCGATGGTGATCAGGTAGGGAACGATGATGTCGGTGTGCACCGAGAACCCCGGGCCGTTGGCGCCGGCGCGGGTCTGCTCCTCGGAGAGGATCACGTTGTAGCGGAAGTCGGCGACGCCCGGGCCGTCGTACTCCTCGGGCACGTCGAAGCACAGCAACCCGGCCTCGCCCGCCTTGAGCCACAGCTCGCGCGGGACGATCCCGTCCTTCTCCCACTGGTCGTGGAACGGGACGACCTCGCGCTCGTAGAAGGTCCGCGCCGTCTTGCGGAAGTCCTCGTGCTCGGAGGTGTAGACGTCGGACATGCGCGTCCCTTCGATGGGGTGCAGATTGTGACAGACTAACTGTTACAGCAAACCTGTCAGAGCGAAAGGTTGACCGGGTGAGCGTCGAACGCGCATCGGATCCTCGTGACGAGCTCTACACCGTCGACGAGCTGGCCGCGGCCACCGGCATGACCGTGCGCACCACTCGTTACTACGCGGGCCTCGGCCTGCTGCCGCCGCCTTCGCGGCGTGGCCGGATGGCCTACTACACCGTCGAGCACCGCGCCCGGCTCGACCTGATCCGTGCCCTCCAGGACCACGGGTTCACCCTCGCGGCGATCGAGAAGTACCTCGGCCGGGTGCCGGTCGACGCGACCGTGGAGGACCTCGCGCTGCAGCGGGCGATGCTCACCTCGTGGGGGACGGGCAAGCGCGAGTCGATCACCCGTCGCCAGCTCGAGACCCGGGCCCGTCGCAAGCTGGGCGAGGAGGAGCTCCAGCGCCTGGTGAACATCTCCGCGATCCGCGTCGACGGCGACCGCTACGAGCCGCTGCCGTCCTTCGAGGTCGCCCTGGAGCTGCTCGAGCTGGACATCCCGGTCGACTCGATGGAGGAGGCGTCCGACTCGATCAACCGGCACATGGACTCGCTGGCCGACGAGCTCACGCACATCCTGCGGGCCAGGGTGCTTGCCCCGTTCCGGGGCCAGGAGCACAGCGAAGCCGACAAGGCCGCCTTCGAGCAGACGATGTCGCGACTGCGACAGCTGACGCTCGAGGCGGTCGTTGCCGGCTTCCAGCGGGCGGCCAACGAGGTGATCACCCGGTCGCTGTCCGACTCCGCGGATGGATCCCCCGGCGAATCGACGGGCGAATCCTCAGCCGGACAGCGCTGAGCCTCACTCCTTCGGGATGACGGCCCACATCACGGCGTACGCGATCACGCCGACGGGGAAGGTCACCACCATGGTGACCGCGGCCAGGACGCGCACCAGGGTCGGGTCGACACCGAGGTAGCGCGCCACGCCACCGCAGACGCCGCTGACCGGGCCGTCCCACGAGGTGCGGGTCAGTCGCTTGAAAGGCGGCTGGGCCGGTGCTTGGTACGGCGCCTGGTACGGCGGGGGCGGGGTCGCCTGGGCCGTCTGGGACTCGGTGGTCTGGTGCTCGGTCATCGGATCTCCTTGGTGTGTTCGTCGAGCTCGGGCTCGGCCGGGTAATCGGCCGGGTAATCGGCTGGTTGGTCAGCTGGCTGGTCGTGCATCTTGGTGTCGCGCTTCCTGCGGTTGCGTCCGCTCGCCAGGCTGACCGCGAGCCCGATCACGCCGGCCGTGATCAGGATCGCCGGCGCGAGCACGGCGAGGTCGTTCTCGTTGATGACGTCACCGACGACGAGCGCCCAGACGACGGCTACTCCGAGGAAGAGCAGGCCGAAGACCAGATGGGTGATCTTGACGCTCCGGTCGGCGGGAGGCTGTTGGTTGAGGTCTGACATGTGACTGGCTCCTTGCTGGACGGGCGGTGGGGTCTACGGGCGTTCTTCGACGGAGATCGACGCCGACTCGGGCGTCGAGGTCGAGGTCGAGGGTCGGAGTCCCGGGTCTGGAGGACGTGGACAGCGTGCGGCTCACGGACTGGCCGAAGCCCTCCCTGGACTGGCCGTCGACGCTGATCTCCCCGGCGTAGCGGATGTCGGCGTCGACGTCGACGTTGAGGCCCTCGGGGACGAAGACGGTGATCTCCCCGGCGTTGAGGCTCACGGCGAGCTCACGGCCGTCGAGCGCGGAGAGCTCGCGCACCTGGCTCAGGTCGATCAGGATCGAGCCGTTCGAGACGTGGTAGGCCTTGTCGAGCGCAGCCGGGTTGGTGGGCCGCACCAGGAGCTCGCGGTTGTTGACCGAGCCCCCGGTCGCGGCACCGACGATGCTCGTGATGAGCAGGGCGAGCGACGAGGCGAGGCCCAGAGCGATCAGGCCGCCGGGGCGGCCGACGAACGCGCCGACCAGCAGCATCACTGCGGTGACGGTGACCGCCAGCGCGGCGTACGCCGAGATCGTGACCGCGTTGCTGATGTCGTAGATGCCGAGGAAGCCCAGGCCGATCGCGATCAGCGCGAGGGTCGGCCAGAACAGCAGGAGACCGGTGCGTCGCGGCCGCGCCGGGGGGACGTACGCCGGTGGCGGCGGAGGCATCCAGGCGGGCGGCTGCTGAGCGGTGTGCTGAACGGAGTCGGCGCGGGTGTCGGTGGCGCTCATGGTGGAACCTTCCGGAGTGGTTGGCGGGGTGGTGCTGCCCCAGGGCGGGGGTGGCTCGTTGCGGTTCGGTGACTTCCGACGCTGCTCGCGGGTGGTGTAGATCCCGAGCCCGATGAGTCCGATCACGAGCAACGGGATCAGCGGGAACGAGAGGCCGGCGTCGTTTCCGAAGAACGGAGTCCCGAGGACGAGCGACCCGGCGATCACGGCCGCCACGATGATGACCACGATGCGCATCTCGGAGCCGAGCTCGATCGGCGCACGGTCCCGGCCGTCCTCGGGCACGAACAGCCAGAAGGCGATGTAGATCAGCAGACCCGCCCCGCCGAAGAACGTGAGCACTGCGAGCAGCACCCGGATGATCGTGGGGTCGAGATCGAGGTGGCGACCCAGGCCGCCGGCGACGCCGGCGAAGTAGCGGTCGGTGGTGCTGCGGCGCAGCCGCTTGAGGTCCCGCATCTGCTCTCCGCTGACGCGGGGCCCGCTGTGCTCGTCTGTCGGCTGACCCGTGGCCTGACCCGTGCCCTGACCTGTGGCTGGGCCGCTCGGGCTGCCCGTCGTGGGTCCACTCTGCTCGCTCATGTCACCCATCGTGGTCCCCCGCGAGCCCGCGCGGTATCGGGGAAGGACCTGATTCCTCGGGGCCGGACGTCAGGGGTGTCACCTGATGTGACCTCGGGGGTCGCGGTGACACGATGAAGGCCTCATGGACGCCATGCCTTCCCCTCTCGCGCCCCGACGCGCCTTCCGGTCGACCGACGACCGGTGGCTCGGTGGCGTCGCGTCGGGCCTGGCCGAGCACCTCGGCCTCCCCGTGCTCTGGATGCGGATGGGGCTGCTGGCCATGATCGCCTTCGGCGGCTTCGGTGCGTTTCTGTACGCCGGGCTGTGGCTCTTCCTGCCGGCCCGACGGCACACCGACCCGCTCTCCCCGGGCCTGGCCGCGGCCACCCGGCAGGGCAAGCGCGGTGGCCGCAGGGAACGCCGGTTCACCGACTACGGGCCCCTGGTGGCTGTCGGAGCGATCGCCATCGGGGTGCTGTTGGCGGCCACGATGGCCACCGGCCAGACGCTGGCCATCGGTCCGCTGCTGCTCGCCGGTGCCGGGGTGGCGCTGCTGTGGTGGCAGGCCGACGAGGCGCAGCGGCAGCGCTGGCTCGACCCGTCGCGGCGGATGGGCCCGATCAAGGCGATCGTCGGCGGCGGGGGATGGCGGGCCTACCTGCGGATCGGCGCGGGTCTCCTGCTCCTCGTCGCGGCGATCACCTTGTTCTCGCTGCGCTCGGGCAGCCTGACCGTGGCGCTCAACGTGGGGCTGGCAGCGGCATTCGGCATCCTCGGCCTCGGGTTCATGGTCGGGCCCTGGCTGTTCCGGCTGTCCGCCGACCTGAGCGAGGAGCGGGAGGCACGGGTGCGGTCCGAGGAGCGCGCCGATGTCGCGGCCCACCTGCACGACTCCGTGCTCCAGACTCTGGCCCTGATCCAGCGCTCGGCCGGCGACGCGACGACGGTCTCGCGCCTGGCCCGGGCCCAGGAGCGTGACCTGCGCTCGTGGCTGTTCGAGGACGAGGGGGAAGGACCCGCGACGCTCGCAGCGGCGCTCCGGGGGGTTGCTGCGGAGGTGGAGGACGCGCACGGCATCCCGGTCGAGGTGGTCTGCGTGGGCGACATGTCGATCGCCGACGACGACCGGCCGCTGGTGCTGGCCGCGCGCGAGGCCATCCTCAACGCCGCGAAGCACTCCGGGGCGAGCACCGTCGATGTGTACGCCGAGGCAACCGCTGCTGGCGTCGAGATCTTCGTTCGCGACCGCGGCACCGGGTTCGACCCTGCGCGGGTGGCGGAGGACCGGCACGGCGTACGCAGCAGCATCATCGGACGGATGCAACGGCACGGCGGCGATGCGTCCGTGCGGAGCACGCCGGGGGAGGGCACCGAGGTCCGGTTGTCCCTGCCGATCGACAGACCGGGCCACCATGATCGACCGAGGGAGTCCTGATGAGTCCACGCACAGTTGTGATCGTCGACGACCACGCCATGTTCCGCACCGGCGTCCGGGCCGAGCTCGGCAGCTCGGTCGATGTCGTCGCCGAGGCGGCCGATGTCGACCAGGCCGTGGCCGCCGTGCTCGAGCACCGGCCCGAGGTGGTGCTGCTCGACGTACACCTGCCCGGCGGTGGTGGCGCAGAGGTGATGCGGCGGGTGGCCCTGAGCCCCGCGGCGATGAAGCAGGAGATGTCCACGCGGTTCTTGGCACTGTCGGTCTCGGACGCTGCTGAGGACGTGATCGGCACGATCCGGGCGGGGGCGCGGGGTTACGTCACGAAGACGATCACCGGTCCCGAGCTCGTGGCCGCGATCGACCGGGTGGCCTCGGGGGACGCGGTGTTCTCCCCACGGCTGGCGGGGTTCGTGCTGGATGCCTTCGCGGGGACCATCGAGGTCGCGGCCGTGGACGAGGACCTCGACCGGCTCACCGAGCGTGAGCGCGAGGTGATGCGGCTGATCGCGCGTGGCTACTCCTACAAGGAGGTCGGCTCGACGCTCTTCATCTCGATCAAGACCGTCGAGACCCACATGTCCTCGGTGCTGCGCAAGCTGCAGCTGTCATCGCGCCATGAGCTCACCCGCTGGGCGACGGACCGCCGGCTGCTCTGAGGTTCGGTCAGGTCGGCGGGAGCAGGCTTGCCCAGACCGGCCGCCACTGCGGCTCGCGTTGCCGCATCTCCCAGGCCAGGTCGTCCAGGGAAGGTCCCTGGCTCGCGTGGTGGACCTGGTACCACGCCGGCCAGCTGTCGAAGGCCCGGTCGAACCTGATCACGACTCCGTCGGAGGTCACCCGCGCGAAGATCCAGGCGCCGGACTCCTCGCTCGCCTCTGCGGTGTGCAGGTTGCGCAGCACGTTCGTCAGGGTGCGTCGGGCGGGGGCAGCCAAAGGGGTGTTGGTCGGGGCCGCCTCGATCCGGCCGCGCACCGCCATCACGGCGTACTCGAAGGGCACGCCGGGGCCGTTGATCCGCGACCACTGCACGAGGGCGGGTGGCCGCCCCATCAGCATCCGTTCGGTCTCGGTGCTGTCGCGCATCTGGCCGTGGATCTGGTCCCGCAGGCGCGACCCGACCAGGCCGCGGGCGCTGCTCGGACCGTCCGAGCCGGCCTGACGAACCAGCTCGACCGCCTCCTCGAGGTGCTCACCGTCGGCGTACGACGCGAGCGCCTCCGGTGTCGCCTCTCCCGAGCGCACCAGCTCGACTGCTCGCGGGTCGACGGTCAGCAGCGGGCGGAGCAGGTGGATGGCGCCCTCGTCGTGCGGCGCGCTCAGGTCCCACTCGCCATGGGCGTGCCAGGCCACGAAGGTGGGGCAGCGCTCCTCGGTGGCCTCCGTGAGCGCCCAGTCGGGCGCGCCGCGGCGTGCGTCGGGGGGCGACTCGGGAGCGAGGGTCGACCGGCCCCACAGCACCGAACGACGGCCGTGAGGTCGCTGCATCCTCAGCCAGGAACCGTCGGCGCTGTCGAGTGCGAGCACGACCTGATCCGGCTCGAACCGGCAGGTCTTGTCACCCACGGTCCGATGCATCGCGGCCAGGACCACCCAGGACCACCAGAGGTCCTCAGCGTCCGGGAGGTCATCAGGCTCCACGCGACCATTGTGCGGGCCGAGGTCAAGCGGACTCAACCGAGATGGTGCTACTCCGCGACTCCGGCCAGCGAGGCATCGATCAGCCACTCCACCGGTGCGCGGTCGTCGGTGTAGACCCTGCCGCCGCGCAGCCCGGGCTCGATCCGGTCGGCGGCGGTCCAGGCAACCGGCTTCACCTCTGCGGGTACGTCGGCCTCGCGCAGCTGCTGAGCCGGGTCGAAGTCACCCTTGGTCGCCAGGAGCACCGTGTTGGTGTCGTCGACCGGGTCGCGCCAGACGCGCCCCTCGCCGAAAGAGGCCCGCATGGTCGCCGTCAGGACCTTCTCCAGGTCGTCGTTGCCCGGCACGTGACCGACGTTGACCGAGACCGTCCCGCCCTGGTTCAGCCGCTCCCGGACCTCGTCGAAGAACTCCCGCGTGGTCAGGTAGAACGGGATGTAGGGCTGGCGGTAGGCGTCCACGAGGATCGAGTCGAAGGTCTTGTCCTGCGCCTGGAGCCATGGGCGCGCATCCGCGTTGTGCGTGGTGAGGTTCTTGCCCTGGTGGTCGAAGTACTCGCGGCCCGCCTCGGTCACATCCGGGTCGATCTCCACGGCGTCGACAGCGATGTCGGGGAAGTAGTGGTCGATGCCTCGCGCGACGGTGCCGGCCGCGCTGCCGAGGTTCACGATGCTCTCGGGCGGGTGCTCACCGGCGAAGGACAGGACGAACATCGAGTCCCAGTAGCCGCCCATGAGGTACTCGCCCTCGCGGTAGATCGAGTGAACTGCCTGGCCCTCGTTGAGCTCGAGCACGCGCTCGCCGTCGTCGTCCTCGATCACGCGGGCGTACTGGTACTCGGTCTCCTTCTCCCAGATGACCTTGCCCTGCGTGGTGACCGTCTTCGTCAGGCCCACCGGGATGAACATGAGGCCTGCGATGACGACGGCCACCACGGCCGGGACCAGCCAGCGTCGTCCCAGGGTCGGGATCACCACGAGCGCAAGGATCAGGGCGTAGAGCAGGAAGCTGCGCTGCGTGCCGATCAGCGGGATGAGCAACAGGGCGGCGGAGAACGTCCCGACCAGCGCGCCGATGGTGCTGATCGCGGACAGCCGCCCAGCCACCTTCCCGGCGTTGCCGACCTGTTCGAGCTTCAGCCGGACGGCGTACGGCGAGACCATGCCGAGCAGCAGGAGCGGCAGGGCGATGAGCACCCCGACTCCTACGAGCGATCCGAGGAAGAGCCCGCCCGAGAGCTCCTCGAACGCCGTCACCGACTGCCCCAGGAACGGCCCGCTGACGAACGGCACCACAGCCAGCAGCACCGCCGCGATGACCACGAGGCTCGCCAACCCGGACATCGTCGGGTTCCGGTCGGCCAGCCGACCACCGATCGCGTAGCCGATCGAGAGCGCCACCAGCACCGTCGCGATCGTGTTGGCCCAGACGATCGTGCTCGCACCGAACCATGGAGCCAGCAGCCGCGCCGCCGCGATCTCAGCACCGAGCGTGGAGAGACCGACACAGAACACGACGATCTCGAGCAGGAACTTCGGCCGCTGAGTCACGCTGCGAAACCTATCTGGGACCAGGTGACCGCTCGGGACCACGGGGTTAGCTGGGATGCAATCGCAACCCGAGGTGGTCGAGCAGCGACTTCGAAGGGAACCGCAACCACCGGTGGTCGAGCAGCGACTTGGGTCGAGCAGCGAGCGCAGCGAGTGGACAGACGAGACCCGAAGCGAGCGATCAGACGAGACCAAACGCCGCAAGCCGACCGCGCGCCTCAGCCAAGCGCCGCCCGACGGATCGACCGGAGGATCTGTTTCGTAGCAACAACGTGTAGCCCGGTACCGATCACGAGTGCGCGGTAAGCGCGGCCGCGCCACCTCGGGAACTCGGCGTATGTCTTGGCACTTACCTGTGTCTCGTCGGCAACCTCAGCCAGATCGAACACGAGCCGATAGACGGAGAACCGATGGCGACCGGCCAGGGCGAGCTGTTCACCCGGAACCTCCTGCTCGATCCCGAAGCCCGCTCGCGGTTGCGTCCCCAAGATCCAGGTCAGTGGACTGTGCGCTGCCAGCACCCAGCGTCGAGTCGACGTACCGGCGCAACGCGCTCCAGACGTGGTCCCGCGAGGCCGGGATCCGGATCGAGTGCTCGTCGATGAAGGGAAGCTCGCTCATCTCACTTCTCCAAATCGCTGAGGCGTCGCATCTTGTGGTCGAAAACGCGCTGAGGCGTCGCATCTTGCCGCAAGATGCGACGCCTCACCGGCGAGCGGAGCGAGTGGTTTCGAGACGCTCGCTTCGCTCGCTCCTCAACCAGCGGTGGTGGCGGCTCACACTCGACGTACGGCACTTGGTCTCGTCTGATCGCTCGCTCCTCAACCACCGGGGTATGGCGGTTGGCAGGAGGGGCACCAGTAGGTGGGGCGTTCCTGGCCAGGCTTGCCCTGGTCGGCTTTCTGGATGGGGGTGCCGCAGCGGAGGCAGGGGCCGCGGCGGCCGTAGACCCAGAGCTGGTAGCCGCGGCGCTTGTCGCCGGTGGTGATTCGGACGGGGCGGTCCTTGTTGGCTTCGAGGAGCTGCTTGGCCTTGGCGACTACGGCCGGGAGATCGGGTACGGCGCCGACCGGAGTCAGCGGGTCCACGCCGCCGAGGAAGCAGAGCTCGGACTTGTACACGTTGCCGACTCCCGCGAGGTGGCGCTGCTCGAGGAGCGCGTCGCCGACGGGTGCGGTCGGTTCGGCGCGGAGTCGTGCCAGCGCGACCTCGGCGTCCCAGTCGGGACCGAGGAGGTCCGGGCCGAGGTGACCGACCAGGTCGTCCTCCTTCTCGCTGCGGACGAGGTCGAGGATCACCTGGAAGCCGACGGCCTCGGTGGTCGCCGTACGCAGGATCACCCGCGCTGTGTGCGCCGGTCGTCGCCAGCGGGTGCGAACGGGGTGGACGTGCCAGATGCCTTCCATCTTGAGGTGCGTGCGCAGGGTCAGGCCGTTGTCGAAGCGGGTGAGCAGGTGCTTGCCGCGCGAGATCGTTCCGGTGACGGTCGCGCCGGAGATGTCGCTGGTCGCCAGCGAGGGGATCCGGAAGTCGCTCTTGGTGAGCACCTGGCCGGTGAGCCCGCGATCGAGCCTCTTCGCCGCCGCGTAGACGGTGTCACCCTCGGGCATCTCAGCCCCGCAGACGCAGTCCGCGCGGCGTCGCGATGAAGCCGGCCGACTCCATTGCTCGCCGCAGGACCTCGGAGTCCTGGCCCAGGATGCTGGCGCCGTCGGCCTTCTCGACGGTGAGGCGCCCCAGTGCTCCTTCGCGTACGACGCGGCCGAGCGCCTCGATGCCGTGCGCCAGCACTTCCTCGTCGTCGGTGAAGGTGAGCAGGGTCTTGCCCCCGCGCTCGACGTAGAGGGTGAGTACGCCGTCCACCAGCGCAACGATCGCGCCCGCCTTGCGGCCGGGCCGGTGCCCCGACTCCTGTGGCGGCCAGGGGAGCGCCGCTCCGAACGGGTTGGCCGGGTCCGTCGCTGCGAGGGCAAGGCCAGTCGGCTTCTCGGGACTGTCGGTGCCCATGAACGTGCGCAACCGGTCGATGGCACCCGCCGTACCGAACTGCGCGGCGCCGAGCCCTTCCACGAAGTACCCGCGCCGGCAACGTCCCGTCTCCTCGAACGCCGCGAGCACGCGGTAGGTCGCGGCGAAACCACCGGGTGTGCGCTCGCTGGTCACCGCGCCACGGGTCACCACGCCGTGGCGCTCGAGCAGGCTCTCGGCGATCGCATGCGCCCGCTTGGTGGGGTCGGTCTCGCGACCCGGCAGCAGGAACCAGCGCCCCGCGACCTCCGGTGGGGCCGAGCGAAGTGCCGCCCCCGACAGTCGCGGGCGCGCGGTCCGCACTCGCCCGGGAGTCCTTCGAACTCGGTGTGCACCGCGTCCGACCCGGGTGAGCGCTCGAAGTGGCGCGAGGGTGTCGTTGCCGACGCGGCCGGACCAGGCGAGGTCCCAGAGCGCGGCCGAGAGGGCCTTGTCGTCCGAGGTCCGGACAGCCGTAGCCAGCTGGCGGAAGAAGTAGGCGCCCCCTCCGGACAGCGCCTCGAGGACCGCCTCGTGGTCGTCAGACATCTCCAGCTCGCCGTGGTCGGGCAGGGTCAGGTGAGCGGTGTCGGCCATGTGCAGCGACACCCAACCGTCGGAGCCCGGCAGGCCGCCGTGCCCGGCCCAGAGCACCTCGCCGGTCGCGCTGAGCTCGTCGAGCATCGCCGGCTGGTAGTCGGCGATCCGGGAGGGCAGCACCAGCGACTCCAGCGCCGAGGCGGGTACGGCGCAACCGGCGAGCTGCTCGATCACGGAGACCACGCCGTCGACACCGCGAAGGCGGCCGCCGATGTTCTGCCAGGCAGGCAGGAACCGCGCGAGCGCCTCCGGCTCGACCGGCTCGACCTCGTGGCGGAGCCGGGCCAGCGAGCGCCGTCGCAGCGATCGGAGCACCTCGGCGTCACACCACTCCGCGCCCGAGCCCGAGGGCCGGAACTCGCCCTCCAGCACGCGGCCCTGGGAAGCGAGCCGGGCCAGCGTCTGGTGGCACACCGCGACGCCAAGTCCGAGCCGCTCGGCCACCTCGGAAGCGGAGAACGGCCCGTGCGTGCGGGCGTAGCGACCGACCAGGTCGCCGAGCGGGTCCTCGACCGGCTCGGTGAAGACGTCGGGCACGCCCGGCGGCACCGGCACGCCGAGTCCGTCGCGCAGCCGGGCGACGTCTTCGACCACCGCCCAGCGCTCCTCGCCGGACATCAGCACCGGCACCACCCGTCGCGCGTCGACCAGCATCTCGATCCAGTCGGTCACCTTGTCCGGCGTCGTGCAGCGCGCCTGGATCTCCTCGGTGGAGAGGGGGCCCAGCATGCGCAGCAGGTCGGCGATGCCCTCGTTGTCGCGCACGCGGCGGTCCTCGGCCAGCCGCTGCAGCTCGGACTCGACCTCGGCGAGCACCTCGGGGTCGAGCAGCTCACGCAGCTCGGCCCGGCCGAGTAGCTCGGCGAGCAGTCCCTGGTCGAGGGTGAGTGCGGCGGCGCGCCGCTCGGCGATGGGGGAGTCGCCCTCGTACATGAACGCCGCGACGTAGCCGAACAGCAGCGACTGAGCGAACGGGGAGGGGCGTGGGGTGTTCACGTCGACGAGGCGAACTCGCCGATCGGAGATCCGGCGATGGAGGTCCACCAGCGAGGGCACGTCGTAGAGGTCCTGCAGGACCTCGCGGACGGTCTCCAGGATGATCGGGAACGACGGATACCTGGCAGCGACCGTCAGCAGCTGCGCGGAGCGCTGGCGTTGCTGCCACAGCGGCGCCCGTCGACCCGGGTCGCGGCGCGGAAGCAACAACGCTCGCGCGGCGCACTCCCGGAACCGGGACGCGAACAGCGCCGACCCACCGACCTCGGTGGTGACGATCTGCTCGATCTCGTCGGGCTCGAACGCGATCAGCTCCGCACCCGGCGGGTCCTGGTCGGTCTCGGGGATCCGCAGCACGATGCCGTCGTCGGTGGCCATTGCCTGGGCGTCCACCCCGTAGCGCTCGCGCAGCCGCGCGCCGATCGCCAGCGCCCAGGGCGAGTGCACCGGCGTGCCGTAGGGGGAGTGCACGACGAGCCGCCAGTCGCCCAGCTCGTCGCGGAAGCGCTCGACCACGAGCTGCTGGTCGTGTGGGACGGCCTGGGTGGCTTCCTTCTGCTCCGTGATCAGCGAGACCAGGTTGGCCGCGGCCCACTCATCGAGGCCGGCACCAGTGGCCCTGGCGATGGCCTGGTCGCGCGTCATCGCTGAGACCTCACGGGTGAACTGGCCGACGGCAGCACCGAGCTCGGCCGGCCGGCCTAGCGTGTCGCCGGTCCAGAAGGGCAGCCGGCCTGGTTGCCCGGGTGCAGGCGAGACGAGCACCCGGTCGTGGGTGATGTCCTCGATGCGCCAGCTGGTGGTGCCGAGGGTGAACACGTCACCGACCCGGGACTCGTAGACCATCTCCTCGTCGAGCTCGCCGACCCGCGATGCCCCCCGGGCGGAGCCCGAAGTTGATTGAGCGCCGACCAGGAACACCCCGAACAGCCCGCGGTCGGGGATGGTGCCGCCGCTGGTGACGGCGAGCCGTTGCGCTCCCGGTCGTCCGCTCAGCTCGCCAGAGACCCGGTCCCACACGAGCCGAGGTCGCAGCTCGGCGAACTCGTCGCTGGGATAGCGCCCGGAGAGCAGGTCCAGCGTCGCGTCGTACGCGCTGCGGGGGAGGGTGGCGAACGCTGCCGACCGGCGTACGACGTCGAAGAGGTTGTCGGCGTCCCACGCCTCCATCGAGGTGGCAGCCACCACTTGCTGGGCGAGTACGTCGAGCGGGTTGGCCGGCACGTGCAGCGCCTCGATGCCTCCCGCGCGCATCCGCTCGACCGTGACCGCCGACGGGACGAGGTCGCCCCGGTGCTTGGGGAACAGCACCCCGCGTGACACCTCACCGACCTGGTGGCCCGCCCGGCCGACGCGTTGCAGTGCGCTTGCAACCGAGGGCGGCGACTCGATCTGGACGACGAGGTCGACCGCGCCCATGTCGATACCGAGCTCGAGGCTGCTCGTGGCGACCACGCAGGGGAGCCGGCCGCGCTTCAGGTCGTCCTCGATGATCGCCCGTTGCTCCTTGGAGACCGAGCCGTGGTGAGCCCTCGCGACGAGCGGAGTCGCGCCCTCGCTCTGGCCGCTCTGGGCCATCGTCTCGGCGGGAGTGCGTTGCGGCCCTGGTCTCGTCTGATCGCTCGCTCCGCTCGCTGCTCGACCACCGGTGGTTCCGGCTTCCTCAACTACCGGGGCCAGAGCCGCCTCTTCCCGCTCCGCGGAAAGCTCGTTCAACCGGGCCGTCAGCCGCTCGGCGAGGCGACGGGAGTTTGCGAAGACGATCGTCGACTTGTGCTGCTCGATCAGGTCGAGCACGCGGGACTCGACGTGCGGCCACAGCGACCCGGCGCGCGCGTCGTCGGCGTCCGCGTCGAGCTCGGTCATGTCCTCGACGGGTACGACGACCTTGAGGTCCCACTCCTTCTCCGAGGGGGGCGCCACCACCTCGACGGGAGCCGACCCGCCGAGGAACCGCGCGACCTCGTCGACCGGTCGCACGGTCGCGGAGAGGCCGATCCGCTGGGCCGGCTTGTCCAGCAGCTCGTCGAGCCGCTCGAGCGAGATCGCCAGGTGGGCGCCGCGCTTGGTGCCGGCGACGGCGTGCACCTCGTCGATGATCACCGTCTCCACGCCCCGCAGCGACTCTCGTGCCTGCGAGGTGAGCATCAGGAACAGCGACTCGGGAGTGGTGATCAGGATGTCGGGCGGAGTGGTCTGGATCTTGCGGCGTTCCTGCGGACTCGTGTCGCCGGACCGCACGCCCACCCGGATCTCGGGCACCTCCGCCCCGAGCCGGTCGGCGGTCTGCCGGATGCCGACCAGGGGCGCCCGCAGGTTGCGCTCGACGTCGACGGCAAGGGCCTTCAGCGGCGACACGTAGAGCACGCGGCAGCGGAGCTTCTTGGCTTCCGGGACCGGCTCGGTCGCCAATCGGTCGATCGACCACAGGAACGCCGAGAGCGTCTTGCCGGAGCCGGTCGGGGCCACCACCAGGGCGTGGTGGCCCGCCGCGATCGCATCCCAGGCACCAGTCTGCGCGGGCGTCGGCTCCGCGAAGGCAGCGGCGAACCACGTGCGGGTCGCCTCACTGAACTGGTGCACCGGAACATCCTGCCTGACGGCACCGACAGGCCGCCCTCGGTCAGCGGGCATCGGCCTTCCGAGGCAGCCCTCGATAACCGGGTGAAGGTGTCCGAACTCGCGACTAGGGTCGATGCCCGTGACCACAGCCGCTTCCGAGAACCCGGAGTCGATGATCCGGGCCGTCGACCTGCGCAAGTCCTTCGGCGGCAAGACCGGTGACGCGGTCGAGGCAGTGCGCGGCATCGACGTCGACGTACGCCGTGGCGAGTCGTTCGGCTTCCTCGGCCCCAACGGTGCCGGCAAGTCCAGCACGATGCGGATGATCGCGGCCGTCTCTCCGGTGAGCTCCGGCGAGCTGCGCATCCTCGGGATGGACCCCGCGGTCGACGGGCCGCGCATCAGGGCCCGCATCGGGGTGTGCCCCCAGGAGGACACGCTCGACACCGAGCTCAACGTGCGCGACAACCTCTACATCTACGGCCGCTACTTCGGTCTCCCGCGGGCGGAGGTCCGGCAGCGGTGTGACGAGCTGCTCGAGTTCGTGCAGCTCAGTGAGCGGGCCGGCGCCAAGGTCGAGGACCTCTCCGGCGGGATGAAGCGCCGGCTCACGATCGCGCGGTCCCTGATCAACCGGCCCGAGATCCTGCTGCTCGACGAGCCGACGACCGGCCTCGACCCCCAGGCCCGCCATGTCGTGTGGGACCGCTTGTTCCGGCTCAAGCAGCAGGGCGTGACCATCGTGCTTACGACTCACTACATGGACGAAGCAGAGCAGCTCACAGATCGGCTCGTCGTGATGGACAAGGGCCTGATCGTCGCCCAGGGCTCGCCCCTCGAGCTGATCAGGACCCACTCGACGCGCGAGGTCGCGGAGCTCCGGTTCGCGACCACGCATGAGCACAGCGGTGAGCTCGAGGCGATCGCGCCGAAGGTCGAGGACCTCGCCGAGCGGGTCGAGGTGCTGCCCGACCGGATCCTGCTCTACACCCAGGACGGCGAGGAGGCGATCGCCAAGGTGCACGAGCGCGGGCTCGACCCGGTGATGTCCCTGGTGCGCCGCTCCTCGCTGGAGGACGTGTTCCTGCGCCTCACCGGCCGGACGCTGGTCGACTGATGTCGCAGGTCCAGGTTCGCGACCGCACCGGACCGTTCGACGGCGCCGGGAGGCTCATCGACTACTGGGCCGTCGCCTACCGGCGCACCTGGAAGGGCACGGTCTTCAGCTCGTTCCTGGTGCCGCTGCTCTACGTACTGGCGCTGGGAGTGCTGCTCGGCGGCTTCATCGAGGGCGACCCGGCGGAGCTGGAGGGTGCGCCCACCTACCTCGCGTTCGTGGTGCCCGGGATGCTCGCGGCCCAGGCGATGACGACGGCCTTCGGTGAGGTCACCTACCCCGTCATGGGCATGATCAAGTGGCACAAGACCTACTACTCGATGATCGCCACTCCTCTGACCGTGGGCGACCTGGTCATGTCCACGCTCGGGTTCGTGACGTTCCGGGTCGGCACCGTCAGCGCGGTGTTCATCCTGGTGATGGTCCCGTTCGGGGTGTTCACATCCTGGTGGGGCGTGGTGCTGGCGTTCTTCGTGCAGCTGCTGGTCGGGCTGGCGTTCGCGACGCCGATCTACGCGCTCAGCGCGGCGATGAAGGACGAGTCGGCCTACGGCATCGTCTTCCGACTCGGGATGATCCCGCTGTTCCTGTTCTCGGGCGCTTTCTTCCCGATCACCAACCTGAGCACCGCGATGGAGTGGTTCGCGCGGGTGACGCCGTTGTGGCACGGCGTCGACCTGACCCGCATGCTCGTGCTGGGCGACGTGGACTGGTCGATCGCCCTTGTCCACGTCATCTATCTCGTGGTGCTCGCCGCGCTCGGCTGGTGGCTGACCGTGCGCCTCCTGCACCGAAGGCTGATCGAGACATGAGCGTGCTGAACCGCGCCATCGGCCAGCAGGCGGGTGCCCACCTCGGCCTCGGTGAGTCCACCGGGCTGCTCCTGCTGCGCAACTACATCGCCTACCGAGGTGCGTGGTGGCTGTTCGTGACCGGCTTCCTCGAGCCGGTGTTCTACCTGTTCTCGATCGGCGTCGGGGTGGGTCAGCTGGTGTCCGGGTTCGAGCTCAACGGCCAGGTCATCCCGTACGCCGAGTTCGTGGCCCCCGGCATGCTGGCTGCCTCTGCGATGAACGGCGCCCTGCTCGACTCGACGTTCAACTTCTTCTTCAAGCTGAAGTACAACAAGCTGTTCGACCAGATGCTGGCCACCCCGCTGACCACCACCGACGTGGCCCGCGGCGAGCTCACCTGGTCGCTCCTGCGCGGCGGCATCTACTCGCTGGCGTTCCTGCTCGTGATGGTCGCGATGGGGCTGGTCGGCTCGTGGTGGGCGGTCCTCGCCGTACCCGCTGCGCTGCTGATCGGCTTCGCCTTCGGTGGCGCGTGCATGGCGCTGACGACGTACATGCGCTCCTGGCAGGACTTCGACTACGTCACCCTCGGCACGCTGCCGCTCTTCCTGTTCTCGGCGACGTTCTTCCCGATCACGGCCTTCCCCACCTGGCTGCAGTGGGTGGTCGAGCTGACCCCGCTCTACCGCGGGGTCGTGCTGGTGCGCGAGCTCACCACCGGAGTGCTCACCTGGGGCTCTGCGGTCTCGGTCGTCTACCTGGTGGCGATGGGCCTGTTCGGGCTGTCCGTCGTCGGGAGGCGACTCGACCGGCTCCTGCTCACCTGAGGTGCTCGGCCGAACCCGTCAGCGGCGCTGGGTCAGCCGGCCACGAGGGTGATCAGCAGACCGACGCCACCGAGGCCGATGGCCCCGGCTGCCAGGATGATCGGCGATTTCGGCGGTGGAGCGTTGCCGGAGCGCGGCAACAGCGCAACGAACGCGGCGACCACGCTGAGGAACCCCACGATGGACGCGATCACGGTCGCGACGCTGGGACCGGAGGCCTCCTGGCCGCCGCCGCCGACGGTGTAGCAGACGCCTGAGGTCAGCATCGCGCCGACGATCGCCGGCCAGGGGTGCGGGTTCTTCGAGCGAAGCATCAGGACCGGGGTCACCAGCAGCGCGATCGCCAGGATCACGACCACGATGGTGCCCAGCGTCTCCATGGAGTCCCTTCCGGTCGTCCGCCCCTGCTGGCTGCGACGTGCCTACGGTCTACACGATCAGCACTGATGACGGCTGGAATGGTCCATTCGCTGGGCGCGCCTCGCAGTGCTGAGGGCGGTACGGGCACAATCGCTGCGTGAGCATCGAGCCGGACACCAAGGACTGGACCTGGGTTGTCGACCAACCCTGCCCCGACTGCGGCTTCGACCCGGCCACCGTCGAGCGCGAGAAGCTCCCCGACCTGATCCACGAGAGTGTCCGCGACTGGTACCCCCTGCTGCTCGACGCCGACTTCGCCGTACGTCCCGCGCCGCATGTGTGGTCCCGTCTGGAGTACGCCGCCCACGTCCGCGACGTGCACCGGATCTTCACCGAGCGGGTGCGACGGATGCTCGAGGAGGACAACCCGGAGTTCGACAACTGGGACCAGGACGAAACCGCGGTCGAGCAGGAGTACAGCCTGCTGGACCCCGCGGAGGTCGGGACCGAGCTCGTCGAGCGAGGCGCCGAGGCAGCTGCGGCGTACGCCTCCGTCCCCGAGGACGGGTGGCAGCGGACCGGCCGGCGCAAGCCCGGGGAGGACGGGGCCGGCCCGGAGCGCGCGTCGGAGTTCACCGTCGAAAGCCTCGGTCGCTACCACCTGCACGACGTCGTGCATCACGTGTGGGACGTGACCATCACCTCGCCGGCAACCGAGGACGAATAGGAACCGTGCGGCACACCGAGTTCTGGGCCCGGATGGAGCGGGCACTCGGATCGGCGTACGCCCGCTCGTGGGCCGAGCAGCACGTCCTCCGCGAGCTCGGGGAACGCACGGTGCTGGAGGCGCTCTCTTCAGGTGAGCAGCCCAAGCGAGTGTGGCGTGCCGTCTGGGCCGAGCTCGAGCTGCCCGCCCACGAGCGCTGACCCGACCACGAACCCGTCCCGGCAGCGTCGAGCTGAACGGCAACCCCATCGCGGACGACGGCAGCGAGTCCTACCGGATCGTCACCAACAACTTCCTCTCCGACGGCGGCGACGGCTTCCCGACGTTCGAGGACGGCACGGCGAAGTACTTCGGTGGCCTCGACATCGACGCCTTCTCCGACTACCTGAGCGCCAACTCGCCGTACACCCCAGGCGACCTGGACCGCGTCATCGACGCCACCCCGTAGGAGACCGCAACCCCTCGGTGGTCGAGCAGCGAGCGAAGCGAGCGATCAGACGAGACCAAGCGCCGTACCGTCGAGCAAGCGACCGCACGCACCGGTGGTCGAGCAGCGAGCGAAGCGAGCGATCAGACGAGACCAAGGGCCGTAAGGCAACCGGCGTGTCGGGTTGGGTCGAACACACGTTCGTACTAGCGTCGTGTCCACAGACAAGGGTCGACACCGGGTTCTCCACAGCCTGAGGAAGTTGCCGAGTGGTTGTCGGTGCCGGCTCCTAACGTCTGGCAGGACACCGCATCGAAGACGAGTCGGGTCAGACCGGCGCCGGACGGCGCACCAGACACACGTGAGGGACGATCACCATGGCGGCACCAGCGGCGAACAGCCGGGACAAGGCGCTCGACGTAGCGCTTGCCAACATCGACAAGCAGTTCGGCAAGGGCTCGGTGATGCGGCTCGGCGACGAGGTCCGCGTGCCGCTCGAGGTGATCCCCACCGGGGCCATCTCCCTCGACATCGCCCTCGGTCTCGGCGGCCTGCCGCGCGGCCGCGTCGTGGAGATCTACGGCCCGGAGTCCTCCGGAAAGACGACCGTCGCCCTGCACGCCGTCGCCAACGCGCAGGCCGCGGGCGGCATCGTGGCCTTCATCGACGCCGAGCACGCGCTCGACCCTGACTACGCGCAGGCGCTCGGTGTCGACACCGACGCCCTGCTGGTCTCCCAGCCGGACTCCGGTGAGCAGGCGCTGGAGATCGCCGACATGCTGATCCGTTCCGGCGCCCTGGACCTGATCGTGATCGACTCGGTGGCCGCGCTGGTGCCCCGCGCCGAGATCGAGGGCGAGATGGGTGACAGCCACGTCGGCCTCCAGGCCCGGCTGATGAGCCAGGCGCTGCGCAAGATGACCGGCGCGCTCAGCAACTCCAAGACGACGGCGATCTTCATCAACCAGCTGCGCGAGAAGATCGGGGTCATGTTCGGCTCGCCCGAGACGACCACCGGCGGCAAGGCGCTGAAGTTCTACTCCTCGGTCCGCCTCGACGTACGCCGCATCGAGACGCTCAAGGACGGCACCGACATGGTCGGCAACCGCACCCGCGTCAAGGTGGTCAAGAACAAGGTCGCGCCGCCGTTCAAGCAGGCCGAGTTCGACATCATGTACGGCCAGGGCATCAGCCGCGAGGGTGGCCTGATCGACGTCGGCGTCGAGGCAGGTCTCGTCCGCAAGGCAGGCGCTTGGTACACCTACGAGGGCGACCAGCTCGGCCAGGGCAAGGAGAACGCGCGCACCTTCCTGCGCGACAACCCCGACCTCGCCAACGAGCTGGAGAAGCGGATCCTGGAGAAGCTCGAGATCGGTCCGGCCGTGGACAAGCCTGAGGCCGGAGCCCCCGGCTTCGCCTCCGACGCTCCCGGTATTGACCCCGACGGCATCGACTTCTGACTCGGACGCGTGAAACCACGGCACTGGCGGCGTTGTCGTCGGTCGACGGCCCGCTTCGCTCAGAGGCCGCCTTCCCTCCTCCGCCTTGCCATCTGCCACGGTTTGACGCGACGAGGCGACGAGCGGACCTCAGCCGGTGGCCGGCTCCCAAGGCAGCTGAGCCGAGCGAGGATCTCGACACGGGCCCCGACGCCGATCCGGAGTCGGTGGCCCGCAAGATCTTGCTCGACCAGCTGACCGGGCGGGCCCGCACCCGCTCGGAGCTGGCGACCAAGCTCGCCACCCGCAACGTGCCCGATGATGTCGCCACCCGGTTGCTCGACCGGTTCGAGGAGGTCGGCCTGATCGACGACGCCGCGTTCGCCCGGGAGTGGGTGGCGCAGCGCCAGTCCGGTCGTGGGCTGGCACGCCGTGCCCTGGCCCAGGAGCTGCGCCGCAAGGGGATCGACGACGAGGTCGCCGGCGAGGTCCTGGACGAGGTCGACGACGAGGACGAGGTAGAGGCCGCCCGGATGCTGGTGAAGGCCAAGCTGCGCTCGGTGCGCTCCCTGGAGCGCGACAAGGCCGTACGTCGGCTCGTCGGCATGCTCGCCCGCAAGGGCCACTCGAGCTCGGTCGCCTTCCGGGTGGTCAAGGAAGAGCTCGACCTCGACCTCCAGGATCCTGACCTCTAGGCGCCCAGCTTCTTCAGGAACGCCTGGCCCTCCGCGCTGAGCCGACCGTGCTCGGCCGCGATCCGGGCCCACCGCACGGACATCTTGGCGAACCGCATCGGGTTGTAGATGTCCTCCTCGCGCGACCAGAGCCCCTCGCCGCCATAGGTCAGGATCGTCAGGTTGCTCGCCTCGTGGACCGACCCGTCGCCCGGGTCGGGCATCAGGTTCCGCACCTCGCAGATCACTCGCTTCGATGGCGCGTCCACCACGTGCCAGGCGATCGGGAAGCTCGACATCGTGTTTCCGGGGAAGGCGGTCATGGTCTCCAGCACCCACGAACGGATCGCCTCGCGGCCGGAGAAGGTCCCGTACGCGTGCTCCTCATAGCTGGCGTCTGGAGTGAACATGTCGGCGAACCTCGCCCACTCACCCGACTTCGCGATCTCCGCGACCGTGCCTTGGTAGGCCGCAAAGGCCGCCTCGATCTCCTGCTCGGTCTCCTTGGTGTCCACCCGAGCATCCAACCAGTCAGACTGTCGAGGTGCAGATCGAGTTCGCCCTGGCGCAGGTCCAGCAAAGCGAGTCCTGGGCGCAGGCGGCTGACCGGCTCGCCGGCGGTCGGGGGCCGGTGCTGGCAGTGGATCTCTCCGCGGACCCGCTGCGGTTCTGTGTCGATGACGAGCACCGCTTCGCGATGCGGCCGATGACCGAGGGCGACCTTGCTGCAGTCACGCGGTGGATCAACGCACCGCACGTCGCCCGGTGGTGGGACGGGCGCCGGACCCCTGAGCAGGTGGCTCGCCACTACGGTCCGGGCATCCGCGGTGAGGACGCCGTGCGCTACTGGATCTGGGAGGTCAACGGGCGCTCGGTTGGCTTTGGCCAGGACTACCGGATCGCCGACCATCCCGAGTTCGCGTTGCTCTGCGGCCGCCCGGACGCGATCGGGTACGACTACGTGATCGGTGAGGCGGCGTTCGTCGAACGCGGTCTCGGCACCAAGCTGCTCTGGGTCTACCTGCGCGACATCGTCGTCCCGGCGTACGACGGATGCAGCGAGCTGTTCGCCGCTCCCGACCACCGCAACGCCAGGTCGCTCCGGGTGCTGGCGAAGCTCGGCGCCACCCAGGGGATGTGGTTCGACGAGCCGCAGTCGACCGGAGAAGTGAGCACGGTTGTCGGGTGCAGCATCGACGTGCAGCGGGTACTCACTTGGGCATGATCCATGTCGGCATCTCTGGTTGGCGATATGCACCCTGGCGCGGCGACTTCTACCCCAAGGGCCTGCCGCAACGCCGTGAGCTGGAGTACGCCGCCCAGCAGCTCACCTCGATCGAGATCAACGGCTCGTTCTACTCGCTGCAGCGACCTTCCAGCTATGCGAAGTGGCGCTCGGAGGTGCCCGACGACTTCGTGTTCGCGGTCAAGGGCGGCCGGTTCATCTCGCACATGAAGCGGCTCAGGGATGTCGAGGCGCCGCTGGCGAACTTCTTCGCCTCGGGTGTGCTGGCACTCGACAACACGCTGGGTCCGATCCTGTGGCAGCTGCCCGCCACCTTCGCGTACGACGAGACAGTGGTGCGCGAGTTCTTCGCCCTCCTCCCACGTACGACGACCGAGGCCGCTCAGCTCGCCACCCGCCACGACGACAAGGTGACCGGCGACAAGCTGTGGTCCGGCGAGGTGGCCGAACGTCCACTGCGCTACGCCCTCGAGCCGAGGCACCACAGCTTCGCGTCCGACGAGGCGTTGGCCGCGCTGACTGAGTGCGACGTGGCGCTGGTGGTGGCCGACTCGGCGGGCAAGTGGCCACGCTTCGAGCAGGCGGTCGGCCCGATCGTCTATGCGCGGCTGCACGGCGACACCGAGCTCTACGCCAGCGGCTACACCGACTCTGCTCTTGACCGCTGGGCGGAGCGACTGCAGGGCTGGACCGCGGACGGTCGCGAGGCCTTCGTCTACTTCGACAACGACATCAAGGGCTACGCCCCGCATGACGCCCGCAAGCTGATCGCGAGGTTGGACGGGCACGCAAAGTGACCAAGGGGGCGTGAGGCTGCCCACAGCCGCCTCGCGGGCGGTCGCGACGCCCGTAGGCTCCCGGCCATGAACCTCACCCCACACGCTGTTAATCAGACTGGGCGCTCGCTTCGCTCTCGATTTGGCGGGGACCCCGAATGAGCAGAGTCCTGGACCTCTACGAGACGAGCCACCGCATCCCACTCGTGGGAGATCGGCTGTTCTCCTTCGCGTTCGCCCAGGTGGCGCCGTACTTCTGGACCATCCGTCCCCGGTTCACCGTGATCAGGCCCAACTACGCGGAGGTCGTCATCCCCAAGCGTCGCGGGGTGAAGAACCACATCGGCACCGTGCACGCGATCGCTCTGTGCAACGGCCTCGAGGCCGCCATGGGGGTTCTTGCCGAGGCGTCGATCCCGAGCGACAAGCGCTGGATCCCCAAGGGGATGGAGGTCAGCTACACGGCCAAGGCCACCACAGACATCACCTGCATCGCCGAGACCGACGCCGAGCAGTGGACGGGCGACGACCCGAACGTGCCGGTGCGCGTCAAGGGCGTACGCAAGGACGGCACCGTGGTCATCGAGGGCACGATCAGGCTCTGGGTCACCCCAAAGAAGGGCTGAGACCCGGCGTCAGAACCCGCCGCCGGTGGCCATGCCGCCGCCCACCTTGTACATGTCGATCTTCCGCTCCCCGACGAACTTCCTCTGCACCCAGGTCGCGATCCCGGTCAGGATGAGGTTGAGCGTGATGTAGATCGCCGCGATCACGATCACAGTCGGGACGTGGTTGGCGAACCCGACGTAGATCTGTTTGCCCACCGCCGTGAGGCCGGGCGAGGTGACGGCGTACCCGAGACTGGTGTCCTTCAGGGCCACGACGCACTGGCTGATGATCGCGGGGATCATGATCTTCACCGCCTGCGGCAGCTGGATGATCATCATCACCTGGCCCTTGCGCATGCCCATGGCGTACGCCGCCTCGGCCTGCCCCCGTGGGACGGCCAGGACACCGGCTCGGAAGACCTCGGCAAGGACCGCTCCGTTGTAGACCGTCAGCGCGAACACCACGCTCCAGTAGGCGCCGGACTCACCGCGGGTGATGCCGAACTGGTAGTAGAACAGCACCATCAGCAGCAGCACCGGGACGGCTCGGAAGAACTCGACGAAGGCCCAGCACGGCCAGCGCACGAAGCCATGGTCGGAGAGCTTGCCGATTCCGAAGATCAACCCGATGACGACCGCGCCGAGGATGGCGCTGAACGCCATCTGCACGGTGCTCAACACCCCACCGAGGATCACCTCGACGTAGCGGGGGGTGATGAAGACCTCCCACTTGTCGTACTCGAACTGACCGGCATCCGCGAGTCGTGTCAACACGAATGCGATGACGGCGATCAGCACGACCACGGCGATGACGGTGTACATCCGGTGCCGGGCAATCGTGCGCGGCCCCGGGCTGTCGAAGAGGATGCTGGCGCTCATGCGATCCGCCACCGTCGCTCGAGCCGGTTCGCCCCGAACGAGACGAGCTCGACCAGGACCACGAAGATCAGGGCGAACCCGAGGAAGATCCCGATCCGCTCGGAGGCGTAGTCGTTGGTGAACAACCGCATCCGGTAGAACGCCTCGGTGACGCCGAAGACACCGGTGACGGTCGTGTTCTTCAGCAGCGCGATCTGCACGCTGGCCAGCGGCGGCACCGATGCACGCAACGCCTGCGGCAGCACCACGCTGCGCATCACCTCGGAGAAAGGCAGTCCGATGGCGCGTGCCGCCTCCGCCTGGCCGAGCGGGACGGCATTGATCCCGGACCGGATCGCCTCGCAGACGAAGGCCGAGGTGTAGACGGTCAGCGCCACGGTCGCGGCTGCGAAGAAGGAGGTCATCCGGATCTCGCCCCAGACGATGTCCACCCAGTTGAACTGGATGCCGATCTTGGGACCCGCTATCCGGAAGAAGATCAGCACGATCAACAGCGGGGTGTTCCGCACGATTGTCACGTAGGCGCCCGCGGCCTTCCGAAGCACCCCGATCGGTCCTACGCGCATGGCTGCGAGGAGGGTGCCGAAGAGCAGCGACAGCACCCCGGCGATGAGGAACAGCAGGACCGTGTGGGCGAATGCCCGGAGGACGAGATCCCAGTTGTCGATGACGACGCTCACCTGGCACCGCCTTTCGGGCTGAGGGATCGAGGCTGTCGGGTCAGGACTGTCGGGTCAGGGGAGTGACCGGCCGGGGTGGGTAGCCACCCCGGCCGGCCGACACGGATCAGGTCGTGCAGGCGTCCAGCTTCGGCGGTTCGGGGGTCTCGGCCCCGGACTTGCCGAGCGTGCTCTCGAACGCCTCGGCCCAGTCACCGTTGTCGAAGGCCTTCTGGAGGGTGTCGTTGATCCACTTGCACATCTCGGGGTACTCCTTCGGGTAGCCGACCCCGATGCGCTCCTCGGAGAACTCGTCGCCGACCACCTTCAGTTCACCCTCGTTCTGAGCCGCGAGGCCCAGCAGGATCGAGCCGTCGGTGGACATGGCCTCGACACTCCCGGCCATGACGTCCTCGGCGCAGGCGCTGTAGGTCTCGGCTGCGACGCCCTTGGCGCCCTCGGCGTTGACGTTCTCGAGCGAGGTGGAACCCTCAGCCGAGCAGACCTCCTTGCCCTTGAGGTCCTCGATGCCCTTGACGTCGCTGTCCTTCTTCACCAGGACCTGCTGACCGGTGACCATGTAGGGGCCGGTCTGGCCGACGATCTGCTTGCGCTCGTCGGTGATGGAGTACGTCGCCAGGACCAGGTCGACCCGGCCCTTCTCCAGGAACGGCTCCCGGTTGTCGGAAATGGTCTCGACCCACTTCACCTTGTCGCTGGCCGGGTCGATGCCGAGCGCGCCGGCAAGGATCTTGGCGATCTCGACGTCGAAGCCGGTCGGTACGTCGGACGCGGCGTCCTTGAAGCCGAGCCCGGGCTGGTCGTACTTCACACCGATGGTGACCTCGCCCTTGTCGGCGAGCTCCTTCATGTGGCTGTCGGCGGGCAGGGACGAGGCGGCATCCTTGTCGGCCTCGACCTTCTTGCCGCTGTCCTCGCTGCCGGCGTCGCCACCGCACGCTGTGGTGACGGCCAGCGCCAGGCCGACCAGCACCGCTCTTGTCTTGGTGAGTCGCATCTCTACTCCTGTTCCCGGGCCGGTTCCCCGCCCTTGTCCGGTTGTGCAGAAACCCCTGTTTTTCGCAGTGTGCTTGAACTCAGTGCTTGAGGATCTTGCCGAGGAAGTCCTTGGCGCGGTCCGACTTCGGGTTGGTGAAGAACTCCTCGGGAGTGTTCTCCTCCACGATCGCGCCGTCGGACATGAAGACGACGCGGTCGGCCGCCGTACGGGCGAAGCCCATCTCGTGGGTCACGACGATCATCGTCATCCCGCGCTTGGCGAGGTCCACCATCACCTCGAGGACCTCGCTGATCATCTCGGGGTCCAGCGCCGAGGTCGGCTCGTCGAACAGCATCGCCTTGGGGTCCATCGCCAGTGCCCGGGCGATCGCGACCCGTTGCTGCTGGCCGCCGGAGAGCTGGGCGGGGTACTTCTCGGCCTGCTCGGCCACGCCGACCCGCTCGAGCAGCTCGCGGCCACGCTTCTCGGCATCGCTCTTGCTCTTGCCGCGCACCTTGATCGGGCCGAGCGTGACGTTCTCCAGGATGGTCTTGTGGGCAAAGAGGTTGAAGCTCTGGAAGACCATCCCGACCTCGGCCCGCAGGCCAGCGAGTGCCTTTCCCTCGTCCGGCAGCCGCTGGCCGTCGAGGGTGATCGTGCCCTTGTCGATGGTCTCGAGGCGGTTGATGGTGCGGCACAGCGTGGACTTGCCGGAACCCGACGGCCCGATCACGACCACGACCTCGCCCTTGCCGACGGTCAGGTTGATGTCCACGAGCACGTGCAGGTCGCCGAACCACTTGTCCACGGCGTCCAGCACGATCAGCGGCTCATAGGTCGCGGTTCCCCCGGGCGCCGTGTCGTGCTGCACAGGCTCACTCATGCCGTGACTCTAGGGACAGGTGGGACCTGAGTCGAGCAACGAGCAACTTCGTTGCGCACTGTTAACAACTCTGCTGATCCACAGGACGTGCCGCCCTGCCCCGGTCGTGACCTTCAGGACGCGTTTGTCATGGTGGAGTGCGGGCACAGGGTCTGTGTCCGCCCAACGCCACCGAGAGGATGAACGATGACCCTCAAGAACACCGTCGGATCACTCGCGCAGGGGGCGGTCAGCACCGCCACGACCGCCGTACGCCACCCGATCAGCACGGCCTCGATGGCCGCCGGGCTGGTCAAGGGAACCGCCGAGGCCAGCTTGGACCTGGTCCTTGGCGTGGTCCGCGGGCAGGAGCCGGTGGCCGAGAAGGTGGCCGACCGGGTGGGGGACCCGGCTGAGGACGCGGCTGAAGACCAGGCCGGGGACAAGATCGAGGACAAGGTCGGGGTGCCGGCGCAGCGCCAGGAGCCAGCTGCCGCACAGCCTGCTGCCACCGAGACCCTCGACGTCCCCAGGGAGCCGGAGGTGGTGCCCAAGCCGGTCCCGGCGATCGATGAGCTGCCCGAGCCAGTCGTGATCGAGGCCGACGACGTGCCGGGCGAGGCGTTCCACACCGAGCCCAAGGCCGCGAGCCGCGACTCCGAGCACGGTGGGTCGCCGGGCGACCGTGAGGAGGTCGAGGGGTACGTCGAGGAGATCCCCAGCGAGGTCACCGGCGCCGCGAGCGAGGACACCCTCGTCTGGAGCTCCGAGACCGACGCCCCGGAGGCGACCGCCGCGCCGCTCACCCCGGAGTCGACCACGCCGGCACCGGACCCCGCCGATCAGAACCGGCCGACCTGAACGAGCCGCGGGGCCGCGTACCCTTGACGCGCCATGAACCCAGCACCCGCCCGCACGTATGAGGTCCGCACCCACGGGTGCCAGATGAACGTGCACGACTCCGAGCGGCTGACCGGGCTGCTGGAGGAGGCGGGCTACGTCGCCGCACCCGGGGGAGACCCCGCGGACGTCGTGGTGTTCAACACGTGCGCGGTGCGGGAGAACGCCGACAACAAGCTCTACGGCAACCTCGGCCAGCTCGCGTCGGTGAAGAAGCAGCGCCCCGGCATGCAGATCGCCGTCGGGGGCTGCCTCGCGCAGAAGGACCGCTCGACGATCACGCAGAAGGCTCCGTGGGTCGACGTCGTCTTCGGCACCCACAACATCGGCTCGCTGCCGGTCCTGCTCGAGCGGGCCCGCGTGCAGGAGGAGGCCCAGGTCGAGATCCTCGAGTCCCTGGAGGTGTTCCCCTCGACGCTGCCGACCCGCCGGGAGTCGGCGTACGCCGCCTGGGTGTCGATCTCGGTCGGGTGCAACAACACCTGCACGTTCTGCATCGTGCCGGCGCTGCGCGGCAAGGAGAAGGACCGTCGTCCCGGCGAGATCCTCGCCGAGATCGAGGCCCTGGTCGCCGAGGGCGTCACCGAGGTGACCCTGCTCGGGCAGAACGTGAACGCCTACGGCGTGGAGTTCGGCGACCGGCAGGCCTTCTCCAAGCTGCTCCGCGCCTGTGGTGACATCGACGGTCTCGAGCGGGTGCGGTTCACCTCACCGCACCCCGCCGAGTTCACCGACGACGTCATCGAGGCGATGGCCGAGACACCGAACGTGATGCCGTCGCTGCACATGCCGCTGCAGTCCGGCTCCGACAAGGTGCTCAAGGACATGAGGCGCTCCTACCGCCGGGCGAAGTTCCTCGGCATCATCGAGCGGGTCCGGGCCGCCATCCCCGGCGCGGCGATCACCACCGACATCATCGTCGGCTTCCCCGGCGAGACCGAGGAGGACTTCGAGGCGACGCTCGACGTCGTCCGCGCGGCCAGGTTCTCCGGCGCCTTCACGTTCCAGTACTCCAAGCGGCCCGGCACTCCTGCCGCCACGCTTCCCGACCAGCTGCCGAAGGCCGTTGTCCAGGAGCGCTACCTGCGGCTGGTCGCCGTGGCCGACGAGGTCGCGTGGGCGGAGAACCGGGCGCTCGAGGGACAGACCGTCGAGCTGATGGTCGCCGAGGGGGAGGGGCGCAAGGACGCGGCGACCCACCGGCTCTCAGGCCGCGCGCGCGACAACCGGCTGGTGCACTTCACGCCGGTGTCGACGGACGGCTCGCCGGTCGACGTACGGCCGGGCGACATGGTCGAGGTCGTCGTGTCGTACGGCGCCCCGCACCACCTGGTCGCCGACGGGCCGGTGCGGTCCGTACGCCGTACCCGCGCCGGCGATGCCTGGGCGGGCCGGAACGAACCTCAGCCGACGGGTGTCGCGCTGGGACTGCCGACGGTCGGCGTACCCGCGCCGCTCGCCCCGCAGGACGCCTGCGCGCGCTAGGACCCTTCGATCAGGCGGGGAGTCAGACAGGGAGTCAGGCGGGCTCTTCGGTGCCCTCGTCGACGTTCTTCTCGTCCTTGTCGACGTCCTTGTCCTTCTCCTCGCCCTCCTCGATCTCGTCGGGGACGTGCTCATCCTCGACCTGCGCAGAGCGGGGCTGGTCGGCGACGGCCGGGGGCGCGTCCTCGTCGTCGCGGGGAATCATGTCGGCGGGTCCGCCGGGACCGTCGTCCGGGGGTGCGTCCATCTCGGGCTCGGGCTTCTCGCCCGGGTCAGTGCTGTTGGCCATCAACGGGCTCCGCTCGTCGCTGGTTCTGCAACCGACTCGTTGGGGTCTGCGCCCGGCTCCGGCGGCACGGGGTGAGGGTCGGTCGGCACCGGGTCGGAGTCGCCCTGGCCATCTCCGCTGCCCCCACCGTTCTGGGCACGGCCGCCGGCGCCGGGCATCGGCCCGGAGGGAGCGCTCGGCTGGGTGGGCTCGGTCGGCTTGGCGGGGTCTGACGGCCCACTCGGACCGGGAGCGTCCTTGCTCGGACCACCCGGCTCGTCAGGCTTGGGGTCCGGCGGCTGGGTCTTCTCGTCGTCGCGGCCAGCGGTCGGGCTGAAGTCGTCGCGCTTGCCGTCCAGGTCGTCAAGGGCGCCCTTGGCCTTGGCCACACCGGTCTTGATGTGGGCGCGGTGCTTGCCACCGGTCTTCACATCCACGGCGTTCCCGGCCTTGTCCAGGCCGGCGCTGATCTTGTCACCGTGCTTGTCGACGGCGCTGCCGAGCTTTCTCTTGGCGTTGTCCAGGAAACCCACTGTGTCTCTCCTCTTGGTGGCCTTGTGGCGATCGGGGTACCCGACCGGAACCTTTGCCAAACTAGCGGCTGTGTCCAGTCGCCCGAACCCGCCCCCGGTAGTCGACACGGTGGTCGCTGTGGTCGGGGCGACGGCCTCGGGAAAGACCGCCCTTGCGCTGGATCTGGCCGAGCGCCTCGGTGGCGAGATCCTGAACACCGACTCGATGCAGGTCTACCGGGGGATGGACATCGGCACGGCGAAGCTCCCCGTGGCTGAGCGCAGTGGCATCCCTCACCACCTGATGGACGTCCTCGACGTGACCGAACCCGCGACCGTGGCCGAGTTCCAGGGCTGGGCCCGGGAGGTCATCGAGGACTGCCATCGCCGCCAGGTGACTCCCGTGCTCGTGGGTGGCTCTGCGCTCTACACGCGGGCGATCCTGGACCGCTTCGAGTTCCCCGGCACCGACCCCGGCGTACGTGCGCGGCTGGAGGACGAGCTTGCGTCGGTCGGTGCCGAGGCACTGCACGGCCGTCTCGCCGAGCTCGATCCCGCGGCAGCGGCTCAGATGGTGCCGACCAACGGGCGCCGGGTCGTACGAGCCCTGGAGGTCATCGAGATCACTGGTGAGGCGTTCAGCGCCTCGTTGCCCGAGCGGGACTACCACTACGACCGCGCGGTGCAGATCGGTGTCGACATCGACCGGGAGACCCTCGACGCGCGGATCGAGCAGCGGGTCGAGGAGATGTGGGCGTCGGGTTTCGTGGAAGAGGTGCGGTCCCTGGTGGGCCGGGGCCTGCGCGAGGGGCGTACGGCGAACAGGGCGCTCGGCTACCAGCAGGTGCTGGCCCAGCTCGACGGAGAGCTCAGCGAGGACGAGGCGAGGGAGCAGACGGTCACCCGCACGCGCAGGTTCGCGCGGCGGCAGGACAGCTGGTTCCGCAAGGACCCGCGCATCACCTGGGTCCGGTACGACGACCCGGAGCGCGTCGCGAAGGCGCTGGACGCAATCGCTTTGATGGCCGGTCCACCGACGGCGTAGCGTCGCGGCATGACGCAGCAGACGGAGCCGGCCCCGGTGGCTAGAGGCGGTTGGACCGAGATCGCAGACACGGCGGAGCTGACGGCGCTGCTGGGGGAGCCGACCGAACGGGTCCGCACCAAGGCCCGCATCCTTCCTGAGCGAGCTCGACGTCGCCTGGCTCGCTTCCTCGCCGTTCTGTGTGCTCGCCACCGCCGCGGCTTCCGGTGCCGCCGACGCATCGCCCAAGGGCGACCCCGCCGGCGACCTGGTCCACGTCATCGACGAGACGACGATCGCCCTCGCCGAGCGCCCCGGCAACCGTCGGGCCGACGGCTACCGCAACATCCTGGAGAACCCCTACGTCGGGCTGCTGTTCGTGATCCCCGGCCGCGGCGACACCCTGCGCGTGAACGGCCGCGCCCGGCTGGTCTCCGACGCACCGTTCTTCGACGACCTCGTCGTCAAGGGCCACCGGCCGCTGCTTGCCCTGGTGGTGGACATCGACGAGGTCTTCCACCACTGCGCCAAGGCGTTCATGCGCTCCTCCCTGTGGGACCCGAAGACCTGGGACCCCGAGGTCCGGGTGCCGCGCCGGGCCGTTGTCGCCCATGAGCTCGACCGACCGGAGAGCACGGTGGCCGAGCTCGACGAGTACTACGGCCCGTCGTACGCCGAGGGTCTCTACCGCAACCCGGTGGCCTGAGATGGCTGCGTGGGACTGGGCCCGCCGACTCGTCGGACTGGACAAGACGGACGCGGACATCGGGCAACCCATGTCGTTTTCAGGCGAAGCATCGCCCGAGAACGACCGGATTCACCGGCCAGCCGGGGAAACCGACACCCGTGACAAACTCCAGCCCGTGATCGAGTACTCCTTCGTCAAGGGCCACGGCACGGAGAACGACTTCGTGCTGGTCCCGGACGCCAACGGGCAGCACGAGCTGTCTGCCGAGCAGGTGGCGCGACTGTGCGACCGCCGCTCGGGCATCGGCGGCGACGGAGTGATCCGGGTGGTCCGGACCGACGCGACCGAGGACCCGGCGGCCGTCGAGGCGCGCGGCCAGGCGATGTGGTTCATGGACTACCGCAACAGCGACGGGTCCCTCAGCGAGATGTGCGGCAACGGCATCCGCGTGCTCGGCCACTTCCTCGCCACGCACGCCGACATCGACCTGCGCGACCCGCTGCCGATCGCGACCCGCGCCGGCGTCAAGACACTTACCTTCAAAGGGACCCAGGTCACCGTCGACATGGGCAAGCCCGAGGTGTTCGGCAGCACCGAGGTGACGGTGGGGGAGCGCCGCTTCGAGGCGCGCCACATCAGCATGGGCAACCCGCACGCAGTCGCGTTCGTCGACGACCTCGACGACGCCGGTCCGCTCCTCGAGGCGCCGGGACACGACGCAGCTGTCTACCCGGACGGGGTGAACGTCGAGTTCGTCACCCGGCGCGGCGAGCACCACGTCGCCATGCGGGTGCACGAGCGCGGGTCCGGCGAGACCCGGTCCTGCGGCACCGGCGCTGCCGCGGTGATGGTGGCGGCCGCACTGGCCGACGACGCCGAGCGCGGTACGCCGTACACCGTGGACCTGCCCGGCGGCACCCTCGAGATCGTCTGGACCGAGGACGACCGGATCCTGATGACCGGACCGGCCGTGCTGACCGCCGAAGGGGTCACCAACCTCTGAGGCCGCGCCGTCCCTAGGATCTCTTGGTTTCGTCGCGCCGTTGCGACCTCGCGAGCTCGGTCGCAGGCTTGCTCAACCTCCCGACCCACGCGGCCTCTCCTCCGTCGAGCCCCACTAGGGTCGCGACATGGACATCACAGGAGCCAGTGCGATCGTCACCGGCGGCGCCTCCGGCATCGGCGCAGCCGTAGCCCGTCAGCTCGCAGCCAAGGGCGCGAAGGTCGTCGTCGCGGACCTGAACGCCGACAAGGGCCAGGAGACCGCCGACGAGATCGGCGGCGTCTTCGCACCCGTCGATGTGACCAAGACCGAGCAGATCGAGGCCGCCATCGCGCAGGCCGAGGAGCTCGGCCCGGTGCGCGTGCTGGTGAACTCCGCGGGCATCGGCTGGGCCCAGCGCACGGTCGGCCGCGACGGCGAGTTCAGCTCCGCCGCAGACCTCGGGGCGTTCTCGAAGGTGATCGCGATCAACCTGATCGGCACCTTCGACTGCATCCGCCTCGTAGGTACGGCGATCTCCCGCAACGAGCCGACCGAGAGCGGCGAGCGTGGCGCGATCGTCAACATGGCCAGTGCGGCTGCCTTCGACGGCCAGATCGGCCAGGCGGCGTACTCCGCGTCCAAGGGCGGCATCGTCGGGATGACCCTTCCCGTCGCCCGCGACCTGGCCGCGGTCGGGATCAGGGTGAACACCGTCGCGCCGGGCCTGATCGACACCCCGATCTACGGCGAAGGCGAGGCCGCTGACGCGTTCAAGGCCAAGCTCGGCGAGAGCGTGCTGTTCCCGAAGCGACTCGGTGTCCCCGACGAGCTGGCCAGCATGGTGATCGAGTGCGTCACCAACTCCTACATGAACGCCGAGACCGTCCGGGTCGACGGCGGCATCCGGATGCCACCCAAGTAACAGAGTTTGGTTCTTAACTCTAGTGAGTTACTAGAGTATGGTCTGCCGGCATGGACACCACATCTGTCGAGACCCGGCTGAGCCGTCGTACGGTGCTGGCCGTTGCTGCCGTGGGGGCGGGCGCGACCGCCACGTCGGCATTCCCGGACGCCTCGTTCGCTGCCGATGCCGACGGCCCCATCCTCAAGCCCCTGCCCGAGCGAAACTTCACCGTCTTCGGCACCAACGCCGAGATGCGCTGGGACTCGGTGGATCCGCATCGCCACCTCACTCCGCAGCCACGGCTGTTCGTGCGCAACCACACCCGGACGCCGCGGATCGACCCGCACACCTACCGCCTGGCCGTCTTCGGCGACGGGCTGAAGGACGACCGTGGACCCGACGAGGCGGTCAGCCTCAGCCTGCGCGACCTGCGACGCCTGCCGGTCAAGCGCGTGACGACGGTCCACGAGTGCACCGGCAACGGACGCAGCTTCTTCAGCTCCCAGCAGGGCACCCCGGCCTCGGGCACCCAGTGGAAGCTCGGTGCCGTCGGCGCGGTCACCTGGGAGGGAGTCCGACTGGCCGACGTGCTGCGTCGCCTCGGCATCAGGCACGACGCCGTGGACGTGATGCCCACCGGCCTGGACCCCAACTACGTCGACAAGGGCGTCGACTACGGCGCCGTACGGCGTCCGCTGCCGATCCGCAAGGCGCTCGACGACGCCATCCTGGCGTGGGGGATGAACGGCCGCTCGCTCCTGCCCGACCACGGCTTTCCGCTGCGCCTCGTCGTGCCCGGCTGGGTGGGCATCGCCAGCATCAAGTGGCTCGGCTCGCTCGAGGTCTCGCGGACGCCGCTGACCTCACCGTGGAACACGAAGTGGTATCGGATGACCGGCGGCGACTGGCCCGCGGACAGCCCGCCGCTGACGGTCAACCCGGTGCGCAGCGCGTGGGAGCTCGCGGAGGGGGCACCGCTCCCGCGCCGTGGCGGACGGCAACTGACGGGCCGCTCGTGGAGCGGGGCCGGGCCGATCCGCAAGGTCGAGGTGAGCATCGACGGCGGCGACAGCTGGGAGAGGGCGCGGCTGGAGGACCGGCACCCGGCCTGGACGCGTTGGTCCTACCGCTGGCCTGGCGCGGACGCGGGTGAGCACAAGCTGCTGGCCCGGGCCACCGACGTGCACGGCCGCACGCAGCCGAGGGTCGCGCGGTTCAACGACTCGGGCTACTTCTTCGACGCCGTGGTCGAGCACCGGGTGCTTGTTCCGTAGCAACACTTTGCCCACGGAGCGCGCTGAAGGGCGCGCCCCGTGGGCGGGTAGCAGGAACGGTCAGGCCGAGACCGCGAAGCCACCGGTCCACGAGACCTTCTCGCCGACGGCGAGGGTCAGCTGCAGGAAGCCGATGGCCTCGAGCTCGCGCGCACGACGCAGGGAGCCGGCGTCGATCGCGTTCAGGCCGCCCGAAGTGACGATGCCCGCCAGGAGCGCCTTCGCGTCCGCGTCGTCGCCGGCGATCAGGACGGTGGTCGGGACCGACCCGACGGTGCCGGAGGCCAGGGTGCCGGCGAAGTTGGTGTTGAACGCCTTGAGCACCTTGGACTGGGGAAGAGCGGTGGCGATCTCGGCGGCGGCCGAGCCGTCCGCAGGTACGACCAGCGAGTCGAAGGTCTCGAAGTTCAGCGGGTTGGTGATGTCCACGACGACCTTGCCGACGAGGCTGTCGCCGCGAGTCGCGATGACGTCGGCGACGGCCGGGTAGGGGACCGCGAGTACGACGACGTCGCCGGTGACAGGACGGTCCGCGTCGGAGGTGTCGAGCTGCTCGATGCTGTGGCCGCCCGAGATGGCGATCTTGGCGATCGCCTGGCCCATGTTGCCGGTTCCGATGACGGTGATGTGTGCCATGTCCTGCTCCTCTTTGTCTTGAATGAACAACAGTTGTTGTTACAACTAATACGTTACATGAGGTTGGTTGTAGCGTCAACTATTGGGCTACGATGGGCGCATGGAAGCGAACTGGCTGGACGACCAGGAGATCTCGGCGTGGCTGCGCCTGATGGCAGTCGTCGAGCTGCTCCCGGGGGCACTCGACGCGCAGCTGCGGCGCGATGCCGCGCTGTCCCACTTCGACTACCAGGTCCTCGCGATGCTCTCCGAGGCGCCTGAGCGCACCCTTCGGATGACGGCGCTGGCCTCGCTGACCAACGCGACCCTGCCGCGCCTCTCGCACGTGGTCGGCAGGCTCGAGGGTCGTGGGCTGGTGGAGCGCCGGCCATGTGCCGAGGATCGCCGGGCCACCAATGCCACTCTCACGGCCGAGGGTTGGAGCAAGGTCGTCGAGACCGCGCCCGGACATGTCGAGACCGTGCGACACAACGTGATCGACGCACTCGATCGGCGCCAGGTGAAGCAGCTGCGCGACATCTGCGAGTCGATCCTGGAGCGGATCGACCCTGACGGGTCACGCACAGCGGCGTACCGCCGCCCCGGATAGGGCGGCGGGTTGCTCACATCCCGTGGCCGGGGTTCGAGTCCGGGTCAGACTTGTGGGCGCCGGGGGACTCCGGGTTGGTCTCCGGCTGGCCGTCGTACGCCGACTGCTCCGGGAGTACGTCGCCCTCGGGCTCGTCCTCCTCGTCGGGATGGGTCGGCGCCGCGCCGTACGTGACCTCCTCGGAGTGCCCGCGGACAGGTCCCTTCCGCTCGCTGCTCACGCCCATCTCGCCGGCGAGGCCGTCGGGGCTGTCGGCGTTGGGGTCGGACTCCTCGATCCCGGTCTCGGGTGTCTCGCCCGGGTGCTCGGTCATGTTCATCCCTCCGAGGGCTGGTCGAGGGAGGTCTCCGCGTTCTCGAACTGCAGGGTGTCCCCGCCCTGCGCCGGCTTGGGGTCGGGCTGCTCGTCCTCCACCGGGATCGTGTGCCCGCCCGCCTCCTCGGCGTCCTTGTTGGCCGCCGGGTTCGCCGAGGCGTCGTCGTCGTGGCCTTCCGAGGAGTTGTCGGTTGGGCCGTCCTGCCGCAGGGGACCACCGGGTGGCGAGGCCGCCTCGACGCCCTCTGCCTGGGGGTTCGGGGGTCCTGGCTTGGTCTCTGGCGTCTGCGAGTCACTCATGGAGAGGGGTTACCCGGCCCACCCGGTGGCAAACTCTTGCGGTCCTGGCCCCGCGTGTCTTGAATGGCTGTCCCCGCACGGGGCACGAGGTTCTCGGGAGGACACATGCCACACGCACGTCTCAGGTTCGCCGCCGCCGGAGTGGCAGCGGTCACCGGCCTCGCCGGACTCACTCTCGCCCCCGGAGCCGCACAAGGAGCTCCCCAGCCGGCCCCGCCAGGCAGCTACAACATGAAAACCCCCACCAGCAAGGGTTACGGCGGCGCGGTCACCTCCGTCGACCCGGAGGCATCACGGATCGGCGTCGAGGTGCTCCGCAAGGGCGGCAACGCGGTCGACGCCGCGGTCGCGACGGCTGCTGCCCTCGGGGTCACCGAGCCGTACAGCTCCGGCATCGGTGGCGGCGGCTACTTCGTCCACTACGACGCCCGCAGCGGCAAGGTGGACACCATCGACGGCCGCGAGACCGCGCCCAAGAGCATGCCGAACGACGCGTTCATCGACCCCAAGACCAAGGCCCCCTACGAGCAGACCCCGGAGAACCCCGCGCTGGTCACCAGCGGCGTCTCGGTCGGCACCCCCGGCACCCTCGCCACCTGGGAGAGCGCACTGCGCAAGTGGGGCTCCACCAGTCTCGGCAAGGCACTGCAGCCGGCGACGAACCTCGCCGAACGCGGCTTCGTCGTGGACACCACCTTCAACGAGCAGACGGCCGACAACGAGCTGCGGTTCTCCCAGTTCCCCGAGACCAGCCGGCTGTTCCTGCCGGGCGGCCAGCCGCCTGCGGTGGGCTCGGTGTTCCGCAACCCCGACCTCGCTGACACCTACCGACTGATCGCCGAGCGCGGCACCAAGGCCTTCTACACCGGCCCCCTCGCGCAGGAGATCTCGCGGACCGTGAAGAAGCCTCCGAAGAGCGCAGACGCCACGCTTCCGGTCCCGCCCGGTTACCTGGAGACCAGCGACCTCGCGCGCTACGACGTACGCCGGCAGGCACCGACCAGGATCGGCTACCGGGGTTACGACATCTACGGGATGGCCCCGTCCTCGAGCGGTGGCTCCACGGTCGGTGAGGCTCTGAACATCCTCGAGCGCTACCGGCTCAGCGGGATGAGCAACGCCGACGCGCTCCACCGCTACCTCGAGGCGAGCGCGCTCGCGTTCGCCGACCGAGCGAAGTACCTCGGCGACCCGGCGTACGTCAAGGTCCCCCTGAAGGACCTGCTCTCCGACAAGTACGCCGCCGAGCGCGCCTGCCTGATCAACCCGAAGAAGGCCGCGGTCAAGCCAGTCGCAGCCGGTGACACCAAGCGCTACGACGGCAGGTGCGGGCCTGGCGCCGGCGGGAAGAAGGCGGCGGACACCGAGAACATCAACACCACCAACCTGACCACCACCGACAGGTGGGGCAACGTCGTGGAGTACACCCTGACCATCGAGCAGACCGGCGGCTCCGGCATCACCGTGCCCGGGCGCGGGTTCCTGCTGAACAACGAGCTCACGGACTTCTCCACGACGTACGTCGCCGACGACCCCAACCGGATCCAGGGCGGCAAGCGCCCGCGTTCGTCGATGGCGCCCACGATCGTTCTCCGGAAGGGGAAGCCGGTCCTGGCTCTCGGCTCACCCGGTGGCTCGACGATCATCACCACGGTCCTGCAGATGCTGTTCAACCGGATCGACCGCGGAATGACCATCGAGCAGGCGATCAAGGCGCCGCGCGCCTCGCAGCGCAACATGAAGGACGTCACCGCTGAGCCGAAGTTCATCGACGCCTACAAGGCGCAGCTGGCCCCCTACGGCCACACGTTCGTCCTGCAGGGCGACGCGTTCACCAGCAAGGCGGAGATCGGGGCGGCGACCGCGATCGAGTTCGGTCGCAACGGAGCGTTGACCGCGGTCTCCGAGCCCGTACGCCGAGGCGGCGGCTCTGCCCTCGTCGTACAGCCTCGTCCGTGAGGTGTCTCGAAACGGTTAACCGTTCGCCCGATGCGGAGCGCCCAACTACCCTGAGAGGCGTATGACGAACGCACCGAAGGACTTCGACCTCGCCCACGAGCTCGCCGAGACGGCCGACTGGGACGAGCCCCAGACCGGACGCGACGCCACCGCTCTCGAACCCGCTGCTGACCCTGTCGACACCGACTCGGACAGGGATGCGGACGAGACGACCGGCGCTCGCGACCTCGCCGAGCGCCACGCACTGCGCCGTGTTGCCGGGCTGTCCACCGAGCTCGAGGACATCAGCGAGGTCGAGTACCGCCAGCTGCTGCTCGAGCGGGTCATCCTCGTCGGCGTGTGGACCGACGGATCGGTCCAGGACGCCGAGAACTCGATGGCCGAGCTCGCGCTGCTCGCCGAGACCGCCGGCTCGGAGGTGCTCGACGCGCTCTACCAGCGCCGGGACAGCCCCGACCCGGCGACCTTCATCGGCCGCGGCAAGGTCGAGGGCCTCGCCGAGATCGTGCGGGCCAGCGGCGCCGACACGGTGATCTGCGACGGCGAGCTCGCGCCCAGCCAGCTGAGGAACCTCGAGGACAAGGTCAAGGTGAAGGTCGTCGACCGCACCGCGCTGATCCTCGACATCTTCGCCCAGCACGCGAAGAGCAAGGAGGGGCAGACGCAGGTCGAGCTCGCCCAGCTCAACTACATGAAGCAACGGCTGCGCGGCTGGGGCGGGAACCTGTCGCGCCAGGCCGGTGGCCGGGTCGGCAGCCAGGGTGGCGGCATCGGTGGCCGTGGTCCCGGTGAGACCAAGATCGAGACCGACCGGCGCCGGATCAACACCAAGATCGCCAAGCTGCGCCGCGACCTCACGCACATGAAGACCACGCGCGACACCAAGCGGCAGGGTCGCCGGCGCCACGAGATCCCTAGCGTCGCGATCGCCGGCTACACCAACGCGGGCAAGTCCTCGTTGCTCAACCGGCTCACTGACGCGGGAGTGCTTGTCGAGGACTCCCTGTTCGCGACCCTCGACCCCACCACCCGTCGTACGACGACGAGCGACGGCCGGATCTACACGATGAGCGACACCGTCGGCTTCGTCCGGCACCTGCCCCACCAGCTCGTCGAGGCTTTCCGCTCGACCCTGGAGGAGGTGGCCGACTCCGACCTGATCCTGCACGTCGTCGACGGTTCCCACCCCGACCCGGAGGGACAGCTGACCGCGGTGCGCGAGGTGCTCGCCGAGATCGGCGCCGACAAGGTGCCCGAGCTCGTGGTGATCAACAAGGCCGACATCGCCGACCCGCTCGTGATCGCCCGGCTGCGCCAGCGGGAGCCGCACTCGGTGGTGGTCTCCGCGCACACCGGTGAGGGCGTCGCCGAGGCACTGGAGGCGCTCGAGGCCGACCTGCCCCGTCCCCAGGTCGAGGTCGCGGCGCTGCTGCCCTACGACCGCGGCGACCTGGTCAGCCGGGTCCACGAGAACGGCGAGGTCCTGTCCGTCGAGCACACCGCCGACGGCACCCTGTTGACCGCGCGCGTCAACGAGTCGCTGGCCGGCGAGCTCGCGGCGTACGAACAGCTCGCCTGAGCAGGCGCGACCACCCCGGCATGCGGAAGGTCTTCGGGGTCGTCCTCGCGCTCGTGCTGGTGGCCATGACGGTCCTGACCGCGATGCGCTTCGTGCACACCGGTCTCCGGTTGCCTGTGCTGATGGCCTCGTTCTCGTCGTACGCCGTGATCGGGTTCGTGCTCGTCCTGGTCGTCTGCCTGTTTGCGCTTCGCCGGGCGCCACGCACTTGGTGGGTGGTCGCCGGCGCTGTGATCGCCTCACTGGGTCTGGCCGTCCAGGCCTGGGTGCTGGTGCCGCTGTTCGTCGGCGGAAGCGAGGCGAAGTCCGACCTGACCGTGATGACGTCGAACCTCCAGTTCGGACGCGGTGACACGGCGGCCGTTGTGCGCACCGTGGCCAGTGAGGACGTCGACATCCTCGTGCTCGAGGAGGTCACCCCGGAGGCGCTGGATCGGCTGCTCGAGGCCGGACTGGCCGAGCTGCTGCCGCACCGTGGCGGCAATGCGGTGGTGGGCGCGAACGGGACGATGGCGTTCTCGCGCTACCCGCTGACAGCATCTTGGCCGTTGCGGCTCGGCAAGGGCGGTCTCGACGTACAGGTGGCTGCCCCTGAGCCGTTACGGCTGCTGGCGGTCCATGCGAACTATCCGTTGGAGGGTGCCGGCCAGTGGCTGGCCGATCTGGAGACCATCCGGGACCGCACGGCTGCCGCCCTCGACCAGGGCCCGACGTTGGTGGCGGGCGACTTCAACGCGACGCACGACCACGAGCCGATGCGCGCGGTCGTGCACGCCGGCGTACGCGACGCGGCCGAGGAGGCCGGGTCCGGGTGGCAGCCGACCTGGCCGACGAAGCGGTACGGCCAGGACTGGGTGTGGCCACTGCTCACGATCGACCACGTGCTGACGAGTCCGCACTTCGTCGCCGTGCGCACTCAGACGCATGCGATCCCACGGACCGACCACCTGACGCTGGTGGCCGAGCTGCGCTACACCGAGTAGCGCGCCATCACTGGCACACGCTGTGCACTCCCACCGGTGTGGTCCGCGGCGCGACATAGGGTGCTCGGGTGGTCGAGAGCAGCGCCGGGAAACCGGCTGTCCGGGAGGTTCTCGACGCAGCGGTGCGCGAGCTCGGCGGGCAGGAGCGCCCGGGCCAGGTCACGATGGCGGAGACCGTCGCCGAGGCCATGGAGGGGCGGCGGCACCTGCTCGTCCAGGCAGGCACCGGCACCGGCAAGTCGCTCGGCTACCTCGTGCCCGCGCTGCTGCACGACGACCGGGTCGTGGTGGCCACGGCGACGCTGGCCCTGCAGCACCAGCTGGTGGAGCGCGACATCCCGGCCCTGCTCGACGCCGCGAGCGAGCAGCTCGGTGAGCGGCCGTCGTACGCCGTGCTCAAGGGCCGCTCCAACTACGCCTGCCTGCACCGCGTGCGCGAGGGGTGCCGGACGACCAGGGCACGCTCGTCGACCTCCCCGAGGGCTCGCTGGGCGCCGAGGTGCTGGCCCTGCGCGAGTGGGTCGAGGAGGAGGCGAAGCAGAGCGGCAACGGGGAGCGCGACCACGCGCCCCGCCACACCGACCGGGTCTGGCGGCAGGTCAGCGTCAGCCACCGCGAGTGCCTCGGGGCGACCCGATGCCCCTACGGCGCCGAGTGCTTCGCCGAGCGCGCCAAGGAGCAGGCCGCACGCTCCCAGCTGATCGTCACCAACCACTCGCTGCTCGCGATCGACGCGGTCGAGGGGGTGCCGATGATCCCGGAGTACGACGTGGTGGTGATCGACGAGGCACACGAGCTCGTCTCGCGCGTGACCCAGGCAGCCACCGACGAGCTGTCCGCGGCGGAGATCGACCGCACCTCGCGGCGGGCACAGCGGCACGTCGAGGGCACCGAGGCCGACGACCTCGGCGACGCCGGGGACGCACTGCGCGAGGCCATCGACGCCGGCGAGCCGGGCCGGATCGACCACGTGCCCGAGCAGCTCGCGGACGCGCTCGCCCTCGTGCGCGACGCGGCTAGGGCCCTGGTCTCGGCCTTCCCCAAGGAGGTCCCGACCACCGCGGGACAGGGCGACGCCGCCGCCACCCAGGCGAAGGGGTGGGCCCAGGAGCTGTTCAAGACGGCCGAGCGGATGGCGGCCGGCTCGGAGAAGGACGTCCTCTGGATCGCGCAGCGAGGCTCGGGGGCTGACCGCCAGGGTGGCGGCAACAACTACCTGTGCGTCGCCCCGCTCGAGGTCGCCGGGCCGATGCGGGAGAAGCTGCTGGCGGAGAAGACCGCGATCTTCACCTCCGCGACGCTCAAGCTCGGCGGCGACTTCGATGCCGTCGCCACGTCCCTCGGGCTGAGCCCCGGCGACCGCGTCACGACGGCTGGTTCGACTGCTACTGCGGACGACAGGGTGCCGGACGGCACCTGGGAGGGCCTCGATGTGGGGTCGCCGTTCGACTACGGCCAGCAGGCGATCCTCTACGTGGCCAAGCACCTGCCGCCTCCGGGCCGGGACGGGCTGACCCAGGCGCACCTCGACGAGATCACCGAGCTCGTCGACGCCGCCGACGGCCGCACCCTCGGGCTGTTCTCGAGCAGACGGGCCGCGGAGACTGCTGCCGAGCACGTCCGCGAGGCGCTGCCGCACCTGACCACGCTCGCCCAGGGTGACGCCCAGCTGCCCGAGCTGGCCCGCCAGTTCGTCGGCGACCCGCACACCAACCTGTTCGGCACGCTCAGCCTGTGGCAGGGCCTCGACGTGCCCGGGGAGACCTGTCAGCTGGTGATCATCGACCGGATCCCGTTCCCGCGGCCCGACGACCCGCTGATGTCCGCGCGCCAGCGGGCGGCGGACAAGGCCGGTCGCAACGGCTTCATGACCGTGGCGGCCACCCATGCCGCGCTGCTGCTGGCGCAGGGATCGGGCCGGCTGATCCGCACGACCACCGACCGGGGTGTGGTGGCCTGCCTGGACCCCCGCCTGCTCACGGCGCGCTACGGCACCTTCCTGCGGGCGAGCCTGGCGCCGATGTGGCAGACCGACGACCCGGCCGTCGTACGCAAGGCGCTGGCTCGGCTCGCCGGGTCCTGAGCTCGGTTCAGCGGGCCAGGACTGCGGTCGAGTTCTTGGACCACGGGGAGGAGCCGACCTTGTTCCAGGTCATCACCGCGAAGGTGTAGCGCCCGGCGGTGAGTCGCCTCGTCGATGACCGCGCGGTGGGGGAGAAGTAGCCGGAGTACGTCGTGGCCACGACCTGGTTCGCGCTGTTGCGACGCTGGGCGCGGAGGCGGTACTTCGTGATCGGTGTTCCTCCGTTGGTGGTCGGTGCCGACCATCGAGCGATGGCGGTGCTGATGCCGCCCGTCGTGCCTGAGGACCCCGCGCGGATGATCGGGGCGCCCGGGCGCTTGAGCGCCGGGCTCGGGGCGCACCGTCGGGGTCGCCGTCGGTGTGCCCGGCGCCGGGATCGGCGGGTCGAGTGAGCTCTGACGGGGCGGCTGGCACAGCCGTTGGAGGTCAGGCGCCACTGGCCGAGGCTGCCGTAGTCCGACCACGCGGTGGTCGCCGGCGCTCCCTGGCCGACCCCGTCGACGCGCAGGTAGTAGGTGCCTTGGGCAGCGGGCAGGGTGACCTTTGCGTCCATGCCGGTGGAGACCGGCGGCCACCCGGCGAAGCTCGAGATCGGGGACGAGGTGGTGACCGTGTTGCCGCTTGCGTCGAGCACGTCAAGGGAGAGGTTCAGCGCGGCCTGGGGGCCGATGCCGGTGGCGGTCACGGTCGAGGTCGGTGGCGCAGTTGACGTCGATGGCGACGAGATCGGTGTCGGTGCGGCTGCTGACCACCCCGCTGACGTCGTACGACGAGTGGGCGCCGAGCCGGGTCGCCGTACTCGTGGAGCCGCCGTGGTCATCGGTCGCGCGGCGAGAGACCGTTGCCCTGGATCACCGCGAAGTCGTCCTCGGTGTTGTTGGCCCCGGCGTACTCACCTCGGCTGAACTGGCTGATCGCGCGCATCCGCGCGGAGCCCATGATCGGGCCCCAGGACGTCGTGCCGGCGTAGTACGACGCGGTCTGGGTGCCGTCGTGGTGCAGGCCGAGGGTGTGCCCGGCCTCGTGCGATGCGGCCTGCGCGGCGATCATCGGGGCCAGCTGCCGGTCCTTCGCGAACACCCAGGCGGGTTGGTAGTACCGGCTCGCGTCCACGTGGTCGAAGGTGCCGACCCAGGCAACGCCGAGGCAGCTGCCGGCGCATGCCTGCTCGGGGGCCGACTGGGAGCTCGTGATCACCACGCGGGTGCCGTAGGTGGTGTCGCTCGAGGTCGAGCGCGTCCAGCCGTCCGCGCCGGGGTCCTGGGTGGTCACGTCGACCTCGAAGGGCGCGTAGGTCTCGGCGACCTGGCGCCAGACCTCCTGGATCCAGTCGTGCTCGGCGCTGCTGAAGGTGCCGGGGGAGCCGTCGGTGTCCCAGCCGATGTGGCGGCCGCTGCTGATCGCGTTGCTGCCGACGTTCCATCCGGTGTTGGAGACGTCCGCGCCGTCGAAGTCCAGGAAGATCTTGCGGGTCGCGCCGGGACGACTGTGCAGGGCGAAGGTCTGGGTGGTCGGGTACGTCGCAGGCACGGCGGTCCCGGTCCCCGCGCCGTCGACCTGCTCGGGGATCTCCTCCTGGTAGAAGAGCTGGCCCTCGCGCGAGAGCCAGGCTGTTCTGTCCTGGGTGAGCAGTCGCTCCAGGCGGGCGCCGGAGAGGTCGTTGCGCTTGGCCACGGAGGCGAGCCGGTTGCCGAGCGCATCGGCCGCGGCGCGCCCCCTCATCCTTCGCGGAAGGACCGGGGCCGGCACGCTGTCGGAGGCAGTGCTGGAGCCGGGGCTGAAGCCGAGGCCGGAGTCAGGGGAGGGTGCCTCCCCGGGCCAGGCACCCTCTTGGGCCTGCCCCGAGACCGCCTGGTCGTCCGCTGCCGAGGCGGCCGTGCTCGCGACCAGCAGTGCCACAGCAAGGCAGGCGACGAGTGGAAGGCGGGAGGGCACCTGCCAATCATGCCCGAAATACCCGTTATCGACCGGTAAATACCAGTATCTGGAAGCCGACCACCTAGCTCAGACCGCGCATGCGAAGGGCTGCCTGGGTGCGGTCACGGACTTGCAGCTTGGCCAGCACGTTGGCCACGTGGTTCTGCACGGTCTTCAGGCTCAGCCCGAGTTCGCTCGCGATCTCGGCGTTGCTCAGGCCGCGGGTGATCATCGCGAGCACCTCGGACTCCCGGCCGGTGAGGTCCGCGGTGGGACCGGAGCCATGAAGCAACCGGGACGCGACCCCGGGCCCGAACACCGCTCCACCACCAGCCACGGTGCGGATTGCCGCGAGCACCTCCTGCTGTCCCGCATCCTTGAGCAGGTAGCCGCGGGCACCGACCTTCATCGCCGCCAGCACGCTCGTCTCGTCGTCGAGCATCGTCAGGACGAGCACGCCGCACCCCGGTGTCGCCGCGACGATCCTGCGGGTGGCCTCGAGCCCGGGCGTGGTCGGCAGGTTGAGGTCCATCAGCACGACATCGGGTCGGAGCTCGAGCGCCCTGGAGACAGCCAGCTCGCCGTCGCCGACAACGCCGACGACGTCGACGTCCTCGATGACGTCCAGCAGCCCCACCAGGCCGTCGCGGAACAACGGATGGTCGTCGACGACGAGGACGGTGATCACGAGTGCAGCTCCGCGTGGCAGGGAGAGGGTGACCCTGGTGCCGCAGTCTGCCGACGCGATCTCGACGGTGCCGCCGATCTCGTCGGCACGGTCGCGCATGCTGCGCAGGCCGATACCACCATTCATGCGCGCGCCACCGTGCCCGTCGTCCTCGACCTCGAGCACGAGATTGTGGTCCGAGACAGTGGCTGCGACCCGACAGCTGGTCGCGGACGCGTGCCGGACCACGTTGGTGATCGCTTCCTGGGCGACCCGGTATGCCGCCACCTCCACGGCGGCCGGCAGGGCGGGCTGCTCCTGGGGCAGGTCGAGCTCGAGGCTCAGGCCGGAGGGCACGGCGAGCTCGCGACCGAGCTCGGCCACGGCACCGAACAGGCCCAGCTCGTCGATGGCCGGCGGACGGAGGCCCTCGACGATGCGGCGCACCTCGGAGACCGTTTCGCTGATGCCGCGCCGAAGACTGATCAGCCGGTCACCTGCGGGCCGCCCGTCGGAGAGCAGGGTCTGCACCGTGTCGACCTGAAGACCGAGGCCTGCGAGCGCGGGACCCAGGCCGTCGTGCAGGTCGTTGCGCAGGCGGCGGCGTTCCTGCTCCCGGGCGACGACGAGCTGTTCCTGGGTGTGTCGCAGGTCCTCGACCAGTGCGGCAGCGTGCACGACGCCGCCGATCTGGTGCGCCAGGTCGGACATCAGGTCCTGCTCGGAGGGGCGCAACGGTCGGCCCGACCAGCAGAGGACGCCCACCTGCTCGCCGTACGCGATCAGCGGGAGCTCCTCCCTGGCCTGCTCTGGTGCGCCGCTGCTTGCCAGCAGCCGCCCGGTGTGATCGCGGACCTCGGCACGGCGCAGTCCCAGACCGCCGACCAGCTCGTCGGTGAGCGCGTTCAGCAGCGCAGGACCGTCGGCTGCGTCACCCAGCCGTCGGCCGGTCTCGCCGAGCACCTCGGCCGGCGCCGACCATCGCCCGTAGGTCATGCGGTTCACGCCGCGTTGGAGAGAGTCGCGCAGTGGAGCGAAGGCCACGGCCACGACGCCCGCGGCCGCCAGCGGCAGCCAGGTCGCTCCGCGGTCGCGAAGCATCACCCCGACCCCGGCCACGACCGCTGCGTACACGACGGCCAGGGCGGCGGATAGCAAGACGTACGTCAGCGTCTTGTTGACCGCAAGCGGGATGTCGTAGAGCCGGCGCTGTAGCACCGCCACCGCGACCGCGACCGGGATCGGCAGCGTCACCAGCGCGAACATCCACGGCTCGACCCAAGGTGTCGGCAGGAACGGCAACAGAGCCAGCGGGAGGGCAAAGGCGATCCCGAAGACCAGCACCTGCTGGCGCCGAAGCTCGTCGCCTGCCCGCCACCTGTGCACGAGCGAGCGGATCGCCAGCGCGATCCCGAGACCAGCGAGGGCGAGGGACCCGACCGCCAGCAGGTCGACGAGCACTGACCAGGTTTCCGGCACGCCGATGGGGTTCTCGCTCTCGGTCAGCCGCTCCTCGAGGGGGACGGGGGCGAGGAGCGAGCCGGCGGCGAAGGCGATGATGCACCCGGTGGCGAGCCGCGCCGCGAGACGGGACTCCGCCCGGCCGTCAGGAAAGATCACCGGGAGGACCAGCACGAGCAACAACCAGCCAACTCCACGAGCCGCAGTGCCGATCACCGCCAGCAGCACGTACGTCGCCGAACCAGGTGTTCTGGCGAGCGCGTCGACACCCCATGCCAGCAGCCCTTCACCGACACCCCATGCCACCGCACCGGCCAGCATGACCGTGGCCACCCGGTTCTCGGGACGGGCCACCTGCAGAACCACTCCGACAACGGCGCAGGTGAGGATCACGGTCGCGATGGCCAGGTCGTCGAAGCGGCTGCGGCTTCCGTCCCCGAGCAGCACCGAGACGAGCGCGCCGGTGGCAGCAGTGCCACCGGCGAGCAACGCGACCCACAGATTGAATCTGCGCACTCTGCCCCCTCGGGTCAAGCGTGCCCGACGCCGACGCCCGTGGGAACTGATGCGGGACGATCGATGCTGGTCGGCTCCTGGTGGCGGAGCATCAGGACGCAGACACCGGTGAACCACACCATCCAGACCAAGGTGCCCAGGTCCGCGGCCCCGACCGCGCTCAGCGGCGTCGAGACGAACAGTGCGACAGCGGTGAGGATGCCGAAGCCGCCGATCCAGCGTGGGTGCACACCCCCGGCGATGGCGGACAGTGCTATCCCGAGGGTGCTTCCGGCCAGCAGCATCAGGCTGAGGAAGTAGCCGAAGGTGCGGAGGTTGTTCAGCGCGAACGCCACCTCGACCTCGAGCCCGTGCTGGGCGCCGTACATCGCTGCTGCACCGGCCGGGAAGCCGACCGCGAAAATGACGGTGACGTAGGCGATTCCGCACATCAGGCCAGTCTGCGCAGCCCAGCCGCCGGCCTCCGTGCGCCGTCCGATTGCCCGGGCCAGGAACACCAGGACAGGAATGAGGAGCAGGAAGTCGAAGGACCCCACGAGCCAGCCGGTCAGCGTCCTGCTGAGGTCACCCTCGACGTAGCTCTCGCGGATGCCGTTCGTGCCCTCCTCGAACAAGGGTGACTGCTGGATCGCGATGCCTACGGGGATCAGGACGATGTGCAAAATGCCGAGCACGCCGGCGATCTGCCAGAGACGGCGGGGGATGGGTGTCATGGGAGCTCCTCGGTTCGTGCGGCCCGGTGGGCCGGCGTGACCTCAGAGTGCGTCGTCCCGACGGGTTCCACATCGGGCCGTTTCCCGGGAGAACCGGGAAGAACTCCCGGGTGTCCCTACATGCGCCGCAGGACCGCGGTGACCTTGCCCAGGATCGTGGCGTAGGTGCCGTCGATCGGGTCGTAGGCGTCGTTGTGGGGGAGCAGCCAGACCTTGCCGTCGCGCTTCTGGAAGGTCTTCACCGTCGCCTCGCCGTCGAGCATCGCTGCGACCACCTCGCCGTTCTGGGCGTCGGGCTGCTGACGGACCACGACGTAGTCGCCGTGGCAGATGGCCGCGTCGACCATCGAGTCACCGGAGACCTCGAGCAGGAACAGGGTGCCGTCGCCGACCAGGGTCTTGGGCAGCGGGAAGATCTCCTCGACCCGCTCCTCGGCCAGGATCGGGCCACCGGCGGCGATCCGGCCCACCATCGGCACCATCATCGGCGTGGGTACGGCGTCGCCGAGGCCGGTCTGGTCGTAGCCGGCGTCGTCGGCCGAGGCGATCGCCCGACGGGCGGCCATCAGCTCGGGGATGAAGACCTCGAGGGCACGGGGACGGTTGGGGTCGCGCTTGATGAACCCCTTCTGCTCGAGCACGCGCAGCTGGTGGGCGACGCTCGAGGAGCTGGTCAGGCCGACCAGCTCGCCGATCTCGCGGATGCTGGGCGGGTAGCCGCGCTTCTCGATGGACTCGCGCAGCACGTTGAGGATGCGTTGCTGGCGCGGCGTCAGGCCGGTGGCGTCCGGGGCCGCGTCGGGCAGCTCCGAGACGGTGTTGCGCCCCCGCCCCGACCCCCCGTCGGTCACCGGGAGCCCACTGGTGTCGACCTTCGGAGTGCCCCGGGACACCTTCCCGGCCTTCGCCGAGCTCTTTGCGGGGGTCTTAGCTGAGTCCTGATCGCGAGTCGCCATGACTGAAAAGTAGTCCAGAAACAGGGCCACTTCAAACACATGTTCGAACCGCGTGTCGCAATGACAGTGGGCGTGTACGGTCGACCAACGATGGTCGCAGCGAGCGAAGCGAGCGATCACCCGATGTCAGGGCGGTAACCACCCGGTGGTCGAGCAGCGAGCGAAGCGAGCGGACAGACGAGACCAGGGGCCGCAGCCACCCGCGACCAGGGGCCGCAACCACCCGGTGGTCGAGCAGCGAGCGAAGCGAGCGATCAGACGAGACCACACGCGCGACCAGGCCGCAACCACCCGGTGGTCGAGCAGCGAGCGAAGCGAGCGGACAGACGAGACCACTCACCGCAAGCGATGCGAAAACCGTACGAACAAATGTTCGACCAGTCCTTGATTCGTTCGAACGTCTGCTCTAACGTCGTACATGTGTTCGATCGAACGTATCTTCGATCAGCGTCTCTCGCAGAACCTGTCAGAGGTCGCCGATAGACATCGATCAACACACAGCAGGGGTCGCAACCCACCGCTCGGCCACACGGGTCGGGCACTTCCCCGAAAGAGGTTGACCGATGAGCACACTCAGCATTGCCACTCCGCGAGTCGCACCCGAGTCCGAGGTCGACGCACGCTTCGACGCGCTCGTGCGCAGCGTCCCTGCGCAGCGCGACGGTCAAGGCGGCGCGGCCTTCGAGACCGTGTTCGACCTCGACTACTACGAGCCCCTGACTGTTCCGGCGCCGGCTGACCCGGCACCCGCGGTTTCCCAGACCCGCGCCCGGATCCGCCGGACCAACCGCGTCCGGGTGGCTGCTCAACGGCCCGCCCGCACCGCACTCCGGCTGACCCGCCGAGGACGCCTGGTGCTGGTGCTCGCCTTCCTCGGTCTGGCCGTCGCGCTGATGATCCCGATGGCCGGCTGGGCCACGGCCTCGCTCACCGGCGGCACGCCCGAGCCGGTGCGGGTCGTCGAGGTCGGCCCCGGGCGACACCCTCTACGCCATCGCCGCCGAGCTCGCCGAGCCCGGTGAGATCCGGGAGATGGTGCACCGCATCCAGGAGCTCAACTCGCTGCCCGGCGCCCAGATCAGCGAGGGCCAGAAGCTCGCCGTCCCCCGCGGCTGAGCGCCCGGCCCGCCGCGACGGTGGGCCGACCACGAACGTGCTGACGTCGCTTCGACCCGACCGTCAGTACGGGGGAAGAGTAGGGGTGGGACCGACACGCTCGGTCCCACCCCTCTCGGTCTGTCTCGAGGCCGTGAGCAACCACCGGTGGTCGAGCAGCGAGCGAAGCGAGCGGACAGACGAGACCAAAGCCGTACGCGGGGGCGGGCCGCGACCACCGGTGGTCGAGCAGCGAGTGGTGGTCAAACAGCGAGTGGTGGTCGAGCAGCGAGCGAAGCGAGCGGACAGACGAGACCAAACGCCCTACGCCCGGGCAGCGCCCTCACTGAGCAGGAACTGTGCCGTCGTGTACGTCGCCATCACGGCCGTCTCCAGACCTGGAGGAGGGTCGGCCAGCACGAACTTGCGGATCCCGAGCAGGGTGTCGGAGAGCATGAACATCCCAGCCCCGGCAGCGGTCAGCCGACGCGAGGCGGGGGAGAGCGCGGGATCGAGGTGGGAGGCCCCGACCACCATCGTGGCGAGCATCGTGGCGTAGCCGAGAACCGGACGCCCGAGCCCGCGCTCCTTGCGACGCGCCATCACCCCCATCGCGGGTGCGGTCAATGCCCACGACATGGCGACTGCCCGAGCGGCGGGTGAGGTGGCGACCGGAGCCTTGCTGCGCTGGCGAATGAACCCGCCGAGGTAGGCCAGGTGTCCAACAGCGAAGGACCCGGTCCCGGCGATGAAGGGCCGGATCCCGTTGCCCAGCAGGGCGACGTCCCCTCCCCAGCCGCCGGCCTGCGCGACGAGCGTGGTCGTCCGCAGGGGAGAGCCGACGGCTCGAGGTGAGGTGGCCAGTGATGCGGCCAGCGTCGGCATCAGCAGCGGCTTGGTCACGAACCGAGCGAGGTGAGCCCGCCGGTCGGGTTTGCCGGAGAGCCAGGCGTCGGTGGCCGCGATACCGGCGTACGCGAGCTTGAGCTTGGTCGGAGTCGTCAGCGTGGCCACGTCGTTGAACCTAGACCCCCGGGGCGCCCGAGGCTCGCTCAGTGACCGCTCCCGGACAGCGCAGGGCTCGCCTCGGCCACCCGCAACGGTGTTGCCGGACCCGTCGTCGTGACGGTGCCGTTCACCGGCTGGAGGGCGCCGCCGTTCAGCGAGTACTCCGCGCTCCAGGTCACCACCACCCGGTGCGCGACCGTGCGGTGCGCGTCGGCGTAGCGGTGCACGATGTCCTTCGCCGGGTACGGCGCTCCCGGCGTCGTCGTGGTCGATGTCGTCCCGTCCCCGTGATCCCACTCGAACCGGCTCGGCGTGATCTCGAGCCGCACCCGCTGCCCGAGCAAGGTCAGCTGCCGGGTCAACGGCTCGGCCTGGGTGAAGAAGATCGTGTCGAAGTTGATCAGCGTCTTGTCATCCGGCTGGCTCTGCGAGCGCAACGAGGGCAGCGGAACCCGCCGGAACGCCCGCAGGATCATCGCCTCGGTGACCTGGGGTGGGGCCGCCGCGGCGGGGGTCGGCTCGTGCCGGTCCTACGCAGCACACAGCCCATGGGCGTGTGCAGGCCGGAGCGATCCCTGCACAGGCGGTACTCCCTTCGCCCGGTTCGGACAGTGTTGACTGGACAGTGGGGCACAGCGTTCTCCGCACCTTGAACCGGGCTGCTTCAGCACGGGCTGCGGTACTCGTAGCGTGGGGGCACTCGAGTCGCTTGCGCTTGAGGGGGTGTCGGGGTCTCCACCGTTGTCACCGCGCTTGGTGTGCCTCAGCTTCCGGTGCACGCGCATCACCCGCGTGCGAAGACATTGCCGACTGCGTCTGCGCCGCCAGCACACCTGGCCGCGCAGCGAGGGGCGGCTGAAGTAGCAAGCCCACGAGCATGCAGAGCGACAGGCCTCATGCGCCGCGGGTCCATCTCGCGCACTTTCCACGCCCCTCCCCTCCAGACCACTTGGAACGTTCACAGGGATCCGGCCGCCCGTGAAGCGCTGGTCTTCCTGGCCACCAGGTCTTGATCGACGGTCTGCGGGCCGTAGCTCGACGGCCACGTCCACCGAACCAGCCGACCGCGTAGCCGGATTGGGAATGGCGATGACTGGATTTGATGAGCCAGTCGCCGCCCTCGACGGTCCGCCAGTCTCGTACAGGTCCTCAATCGACTTTCCGTGCATCGTGCTTGCACGAGTGCACAGTCCGCGCCGGCCACGCTGCGCGAGTCGCGCTTGTTTCGCCCGTGCTTGTCGCGTAATTGATCAGCTGCCACGTAGTGCCGCACGAAACGCGATCGCGCCAGCCTTGGTCTTCTTCTTCGCCGCAGCCGGCATCGCCGGGGGAGTGGGACTCGGTGACGCGGAAGGGGAGCTCTTCGAGTCCTTCGGCAGGGGCTTGGGTTCGGGGGAGTCGCCGCCGCAGCCGCTGAGCAGCAGCCCCGCCGCCACCAGCGGAACAACCAGCCCGGCAGCCCGCCGAGGCCACACCCTGCGCATGCGCCACTCCTTGCCCATTGGGCTGCCCGTCGAGGCATTTCGAACCCGAGTCGATCGGGAGTCAACTACCCGGCGAGCACGGTGGCTACACCCGATCCACCATCTGTGGACAACCTGAGCGGGTGGGCCGCTCAGCTGTAGCGGTGGCTGGTCTCCGAGTGCCCCGCGTCGCGGGTGCAGGACCGGCCGTTCATCGACCGGTGGCCACACCGCTCGGTGGCCGGCTCGGCGGAAGCAGCGGGCGACGCGGCGGCCGACTTGCCCCGTCGAGCAGCAGGGCGAGCAGCGGACGGGAGTCGAGCAGCCGCCTGCGAAGGCACGCCGGACTCGCCGGCTGCCGCCTCGCGTCTGGTCGGACCACTGGCGCGGTCGCGGGCGTACTTGGCCTCACGCATGGCCCTCTGGGCATCTAGCTTGCTCACGTCTCGGAGACTACGGCGTGCCGGGGACAGTTCCGCGGCGGCGAGCCGGACCACGGGCAGGAAGCTAGCGACCAGCCCGGTGCCCACCCGGTGGCCGAGTCGGCCGGGCCGGGGTCGCAGGACTCGGCGACGTCGACCCCGCCGGAGGTGCAGCGCTCTGCCCTCCCGACTGGAACAGCGGCAGCACCCGCGCGCCGAGGATCAGGGTCACGAACAGGCACGCCGCGGCACCGAGCGTGGTGATGGCCAGCAGGACCCAGGCGGCGGGTTCACCGGATCGCGCCTCCTGGCCGAAGTCGATGGCGGCGTACACCAGCACACCCCATGCGACGAGCGTCGCGGTGACGCCCAGCGCGAGCAGCAGGACCCTTCGCAGTGGAACCCCGGTCTTCTCGCTCTTGACCTCGGCTGCCCGTTCACCCGTGTGCTTGCCCACGGGCCTCATTGTGGCCCAACCAAGAATAGTTTCGAACACGGTTGGGTCCGACTCGCCGTGGGTAGGAACCGGTCATGTCAGGCAGTGTCAGCATCGACATCGATGCACTCCAGGGCGCGATCAGCGCGCTCACCGGCCTCGCGGGCCGCATCGACAGCCAGCGCAACAATGTGCTCAACGGAACGCCCTGCGAGCTGCCCTCGCTGAGCGCAGGCACCATCGGCGCGGTCAGCTCATGGCTGACGGACCAGGAGCCCGAGCTCTCCACCCGCCTCGACCTCGCCAAGCTGCTCGCCAGTGAGGGCGCCAACGTGGTGTCCTACACGACCGACGCGGACACGCTGGCCAACGTCCAGCAGATGCTCGGCCACGAGATGGCCGAGCGGGTCAACGACGTCAAGCTACGACACCGACGACGAGGACCTCGACGAGCTCAACGAGATCCTCGGACGCCGGGTGACCGACCCCGACGTCATGAGTGCGATGTACGAGGACCTCGAGCCCGAAGGCACCGCTCGGGCGCTCACCGTGCTGGAGACGCAGCTGGGCATGTACGGCGACGGCTCGGCCCTCGACCTCGCCAAGACCATGCGGCAGGGCCTGGCCACCGCCTCGGACGACCCGAGCTTCTCCGGGGAGAGCTACGCCAATGAGCTGATGCAGCTGTTCATCGCCCCGATGCACACCGATGAACAACGGGAGTGGGCGAGCGACAACCAGCTGTCGAGCAGCGCGGGCGCCTCGCTGATGGCCTTCCTGATGAAGGATGTCAACTACAGCCCCGAGTTCCTCACCGGGGCCGCGGACAAGCTCGACGAGTTCGAGCAGCTCGCCCAGGACGGCCCCATGGGCGATGCGCGGTCCTGGTACTCCCACACCGGCCACAGCCCCTTCAACGAGAGCGAAGGCGCCGAGCAGGCCGACCCGATGGCCGAGATGATGCGCGCGCTGAGCCGCCAGCCCGACGTCGGAATGCAGTTCTTCGAGAGCGAGGACCGACGGAACTTCTACTTCAACGACCGTGACTGGAGCTACGACGGGTACGACGGGATCGCGGCCGTCGCGGACAGCGTCAGCACCGACGCCGACAACCTCCAGAAGAACCCCGAGCTCGCCACCATGATCGCGGCGCAGTTCGTCGACGAGACCGCCAACTCCCCGGGCTTCAACCCCGAGGACGCCAAGCGGGCCTCGGACTCGGTCTCGCACCTGCTGAGCTTCTACATGCCTTCCGTGGCGGCCACCATGGACGCCGACGGGAGCCTGGACGAGGGTGCGCGCACCACGGACCACATCACGGTCACGGGCATGGGCACCACCGGCGTGATGCCGGTCTTCTACCGCGAGGACCTCGCCCAGATGACCAAGGTGGCGATGTCCACCGAGGACGGGCTGACCACCATGGCCGAGGGCGTGGGCGGCTACACCGGCGAGCGGATGACCGGCCTGGCCTCGGAGTACTCCGAGGACACCACCAACGACACCGTGCGCAACCAGCTGCGCGGGGCCCTGATGGACGACGCCGAGCTCCAGGGGTTCATGGAGCGGATGGCAGGCGAGACCCAGATCGACGAGGCAGTCAGCCGCGACAAGCAGCGGCAGTTCTGGATCAACGCGGTCTCCGAGGTCGCGGGCGCCGTACCCATTCCCGGATCCAATGCGGCCGGAGAGGCGCTGGGGGAGTGGGGCAGCAAGGGCGTTGAGTACGCCTGGAACGCCGGCAGCGAGGCGATCCTCGACCAGGCCGGGAGCAGCCTCGCCGACACCGCGGGCGAGGCTCGCGACAATGCCGAGGGCGCCGCCCAGGCGAGGGTCCCGGTCATCAGCATCACCGGCTTCCACACACTGGTCGACTCCGGCGCGATCCCGCGCGACCAGGTGCCGGACAGCTGGTACGCCGACGGCGACCTCCGGCCCGTCACCGACATCCTCGGCGAGGACGACCAGGCGGCCTACCTCACTGATGCGACGGCCGGGATGTCCGGCATCATCTCCGAGGAGGACCTGGAGAACACCTACTCCCGGACCTTCCAGAACTACTACGAGGAGCCGGAGTCCGCCAAGTGACAGTGGCTCGCGCTGCTGCCGCACTCATCGGGGCGTTGGCCCTGGTAGCGGCGCTCAGCGGGTGTGGCGGTGACGACTCCGAGGGCACGCTCACCCGCGACGACGTGCCGGGCGCGACCGCCGATCCCGAGACGCAGACCCGGCTGACCAACCAGGTGCCGTGCGACGAGCTCGACCAGGTCGAGGACGACCTGGTGGTGCGCAACGACTACACCAAGGAGGGTGGCTCCGCGGTCACCATCAAGGCCAAGGACGGTGTCGCCGTCGACAGCTCGGTGTGGCCGACCAAGGATCCCCAGGCCTTCGTCAGCGACATCGAGGCTGCCGTCGAGAGCTGCCAGAGCAGTGACGCCGGTGCGACCTACGAGCCGCTGACCGGTCCCCAGGACGCGATCGGCTATCGCGCCGTACTCGCCACCAACCCCGACGAGACCCGCATCGAGCGACTGTTCGTGCCCCTCGACGACCAGGTCGTGATCGTGGGTGTCTACGACCCCCAGGACACCGGTGCACCCGAGGCCGCCGACCTCGTCGACGCCGCTGTCGAGGCCGCCAAGAAGGTCGACGAATAAGCCCCGACATGGTCGAAGTCCGCCAAGTCCTTGTGGGCTGCCTGCTGCTCGGCGCCCTCGCAGGGTGCGGTGCCGACAACCCGCCGGGCACGATCAGCGAGGACGACCTGCCCGACAGCGTGGAGGTCGACGACGTCCGCCACGACGACCAGGCCGGCCAGGTGACCTGTTCCGAGGTCAACGACGCCGAGGACAACTACCTGATGACGCCCTCGGAGAACTACGACGAGGACCGGCGGGCAGCTGTCACCTACGAGCTCTCGGGCAGTCACTTCCAGACCGTCAGCAACTCGGTTGGCGGGTCACGGACCCCGAGGCGGTGCTGGATCGGGTCTCGGCTGGGATCGACGAGTGCGTCAAGGGCCAGCCGGACGTCTACCAGCGTTTCGCCGTACCGGACTTCCCCGATGCCGTCGGGTACACCGAGGAAGGATCCCCCGACCAGTTCCAGACCCGCCGGATCCTGGTGCCCCTCGATGACCGGGTCGTGATCGTGACCTCGAGGCGCCAAGGCGGCGACGAATTCCAGGTCGCCCCGGAGGACCTGCTGAAGAAGGCTGTGGACGCGTCCGCGGAGGCTCCCCAGGCCTGACCGAAGCCCCGCGCCACGCCGTCGGACCGGGGTGGTCTGGCCCTGTTCTCAGGTCCGAATTGGCCGCTGACCTGCGCGGATGCCGCCGTCCTCGACGTACGTCGAAAACGGTTCGCCGGAACACTTGTGCCCGTCGAGGTGCAGGCATATGGTTCCACTACATCTAGTAGTTACACCGATGTAGTTATCCACATCTAGTTCCACAGGAACAGCCGAGTTACCTGGGTCACACGGCCGGTTATCCACCGGAAATCCGCGGAATCCACAGCTGAAGCCACAGGTTGTACCCCTGAGAGGAGGATCCTGATGCACTGTCCCTTCTGCCGCAGCACCGACACCCGGGTCCTCGATTCCAGGGTCGCCGACGACGGCTCGTCCATCCGCCGCCGCCGGATCTGCTCGGCCTGCGAGAAGCGGTTCACCACCGTCGAGCAGATGCAGCTGACCGTGCTCAAGCGCAGCGGCACCTCCGAGCCGTTCACCCGCGAGAAGGCCATCTCCGGCGTACGCAAGGCGTGCAAGGGCCGCCCCGTCTCCGCGGACCAGCTGGCCCGGCTGGGGCAGACCGTCGAGGACACCCTGCGCAGCGTCGGGTTCGCGGAGGTGCCGGCCAACGAGATCGGCCTGGCCATCCTCGGCCCGCTCCGCGAGCTCGACGAGGTCGCCTACCTCCGCTTCGCCAGCGTCTACCGCGCCTTCGACTCCGTCGAGGACTTCGAGACCGAGATCGCGATGCTCAGGGCGGAGCCCTTCTCCTCGGTGGTTGAGGAGCGAGCGGCCACCCCGGTGGTTGAGGAGCGAGCGCAGCGAGCGTCTCGAAACCACCAGGCACAACCTCAGCCCACGGGCTGACCACAGACCCCCGGCGCGTGGTGGGGAAGCCGCGCGCCGGGCACCAGTTCGATGCACCACCAGCACGACGTACGACGCAAAGAAACTCAACGGGAGAGTAGGGAACAGCATGACCGAAACGGTGAGCGGGACCGGCCAGGCAGGGCGCACTCGCAAGAAGGGTCTGAAGATCGACCGGGTCTTCTCGACCGAGGGTGTGCACCCCTACGACGAGCTCACCTGGGAGCGACGCGACGTCGTCCAGACCAACTGGAAGACCGGCGAGGCCGTCTTCGAGCAGCGCGGTGTCGAGTTCCCCGACACCTGGAGCGTCAACGCCTCCACGATCGTCACGACCAAGTACTTCCGCGGCGCCGTCGGCACCGACGCCCGCGAGTGGAGCCTCAAGCAGCTGATCGACCGCGTCGTGAAGACCTACCGCAAGGGCGGCGAGGACAACGGCTACTTCGCGTCCCCGGCCGACGCCGAGCTGTTCGAGCACGAGCTGACCTGGCTGCTGGTCAACCAGTACTTCTCGTTCAACTCCCCGGTCTGGTTCAACGTCGGCACCGCCTCTCCCCAGCAGGTGTCCGCGTGCTTCATCCTCTCCGTCGACGACTCGATGAACTCGATCCTGAACTGGTACAAGGAGGAGGGCTTCATCTTCAAGGGCGGCTCCGGCGCCGGCCTGAACCTCTCCCGCATCCGCTCCTCGAAGGAGCTGCTCTCCAGCGGCGGCACGGCGAGCGGCCCGGTCTCCTTCATGCGCGGTGCCGACGCCTCCGCGGGCACCATCAAGTCCGGCGGCGCCACGCGTCGTGCGGCGAAGATGGTCGTCCTCGACGTCGACCACCCCGACATCGTCGAGTTCGTCGAGACCAAGGCGAAGGAAGAGGACAAGATCCGCGCCCTTCGTGACGCCGGGTTCGACATGGACCTCGGCGGCGCCGACATCACGAGCGGTCCAGTACCAGAACGCCAACAACTCGGTCCGCGTCTCCGACGAGTTCATGCGCGCGGTCGAGGACGGCACCGACTTCGGCCTCCGCGCCCGCGGCACCGGCGAGGTCATCGAGACCGTCGACGCCCGCGAGCTGTTCACCAAGATCAGCCAGGCCGCGTGGGCCTGCGCCGACCCGGGCCTGCAGTACGACGACACGATCAACGACTGGCACACCAACCCGGAGACCGGTCGGATCACCGCGTCCAACCCGTGCTCGGAGTACATGTCGCTCGACAACTCCTCGTGCAACCTCGCGTCGCTGAACCTGCTGAAGTTCCTCAAGGACGACGACACCTTCGACGCGCGAGCTGTTCGCCAAGGCGGTGGAGTTCATCATCACCGCGATGGACATCTCCATCTGCTTCGCGGACTTCCCGACCGAGGCGATCGGCGACACCACCCGCGACTACCGCCAGCTCGGCATCGGCTACGCCAACCTCGGCGCGCTGCTGATGGCGATGGGCCTCGGCTACGACTCCGACGGCGGTCGCGCGATGGCGGCCACGATCACCTCGCTGATGACCGGCGAGTCCTACAAGCGCTCGGCCGAGCTGGCTTCGGTGGTCGGTCCCTACAACGGCTACGCCCGCAACGCCGACGCGCACAAGCGGGTGATGCGCAAGCACCAGGCCGCGAACGACGTGATCCGGACGCACGGCGTGCACGACTCCGGCGTACACAAGCTGGCGACGAAGGCCTGGGCCGACGTACAGAAGCTCGGTGAGAAGAACGGCTTCCGCAACGCGCAGGCCTCCGTGCTCGCACCCACCGGCACCATCGGCTTCATGATGGACTGCGACACCACCGGCATCGAGCCGGACTTCTCGCTGGTCAAGTTCAAGAAGCTCGTCGGCGGCGGCTCGATGCAGATCGTGAACCAGACGATCCCGCGGGCGCTGAAGAAGATGGGGTACGCCGGCGAGACCATCGAGGCGATCGTCGAGTTCATCGCCGAGAACGGCCACGTCATCGACGCCCCCGGCCTGAAGCCGGAGCACTACGAGGTCTTCGACTGCGCGATGGGCGCCCGGGCGCTGAAGCCGATGGGCCACGTGCGGATGATGGCTGCCTGCCAGCCGTTCCTGTCCGGCGCGATCTCCAAGACGGTGAACCTGCCGGAGGCCGCGACGGTCGAGGAGATCGAGGACATCTACCTGCAGTCCTGGAAGCTCGGCCTGAAGGCGACGGCCGTCTACCGCGACAACTGCAAGGTCGGCCAGCCGCTCTCGGACGGCAAGTCCGACTCCGCGAAGAAGGACCAGGGCCTGGCCACCTCGACCCCCGAGGTCGTCGAGAAGGTCGTCGAGGTGCACAAGCCGTTCCGCAAGCGCCTGCCGAAGTCACGTGCCTCGCGGACGACGAGCTTCACCGTGGGTGGCGCCGAGGGCTACATGACCTCCGGTGCCCACGACGACGGCGACCTGGGCGAGATCTTCCTCAAGCTCGGCAAGCAGGGCTCCACCCTGGCCGGCGTGATGGACGCCTTCTCGATCGCGGTCTCCATCGGCCTGCAGTACGGCGTCCCGCTCGAGACCTACGTCTCGAAGTTCACCAACCTGCGCTTCGAGCCCTCGGGCATGACCGACGACCCGGACGTGCGGCTGAGCCAGTCGATCATGGACTACATCTTCCGCCGCCTCGCCCTGGACTACCTCTCCTTCGAGGACCGCTCGATGCTCGGCATCTACTCCGCCGAGGAGCGCCAGCGCCACCTCGAGACGGGCAGCTACGAGCCCCTCGAGGAGACCGGCGGAGCCGAGGAGCTGATCGCGGTCGGGAGCTAGTCGACGACGTGGCCCCCCAGGCCGCCGACGGTGACCCACAGGTGGTCGAGCAGCGAGCGAAGCGAGCGGACAGACGAGACCACTCGACGGCGACCACGACAACCGCGACGAGGGCCTCGAGACCAAGGACACCCACGGCGCCGAAGCCCGCGAGGTCCCGGCGAAGGCAGGAGTAGGCGAGGCCCACACCTCCGCCGAGCTCTTCGAGAAGATCACCGGCACCGCCGTCGACTCCCCGCTCTGCATGACCTGCGGAACCAAGATGCGCCCAGCGGGCAGCTGCTTCGTGTGCGAAGGCTGCGGCTCAGCACCTCCGGCTGCAGCTGACCTGACGACGGGAAGGAGGGGCGCTCCCACCGGGCGCCCCTCCTTTTCCACAAGGAGCGCGACGGAGAGGTCTCGTTCATCGGCCAGGACGGCCCGCGGCTGTTCCCCGCCACTCGGCAGGAGGCGTTGGCGGGGCTCGAGCACTTCGTCACCGAGCGGCTGGCGAGCTTCGGTGCCTACGAGGACGCGGTGCTCGAGGGAGACCCGTGGATGGCGCACTCGATGGTCTCGGCGCCGATGAACCTCGGGCTGCTCGACCCGCTCGAGGTCGTACGCCGAGCCGAGGCGGCGTACCTCGCGGGTGAGGCGCCGATCGCCTCGGTGGAGGGCTTCGTGCGCCAGGTGATGGGCTGGCGCGACTACGTGTGGCACCTCTACTGGCACTTCCCGGAGGACTACCGGCAGCGCAACGAGCTGGGTGCGAACGAGGACATGCCGGAGTGGTTCACCGAGCTCGACGGCGCCGCCACCGACGCCCGCTGTCTCTCGCACACCCTGAACCAGGTCGCGGAGCACGGGTGGGTGCACCACATCCCGCGGCTGATGATCCTCGGCTCCTACGCGATGCAGCGCGGTTGGTCGCCGGCGCAGGTGACCGACTGGTTCCACCGCGCCTTCGTCGACGGCTACGACTGGGTGATGGTGCCCAACGTCGTCGGGATGTCGCAGCACGCGGACGGCGGGGCGATGGCGACCAAGCCGTACACCTCGGGCGGCGCCTACCTGGACCGGATGACCGACCACTGCGGCTCCTGCCGGTTCAACCCGAAGGTGCGGGTGGGGGAGGACGCGTGCCCGTTCACCGCCGGCTACTGGTGGTTCCTCGACCGCAACCGCGAGCGGCTGTCGAACAACGCGCGCATGCGGCGGCCTGTGCAGGGGCTGGACCGGTTGCGCGACCTCGCGGAGCTCGTCGTACAGGAGCAGCGCCGCGGCAACCGGGCTCCGTGAGTCCGCGGGGACTGACCACCGACACAAACGCCGGAGGCGGGCCAGGTACGCCGGATGCGTACCCAACCCGCCTCGACGGATCGTGCGTCGACTACCTCAGGCCGAGGGCGATGTAGGCCTCGCCACCGCCGAACAGGTCGCTGACCTCGAGGGAACCACCCTTGACCTTGCCCGGCGGGACGTCGAAGACGAGCTTGCCGGTCCTCGGCAGGTCAGGCTGCATGTCGGCCAGCCACAGGGGCTCTTCGTCCATGCCCATGACGGCGATGGTGCCGTCACTGTTCGTCGAGTAGGAGTTGTCGTCCTTGGTGACGAACTTGGCTGCGGAGTCCGAGAAGGTCTTGGTCTCGTCCTTCGTGTTCTCGATGGTCAGGGTGACGACCACGAAGACGCCGTCGGCCTTCTCCTGCATGAACTCGCCACCCACGGTCGGGGACTTGCGAGCGTTCTTCACCGTGTACTTGGTGCCCTCGAGGGAGATCGTCTGACCCACTCGCACAGGGTTGTTCTTCGAACCGGCCTTGGCCTTCTTGGCCTTGCTGGGCTTCGCGGCGGACGCGGCCTTCTCCTCGTTCCCGGAGGCGGTGGTCCCGGAAGCGTCAGACTCCACGGTTGCGTTCGTCGTCGAGTTGGCGTCGTCCTCCCCGCCACCCCATCCCGCCGATGCCCAGCAACACCACGATCGCAATCGGGATGATGAAGCGCTTCTTCTTGAACCAGGGGCGGGTCGCCTTGGCGTATGCCTTCGCGGCAGCTGCCGCCGCGCGCGGGTCCATCGCGGCTGCATCCCGGGCTGCTGCATCCCGGGCTGGGCAGTACCCCAAGGGGCGGGCGGGGTGAGGTTGGTGGTCATCTCTTTCTCCGAGCTTCGTGGATTTTATGCGCAACGGACGCTGCGATCGGGAACGCTAAATCCGTGATTTCGAAATCAAGAAATACGTGTCTCAAACTGGGCAAAGTGGTCTAGGACAGGGTTCGGGTATCGGGTGGTGCCTCCCGCGCCAGACCTCCGCTCGTGAATTACCGTTGTCCCTGTGAATGCCCCGGTTCATCACCACGGCTCTCGTTGTCGTCACCGCAGTCCGCCGCCCTCACTGCTTGCGAGGTGGAGGACACGGGCGGTGGCAGCGCGGCGCACAGGAATGCCGAAGCCAGCTCGTCGTACACGACCGCACAGAACAACGCGTCGACTCAGCCACGTCGCACCTGGAGATGGGCAACGGCTCCAGCCGCTCGGGCCCGATTCAGTAACTCAGCTCGAAGGCAGGCGAGGGCTACA
>CAVVID010000023.1:0-17989 GCA_963748185.1 uncultured Actinomycetota bacterium | reverse complement strand
GGCGACATACGCAGTGGACAGCGTCCGGCAGCCGATGATCGCGACCGGCGATCGTGGAGCCGATCATGGAGTGGGAGGAGACCCCGGACGGCAGGCGCCGGCCGTCGGAGCGTCAGGCCCGCAACGAGGACACCGGGATGCCGTTGTGGGCGGTGGAGGTGCTCTACACGCAGACCTCGTTCGGCCGGGACTCGACGGTGACGGCGAAGGTCACGGTCGGGGCAGAGCAGCAGCCGGTGCCGGCCCGGCTGGGCCCGATCGGGTTCGTCGGGCTGCGGGTGGAGGCCCGGACGAACAAGGCTGGCGGCTTCGTGGAGGTCTGGTCAGCGGAGTCGCTGATCGACACCGGCAAGTCGGCCGCCAAGCAGTCCGGGCCGTCGGCGAGCACCACCTCGTCGTCCGCGGCTGCGTGACCTCCGTCGACGTCTTGGGGTGATGAGCGATGAGTGTGGTTGCGGTCGCGCTGGTTCTCGGCGCGCTGGTGGTCCTGTTGCTGCGGACGGCGAAGCTGGGGCTGGGTTCGGCGTTGGTGTGCATGTTGTTCGGGCTGGTCCTGGGGATCACCCCGGCCGGTCCGAACGTGCATCAGGCGCTGGACTCCTCGGGTGCCTGGCTGTGGGGTCAGGTGAGCTCGCTGTGAACCGGCTCGGAGGCACCCAGGCGGACACGAACCCGCTGCGGCTGAACATCGCGCGGGTGCACGTCCCGCTCTCGGCGGTGCTGGCGGCCTGGGCCATGCGGAAGGTCGGGTCCGGGTTCGGGTGGCTGGTGCGGCACCCGCTGCTGCTCCTCCCGGTGCTGGTGGTGTGGTTCGGGCTGCGGCTGCTCGACGGCCACGGCGTGACGGCGACCTTGCTGGTCTTGCTGACGGTGATGGTCGGGTTGGTGCTGTGGCGGGTGGCCTCGCCCGAGGCGTTCACGCGGCTGGTCAGGTGGCGGGTGCGGGGCTGGTGGCGCACGTTCCGCGTCTACCGGTACTACTGGCAACCGGCGATGGTGACCGCGAACCTCGAGGTACGGACCGACACGAAGGAGTACCTGCCCCAGCGGCTCAAGGTCCGCTCGACGGGGACCGTGGATCGGGTGACCGTGCGGATGCTGCCCGGCCAGGTCCTCGACGACTGGACTGCGATGGCACCGCGGTTGGCGCAGACCTTCGATGCCCAGGAGTGCCGGGTGCGGACCACTGCGCATCATCAGCGCCTCGAGCTGTGGTTCCTGGTCCAGGACCCGCTGACGCAACCGATCCCACCGAGCGATCACGACGGTCGACGGCGGCCCGGACCTGGAGGCGCTCCCGGTGGCCCTGCGTGAGGACGGGCTGACCTACCGGCTGCGGCTGCTCGGCACGCACCTGCTGGTGGTGGGTGCCACCGGATCAGGGAAGGGCTCGGTGATCTGGTCGCTGCTGCAGGCTGTGGGTCCGGCGATCCGTGACGGTGTGGTGCGGGTGTGGTGTCTGGATCCCAAGGGCGGCATGGAGCTGGCACCGGGCCGGGGCCTGTTCGCTCGGTTCGTCTACGGCGACCCGGACGAGGGCACCGACTACGAGGCCGAGTTCGCCCGGATGCTGGAGGACGCCGTGGTGGTGATGCGCCGTCGCCAGTCCGCCCTGCGTGGCGTCACCCGCCTGCACACACCGACGTTGCGGAGCCGCTGATCCTGGTGGTCGTCGACGAGCTCGCCTCCCTGACCGCCTACGTCACCGACCGGGACGCCAAGCGCAGGATCGCATCCGCGTTGTCGCTGCTGCTCTCCCAAGGACGAGCGGTCGGAGTGACGGTCGTGGGTGCGGTCCAGGACCCCCGCAAGGAGATCCTGAGCATGCGCGACCTGTTCCCGACCCGGGTCGCGTTGCGGCTCTCCGAGGCCGACCACGTGGGCCTGGTCCTCGGTCAGGGTGCCCGCGACCGTGGTGCCCGCTGCGACCAGATCCCCGAGTCCCTGCCCGGAGTGGGCTATGTCGGGATCGACGGTGTCGCCGAGCCGGTGCGGGTCCGGTTCGCGCACGTCACCGACGCCGACATCGCCCAGATGGTGGTCGACTACGCGCCGCTGCCGCCGGCGGTGAGTCAGCTGACCGCGACCGGGCCGGAGGCGGCATGAACGCCACGACGGGAAGCGTCGCGAAGGGCTCCCGTGATCACGCCTGCGGTGGCGCACGAGTACGCGGCCGAGGCTGGTGTCTGTGTGCGGCCGGTGCTGCGAACCGTGACCGACCGGGCCACCGGAAAGTCCACCACGGTGGTCATCCCGTGCGGATCCACACGTGAGTCCAGATGCCCACCGTGTGCGGGCAAGGCACGGCAGGTTGCGGATGCAGCAGTGCGCCGAGGGCTGGCACCTCGAGGACGACCCACTCCCTCCCGAACCGAACCCAGATGACGACGACGACGCACCAGGCGACCAGGACGACGCTTGAGCAGGACGAGCCTGGTGGTTCGTCGCGGCGGGTGCGGTCGACCAGACGTCGCTCGGACGCGGCGGAGCTGCCGAAGGTGCCCCAGGAACACCGCTCGGTGGGGCGGACGTTCACCGCGCCCGATGGCACGACGTATCGGCCCTCGATGTTCGTCACCCTGACCCTCGGCTCCTACGGCCAGGTCATCCCGGGCCAGAAGCATGCGCGGGTCAGCGGTGCCGGCACCCCGGTGCACCCGGCGGCCTATGACTACCGGCGGGCCGCGGTGGAGGCGCTGCTGTTTCCGCGGCTGTTCGACCGCTGGATGCAGAACCTGCGCCGCTGTGCCGGGTTCAAGGTGCAGTACTTCGGCGCGATCGAACCGCAACGCCGGCTGGCGCCGCACATCCACGTCGCCATGCGCGGCGCGATCCCACGCCAGGTGATCCGCAAGGTCACCCGAGCCACCTACCTGCAGCTGTGGTGGCCGCCCTTCGACCACCCCGTCTACACCGACCCGGAGCGCTACCCGCAGCTGGGACCCGGAGGCGGGAACCTACCGAGACGCCGACACCGGGTTCCCGCTGCCGACGTGGGAGGAGGCGCTGGACGACCTGGCCGGCGACGAGGACGCGGAACCGGCGGTGGTGATGCGGTTCGGGTCCCAGCTCGACATCCAAGGCATCATCGCCCCCTCGGCGGATGCGGACCGCTCGATCCGCTACCTGACCAAGTACCTCACCAAGTCCGTCTCGGAGACCTACACCGACCCCGAGCACGTGGATCCGCTCTATGAGGCGCACATCGACCGGCTGCACGAACAGGTGCTCTACCTGCCGTGCTCGGAGGCCTGCGCGAACTGGCTGCGGTACGGGATCCAACCCAAGGACGCGGGTCCCGGCCTGTTCCCCGGCGGCTGCGCGTCGAAGGCACACGACCGGGAGAACCTCGGCCTCGGCGGTCGCCGTGTCCAGGTCAGCCGCGCCTGGTCAGGCAAGACCCTCTCCGAGCACAAGGCCGACCGCGCGACCGTCGTGCGCGAGGTACTCCAGGAAGCCGGGATCGAGCCGCCAGACGCGGACCGGATGGCCGCCGACGTGCTCGCCGAGGACGGGCTACCCCGGTTCGTGTGGGAAGACGCCCCCGTCGTGCAGCGCGACTACGTCACCGTGGTGATGGCATCGGTCCTCGAGGCACACCGATGGCGCCAGGAGTACCAGGCTGCCAAACAGCAAGCAGCAGCCAGAGCCAGCCCGATCCCGGCGTGAGGGTTGTGGACAACAACTCGGCAACTCAAGCCGACCACACCCCCGCGGCCTCCCGACAGCCAGCCAAACCCAGGTCGCCTGACTGGCCGTCAAGGGTGAGCGCAGCGAATCACGCAGTGACACGTAAGTGCCCTTGACGGGCAGGCCGGCGACCGGACGATCACTTGGCGGGAGTACGCGGGTACCCCTGCCACATCAGCCAGGAGTTGAGATCAGTGGAGAGCACGACATTGCCAGAGGATCGGCTCTGGACGACGCGGGAGGTCAGCTACTTCTTGGGCGTGCCTGTTCAGACGCTCTATGAGTGGAAGTGTCAAGGCCGTGGCCCGGACTGTCGTCGCGTAGGTCGTTTCTTGCGGTACCGCCCGAACGACGTCCGTGCGTGGGTTGACAGGTGCGACGGGCTGAAGGACGCGTCATGAGTGGCCGGCGTTTGCAGATTGGTGAGCACGGCGAGATCACGTACCGAGCCAAGCGTGATCAGTGGACGGCCTCGTTCTACTACCGCAACAGCCAGGGGCAGCGTCGGCGCATTGAGGCGACGTCATCGAGCAAGACGGCGGCTCGACGCGAGGCGTTGGCCTCTCTCGATCGAGTGATGGCCTCGGGGGGACTCGGTCACTACAGCGCTCGCACGACATTCGCAGAGGTCGCCGAGGAGTGGTACCAGCAGATCGCTCGCTTGGTGGAGCAGGATCGGCGGTCGCCGACGACGCTGGAGCTCTATCGGCGCGTGCTGGATCTGCATGTCCTGCCGGCGATCGGTGACTTGCGACTGTCAGAGCTGTCGGTCGCACGGCTCGATCACTTCCTGCATGAGAAGCATCGGTCGGCTAGCTACGCGATCGCGAAGGTATGTCGATCGGTCACCTCCGGAGTTTGCGGGTTTGCCGTCCGGCGTGACGCGATGCGGTTCAATCCAGTGCGTGACGTGGCCCCGCTGGAGGAAGGCGGTAGAAAACCTGCACGAGCGATGACGTCCGAGGAGGTACGTCGGTGGCTGACCGTCCTGGACGCGAGCGAATACGCGAGACGAAAGGACCTGCCGGATCTCGTGCGGTTTCTGCTGGGGACCGGCTGCCGCCTTGGTGAAGCCCTGGGCGTGCGATGGGAAGACGTGGATCTGGTGGGCCAGAGGGTGCACGTTCGACGGACGGTCATCCGGGTCGCCAACGAGGGACTGCGCACCAAGTCACCGAAGTCGAGGTCGGGGGAGCGGCTGCTCGGGATCCCGGCATGGCTGGTGCAACTGCTTCGTGAACGGAGATCGATCGTGACCGGGGACGGTCCGGTCTTCCCCGACGCCGTCGGTGGCTACCGGGACAGCCAGAATGTGGAGCGAGCATTCCGCGCTGTCCGCGAGGGCACCGAGTTCGCCTGGGTAGTGCCGCACACCTACCGGAAAACCGTGGCGACCCTGATGGACCGCGGCGGGCTCAGCGCGCGGACCATCGCGGACCAGCTCGGTCACTCGCGGATCTCCATGACGCAGGACGTCTACTTGGGTCGCCGCAGTGTTGATGGGTCCGCGTCGCTGGCCTTGGAGGAGCTGGCTCCCAGGGAGGATCCGGTCGAGGGACCGGGATTGTTTCCGCCGCTCGCTGAGGGTGCGTGACGCGCGTTGCGTAACCGATACGTAACCGCCAGGTCAGATTCTGGCCCGAAGTGTCCTGCTTCTTGGGCGGTTGACCTGCGGGGATGTGCGCCATCAGGGACTCGAACCCCGAACCCGCTGATTAAGAGTCAGCTGCTCTGCCAATTGAGCTAATGGCGCGCGAAGCGACTGGAAGGTTAGCAGTCACGCCGGACCGCACGAAATCGAGTTGGGGTGGGGTCGATCACCTGCTGGCGAGCACTGCCTGGGCGGCGTTGTGGCCGCCCAGACCGCTCACGGCGCCGCCGCGGCGAGCGCCCGAACCGCACAGCAGGACGGTGTCGGTGTCGGTGGCGACGCCCCACTGCTGGGCGGGGGTGTCGAGGGTCTGGCGGCTCCCTGCCCACGGCCACTCGAGGTCGCCGTGGAAGATGTGGCCGCCGGGCATGGCGAGGTCGTCCTCGACGTCCTGCGGCACCTTCGCCTCGATGCACGGCTTGCCGTCGGGTCCGGTGAGGACGCAGTCCATCAACGGCTCTGCAAGGTGTACGTCGACCGCGGCGATCGCGCGTCGTACGGCCTCGTCGCGCTGCGCCGGCCCGGTCGGTGGCGAACAGCGCCTCCGGCATGTGCAGGCCGAAGTAGGTGAGCGTGTGCACGCCCTGCGCCGGCCAGGTCGCCCAGGATCGAGGGGTCGGTGAGCGAGTGGCAGTAGAACTCTCCCGGCGGGGCGGTCGGGATCGATCCGCCGGAGGCCTCGCGGTAGGACCGCTCCAGCGCGGAGTACTCCTCGGCCACGTGGAAGGTGCCGGCGAACGCCTCCTCGGGGTCGTGACCACTCTTCAGCCGCGGCAGCCGGGACAGCAGGAAGTTGATCTTGAGCTGCGAGCCGGCCGGCTTGAGGTCGCGGGCGCTCCGAGTCGCCGAGCAGGATCCGCAGCACCCAGGGCGCGACGTTGGCCAGCACGTGCCGTGCCCGCACGGAGTGCTCCCGCTGTCCGTCGTGCCAGGTGACCTCGGCATCGTCCGCCCGGCGCGGATGCTGCTGACGCCGGCGCCGGTGCGGATCTCGGCACCGCGCTCGGTGGCGCTGCGCAGCATCGCCGAGGTGACCGCACCCATGCCGCCGACCGGCACCCGCCACTCGCCGGTGCCGTTGCCGATCAGGTGGTAGAGGAAGCAGCGGTTCTGGATCAGCGACGGGTCGCTGCAGGTCCGCGAACGTGCCGATCAGCGCGTCGGTCGCCACGATGCCCCGGACGAGGTCGTCGGTGAACCGCTTCTCGACCACCTCGCCGAGCGGCCGTTCCACGATCGCCTCCCACAGGGCGGGGTCGACCTGCTCGCGCAGGCTCCGCCCGGTCGGGAGTGGGCTGCGTCAGGGTCGGTGCGACGACCTCGGCCAGCGACCCACCTCGTCGTAGAAGTCGCGCCAGGCGGCGTACTCCTCGTCCCCGCCGGTCAGCGCCCGGAAGGACTCGCGCGTGCGCGCACCCTCCTCGTGCTCCACGAACAGTCCGAGGTGTCTGCCGTCCCGCACGGTGGGGGAGTACGACGCCGTACGCCGCGAGCGCAGCTCCACGGACAGGTCGAGGTCGCGGATGATCTGCTCGGGGAGCAGCGAGACGAGGTAGGAGTACCGCGAGAGCCTGGCGCCGAGCCCCGGGAACGCCTCGGTGCTCACCGCCGCGCCACCGGTGTGGTCGAGCCGCTCGAGCAGCAGCACCGACATCCCGGCACCGGCGAGATAGGCCGCCGCCGTCAGCCCGTTGTGACCACCGCCGACGATGACGACGTCGTAGTCGGAGCGGGAGACGGGCGAGGTGCTCATGGCTCGCACGCTATCTGCCGCCGGATCGAGCCGGGAAGATTGAAGGCTCAACGAGTGTTGCACCGGGCATACTCATGACCACCGGAGGTGCGCGATGCCCGCTGTGACCGTTGACGACCTGACCGTCCTGGACCGACTGAAGGCGCCCGGGCTCGGCGACACCGTGCGACCGGTCAAGCAGCTCATCGATGCGCCCAAGGGCTACGAGGGCGAGGGATTCCCGGTACGGCGCGCGTTCGCCGGCGTCGACCTGCGCGACCTCGACCCGTTCGTGCACATGGACCAGATGGGTGAGGTGGAGTACGCACCCGGCGAGCCCAAGGGCACCCCGTGGCACCCGCACCGCGGCTTCGAGACCGTCACCTACATCATCGACGGCGTCTTCGACCACCACGACAGCCACGGTGGCGGCGGCACGATCACCGACGGCGACACCCAGTGGATGACCGCCGGGTCGGGCCTGCTGCACATCGAGACACCGCCCGAGTGGCTGGTGCAGAGCGGTGGCCTGTTCCACGGCATCCAGCTCTGGGTGAACCTGCCGCGCGACGCCAAGTGGAACCCGCCCGCCTACCAGGACATCCGCAGCGGCCAGGTCGGGCTGGCCACCTCCGCCGACGCCGGCGCGCTGGTCCGCGTCATCGCCGGTGACGTCGGGGCGACGAAGGGTCCCGGTTCGACGTACACCCCGATGACGATGGTGCACGCCACCGTCGAGGCCGGCGCGCGCCTCGACCTGCCGTGGGAGGTCGACTACAACGCGCTCGTCTACGTCCTCTCCGGCCGCGGGAGCGTCGGCGACGACAAGGTCGCCGTACAGACCGGAAACCTCGCGGTGCTCGGCGCCGGCGACTTCGTCACGGTCAGTGCGGCAGGCAGCCAGGAGAGTCGTACGCCGGCCCTCGACGTCCTCGTGATCGGCGGCCAGCCGATCCGCGAACCGGTCGCCTGGGCCGGGCCGTTCGTGATGAACACCAAGGCCGAGGTGATCGACGGCGTTCGAGGACTTCCAGAAGGGCAAGCTCGGCACGATCCCCAGCGTGCACGGGGCCCCGACCACGCCGGTCACCACCGAGGACTGACGGACCGACTTGGCGGGTTCGTTAGTGGCCATCCAGCCGGTCCCATAGGGTGACGCGCATGTCTCCATCGCTCCCCAGCAGGGTTCTTCGCCGCCTCCGCGCCTACAACGACCCGCTGCCGCTCGAGGACTTCGAGGGCTACGACGGCTACTGGGACGAGCGCGAACGCAGTGAGGACACCGGGACGGTGCTGCCTCGCTGGCGGATCGCCGCCGAGAAGATCCCGGACGGCTCGTCCGTGCTCGACGTCGGCTGCGGCAGCGGCGGGTTCATGCGCTACCTGCTGAGCCAGAAGCCCAACTGCAAGGTGCGCGGCACCGACATCAGCCACCACGCGGTCGAGCTGGCCGCGAAGAGCGGCCTCGACACCTTCCAGGCCGACCTCACCCGGAGCCGCTCGACCGGGAGTACGACTACATCACCGGCTTCGAGATGATCGAGCACGTCCACGAGGCCGAGAAGGTCCTCGTCGTGATGCGCGACGCCACCCGCAAGCTGCTGATCCTGTCGCTGCCGAACACCGGCTACATCGAGCACCGCCTGCGCCTCGCGGTGTTCGGCCGGTTCCCCAACACGCAGATCAAGTTCCACGCCAAGGAGCACATCCGCTTCTGGACCGGGAAGGACTTCCGCGACTGGACCGCGCACTTCGGGCTGCGGGTCGTCGAGGTCCAGGGGCAGTGGGGGCTGCGCGGGATGCCGTGGCGCAGCCGCCCGGAGCTGTTCTCCCCGCAGGTGGTCTACACGCTCGAGCGGGTCTAGCAGCCTCCGAGTCGACGCCGAACCTATGATCCGTGGGTGTCGACTCCGGTCCTCGCAACCAAGCTGTTCGCGCCGACCCGGCGCCCTCAGCTGGTCGCGCGCAGCCGACTGATCGAACAGCTCGACGCCACGCTCGACGCCCGGCCACCGGCTCACTCTTCTGTCCGCGCCGGCCGGGTTCGGCAAGACCACCGTGCTCGGCGACTGGCTCGCCCACCTCGACCAGCTCGAGGACGCACCCGAGAGTCGGATGGCTCTCCCTCGACGAGGGCGACAACGACCTGGTGCGCCTCCTGACCCACGTGGTTGCCGCCTTGCGCGGCGCCGGCCTCGAGGTCGACGCGGCGGTCGTCCAGTCGCTGCAACCCGGCTCCGCCTCCGCTGCCCTGACGGCGATCGTCAACGACGTCGCCCTCGCCGGTGAGCTCACGCCGGGGGAGCGGTGGGTCCTGGTGCTCGACGACTACCACGTCATCAGGGCACCCGAGGTGCACGAGGCGATGACCTTCCTGCTGGATCACCTGCCCGACCAGCTGCACCTGGTGATCGCGACCCGCTCCGATCCGCCGCTGTCCCTGCCCCGGCTGCGTGCCCGCGGGCAGCTCACCGAGCTGCGTGCGGCCGACCTCCGGTTCGACACGGCGGAGGCCCAGGAGTTCCTCAACCAGGCGATGGGGCTGGACCTCAGTCCCGCTGACATCGACGCCCTCGACGAGCGCACCGAGGGCTGGGTCGCCGGGCTCCAGCTCGCCGCGCTCTCCCTGCAGGGCATCCCGGAGCCGGGTGAGGCCGCGGCTTTCATCGAGGCGTTCACCGGCAGCAACCGGTTCGTCATCGACTACCTCGCCGACGAGGTGCTGGCCCGGCAACCCTCGGAGGTGCGCGAGTTCCTGCTGCGCACCGCCGTACTCGAGCGGCTCGCCGGACCCCTTTGCGACGCCGTCACCGGCCGCGCCGACGGCACCCGGATGCTGGAGGACACTCGAGCGCGACAACCTCTTCGTCGTCCCGCTCGACGCGGATCGGTCCTGGTATCGCTACCACCACCTGTTCGGGGACGTGCTGCACGCACGCCTGCTCGCCGAGCACGCTGACGAGGTGCCGGTCCTGCACCAGCGGGCCAGCGCCTACTACGAATCGCTCGGCCTCGATCCGGACGCGGTGCGGCACGCGCTCGCGGCCGAGGACTTCGAACGGGCCGCGCGCCTGATCGAGGTAGGCCACTCAGAGCTGAGCCGCACCCGGCAGGACGGCCTGCTGCTCTCCTGGGCGCGGTCGCTGCCGGACTCCGTCGTACGCCGAAACCCGGTGCTCAGCATCCTGTCCGGCTGGTCGTCCCTGATGGCCGGTGACCTCGACGCACTCGAGGCCCGGCTCGACGACGCGGAAGCGGCACTGGCCGAAGGGGCCGCGGACCCGGACCTCGCGGCGACGTGGGCGGACACCGACGCCCTGCGGACCGCACCGGCGACGATCTCGGTCTACCGGGCCTCACTGGCGCAGGCGCGCGGAGACACGGACGGCACGGTGCTCCATGCTCGCCGCGTAATGGAACTTGCCGGACCCGAGGACCACTTCCTGCGCGGGGCCGGGGGTGGGTTCCTCGGGCTGGCTGCCTTTGCGGCGGGCGACGTCCAGGAGGCACTGGCCGTGTTCTCCGAGGCGGTCCGCAGCCTGCACGCCGCCGGGAGGGGAGTCGATGCGCTGGACGGCACGATCGTGCTCGCCGACATGTGGATCGCCGCCGGACGACCCAGCCGCGCAAGGGCGCTGTTCGAGCAGGCGCTCCAGACCGCCATCGAGAACGGCGAGCCGTACCCGCGTGCCACCGCCGACCTGCACGTCGGCCTGGCCGAGCTCGACCGAGAGCTCGACGAGCTCTCGAGCGCCGAAGCGCACCTGGAAACGGCGCGGGTCCTCGCTGAACGCGCCTCCATCAGCGAGAACCGGCACCGACGACCTGTGGTCATGGCCCAGGTGTACGCCGCCCGCGGCGACCACGAAGCGGCACTGGGCTGGCTCGAGCAGGCCCAGTCGCTCTACCGGCACGGTTTCTATCCGGATGTCCGCCCCATCGAGGCGATGGTGGCTCGACTGCAGATCGCCTCGGGAGACCTGGAGCCGGCAGCGACCTGGGCGGAGGAGCACGGACTCAGCGTCGACGACGATCCGGCCTTCCTGCACGAGTACGAGCACCTGACCTTGGCCCGGCTGCTGCTCGCCCGACGTCCGGACAGTGCCATTCAGCTCAGCGCGGTGCTGAGCCTGCTCGAACGGCTGCACACGGCGGCCACCGACGCTGGGCGGGACGGCAGCCTCCTGGAGATCCGGGTGGTCCAGGCGCTCGCGCACCAAGCCGCAGGCGACCTGCCGACGGCCGTGGCCGTGCTGCGCCGTGCCATCGGCGAGGCGCCCGAGCCGGACAGCTACGTCCGGCTGTTCCTGGACGAAGGTGCGGCGATGCTGGCGCTCCTGCAGCAGGCCGCCCAGGACCCGGTCGGCGAGGCGGTGCAGGGCCAGGTCCGCCGACTCCTCGAGCGAGCGCAGGCGCCCGTGGAGGCCGCCGAGCCGGAGCAGTCCCTGCCGGACCCGTTGAGCCAGCGCGAGCTCGAGGTGCTCCGGCTCCTGGACTCCGAGCTGACCGGGCCGCAGATCGCACAGGAGCTCTACGTCACGCTGAACACCCTGCGCACCCACACCAAGCGCATCTTCACCAAGCTCGACGTCAACACGCGATCGAGCGCCGTGCACCGCGCCCGCGAACACGGGCTTCTCTAGGCACTTTCGCGCCCGCTTGTCACCACCTGAGTCACATCATGTGGTGACGCCTGGCAAGGCCTTCTCGACCTACGTTCGAGTCATCCCGCGGCACCCGCCCCGGACCGACCAGAACAGGAACCGACATGGCGATCACACCCACCACCCTGACCAGGTCGGCCGGCGTCGCAGCCATCGCCGCCGGTCTGATCTTCATCGGCGTGCAGATCAACCACCCCCACTCCGACGTCGCCGCGGTCGTCACCACCGAGTGGGCCGTGCGCAACTCGTTCAAGGTGCTGATGGCCGCACTCGCATTGGTCGGGATCACCGGCATGTACCTGCGTCAGGTGCGACAGATGGGTCTGCTGGGCTTGATCGGGTACGTCGTCTTCTGCGCCGGCTACCTCACCATCATGAGCGTCGCGTTCGTCTCGGCGTACGTCCTCCCGACGATCGCGGAGACCGACCCGGGCTACGTCAGCGACCTTCTCGCCGCAGCCACCAATGGGAGCGCCAACGGCGACATCGGCCTGATGCAGACCGCGTTCAACGTCTCCGGCCTGACCTTCCTGGGCGGCGGGCTCATCTTCGGCATCGCGCTCTTCCGGGCCGGCGTCCTCGCGCGCTGGGCGGCCGCGCTCCTCGCCGTCGCCAGCGTCCTGACGCTCACGCTCGCTGTACTGCCCGACTCGTTCTACCGGTTCCTGGCCTTCCCCAACTCGATCGCGATGATCGGCCTCGGCTACTCGCTGTGGCTCTCGGTGCGAACGACCGACGACCCCGACCGAGTCCGCGGTCGACAGCCCGCGAGTGACCACGGCCGCAGCGCAATGACGCAGCACACCGCCACTGCCGCCCGACCGGCCTCGCAGCGCCGGCCGGGCGTCCGGCGGCCCCGTGCCGGATGGTGGGTCCCGCCCAGCCTGCTCGCGCTTGCCGTGATCCCGGTCCTGGGCGGCGCCGGGCGGATGGTCGAGCTGCTGGGCGGGCCGGAGGCCCTACCGACGGACCCGCGCTTCGCCGCGTCACCGGTCCCGCTCGTCGTACACATCGTGGCCGCGGTCGTCTATGCGTTGCTTGGCGCGTTCCAGTTCTCCGCCCGCCTGCGCAGACGCACGTGGCACCGGCGGGCGGGACGGCTCCTGGTGCCACTCGGGCTAGCGGTCGCGCTCTCGGGCCTGTGGATGACGCTGTTCTACGCGCAGAAGGAGGGCACCGGCGACCTGCTCTACGTGTTCCGGCTGCTCGCCAGCTCCGGCATGGGCGCCAGCATCATCCTCGGGCTCGTTGCGATCCGGCGCCGCGACATCCCCCGGCACCGCGCCTGGATGACCCGCGCGTACGCCCTCGCCCTCGGCGCCGGCACGCAAGCGTTCACTGTCGGCTTCGGCGAGGCCCTCTTCGGTGAGGGCGTCGTCCGCACCGACCTGATGATGGGAGCCGCGTGGGTCATCAACCTCGCTGTGGCCGAGTGGTTCATCCGCCGACCCGCTGTACGCCGGGCCAGGCGCGCACGGCTGACCCTGGCCGGTGCCTGATGACTTCCCAAGCGACGGCTCCGGCTCTGGGCCACTACGAGCTCAGGGTCGAGGGGCACCTCGACGAGCACTGGTCCAGGTGGTTCGACGGACTGACCCTTTCCCGCGATGGCGACGGCACCACCACGCTGCGTGGGGCGGTGACGGACCAGGCCGAGCTGCACGGCCTGCTTGCGAAGGTGCGCGACATCGGCGCCACCCTGATCTCGGTCAGAAGCACGGACACGCGGAACTGCCACGATGGGCCCATGACCAGCCCGCTCGACGCGATCAACTGGCCCCTTCGGACCGACCGGCTGACGATCCGGCGCGCGACGCTGGACGACCTCGAGGCGATCTGGGCCTACCGCCGGCTCGACGAGGTCACCCGCTGGCTCACTCGGGCACCCGCGACCATCGAGGAGTTCCGACCGCATCTCGAGGACCCGGCCAGTCTCGCCAAGACCCTGGTGATCGAGCGTGATGGCGAAGTGATCGGCGAGCTGATGCTGCAGATCGACGACGCGTGGGCACAGGCGGAGGTCGAGGAACAGGCGCGCGGCGTACAGGCCGAGCTCGGGTGGGTGCTGCACCCCGATCACGCCGGCCACGGGTACGCCACCGAGGCAGTCCGTGAGCTGATCCGGCTGTGCTTCGCCGATCTCGGACTGCGCCGCGTGACGGCCAACTGCTTCGCAGCCAACGAGGCTTCGGCACGCCTGATGCAGCGTGCGGGGATGCGCCGGGAGATCCACACCCTTGCTGAGTCGCTGCACCGGTCAGGGGAGTGGCTCGACGGCATGGGCTACGCCCTCCTCGTCGACGAGTGGCCAGGCGCCGTCTGAGTCGCGGCCGGACTAACGCGGCCTACTCGCGGGTGGCCGTGCGCAACCCCTGGGCGGGGCTCCACCACTCGATGACGAGCATCGTGGCCTTCTCGTCCAGGTGGGTGTGTACGACCTCAGCGATGTCGGCATAGAACAGGTCACCACCGGGCCCCGGGCTCGGGCCGGCATGGACTGCCCGCCCGGAGATCTTCGCCTCGCCCGGCCACTGCGCCTCCGAACCCTCGACCGGGTCGACCGGTGCGCTGTGCAGCGCGAACCGCGGATCCCGAATCAGGTCGGCGCCCTTGCGTGCGTTCGGCATCGAGCCGAACGACAGCTCGTCGTCGTCGAAGACCGCCTCGATCCCCGAGATGCGCGGCGACCCGTCGGCCCGCAGGGTGGCGATCGTCTTGTGCTTGTGCGCGTCGAACAGCCCCCGCACCCGGTGCGCGAACTCCGGCTCCGCCCGCTCGAACTCTCCCCAGGACGTCATACGGCCCAGTGAAGCACCGGCCACTGACATGCCCACCCCGGTGGTTGAGGAGGGAGCGAAGCGAGCGTCTCGAAACCACACCCACTAACCCGGTGGTTGAGGAGCGAGCGCAGCGAGCGTCTCGAAACCACCAAGGACCTGGCTGCGGGCCTCGCGTCGTACGGCTCCTGGTCTCGTCTGTCCGCTCGCTTCGCTCGCTGCTCGACCACCCGTGGTTCAGGCCGCCCGATAACGAACGAGCCCCTGCCTGCAGCGCAGGTCAGGGGCTCGATCTCTTGGGGTGAGTAACGGGACTTGAACCCGCGACATCCGCCACCACAAGGCGGCGCTCTACCAGCTGAGCTATACCCACCATGGGTTCTTGCGAGGCAAGAGTGTAGCCGGTGTTCAGCCCTCTTCAGGCACCGGCCGCTCGCCCGTCAACGAGCCCTGATGTCGGGCCGCGATCGTCTTCGCACCGGCCGAGTCCGGGCCGGGCGACGGCACGAACACCGCCTCCCGGTAGTACCGCAGCTCCTCGATGCTCTCCCGGATGTCGGCCAGCGCGCGGTGGTTGCCGCTCTTGGCGGGGGAGTTGTAGTAGGCGCGCGGGAACCAGCGGCGCGAGAGCTCCTTGATCGAGGAGACGTCGACGATCCGGTAGTGCAGGAACTGCTCGAGCTCGGGCATGTCGCGGGCGAGGAACGCCCGGTCGGTCGCGACCGTGTTGCCGGCAAGCGGGGGCGGCTGCCGTCGGGGCAGTGCTCCTTGACGTACGCGAGCACCTGCGCCTGCGCGTCCTCGAGGGTGGTGCCGCCGTCGAGCTCCTCGATCAGCCCGGAGCTGATGTGCATGTTGCGCACGAACTCGATCATCTGGTCGAGGGCCTCCGGCGGAGGCTTGATGACGACGTCCACCCCATCGCCCAGGACGTTCAGGTCGAAGTCCGTCACGAGCGCAGCGACCTCGACCAGGGCATCCGCCCGGATGTCGAGGCCGGTCATCTCGCAGTCGATCCAGACGAGTCGGTCGGTCACGAGGCCAGAGCCTACTCAAGCGATTTCCGACCGGTGCCTCGGCGTACGCCGTGACGGCGGTGCGCACGCCGCTCCTAGGCTGGCGGGTGCCCCAGGAACCGACTACCGCGACCTCCCCGGACGAGGATGGTCCACCCGAGTCGAGCCGTCGCCTGCTGATCGGGATCGCCGTCGCTGGGCGCGGTGTCGGCCGTGATCGCCGGTGTCGTCATCTTCTCCAGCGGCGGGTCCACGACTCGCCCCGAGGATCCCGAGGCCCAGCTGCGCACGAGCGGGGAGTCGCTGGTCGTGGGAAACCCCGGAGCGCCCACGAAGGTCGTTGTCTACGAGGACTTCGGCAACCGACAGAGCCGCGAGTTCGAGATCGCCTCGCGCGACTTCCTGCAGGTCGAGGCGGCGCAGGGTGACGTCGTCGTGGAGTACCGCCCGCTCCAGCAGACCAGTGGCTACTCGCTGTCGGCAACCGAGGCCTGGGTGGCGGTGCTCGAGAACGGCACGGCGAAGCAGGCGATGGCCTTCCACGACGAGCTCTTCGACCGCCAACCCGCTGCCGGTGCCGCGGCCCCCTTGGCGGCGAGCTGGAGGAATGGGCCGTCGCCGCGGGGGTCGAGAAGGGACTGGTGAGCGACGCGCTCGAGCAGCCCGACCCGGCCTTCGTCGAAGCGGCTCGGCAGTCCGCCCGCGCGGCTGGGATCAGGACCGCGCCGACCGTCCTGGTCGACGGGAAGCCGTCCGGAAAGGGGACGGGCGTGGAGCTTGCGGACCAGCTCCAGCGGAAGATCCTGGCGGACTGAGGTGGCGGCCCTCCGGCTGACATGCTGGGCGCCATGTCTGCGCTAGCCGGTTTCATCTCCCGTCTTCCGAAGGCCGAGCTGCACGTGCACCACGTCGGCTCGGCGTCGCCGCGCATCGTCTCCGAGCTCGCCCAGCGGCACCCGGGCAAGGTGCCCAGCGACCCGGCGTTGCTGGCCGACTTCTTCGAGTTCCGCGACTTCGGGCACTTCATCGAGGTCTACCTGGCCGTGGTGGACCTGATCCGGACTCCCGAGGACGTTCGGCTGCTGACCTATGAGGTCGCCCGCGAGATGGCGGAGGTGCAGCAGGTGCGGTACGCCGAGCTGACCTGTACGCCGTACACCTCGGTCGCCGTGGGTGTGCCCATCGAGGGCTACACCGAGGCGATCGAGGATGCCCGCGTCGCCGCAGAGAAGGAGTTCGGCATCGTGCTCCGCTGGATCTTCGACATCCCGGGGGAGAGCGGTTTGCCCGCCGCCGACGACACGCTCGACTACGCGTTGAACCACGCGCCCGACGGGCTGATCGGCTTCGGGCTCGGCGGCCCTGAGGTCGGCGTACCCAGGCCACAGTTCAAGCCACACTTCGCCGCCGCCCGTGCCGCCGGCCTGCACAGCCTCCCGCACGCTGGGGAGACGACCGGGCCGGACACGGTATGGGACGCGCTGCGCATCTCGGCGCCGAACGCATCGGCCACGGCACCTCCTCCGCACAGGACCCCGCGCTGCTCGCACACCTCGCCGAGCACCAGATCCCGCTCGAGGTCTGCCCGTCGTCCAACATCGCCACCCGCGCGGTCGCCACCCTCGAGAGCACCCGCTGGCCGCCTTCCGCGACGCCGGTGTCGTCGTGACGATCAACAGCGACGACCCACCGATGTTCGGCACGTCGCTGAACCGGGAGTACGAGATCGCCGCCGACCTGCTCGACCTCGACGAGACCGGCGTTGCCGAACTCGCCCGCACCGCTGTCCGCGTCTCCTACGCCCCCGCCGACGTCAAGGACCGCATCCTCGGGGAGATCGACGCAGTTACTCGCGTCGTAGCTGAGATGTAGCCACCGGACGCCAAGGTCGGTCGAGCGAAGCGAGCGCAGCCGAGCGGACAGACGAGATCAAATCATCCGGGCAAGCCAAAGGCCCTGGAAGCTCATACCTCCCAGGGCCGCCTTCTTTGTACGACGGACCGGAGCCCGCACCCCGCAGCGACACGCTCGGCTCGTGAACCATGTCACGAGCGGGGTCTCACCATCCGGGAGCGGGCCTAGGCTCGTGCCATGTCCGAACGCCCCGAACCCCTGAGCCGCTGGCACCGGATCGTCCAGGAGCAGGACCCGGCGCTTCTCGATGCGCTTCTCGCCGACGACTGCGTCTTCCGCTCGCCGGCGGTGCACACCCCGCAGGAGGGCAAGCCGCTCACGACGGCCTACCTCAGCGCCGCGCTGGTCGTGCTCGGCCCGACCCTGAGCTACCAGCACGAGTGGTGGGACGACGGCTCGGCCGTCCTCGAGTTCACCGCCGAGCTCGACGGCCTGCAGGTGCACGGCATCGACATGCTGCGCTGGGGGAGCGACGGCCGCGTCACCGAGTTCACCGTGATGGTCCGCCCGTTCAAGGGCCTGACCCAGCTGATGACGCTGATGGC
>CAVVID010000022.1:0-70242 GCA_963748185.1 uncultured Actinomycetota bacterium | reverse complement strand
ATGATGTTGGTGGACTTCGTGGCCTTGGCGCCCCCACCACCACCGCCGCCACCGGGTAGTGCCGACTTCACCTTGTCCTTGACCTTGCCGAAGCCGCCCTTGAGCGCGCCACCGACAGGGTTGTCACCCTGGGCGGCAGCCTTGGCGCCTTCCTTGCCTGCCGTGCCCACCACGCCGCCACCGTCGGCGACGTTGGTCAGGGAGTCAGTGAGGTCACTGAGCCTTCCGGTCACGTTGTCCTTGGCCTTGTCACCGAGGGCCTTCAGGCCGTCCTGTGCAGCGCTCTTGAGATTGTCGAGCGGCAGCTCGGCCATCAATGACTTCAGGCCGCCGGACTTCTGGCTGTCGTTGTCTTCTGCCATCGCTACTGCCCTCCTCAACCGTTACGTCGCGACCGGCCGGAGCCGCTCGACTTCTTGGTGGTGGACTTCTTGGCGGGTGCCTTCTTCGCAGCCGACTTCTTCGCCGGCGCCTTCTTCGCAGCCGACTTCTTCGCCGGTGCCTTCTTCGCAGCCGACTTCTTCGCCGGCGCCTTCTTCGCAGCCGACTTCTTCGCGGGCGCCTTCTTCGCAGCCGACTTCTTCGCGGGTGCCTGCTTGGCGGCCGACTTCTTGCCAGCCGACTTCTTCGCCGGCGCCTTCTTCGCCGGCCTTCTTCGCAGCCGACTTCTTGCCAGCCGACTTCTTCGCCGGGCTCGAGGAGCTCGACTGCCCACCAGACGACTTCTGCGCAGGCCGTGAGCGTCGACCCGACGAACGCCGCTTTCTGCGCGGCGGCTCGGGCTCTTCCTCCTCAGCCTCCGGCTCGTCCTGCTCCTCTTCGGCCTCCGGCTCTTCCTGCTCGTCCTCGGCCTCAGGCTCGTCCTCGGACTCCGGCTCGTCCTCTGCTTGCTCCTCGCCGTCGTCCTCCTCGTCCTGCTCCTCTTCCTCGTACTCGTCCTCGGGCTCCTGCTCGTCTTCCTGCTCGTCCCCCTGCTCCTCGTCCGACTCGTCCTCCTCGACGTCGTCGGCGGCCTCCTCGAGCTCGTTGGCGAGCTCTCGCAGTCCGTCGGTGCGCTCGCGAATCGAGTCGCTGACCGAGTTCATCCGCGAGCTGAGCGTCGCCAGCGCGGCGGCCCTGGCTGCCTCGAGCAGCTTGCCGCGCAACATCTCGTCGATCTCCGAGAGATTCTCGTTGCCCTGCACCAGCTTCTGGCCCTGCTTCAGCAGGTCGCGCGGGTTGGTCGGTATCTTCTGGCCGATCAACAGGCCGCCCAGCGAAAGGGCCAGCTTCATCTTCTTCGTTCGGCCCAACAAGTATCCGCCCGCAACTCCGAGCGCGATTTTGCTGTTGTCCATATCTCCCTCTTCCGTCGGTTGTAGTACCGATGCGTGATGCGACGTGCTCCCCCACGGTCTGTGCCCCGCGTCACTTTGAGTAAACATGACCAGGCGCAAGGAAATCTTCGGAAGCACTCGCGCGAGAGGGATTGCGCGACCGAAAGCGGCTGTCGGCGGACAGGCGGACCGTCGAGAACGGAAGCGGTCAGCCGTCGGTGGTGCGGTACTGCCCCTGGAAGAAGAGGATCGGGTCGGCGCCCAGGGCGTCACCCATCGCGAGCTCCTTGACCCGGCCGACCACGATGTAGTGGTCACCTGCCTCGTGCACTGTGTCGATGGTGCAGTCGACGTATCCGAGGACCCCGTCGATGACCGGTGCGCCAGTGGGCGAGGGTCGCCAGTCGACACCTTCGAACTTCTCCGCACCCTTCGTCGCCATCGCGTTGGAGATCTCCTGCTGGTCGGCGCTGAGGATGTTGACGCAGAAGAAACCGGCCTGCCGCATGAGCGGCCAGGCGCGCGACGTCTTGGATGGGCAGAACATCACCAGCGGCGGGTTGAGGGAGACGCTCGAGAAGGACTGACAGGTCAGCCCGACCGGCTCGTCGTCGGAGATCGAGGTGACCACCGTGACACCGGTGCAGAAGAGCCCGAGCACGTCGCGGAACTGCCGGGCCCGCTCCGCGGCCTCGGGGTCGTCGGCAGGGAGTGGCGGTGTGCTCGCCGAGGCGCAGCTCGAAGTCGAAGCCGGTCCCCAGGTACGAGTCGATCAGCTCCTTGCTGGGCCAGGTCTCCCGCGCATCGGTGCTGCATCCCCTCCGGGATGTCGGGAGACGGCCCAGAGCCGGGAGCTCCGGACGACCCAGGTGGGGAGGACATGGAGGTAGTCATACCAGTGGCGCTCTCGTCGCGGTCACTGACCGCCGAACACGTGACCCCAGTAGGAGACCGCGGTGCTCTCCCGCGCAACCCAGCGCGCGTCGTCGACCTGCAGGCCTTCGGTGCCGAACTCGACGTCGAACCCGCCAGGCGAACGCACGTAGAAAGAGACCATCTGGTCGTTCATGTGTCGCCCGAGCGTGGCCGACAACGGTGCCTTGTGCTTGCGCACCCGCTCCAGCGCGCGGCCCACGTCGTCGAGCTTGTCGACCTCGAGCATGATGTGCACGCACTTGCTGGGGTTGGGCATGGGCAGGAACGCCAAGCTGTGGTGGCGTGGGTTGACGCCCGAGAAATCGAAGCCAGACCTTCGTTCCGGGCTCCTTGCCGACGAACTCGCCCGGCATGCTCATCGAGTCACGCAGCCGGAAGCCGAGTACGTCGGTGTAGAACCGGAGCGCTTCCACGTCGTCGCTCACGGGGATCACGACATGTCCCATGCCCTGGTCGCCGGTCACGAAGCTCGCGGCGTACGGCGTGACGACCGGCCGTGACTCGTAGGTGATGCCGTGGAACAGCTCGAAGACGTTGTCGAAGGGGTCGGTGAACCTGACCAGCTCCTGCACCCGTCGCTCGGAGAGCTCCTCTTCGGTGCCCTCCTCGAACTCGACGCCGACCTTCGACAGGTGCTCGCGCGCGGCCTGCAGTGCGGGATGGTCGGCGAGCTCCCAGCCGACGCAGGAGAGCTCGTCGACATCGGCGGGGAACACCACCAGGCGCGCAGAGACCTCGTCGATGCGGAAGTAGAGGTTGTCGGCGTTCGGCCCGCGCCCCTCGGCGAGACCGAGGACCTTGGTGCCGAATTGCTTCCACTGCTCGAGGTCGGTGCTGGCAACGCGGGCGTAGCCCATGCTGCGGATCTCGATCGTCATCAGGCCTCCTTCCCGGGCGTTCTCCGCGGTCGTTCGACGTGCCGCGACAGGAACGCCGTCGCGACCTCGCGGAACTCCTCTGCTGCCTCGATCTGCGCCCAGTGCCCACAGTTGGGAAAAACGTGCAGTGATGCCTTCGGAATCAGCTTGAGGGCGACCATGGCGCCGTCGAGCGGGTTGACCCGGTCCTCGCGTCCCCAGGTGAGCAAGGTGTGCTGGCGCAGCCGGTGGGCCTCACGCCAGAGCATGCCGTCCTCGTAGGTGTCCGGCTTCCAGAACGAGGCGCCCATGGAGGCCATCGCGGCCTGTGCTCCCGGCGCAGTGGCGTCGGCGTACCGCTCCTCGACGAGCTCGTCGGTGACGAGGTCCTGGTTGACCACCATGGTGGAGATGAAGGCGCGCATGGCTTCCCGCGACGGGTCGGCCGCGAAGTCCATCAGTCGCTTGACACCCTCGGTGGGGTCGGCGTGGAAGAGGTTCAGCGAGGCGCCGCCGGGACCCATCAGGATCAACCGACCGATGCGCTTGGGGTGGGTCAGCGCCAGGCGCATGGCGGTGCCACCGCCGAGGCTGTTGCCGAGCAGGTGCACGCGGTCGATGCCGAGCTCGTCGAGCAGCTGGACGACGTGGTCGGCCGCGAACCGGAAGTAGTTGCCCTCGACCTCCGGCTTGTCGGACCCACCGAAGCCCGGCTGGTCGACGAGCAGCGTGCGGAAGTCTGCGGCGAAGCCCGGCAGTGCCGGCCCGAAGTTGCTCCACGCGGACGCGCCCGGTCCCCCGCCGTGCAGCATCACGAGCGGAAGGCCACCTCCGACGGACGTCGTCTCGCCGGCCTCGTGGTAGCTCAGGGTCAGGCTGCCGGCCTTGCCCGAGCGACGCGTTCCCTCGCGGGTGTGCACGGACTTGCCGGAGTCGGCCGCGTGGGAACCCAACTCAGTACATCCCCGGGTCGATCTTGTGGCCGAACTCGTGGGCGCCGTACATCTGCAGGGCGCGCTCGGGGTCGTTCGCGGCGTGCACGCGGCCTGCGTGCGCGTCGCGCCAGGCGCGCTGGAGGTAGGTGCCGTTGGCGAGCGCGCGACCACCGGAGGCCTCGAACAGCGAGTCGATCGCGTCGAGCGCACGCTGGCTGCCGAGCACCTGGTCGCGGCGTACCTTCAGGCGAGTGCTGATCGGGATCTTCTCGCCCTTGCTGACGAAGTCCTGCTCCTCGCGGATGTTGTTGACCAGGAGTGCCCAGGCTGCGTCGATCTCGCTCGATGCGCGCGCGATGCGGACCGCAGCGAACGGGTCGAGCGAGGCCTTCTCACCGATGTACGCCGCGCGCGTGCGCTTCTGCTGCATCTCGACGTGCTCGGCGTACGCGCCCATCGCCATCCCGATGATCGGCGTGGTGATCGTGTTGGTGAAGATCGAGTGGAACGGCAGCTTGTAGAGCTCGGAGGTGTTCTGCTCCTGCCCCGGGCCGAAGCAGCGGCCGGTGTCGCCCATCGAGAGCGTGAACGCCTCGGGGATGAACACGTCGTCGACGACGATGTCGTTGGAGCCGGTGCCGCTGAGGCCGACCATGTCCCACACGTCGATGATCTGGTAGTCCTCGCGCGGAACCATGAACGTCCGGAAGTCCACGACCTGGTTGTCGCCGTCGAACACCAGCCCGCCGAGCAGCACCCACTGGCAGTGGTCGCAGCCCGATGAGAACGACCACTTCCCGGAGAGCTGGAAGCCGCCCTCGGCCTGCACGGCCTTGCCGGTCGGCGCGTAGGAGGAGCTCAGACGCGTGCTGGTGTCACTCCCCCAGACGGCCTGCTGTGCCTCGTCGGCGAACAGCGCGACCTGCCAGGGGTGTACGCCGACAACGCTGGACACCCAGCCGGTGGAACCGCACGCGCTCGCGATGTCGCGCACCGCGGTGTAGAAGTCGATCGGGTCGGACTCGAAGCCGTCGAAGCGCTTCGGCTGCAACAGCTTGAAGAACCCGGTCTCCTCGAGCTCCTTGACCGACGCCTCGGGTACGACGCGCAGCCGCTCCGCCTCGTCCGCGCGATCGCGGATGGTCGGCAGCAGGTCGCGGACGCCATCGAGAACCGCCTGGCTCATGGGCTCCTCCTCCGTGCAGTGATGAACTCCCTCTGACAGCAATACTAGAACACGTTCTAGGTTTCCGTCCATGACCCTGCATTCGTGGCTGACGGAATCGGTGGTTGAGGAGCAAGCCACCCCGGTGGTTGAGGAGCGAGCGCCAGCGAGCGTCTCGAAACCACAGCGCCCCGAAAGACCACTGTTTCCACAGACGCCACAGTCACACGCTGGATCGACGAGCATCGCTGCCCCACGATGCGCAGATGGCCTGGACGTACATCCTTCTCTGCACCGACGGGAGCTACTACGTCGGCAGCACGACCTACCTGGAAGCCCGGCTGTGGCAGCACAACCACGACCCAGATGGCCCGGTGTACACCCGTCGGCGCAGACCAGTTCGCCTCGCCTGGAGCGGCGAGTACGCGACTGCGGCCGAGGCGTTTGCCTTCGAGAAACAGGTACAAGGATGGGGGCGTGCCAAACGAGAAGCCCTGATCCGCGGCGACTTCCAGAAGCTGCCTGAGCTGGCGTCGCGAGCTCGTCCGGAGAAGTAGGCCTCTTGGTTTCGAGACGCTCGCTGACGCTCGCTCCTCAACCAGCGAGTCCGGTCGTCCGTTGCTTACCCAGCGAGGGCCTGTCCTTAGCCGGAGCGTGGCCCTAGACGGGGACCTTGTCCGGAACCGCCTCCATGTCGCCGGTGCGGTGCATCACCTGCCAACGCAGGCGGATCCCGTAGAGGGCGCTGGCCACCGACTGGATGACGACCAGGTACATCAGCTGGCGATAGACGAACTGCTGGAGCGCCAGGCTCCACAGCGGCGCGGGTCGCTCACCGTCGAGCCGGAACGCATAGGCGGCGCTGGCGAGCTGCAGGGCCAGGAAGCCCAGCCAGACGTAGGCGATCTGTGGCGAGGGAAGGAAGACGATGGCGTACAGCGCGGCCACGTCGATGATGGGCGCCAGCAGCGGCAACAGGACCTGGAACGCGAGCAGGTAGGGCAGTCCGCGCCGGCCGAGCTTGCCCGCGGCGCCGGACTCGAGGACCGCGCCCCGGTGCTTCCACATCGCCTGCAGGGTGCCGTAACACCACCGGTAGCGCTGCCGCCACAGCTGACCCAGGGTTGCCGGGGCCTCGGTCCATGCCCGGGCCTCCGGCGCGTAGATCACGCGCCAGCCGGCCCGACAGGTTGCCATCGTCAGGTCGGTGTCCTCGGCCAGGGTCTCGTTGCTGACGCCCCCGACAGCGGCCAGGGTCTCTCGCCGGAACGCACCGATCGCGCCGGGAACAGTGGGCATGCACCGCAGTACGTCGAACATCCGGCGGTCCAGGTTGAACCCGATGACGTACTCGATGTGCTGCCACCGTCCGAGCAGCCCGCGTCGGTTGCCCACCTTGGTGTTGCCGGAGACCGCCCCCACCTCGGGGTCCGCGAACGGAGCCACGAGGGCACGCATGGCCAGAGGCTCGAAGACCGTGTCGCCGTCGACAAGCACCAGGATGTCGTGCTTGGCGGCAGCGATGCCGGTGTTCAGGGCCGAGGGCTTCCCGCCGTTCCGCTGACGGATCAAACGCACGTTCGGGATGTCCAATGCCGCGACTCTGGCGGAGGTGGCATCCGTGGACCCGTCGTCGACGACGATGATGTCGAGATCGGGATAGTCGCTGGCGGCCAGAGACCGGACCGCGGCCTCGATGCCGAGCTCCTCGTTGTAGGCCGGGATCACCACCGAGACTGCCGGAAGACCAGTCGCACGCAGCTCCGAGGTGCTGGGCTGACGCGCGTGCCGCCGCGCCAGGAACAGCAGCAGGAGTGTGCGTAGTACGGCCAGGCCTGCCAGGAGCAGCAACCCGAACTTCAGCACGTCGATCGTGATGTTCGAGAACCGCACCACTCCCGTCAGCAGCTTGCCGCGCACCTGCTGCGAAGCAGTCGCCGGGTGCCACGGGCGAGGGAGCCTGGATGGCCGTGGTCACGGTGTCGAACGTGTAGCCACGTCCCTGCAGGTCCTCGATCAGGCTGCCGAGCGCTGCCACCGTCTGGGAACGCTCACCTCCGCCGTCGTGGAACATCACGACAGCGCCCTCGTCGTCCCGTGGCAGCCCGGCGGCGTGGATCTTGTCGGCCCCCGGCTTCGCCCAGTCCTTCGTGTCCAGGTCCGTGTAGACAGCCCGGTAGTTGCCTGCGCTCTCGATCGACCGCCAGTCGGCGGAAGTCATCGACTCCACCTGGGAGGAGTACGGCGCTCGCAGGAGGTCAGTGGTCTTGCCGGTGACCGCTGCTATCGCCAGCTGGGTCTGGTTCAGCTCCCAGCGAACCCGCCAAGGTGGAACGTTGGCGAGGTTCACGTGGGTGAACGTGTGCACGCCCACCTCGTGGCCCTCCGCCTCCATTCGACGTACGAGATCCGGTCGCTCGGCGACCCGGGCACCGAGAACGAAGAAGGTGGCCTTCACCCGGTGCGCGGCCAGGACGTCGAGGATCTTCGCGGTCCATGGAGTCGGTCCGTCGTCGAAGGTCAGCACGACGTGCCGGTCAGGCACGCGCAAGCCGGCCTGGGGCCTTGTCGGGTCGACGATCGGTCCGCCGTCGCGAACCTGCGAGGGGACTTGATCTGCTCCGGGCTTCGACCCCGGGGCGTTGGCGGCCTCGCCCAGCTGACCGGTCGTGATGCCGGACACGACGAGCATGAGCAGGCATCCCAGCAGTAGGACGGCCAGCACGAGCCAGTGCGAGCGTGGGTCCCTGCGGTTCCGTTCTCCTGCCATCGCCCGGACGACTACTCCGTCGAGCCCGGAGGCGTCGACGTCGGTGCAGAGCTCGCCTGCCCGTTGGACTTTGCGGCCGTGGCGCTCGGGTTCTTGGTCTTCTCCGTCGCTTGCGGGGTCGCTCGCGCCGTGGAGTTCGCGCTCTTCGCTGTCGCGCGCGGGTTCGCGTTGCTGTTCGCCGGCGGGGAGCTCGGGGAGGCACTCGGCGCGGGTGTCTGCGGCTGCGGCCTGTCCGCCGAACCGGAGGCGCTCTCCTGCGAAGCGAAGGCACTCCGCTCCGAGGTAGAGACGTTCCGCGCCGAGGCTGCAGTGACGGCCTGTGCTGCCTGGTCGGTGGCCACGGCTGCCGATCGAGCCCTTGCTGCCCGAGCCTTGCCCTTCTCGGATGCGGCCACGGATGCAGGGTCGAACTCTGCGGTCAGGCCCGCGTCCAACGCGCGCTTGCCGCCCGCCGTTGCGTCACGCGCGGCCCCAGGTGCGGTGTCCGAGGTCGGTGGCGCGAGGCTGCCCAGTCCCGGCAGGGGCACGTGGGTCACCATCGCGATCGCGATGGCTGCCCCGACGAGGACGAAGCAGGCGCACAGGCCACGCGCGACCCATTGCAGGGTCGTGACTCGCCTGCCGGACTCATCGGTGAACACCGGGGTCTTCGCGCGCAGCGTTTCCACTCGGGGGCTCCACTCAGGACTGGGTGCGGCAACGCACGATTCGGGCCAGATGAGGATAAGTCACGCCGGCCGACCGGCAAAGCCAATGTCCGCGCCGGGCGTGGCTCTAGTGGTTGGCGTCCTGCTTGGCACGCAGTTCCAGCGCGATGTCGATCAGCTGGTCCTCCTGGCCACCGATGAGCTTGCGCTCGCCGGCGATCTGGAGGATCCGCGCGCCGGAGACGCCGTAGCGCTCGGCGGCGTTGCCGGCGTGCTTGAGGAACGACGAGTAGACGCCGGCGTACCCCATCATCATCGTCATCCGGTCGAGCCGGCACTCCTCCGGCATTGCAGGACGTACGACGTCCTCGGAGGCGTCGATGATCTTCATGAAGTCCACGCCGGTCCTCCAGCCGAGCTTGTCGCAGATGCCGACGAAGGCGTCCAGGGGTGTGTTGCCCGCACCGGCGCCGAACCGGCGTACGGAACCGTCGATCTGCGTCGCACCCGCGCGCACGGCCATCACCGTGTTTGCGGCACCGAGGTCGAGGTTCTCGTGGCCGTGGAACCCGACCGTCGCCTCGCTGCCGATCTCGGCCACCAGCGCCGAGACGCGGTCGCCCACGCCCTCCATGATCAGCGCGCCGGCAGAGTCGACGACGTAGACGCACTGGCAGCCGGCATCGACCATGATCCGCGCCTGCTTCGCCAGCACCTCCGGTGGCTGGGTGTGGCTCATCATCAGGAAGCCGACCGTCTCGAGACCACGCTCCCTGGCGAGCGCGAAGTGCTGCTCGGAGGTGTCGGCCTCGGTGCAGTGCGTGGCGATCCGGCAGATGGACCCGCCGTTGTCCTGGGCCTCCAGGATGTCGTCCTTGGTGCCGACTCCGGGCAGCATCAGGAACGCGATCTTGGCCTGCTTCGCGGTCTCGGCCGCGATCTTGATCAGCTCCTGCTCGGGGGTGTGCGAGAAGCCGTAGTTGAAGCTCGACCCGCCGAGGCCGTCACCGTGGGTCACCTCGAGGACGGGCACACCCGCGTCGTCGAGCGCGGCGATCACCGAGCGCACCTCCTCGGCGGTGAACTGGTGGCGCTTGTGGTGCGAGCCGTCGCGCAGGCAGGTGTCGGTGAGGCGGATGTCAAGCCCAGAATCAGGCACCGTGTCGCTCCAGGTCCGCTCGAGGACGTTGAGCTCGGGGTCTCCGTGAACGGTCATTCCCTTGCCATCCCTTCTCCTGCTCGCGTTGCGGCGGCGGTCATGATGTCGAGGTTTCCGGAGTACGGCGGCAGGAAGTCGCCCGCGCCCTCGACCTCGATGAAGATGCTGACCTTGGTCTGGCCACGGGTGGCCTGCGTCGGCGGATCGAACTGCGGGTCCTGCAGCAGCCGGTAGCCGGGTACGTAGTCCTGGACGGCCTCGATCATTCGGTGCACGGACTCGGAGACGGCGTCCTGCCCCTCGTCGTACACCTCGGGGCCGACGGCGCAGAAGATCGTGTCCCGCATGATCATCGGCGGTTCCGCCGGGTTCAGGATGATGATCGCCTTGCCGTTCTCGGCGCCGCCGATCGACGAGACGCCGCCGGCGGTGGTGCGGGTGAACTCGTCGATGTTCTGGCGGGTGCCCGGACCGGCCGAGAGCGAGGCCACCGAGGCGACGATCTCGGCGTACGACACCGGCGTCGCACGAGAGACCGCAGCGACCATCGGGATGGTGGCCTGACCGCCGCAGGTGATCATGTTGACGTTGTCCGCGGCGGCATGCTCGTCACCGTTGACCGCCGGGATGACCGCCGGCCCAACTGCTGCGGGTGTGAGGTCGACCGCCCGGATGCCGGCTTCGCGGTAGCGGGGTGCGTACTCGCGGTGGATGCGGGCGCTCGTCGCCTCGAAGATCAGGTCTGGCAGCTCGTCCTGCTTGAGCAGCCAGTCGACGCCCTCGTGGCTGGCCTCGAGCCCCTTGTCGCGGGCCCGGCCGAGGCCGGGACTCTCCGGGTCCACGCCGATCATCCAGCGTGGCTCGATGAGGTCGCTGCGGAGCAGCTTGTACATCAGGTCGGTGCCGATGTTGCCGGGACCGACGATGGCTGCGGTCAAGGTCATGGTCAGTGCCTCCTGTGGTTGCGGCCATTGGTTTCGCTGTCCGCTCGCTTCGCTCGCTGCTCGACCACCGATGGGTACGGCCTTCGTGTCCGCTTGCATGTCGCTCATGTGAAGTTGAGGGACACGGAGCCGAAGCGCTCGAAGTCGGCTACGAACGCGTCCCCGGGGTGTACGTCGATCGCGCGGTGCACCGAGCCGGGAAGGATCACGTGGCCCGCCTCGAGGGTGACCCCGAAGCCGGCCACCTTGTTGGCCAACCAGGCGACCGCGGTGACCGGGTTCCCGAGCACAGCGTCCGAGCGACCCTCGGCGACCTTCTCGCCGTTGCGCATCAGCACTGCTTCGATCGCCCGCAGGTCAACCTCGCCCGGTGAGACCCGCTCGGGGCCGAGCACGAACCCGGCCGACGATGCGTTGTCGGCGATGGTGTCCGCGATCCTGATGTCCCAGTCGGCGATGCGGCTGTCGATCAGCTCGATCGCCGGGGCGACGTACTCGGTGGCCCGGAGGACGTCATCCTCGGTGCAACCGGCGCCCGGCAGGGTCTCGCCGAGGACGAAGGCCACCTCGACCTCCACGCGCGGGAAGCAGTAGCGCTCCGCGGGTACCGGCTCGTCGGAGGCGACCTCCATGTCAGTGAGCAGGTGGCCGTAGTCGGGCTCGTCCACGCGCATCATGTCCTGCATGGCCTTGGAGGAGAGCCCGACCTTGTGGCCACGCACTCCGGCCCCGGCCTCGAGCCGCCGACGGATGTTCAGCAGCTGGATCTCGTAGGCGTCCACCACGTCGATCTCGGGCCACGTCTCGCGCAGCGGTGGGATCGGCCGGCGCTCCACTTCGGCATCCCGGAGGGCGTCGGCGACCGTGCTGCGTACGTCGTCGGAGAGCATGGGCAACACAATAGAACCTGTTACAGTTTTGCGCCATGAACCCCCGTGCTGCAGCCACTGATCGTGCTGCCTACGACGTGGTCGTCGTCGGCGCCGGTGGCGCAGGCATGACAGCCGCTCTGGCGGCCGCGCGGCAGGGGCTGAACACCGTTGTCGTCGAGAAGAGCCAGTGGTTCGGCGGCTCCACGGCGCGGTCCGGTGGCGGCGTCTGGATCCCGGGCAACTACGCCCTCGTCGAAGCTGGTGAGGCCGACGACCCGGCGGAGTCCAAGCGCTACCTCGACTCGATCGTCGGAGACGTCGTACCCAAGGTGCGCCGCGACACCTTCATCGACCGCGGTCCCGAGGTGATGGACTTCATCCGCGAGCAGACCCCTGTGCGGTTCAACTGGGTGCCGAACTACTCCGACTACCTGCCCGAGCAGCCGGGCGGACGATCGCGCGGTCGCAGTGTCGAGCCCGTCCCGATGGACGCGCGCTTCCTCGGCGACGAGCTGGCGCACCTGCACCCGCCGTACACCAAGGCGCCGGCGAACCTGATCGTCACCCAGGCGGACTTCCGCAAGATCAGTCTGGGCATGCGCACCATCAAGGGCCCGCTGACGATGCTCCGCGTGATGCTCAACCGGCTGGTCAGCATGCTGCGCGGTCGCAAGATGTACGCGATGGGCAACGCCCTCGCCATCGGCCTGCGCCAGGGACTCATTGATGCGGGGGTTCCGGTCGAGTACGGCGCCGAGCTGACCGACCTCCTTGTCGAGGACGGTCGGGTCACCGGCGTGATTGTCGTGCAGGACGGCGTCGAGCGCACGATCCGTGCCTCCCATGGGGTGATCCTGGGCAGCGGCGGCTTCGAGAAGAACCTCGAGCTGCGCGAGCGCTACCAGCCCAAGCCCACCAGCATCGACTGGACGACGGGAGCGGAGTCCAACACCGGCGGCGGTCACCTTGCCGGGATGTCGGCCGGTGCCGAGGTGGCGCTGATGGATGACGCCTGGTGGGGACCGACCATCCCGCTCCCCCGCGGCCCGTGGTTCGCGCTGGCCGAGCGCAACCTGCCGGGTTCCATCATCGTCAACTCCGCCGGCCGGCGGTTCATGAACGAGGCGCTGCCGTACGTCGAAGCGGTGCACGAGATCTACAAGGGCGAGGAGACCGGCGTCTCCCACGTCCCGGCGTGGATGATCATCGACCAGCGCTACCGCAACCGCTACCTGTTCGCCGGGCTCTCCCCGCGACAGCCGTTCCCGGGCCGTTGGTACAAGTTCGGCACGATCAAGAAAGCCGACTCCCTCGAGGCGCTGGCTGCCGAGATCGAGGTGCCGGCCGATGGGCTGCGAGAGACCGTCGATCGGTTCAACGGGTTCGCGCGGACCGGTGTCGACGAGGACTTCCATCGGGGCGAGAGCAACTACGACAAGTACTACTCCGACCCGACCGTGAAGCCGAACCCGTCCCTGCACAGCATCGACCAGGGCCCGTTCTACGCAGTCCGGATCGTGCCGGGCGACCTCGGCACCAAGGGCGGCCTGGTCACCGACGAGCGCGCGCGAGTGCTACGCCCGGACGGCACCGCCATCGAGGGCCTCTACGCCGCAGGCAACGTCTCCGCCGCGGTGATGGGCAACACCTACGCCGGCCCCGGCGCCACCATCGGCCCCGCCCTCGTGTTCGGCTATCTGGCCGCAGAAGACATAGCAAAGACACATGCAGCGGCAGAAGGAGCCGAGGCGTCGCAGATTGTCAGGGGGAGCGAAGCGGAGGATGACAATCTGCGAAGCCTCGGCGACCCCACGAGCGGAGCGCGCACCCGACAGGCAAACGGCAAGGGGCGGGGGTCTGTCTGAACCCGAACCCGAAGCCAGACGAGCGACGTCACCCACACCGCCCCCGGAGCCTTCTGATGCCCATCGACCCGGACGTGGCGATCGGCGCCGAGCTCCCCGACCGCAGCTTCAGCTGGACGAGCAGCGACGTGCTGCTCTACCACCTCGGCATCGGTGCCGGCTCCCGTCCCGGCGACAACCTGGACCCCGCTGCCCTGCGCTACACCCTGGACAACGAGGACCTGCAGGTGCTGCCAAGCTTCGGCGTGGTGGCACCGACGTTCCACGACACCGACCCGCCTCCGCTGGACCTGCCCGGCTGCGACATCAACCTCGGACAGGTGGTGCACGGCAGCCAGGAGATCGAGGTCAACGCTCCGCTGCCGACGTCCGGCTCCGCGACCCTGCACACGCACATCTCCGAGGTGTGGGACAAGGGCAAGGCGGCCGTCATCTGGCAGGAGGGACGCGCGGTCTCGGCCGACGGCGACCCGCTGTGGACGGTGCGCTCGTCGATCTTCGTGCGCGGTGAAGGCGGCTGGGGTGGCGACCGGGGCACCTCGACCAAGGTCGAGCTCCCCGACCGCGAGCCCGACTGCGACGCGTCGTACGACGTGACGCCGCAGCAGGCGATGCTCTACCGCCTCTCCGGTGACCGCAACCCGCTGCACGCGGACCCGGAGTTCGCGAAGGCGGCCGGCTTTCCCGCACCGATCCTGCACGGCCTCTGCTCCTACGGCATCGTGCTCCGCACGGTCACCGACGAGCTCCTGGGTGGTGACGCCGGCAAGGCCCGCGCGTTCAGCGCTCGGTTCGCCGGCGTCGTGTTCCCGGGCGAGACGATCCGGGTGCGCGCGTGGCAGGCCGACGAGGGCATCCTGGTCTCGGCAACCATCGACGGTGCGGGTGAGCGCGACGGCGCCCCAGTCCTCGCCGACTGCGTGCTCACACCGGTCTGAGGCCACCCGAGTCCCGCACGTGGGACCGTTCCTCGGAGCCATTGCGTGGAGGACGGCCCCACCGGCAACCTGAGAAGGTCACATTGCCGGCGGCTGGGAGCGCATCGTGATCAACAAGTCCCTCTTCGACACCCTGGTTCCCGAGGCGCCGGCGTACCGCCGCACGGACACCGACCAGCCGGTGGTCCCGGACGAGGTCCGCACGGACTCCGGCAGGCTGCTGAAGCAACGCGACCTGATCCCCGGCCTGCAGACGCCGAGCCTGGTCTCGTCGTACGACGGAACCATCGACCAGATCCTGCTCTCCATCCCGGCATGGGCTGTCGAGGACCAGGCGATGAGAGATGGCTACCGCTCCGTCATCGCTGCTCTGCGTCCGGGCACCCGATTCGTGGTGGTGCATTCGGACGGCACCGCCGACCCCGTCCTGGCCTGGTTCACAGATGCCGGACACTCCGCAGAGCATGTTGATCTCGTCGCCCTCCCGAACTACGTCAGCTTCACGGTGTGGGCAGAGGACGGCTACGTGGCGCTCGTCGACCAGGCCGATGACAGCACCTACCTGATGGAGCCGTGGGAGTTCCCCCGGTCGGGCGACGCGCTCATCGCCGACGCGGTAAGCGATTCCCTCCCCATCCGCACCCAACAGGCGCCGCTGATCTTCCAGGGCGGCAACTGCCTGATCGGGGACACGTTCTGGCTGTTGGGGCGCGACTACTTCGCCGACTCCTTGACGGTGTTGAGCGGGCAGCGTCCACCAGTCGTACAGCCTGAGTCGGTGCCGCTGCCCGACTTCGCGGCTCAGCTGTATTCCGACTACGTGGACCGTGAGCGTCGCCTGGTCCTCGTGGGGACGACCAGGGAGATCCCGCTGCGACCGGTCCGCGGCCTGCGCCAGGGCGACCAGTACTTTCTGGACGTCACCACGGACGGCGTTGGCACCTTCCAGCCGATCTTTCACATCGACATGTTCATCACCCTGCTCGGCACGGGTGCCGACGGCACGTTCGAGGTGATGGTCGGCGACCCCTCCCTCGCCGATGACATCCTCGGAACCCAGAGCCCTTGGGCGCTCGCCGACGTGTACGACGCCATCGCGAGTGACCTTGTCGAGGAAGGCTTCTCGGTCCTTCGGAACCCACTCGTGCACTGGCCGACTGTTACCCAGACACTCAGCCTCGCCGAGCTGGCTCGCCTCGCCGGCCTGCCGAACAACCAGGACCTTCTTCCCGCCGTCCAGGAGCTCCGACAGGCGGGCGCCGCACAAGACACCGAGATCACGGTGCGAACCTGGCACCACATCACCTGGAACAACTGCCTGGTCGAGAACAGCGAGGCTGCCGGCAAGCACGTCTACATGCCGACCTTCGGGTACGACGACAAGGCGTCCCTGGCGGCTATCGACGACCGCATGGAGGAAATCTGGGACGAGCGCGGCTTCGAGGTCCACCGGCTCGGCGACTTCAATGCCTTTGCCGAGCGACAAGGTGTCGTGCACTGCATCAAGAAGTACCTCAAGCGCACTTGAGCCGCCGCTCCGGCGCTCAGTCCGGCAGCCCGCCGGCAGGCAGGACGCGCCGGACGACCCACGCGTCACCGGGTTCTCCGCCAGGGCAGACACCACGGACCCACACCATCGACATCTCGTCCTTGCGCACGGTCACCCGCCAGGTGGCCGTCGAGGGGGCCGCACAGCCGTCGTTCTGGAAGACGCCGACAGTCAGGAGCTCGCCATCGAGGCGATACCGGCCCCGGGCACCGACCTGATCCGAGGACTGCTCCCCTCGTCGAGTGGTGACGAAGGACCCGTCCTGGGAGAACCGGATCTGTCGGGTCCTGTCCGGCCAGGCGTCGGCTCCGTAGACCTTCTCCACGATCCACGTTCCGACGAGCTCGCTCGTCAGAACCGGGTCCGCGCTGGCGCACACCGCACGGTGGTAGCCGCGCACGACTGAGCCGCTACCGGGAAGCCGGGGCGCGACGACGGACGAACCGTCCCGCGCATTCACCCGGAGCCGGACCGACGTCATCGGGCCCGGACCTGTCGCGTCGCAGTTCGCGTCGACCGAGAACGGGATCGTGCCCCAGGTCCTGGGTGCGAGGTCCGGCTCCGTCCCACTGGTCAGCGCGAAGTTCGATCCCTTGAAGGAGACGAGCCTGACGTCGACGGGGGCCGACGACGCGTTGAACACCGGGAGCTCGAAGTCGTATCCGCCGGGGGAGCCCGCAGTTGCTTCGGTGACGACGCCCGCCACCACGGGTGACCCTGGAGAAGGCTTGCCCTCGGCACGGCCGCTCAGGCCCGTGCTCGCGCCGACGAGGACACCCACGAGCACGCCGACGACGAGACCGGCCAGCGTGCCCGCACCGACGAGCAGCCACAGCCGCGAGCGCGTCCGTCCCTGCGAGGCGGCCGACGCGTCGGGCTCCACCTCGTGAGACGTGCGCGGCGTACGCCTGGCGACCACCGGACCAGCGTACGGCGGCGCGGGTCACCCCGGCGGCGAACGACGGCGTCAGTCGGAGGGCGCGAGCGACGCGACGAACTCGAGCTTGTCGAGCACCGTGTCCGGGATGACGAACGGGTAGAGGTCGTCGTGTCCCATGCTGCGGTTGATCATGTTCAGCGCGACACTCAGCGGCACCCAGACGCCGACCACGACGTCGCGGAAGTGGGAGAACCGCGACACCGCGCTCACGGTCGCCAGGCCGTACTCCGACGCGGTCTGGATCGTGTCGCAGATGTGCAGGTAGTGCGCCCAGGTCTCGGCGAAGTCCTCGAACGGGTGCATGGTCGCGTAGCTGGAGATGTACGACGACTCCCACCCGGCGGGCGGGCCTTCGGAGTAGTGCCGGTCGAGCTCGCCCTGGTAGTCGAGGGTGTCGTCGCCGAAGAGCTCACGGCACTCGCTCAGCAGCTCGTCGCCGCGGACCAGCTGCCACTCGTAGTAGTGGCCGACCTCGTGCCGGAAGTGACCGAGCATCGTGCGGTAGGGCTCGCCGAGCCGTTCACGCACCTTCTCCCGGTGGGCGGCCTCGCTCTCGGCCAGGTCGATGGTGATCAGCCCGTTGGCGTGCCCGATGGTCACGTTCTCCTCGGTGCTGCTCAGCAGGTCGAAGGCCAGCCCGTTCTCCTCGTCCTCGTGCTTGCCGACCAGCGGGAACCCGAGCGTGTCCAGCTCGACGATCAGGTGCCGCTTCGCGCGCTCTGCCGCCGGGTAGTTGGCCAGCCCGGTGGCGTCGTCGTCGTTGGGCCGGGTGCGGGTCAGGTCGCACGCGAAGCACTGGCCGTCCTCGCTCGGAGCCAGCCAGGTGCAACCCGAGAGGGTCAGGTTGCGGCACACGAACCACTCCGCGCCGTGGCCGTCGACGTAGCGGCCCTTCCCGTCGACCGGGACGATCGCGCGCTCGTCGCGGGAGTACCCGAGCCGGGTGCCGCACGAGACGCAGGCGGAGTTCTCGAAGTGCAGTGGTTGGTCGCAGATGCGACAGCGGAAGGCCTTCACCCGCGAAGCCTTCCACACGGTCAGCGGAGCGGGTCAGGCCACCCGTCGTCGTGCGCGTGCACCCGGATCTCGACGTCACGGTCCCGGTAGCTGGCGCTCACCCCCGGCAGGCGGGGGTCCTCGAAGCGGGCGTGCACCTCGTCGGCGTCCAGCACCCAGCCCTCGACCCGGTGGCGCCAGTGGCACAGCACCACCACGCCGGCGGGGTCCAGCGACCCGACGATTCGGCTGATCAACGTCTCCAGCTCGGCGGGGCTGAGGAAGTAGCCGACCTCGGAGACCACGACCAGGTCGAAGGCGGCGTCCGCGGGCCAGTCGTGCGGCACGTCGAGGCCGGCCACGACGACGTGCTCGTCGTCCGCGAACCGGCGTCGTGCTGCTGCCAGCGCGGCGCTCGACCGGTCGACGGCCAGCACGTGCTTGGAGCGGGACGACAGCGCCTCGGCCAGGGCGCCGGTGGAGCAACCGATCTCCAGGGCGCGGTCGAAGTCCGGGCGCGGCAGCATGGCCAGCACGAGGTCACGCTTGCGCTGCTCGTACCAGCGCGACTCGGCTCCCCACGGGTCCACCTCGTCCTCGTGCAGCCGGTCGAGCGTGTCGTCAGGGCAGTCCGCGGATGAGGTCCGCAGGTAGTGCTCGGGCCCATCCTCGAAGTGGGCCAGCATCTCCTCGGTCAGCAGGGTCTCGTCGCCCTCCAGTGTCGACAGCGGAGCGACCTGGCTGGCGTGGGCGCGGATGGCGCGCCGCTTGGCGTTCAGTGCCTGCTCGTCGAGCACGAACGGGTGCAGCGAGAGCCACGGTGCCTGGTCGGGAGCGCCCCAGTGCCAGAACCACACGGGGTACTCCCAAAGGTCCGCTCCCGTACGACGCGCTGCCGCGGCCGCCGCGTGGCCGGCGGCCTCGTGGTCGGGATGGCCGTCCCGGCGCCAGGGCGCCACGATGACCGTCCCGCGACCGTCCCCGACGGTCTCGACCAGGTGCTGGGTGAGGAGCTCCTGCGAGCTCTCCACGTCGCCATCGGTCAGCTCGAGCCGCTGGACGCTGTCGGCCCCGAGCACCTCGGCGGCCAGTCGGGCCTCCTCGGCCCTGATCCGGGCCAGCTCCTCGGGGGTGTGGGTAGGCGAGTAGGGGTGGCTGCCCTCCCCGTCGGTGGCGCACACGATGTCGACGGTGCGCCCCAGCCGGGCGGCGTACGCGATCAGGCCGCCCGCGCCGAGGGTCTCGTCATCGGGGTGAGCCGCCAGCACAACCAGGCGGTCAATGCCATCGAGGGAGAGAGGCTCGCCACGGCCCCAGTCCGTGTGCCGACGCCACACGATCGCAGGTGTGCCGGGTCCCACCTGGGTGAAGTTCATCGGCTCATCGCGGCCCACCATCACGACCACCCACCTTCGTGCTCGGCCCCTGGCCCGGACCAGGGATGGCGCCAGCAGTAGTACCTGTTCCGTACCCGACGCGACGCGCGGATAACGGCTGCGCCAAGGACTTCGGTGCCGACCGGGGTCAAGATGTGGCGTCCCGACCGGCGAGGAACTCCAGCGCCTGCCGATAGCCGTCGATGCCCTGTCCGGTGATCTCCCGGGCGGCGTACGCCGTGACCACGGAGTGGTGCCGGAACCCCTCGGGCCGGGACTTCGGGTCGCTGATGTGCACCTCGACGAGCGGGGCCGTGAGCTGAGCACAGGCGTCGTGCAGCGCCAGCGAGTAGTGCGTCCAGGCTGCGGCGTTGAGCACCACGGGCGTCTCCTCGTCAGCGGCCGTGTTCAGCCAGTCCAGCAGCTCGCCCTCGTGGTTGGTCTGGCGCACCTCCACCTCGAATCCGAGGCCGGTCGCCCACTCGTGGCACAGGTCGACCAGGTCGGCGTGGGTGGTGGTGCCGTAGATCTCCGGCTGCCGCCGGCCGAGGCGTCCCAGGTTCGGTCCGTTCAGCACGAGCACCTTCACGAGGACCCCCCTCTTATCGCGTCGTACGCCGCACGCAGCACCTGCTCGTCGGGATCGGTGAGGATCGCGGGGCGGGCCAGCCCGTCCAGCACGACGAACCGCAGCTGCGCGCCGCGGGCCTTCTTGTCGACCCGCATGGTGGCGAGCACATCTTCGAAGGAGAGCCGGTCGCCCGCCTCCGGCGCCAGACGGGTCGGCAGGCCCACCTCGGCCAGCACCGTTGTGTGCCGCGCGGCGGTCTCGTCGTCGAGGTGACCTGCGAGCCGGGCGACCTCGGCCACGAACACCATCCCGAGCGCCACCGCCTCGCCGTGCCGGACGCGGTAGTCCGTGCCGCGCTCGACGGCGTGCGCCAGCGTGTGGCCGTAGTTGAGCACCTCGCGACCGGGGTGACCGCCGCTTCCTCCGGTCTCCTTGAGGTCGCCGACCACGACGTCGACCTTCACCCGGATCGCTCGTTCGACGAGCTCGCGCAGCACCGGCGACTTCGGCTGCCTTGCATCCGCAGGGCCGGCCTCGACCAGCGCGAGGATCTCGGGATCGGCGACGAAGCCGCACTTCACGACCTCCGCGAGCCCGGAGACGAGCTCTGCGGGCGGCAGCGACTCGAGCAGGTCGAGGTCGCACAGCACACCAGTCGGCTCGTGGAAGGAGCCCACGAGGTTCTTGCCGGCACCGGTGTTGATTCCGGTCTTGCCGCCGACGGCCGCGTCGACCATCCCGAGCAACGTGGTGGGCACATGGACCACGCGTACCCCGCGCAGCCAGGTCGCGGCGACGAATCCCCCGACGTCGGTGGTCGCACCCCCGCCGAAGGTCACGACCACGTCGGAGCGGGTGAAGCCGCCCTCGCCGAGCAGCTCCCAGCAGCGCTCCGCCACGGCGTACGACTTGGAAGCCTCCCCGGCCGGCACGAGTGGGATCTCGGTGACCTCGCAGCCGCCGTCGCGCAGAGCCTCTTGAACCCGCCCCGACAGGCTGGTCAGTTCTCCGTCGTGCAGCAGCGCCACCCGGCGTACGTCCGGGCCGAGCAACGCCGGCAGCTCGTCGAGCAGGTCATGGCCGATGACCACGTCGTACGGCGAGGCGCCGCCGACGTGCACGCGGGTGCGGTCACTCATGCGCACCATCCTCGACGCCACCGGCCACGTTCGAGTGGTCTGGCTGGGTAAGGGCAAGCACCCGGTCCACGACCTCGTCGATCTCGACCCCGTCGGTGTCCACGACGTGCACGGCGAGCGACTCGTAGATGGGGGTGCGCTCGTCGATCAGCTGCTTGATCCGGCCGCGGACGTTGCCGAGGAGCATCGGCCGGGACACACCGAGCCCTACTCGCTTGGCGGCGTCGGTGAGCCCGACCCGGAGGAAGACCACCTCGTGCCCCGCCAGGTCGGACCTGGTCGACTCGTCCAGCACCGCTCCCCCGCCAAGGGCGAGGACCCCGTCGTGGGTGGCGAGCGCTTCGACCACGGCAGCGCGTTCCAGCGCGCGGAAGCGTGCCTCGCCGGAGTCGACGAAGATGTCGGAGATCGGCCGCCCTTCGCTCGCCTCGACGTCTTGGTCGGTGTCCCGGAAGCCCACGCCCCATGCCGCCGCCAACCGCCGGCCGACCGATGTCTTGCCGGCTCCCATGGTGCCGACGAGGACGAGCCTCGGTCGGGTCACCTGAACCTCAGGGTGTCCAGGTAGCCCTCGACGTTGCGGCGAGTCTCGGTGAGCGCGTCTCCCCCGAACTTCTCGAGCACTGCGTCGGCGAGCACGAGCGCGACCATCGCCTCGGCGACGATCCCGGCAGCCGGGACGGCGCAGACATCGGAGCGCTGGTGGTGGGCGACCGTGGCCTCGCCGGTGGCCACATCGACTGTCCGCAGGGCGCGCGGGACCGTGGCGATCGGCTTCATCGCGGCCCGGACCCGGAGGACCTCACCCGTGGACATGCCGCCCTCGGTGCCGCCCGAACGTCCCGACGTACGACGCAGGATCCCGCGGTCGCTGACGATCTCGTCGTGGGCCTGTGAGCCGGGGGTGGCCGCGGTCTCGAACCCGTCGCCGACCTCGACCCCCTTGATCGCCTGGATACCCATGAGGGCGCCCGCCAGCCGTGAGTCCAGCCGACGGTCCCAGTGGACGTGGGAGCCGAGACCGGGCGGCAGTCCGTGCACGACCACCTCCACGACGCCGCCGAGGGTGTCGCCGTCCTTGTGGGCCTGGTCGATCCGCTCCACCATCTGCTTCGAGGCATCCGGGTCCAGGCAGCGCACCGGGTCGTCGTCGAGGTGGGCGAGGTCGTCGGGTGAGGGAACGGACCCGGCCGGTGCGGAGACACCGCCGAGCTGCACCACGTGGGAGATGGTCCGGGCACCGGTCGCCTGCTCGAGGAAGGCAGTGGCGAGCCGGCCGAGAGCAACACGGGCCGCGGTCTCCCGAGCGGAGGCCCGCTCGAGGATCGGGCGCGCCTCGTGGAAGCCGTACTTCTGCATCCCGACGAGGTCCGCGTGTCCGGGACGCGGGCGGGTAAGTGCCGCGTTGCGCGCAAGCGCGTCGAGATCGACGGGATCGACCGGGTCAGCGGCCATCACCTGCTCCCACTTGGGCCACTCGGTGTTGCCGATCTCGATCGAGATCGGACCACCCTGGGTGAGGCCGTGGCGTACGCCGCCGGTGATCCGGATCTCGTCCTGCTCGAACTTCATCCGCGCACCCCGGCCGTAGCCGAGCCGGCGTCGGGCGAGTGCGTCCGCGATGTCCTGCGAGGTCACCTGCACGTGGGCAGGGAGTCCCTCCAGGATCGCAGTGAGGACGGGGCCGTGGGACTCCCCCGCCGTGAGCCAGCGCAGCATGTGACCAGTGTTTCACGCGGGGCTTGGCACGAAGGTGCTGCCGTCAGTACCCGAGACCTCTGGCGAGCCAGGGGCCAGCGACGACCGCCAGGGCTGCGCCGACCAGCATGAACGGCCCGTAGGGGAACCGCCTGCGAAGACTCCGGTTCGCGATGCCCAGCACGACGCCACCGATGGCGCCCACGAAGACCATCAGGGCCAGGCCCATCAGCATGTGCGCCCACCCGAGGTAGCCCAGTGCGGGCCCGAGGACCCTGGCCAGGCGTACGTCGCCGAACCCCCAGGCGTGCAGCAGCCACCAGAAGATCCAGAACCACCCCCCGATCACCAGCCAGCCGATGCCGGCGCGGTAGAGAGAGTCGAGGTCACGGTCCAGCAGCGCGGCGAGCGGGACCAGCACGGCGAGCAGCACGTACGTCGGGTGGATGATCCGCGTGGGCAGCAGCGTGGTGCGCCAGTCGATCACGAGCAGCACCACCCCGATCGGCACCAGCGGGACGAGGTAGACCAGCGCGCCGGTCCAGCCGAGCACCAGCCCGAAGATCCCCCCGACCACCGCAGAGGACCCTGCCACCTCGAGCCCGAGGTGCGGCCGGCCCGCGATGTCGCGGTAGAGCTCCTTGGGCGGCGGTGGTGGCAACGTCCGCGCGAACGCCTTGCGGTCCTCCTCGCGCTCGCTCTCGACGTCACTGACGAGCTCGGCGTCCCGCTCGGACCTCTCCGGGCCAGCATCCGGGCCAGAATCCGGGCCGGCTTCTGGGGCCTCCGGTGGCTCCGGCTCGGGCAGGCGAGCGATCAACCGTGGCGCGAGCCAGCCCAGCGCCGCGCAGGCCACCGCGCACACCAGCGCAGCCCACAGGTCCGAGACCAGCGGCCACCCCAAGGCGTAAGACTCCTGCAGCGGCGTCATGTGGCGAGGCTAGTGGGGTTCAGGCGTCGCCATCGGCGTTCTGCACAGCCCTGCGCGCCAGCTCGTCACGGCCCGCGTCGCGAACGAGGTCGACCGGCACCGGTTGCCCGGTCATCAGGTGCACCTGCAGCACCGCCTGGTGGGCGAGCAGGTCGAGCCCCCTGACGAGTGGACGACCGGACTCCAGCGCCCAAAGCGCCAGCGGCGTCGGCCACGGGTCGTAGACCGCCTCGAACACGGTCGCGATGTCGGCACAGGCGGCCAGCAGCCCCGGCGTCTGGGCCGCGGCAGGCACGGTCGAGGCGACCAGGTCCGCCTCGAGCGCGATGGCCCCGTCGATCGTCGAGACCGACAGCTGCGGGGCCCGAGGGTGGGCCCCGACCGCGGTCACGGTCTCCACGGCACGCGCCTCGTCCCGCACGAGCAAGGTCGCCGTACGGCAGCCCAGCTCGGCGAGCGCGAGCAGGAGCGCCGTCGCGGTGGCTCCGCCACCGATCACCACAGCAGAGCGGACTGGCGCATGCACGCGTTCGACGATGGCCGCCACCGCACCAGGCACGTCTGTGTTGAACCCCAGGCGTCGTCCGTTCTCGAGCAGCAGCGTGTTGGCCGCGCCGGCGAGCTGCGCCCACTCGTCGAGTGAGTCGACCAGCGGGACCACCGCGCGCTTGAGCGGCATCGTCAGCGAAAGGCCGCGCCAGGTCTCGTCGAGTGCCTCGACGAATGGCTGCAGGCCGGGCGAGTCCACCTCGACGGCGTCGTAGGTCCAGTCGAGCCCCAGATGGGCGTACGCCGCTCGGTGCAGCACCGGCGACAACGAGTGGGCGATCGGCGAGCCCAGGACGGCACAGCGCATGGAGTACGCCTCAGCAGTCCTCACTGGACTGGCAGTACTTCTTCAGCTTGGCGACCCACTTCTGGTGCTCGGCGTACGTCGAGGAGAACCGGGTCGTCTTCTCCGCGTAGTCCGGGACGAAGTAGATCCAGTCACCGTCAGCGGGGTTGAGCGCAGCATCGATCGTCTTCGCGCCAGGCGACCCAATGGGGCCGGGAGGGAGCCCGGCATGCTTGTAGGTGTTGTACAGCGAGGTGCTGGCGCGCTCCGAAGACGTGGTCCACACATCACCCGAGCGCTTGCTCACGTAGGAGACCGTCGAGTCCAGCTGCAGCGGCATCTTCTTCTTCATCCGGTTGTAGAGCACACGCGCGACCTTCGGATAGTCCTCCGCCCTGTTCGCTTCGTACTCGATGATGCTCGCCACCGTCAGGACCTCCTCGGGAGTCAGGCCGAGCGACTTCGCCTTGGCCTCGAGGTCGAGGGACGCCTCCGCCTCGACGGTCTTGGCCACCATCTGCCTGATCAGTCCGGCAGCGTTCTGCTTCGGGGGAACGGTGTAGGTCGCCGGGTAGAGGTAGCCCTCGGGGTTGCCGTTGGCCTCGGGGGGCAGCCCGATCGCCTCGGGGTCCGCGAGCGCATCGGTGACCGCGCGCTTGCTGATGTCGGTCTTGGACACGATGGTCTTCACGATGTCGCGAACCCGCGCGCCCTCGGGTACGACGACCAGGTTCTGCATCAGGTTCTTCGGGTCGACCAGGACCGCCAGCGCCTGGCTGGCCTTCATCTCCTTCTTCAGCTGGTAGTAGCCGACCTGGATGTTGCGGGACTTGTCGTCGCTCGCCGCCGCATCGTTGAAGGCGTCGACGCTCTTGACCACCTTCTTCTTCTTCAGGTCACGGCCGATCTGGGTGGACGACGCGCCCTGCTTCACCTGGTAGAGCACCGCACCCTTCCCGGGCCCCGCGAAGTCGGGCGGTGGGGCAAGCCGGCTGCTGAGCTCACCGAAGGCCCAGCGTCCGGCGACGAACACCACGGCGAGCACCAGGAGCAGCACGACCAGCATCGGCAGGCACCCCCGGCGGCGCCTGCTCCGGCGCGGCGCGGGCTCGTCATGCGGAACGCCCTCGAAGAGCTCGTCGTCGTGGCGGTCGTCGAAGCCGTCGTCCGGGTCCAGGCCCTGTTCGTGACCGTGGTCGAGTCTGGGGTCGAGGCCGGGTTCGACGTGGGGATCGTCGCCCGCGCCGGGGCCGGTCTGGCTCAACGCTTCCGCCTACTCGCTCTAGGCCTCGGCCGGGACCGGCTCCCCGGCGTACCCGCCGGTCTGCCGTTCCCGCTCGAGGACTCCTTGCAAGATCACGACAGCTGCAGCCTGGTCGACCACGGCGCGGCGCTTCTTGCCCTTGCGACCCTGATTCCGGAGCTGCCCCTCGGCAGTCACCGTGCTCAGGCGCTCGTCGTACAACCTGACCGGGACCGGCTGCACCCGGTTGGACAGGTCACGCGCGAACGTCCGAACCTTAGCCGCTGAGGGCCCTTCTCTCCCGGACATCGACCTAGGCAGGCCGACGTAGATCCGAACCGCGCCGAGCTCGTCGACGAGTGCCGCGACCCGGTCGAGGTCGCCCTGGCCGCGCGGCACGGTCTCGACCGGGGTGGCGAGGATGCCGGACGGATCGCTGCTGGCAACGCCGATGCGGGCGTCGCCGGGGTCGATCCCGAGGCGTACGCCGGAGAGCTGGTCGTCCATCCGGGCCCGGCTAACCGGCCTGTCGGTCGGCGACGGCATGCCGGATCGCCGCGAGGGCCTCCCCGGCCCGGCTCGCGTCGACTCCGCCGCCCTGGGCCACGTCGTCCTTGCCGCCACCCTTGCCGCCGAGGATCTCCGAGGCCGCGCGCACGAGGGTGTTCGCCGAGATCCCGGCCGCCCGGCCGGCCTCGTTGACCGCGACCACGACCGCGGGCTTGCCGCTGCCGGTCCCGACGATCGCGGTGACACTCGGGCGTTCCGCGGGCATCCGGTTGCGGATGTCGAGCGCGAGGGTGCGTACGTCGCCACCACCGGCGCCAGCAGCCTGATGACCCACGAAGGACACGCCGGACAGGTCTTCCGCACTGGCCGCCAGGTCTCCCCCGGCCGCGAGGAGCTGCTGCAGGCGGACCTTCTCGATCTCCTTCTCCGCCGAACGCAGCCGCTCGACGATGTCGTTGACGCGCTCGGGCAGCTGCTCGGGACGGACCTTGAGGGTGTCGCTGAGCTGCGCGACCAGCACGTGCTCACGCGCCAGGAAGTGGTAGGCGTCGCCTCCCACCAGCGCCTCCACACGTCGTACGCCGGAGCCGATCGAGCTCTCGCCGAGGAGCTTGACCACACCGAGCTGGCCGGAGCGCTGTGCGTGCGTGCCACCGCAGAGCTCACGCGCCCAGTCCCCGACCGAGATGACCCGCACCTGGTCGCCGTACTTCTCCCCGAAGAGAGCCATCGCCCCGGAGCGCACCGCCTCTTCCTGGGTCATCGTCTCGGCGTGCACCCCGAGGTCGGCCATCACGAGGTCGTTCACCCGCGCCTCGACGTCGTTCATCGCCGAGCTGGGCACCGCGGAGGCGGAGAAGTCGAAGCGGAACCGGCCCGGGGAGTTCTCCGACCCGGCCTGCCGCGCGGTCTCGCCGAGCGCCTCCCGGAAGGCCTTGTGCACCATGTGCGTGGCGGTGTGCGACCGGCTGATCGAGCGGCGCCGCTCGACGTCGACCAGCGACTGGGCGCGACCGCCGACCGACACCTCGCCGCCCAGCACCTTCGCCCGGTGCACGATCAGGCCGTTGATCGGCGACTGCACGTCGTAGACCTCGAGCCGCGCGCCGTTGTCGAGCTCGATGACGCCCTGGTCGGCGAGCTGCCCACCGCCCTCGGCGTAGAACGGGGTCCGGTCGAGGACCAGCTCGACCTCCGCGCCCTCGCCTGCGGACTCGACCGTGGATCCGTCGCTGACGATCCCGCGCACGGCACCTTCGCTGGTGACCTCGGAGTAGCCGGTGAACTCCACCGGCTTGCCGATGGCGTCGGCGATCTCGCGGTAGGAGCCCGTGGCCGCGTGCTGGCCCTTCTTCGAGCGCGCGTCGGCACGCGCCCGGTCGCGCTGCTCGCCCATCAGTCGCCGGAAGCCCGCCTCGTCGACCTGCAGGCCCTTCTCCGCCGCCATCTCGAGGGTGAGGTCGATCGGGAAGCCGTAGGTGTCGTGCAGTGCGAACGCCTTGTCGCCGGACAGCATCGCCCCGCCCGAGGACCTGACCTCGGAGGCAGCGGTGTCGAAGATCGTCGTGCCGGTGCGCAGGGTGGCGCGGAACGCGTCCTCCTCCGCGAAGGCCACCGTCGAGATCCGCTCCCAGTCGCTGGCGAGCTCCGGATAGCCGGGCGCCATCTTGTCGCGACTGACGGGGAACAGCTCGGGCAGCGCCCGGTCCTCGTAGCCGAGCAGACGCATCGACCGCACCGCGCGGCGGAGCAAACGGCGCAGGACGTAACCGCGCGACTCGTTGCCGGGGGTCACCCCGTCGCCGATCAGCATCATCGAGCTGCGCACGTGGTCGGCCACGACCCGGAACCGCACGTCGTCCTGCGGACTCGCGCCGTAGCGCCGACCGGTGAGCTCCTCGGCCTTCTCGATGACCGGGAACATCACGTCGATCTCGTACATGTTCGGCTTGTCCTGCATCAGGATCGCGACGCGCTCGAGACCCATGCCGGTGTCGATGTTCTGCTTCGGAAGACGACCGGCGATGTCGAAGTCGGTCTTGCTGCGTACGGCGCTGAGCTCGTCCTGCATGAACACGAGGTTCCAGATCTCGAGGTAGCGGTCCTCGGCGCCGAAGTCCCCGTCCGCGCCGTACGCCGGGCCACGGTCGTAGAGGATCTCCGAGCACGGACCACCGGGCCCGGGCACACCCATCGACCAGTAGTTCTCACTCTTGCCGAGCCGGATCACCCGCTCGTCGGGCAGCCCGGTGACCTTCTTCCAGAGCTCGGCGGCCTCCGCGTCGTCCTCGTAGACGCTCGGGTAGAGCCTGCTCTCCTCGAGGCCCCAACCGCCGTCGGCGACGGACTTGGTGACCAGGTCCCACGCGAGCTCGATCGCCCCCTGCTTGAAGTAGTCACCGAAGCTGAAGTTGCCGCACATCTCGAAGAACGTGCCGTGCCGGGTGGTCTTGCCGACGTCCTCGATGTCCGGGGTGCGCACGCACTTCTGCACGCTCACCGCGCGGTCGAACGGCGGCGTCTCCTGGCCGAGGAAGTAGGGCTTGAACGGCACCATGCCGGCGTTCACGAACAGCAGGTTTGGGTCCGGCACCAGCAGGGACGCCGAGGGCACCACCTGGTGGCCCGCCGCTTCGAAGTGCGCGATGAAGCGGCTGCGGATGTCGGCGGTCTGCACTAGCTGTACTCCTGGATCGGGTGGGTCGGGCGGCCCTGCTCGACGGTCGAGGCGAGCTCACCCCTGACCTTGGGTCCATCAAGCGTCCACTCGAGGCGTTCGCGCAACTCGGTTTCCTTCTCGGCCATGCCCGCGCGCACCTCCTCCGCGAACAGGTGCGCGCCGAGGCCGAGACCGGCCATCCGGTCGCGCAGTCCCTCGGGAGTGAACGCCTCGGCAGCCCGCCGTGCCTTGACCATGACGTAGATGCCCGCGCCGCTACCCGCGACGAACCAGAAACCCCTGTTCATCGGAGGCCCCTCATGCGGCGTCGGCCGGCTGCGGCCGTTCCGGGGCGCCGGCGGCCGCTCGCTCCTCGGCCTGCATCCGGCGCCAGGCGTCCTTCATCTCGCGACGGCGCTGCTTGCGGGCGCGGCGTACCTCCCTGCGCATCTCGAACCAGATCCGGTTGCGCGACTCCGCCGACAGCGCGCGGCGTACGCCGTGACCGAACGCGACGACCTTCACGAGGGGTTCCCCAACGGTGGCGCTGAGCACGACCGCGTCGGCGACGTTGGGTTCGGGCCGCGGCTCCCCCGCGTCAGTGATGACGTACGCCGGGTCGTCGACCCTGATCATCGAGGAGGACTGGCGTTCGAGCTGCTCGGTCAGCGCGTCGAGACGGCTGCGCAGCTCGGCGGTCTCGGCCTGCGCCTCGGAGAGGGCGGCCGCCAGCTGCCGGCGCGAGACAGCGCTCCTGCGCCGCACGAGCAAGAGCGCGCACAGCACGAGAAGCAGCGCACCGGCGGCACCGGCGATCAGCACGGGCGAGTCCATGGGGTCCGACCCTACCTGCCCCGGATCAGGCGGCGGACCCGCTCCCAGCGCTCCTTGAGCGCACCCTCGGCTCCGAGGCTGGTGGGCTGGTAGTACTCGGCGTCGACGACGACGTCCGGTGCGTACTGCTGCTCGGCGATGCCGAACGGTGAGTCGTGGGAGTACTTGTAGCCCTTGCCGTGGCCGAGCTTCTTCGAGCCGCCGTAGTGGGCGTCGCGGAGGTGTGCCGGGACCGGCCCGATCTTGCCGGCGCGTACGTCGGCACTCGCAGCGTCGATCCCCTTGATCACGGCGTTGGACTTGGGTGCCAGGGCCAGGGCGATCGTCGCCTGCGCGAGGTTCAGCCGGCCCTCCGGCATCCCGATCAGCTGCACCGCCTGCGCCGCGGCGACTGCCGTGGTCAACGCAGTCGGGTCGGCCAGACCGATGTCCTCGCTGGCCAGGATCACCAGGCGGCGGGCGATGAAGCGCGGGTCCTCGCCCGCCTCGACCATCCTCGCGAGGTAGTGCAGCGCCGCGTCGGCGTCGGAACCCCGGATCGACTTGATGAAGGCACTGGTCACGTCGTAGTGCTGGTCACCCTGGCGGTCGTAGCGGACCGCGGCACGGTCCACCGCCTTCTCGGTGGTCTCGACGTCGACGGTCTCGTAGCCCTGCGACAACGCCGCGCCGGCTGCAGCCTCGAGGTAGGTCAGCGAACGCCGGGCGTCGCCACCGGCCAGCCGGACCAGGTGGTCCAGGGCGTCCTGCTCGATCATGACCTGCCCGTCCAGCCCGCGCGGGTCGGTGAGCGCCCGTTCGATCACGCCACGGATGTCGTCGTCGGTGAGCGGCTCGAGGGTGAGCAGCAGCGAGCGCGAGAGCAACGGGGAGATCACCGAGAAGAACGGGTTCTCCGTGGTCGCGGCGACGAGTGTCACCCAACGGTTCTCCACCCCGGGCAGCAGGGCGTCCTGCTGTGCCTTGCTGAACCGGTGCACCTCGTCGACGAAGAGCACGGTCTCCTGGCCCGAGGACACGAGCCGCGACCGGGCGCCGTCGATGGCCGCCCGGACCTCCTTGACTCCCGCCGAGACGGCAGAGACCTCGACGAAGTGCCGGTTGGTCTTTCCCGAGACGATCGCGGCGATGGTGGTCTTGCCGGTTCCGGGAGGACCCCACAGGAGCAGCGACATCGGCTGGTCGCCCTCGACCAGCCGGCGCAGAGGTGCCCCGGGCGCGAGCAGGTGCTGCTGCCCGACGAGCTCGTCGAGGTCGCGGGGACGCATCCGCACCGCGAGCGGTGCCGAGTCGTGGGTGTTGCCGCTCGAGCGAGCCGGATGCCGGCCCGGACGACTCGCGGGCCGGCCCTGGTCCGTCGTACGCGAAGAGGCCGTCCATGCGGTGGAGCCTAGTGCCGCCCGTGACCCGGACTCAGGTTGGCGCGAGTGGCGTCTCTTCCTTGACGTCCTCGGCGAAGTGGCAGGCAGAGAGGTGTCGGCCTGCGAGGTCACGCCGCTCGATCAGCTGCGGCTCCTCGGTGGAGCAGATCTCCTCGGCACGCCAGCAACGCGTGTGGAAACGGCAACCGCTGGGCGGGTTCGCCGGCGACGGCACGTCACCGGAGAGCTTGATCTCGTTGCGCATCCCGCGCAGCGTCGGATCCGGCACGGGCACGGCGGAGAGCAGCGCCTGGGTGTACGGGTGCGTGGGGCGGTCGTAGATCTCGGCGTCGGTGCCGAGCTCGGCGATCTTCCCGAGATACATCACCGCCACCCGGTCGGAGATGTGGCGTACGACGGAGAGGTCGTGTGCGATGAACACGTATGCCAGGTTGAGCTCACGCTTGAGCCGCTCCATCACGTTGATCACCTGCGCCTGGACGGACACGTCCAGCGCGGAGACCGGTTCGTCGCAGATGAGCACCTTGGGGTTCAGCGCGATCCCGCGGGCGATGCCGATCCGTTGACGCTGACCACCGGAGAACTGGTGTGGGTAGCGGTTGATGTGCTCCGGGGCGAGTCCCACCAGCTCGAGGAGCTCCTGCACCCGTTGCTTGCGACCCTTCTTGGGAACGACGTCGGGGTGGATCTCGAACGGCTCCCCGATGATGTCGCCGACGGTCCTGCGGGGGTTCAGCGAGGTGTACGGGTCCTGGAAGACGATCTGGATGTCGCGGCGGACCCGCCGCATGTCCTTCTTGTTCCAGGCGTACATGTCGCCGCCGTCAAAGTGCAGGCTGCCCTCGGTCGGCTCCTCGAGTCGCATCAGCAGCCGGCCGAGGGTCGACTTCCCGCACCCGGACTCCCCGACGACGCCGAGAGTCTCCCCGGCGTGCAGGTCGAAGGTGACACCGTCCACGGCCTTGACGTGGCCCACCGTCCGGCGCAGGACGCCCTGGCGGATCGGGTAGTGCTTCTTGAGCCCTTCGGCCTTGAGGAGGACCTCAGCCATCGAGCACCTCCTCGGCGAAGTGGCAGCGGCTCCACCGTTGCGGAGCGGCCTCGCGCAGCTCCGGGTGGTCGCTCTTGCAGATGTCCTGGACCCGCGGGCACCGGGGATGGAACCGGCAACCGCTGGGCATCCGCAGCAGGCTCGGGGGCAGGCCCTTGATGGCGTAGAGCTCCTGGCCCTTCTGGTCAACGCGCGGGATGGAGTTCAACAGCCCCTCGGTGTAGGGGTGCGCCGGGTTCCGATAGAGGTCACCGACCTCAGCGCGCTCGACGATCTGGCCGGCGTACATCACCACGATGCGGTCGGCGACGTCGGCCACGACCCCAAGGTCGTGCGTGATCAGCATCAGGCCCATCCCGCGCTCCTCACGGAGCTCCTGGAGCAACGCCATGATCTGCGCCTGCACGGTCACGTCCAGTGCGGTGGTGGGCTCGTCGGCGATCAGGATGGCGGGATCCAGCGCGATCGCCATCGCGATCATGATGCGCTGACGCATCCCTCCGGAGAACTGGTGCGGATAGGCCTTGACACGCTCACTCGCACCGGGGATCTGAACGCGTTCCATCAGCTTGATCGCGTCCTGGAGCGCGTCGGACTTGTTCGTTCCCCGGTGGACCCGGAACATCTCGGCGATCTGCCAACCGACCGGGAAGACGGGATTGAGCGCGGAGAGGGCGTCCTGAAAGATCATCGAGATCTCGGGCCCGCGCATCGCGCGACGCTTCTTCTCCGGCATCTGGAGCAGGTCGTCCCCGCGGTACTTGATCGTCCCCTGGGGGATCCGGGCGGGCGGCATGTCGAGGATGCCCATGATGGCCTGGGCCGTCACCGACTTCCCCGAGCCGGACTCGCCCAGGATCGCCAGGGTCTCGCCCTCGCTGAGATCGAGGTCCACCCCGTTGATGGCGCGCGCGGTGCCTTCGTCCGTGCGGAACTCGACGAACAGGTCCCGCACCTCCAGGAGCAGGCCGTCAGCAGGTCCGCGGTGTGCGCCGGCGGGCTGGGAATTCACGAGCTCGGTCATCGGCCACCCTCCCTCTCTGTCCGGCTGTTTGGGTTGGTCATCGGGACTTGGGGTCGAACGCGTCCCGCACGCACTCGCCGAGCATGATGAACGCAAGCACACACAGGCTCAGGAACAGGCTGGGGAACAGCAACATGTGCGGGTAGGCGAAGACGAACGGAAGTGCTTCGTCGATCGCGACACCCCAGCTCACGGCCGGTGGCTGCAGACCGATGCCGAGGAACGACAACGTCGCTTCGGCCACGATGAACGCCCCGACGTTGATCGTGGTCAGCGTCAGCACCGGTGTCACCGCGTTGGGCAGGATGTGCCGCCAGAGGATGCGGCTGGTCCCGGCGCCCAGCGCCCGCGCCGCCAGGACGTACTCGTTGTACTTCACCTGCATCACGGAGCCGCGCATCAGGCGGAGGATCCCCGGCCAGGCAAGGATCGAGAGGACGATCACGACCTTCATCACCACCCACAGGTACGGCGTCGTCTGGTCGCTGGGGAACGCGGTCATGAACAGGATGCCGCCGAGGATCAGAGGTATCGCAAAGAAGACATCAGTGATGCGGGAGATGATCGTGTCGCTCCAGCCTGAGAAGTAGCCAGAGATCATCCCGAAGAATCCGCCGAACAGCGTCACTGCCACCGTGGCGAGCACGCCGACCAGGATCGATGCCCTTGCGCCGTAGATCGTCCGCGCATAGATGTCATAACCCTGTCCGTCCCGCCCGAAGATGGCGTCTTCGCCGGGGCGCGTTCTGACGTCGCCGACCGCGCGGGGGTCTGTCGAGGTGAACAGGGACGGCCAGATAGCCATCAGCACGAAGATCGCGATCAGCGTCACCGAGATCCAGAAGATGGGGCTGCGGCGGAGCAACCGCCACGCGTCCTGGGTAAGGGAACGCGGCTCCTCGCCCTGGGGGACGCTGGTCGGGAGCTCGGAGCCGGGGGCGTGAGCCGGAGTCTCCCCCGCTTCCAGAGCGGCGTTCAAGCCGCTGTCGTAGTCAGTCATGGCTGATCCTCGGGTCGAGCACGCCGTAGAGCAGGTCCACGAGCAGGTTGACAAGTAGGAAGACGAGCACGAACGAGGTCACCGCCCCAACGACGGCAAAGCCGTCCCGACCATTGAGGGCCTGGGCGACGTAGCCCCCGACGCCTTGGACATTGAAGATCTTCTCGGTGACGATCGCCCCTCCGAGCAGGGCACCGAAGTCGTAGCCGATGAAGGTGATCACAGGAATCATGGAGTTGCGCAGAGCGTGCACTCCGATGGCGCGGCCGGGTGCCAGACCCTTTGCCTTCGCGGTGCGGACGTAGTCCGCTCGGAGGTTCTCCGTCAGGCTTGCCCTGGTCAGGCGGGTGACGTAGGCCAGCGAGAACGAGGCGAGCACGATGGCCGGGAGCAACAGCGAGTACCACGTCGGCGGGTTGGGCACGGTGACGGGGAACCAGCCCAGCTTCACGCCGAAGGTCAGTTGGGCGAGAGCCCCGATGACGAAGACCGGGATCGAGATGACGACCAGGGTGCTCACCAGGACCAAGTTGTCCAGGAAACCCCCGCGTTTGATGGCCGTGAGCACTCCGGCGAGAATGCCGATGACTGTCTCGATCAGGACTGCCAACCCGGCAAGCTTCAGGGTGGTCGGATACCGCTGCTTCAGATCGTCGGCGACCGCGATCCCGTACCGGTTCTCGCCCAGGTCCCCCTGCAGCACGTTGGCCATGTACTTCGCGTAGCCCACCGGGGCTGGGTCGTCGAGGTGGTACTTCTCAGTGATGGCGGCCACTACGGACGGTGGACAGGCGCGGTCGCCGCACTTGCCGGCTGTCGGGTCACCCGGAACGGCGAACACCATCACGTAGATCAGGAAGGTGGTGCCGAGCAGAACGGGAATCATCTGCAGCACACGGCGAATGATGTAGGTGCTCAAGAGAGCTACTTCCCATCTGAGAGCGCACCCGTGCCTGTCCTCCGGCACGGATGAAGTGAACCACCGGCCAGGTCACCTGGGCAATACCGGGCAACCTGGCCGATGGCTCACTCACTGAGCGAGGACCGACCTACTTCTGCTTCAAGGAGAACAGGTCGGGCCGTCCCGATGCCTGGCTCACTCGCACGTCGGTGACCTTGTCGCCCCATCCGACGGTGGCGGTGTAGTACCACATCGGGACGGTCGGCATGCCTGCCGGGAGCATCTCCTCGGCCTCCTTGTACAGCGCCAGCGACTCCTCGCCCGAGGCCTTGGCGGCCTCCACCAGCTTCGCGTCGAACTGCTTGTTGGAGTAGTCGCCGTCGTTGCTCGCGGCGCCGGTGCCGAAGTTGGGCGTCAGGAAGTTCTCGATGTGCGGATAGTCCTGAACCCACCCTGACCGGAACATCGACTCCATCTTCCGGTCACCGATCTTCTGGCGGAAGGTGGCGAAGTCCGGAACGAAACTGGGGACGCAGTCGACCCCCAGCGCCGAACGGATGGAGTTGCAGGTCGCGGTGATCCAGCCCTTGTGGTCCGAGTCGCTGTTGGAGCTGATCGAGATCTTGCCGCCCTTGAAGCCACCGGCCTCGGCCAACAGGGCCTTGGCCTTCTCCGGGTCGTACTTGCAGAACTCCCCGCAGGTCCCGGCGTTGAAGCCCTCGATGCCGGGCGCCCCCCAGCTGTCGGCAGGCTCACGCGCGCCCTCGTACTGGTCGTCGATGATCTTCTGGCGGTCGATGGCCATCGAGATCGCGTGTCGAACCCGGGGGTCCTTGTAGGCGGGGTTCACGTCCGCCGGGGGGAAGCTGATCGCCTGGAGCGCCGGATAGGCCTCCTGGTCCCATCGATCACCGAGGTCCTGCTTGTACTTCTCGCCCACCAGTGCGCTCGTGGGCAGGTCGTCGAGCACGTCCAGGTTGCCGGCGAGCAGGTCGTTGTAGGCGGCCGATATGTCGTCGTAGAACCGGAAGGTGATCTTGTCGACGTTTCCCTTGGGGCCGTCACCGCCGTAGTCGGTGAAGTGCTTCAGGTCTGCAGACTTGCCAGGCTCGTAGCTGGTGACCTCGTAGGGCCCGGCACCGATCGGCTTCTTCTCGAAGGCCTTCGGGTCATCGAAGAAGGCGTCCGGCAGTGGTGCGAACGCGGTGTAGCCGAGCCGCACCGGCAGGTTCGACACCGGCTCGGTCGTCTTGATGGTGAACGTGTGGTCGTCCACCACCGTCAACCCGCTCAGCTTGTCGGTCTTGGGCTTGCCGACGCAGGCGCCCTCGTCGTCGAGGCTGGGGCACTGGGTGTCCGCGAAACCGTCGATGGGCTCGTAGAAGTACGAGAGGTACTGGGCGTTCTTCCCGTAGGCAGTGTAGTTCCAGGCGTCGACGAAGTTCTTGGCCTTCACCTCGGTGCCGTCGTGGAACTTGGCACCCTTCTTGATCCGAACTGTGAAGTTCTGGTTGTCCTGGGTCTGTACCGACTCGGCGAGGTCCGCCACAGGCTCCGATGTCGCCGCGTCGTAGCGGTAGAGCGTCGAGGTGAACAGCTCGACGATGTCGTGGCCATTCGACTCACCGGTGTTGCCGGGCACGAGTGGGTTCTCCGGCTGGCCGCCACGAACGACGACGGGTGCCGCGCTGTCGCTGCTTCCGGAATCGCTATCGCTTCCGCTGCTGCCACAGGCGGACACCGCAAGGGTCAACGCGGCGATCACCGCCCCGGTGGCGAGAATTCGCTTGCTTCTCACTTAATTCCTCCTCGTTGCGGCTCTGGCGCGTGGCGCGGAGCCTGCGAACAACCAGTCAGGGACCCGACTGAACTAGGTGACCCTAGGCACATGGGACAGGTCCGGAGGGGGTCCGACGCCAAAACCAGACGCGATTGTTACCAGAGCGCGACTATTGGGACGGTGTCGGAAATGCCCCTGGCGACGCGTCGCCCGATGGCGCTGCCGACTCCGCTGTCGAGTCCTGCGGGCGCGCGTCCACGCCAGCCTCCTTGCGCTGCTCGGGCGAGATCGGCGCGGGAGCACCCGTGAGTGGGTCGAAACCGCCACCACTCTTGGGGAACGCGATCACCTCGCGGATCGAGTCCGCACCACTGAGCAGGGCACAGATCCGGTCCCAGCCGAAGGCGATGCCACCGTGCGGAGGTGCGCCATAGGCGAACGCGTCGAGGAGGAAGCCGAACTTCTCCTGGGCGGCCTCCTCGTCGAGCCCCATCAGCGCGAAGACGCGCTTCTGCACGTCACTGCGATGGATACGGATCGAGCCACCGCCGATCTCGTTGCCGTTGCAGACGATGTCGTAGGCCCAGGCCAGCGCGTTGCCCGGATCCTTGTCGAACGTCTCGAGGTCCTTGGGGCTGGTGAAGGCGTGGTGCACGGCCGTCCAGGCGCCACCTCCGACGGCAACGTCACCGGCCGCGGTCGCGTCTGCCGAGGACTCGAACAGCGGCGCGTCGACGACCCAGACGAAGCTCCAGGCGTCCTCGTCGATCAGGCCGCCACGGCGGCCGATCTCCAGGCGTGCTGCACCCAGGAGGGCACGGCTGCTCTTCACCGGACCGGCTGCGAAGAAGATGCAGTCACCCGGCTCGGCGCCCACGTGTGCTGCGATCCCGGCCCGCTCCTCGTCGCTGATGTTCTTGGCGACGGGACCGGTCAGCTCACCGTCCTCCTTCACCAGCAGGTAGGCCAGGCCGCGCGCGCCGCGCTGCTTCGCCCACTCCTGCCAGGCATCGAGCTGCTTGCGCGGTTGAGCGGCTCCCCCCGGCATGACGACCGCGCCGACGTACGGCGACTGGAAGACGCGGAACGGGGTGTTCTTGAAGAACTCGGTGCACTCGACGAGCTCCAGGCCCAGGCGCAGGTCGGGCTTGTCCGACCCGAAGCGCGCCATCGCCTCGGCGTACGTCAGACGCGGAAGCGGGGTCGGCACGTCGTACCCGATCAGCGACCAGAGACCGGAGAGGATCTCTTCGGTGAGCGCGATGATGTCGTCCTGCTCGACGAAGCTCATCTCGACGTCGAGCTGGGTGAACTCGGGCTGCCGGTCCGCGCGAAAGTCCTCGTCGCGGTAGCACCGGGCGATCTGGTAGTAGCGCTCCATGCCGGCGACCATCAGCAGCTGCTTGAACAGCTGCGGGCTCTGCGGAAGGGCGTACCAGCTGCCGGGCTGCAGTCGCGCCGGAACCAGGAAGTCACGCGCACCCTCGGGCGTGGAGCGGGTCAGCGTCGGGGTCTCGATCTCGACGAAGCCGTGGTCGTCGAGCACGTCGCGGGCCGCCCTGTTGACCTTGCTGCGCAGCCGCAGTGCTGCGTTGGGGCCACTGCGTCGCAGGTCGAGGTAGCGGTGCTTGAGCCGGGCCTCCTCGCCGACCTCTACGTGGTCGTCGATAGGGAACGGCAGCGGGGCCGCCGGGCTGAGCACCTCGACGTCGGTGGCGATGACCTCGACCTCGCCTGTGGGCAGGTTGGGGTTCTGGTTTCCCTCGGGGCGCAGGCTGACCGTGCCGGTGACCTTCAGGCAGTACTCGCTGCGCAGGTTGTGGGCCACGGCCTCGTCGCGGATGACGACCTGCACGACCCCGCTGGCCTCGCGCAGGTCGATGAACGCCACTCCCCCGTGGTCGCGTCGCCGCGCCACCCAGCCGGCGAGGGTCACTTCCGCGTCCACGTGGCTTGGCCGCAGGCTGCCTGCGTCGTGCGTGCGGATCACGGTTGCTCCTGTTCGTTGCGCCGGACGCCCGGCCGGAGGTCCTCGACGGGCGGGGTCCAGGTGGTCAGGTCGACAGCGGTCTGCTCACCGCTGCGGATGTCCTTGATCTCGACGGGCTCGTCGCCGGCGCCGGGGAAGAGGACGTACGGGATGCCGCGCCGCTCGGCGTAGCGGATCTGCTTGCCGAACTTCTGGGCCGCCGGCGCGACCTCGCAGGCGATCGCCGTTGCCACGCAGCTGCTCGGCGAGCACGTCGCTGGCGGTGCGGTGCTCCTCGTCGACCACGGCCACCAGGACCGCGCTCGGCACCGAGCGGTCCGCCTCGACGATGCCCTTGCCCAGCAGTGGCACGAGGACCCGGCTGACCCCCAGCGAGATCCCGACACCGGGGTACGTCGTACGGCCATCGCTGGCGAGTGCGTCGTAGCGTCCGCCCGAGCAGATCGAGCCCAGGCTGTCGTAGCCCTCGAGGCGGGTCTCGAAGACGGTGCCGGTGTAGTAGTCGAGGCCCCGCGCGATCTTGAGATCGGCAACGATCTCCACCCGGTCGGTCACGAGCGGCGCACAGCCCTCCATCACGGCGGCGAGCTCGGTGAGGCCCTCGTCCAGCAGCTCGTGGTGTACGCCGAGAGCGCGCACCTGCTCGACGAACGAGGTGTCCGTGCTGCTGATCCGGGCGAGCGCCAGACAGCTCTGCGCCTGCTCGGTGGTCAAGCCGACGTCCTCGACCAGCATCGCGCCGACCTGTTCCTCCGCCAGCTTGTCCAGCTTGTCGATCGCCCGCATCACCGCATCGGTGTCAGCGACCCCGAGCCCGGCGTAGAAGCCCTGGATCAGCTTGCGGTTGTTCACCTGCAGCCGGAAGCCGGGCAACCCGATCGATCCTGGGTCGGCCAACCCGCCCAGAGCATCGAGCATCACCCGGGCCACTTCGACGTCGTGGTGGAAGGCGAGGGTGTCGCGACCGATCACGTCGATGTCGGCCTGGACGAACTCTCGGAACCGACCCTCCTGCGGCCGCTCACCGCGCCACACCTTCTGGATCTGGTAGCGGCGGAACGGGAAGTCGAGCTTGCCTGCGTTCTCGAGCACGTAGCGCGCGAACGGCACCGTCAGATCGAAGTGGAGGCCAAGTGAGCTGCCCGAGTCGACCTCGTCCTCCTCGGCGTGCAGCCGGCGGAGAACGTAGATCTCCTTGGAGGTCTCGCCCTTGCGGAGCAGCTGGTCGAGCGGCTCGACGGCGCGCGTCTCGACGTTGGCGAAACCGTGCAGCTCGAAGGTCTGCGCCAGTGTCGAGAGGACGTGCTGCTCGACGTACCTCTGTGCGGGCAGCAGCTCGGGGAACCCGCTGAGCGGGGTGGGCTTGCTCATGTCAGAGGCCTCGAGTGACCGGGGTGGTGCGGCCCATCTCGTCGTCGATCAGGTCGAGCAGGAAGGGGTTGGTCGCGCGCTCGCGGGCGATGCTGGTCTGTTCGCCATGGCCGGGCAGCACGACGATGTCGTCGCGCAGGGTCAGCACCTTGTCGCGCAGGCTGCGCAGCATCGTCGGGTGGTCACCGCCGGGAAGGTCGGTGCGGCCGATGGAGCCGGCGAAGAGCAGGTCTCCCGAGAACATCACCTCGGAGACGTCGCCCTTCGTACGGCGTACGGAAGGTCACCGAGCCCTCGGTGTGTCCGGGGGTGTGGTCGACCAGGAAGCTCAGTCCCGCCAGCTCGAGCGTCTGGGCGTCGGTGAGCTCCTCGACCCGGTCGGGTTCGGCGAACTCGTACTTGGAACCCAGCAGCATCGCGGTGGTCTCGGCGGACATGCCGGCCATCGGGTCGCTCAGCAGGTGCCGGTCGCGGGGGTGGATCCACGCCGTGGCGTCGTAGGTGCCGGACACCGGGGCCACGCACCACATGTGGTCGACGTGCCCGTGGGTGACGAGCACAGCGACGGGCTTGAGCTTGTGCTCGCGAACGACCTCCGCGACCCCCTCGGCGGCGTCCTTGCCGGGGTCGATCACCACGCACTCCGTGCCGGGGCCGGTCGCCGCGACGTAGCAGTTGGTGCCCCACGGTCCGGCCGGGAAGCCTGCGATCAGCACGGTTTCGTCTCCTGCATGGGGGGTGTGGGTCTGGGTCGGGATCTGGGCCAGCCTACTGGCCCCGATGGGTCACCTGCGCATGCGTACGATGAGGCCACGCTGGAACGCACGACCCGGACGAACGCGAAGCAGGTGTAGCAACGTGACCGCGCAGGGCAACTCTCTGGGCAGCTCTCCCGTCGAGGGTGAGCACAGCGATCCAGGCACTGCAGAGCCGACCCCGGTGGACAGCGCGGCGTCCAAGCCGGCGCCCAGGCCGGCGCCCAGGCTCCAGCCCCGTGCCCGGCCCGCCGCCCAAGCGGGTGGACTCGCGCGCCGACGAAGCACCTGCGAGCACGTGGGGCCGGGTCGACCCGGACGGCACCGTCTACGTCCGCACCGCCGACGGCGAGCGCGCCGTCGGCCAGTACCCCGAGGGCACTCCCGAGGAGGCGCTGAGCTTCTTCACCCGTCGCTTCGCCGCACTCGAGTTCGAGGTCCAGCTGCTCGAGCAACGGGTCCGCTCCGGCGCACTGAGCCCCGACGAGGCCACCGAGTCGATCAAGAAGGTCGCGGCCCTGCTCGTCGAGCCGCACGCCGTCGGCGACATCGTCGGGCTCAGCGCTCGGCTGGATGCGCTCGGCCCGCTCATCGGCGTACAGCGGAGCAAGCGTCGTGAGGACCGCGCCCGCCGTACGGAGGAGTCGCACCAGCGCAAGCAGGAGATCGTCGCCGAGGCCGAGAAGATCTCGCAGGGCACCGACTGGCGCAACGGCGTGAACCGGCTGCGTGACCTGCTGGAGGAGTGGAAGGGGCTCCCCCGGCTGGACAAGAAGCTCGACGACACCTTGTGGCATCGGTTCTCCAGCGCCCGCACCACCTACACCCGCAGGCGGAAGGCGCACTTCGCCGAGCTGAACGAGAAGCGTGAGGGCGCCCGGGTCATCAAGCAGCGCCTGCTCAAGGATGCGGAGGCGCTCAGCACCTCGAAGGAGTGGGGCCCGACCTCGAGCCGCTACCGCGAGCTGATGCAGGAGTGGAAGGCCGCGGGACCTGCTCCTCGCGACATCGAGGAGGACCTCTGGCAGCGGTTCCGCGCTGCCCAGGACACGTTCTTCGGGGCGCGCGACGCGGCGAACGCCGAGCAGGACAAGGAGTTCGCCGCCAACGCGGAGAAGAAGAAGGAGCTCCTGGTCGAGGCCGAGGCGCTGCTGCCGGTGAAGGACCTCGACGCCGCCAAGCGCGCCCTCCGCAGCATCAGCGAGCGCTGGGACGCCGCAGGCAAGGTGCCGCGCGACCAGATGAAGTCACTGGAGGCCCGGATCCACAAGGTGGAGCAGGCCATCCGCTCCATCGAGGACGACCAGTGGAAGCGCAGCGACCCGGAGAAGTCAGCGCGCGCGGACGACATGCTCGGGCAGCTCGAGCGCGCCATCGCCGACATCGAGACGAACCTCGAGAAGGCTCGCGCCGCGGGAGACCAGCGGAAGATCAAGGAGCTCGAGGAGAACCTCGCCTCGCGCCAGCAGTTCCTCGAGATGGCCCGCAAGGCGGCCTCCGACTTCAGCTAGCCCGGCGACTCACTGAAGCGGGCTAGTGGGTGACGCGGTAGGCGTCGAAGACGCCGTCGACCTGGCGGACGGCCTTGAGGATGGCGCCGAGGTGCTTGGGGTCGCCCATCTCGAAGGCGAAGCGGCTCTTCGCGACGCGGTCGCGGTTGGTGGTCAGGCTCGCCGAGAGGATGTTCACGTGCTGGTCGGAGAGGACCATGGTGATGTCGGAGAGCAGCCGCGCGCGGTCGAGGGCCTCCACCATGATCTGCACCAGGAACGTCGACTGCGACGATGGCGCCCACTCCACCTCGGCAAGACGTTCGGGCTGGCCGAGCAGCTGGGTGGCGTTGGTGCAGTCGCGGCGGTGCACCGAGATCCCGTCGCCACGAGTGACGAATCCCAGGATCTCGTCGCCCGGCACCGGCGTACAACATCGGGCCAGCTTCACGAGTACGTCGGTGACGCCCTTGACCACGATCCCGGAGTCGTGTGCCGCTGTGCCTCGGCGACGTGGACGGGTGATCGTGACTGCCTCGGCGAGGTCCTCCGCTGCGCCGTCCTTGCCGCCGGAGACCTCGATCACCTTGCGTACGACGGTCTGCGCACCGAGGTTGCCCTCACCGACAGCGGCATAGAGGGCCGTCACGTCTCCCACGCGCAGCTCGTCGGCAACCTGGGTGAGGGACTCGTGGGTCATGACGCGCTTGAGCGGGAGGCCCTCCTTGCGCAGGAGTCGGCCGATCTGCTCCTTGCCGTGCTCGATGGCCTCCTCGCGACGCTCCTTGGTGAACCAGTGGCGGATCTTGCTGCGGGCCCGCGGGGACTTCACGAAGGTCAGCCAGTCTCGGGTGGGGCCGGCGTTCGGCGACTTGGAGGTGAACACCTCGACCACGTCGCCATGCTCGAGCTCGGACTCCAGTGGCACCAGCCGCCCGTTTACTCGCGCACCAATGGTGTGGTGCCCGACCTCGGTGTGGATGGCATAGGCGAAGTCAACGGGCGTCGAGCCGATCGGCAGCCCGATCACGTCACCGCGCGGGGTGAACACGAAGACCTCGGCGCTGTTGATCTCGAAGCGCAACGAGTCCAGGAACTCGCCCGGGTCCTCCACCTCGTTCTGCCAGTCAAGGAGCTGGCGCAGCCACTGCATGTCGGAATCGGCGGCTGCCTGCTCGGTGTCGACGCCGGCGCGCACGTTCTCCTTGTACTTCCAGTGGGCCGCGACGCCGTACTCCGCGCGCCGGTGCATCCCGATGGTCCGGATCTGCAGCTCGACGGGCTTGCCCGAAGGACCGATCACCGTCGTGTGCAGCGACTGGTACATGTTGAACTTCGGCATCGCGACGTAGTCCTTGAACCGGCCGGGCAGCGGGTTCCAGCGGTTGTGCAGGACGCCGAGTACGCCGTAGCAGTCCGGATCGCTGTCGACGAGGATGCGGATGCCGACGAGGTCGTAGATGTCGCTGAACTCGCGGCCACCGTGGATCATCTTCTGGTAGATCGAGTAGTAGTGCTTTGGCCGCCCGGTCACGCGCGCGTTGATCTTGGCGCTGCGGAGATCGTCCTCCACCTGGGTGATCACCTGGGCCAGGAACGAGTCCCGCGAGGGCGCGCGTTCGGCGACCAGGCGCACGATCTCGTCGTAGATCTTCGGATGCATCGTGGCGAAGGCAAGGTCCTCGAGCTCCCACTTGAGCGTGTTCATGCCCAGGCGGTGGGCGAGCGGGGCGTAGATCTCGAGCGTCTCGCGGGACTTGCGCTCCTGCGTCTCCGCCTTCACGTAGCGCAGGGTGCGCATGTTGTGCAGCCGGTCGGCGAGCTTGATGACCAGGACCCTGATGTCCTTGCTCATCGCGACGATCATCTTCCGGATCGTCTCGGCCTGCGCCGAGTCGCCGTACTTGACCTTGTCCAGCTTGGTGACGCCGTCGACCAGCACCGCCACCTCTTCACCGAAGTCGGTGCGCAGCGCGTCCAGCGTGTACGCCGTGTCCTCGACGGTGTCGTGCAGCAGGGCCGCCACCAGCGTCGGCTCGGTCATGCCGATGTCCGCCAGGATCGTGGTCACAGCGAGCGGGTGCGTGATGTAGGGGTCGCCGCTCTTGCGCATCTGACCGCGGTGGTGCTTCTCCGCGGTGTTGTAGGCGCGTTCCAGGAGAGCGAGGTCAGCCTTGGGGTGGTTGGCGCGCACCGTGCGGAACAGTGGTTCGAGCACCGGGTTGCCGACCTGCTTGCTGGTGCCGAACCGGGCCAGGCGTGCCCGGACCCCTCGACCGGTCAGGGTCGGGGCACGTTCGGGCTCCGGTTCGGGCGCGGGCTCGGGAGCGGATTGGGGCGTGGGGGCGGGCTCGGTCGTGGGCTCGGTGACCACAGGGTCCTCTGCCATGGTCACTCCCTTCGACACGCCGACTGCACGATCCAGTCTAGGCGTGGACGGATAGCGGAGTCCTCAGACCGTGTGCAGCACCGTGAGCGGGATGTCGCCGGCCGCCTCGCGGCCCGGCAGGAAGCTCAGCTCGAGCAGTACGGCGATGCCGTGGACGACCCCACCGGACTGCTGAACCAGATCGTTGGTGGCGCGGACCGTGCCCCCGGTCGCGAGCACGTCGTCGACAACCAGCACTCGCTCCCCCGGCGCGACCGCATCGGTGTGCATCTCGAGCGTCTCCTCGCCGTACTCCAGCTCATAGCTGACCGCACGCGTGTCCCACGGCAGCTTGCCGGGCTTGCGCACAGGCACGAAGCCGACCCCGAGCGCCAGGGCCACCGGGGCGCCGAGGATGAACCCGCGGGCCTCCATGCCGACGACCCTGTCGACGACAACGGCACCTCCGGCGTCGCGTCCCGCGTCAGCAAGCGCCGACACGACGGCCGCGAACGTGGCGTGGTCGGCGAGCAGCGGAGTGATGTCCTTGAAGGTGACTCCGGGCTTGGGAAAGTCGGGGATGTCACGGATCGCCGACGCGACCTGCGCGCTCAGGTCCCCCGCGACGGGGGTCAGTTCGCTCACTTGCCGCGCTTGGATCGCGGCTGCCGCTTGGGCTGCGCGCGCTTCGCGGCCCCCGACTCACCCAGCGGCGCCTTCGTCCCGGGTACGACGCGGCCGGTGCCCGAAGCTTCGGGCCGGCGAGGTGGCGCCTTCACCGAACGGATCTCCTGCTCCTCGTCCTCCTCCTCGAGGTAGGCCTCGGAGGGATCGACGCCTCCGGCGCGCTCACGCACCGGCATGTCCTCGGTGAACGGGACGTCGGCGTAGCGATCGACGCTGCGGCGCGCTCGTGCCTTGGCACGAGCGTCCTGCTCGGTGATCGCCTTCTCGTGTGACTTCAGGTGTACGACGAGGGGCGTCGCGATGAAGATCGAGGAGTAGGCACCTGCCGCCATGCCGACGAACAGGGACAGCGAGAGGTCCTTCAGCGCGCCCGTGCCGAGCGTGGCCACACCGACGTAGAGGATGACGCCCACCGGCAGCAGCGCGACGATCGAGGTGTTGATCGACCGCACCAGGGTCTGGTTCACCGCGAGGTTCGCCAGCTGGGCATAGGTCTGCTTGCTCTGACGCAAATTTCGGGTGTTCTCCCGCACCTTGTCGAAGACGACGACGGTGTCGTAGAGCGAGAAACCGAGGATCGTGAGGATGCCGGTGACCGTCGCCGGCGTGACCTCGAAACCCGAGAGGGCGTACACGCCGATTGTGATCACGACGTCGTGGATCAGCGCCACGATCGCGCCGACGGACATCTTCCACTCGCGGAAGTAGGCCCAGATGAAGAGCACCACGAGGATCATGAAGACCCCGAGGCCCAACAGGGCGCGCTCGGCCACCTGGGCGCCCCAGCTCGCCCCCACCTCCTGGGTGGAGATGTCGTCCTTGGCGTCCACACCGACGGTCTCGGCGATCACACCAGTGATGTCCGCCGCCTGGGCGTTGGTGAGCTCCTCGGTCTGCACGGTGATCGAGTCGGTTCCCGCGGTGTTCACCTGGGGCGACGAGGCGTTGTCGATGCCGGTGCCGGCGACGGCCGTGCGGATCTTGTCGACGTTGTCCTGGGTGACCTGGTCGGCGGGGAGGGTGACGGCGTACTCCACCCCACCCTCGAACTCGATGCCGAAGTTGAGCCCCTTGTAGAGGAGCCCGCCGACGGCCACGATCAGGATCACCGTGGACACGCCGTACCAGAGCCACTTGCGGCCCACGAAGTCGATCGAGACGTCGCCCTCGTAGAGCGCGTTGCCGAGCCGGCTCGCCTTACCCATCAGACCCTCCCCGCCGCGAGTGCGTGCTTGGGACTCTCGTCGATGCCGAGGGTCTCGCGGGACAGGCCGGAGAAGCGGGTCCCGGTGTTGAAGAACTTGTAGCGCGCCAGCAGCGTCATGCTCGGCTTGGTGAACCAGAAGAACACCGCGACGTCGATCAGGGTGCTGATGCCGAGGGCGAAGGCGAACCCGCGGACCACGCCGATCGCGAAGATGTAGAGCACCACCGCGGCGAGGAGCGACACCGCGTCTGCCGCGAGGCAGGTGTTCCGCGCGCGGTACCAGCCGGTCTCGACGGCGACGCGCATCGACTTGCCGTCGCGCATCTCGTCGCGTATTCGTTCGAAGTAGACGATGAAGGAGTCGGCCGTGATGCCGACGCCGACGATCAGTCCAGCGATGCCTGGCAAGGTCAGGGTGAAGCCCGCCGCCTTCGCGAGCACAAGTACGACCCCGTAGGTGATCACGCCCGCGATGATGAGCGAGGCGACCACCACGACGCCGAGACCCCGGTAGTAGACGAGGCAGTAGATCATCACGACGAGCAGGCCGGCGACCCCAGCCAGGACGCCGGCTTGCAGCTGGTTGCCGGCCAGCGAGGGGCCGATCGTCACGATGGTGGGCTTCGCGAACCTGATCGGGAGAGCGCCGTACTTCAGCGAGTTGGACAGCGAGCGCGCCTCGGCCTCCTTGAAGTCACCGGTGATCTGGGCGTTGCCGTCGAGGATCGGCTCGTTGACGCCGGCGTAGGAGATGACCTTCCCGTCGAGGACGATCGCGAAGGTCCCGTTGTTCTTGTTCAGCGCCGTGGTGGTGTCCCCGAATACCTTGCGCGCGGAGCTCTTGAAGCCGAGGTTCACCGCCCAGCCTGCGCCCTGCGGCGGCGTGCCGTACGACGCCGACTTCAGCTCGGTCCCCTCGATGAGCGCCGCGGAGAGCAGGAACTTCAGTCCGTCCTCGTTGCACGCGATCAGCGGCTCTTCGGGGTTGTCAGCCTTCGGAGCCGCGTTCTGCTTGCTCGGGCACTGGAACTTCGCGAACTTCTGCACCCACTCGACGCCGGGGTCCTGGGACCACGCGAGCGGCTTGTCGACCGGGGCACCCTTCTGGCTGATCTGGGGCTGCTGCTGGGTGGGATCGACGGGAGCCTGGGACGGCGCCTCGTTCGGTGCCGGCGCGGGTGTCGGCGTGTCGGCTGTGAACGGCGCGGGGCGGGACTTCGGCGAGGCCTTGCCGACCTGGGGTCGCTGTGTCGTGTTCGCACCTGGCTTGCCGGAGGGACTCGCCGACGGGCTGGCGTTCTCCGAGGCCTTGGACTGGGTCTCGGGCGTGCCGGGCTGCGGCTGTCCGGCAACCAGCCGGAACCGAAGCTGGGCGGTTCGCTTGACCGCGTCCACGAGGTCGGACCGGTTCTCGCCCGGGATCTCGACGATGATGTTGCGGCTTCCCTGGGTGGACACCTCGGCCTCGGAGACACCGCTGCCGTTGACCCGCGCGTCGACGATGCCGGCAGCTTGCTTCAGCTTGGTCTCGGTGACGGCGCCCTCGCCCGAAGGGATCGCTGACAGCGTGATCCGAGTGCCGCCCTCGAGGTCCAGACCCAGCCGTGGCTTCCAGGTCTGGCCGAGCGCAGCGAGTCCGTAGAGCACCGCGATCGCCAATCCGAAGATGACCAGCGTGCGTACGGGACGGGGCGTCTTCTTCGCCACGTGGGGTTTCTCCTCAGTCCTCTGTCGTGGTGGGGCCGGACTCTCCCGGACCATCGGAGGCGCCCCGGTCGGTGCCAGCCTCGGGGCCCGTCTCCGTGTCGGTCGCGGTCTTGCTCTCGAGCTCCGAGACGCGGCGTACGACGACCTGGCGCGCCACCGTGAGCACCGTGCCGGGCGCCACCTCGATCTCGACCCGTCCTTCGTTCAACGCGCGAACCGTGCCGAAGATCCCCGCGGAGAGCACGACCTCCTGGCCGACCTCGAGCTCGTTCTGCAGCTGTTCGACTCGCTTCTGCTGGTTGCGGGCGGGGCGCATGACGATCGCCCAGAAAAGGAGCATCGCAGCGATGATCACGAGCAACTGCGCGTAGGCAGGCATGAGTCTTGACTCCAAGGGAAGGGAACAGGTCCTGGGGCGACGCACATCCGCTGCTGAGCCGGCACGGCTCGGTCCGGGGACGGTTACGGCACCGCAAGCGAGTGTAACGGCCGTCAACCGTCTAGTCGGACTCCGACTCGAAGAGGGTCCTGTCGCCGCCACCCGCGCCCGGTGGCATCGCGAGCCCGAGGTGGGCCCACGCCCCCGCTGTGGCGACACGGCCGCGAGGCGTCCGCGCCAGCAGTCCCTGGCGCACCAGGAACGGCTCGGCCACCTCCTCGACGGTCTCGCGCTCCTCCCCGACCGCCACTGCCAGGGTGCTGACCCCGACAGGACCGCCACCGAACCGGCGGCACAGCACGTCGAGCACGGCTCGGTCGAGGCGATCGAGGCCCGACTCGTCGACCTCGAACAGGTCCAGCGCGGCTCGGGCCAGGTCGCAGGTGACCACCCCGTCGGATCGCACCTGCGCGAAGTCGCGCACTCGTCGCAGCAACCGGTTGGCGATGCGGGGTGTCCCCCGGGAGCGCAGCGAGATCTCGCGGGCGCCGTCGGTGCGGCACTCCACGTCGAGCAGCCCAGCGGAGCGGTGGATGATCCGCTCGAGATCCTCCGGCTCGTAGAACTCGAGGCGGGCGGTGAACCCGAACCTGTCCCGCAACGGGCTCGGCAGCAGGCCGGACCGGGTGGTGGCGCCCACCAAGGTGAACGGCGGGATGTCCAGCGGGATCGCGGTCGCTCCCGGCCCCTTCCCGATGACCACGTCGACCCGGAAGTCCTCCATGGCCATGTAGAGCATCTCCTCGGCCGGCCGCGACATCCGGTGGATCTCGTCGACGAAGAGCACGTCGCCCTCGTTGAGGCCGGAGAGGATCGCGGCGAGGTCGCCCGCGTGGGTGATCGCAGGACCGCTGGTCAGGCGCAGCGGAGCGCTCATCTCGGCCGCGATGATCATCGCCAGGGTGGTCTTGCCCAAGCCTGGCGGGCCGCTCATCAGCACGTGGTCCGGGACGCGCTCACGCGCCCTGGCCGCCTCCAGCAGCAAGGAGAGCTGTTCGCGGACGCGTTCCTGGCCCACGACCTCGTCCAGCGTGCGCGGCCGCAGTGCTGCCTCGACCACTCGCTCGTCGCCCTCGGCCTCGGCCGCCGTCAGGGGCCGGCTTGTCATGTAGGCCATCTCGGCTTCCTCGAGCTCGGACTCGTTCACCGGATCACGCCTTGCTCAAGGTGCGCAGGGCAGCTCGCAGCAGCCGCGCGACGTCAGGGGTGGCCATCTGCTCGGCCTCGGGCGCCACGTCGTTGACGGCACGGTCGGCCTCCCTGGCCGTCCAGCCGAGCCCGACGAGTCCGGCCTGCACCTGTGCCTGCCAGGTGTTGGTGCCGGGCGTCTCCCGCGGGGCGAGGTAGGTCGTGGAGGGTGCGCCGATGCGGTCGCGCAGCTCGAGGATGATGCGCTGGGCACCCTTCTGCCCGATGCCGGGGACTTGCGTCAGCGTCTTCACGTCGTCGCTGGTGACCGCGCGGCGCAGCGCCTCGGGGCGGTGCACGGCCAGCATCGCCTGGGCGAGCTTGGGCCCGACCCCGCTGGCAGTCTGGACGAGCTCGAACATCTGCTTCTCGTCCTCGTCGGCAAAGCCGAAGAGGGTCATCGAGTCCTCGCGGACGACCATGCTGCTGGGCAGGGTCGCCTCGGACCCGATGCGCAGCCCGGCGAGCGTGTCCGGCGTGCAGTGCAGCTCCAGTCCCACACCCCCGACCTCGAGCACGGCGGAGGTGAGGCCGACGGCCGCCACCTGGCCACGGACGAACGCGATCACCGGCGTACCCCCACTTTCTGGGCCGAAGGATGAGCCGCAGCCTGGGCCGCCACCGCTGCCTCGATGCGGCTGACCGCTCCGCCCCGCCAGATGTGGCAGATCGCGAGGGCGAGGGAGTCGGCAGCGTCAGCGGGCTTGGGCGCCTCTGCCAGCCGCAGGAGACGCGCCACCATGGCACCAACCTGGGCCTTGTCCGCGCGACCACTGCCCGTCACCGAGGCCTTGACCTCGCTCGGCGTGTGCAGCGTCACCGGGAGCCCGCGGCGCGCAGCCACCAACAGGGCGATTCCGCTGGCCTGCGCAGTGCCCATGACTGTCTTGACGTTGTGCTGGCTGAAGACGCGTTCAACGGCGACCGCATCGGGACTCGTGGCGTCGAGCCACTCCTCGAGGCCGGTCGCGATCAGGCACAGGCGCTGCTCGATCGGCAGGTCCGGCGCGGTGCGCACGACGCCGACATCGACCAGCGACAATGGCCTGCCGACGGAGCCGTCGACCACGCCGACACCACACCGGGTGAGACCGGGGTCGATACCCAGGACGCGCATGACTGAACTCCTCGGTCGTCCGAACACCTGTTCGCACCACGCTAGCGGCGCCGGGCACCGGCTCGCGGTTGCGACGCGCCGCTGGGCCGGGACTCAGCGGCAGCCCACTGCCTGCGCGCTCCTGATCGCCGCCTCCGCCCCGTCACGCCACGGTTCTCCGTGGCCGGGGAGGAGCAATGGCGAGGAGAGCCGTTGGAGACCGGCGACCGACGCCAAGGCCTGCTCGCTGTCCGCGTTCGAGGCCCGGGACTGGACCTGCGGTGAGGCACGGCGACCAGTGACCGGGCTGGTCGTGCACAGGGCGTCCCCGATGAACGCGACTCCGTGGTCGGGAAACTCGAGTGCGCAGCTGCCGTCAGTGTGTCCAGGAACGTGCATGACTCGCGGATCCCCTGGCACGTCCACCGTCTGCCCGCCCTCCAGTGGCCGGGGCTCGGGGAACCGCTCGGGGCGGAGTGCGCCTTGCCGCAGGCAGTGTCCGACGAACGCTGCCGTGGCGGGCCAGCGCAGGTACGGGACCAGGCTGCGTTCAGTGCGGTTGGTCGAGGGATCCTCGGCGAGCCCCCAGTCCGCCGGATGCAAGTGGACTCCGGCCCCTGCGTGTGCCAACCGTCCGGCAGTCCCCACGTGGTCGATGTGACCATGGGTCAGCACCACTGCCGCGACCGCCTCCGGGGTGCGGCCCAACTTCTTCAAGGCTTCGACGACCCCCCGCCAGTATCCCGGCAGTCCGCAGTCCACGAGGGTGAGCCCGGCCTGGCCGCCGTCGACGACGTACCAGTTGACGTAGCGGGTGCCGGATCTCCATATGCCGGGGGCCACGCGGTCCAGGGCTACCACGTGGCGTCCACCTCGCCGCCCCGTCTCTGCATGCGCTGACCGTAACGCGCACCGCGCAGGTGACCGCACATCCCCTGGGAGGTCGGCGGCGCCCAGACCCGCGTCAGGCGTCGAGCGACGCCAGGACGTCGTCGGACACGTCCAGGTTGGCGTAGACGTTCTGCACGTCGTCGAGGTCCTCGAGCGCCTCGATCAGGCGGAATGCCTTGGCGGCACCCTCCTTGTCGAGCTCGACCTGCATGCTCGGCACGAACGACGCATCGGCCGAGTCGTAGTCGACTCCGGCAGCCTGCAGCGCAGTTCGTACGGCGACCAGGTCGGTCGCCTCGCTGACCACCTCGAACGACTCGCCGAGGTCGTTGACGTCCTCCGCACCGGCCTCCAGCGTGGCCTCGAGCACGTCGTCCTCGGAGACCTTCTTGCCCTCCTGGTCGACCGGCACGATCACCACGCCCTTGCGGTTGAACATGTAGGACACCGAGCCGGGGTCGGCCAGCGAGCCGCCGTTGCGCGTCATCGCGGTCCGGACCTCCATCGCCGCACGGTTGCGGTTGTCGGTCAGGCACTCGATCAGGAAGGCGACCCCGTTGGGCCCGTAGCCCTCGTACATGATCGTGCTGTAGTCAGCTCCGCCCGCCTCGGCGCCCGAGCCGCGCTTGACGGCGCGGTCGATGTTGTCGTTGGGGACCGAGGACTTCTTGGCCTTCTGGATCGCGTCGTAGAGCGTGGGGTTGCCCGCGAGGTCTCCCCCGCCCATCCGCGCCGCGACCTCGATGTTCTTGATGAGCTTGGCGAACATCTTTCCGCGACGGGCGTCGATGACGGCCTTCTTGTGCTTGGTCGTCGCCCACTTGGAATGGCCAGACATCAGTGTTCCCTTTCAGCTTCGGTGGTCGAGCTGGTCGTGACCAGGTCACCGAACAGCCGGTGGATCCGCGTGTCGTCGTCCACCTCCGGGTGGAACGACGTCGCCATCAGCGGGCCCTGACGGACCGCGACGATCCTACCCGCGGCGGGACCGGTGGCCACCCGGGCGAGCACTTCGACCGCCGGGCCGTGCTCCTCGACCCATGGGGCCCGGATGAACACGGCGTGAACCGGGTCCTCGAGGCCGGCGAAGTCGACGTCGCCCTCGAAGGAGTCGACCTGGCGACCGAAGGCGTTGCGGCGCACGGTGACGTCCAGGCCACCGAGGGTCTCCTGCCCGCGAGCACCGTCCTCCACCCGATCAGCGAGCAGGATCATGCCGGCGCACGTGCCCAGGGTCGGCATCCCGGCGGCGATCCGCTGCTGGAGTGGCTCGAAGAGGTCGAAGACGCGGGCCAGCTTGGCGATCGTGGTGGACTCCCCGCCCGGAATCACGAGTGCGTCAGCGGAGTCCAGCTCGGCCGGTCGTCGTACGGCCTGAGTGGCGAAGCCGAGGCTGTCCAGCGCCCTGAGGTGCTCGCGTACGTCGCCCTGGAGCGCCAGGACGCCGATGCGCAGCGGTGAGGGCACCGGGCAAGGGTAGGGCGAGCAGCCACGTTCCGGCGGGATGCCTCCCCCGCGGCGGCACCCCGCCGGTCTGTGGTTCGATCGCGCGTAGCGATGCAAGAACTATCTTGGCGCAAGAACCGTCGCAGTACCGGGCTTTTCCGACATTTACGGCAAAAGACTTGAATCGGGTGAAGTTACCAGCCGCGGTCGGCAAGCCGGTGCGGCTCGGGGAGCTCCTCGACGTTGATCCCGACCATGGCCTCGCCGAGACCCCGGGAGACCTTGGCCACCACGTCGGGGTCGTCGTAGAACGTGGTCGCCTTCACGATCGCCTCCGCCCGCTCGGCCGGGTTTCCGGACTTGAAGATGCCCGAACCGACGAAGACACCCTCGGCCCCGAGCTGCATCATCATCGCTGCGTCTGCCGGGGTGGCGATCCCGCCGGCCGTGAAGAGTACGACGGGCAGCTTCCCGCTCTCGGCCACCTCCCGGACCAGGTCGTACGACGCCTGCAGGTCCTTCGCCGCGACGAACAGCTCGTCGGTGGACAGCGAGCCCAGCCGGCGGATCTCCGAGCGGATGGTGCGCATGTGCGTGACGGCGTTGGAGACGTCGCCGGTCCCGGCCTCGCCCTTGGAGCGGATCATCGCGGCGCCCTCGCTGAGCCGACGCAACGCCTCGCCGAGGTTGGTGGCCCCGCAGACGAACGGGACGTTGAACGCCCACTTGTCGATGTGGTTGGCGTAGTCGGCCGGCGTGAGCACCTCGGACTCGTCGATGTAGTCCACACCGAGGCTCTGCAGGACCTGCGCCTCCGCGAAGTGGCCGATCCGCGCCTTGGCCATCACCGGGATCGAGACGGCCTCGACGATGCCGTCGATCATGTCGGGGTCGCTCATCCGGGAGACGCCGCCCTGGGCCCGGATGTCGGCCGGCACCCGCTCGAGGGCCATCACGGCCACGGCGCCGGCGTCCTCGGCGATCTTCGCCTGGTCTGCCGTGACCACGTCCATGATCACGCCGCCCTTGAGCATCTCGGCCATGCCGCGCTTGACGCGGGAGGTGCCGAGCTCCGGGGAGCCGTCAGCAACCGGGCCATTGGGGGTTGAGGAAGGGAAGTCAGCCATGCGTGGATCCTACGTCCGCCGACGGTTCCTGCCGCACCTGGCCGACGGCCGGGATCAGGTCGAAGGCGCCTCGGCCAGCGCCTGCTTGCGGACCATCCAGACCCGCTGCAGGACGGTGACCGTGATGGCCCCCGCCAGCACCCAAAGGGTGATCTCGAGGAGGATCGGCAGGTTCCACCAGTCCGAGACGCCGGTCGCCACGAGGATCGCCACCGTTCGGTCCGCCCGCTCGGCGATGCCACGGTTGGCCTGCATGCCGAGCGACTCCGCCCTGGCCCGGGCGTACGACGTGACCGCGCCCATCACCAGGCAGTAGAGGCTCAGGCAGAGGAAGAGGTAGCTGTCCCCCGGGCCGGCGAAGTAGAGCACCAGCCCACCGAAGATGGCTGCGTCGCCGATCCGGTCGAGGGTCGAGTCGAAGAACGCGCCGAACTTCGAGGTCCTCCCCGTCTTCCGGGCCATCGCCCCGTCGATCAGGTCGCTGAACACGAACGCGGTGATGAACAGCACGCCGGCCAGCAGGTGGCCCTGCGGGAAGAAGATCAGCGCGCCGGCGGTGACTCCTGCAGTGCCAACGAGCGTGACCGCGTCGGGGCTGATGCCGAGCCTGATGAAGAGGTTGACGAACGGCGCGAGCATGACGCCCTGCCAGAAGTGCTTGAACCTGTCCAACATGTCGCGAGGAGGCTACCTCCCGGCATGCCGCACGCTGACGTGCAGGGCGTACGGTCGGAACGTCGGAGCCGCTCAGGCTTCCCAGCAGCGGAGGTCGAGAAGCGTTGACGGCTGAGCCCCTCACCCTCGGTGTCATCGGCTCCTCCTCGAAGGAGAACGAGCACCGGCTGCCGCTCCACCCCGAGCACTTCGACCGCATCCCGGCCGACCTACGGAAGCGGATCACCCTGGAGCACGGCTTCGGCGCGCGTTTCCGGTACGCCGACAGCGAGCTCGCCGACCAGGTCGCCGGCTTCGCCAGCCGCGAGGAGATTCTGGCCAGCTCCGACGTCGTGCTCCTGCCGAAGCCGCAGCACGAGGATGTCGCTGCGATGAAGCCCGGCGCTGTGCTCTGGGGGTGGCCGCACTGCGTGCAGGATCCCGAGATCACCCAGCTGGCCATCGACCGACGGCTCACGATGATCGCCTTCGAGGCGATGAACCACTGGACGGTCGATGGCTCGGTCGGGCTGCACGTGTTCCACAAGAACAACGAGCTGGCCGGCTACTCCTCGGTGATCCACGCCCTGGAGCTGACCGGCGCCACCGGTGACTACGGTCGCCGGCTCACGGCCGTCGTGATCGGGTTCGGCGCCACGGCGCGCGGTGCGGTGACCGCGCTGAACGCGCACGGTGTCCACGAGGTCGCGGTCCTCACGAACCGCGGGGTCGCGGCTGTCGGGTCGCCGATCCACTCCGTGCGGATCAGGCAGATCGACCACGACCCCGAGGCGCCCTACCTCAGCCAGGTGATCACGGAGCGAGGTCGCGTTCCGCTGGCCGGCTACCTGGCCGAGAACGACATCGTCGTCAACTGCGTCCTGCAGGACACCGCTGCTCCGCTGACGTTCCTGAGCACGGCAGACCTCGCCCTCTTCCGCCGCGGCAGCCTGATCGTCGACGTGTCCTGCGACGAGGGCATGGGCTTCGAATGGGCCAGGCCCACCACCTTCGACGACCCGATGTTCACGGTGGCGGACAAGGTGGACTACTACGCGGTGGACCACAGCCCGTCGTACCTGTGGAGCTCCGCGACGTGGGAGAACAGCGAGGCGTTGCTGCCGTTCCTGCCGATCGTGCTCGCGGGACCGGAGGCGTGGGAGGCCGACGAGACGATCAGTCGGGCGACCGAGGTGCGCGACGGGCGAGTGGTGAACCCCGCGATCCTCGCGTTCCAGGGACGGTCTGCGGAGCCACCGCACCCGTTCGTCTGAGCAGTCCGGCTCACACGAGCTCGGGCAGCCTCAGGTGTGCGAGCACCAGGTCGCACTCGACGACGTCCACCACGTCGACCCCGGCATCCCTGATCCCGGCGTCGCGGATCGCCCACGCCCGGTCAGCGCTGGCATCCATGGCCTCCCGGGAGTCGTAGGTCGTGGTGCTGCACGCGCGGCCCGAAGCCCGGTTGACCAGGAGGCTGGCGCTGCAGAACCCCTCGAGCGTCTTCACCTCGGGCAGCAGCGCCGAGCGGTAGAGCTCGATCCCGCGGTCGACGTCGCCATTGCTCAGCCGCATCCACACCACGCGGCAGCAGGCACCCTCCGGCGCCGGGTGGTCGCGGTGCATCACGGCGACCTCCCAGACCTCGACCTGGGGTGCTGCGCCCATGATCTCGCCGCCACGCCTGCGCAGCGGGGCGAGGTGCAGATCGCTGGCCATCATCGCCTCAGCGGACCTCCACGAGCTGGTCACGATGCACTCACCGGACTCGCGGTCGACCAGGGTCGAGAGGCCGATGCAGTCGTCCATGGCCATGACCGCCGGCATCACCTCGTCACGGACGTAGGCGATGCCCTGGTCCATGGCGCTCGGGTCGCCCGTGATGGTGATCGAACGTGCGTACATGGGCGCCCCTCCATGCTCGAGGCAGCGCCTCGGCGCGCGCCACCGTAGGTGTCCTACGTTGCTCCCACCGCAGGCGTTGCGCAATCCCCCAGAGCGGGTTCCTAGGTCGTGCTCCACGCCTCCACCAGCAGGCCGTGCGTGTTCTGCAGCAGCTCGGGCAGCGTCTTGGTCTGCCCGATGACCGGCATGAAGTTCTGGTCGCCCAGCCAGCGCGGCACCACGTGCTGGTGCAGGTGCGCGGCAATCCCCGCACCCGCGACCGCTCCCTGGTTCATCCCGATGTTGAAGCCCTGCACCCCCGAGACGCCGCGCAGCGTGTGCATGGCCTGCTTGGTCAGCACGCTGATCTCCTCGGCCTCCTCGGCCGTCGTGTCGGTGTAGTCGGCGATGTGCCGGTAGGGGCAGACCATCAGGTGTCCCGGTGCGTACGGATACAGGTTGAGTACGGCGAACGCCAGCTCTCCCCGTCGTACGACCAGACCAGTGGAGTCGTCGAGCGAGGGGATCCGGCAGAACGGGCACTCCCCCTCGGAGTCGTCGATCGGCTTGCTCTCCCCGCGGATGTAGGCCATCCGGTGCGGCGTCCAGAGCCGGTCGAGCGCATCGGGGTCACCGATGCCGTCCTGGTGGGTCGCGTCGTTCACGGGAGCATTGTCCCTGGGCCGTCGGATCCGGCTACAGGCGAGGGCGCGAAGCATTCCGACGCCACCCAGGCGGTGAACCGGTCGATCCCCACCGCCTCCACCAGCCCCTGGGTCTGCGAGGCCTGGCACAGCAGGGCCTCCACCTTGCGGCTGAGCGCGTCGCCGTCCAGACCGAGGTCGATGACCAGGTCCTCGGGCGAGCAGATGCGCGGCCAGCCCTCGTCGTACACGCCGAAGTCCTTGGTCAGCGCTTCGTCGACCCAGAGCGCATTCTCGGTGGCGACGGCATGCAGCACCTGAGGTGCGGCCGTGGACCGGCGTACCGCCAGGTCGACCCAGTGGCTCACGGCCCGGTGGTCGGCGTGACCGGTGAACCCGTCGGGGCCGAAGGTGAGCACGGTCTGCGGCTGCACCTCGTCCAGAACGCGCGCGATCTGGTCCGCCGCCACCTCCGGGTCGACGTGCGCACACTCGCCGTCCTGGTGGCCGAGCCAGTGGTGCTCGACCACCCCGAGCACCGCCAGCGCCTCCTCGAGCTCGCGGGTGCGCAGGCGCCCGAGGGCTGCCCGCGAGTCCGCGTCTGAGCCCGGCCCGCCGGCCTCTCCTCGGGTGGCCGTCACGCAGACGACCCGTACGCCGAGGTCGCGGAGGGCTGCAGACACTCCCCCGGCCAGGTAGGTCTCGTCGTCGGGGTGTGCCCACACCGACACCGTCGTACCGAGAGACGACAGGTCGGCGCTCCCCTGCAGGCTCGGCATCGGCGTTCCTAGACCTGCACCCGTGCCGCAACGGCCTCGGCGACGCGGGCAATGGCCTCGTCGACCGGCACGCCGTTGTCCTGCCGACCGTCCCGGTAGCGGAAGCTCACCGCGCCGGCCTCCACGTCGCTGTCCCCCGCGATGACCATGAACGGCACCTTCTGCAGCTGGGCGTTGCGGATCTTCTTCTGCATCCGCTCGTCGGAGAAGTCGACCTGTGCCCGCAGTCCTTGCTGACGCATGCGGTCCGCGATCTCGGCGAGGTAGTCGTGGTGCCGCTCGGCGATCGGGATCCCCTGAACCTGGACCGGCGCCAGCCAGGGCGGGAACGCTCCGGCATAGTGCTCGACGAGGACGCCGATGAACCGCTCGATCGATCCGAACTTGGCGGAGTGGATCATCACCGGCTGCTGGCGTGAGCCGTCGGCGGCGACGTACTCGAGGTTGAACCGGTCGGCCGAGGGCTGGTTGAAGTCGTACTGGATCGTCGACATCTGCCAGGTGCGGCCGATGGCGTCGCGCGCCTGGACCGAGACCTTCGGGCCGTAGTACGCCGCCCCGCCCGGGTCCGGAACCAGCTCGAGACCGGACTCGAGGCAGACCTCCTCGAGGACCTTGGTCGCACTCGCCCAGTCCTCGTCGGAGCCGATGAACTTGTCGGGCTTGGAGTCGTCGCGGGTGGACAGCTCCAGGTAGAAGTCGTCGAGGCCGAAGTCTCGGAACAGTCCGAGGCAGAACTCGAGGAGGTGCTTGATCTCCCCGGGCGCCTGCTCCTTGGTCACGTAGGAGTGCGAGTCGTCCTGTGCGAACCCCCGGACACGGGTGAGCCCATGGATCACGCCCGACTTCTCGTGCCGGTAGACGTGCCCGAACTCGAAGAGCCGCAGCGGCAGCTCACGGTAGGAGCGCTGCCGCGACCGGAAGATCAGGTTGTGCATCGGGCAGTTCATCGCCTTCAGGCGATAGTCCATGCCGTCCACGTCAAGAGCCGGGAACATGCCCTCGCCGTAGTACGGCAGGTGGCCGGAGGTGTAGAACAGCCCCTCCTTCGCGATGTGCGGGGTTCCGACGTACTCGAAGCCCTCCTCGATGTGCCGCCGGCGGACGTAGTCCTCCATCTCCCGCTTGATCACGCCGCCCTTGGGGTGGAAGACGGGCAGCCCGGAGCCGATCTCGTCGGGGAAGCTGAACAGGTCGAGGTCGCGCCCGAGCTTGCGGTGGTCGCGCCGCTCGGCCTCCTCGAGACGATGGAGGTACTCCGCGAGCGCCTCCTTGGTCTCCCAGGCCGTGCCGTAGATGCGTTGCAGCTGCTTGTTCTTCTCGTTGCCCCGCCAGTACGCCGCGGCGGACCGGGTCAGCTTGAACGCCGGGATCCGCTTGGTCGTGGGCAGGTGCGGCCCGCGGCACAGGTCCTTCCAGGACACCTCGCCGTTGCGGTTGAGGTTGTCGTAGATCGTCAGCTCGCCGGCACCGACCTCGGCGCCCGCACCCTCGGCCGCGTCGGCCGCCGAACCCTTGAGCCCGATCAGCTCGAGCTTGTAGGGCTCCTCCTCCAGCTCCGCCTGCGCCTCGGCATCCGAGACCGGACGCCGCGCGAAGCGCTGGTTCTCCTTGATGATCTTGCGCATCCGGGTCTCGATCTTCTCGAGGTCCTCGGGCACGAACGGGGTCTCCACATCGAAGTCGTAGTAGAAGCCGTTCTCGATCGGCGGCCCGATGCCGAGCTTGGCGTCGGGGAACAGATCCTGGACCGCCTGGGCCAGCACGTGCGCTGTCGAGTGGCGCAGGATGTCGCGCCCGTCGGAGCTGGCGATGGCCACCGGCTCCACCTCGTCTCCGTCGCCCAGCTCGTAGGCCAGGTCACGCAGGGCGCCACCCACGCGCGCCGCAACCACCTCGGGAGTCTCGGCGAACAGCTCCCAGGCCTTGGTGCCGGTCGTCACCGTCCGGTCCTCCCGCGCGGTGGCGTTGACGAGGACGACGTTGATCTCGGACACGAGGTGGACTCCCTGGGGTGGCTGACGGCGGGGCAGACGGCCACGCGCTGGACCGGCCGATCGTATCCGCCGGTCCCGGCGTACTGCGCCCGGCTTTTCGGTGTCGGCCACGGGGCTGGTCGGCCGCTGGGCGACGACCGCTCATGGACTGTGCTGGTGGGCGATACTGGGTTCGAACCAGTGACCTCTTCGGTGTGAACGAAGCGCGCTACCACTGCGCCAATCGCCCCGGTGTCGGGGATCTGTTGCCGCATCCTCGTGGAGGAGGATGCGCCGGAAACCTTAGCGCAGACACTCGGGCCGTCTGACACCGCCTGATTTTCCGTTTCGCCCGCATATCTCATGTTTTCCCAAGGCTGGCAAATTTCACCCCATACTGGTCCACACTCAACTAGACCACTGAGCCTCCAAAATAGACCAGTAGTGCAAAAAAGGTAGACCACTCGGGGGTTTAAAACGGACATAACGCCTCTTCGCCTGTCGGGAACAGCAAAGCCAGCGCAGAATCAGGACATCGCGTGGAGGGCGCGGCAGGGTTGCTGGAGGGGAACCCTGAAAGGAAATAAGGGAGTTTCGATGAAGCAGACGAAGACCGCTCAGGTCGTTACCGAGAGTGTCGAGCTGGAGCTCGTGGACCCGCAGGGGGAAGCGACTTCCATCGAGTCCGACTTGGTCTACGACCCGGCCGACCCGTACGCCGTGACCATGGTGTTCCGGACCGGTGTGCAGGAGGTCCGCTGGACCTTCGGCCGTGAGCTCCTCGTCGCCGGCCGGTTCGAGCCCACGGGTGACGGCGACGTCCACGTGTGGCCGTGCCTCAGCTCCGACGGCAGGGCAGTCGCGATCATCGAGCTGTGCTCCCCTGACGGCGAGCTCCTGGTGCAGGCCGACTCACGCAGTGTCGACACGTTCATCGCGAAGATGCTGCAGTCGGTTCCTGACGGCCAGGAGAGCGCCTACGTCAACTTCGACGACGAGCTCGCCCAGCTCCTCGCCTGAGGTTCACCGCTGATCCGCCCCATGGCCACTCCCGGTCACGGGTCCGGATGCTCGGCTTCCTTGGCCGACCACAGTTCAACCAACGCCCGGGTCAATGGCCCGGGCGCTGGCAATTCCCGACCATCGATGCGGTGCACACCCTGGACGTCCCGGGTCGTCGACATCAGGAAGATCTCGTCGGCCGAGTCCAGGACCGAGATCGGCTCGTCGACCTCGATGACGCCGTACCACTCGAGCAGCAGTGCCCTGGTGACTCCCGCCAGGCAGCCTGAGGCCAGTGTCGGCGTACGGACCTCGTCACCGACCACGTAGCCGACGTTGGTGCCGGTCCCTTCGCAGAGATGACCTGCGAGGTTCGCGAAGATCGCCTCGCTCGCGCCCGACTTCGCTGCCTCGGCGAGGGCGACCACGTTCTCGGCGTACGACGTGGACTTGACGCCCGCCATCACCCCGCGCTCGTTGCGCGGCCACGGCACCCGGACGGCCGCGGTCGTCTCGGGGGCAGGCTTCATCTCGGCCGCGACCACCGCCAAGGTCGGCGTGACCTCTCCCCTGCCCGACCCGAGCTCGGCCGGCCCACCCGTGTAGGTGATCCGCAAACGTCCCAGCGGCAGGCGCTCCTGGTCCAGCACCTCGGCCACCGCGGAGCGGAGGAGCTCTTCGTCGGGCTCGGGCAGACCGAGGGAGGCAGCGGAGCGCGCCAGCCTGGCCAGGTGCCGCGTGAGGGCGAACGGCTGGCCGTCGACGACCTTGATCGCCTCGAACACACCGTCCCCGACGGTGAGGCCGTGATCGGTCACCCCGATCGCGGGAGCATGCGGATCCTCGAGTAGCCGGCCGTTCACCCAAGCGTGCACACGCCCGAGATTAACCCGCGGCGAGAGGGGTCCTGCGGTGCCCGGCTCGCGCGGTGTGCCCCAAGTTTGTGCGGGTACCCACTTCGGCTATGGTTTCCTTCGCACCGGGGGGATTCCGCCGGCGCAGGCGGACGTAGCTCAGTTGGTAGAGCGCAACCTTGCCAAGGTTGAGGTCGCGAGTTCGAGCCTCGTCGTCCGCTCGGAGAAAGCCGAAGCCTCCACGGTGGGTTGGCCGAGAGGCGAGGCAACGGACTGCAAATCCGTCTACACGGGTTCAAATCCCGTACCCACCTCAAACTCAACAGCTAGGGCGATTGGCGCAGCGGTAGCGCGCTTCCTTGACACGGAAGAGGTCACTGGTTCAAACCCAGTATCGCCCACCAACAACAACCGGCTCCTGACCTGCAAGTTCGCGGGTTCGGGAGCCGTTCACGGTTCAGTCTCTCCCGTCGCAGGAAGCCACTGAGGGACTAAGTGAGGGACTAACACCGTCACTTCTGCACTTCCGGCAGGTCGAACAGCGTGTCCATCACCTGGGCCCCGCCCGTCAGCACCGGTCGCAGCTGCTTGCGATAGACGGTCTCGGTCACCGTCGTGCTGCTGTGCCCGACCAGCCGAGCGATCTCCTCCACAGGGACCCCAGCGTCGCTCAACAGGGAGACGAACGAGTGCCGAAGCTCGCGCGGTGTCCACTCCGTCGGGTCGAGTCCTGCCTCTCTGCACACCGATCGGAAGGACCGACGCACGTTCGCCGCATCGGGCGCGTTCCCCTTGCTGCTGGCGAACACGAAGCCACCTTCAGACCAGACACCCGAGGCTTGCTGCTCCGCGCGGTGCTTCTCCAATGCCTCCACGCAGCGACTCGGCAAGGCGATCGTGCGACGGGACCGGCGCGTCTTTGTGTCTCCCCCGGCACGAACGGAGCGCCACAGCTGGACGCTTGGCGGTTGAGGCGGGACCCGCTCTGGATTGCCGACGAGATCGAGATGGTCCCAAGTGAGTGCCCGCAGCTCTTCGGTCCTGGCGCCCGTCAGCAAGGCCAGCACGATGTACGCCGCCAGCGGGCTCGCCTCCGCGGCCGCCATGAGTGTCTGCGCCTGAGTGAAAGTCAGCGACTTTGACGGGCGACCTCCAGCGCCACTGGGCGGGGAGCAGAGCATGGCGACGTTGCGCCCGACCAAGTCACGAGCTTCTGCCCAACGGATCGCGCGACGCAGAATAGCGAGTACCCGGCCCAGGGTCGCCGTGCTCAACGTCTGCCGCTTGCCGTGCAGCAGACGGTCGATGTCCTGCACTTTCAGATCCGCAAGTTTCTTGTTTCCCACGACGGGGACGATGTGCGTTTCGGCCAGATGCCGACAGGTCTTGACCGTGGAGGGGCTCCGACCGCTGAGGCCGTGAGTGAGCCACCCTTCGACGACATCCGCAACCGTGACACGGGATCGGGACACGTCCATGCCCTGCTCGACCTGGCGCAGCAGATCCCGCAACTTCTCCTTCGCCTCTGTCTTGGTCCGGGCGCTGAACCGCCTCACCTTCCGCTTGCCAAGTGAGTCGAAGCCGACGTCCACCGAACCGATCCAGCGTTGCCGAGCCTCGGACCAGTACAGCCCGCCCTCTCCCCTGCTACGCCGCGTCGTCATGGTCGCCCCCGCGCATGAGTCGCGCGACGTAGGCATCGACTGCCACAGCAGGGACGCGTCTGCTCTTCCCGACCGTCACCGATCCCAGCTGTCCCGACCGGATCAGCTCGTAGACGCGGCTCTTGCTCACGCTGAGCAGTGCGGCTGCGTCATCGATTCGATACAAGGCCGGCGGCCGACCCAGGTCTCGACTTGTCCTTTGCATCTCACTCAGTCCTTTCGTTGTCTGGCTGTTGCGGTGCTGGCAAACGCGGCATTCAGCGCGAGCGCGCGAGCGTGGCGGACGTGACAGCAGCGGCGGCCTGGTCGAGGTCGAGGTAGCCCTGGCCGATGAAGACCCATGTGGACTCGAGCTGGAACCCGTCGGGGAGGTCGTCGTCGGGGTCGAGAACCTGGCGGATGTCCGCCTCTGGGTCCAAGGCCGGCAGGGTTGCTGCGGAACCGGCGGCGGGATCGGCGGATCTGTCCGAAGGTGACGGAGTAGGCGCGGGACTTGGTGATCGGGTGCCCTCGAAAGCCGAGGGTGGCGAGGCAAGCGACGAGCCGGGAGTAGGCGTCGTTCTCGCCGGCGATCCGTTCGGCGGTCTCGATGATCCGGACGGCGTGCGTGGTGGCGCCGACCCGTTGGGCGTGCTGGGCGGACAGGATCCGGGAAGGGAGCCCGAACTCCTCGGTGGCCTTGGTCAGGTACTTCGCCAGGTAGGCGGCGACCTGTTCGGGGTGCACCACTCGTGGCGCGGCGGTCGGTGTCGCGGTGGGCGGTGTCGGTGATCGAGCGGGTGTCGAGCTGGTTGCCCCAGTGCAGCCGGTGCACGGTGCCGTCGCTGAGCGGTGCGGAGTCCAGGTAGACCTTGGCGGCCGCGGTCTTGATCGTGTCCTCCAGGACGGCCGTGTCCAGGCCGAGCGCCGGGTCCGGGGCGGGGCCGTCGGGTCCGTCTGGGCCGTCGAGGCGGATCGGGACGTGCAGGTGGATCACACCGCGCGCCTGGAACTCGACGACCTTGGAGTAGGAGATCCGCACCCGCTCCCGAAACCTCTTGACCGATAGGCCGCAGAACCGAGCCAGGTCGCGCTGCAGGGTGATGGTGAACCGGCGCCACAGCTCGGGGGCATGCCACTGCCAGACCACGTGGGCGGTGTAGTCGTAGCAGTCAGCGCACAGCGGCGACCCGAGGGCATCGTCGTCGTCTCGGTGCCGCTGGGAGCACCACAAGGGGCGGCCGTGTGGACAGACCGGCTTGTCCCGGCGCGCCCGGCAGGGTCCCTTCTGCCGGAGCCCGTGCACAGCGCCGAAGGAGGGCGCGGTGAACGTCGCGAACGTGCACGGATGATCGCTCACCGAGCCAGGGATGCCCTTGCCGCCGGCCAGCCCGCACAGCAGCAGGTGCCAGGCGTCGCCCTTGTACTCAGCCGAGCAGGTCGGGCAGGCCTGCGCCCGCCGGTTCCCGCAGTTCACATAGGTCGTGCCGTCCAGCTCCTCGGCCGATGAGTAGCTGCGGGCGACCTCGCCGGTGGTCTTGTTCACCACCATCGTCGAGCCGACCAAGCCGGACGGGACGCGAGCAGCCGCCGGCCCGTCTCTCCGCGGATTCCACACCGGCCCGGCCGAGGACCTCCCAGGACGGGGCAGCGTGTCCGGCGGCCGTGGCCATGACTCAGGACTCCCCCACCATTCGGAGCGCCGGCTCGCCACCGTCGACTGAGCCGGCGTGAGGTGCGTAGTCGTGGACCATCTGGGCCAGGTCGCGGTCGGTGACGTAGCTGGCGCGGACCCGGACGGGTTCCCGGACGCCTTCCTCGATCACGTAGCCGACACCGGGCAGCGAGGGCGGGATGAGGTCGCACTCGGCGCCGTGGTGACGAGCGGACCGACCGAGGACCATGTCGACCTGGACGTCCTCGAGGAGCCGGAGTGCGATCCGGAACGGGAACAGGTCCCGGAAGGTGACCACGTCCTTGCCGGGGTCCTGAACGGCCGCCACCACCAGCACTCCGGGCGCGCGGCCTTGGGACAACAGCAGCTGCAGCGCGGCTTCGGCACGCCGTTTCAGGTCCCGATCGCCCGCGTAGGCGGTCAGCGCGGCCATCTCGTCGACCACGACCACCACCAACGGATCCTCAGCCGTCGGGGTGAGCACCCGGTGTCCAGCGAGCCGAAGCCGCTCAGTGCGAGCCCGCATGAACCCAACCGCCTCCTCCAGCAGCTGCACCATCGCGGCCGGGTCCTGGTAGGCGAACCGGGCGAACAACCCGGCCCCCGGGGTGAGTTCCATGCCGCCCTTGGGGTCGATCGCCCACACCTGCACCGACCCGTCCCGGATGCACGGCCCCATCGCCCGGATCAGCGACCACACCACCGACCCCTTGCCCGACCCGGTAGCGCCCGCGACCAGGACGTGGGAGCCGAGCAGGCGCAGCCGCCACGGCGACCCGTCCTCGCACAGCCCGATCGGCAAGCCCATCAGGTCAACACTCGATCCCGCGTCGGCGCCTGTGTCATGGAGGCTGGTTGGGGCAACGATGTCGGTGAGGCCGTCGCGGTGGGTGAACTCCAACCAGATCCGCCCGGGCCGGGCGACCACGACGCGGACCCGTTGCACCTCGAAGGTGTGCGCGAGCTGCATCGTGTGTCGCTCGAAGTCCTCCGGCGACTGCCCCGACAGCAGATCCACCAGCACCCGGTCCACACACGCGGCGGCGACGACCTTGCGGATCTTGGGCAGGTACTCACGACCGTTCATCTCCTGCGCCAGCCCACAGGTCACCATCGCGGGCTGCCACCAACGGCCATAGGTCCACACCTGACGCCACCGCGAGGTCACGACCCGTCGAAAGGAGCCCGGCCCGAGGCGCCACCAGGCCGGCAGTGCCACGAGCGCGGCCAAGCACAGAGCCAGCGGCCCTGCCCAGCCCACCAGCGCCGCCAGGCTGGTCAGCACGACGACGATGGCCAGGGCCAGCGGGTGCTTGCCGGCAGCCAGGACAAGCGCGGCCGGTCAGCCGGGTCAGGTTCACCAGCACCACCGTCGCCAGGCTCGGTGTCGGTGCGATCAGCTGCAGCTCACCGGAGCGGTCCCCGCGCATCCCACCGAACAAGGGTCCGGTACGGACATCCTTCGTACGCATCACCATCACCCGCCTACAGGGTCTGGAGCGAGTCGTAGGCCCACGTGCCGACCGCGTTCAGAGCATCGGCTGTCGCGGGACCCATCGGACCCAACGCCAGGACCACCCCGAACACGATGCAGACCAACGCACCGAAGAACCGGATTGCCCGAGTCCTGAGCAGGAGGACCACCAGCGCGCCCAGGATCACCAGGACAGCAGTGATCGACATCAGCTCTCACCCCCTGACTCACGTCGCCGGCACGATCACGCCGCCTTGGACGAGCCTGACGGCGCGGGAGCACCCTTCGCCTCCGAGGACCCGGCATCCCGCTTGCCGCGGAGACTCCACGCGCGCTCGCCCGCAGGCTGTAGGCCACCCGGGAGCGACCCCTCGCCTCCTCGATGTACGGCGTCACGGTCATGTTGCGGAACACCACCGGCCGGAAGTTCGTCCCCGGCAACGCCTCCGGCAAGCGTCGGGCAGTGCGGGGCGATGATCTTCACCTTGAACTCGTTCGTGCGAGCCTCCGGGTCGTTGTCGATCACCCGGACCACCCACACCCGCTCCCCCGACTCCTTGTCCCGCGCTTGCGGATCCTCGGCCTTGGCCTGCGACTTCTCGAAGTCCAGCTGGCCTCCCACCGCCACGGCGAACAGCCCGTGCGGGAACTGCTCATCACAGTCGATCTTGAACGGACCCTGTACTGACATCGCGTTCTCCTTCCATCGGCCCCGAGGGGGCGTTACTTTCGACGTGCGAAAAACGCTAGGTGCGACCGGGCAGGAGAACCCGGAAGGATATTCCGGGGTATGTCGGAGGGCGGTGCGACGCTCAGCTCATGCGAGGAATGACATCCACGCTCACGATCGGTGAGCGCATTGCGTGGTACCGACAGCGGCGCGGCATCTCGCAGGAGGTTCTGGCGGGCTTGGTCGGCCGAACAACTGACTGGCTCAGCAAGGTGGAGAACGGCCGGATCGAACTCGACCGCCTCTCTGTGCTCCGGGCCCTCGCGAAGGAGCTCGACATTGCCCTGGGCGACTTGCTCGATGAGCCCTCGCTGCTGGAGTGGACGCGGGACAGCGGCCGATTGACGGTGCCTGGCCTTCGGTCAGTCCTGATGGACTACCGCCAGGTCACCGACCTTGCCCGCCACCAGGACCTTGGCGAAGCACCGTCGCTGGCTCAGCTGAAGCTCGATGTCGAGGACGTGTGGAACGCCTACCAAGAGGGCCGGTTCGGCTACGTGACTCACCGGCTGGTGAGTCTGATTCCGGGCTTCAAGATCGCGGCGTACACCTACGCAGGCGAGGACCGGCATGCTGGCATCTGGGCGCCTCGCGTTGCTCTACCACGTTGCTGCGAGCACCCTCACGAAGCTCGGCGAGCCAGACCTCGCTTGGAATGCTTCCGACCGAGGCGTTGAGGCGGCGCGGCACAGCGAGAACCCTGTGGTGATCGGGTCGCTTCTGCGATCCGTGGCTCACTCTCTTCTGTCGATTGGCGACTACGCCGAGGCCATCCGACTGACCCGGGACGCAGCGGATTTCTATCAACCGCACCTGACCAAGCCATCGCCGACGATGCTGTCGGTCTATGGAACCCATCTGCTCGCTGGCTCCATGGCGGCCGCCCGACACGACGATCGGGCCACTGTGCGTGAGTTCCTCGATGAGGCCAGCGTCGCAGCCCGCCGGCTCGGGCAGGATGCGAACAAGCTCTGGACCGCGTTCGGACCTACCAACGTCGCCATCCATCGAGTCTCCACGGCGATGGAGCTTGGCGACGTGCAGGTCGCCGTCGACCTGGGGCCGGGCCTCGACACCAGCGCTGTCCCGACCGAGCGGCGAGCACGTCACGCGCTAGAGGTCTCTCGCGCCCTGAGCAGCAGCAACAAACGGGACGAGGCACTGGCAACACTCCTCGTATTTTTTTTTTTTTTTTTTTTTTTTTTTTTTTTTTTTTTTTTTTTTTTTTTTTTTTTTTTCTTCTTTAGTCTCCGCCCTGAGCAGCACCAACAAGCGGGACGAGGCACTGGCAACACTCCTCGACGCCGAGCAGCTGGCACCCGAGCAGGTGCGCTACCACTTCCTGAGCCGGAATCTTGTCCAGACCTGGATCCGCACCCAGCGCGGCAAGCCGAGCTACCAACTCTCGCAGCTCGCTCAGCGCCTCAACGTGGCCTAGCGCCGCGGGCCGCTTTAGTCTCGGCACATGACCGAGGACCAGGCACCGCCGATGGCGCATCCCCGCGTCGCTGCAGGCGCATTGTTCTGCGATGACGCCGGACGCGTCCTACTCGTGAAACCCACGTACAAGGAGGGGTGGGACCTGCCAGGCGGATACGTCGAACCCGGGGAGACACCAACGGAGGGTTGCGAGCGCGAGATCAAGGAGGAGCTTGGCCTCGATCGTCGTGTCGGCCGTCTGCTGGTCGTGGACTGGGCACCCTCCCCGAACGAGGGCGACAAAGTTCTGTTCATCTTCGAGGGCGGCGCCATCGAGACCGAGAGTACAGCTGCAACTGCCGGAGGCCGAGCTGTCAGAGGTTCGGTACTTCGACCCGGAGCAACTTTCGAGCGCTCTCAATGAGCGGCTTACTCGGCGGGTCAGCGCCGCCATCGACGCGAAGGCCGGCCAGGAGACTCGCTACCTAGAGCACGGATTGCCGCATACCACCGGCGAATAGCGAGGCGACCGGGGCGGGCGTCGACACGCGTTAAGCAGCTGCTCGTCACTCCGGTTTTTCAGTCGCTGCTGCGCCATTCCTCGATCGCTGCGCGGCACTTCTCGGCCTGTGCCTCATCCTCAGGCAGGTGCAGGTTGACGGTCATCGAGTTAGGAACCGTGACCCAGTTGGCGAACGTGAGTGTTCCGCCGTTCCTGCGAAGTGCGTGGATGAGCGGCCCCAGGTCACGTCCGGGTTCAAGGGTGAAGTCTTCTACGACCATGGAGCCAGCCTAGGCCGACTGTGCACCCCCCAAGTGCGCAGCGCAGTGCCTGCCCGCACCCTCGTGGTCTGGGCAGTTCCCGAACTCCGGACAGATGGCCGGGAAAGGCCCTCTTGTCTGCACCAAGTCGAGGTTCGCGA
>CAVVID010000021.1:0-18382 GCA_963748185.1 uncultured Actinomycetota bacterium | reverse complement strand
CGGGCTGATCAACGAGACGCCGACCCCTGACCCGCGCAGCTCTTCGTGCAGGGCATGGCCAAAGCCGCGCAGTGCGAACTTGCCGGCGTTGTAGATCGAGGAGCGAGGCGTGCCGGCGAGCCCGGCCAGCGACCCGATGATCACCACGTGGCCCGACCCCAGCTGCAGCATTCGCGGCACCAGCATCCGGATCAGCACCAGCGTCGAGCGGACGTTGATGTCCACGGCCCGCGCGATGCCCTCCACCGAGAGGTCGGCCAGGTCTCCGTTGGCGGGCAGACCGGCACTGGCGACGAGGATGTCCACCCCGTCGGCCTGCTCGGCCAGCCGTTGCACGTCCTCGAGCCGGGCCAGGTCGGCGGTCACGACCCGTGTCTTCCCGCCGAGCTCTGCGTCGAGAGCGGACAGCTCACCCTCCCGACGTCCGGTGAGGACTACGTGGGCACCCTCGCGGTGCAGCCGGCGGGCGATGGCTGCGCCCAGACCCCCGGAGGCCCCGGTGACGAGAGCGGCTCGGTCCGTGAGGTCACCCAGGCCACGGCCGCTGCGACGGAAAAGAGAGTGCGCCCCACCGCGACCGTACGACGACGTCGTGCGCTTTGAGCCGTTGCTGGACTCCACGGCACCCTCCACCCGAGTTCTGATCCACGCTGGCAGGGGTTCTCCCGACCTGTCAACGCGCAACCGTCGCTGGGTAGGAGATGTCTGGACCAGTGCTGCAAAGTGCAAGATCCCAGCGGGTCAGGTGACTGGCCGACCCATCTGGGCACCGAACGCGAGCCAGCTAATCGGCACTGTGGCAAAGCCCCGTTGAAACACACAGTCGCCGCATCACCTTTCGCCTAGGATTTGCCAACGGGCCGCGGACCGAGCCCGCCGGGCTGCGTTGTGGCGAAAAGGGACTTGGGGCCGGACGCACATATCGCACAAGGTCCCCATCGTGCGACCAGCTCAACACAATGCAACAGTGCCCGCATGCCATAGCCCGAAGCGATGCGAGAACAGTCGTGTCGAATGCGACCAGGGCTGGCTCAACCAACCTCCGGCTCATGCCGCGCGATGAAGACGACTCGCAGGGCAGGCGTATTGGTCGGTGGCTACACCTCTGTTCGGGAGACACACCGCGGCCACTACGAGCCCGCCGTCGACTACCGCGCGGCTGCTGCAGGTGAGCACCGCAGTTGATGCACTTGGGCCCGCCATGACCAGCGCAGGAGCCCGAGCTCTCCTCGTCGTGGCACGTAGTCGAACAGCGCAACAGCCCTCGGACAGCCTTGCGGGAGCTGGCTTCTCGGGCGCGCCGCCTGAGCCATCAAGGCTGTGTCTACATCATCGCGCGTCCTGCTGCGAGGCTCGATGTCTCGCCACTAGCGCCATCGCGGTGTTGAAGCCCGAGACCGCTATCAAGGACAGGCCCGTTCGCTTCGGAACGTCGCCCCTGGCGGTGAGGAGGGTCGCTGTCGCCGTATCCGCGCCATGGATGAACGGGGCTACGCGGAGGGCCTCGCGGCGATTCGGCCCGTCGGGTGCGAGGAGTTGGTGGCCGATAAGCACGGTTCTGATGCCGAACATGCGGAACGCATACACCGCGGCGGGACTGTTCGTCCCGGGTCCTTGGATGCGGCGGATGAGCAGGCGTGGGGCGAGCAGCCCCAGCGACCCGAACACCAGCCGAGTGATGCCAAGGGTGATGCGGGCGGTGTCACCGGAAATCGGGTTCAACGTGGTTGTGGTGTGCACCATCTGGCTGTCCCTTCGCTGGGCGGTTGCTAGGTGTGGTGTCCAGGAACGTTGGTCAGTCGGTCAGTGTATGTCCACGGCAAATGGGTCTTCAGCCCATCGTGCCGTCGGCAGCGGCGCGTTGTTGTCGCTGCTGGTGGTGCCGTCCTGGGCGTGGGCGATGACGTGGTCGGCATCGGCCTTCCGCGCTGGGCGGGTGCACCACGGGAACACGCAGGTGTGGTCGCGCAGGATGGCTTGTTCGCGGAGACGGGTGGGGGCTTCGTAGCTCTCGACTTGGATGTGTTCGTTGAGTTCGAGCACCGGCTTCACCACCACCTGGGCGTCGGGGTGGGCGCACCAGGTGCGGATCTGGTCGGCGGTGACCACCTGGCGCTGGTTCTCCACCCGCGCCAGCTCCAGGGGGGCGGTCGCTGCTTGACCACCATCGCTGCTCGAGCACCTCGGGTTGCGGTCGCCCCGCGCCCCACAACCTCAGCGATGGTCTGCAGCCGCGCCCACCAGGGCGTCGAAGAGCCGCTGGTCGCGTCCGGCCTCCGGGTGCCACTGGACCCCGAGGCAGAAGCGGGTGCCCTCGGCCTCCATCGCCTCGAGCGTTCCGTCGGAGGCGCGAGCGGTCGCGACGTACCCGGGATGCGAACGCACTGACTGGTGGTGGTGGCAACGCACGGTGACGGCCGGTCCGAGGATGGTGTGCAGCCTGGAGTCCTCGACCACGTTCACGTCGATGTCGCCGAACGCATCGGCGCCGGGGCTGTGCTCTTCGTGGCCGACCTGGTCCGGGGTGTGCTGGTCGAGCGTGCCTCCGGTCGCGACCGCCATCACCTGCATCCCGCGACACACCCCGAGCGTCGGCAGGTTCTGCGCGGCCGCAGACGTGAGCAGCGCGAGCTCCCACGCATCCCTGTCGGGCCGCCACATCACGGTCCGTTCGTGGGGCTCCTCGCCGTAGCTCCCCGGGTCCACGTCGGCGCCTCCACTGACCACGAGCCCGTCGAGGCGGCTGACCACTGCGGCAGCGGCGTCGGGGTCGTCGGTGGCGGGAGGCAGCACAACAGGTACGCCGCCGGCGCGCACGATCGCGTCGGCGTACATCACCGGCAGCAGGTCGGCGGGCTGGTTCCACACGCCCCAACTGGCCTGCTCGCGGTAGCTCGTCAAGCCGATGAGCGGCTTCACCCGACCCCCTACACCGGGGTCACGTAGGCACCCGAGATGCCGCCGTCGACGAGGAAGGTGTTGGCGGTCATGAAGCTGGACTCATCGGAGGCGAGGAAGAGTACGGCGTTGGCCATCTCCTCGGGCTCACCGAATCGACCCATCGGCACGTGCACGAGCCGACGGGCAGCGCGCTCCACGTCGCTGGCGAACAGCTCCTTGAGCAACGGGGTGTTCACCGGGCCCGGGCACAGCGCGTTCACCCGGATCCCTTCGCGGGCGAACTGCACCCCGAGCTCGCGACTCATCGAGAGCACGCCGCCCTTGGAGGCCGAGTAGGAGATCTGGCTGGTCGCGGCACCCATCACCGCGACGAAGGACGCAGTGTTGATGATCGACCCGGACCTCTGCTGGAGCATGTGGGTCAGAGCCGCCTGGCAGCACAGGTAGACGCTGGTCAGGTTCACCTCCTGGACCCGACGCCAGACCTCGAGGTCGGTGTCCATGATCGAGGCGTCCTCGGGCGGGGAGATGCCGGCGTTGTTGAAGGCGATGTCGACCGATCCGTAGGTGTCCTTGGCCGCCTGGAAGAGCGCGTCCACCTCTTCCTTGTCGGTGACGTCCACGCGAACGTACGTCACGAACTCCTCGCCACCGAGCTGGCCGACGAGTGCATGACCGCGCTCGTCGTCGATGTCACCGATGACGACCTTGGCCCCCTCCTCGACGAAGCGGTTGACCGTCGCCAGCCCGATGCCTGAGCACCCGCCGGTGACGACGGCGACCTTGCCGTTCAGCCGTCCTGCCATTGTTGTTGCCTCCTGCTCATGTGGTTTCGAGACGCTCGCTGCGCTCGCTCCTCAACCACCGGTGTCCGGTGATTGCTAGTGGGCGATGAAGACGTTCTTCTCCTCGGTGAAGGCGTTCGGCGCATCGGGTCCGAGCTCGCGGCCCAGGCCTGACTGCTTGTAGCCCCCGAAAGGAGTCCAGTAGCGCACCGAGGCGTGGCTGTTCACGCTCAGGTTGCCTGCGTCGACCCGGCGTACGACGCGCAGGGCACGGCCGAGGTCGTTGGTGTACACCGAGCCGGAAAGGCCGTACTCCGTGTCGTTCGCCAGCGTCACGGCCTCCTCCTCGTCGTCGAACGGCATCACCGCGACGACTGGTCCGAAGACCTCCTCGCGCCACACCGCCTCGTCGGTCGAGGTCGACTCGACAACTGTCGGCGGGAGCCAGAAGCCGTCGCCGCCGGGCGTACTGCCGGTGAATGCAACGCTGGCGCCGTCGATGTAGCGCTGAACCGAGTCGCGCTGGGACGACGACACCAAGGGGCCCATCTCGCTGTCCTCCTGGGCGGGGTCGATCACCCTCATCCGCTTCACCGCCTGCTCGAGGTGGCCCACGAACTCGTCGTACGCCGACCGCTCCACCAGGATCCGGGAGCGTGCACAGCAGTCCTGGCCGGCATTGTCGAAGACGGCGGCCGGTGCTGCCGCTGCAGCGGCCGCGACATCGGCGTCCGCGAAGACGATGTTGGCGCTCTTGCCGCCGAGCTCAAGGGTCACCCGCTTCACCTGGTCGGCGCAGCCAGCCATGATCTGCTTGCCGACCGAGGTCGAGCCGGTGAAGCACACCTTGCGCACGTCCGGGTGCGTCACGAAGCGCTCACCGACGACCGACCCCTTGCCCGGGATGACGGTGAGCACGTTCTCGGGAAGGCCGGCCTCGACGGCCAGCTCACCGATGCGGATCGCGGTCAGCGGGGTGATCTCCGCGGGCTTGAGTACGACGGTGTTCCCCGCCGCGAGCGCCGGCGCGAATCCCCAGCCAGCAATGGGCATCGGGAAGTTCCAGGGCACGATGATGCCGACCACGCCGAGCGGTTCGTGGAAGGTGATGTCGACCCCGCCACCGACCGGGATCTGTCGTCCGAAAAGACGTTCCGGGGCGGCGGAGTAGTAGTTCAGGCAGTCGCGCACGTTGCCCGCCTCCCAGCGGGCGTTGCCGATCGTGTGGCCGGAGTTGGCGACCTCGATCTGCGCGAGCTCCTCGAGGTGCAGGTCGACCTTGGCCGCGAAGGCGCGCAGCAACCTGGCGCGTTCGCCCGGCGCCACGTCGCGCCAGGGGCCGAAAGCCTCCTGTGCGCGGCCGATGGCCTGGTCGGTCTCCTCGACCGTGGCGGAGCTGACCTCCGCGATCTGCTCGGCGGTGACCGGGTTGATCACCGCGCTGGTCGACGTGGTCAACCGGCTCACATCCTCTCGAAGGTCCGGGCGAGCTCCCAGTCGGTGACGGCGGAGTCGAACGCCGCCAGCTCGACGTCGGCCATGTTGACGTAGTGCTCGACGACCTCGGCACCCAGGGCTGCACGTGCCACCTCCGACGATGCGAATGCCTCGCGGGCCTCGCGCAGGGTGTGCGGCACGTGCGGCTTGTCCGAGTCGTAGGCGTTGCCCACCAGCTCGTCCTCGAGCTCGAGCTCGTTCTCGATCCCGTGCAGTCCGCCGGCGAGCATCGCTGCGAGCGCCAGATAAGGGTTCACGTCCCCACCCGGCAGGCGGTTCTCCATCCGTGCGGACGGCCCGTGGCCGACGAGACGTACGGCGCAGGTGCGGTTGTCGGTGCCCCACGCGACAGCGGTCGGTGCGAACGACGCAGAGGCGAATCGCTTGTAGGAGTTGATGTTCGGGGCGTAGAGCAGGGTGAAGTCCGCCATGGTGGCGAGCACGCCGGCGACGAACTGGTCGTAGAGCGGGGAGCGGTCGTGGCCCTCGCCGAAGACGACGGTGCCGTCCGCACCACGCAGCGACAGGTGGATGTGGCACGAGTTGCCCTCGCGCTCGTCGTACTTCGCCATGAACGTGAGCGCCTTGCCGTGCTGGCTGGCGATCTCCTTCGCAGCCGTCTTGTAGACGCTGTGGTTGTCAGCCGTCACGAGCGCCTCGGCGTAGAGGAAGCCGATCTCGTGCTGCCCGAGGTTGCACTCGCCCTTGGCGCTCTCGACGTCCATGCCCATGGCGTACATGTGGTTTCGGATGTCGCGCAGCAGCGGCTCCACCCGGCTGGTTCCGACGATCGAGTAGTCGACGTTGTACTGGTTGGCCGGGGTGAGGTCACGCCACCGGCGGTCGTGCGCCTCCTCGAAGGTGTTGTTGAAGGCGATGAACTCCAGCTCGGTGCCGGCGAGCGCCACCATGTCCATTGCGGCCACCCGGTCGAGCTGCGTCTTCAGCATCGTGCGGGGTGACTGCGGCACCGGCTCGTGGTCCAGCCAGACGAGGTCGCACTGCACCATCGCAGTCGCGGGCATGTGCGTGACAAGTCGCAACGTGTCCCAGTCGGGGACGAACTCCATGTCGCCGTAGCCCTTCTCCCACGAGGAGATCTTGTAGCCCTCGACGGTGTTCATGTCGATGTCGACGGCAAGGAGGTAGTTGCACCCCTCGGTGCCGGCTTCCAGCGCGACGTCGAGGAAGTAGCGACCGTGGAGGCGCTTTCCCTGGAGCCGACCCTGCATGTCGGTGAACGCGAGGACGACGGTGTCGACCTCGTCGGCCTCGATCATCGTCCGCAGGTGTTCCAACGGCAGAAAGCGGTCGTTCGGTGTACCCATCGTGTTCTCTCCCTTATCCGAGCAGTCCGCGCAGCAGCGCGCCGGTGTCGTCGCAGTGTTCTTCCATCACCTGGTGCGCACGATCTGCGCGACCGGCGAGGATCGCGCTGACGATGCGCGCGTGCTGGGTGTCCGAGTGCGCGATGCTCGCGTCGAGGACGGGGATCGCGCTGAGCATCTCGTGCAGCGTCGCCTGGACGGCAGTCACCGACTCGATGATGCGCGGTGAATCCGTGAGTGCAGCGATCGTGAGGTGGAACCGCGAATCCGCCTGCCGGTGCATCGCCGGTCCGCGGGCGCGGGAGACGGAGTCGTGGGCGGACTGCAGCCGCTTCTTCTTGGCCTCGCCCAGGTCCGACTGCGCCGCGAGTGCGGCCGCACCCGGCTCGACGATCCGCCGGAAGTCGAGGGCGTCGCTCCAGTCGCTCCGCTTGGCCGTCGTACGACGAGATGCTGCCCGGGTCTGCGGGGCGGATGCCCGCATCGTGACGACCGTGCCCCCACCGCGACCCCTCGTGGTCTGCACCAGCCCGGCCTCGCGCAACGCGGCCATCGCCTCCCGCAACGTCGCCCGGGAGACGGCGAGACGCGTGGCGAGCTCGCGCTCAGGTGGCAGCGTGGAGCCGCGCGGGTAGACGCCCAGCCGGATCAGCGTGGCCAGCTGCTCCACACACGCCTCGAACGCGTGGTGCCCCCGCACAGGCCGGAGCACGGCCTCTCCGAGCGCAGACCCCGCCACCGGTGGCAGGTCGGGGGCTGCGGAGGTCACGGCCGCAAGTCTCACGGCCATGGACAAACGGTGTCAATGGTCTGAGTTCAAACCTTTTTTGGCGTGGAGTATGGACGGAGCCACGAATACAGGTCTAGCCTCCCAGACACCGACGACGGAACCCGGGAGCGTGCCACATGCCTGAAGGTCACGAACACCTTTCCGAAGACGAGAAGCACCTTGCGAAGCTCGGGTACGCGCAGGACCTGAACCGATCCTGGTCAGGCTTCTCCAACTTCGCCATCTCGTTCTCGATCATCTCGATCCTCGCCGGCTGTTTCACCAACTTCGGCGCAGGCTTCAACAACGGTGGTCCGATCTCGATCTCGTGGTCGTGGCCGATCCTCGGAATCTTCATCCTGATCATCGGCTTCACCATGTCCGAGCTCGTCTCGGCTTACCCGACCTCCGGCGGCATCTACTGGTGGTCCTCGAAGCTCGGCGGACCGATGGCGGGTTTCTTCACGGGCTGGCTCAACCTGATCGGCCTCGTCGCCGTGACGGCCGGTGTCTCCTACGGGTGTGCGACGTTCATCGACCTGACCCTGAGCACCTTCTCGACCGGCTACGCCGAGGACTACTCGTTGACGCGCGTATTCCTGATCTTCCTGGTGGTTCTCATTCTGGCCGCAGTGCTCAACATCTTCAGCAGTCACCTGATGGCGATCATGAACAACGTCTCCGTGTGGTGGCACGTGGTCGGTGCCAGCGCGATCGTGCTGATCCTGATCCTCGTACCGGACCAGCACCAGTCGTTCAGCTACGTGTTCACCGAGCGCTTCAACAACTCCGGCTTCAGCGACGGCGCCACCAACAACTTCGCGTTCTGGTTCGCGATCGTGCCGTTCGGCTTCCTGCTGACGCAGTACACGATCACCGGCTTCGACGCGTCCGCCCACCTCTCCGAGGAGACCGCATCTGCCTCCAAGGCGGCTGCCAAGGGCATCTGGCGCTCGATCTTCTACTCGGTCGTCGGGGGCTACATTCTCCTGCTCTGCGTGGTGTTCGCCATCCCCAACGACGGCTCCGGCAACCCGGACAACGCGGGAGTGGGCGCGGGCGGGGTCGCCTTCATCTTCACCCAGTCGTTGGGTCAGAACTGGGCCACGTTGGTCCTGTTCGTCTCTGCCTCGGCGCAGTTCTTCTGTGCCACGTCGTGCATGACATCCGCGTCCCGGATGACGTTCGCGTTCAGCCGCGACGGCGCAATCCCCGGTTCGGAGACGCTGAAGAAGCTGAACAAGCTCAAGGTGCCGTCGAACTCGGTCATGTTCGTCGCCGTAGCCGCCGCCATCGTCACTCTGCCCGCGCTGATCGAGGTGAACATCGGCACGGAGGCGGACCCGTTGATCATCCCGGTCGCCTTCTACGCCGTCACCTCGATCGCGGTGATCGGGTTGTACCTCGCGTTCGCCATCCCGATCTGGCTGCGTTGGCGGCACGGGGACAGGTTCGAGGTGGGGTCCTGGAACAACGGCAAGAAGTACAAGTGGATGAACCTCATCGCGGTCGCCGAGATCCTGATCGTCTCGCTCTACCTGATGATGCCGTTCGTGCCGGGGGCCGTGCCGTTCAGTGACGACTTCAGCTGGAAGTTCGTCAACTACGCCCCGATCGTCACGGTCGGCGCCCTGCTGCTGCTGACCATCTGGTGGTACACCTCGGCGAAGAACTGGTTCACCGGGCCCAAGCACACGATCGACAAGGCTGTGGTGGAAGCCTTCGACGACTGACGTCCGGCTTCGCTTCGGGCCGCCCTCGTCTTGCGCTGACCCCGGTCTGGTGCGCGCCGATTCGATTCGGCAGGATCGGGCACGAGACCAGGTACGGCGCGACCCTGCGCCGACCACCACAAGGAGGCAGCAGATGACGGATGAGCCGCTGAACGACGACGAGATGGACACCACCGCAGGTGGCGACGACGCGGTGCCGGCCGGCGACGCGGACGGGACCGACGGCGGCGACGGTGACTCCACCGACAGCACTGACGGTGACGCGACCGACGGTGGCGACGCCGATGGCACCGACGGTGGTGACGCTGACGGCACCGACGGTGGTGACGGTGACTCCACCGACAGCACCGATGGCGACTCCACTGACGCCGACGGCACCGACGGTGGCAGCAGCCTCTAGATGGGTAAGTTCAAGGGGGCGTACATGCGAGCGCCGCTCAGCGCGTGGCCTGGCAAGGCGGAGGAGGGAGACGTGGCGGAGCCACGGCGACTGACGACAACGCAGTCCAGGGTGCGTGATGAGTGGTGCGCCGCGTGCGGCCCCTTGGACTTAGGCATCTAAGTGAGTTCGAGTTCGCTTGAACTGCTGAGCGGGGACGCCCAGAACTTCGTCGAGAAGATCTGGGCGTCCCACGTTCACGTGCACAAGGCCGACCCGGCCGACCTGGTCGGCCTGCTCTCCTTCGACGACGTCGACCAGCTGCTCACGTCCACGGCGATCCGGACGCCGGCGATCCGCCTGGCCAAGGACGGCTCGGTGCTCCCGGCTTCGGCGTACACGCGCAGCGGGGCCACCCTGGCCGGCCAGCCGCTGACCGGTCTGGTCGACGCGCGCAAGGTGATCGACCTGTTCGAGGGCGGTGCCACCGTCGTGCTGCAGGGGCTGCACCGCTACTGGCCGCCACTCACCCGGTTGGTCGCCGAGCTCGAGCTCGCGCTCGGACACCCCTGCCAGGCCAACGCCTACCTGACGCCGCCCGGGTCGCGGGGCTTCGCGGTGCACAGCGACAGCCACGACGTTTTCGTCTTCCAGACCCACGGCACCAAGCTCTGGGAGGTCCACGCGACGCCGGACGAGACGCCGCGCGAGGTCCTGCTCGAACCAGGGCTGAGCATGTACCTCCCCACCGGCACCCCGCACGCTGCGAGCGCCGAGGACAACGTCTCCCTGCACGTGACCATCGGGATCAACCAGCTCACCTGGCGCACGCTGCTGGACCGCGCGGTGCGCCAGGCCATGGACGGCCTCGGCGCGGACGACCACCTCCCGGCCGGCTACCTCGACCACCCCGAGGAGCTCGCGGCCGGGCTGGCCGAGCGGTTGCGTTCGCTCAGCGATGCACTCGCGGACACCGATGCTGTCGGCATCGCGGACGAGCAGACACTCTCCTTCCTGCAGAGGCGCAACTCGCACCTGCGTGGGTCCGTGGTCGACCGGATGCACCTGGACAAGGTCGCGGCCGACACCTCGCTCCGACGCCGGCCGGGCAGGCCCTGCGTGGCCCGCACCGACGGCGACCGGCTCCACCTCTACCTCGGGGACCGTCGCCTGACCGTCCCGGCCCGGATCGCCGACGCGGTCGAGAAGGCCCGCACCCTCGAGGCGTTCACCCCCGAAGACCTCGGCCTGGACGAGCAGTCCGCCCTGGTGCTGAGTCGACGGCTGATCCGCGAGGGTCTGCTCGAGGTCGTCCGCTGACTGCGGTGCGGGGCGGCGACTTCCGCTGTGCCGCTGCGTCCGAGCAACGGCAGGACGACATTGCGGGGACGGCCACCCACCTCGCCGCCTTCCTGCTGGTCGAGCACCACGGCCCCTGGGGGGCCAGTGCCCCGCAGGACAGCCGGCTGCCCGACTCGGTCAAGGCTCACCTGTCCACGCACAGGAACATCAAGGTGCTGATGGCGCGCCGGCACCACCGCGCGCACCGGGGCAAGCAGTTCAATGTGTTCCTGTCGTTCCCAGCGCCACGGCTGCTGCTCACTGCCACGTTCGACGCCCTCGAGGACCTGTCGGGGCTCGACCTCGATGCCGTCTCGCGCGGGGAACCACCGACCGACTGGACCAGGGTGGACGGGCCGCTCTTCGGGGTCTGCACCCACGGCCGGCACGACGCCTGCTGCGCCGAACGGGGTCGCCCGGTGGCGGCCGCCCTCACGGCGTCGCACCCCGAGGAGACCTGGGAGATCTCGCACATGGGCGGCGACCGGTTCGCGGCCAACATGGTGGTGCTCCCGGAGGGGTTGTACTACGGCCGGATGGACCCCGGCACAGCCCCCCAGGTCGCTGCCCTGCACCAGGACAGGCGGGTCGACCTGACCAGGCTGCGCGGGCGCTCGTCGTACCCCATGCAGGTGCAGTACGCCGAGATCGCGCTGCGCCGTCACCTCGAGGAGGACCGCATCGACGCCGTACGCCTGGTGCGGCGGCAGGGATGGACCTCTGTCTTCCGGCGAGAGGGCGTCGAGTGGGCGGTCACGGTGCGCCGCAACGAGGGCCGCGGTGTCCAGCTGACCTGCGCCGTGGAGAAGCTCAACCCCCTGCCCGAGCACGAGGTCGTCTCCATCACGGCACTCGGTCAGGGCTGATCCCGGACCGCTCTGTCGGGACCATGGCATCGACGGCATACTCGCCGTATGTCAACTGAGTCGGTGACCGAGCAGCGTTTCGCCCGGATGCGGCCCGAGCGGGCGCACGACGCCCCGGTGGTGCACGCGAACGAGCTGCCGCCGGGGCCCCCGCTGCCGACCATCCTGCAGAGCATCGGTCTGTTGCGGTTCCGCCACCAGTTCATCCCGGCGATGCACCGCCGCTACGGCGACGTCTTCTCGATCAGGATCCTGCCCGAGGGCAGACGACTGGTCGTGTTCAACCGGCCCGAGCACGTCAAGGAGATCTTCGCGGGCGACCCCGAGGTGTTCCATGCAGGCAAGGGCAACGCGATCCTCGGTCCCGTCATGGGCGAGCACTCGTTGCTCCTGGTGGACGGCAGCCAGCACAAGCGCGCCCGCAAGCTGCTGATGCCGGCGTTCAACGGCCATGCGCTGCGGGGCTACGAGGCACTGGTCACCGGGCTCACCAAGGCCGAGGTGGGTCGCTGGCGCGAGGGTGCGCCGTTCGAGTCGCTGCAGCGGATGAACGCGCTGACCCTCGAGGTGATCCTGCAGGTGGTCTTCGGGGTCACCGACGAGACGCGGCTCGCACAGCTGCGGCCGCTGGTGAACAAGACCGTGAACATCCCGCCGCTGATCTTCCTCGGGTGGGGCTTCCCCAGGCTGCAGAAGTACGGCCCCTGGCGGCGCACCATCGAGAACCAGATCGAGCTGGACCGGGTGATCTTCGCGGAGATCGCAGAGCGCCGCCAGGCCACCGACCTGGCCGACCGGTCCGACGTACTCTCCCGGCTGCTGCTGGTGCGCGACGAGGACGCCGCCGACGGATCCGGGGCACTCAGCGACGAGGAGCTGCGCGACCAGCTCGTCACCCTCCTGCTCGCGGGACACGAGACCACCGCGACGGCGCTCGCGTGGGCGCTGCACGAGCTCGGCAAAGATGCTGCGCAGGAGGCGAAGGCGCGCGACGCAGCATCGGCCGGTGACACCGACTACCTCGAAGCAGTGTTGAAGGAGTCGATGCGACTCCACCCGGTGATCCCGATGGTGGTGCGCCACCTGATGGCACCGGCCACGATCGGCGGCATCGATCTGCCGCGCGGCGCCAATGTCGCGGCGTCGATCCTGCTCGCCCACGAGTCCGAAGCGAGCCACCCGGACCACACCAGGTTCCGGCCGGAGCGGTTCCTCGACGGTGAGGTCCCGACCAACACCTGGATCCCCTTCGGTGGCGGCGTACGCCGGTGCATCGGCGCGGGGTTCTCGCTGATGGAAGGTGTCGCCGTGCTGCGCGAGGTGCTCACGACGTACGACGTGGCCATTCCTGCGTGGCACGACCGAGGTGCCCAAGGTCCGCAACATCACCAGCGTGCCCCGCCACGGCGCCCGCATCGTGGTCACTCGAAGGCGGCCCGGACCTCGTCCTCGGTGAGCCCGTAGTCAGCCAGGTCGTACTTGTGTGACGGCCGCCGACCGCCCTGGCGGGACTCGTTGTCGAGCTGGGTGACTGCCTCGTCGACCGCGGCAGTCCACTCGAGGCCGAACGTCGCGTAGATGCTCTTAGTGGCCCCTACCGGATCCGTGACGAACTCCCGGTAGTCGAGGTCGATGAACTGCTCTGCCGGGTAGGCACTGCGCTCGCGTTCGAAGCGCGCCATCGCCTTGCTCAGCATGTCCAGCTGCGTCCGGCCGATGGTCTCCCCGACGAACGTCGTCGACCACCCGCGGGTCGCCTCGGCCGACAGCGAGCACGCCGACGCGATCGCCACGACCGGGTCACGATGGGTCCGCACGATCAGCGCATCGGGGTAGACCGACATGAGCGCGTCCAGCCCCACGAGGTGGGACGGGTTCTTCAGCACCCACCGCTTGTCGGGGTCGTTGAGCCCGATCAGCTGCAGGTTGGCCCGGTGCCGTTCGTAGGCGTTGGTCCAGTCCTGCTGCTCGAGCCACGCGGAGTACGCCGGGATGTGGGCGAGCGACTCGAAGCTGATCGACTTACCCGACTGGCGCAGGATGCGCCAGCACTCCTCGACGGTGCCGGCATCCATGTAGTGGATCCCCATGAACTCTGGGTTCTCGACCTGGTGCTCGGAGTAGGCCGCGTTCAGCCCGGCATAGATCGGGTTGTCCGCCCACGTCTCCCGCGGCGGACGCGGCTGCGGCACCTCGGTCAGCCACAGCTCCAGTCCCTGGTGCGCGGGGTCGGCGTTGAGCAGTCGGTGCAACGCGGTGGTGCCGGTGCGCGGAAGTCCGCAGACGAAGATCGGTCGCTCGATCGCGACCTCGGCGTACGTCGGGTTCTCCTTGAAGCCGTGCTGCGCCAGCAGCCGGCCGACGAGCGCGCTCTTGATCTGTGCACGCTGCATGTAGTTGCCCTCGGGGGTGAGGCCGCCGTGCTCGACCAGGTCCTCGCACAGGAGCCGCAGCCCCTCCTCGTGCGCGGTGTCCCCGAAGTCCTCGAGGCTCGTCGTTCGTACGGCGGCCGCCGCGATGTCGTCGTAGGACCCGAGGTCCTCCCGCGTCCGCGGCGTCATCCGCGCCTCCTCACAGCCGGTACCCGAGCAGAACCTCGAGCGAGAGGCGTGGGTGACCCACGTCGGCGGGTGATCGAGCCCAGTCGAGATCTAATAGCCATGGAACTCCCCGCAGCTCACGTCGAGGGTGATCCCGCTGACCGCAGACGCGAGGTCGGAGGCGAGGAACAGCGTCGCCTGCGCGACCTCCTGCGGCGTCGCGAGCCTCTTCAGGTCGGTCTTGTCGGCGATCTCGCGATAGATGTCGTCGTGCGTGACGTTGCGCTCCGCGGCCATCCAGTCGAAGTAGGCCTTGTTGACCTCCTCGTAGATCCAGCTCGGCGCCACGGTGTTCACCCGGATGCCGCGCGGACCGAGCTCGGTCGCGAGCGAGGAGGCGAGGTGCAGCAGCGTGCCCTTGCTCATCTTGTAGCCGCCGAACTCCGGCTGCGACTGCCGCAGCACTGCGGAGTTGACCATGATGATCGAGCCACCGGGCTTGTCCGGTGTCTCGGCGAGGGCGTCGGCGAACAGGGTCGACAACCGCAGCGGTGCCAGCGCGTTGGTCTCCAGCGAGCGCCGCAGGGCGTCGTGGTCGAGAGTGGTGAGCGGCTCGATCGGCGGGATCGCGAACGCGTTGTTGATCAGGCAGTCGACCCGGCCGTACTCCGCGAGCGCTGCGTCGACCAGTGCCTGACAGGCGGCCTCGTCGTCGACGTCGGTTGGTACGACGAGCGCCCGGCGTCCGTGGGAACGGACGACGTCGGCCATCGCGTCGAGCCGCTTCTGCGTGCGCGAGGCGAGCACCAGGTCGGCCCCCTGCCTCGCCGCTTCGTCACCCAGCGCGCGCCCCAGCCCTGGGCCGACCCCGGAGAGCACGACCACCTTGTCCTGCAGCAGCCCTCCGCCGGTCCAGCCGATCGATTCCGTCACGAGATCATCCTTCTGGCGATGCCGACCTGGCGGTCGGCGATGCGGGCGGTGTAGTCCTCCGCGGTGATCTGGTTCTCCGCGTGGTGCGGCAATCGGTCCGGCAGCTCGTCGAACGGCACCACCTCGACCGTCGGGCCGTCGGCCTCGGTCAGGTCTCGTGAGAGCCGCTGCCAGCGCAGCATCATCACGCCCTGCGGGTGGCCGCAGGTCTCCAGCCAGTTGGCGATCCCGGGGTTGCGCTCGCTGACCACGTAGCGAAGCTTCCCGTCGGGATCGGCGTGCGACTGGGCCGCGGTCAGCGAGGTCTGGTGGTGCTCGTAGTCGGTGGAGATGTACCAGCGCGAGCCGATCTGGATCCCCTGGTAGGCACACTCGGCGGCCGGGACGGTCACGATCATCGCCTGGTCGTCAGCGAGGTCGTAGTGGCCGATCGAGGAGAACTGCGAGGCCAGTCCGCCCGGCGTCGACTTGGGCACGGTCAGCGTGTTCACCGGTTCCTTGTAGGTGAACCACTCCGGGAAGGCGAACCAGGTGTTGATCCGGCCGAGGAGCATCTTGGCGGCCACGCCGTACCTCTTGGCGATGCGCTCCTCGGTGACCGGACCACGCGGCTTCCCAGCGGTGTCGAGCCGCTGGATCCGGATCGTCCCCCGCTGCTCGGCGTTCCAGTCGGAGTACACCTCGCGGATGATCAGCGTGCTGCCCTTCGCGAGCTCGAGCTCGGGACCGAACCGCCACTCGAAGCTGCCGTCCTCGGCGATCTCGAGCTCCCGGTCGTCGAACGCCGCCACCGTCCCGGGCGCACCTTCGGAGGAGTAGGTCCCGTCCATGATCTGGAAGGACAGGTCGGCAGTGGTGCCGCGGACCCCCGTGACGACGTACGACGCACCGGGCGCCAGGTAGGCGTTGAAGTAGACGGCGTCGGGGTTGTCCAGCCCTTGGCGGGCGTACTGGTGCGTCGGGTTGATCAGCACCGGGTGCTCGAGGTCGTAGTCGAACGCCATCTGGAGTGAGGAGCGGATGCTGCCGGCGAGGTAGTCGTAGCCCTCCGCCAGGTCTTGCGAGGAGACCTCGAACGGCGGGTTGGCGATCAGCTTCTCCGCCTCGGCGACGGCTTCGGTGAATGCATTGGTGATTGAGGAGCGAGCGCCAGCGAGCGTCTCGAGATCACCGTCGCTGACGGGCTGGCTCATGGGGAGACCTTCGCGATGATCGAGTTGGCGTACTTCTCCAGGTTCTCGATCTTCGTCTCGAGCGGCTCGGGGTCCGGGCCCTTGATGTAGGGGATCCGGAAACCGACGATGCAGTCGGTGACTCCCTTGTCCTCCAGCCGCTTGATGCCGTCGACGTCGTAGGCGTCGTACGAGATCACGTGCACCTCGAAGTCGTCCCGGGTGTCGCCTTCGGCCTTGCGGATCTCGGCCAGCCTGGCGAGCAGCCGGTCGAGCTCCTCGCCGTCGCCGCCCGCGTGCATCCAGCCGTCTCCCTTGAGAACCGCCCGCCGAAGCGCGGCGTCCACGTGGCCACCGACGAGCAGCGGCACCTTCTCGGTGGGCGCAGGGGTCTGCTTCATCGCGGGTAGCTGGTAGAACTCGCCGTCATAGCTGAAGAACTCGCCGCTGTTCAGTCCGCGCAGGATGTCGATGCACTCGTCCATCCGCTTGCCGCGCCGTTCCCAGGGAACGCCCATCGCGACGAAGTCCTCGGGCCAGGGGGAGAGGCCGATGCCGAGTCCGAGCCGGTTGTCGCTGAGGTAGGCGATCGAGCTGATCTGCTTGGCCACCAGCACGGGTGGGCGCACGGGCAGCTTCAGCACGAACGGCGTGAACCGCAGCGTGCTCGTCACCGCAGCCAGATGAGTGACCAGCACCAGCGTCTCGATGAACTCCTTGTCCTCGAGGAACTCCCGGTCGCCGGTGTCGGTGTAGGGGTAGGTCGCGTCGGACTCGCGCGGGTAGATCAGGGAGTCTGCAACCGTCATCGAGGTGTAGCCGGCGCTCTCCGCGGCTCGAGCCAGCGGTGCGTAGTACTTCGTCCGCGTCATCGCCTCGGCGTACGTGAACCGCATCGCACTCACTCCTGACCACTTTTCTCGGGCTGGTCGAATATAGAACGTGTTTCAGTTTTCTGCCACAGTGGGGCCATGGAGCTGCAGGAGCTTTCCGACCGGATGGAGATCCAGGACCTGATCACGGCCTACACCCGAGCGGTGGACACACGGACCTGGGACGCGCTCGATGACGTGTTCACAGAGGACGCCGTCCTCGACTACACCTCGGTCGGCGGCCCGGCGGACTCTCTCGTCGTGGTCAAGCCCTGGATCGAGCAGGGTCTGCGCGGGTTCGACCGCTACCAGCACGTGATCGGTCAGGTCGCGATCGAGCTGGCAGGCGACACGGCGCGGGCAACGGCGTACCTCGTGAACCCGATGGTCGCCAAGGCGCCGGACGGCACCGAGACGCTGTGGGAGGTCGGCGGCTACTACCACCACGAGCTGGTGCGTACGCCGGACGGCTGGCGCTCGCAGCGGATGGTCGACGAGATCATCTGGCAGCGCGGTTTCTAGGTCGGGGTGCTGACCATGCAGACCAAGCCTCAGGGCCTCGACGGCGAGTTCGCCCGCCGCGTCATCAAGCTGATGTCGTCGGTCAACGTCCGGGTCTACAAGCTGACCCGCGGGCGCATCGGTGGGACCTGGCGCGTCGGCGCCGGCTGGCGGAACCCGGTCCCGATCTGCCTGCTGGAGCACCGTGGGCGCCGTACCGGCAAGGTGCGCACCACCCCGTTGGTCTACCTGCAGGATGCGGACCGCGTCGTCGTGGTTGCCTCGCAGGCGGGCCGGCCGAACCATCCGCTGTGGTTCCGCAACATCGAGGCCGACCCACAGGTCACCGTGCAGATCCGTGGCGAGCGACGGCCGATGCTGGCCCGGACCGCTGACGCCGAGGAGCGCGCCGAACTGTGGCCCCGACTGGTCGGCGTCTACCGCGACTACGACTCCTACCAGTCCTGGACCGACCGGGAGATCCCGGTCGTACTCCTCGAACCGAGATGAGCGGGCCGTTTGCTTGAGCCGGGCGCGGTCACGATTCGGCAACGGGGTGCACGGCCCCTTGACCCGCCGTGGCCGCAGGACGAAGTTGGACCCGGCACCCACACCGGCGGCCAAGTGTTGAATACGCGCTATCCCTGGGGAGGCCGCTCTGAGCACGTTGGAGCCCAGCTCGGTGCACGCTGCCGACCCCGCCGCGTCCGCGGGTGAGGAGCAGATCGAAGGGCGCTCGCTCAGCCAGATCGCCTGGGGCCGGCT
>CAVVID010000020.1:0-490202 GCA_963748185.1 uncultured Actinomycetota bacterium | reverse complement strand
GGTCACGCTGATGACGCTGCACACCGCGAAGGGCCTGGAGTTCCCGGTCGTCTTCCTCACCGGGCTGGAGGACGGCGTGTTCCCGCACATGCGGTCCCTCGGCGACAAGCCCGAGCTGGAGGAGGAGCGGCGGCTGGCGTACGTCGGCCTGACCCGTGCTCGCGAGCGCCTCTACGTCTCGCGGGCAGTGGTGCGCTCGGCGTGGGGCGCCCCGCAGCACAACCCGGCGTCGCGGTTCATCGACGAGCTGCCGGTCGACCTCGTCGACTGGCGGCGTACGGCGGGGGCGATGACGTCGTGGAACCGGCCCACCTTCGGGATGCCGCGCCGGGCGCGCTCCCCAGCGCCGCTTCGGTACGGCGACCGCGCGAACCGATGCGGCGCAGAAGGCCAAGGCCGGCCGGGCGATCCCCTCACTGGACCCGGGCGACCGGGTGCAGCACGACACCTTCGGACTCGGCACCGTGGTCGCGCTCGAGGGAGCCGGCGACAACGCCGTCGCCTCGATCGACTTCGGCACCGAGGGCGTCAAGCGGCTGCTGCTGCGCTACGCGCCGGTCGAGAAGATCTGATCCTCTACGGAGTGAGGCCGTGGAAGACGAGCGCCTGGTAGGGGTCGACCGGGTCGCCGCCGCCGGGGCGGACCTCGAGGTGCAGGTGCGGGCCGGTGGTGTTGCCGGTGGAGCCGACGGTGCCGATCTGCTGGCCGGCGGTGACGGTGTCGCCGGGCGAGACGCCGATGTCGGTCTGGTGGCAGTACCAGATCTCGGTGCCGTCCTCGAGGGTCTGGATGGTCTGGTTGCCGTAGGCACCGGCGGAGCCGGTCTCGGTGATCATGCCGTTGGCGACGGCCACGATGGGGGTGCCGGAGGCCGTCGCGAAGTCGAGGCCGGTGTGGTCGCTCGACCACAGGCCGCCGGCCATGCCGAACCGGGCGGTGAGGCGGTAGCCGCTGGTGGGCAGCTGCCACTGGTTCTTGGCGATCTCGCCGGCTCGCGCCTCGGCGGCCTTGCCGAGGGACTTCAGCTCGGCGTTGCGCTCGGCGGCCTGCTGCTCGGCGGCCTGCTCGAGCTTGACCTCGGCGGCGTCCTGGAGGGCCTGGCGCTCGGAGTCACGGCTGATCGCGCGCTCGCGGGGATCGCCGGCGAAGCCGACGGCGTCGGTGCCGGTCAGCGCGGTGGAGCCGGAGGCGACCTGGATGGAGCTCGGGGTGGTGGCGGGAGCGGGGTCGACCGTCACGGCGCCGGCGCCGGCGAGTGCCGAGCGCGACAACACCCACGAGGGTGGGGATGGCCGGCAGTCGTCCCGGGAGGCGGAACAGCGGCTGGCGGCCTGGCCGCTCGGCGCGTCGGCGTCCCTGCACCGGGTGCTGCCGACCAGCAGGACGATGCCTGCTGGGGCGCTCTGCCCGATGGTTACCCATACATGTCCCTGTCAGTGGATTTGTGAAGATTCGACCCATCAGATTAGCGGACGGGTCCGATCCATATGAAATTGACCGAGACTCGTTGTGGATAAACGAACGTGGCCCCCGAGGGGTACCGCGCGAGAGTGTGCCCTTACTCACGACGGCGCAAACCCACCCGGGTAACCTGCAGCCATGTTGCGCATCGTGGTGGCCAAGCCCGGGCTGGACGGCCACGACCGGGGCGCCAAGGTGGTCGCGCGGGCGCTGCGCGACGCCGGCCACGAGGTCATCTACACCGGCCTGCACCAGACTCCCGAGCAGATCGTGGAGACCGCGATCCAGGAGGACGCCGACGCCATCGGCCTCTCGGTGCTGTCCGGGGCGCACATGACCCTGTTCAAGAAGCTGATCTCGCTCCTCGAGGAGCGCGACGCGAGCGACATCGTGGTCTTCGGCGGCGGCATCGTCCCCGAGGAGGATGTCGAGCCCCTGGCCGAGATCGGCGTGGCCAAGATCTTCACGCCGGGCGCGACCACCGTCGAGATCACCGGCTGGGTCACCGAGCACTTCGCCGAGCAGCCCTCCTAGGGGACCAGCCCTCAGAGATCGGCCCGCTAGAAGACCAGCTTGCTGGTCAGCGGCAGGCCCAGGGTGCTGGGTGCCAGCGGGCTGGTGCTGATCGTCACCGGCTGCGGGGCGGTGTTGCCCGCGTAGGCGAAGTCGCTGGCCGCGACGACCACCTGGATCCTGTGACCCGTGCCGAACCGGTGCACGATGCCCGGCAGCCGCAGGGTGACCGGCTTGGTCACGTCGGCCACGCGCTGCGGCGCGACGAACCGGCCCTTGAGCACCTTGGTCCCGTCCGGCGCCACGTCGTACACCTTGGCGAACAGCACCAGCTGTCCCGGAAGGACCGCCGGCCTGGGTCTGTGCGGCCGCCGGGGCAGTGAGGTTCAGCTTCACGACCGGGGCGCCGACGACCTCAGCGGGCGCCTTGAGCGCGGGTGAGGTGAACGCGGCGAAGGTGCCGGGAGCGTCGCTCGGCTCGTTGTTGACGGTGTCGCCCTCGACCCCGGAGGTCTCGGAGTACGACGTGGGCGCGGCCGAGGCGTTGGCGTACGACGCCGAACCGGGGACCACGGAGCCCTTGGTCGCAGTCAGGCCGTCGTTGCCGGTGAAGTAGAGAGTGTTCGTCGGCAGCCACGAGACCGAGCTGCTCTGCTTGTACGCCGCAGCGATCGCCTTGCCGGCCTTCGCGGGGTCGGTGTCGTAGGGCACCCAGTCGCGGAAGTACTCGAACTGCGGGCCGGTCGTGGCCGTGCTCTGGCCGCGCACGTAGTGGTTCATCCAGTTCAGGAACCGGTTGCCGAGGTAGGAGCCGCGCAGCGACGAGGCGCCGAAGTCGAGCTCACCGGGGGCCGGGTCGGAGTCGGAGTGGCCCCAGGACTGCCAGACCATCTTCACCGGCGTGCCCTGCGCCTTCAGGGAGGCGTACGTCGCGACGGCCTCGTTGAGGTTGAACAGGGTGTCCTTCTGGCCCTGCACCAGCAGGGTCGGTGCCTTGACCTGCTTCACGTAGGAGGCCACCGAGGCGTGCCGGGCGAGCGCCACGGTGTCGGGGTCGGCGTAGCCGGCGGTGTTCAGGTTGGCGGCGCCGACGCACGCCTGGTCGGTGAAGTTGGGGCAGCCCGTCATGGTCTCGGGGTCGTCGTTGGCGTTGCCCACGCCGGAGACGATGCCGGCTCCGAAGAACAGGTCGATCCACTGCTTCTTGGCGACCCGTCCAGGTGCGAGGGAGTAGTTCAGGTTGTTCCAGGTGATGATCGGGATGATCGCGTCGATGCGCGGGTCCTGCTTCGCCACGGCGTACTGGATCTGGCCGCCGTAGGAGCCGCCGATCATGCCGACGCGGGGGTCGCCGGCGCTCTCGGTGGCGATGGTGCGCAGGTAGCGACCGGTCGTCGAGCCGGCGGTGAGTAGGCCTTCTTGCCGGCGAGTACGTCGACCATCTGCTTGCCGGCCTTGCCGTCCCAGTCCGGGTCGTCGAGCTGGATCTTGCAGGTGGTCTTGCCGAACCCGAGGCCGGAGTAGCTGAGCACCGCGTAGCCCTGGCCGACGAAGCCCTTGCCGATGGCCATCTGGTTGTCGTCGTCCTTCTCGCCGCCGAAGCCGTGGGTGCTCAGGATCGCCGGGACCTTGCGGCTGGTGCTGGTGCCGTCGGGGACGTAGAGGTCGGCGTCGATCGTGCACGCCTGGTCGTTGTTCGGCCCCACCTTCACGGGCACGGTCATCGCCGTGACGCTGTAGCCGGGCGTGGAGTCCGCTGCCGCGGCGGAGCCAGTGCTCCTCCCAGCGCGAGGCCGGTGGTGGCGAGGACGGCGGCCGTCAGGGCAGCGCTGAGCCGGGCGATGTGGGGTTTGGGCATGCCGGGTCAACGAGCGCGCGGGGCACATGGTCACGTTGGGCGTCCACGGCACGGCGTGGGCGGGTCACGCTGGCGTCAGTGGCGGCGTACGAAGCCGGCGACCAGCCCGGCGAACTCGGCCGGCCGCGCCCGTGGCAGCCAGTGGCCCTCGTCGACCTCGACGCGGCTCAGCCGACGGCAGCGAGCCTCCATCCCGGCGACGGCGCGCGGGGTCACCCAGGGATCGCGGGTGGCGACGACGAGCTGGACCGGGACCGACGTACGCCAGGCGACCGGACTGACGCAGGTGCCGAAGGATGTTGGCGCGGTAGAGGTTGACGCTGTGCCTGGCGTTCTGGCGGACCTCCGGTCCCCAGGGGAGCAGGTCCATCGTCGGGTCCAGCCAGCGCACCAGCGGGCGGAACAGCCGGTTCCAGTCGCCAGGCCAGCTCGGGGAGCACGGGGACGAGGATCAGCCACACGTACCAGCTGTGCAACGCCTGCGGCAGCAGCCGCAGCCGGCCGCGCCAGGACGAGGCGACGCTGCCGAGATGGTCCAGGGACGGCCCGCTGCTGGAGGTGTACGACGCCAGCCGACCCTCGAGCCGGGGGTCCCAGGTCTCGGCGGCGATGACCTCCCAGCCGGCGATCGCATCCCCAGTCGTGCCCGACGAGGTGCACCTGCTCCCCGGCGGGGACGGTCGCGTCGAGCACCGCGACCAGGTCCTCGACCAGCAGCTCGGTGCGGTAGGCCGCCCGACCTGCGGGACGGGTGGAGCGCCCGGCCCCGCGGACGTCGTAGGTGACCACGTGCCAGTCCTCCGGGCAGCGCGGCCACCACCGGCTCCCACATCCGCTGGTCGTCGGGGAAGCCGTGGACCATCAGCACGTGCGTCGAGGAGCTGCGGTCGCCGTACTCGGTCACGGCGAGGGTGACCGGAGGTGAGACTCGCGGGCTGACCTGCGACTCGGTGCGTTTCACGCCGGGCACCCTACGTGGCCGGGTGCGGCCAGTCGGGTCTAAGGTCGGCGGAGCGCGCGTGGGGCAGGCCGGGCGTGCGCGCAACCCGACGAACCCCAATAGAGGAGCGGTTGACCCGTGGACCTGATGGAGTACCAAGCGAAGGAGCTCTTCGCCAAGCATGACGTGCCGGTGACCCTCGGCAAGACCGTCGAGAGCGCAGCCGACGCCAAGGCCGCTGCCGAGGAGATCGGTGGCACGGTCGTCGTCAAGGCGCAGGTCAAGGTCGGCGGCCGCGGCAAGGCCGGCGGCGTGAAGCTGGCCAAGACGCCCGAGGAGGCCGAGGAGCACGCCTCGAACATCCTCGGGATGGACATCAAGGGCCTCACCGTCAACCGGGTGCTCGTCGTGCCCGCCGAGCAGATCGAGGAGGAGTACTACTTCTCCTTCCTGCTCGACCGCTCCAACCGGTCCTACCTGTGCATCGCCTCGATCGAGGGCGGCGTGGAGATCGAGGAGGTCGCCAAGACCAACCCCGACGCGGTCAAGAAGATCGCCATCGACCCCGCCACCGGTGTCGACGAGGCCAAGGCCACCGAGATCGTCGACGAGTCGGAGTTCCCGGACGCGCTGCGCGACCAGGCGATCTCGCTCGTCCAGAAGCTGTGGAAGGTCTTCGTCGAGGAGGACGCCACCCTGGTCGAGGTCAACCCGCTGGCCCGGCTGGCCGGCGACAAGCTCGAGGCGCTCGACGGCAAGGTCTCCCTCGACGAGAACGCCGAGTTCCGCCACGAGGACCACGAGCAGTTCGAGGACAAGGACGCGGCCGACCCGCTGGAGGCCAAGGCGAAGGCGAAGGGCCTCAACTACGTCAAGCTCGACGGTGCCGTCGGCATCATCGGCAACGGCGCCGGGCTGGTCATGTCGACCCTCGACGTCGTCGCGTACGCCGGTGAGAAGCACGGCGGGGTCACCCCGGCCAACTTCCTCGACATCGGTGGCGGCGCCAACGCCGAGGTGATGGCCAACGGCCTCGACGTGATCCTCAACGACGAGCAGGTCAAGTCGGTCTTCGTCAACGTCTTCGGCGGCATCACCGCCTGTGACGAGGTCGCCAACGGCATCGTCGGTGCCCTCGACATCCTCGGGGACGAGGCGAGCAAGCCGCTCGTCGTACGCCTCGACGGCAACAACGTCGAGGAGGGGCGCCGGATCCTCGACGAGGCCAACCACCCCCTCGTGACGCTGGTGGACACCATGGACGGCGCGGCCGACAAGGCCGCCGAGCTGGCCAACGAGCCCTGAGACGGAGAGAAGAACATGTCGATCTACCTCAACAAGGACTCGAAGATCATCGTCCAGGGCATGACCGGTGGGATGGGCTCGAAGCACACCACCCTGATGGTCGAGGCCGGCTCCAACATCGTCGGTGGCGTCAACGCCAAGAAGGCCGGCACCTCGGTCGAGCTCGGCGGCAAGGACCTCCCCGTCTTCGGCACCGTCGAGGAGGCGATGAAGGAGACCGGCGCCGACGTGTCGGTCGTCTTCGTGCCGCCGGCCTTCACCAAGGACGCGTGCATCGAGGCCATCGACGCCGGGATCGGTCTGCTCGTGGTGATCACCGAGGGCGTGCCGGTGCAGGACAGCGTCGCGGTGTGGTCCTACCTGGACGGGGTCCAGCAACCACGCGGGCACCCGGATGATCGGCCCGAACTGTCCGGGCATCATCACCCCGGAGGAGTCCCTGGCCGGCATCACGCCCGCCAACATCACCGGCAAGGGCCCGATCGGGCTGGTGTCGAAGTCCGGCACGCTGACCTACCAGATGATGTTCGAGCTGAAGGACCTCGGCTTCTCCACCGCGATCGGCATCGGCGGTGACCCGGTCATCGGCACCTCGCACATCGACGCGCTCGAGGCCTTCGAGAAGGACCCGGACACCAAGGCGCATCGTGATGATCGGCGAGATCGGTGGCGACGCCGAGGAGCGGGCCGCGGAGTACATCAAGGACCACGTGACCAAGCCCGTCGTCGGCTACGTCGCGGGCTTCACGGCTCCCGAGGGCAAGACGATGGGCCACGCCGGCGCGATCGTCTCCGGCTCGTCGGGCACCGCCGCAGGCCAAGAAGGAGGCCCTCGAGGCCGCCGGGGTCAAGGTCGGCAAGACGCCGTCGGAGACCGCCGACCTGATGCGGGAGATCCTGAAGGACCAGTAGGTGGTGGCGGTTTCCCACGGGACCGTGGGAAACCATCACTTCCCGTGCTTTGCAACGCACGGGAAGTGCAAGTTTCCTACGGGAAGCTGGGGCCAGTGACACGTCAGGTCACGGCATTGCGCGAGGAGTACGCCGGGTCGGCGTACTCCTCGTTGCCGATCACGGCCTCGAGCCGCTCGACGGCGAGGCGCACGTCGTCGGTGGTGTTGTAGAGCGGGGCGAAGCCGAAGCGGGCGATGTCGGGGTCGCGGAAGTCGCCGATGACGTCGCGGGCGATCAGCGCCTGGACCACGCCGTACGCCGACGGGTGCCGCAGCGAGACCTGGCTGCCGCGCCGCTCGTGCTCGCGCGGGGTGACGATCTCGAAGACTCCCGGGAGCCGCTCGCTCGACGAGGTCCATGAACAGGTCGGTCAGCTCGAGCGACCGGCGCCTGAGCTCGGGCACGCTGACCTCGTCGAACGACCTCGAGCGCTGCCTCGAGCGCCGAGAGCGCGAGCACCGGCGGGGTGCCCGACGCGAAGCTGCCGATGCCCTCGACGGCGACGTAGTCGCGCGCCATCGCGAACGGCTCCGCGTGGCCCATCCAGCCGGTGATCGGCTGGCGGGCGGCGGCCTGGTGCTCGGGGCGCGACCCAGAGGAACGCCGGGGAGCCGGGACCGCCGTTGAGGTACTTGTAGGTGCAGCCCACTGCCAGGTCCGCGCCCACGCCGGTGAGGTCGACCGGGACGGCACCCGTCGAGTGGCACAGGTCCCACTGGACCAGCGCCCCTCGCGCCTGCGCCTCGGCGGTGATGGTGGCCATGTCGAACATCGCGCCGGTGCGGAAGTCGACGTGGGTCAGGCTCAGCAGCGCCACGTCGTCGTCGACCGCGGCCAGGGGATCGGCCGGGTCGCACCAGCGCAGCTCCAGGCCCATCAGGTCCGCGACCCCGGCGGCGATGTAGCCGTCGGTGGGGAAGGTGGACGGCTCGACGACGAGCACCTTGCGGTCGGGGCGCAGCCGGGCCGCGGCGACCGTGGTCTTGAACAGGCTCACGCTCGTGCTGTCGCCGAGGTGCAGGTCGCGACCGTGTACGCCGATCAGCGGGGCGATCCGGTCGGCGATCCGGCTGCTGAGCTCCATCCAGTTGGCGTCGTTCCACGAGCGGATCAGGCCCTCGCCCCACTCCCGGCTCACCACGTCCTGGACCCGCTCGGCGACGCCCCGCGGCAGCGGACCGAGAGAGTTCCCGTTGAGGTAGACCAGCCCGTCGGCCAGCTCGAAGCTGCTCACGGCGCTGACGGCAGCTCGAAGAGGCGGTCCCGGGCGCGGGTGATCAGCGCGTGGAAGGTGACCTCGTCGATGTCGTTGTCCCCGGTCGGTGTGAAGTTCACCTGGGCAACGTAGCGACCCACCCGGGCGACACCCATCCAGAAGCCCACGGTCGACTCCTCGTTGATCTCGCTGTCCAGCCGCCACAGGGCGTACTCCGACCCGCGATAGCCCTTCGGCTCGGCGACCTCGCTGCTGACCTGGGCGCCGAGGTCCTTCTTCTCGCACCCCGCCATCGAGGCCGAGACGCGGGCCACGAAGGCGCGGGCCTTGCGCGGGTTGGCGAAGGCGCCGACGGTCTCGGTGATGCCGAAGCGCTTGGGCAGCTTCCCCTGCGGGATCAGGAAGGTGCGGGTGGCCGCGCGGGGTGCCCCGGACCGGACGAAGTTGGCCTTGTCGCAGGTGGTGGCCGCGATGTTGGGCCGGGCCGGCACGGGGTCGGTCCCGACCCAGGGCCGGTTGATGCTGCCCACGACGGGCAGGTCGGCGACGGCGAGCGTGCCGGGCGTCTCGCCGGACGGAGGCGGCAGCACCGGAGCGGCCTTGACCCTGGTCGGGCACGGGCCGGACGGGTCGGCGTCGCACAGGTTGCGCACGGCTGCGGTCAGCGCCCGGGCGGCGCGGCGGACCTCGATCGGGCGGCCGTTGATCGTCTCCATCACGGTCGAGACGGTCACCGAGCCGGTCCGGACGACCCCGACGACGTACGTGCGTCCCACGTCGTTGGGGATGCGCAGCTTCAGCATCTGCGCCCTCTCGCCGAGCCCGCGCACGCGGTAGGCGTTGAGCAGCTGCAGGCGCGCCTCGCTGCAGCCGGCGAACCAGCCGACGGTCGTCCGGTACGCCGTGGCCGCTGCCGCCGGCGTGCGCGAGATCTCGACGGTCTCGAGGTAGTGGCGACGCGGCGTGCCGGCGGCGGCGAACTTGCGGATGAACGCGTCGCGGCCACGGGGATCGGCGAAGCGGCGCTCCTGGCACACGGTGTTGATGCCGGTGCCCGAGGTGTTGTCCGAGGTGCCGAGCAGGCGCCACCGGGCCTCGGGGCCAGCTTCTGCACCTGCGCCAGGCTCAGCAGCATCTCCTCGGTGACCGGCTTCGGCGCCGGCCCGGGGTCCGCTGCCGCGGCCGGCTTCTCGACACCGCCCCGCACGACGAACAGGCCGCCGGCCAGCGTCAGGGCGAGGAGTACGACGACCCCGGCCACGGCGTGCACCCGACGGCGTCGCCGGCCGGCTCGCTCGACGATCGGGGCCGGGGGGAGGGCGGTCGCCTCGGCGATCGGGGCCAGCGACTCGATCGCGGCGAGGACTCCCTCGGCAGGGGTGCCGGTCTCCTTGCAGAACGACCGGGTGGCGGCCTCGAGCTGGTGCTCGATCCGCGCCGCGCTCTCGCCCAGCTCGCGCCCGATGTCGGGTGTGGTGAACCCGGCGACGTGGGCCAGGAGGAGGACCCTGCGCTGCTGGTCGGGCAGGTGGTGCAGGGCGTCCAGCACGTTCTTCTGCTCGGCGCTCAGCCCCTTCTCGCGATGCCACAGCCGGGCCACGTGCCGCCGCTGGGCCATCGCCCAGGCGCGCGGGCGGACCCACTCCTCGGGGTCGGGCAGCCGGCCCACCTTGCGCCAGTGGTGGCCGGCCGCCTCGAACGCGTCGCGGACCGCGCTGCGGGCCGCCGACAGGTCACCGGTGAGCGCGTAGGTCTCCAGGACCAGCCGTCGGCGGCTGGCCAGGTAGAACTCGTCGAACTCGGGCCCGGAACTGGAGCTTGAAGAGGTGGGCTGGGTGGGCATGTCAGACCGAGGCTACCCGCGTGCCTCACCGGCCCCGTCCTCGTCCTGGGACAGGATGGGACGGCGATGACTGATCTGCTGAGCCGACCTTCCGCCGCACCTTCGTCCGGGCGTCCCCGGGGCCGGCTGTCCCGCCTGCTGCCCGACGGCTCTTCCGGCGCCGCTCCGGGGCCCCCGACAGCGGGTGAGCCCGAGGGCCGCCCGCTCACCATGACCGCGGCGATCGCTGCCGTCGGGGCCGCCGGCACGACGATGGTGACCTTCATGGGGCTCGCCGTCATCGGCTGGTTCCTGGCCGACGCCGGGGCCCACGGGCAGACCACCGACGCGCTCCGGGTCGGGGCCGACGTGTGGCTGGTCGGCCACGGAGCGCAGCTGACCGTCTCCGGCGTACCCCTCGGGATCGTGCCGCTGACCGTGACCGCGCTGCTGGCGGTCGTGCTCTTCCGCTTCGGCCGCTGGGCAGGGCTGACCGCCCAGCCGGTGGAGGACGACCGCACCGTCGCGCTGGCAGCCACGATCCTGACCGGCATCTACGTCGTGATCGCGGTCGTCACCTGCGTGCTCGCCGCCCAGGACTCCGCCAGCCCCAGCCTCGGCCGCGCGATCCTCGGCTCCCTGCTGGTCGCCGGCATTGCCGGCACGCTCGGCATGGGCGTCGGCACCGGCCGGCTGCGCGGCTGGCTCGAGCTGGTGCCCGCCTGGATCCGGGCGATCGCCTACGGCGCCGCGGCCTGCTTCCTGCTCCTGGTGGCCGCCTCGGCCGTGCTCGTGGCCGCGGCCCTGGTGGCCGGCCTGAACGAGGCGTCGGCGGTGATGTCCGAGCTGCGGCTCGGACCGGGCGACTACGTGATGTACGCCGTCGCCACGCTGGCTGTCGCCCCCAACGCGGTCCTGTTCGGCAGCGCCTACCTCCTCGGCCCCGGCTTCGCCGTCGGCACCGGCACCGTGGTGTCGCCCTCCGTGGTGGCGCTTGGGCCGGTCCCCGCCTTCCCGCTGCTCGCGGCCCTGCCCGGCAGCGGCCCGACCCCCGAGTGGGCGGTCGGTGTGCTGGCGGTGCCGGTGGTCGTCGGCGCGGTCGGTGCCGTGCTCGCCCAGCGGGCCTACCGGGTGCCGGCGTACGACTCGGCCGCGCTGCGCGGCTTCGGCTGCGGCTTCGGCGGCGCACTCATCACCACGCTGGCGATCGCGCTGGCGGGAGGACCGATGGGCACCGGCCGGATGGCCGACATCGGTGCCCCCGTGTGGGAGGTCCTGGTGGCCGCCGTGATGGCGATGAGCATGGGTGGACTGGTCGCCGGAGTGGTCACTGCCTGGTGGCAGCGCCGCTCACTGCGCCGCTCACCGGCCGCTGAACGCGCTCGGTAGCCTGTGCCGGTGCCCGCTACCCGACTCGTCGTACTCGTCTCCGGCGCCGGCACCAACCTCCAGGCCCTGCTCGACGCTGCCCAGGACCCGGCGTACGGCGCCGAGGTGGTCGCCGTCGGCGCGGACCGCGAGGACATCGAGGGCCTGGCGCGGGCCGACCGGGCCGGCGATCCCGACCTTCGTGCGCAAGGTCGACGACTTCATCAGCCGTGGGCACTGGGACAGCTCCCTGACCGACACCGTCGCCGCCTTCGATCCCGACCTCGTCGTGCTCGCCGGCTTCATGAAGCTCGTCGGCCCGGAGTTCCTCGGCCGCTTCCCCGGTCGCGTGGTGAACACGCACCCGGCGCTGTGCCCCTCCTTCCCCGGTACGACGGCCCCGGCGGATGCGCTCGCCCATGGCGTGAAGGTCACCGGCGCGACGCTGTTCGTCGTCGACGAGGGCGTCGACACCGGCCCGATCATCGCCCAGACGGCCGTGCCCGTGGAGGACGGTGACGACGTCGCGTCGCTGCACGACCGGATCAAGGTCGCCGAGCGGACCATGCTCGTCGACACCGTCGGCCGGATCGCCCGCGAAGGCTTCACCATCACCGACAGGAAGGTGCGGATCGGCACATGACCGAGCGCCCGAGCCCCAGCACCACAGCCCGACCGCATCGCGATCAAGCGAGCCCTGGTCTCGCGTCTACGACAAGGCCGGGCTCGAGGACCTGGTGCGCGGCCTGCACGACGCCGGCGTCGAGCTGGTCTCCACCGGCGGCTCGGCGAGGCTGATCGCCGACCTCGGCCTGCCGGTGACGAAGGTGGAGGACCTCACCGGCTTCCCCGAGTGCCTCGACGGCCGGGTCAAGACGCTGCACCCGAAGGTGCACGCCGGCATCCTCGCCGACCGCCGGCTGCCGACCCACGTCGCGGAGCTCGCCGAGCTCGGGGTGGAGCCGTTCGACCTGGTGGTCTCCAACCTCTACCCGTTCACCGAGACGGTGATGTCGGGCGCCTCCCCGGACGAGTGCGTCGAGCAGATCGACATCGGCGGTCCCTCGATGGTCCGGGCCGCGGCGAAGAACCACCCGTCGGTCGCGATCGTCACCTCGCCCGAGCGCTACGCCGACGTGCTCGCGGCCCTCGGCGAGGGTGGCTTCACCCTCGAGCAGCGCAAGCGGCTCGCGGCGGAGGCGTTCGTGCACACCGCGACGTACGACGTCCACGTGGCCAGCTGGATGGGCAGCGTGCTGACCGACACCTCCGACGGCGCCGGCTTCCCGGCCTGGGTGGGCGGCACCTGGGACCGCGCGAACGTGCTGCGCTACGGCGAGAACCCGCACCAGCCGGCGGCGCTCTACCTCAACGGCTTCGGTCCCGACGGGCTGGCCCAGGCGCGTCAGCTGCACGGCAAGGAGATGTCCTACAACAACTACGTGGACGCCGACGCGGCCCGGCGGGCGGCGTACGACTTCGACGAGCCGGCCGTCGCGATCATCAAGCACGCCAACCCGTGCGGCATCGCCGTGGGCGCCGACGTCGCCGAGGCGCACCGCAAGGCACACGAGTGCGACCCGGTCTCGGCGTTCGGCGGCGTGATCGCGGTGAACCGGCCGGTGTCGGTCGAGATGGCGCGGCAGGTCGCCGAGGTGTTCACCGAGGTGGTCGTCGCTCCGGCGTACGACGAGGGCGCGGTGGAGATCCTCCAGGGCGAAGAAGAACGTGCGCCTCCTCGAGTGCGAGCCGCTGCAGCGCGGCGGCGTGGAGACCCGGTCCGATCTCCGGCGGGCTGCTGATGCAGGTGCGCGACGCGATCGACGCCGACGGCGACGACCCGGCCACGTGGACCCTCGCCACCGGGGAGGCGGCCTCCGACGAGGTGCTCGCCGACCTCGCGTTCGCGTGGAAGGCCTGCCGTGCGGCGAAGTCCAACGCGATCCTGCTGGCCAGCAACGGCGCCTCGGTCGGGATCGGCATGGGCCAGGTCAACCGGGTCGACTCGTGTCGCCTCGCGGTCACCCGGGCCGGTGACCGGGCCAGCGGTTCGGTGGCCGCGTCCGACGCCTTCTTCCCGTTCGAGGACGGCCCGCAGATCCTCATCGACGCCGGGGTCAGCGCCATCGTGCAGCCGGGCGGCTCGGTGCGCGACGAGCTGACCGTCGAGGCGGCGAAGCAGGCCGGCGTGACGATGTACTTCACCGGGACCAGGCATTTCGCACACTGACGAACGCATCCGAGCAGGGAGGATGACCACGTGACCGCACAGAAGCTGGACGGAACGGCCACTGCCAAGGCCATCAAGGGCGAGCTCGCCGAGCGGGTCGCCAAGCTCCGCGAGCACGGCATCACTCCCGGGCTGGGCACGGTGCTGGTGGGGGACGACCCCGGTTCGACGTGGTACGTCAACGGCAAGCACAAGGACTGCGCCGAGGTCGGCATCGAGTCGCTCCGCGAGGACCTGCCCGGCACTGCGTCGCAGGACGAGATCCTGGCCGCCGTACGCCGGCTCAACGAGAACCCCGCCTGCACCGGCTACATCGTCCAGCTCCCGCTGCCCAAGGGCATCGACGAGAACGTCGTGCTCGGTGAGATCGACCCGGAGAAGGACGCCGACGGCCTGCACCCGACGAACCTCGGCTGGCTCGTGCTCGGCAAGCCGGCGCCGCTGCCGTGCACGCCGTTCGGGATCGTGACGCTGCTGCGCCGTCACGGCGTGGAGATCAACGGCGCCGACGTGGTGGTGGTCGGTCGTGGCGTCACCGTCGGCCGGCCCCTGGGCCTGCTGCTGACCCGCCGGTCCGAGAACGCGACGGTCACGCTGTGCCACACCGGCACCCGCGACCTCGCGGCACACGTGCGCCAGGCCGACATCGTGGTGGCCGCGGCCGGCGTGCCCGGCATCATCACGGGCGACATGGTCAAGCCGGGTGCCGCCGTACTCGACGTCGGCGTCTCCCGCGTGGACGGCAAGCTCGCCGGCGACGTGGACGCCTCGGTGTGGGACGTCGCCGCCTGGGTCTCCCCGAACCCCGGCGGCGTCGGCCCGATGACCCGGGCGATGCTGCTCTCCAACGTGGTCGAGCGCGCCGAGGCAGCACTCCAGCAAGGCCACGAGGACAACCCCATCTCGTGAGCGTGCCCCAGGAGCCACGTCGGGTCCCGTCCACCGTCGGCGGGCTGGTCTACCTGATCGTCGTGGCGGTCACCGCGGTCGGGCTCCTGGTCGTCGCGTTCGGCCCCTGGCGTCGCGGCGTCGCCATGATCGGCCTGGTCCTGATCTTCGGTGCGCTGATGCGCGCACTGCTGCCGGACCGCAACGCCGGGATGCTCCGGGTACGCCGCCACAAGTGGGTCGACGTACTCATGCTCGGCGGGGTCGGCAGCGCCCTGCTCGTGCTGGCCAGCGTGATCCCGAACCAGCCCGGCTGACCCGTGACTCAGCCGGTCGGGGTTCAGATCAGGCCGAGCTCGGTGACCGCGTCGCGCTCCTCGGCGAGCTCCTTGGTGGAGGCGTCGATCCGGCCGCGCGAGAAGTCGTCGATCTCCAGGCCCTGGACGATCTCCCAGTCACCGTTCTTCGTGGTCACCGGGAAGGACGAGATCAGGCCCTCGGGGACGTCGTAGGAACCGTCGGAGATGACCGCCATCGAGACCCAGTCGTTCTCGGCGGAGCCGGAGAGCCAGTCGTGGGCGGCGTCGATGGTGGCGGAGGCGGCGGAGGCGGCGGAGGACGACCCGCGGGCCTCGATGATCGCGGCGCCGCGCTTGGCGACCGTCGGGATGAAGTCGTTCTCCAGCCAGGCCTGGTCACCGACGACCTCGGCGGCGTTCTTGCCGCCCACCTCGGCGTGGAAGATGTCGGGGTACTGCGTGGCGGAGTGGTTGCCCCAGATCGTCATCTTCTTGATGTCGGTGACCGAGGCGCCGGTCTTGGCCGCGAGCTGCGAGAGGGCCCGGTTGTGGTCCAGGCGGGTCAGCGCGGAGAACCGCTCGTTGGGGATGTCGGGGGCGTTGGACATCGCGATCAGCGCGTTGGTGTTGGCCGGGTTGCCGGTCACCCCGATGCGTACGTCGTCCGCGGCCACCTCGTTGAGCGCCTTGCCCTGGGTGGTGAAGATCGCGCCGTTGGCCTCGAGGAGGTCACCGCGCTCCATGCCGGGACCGCGCGGCTTCGCGCCGACCAGCAGGGCGAGGTTCACGCCCTCGAAGACGGTGTTGGCGTCGTCGCCGATCTCCACGCCGGCGAGGGTGGGGAACGCGCAGTCGTCGAGCTCCATCACCACGCCCTCGAGCGCCTTGAGTGCCGGCGTGATCTCGAGCAGCCGGAGCTCGATCGGTCGGTCGGCCCCGAGCAGGCCCCCGCTCGCGAGACGGAACAGCAGGCTGTAGCCGATCTGGCCGGCTGCGCCGGTGACGGCGACCTTCAGGGGTGCAGTGCTCAACGGGAACTCCTGGGTGCGACGTGGGTAGGACTGGGTACTACGAAGGGACATCTCCGACGCTAGCAGCGCTTCTCCCCGTCGGGCACCCGGCCGTCGGCCCTCGGGACGCGGTGGCTCCGGTCGCCGGTTGTGTCGGACCACGGAGCGCTGAGAGGCTGGCCGCTGGGTCGCGGCCCACGCCTGCCACAGCTGACGAACAGACAACCGAGAGAACGCCCAGGAGCCCCAGTGTCCGACTCGAAGATCATCTACACCCACACCGACGAGGCGCCGCTCCTGGCGACGTACTCGTTCCTCCCGATCATCGAGGCGTACGCCGAGAAGGCCGCCGTCTCGGTCGACACCCGCGACATCTCCCTCGGCGCCAGGATCCTCGCCAGCCTCTCGGAGCTGCTGCCGGAGGACCAGCGCGTCAACGACGACCTGCACGAGCTCGGTGACCTGGCCAAGACCCCCGAGGCCAACATCGTCAAGCTGCCCAACGTCAGTGCCTCCACCCCGCAGCTCAAGGCTGCGATCGCCGAGCTGCAGGAGCTGGGCTTCGACCTCCCGGACTACCCGGACAACCCGCAGTCCGACGAGGACAAGGACGTGCGCGCCCGCTACGACCGGGTCAAGGGCAGCGCGGTCAACCCGGTCCTGCGCGAGGGCAACTCCGACCGCCGGGCGCCGGAGTCGGTGAAGAACTACGCCCGCAAGCACCCGCACTCGATGGGCGAGTGGAGCTCGGACTCGAAGACCAACGTGGCGCACATGGACGCCGACGACTTCCGCTCCAACGAGAAGTCGACGGTCATCGAGAAGGAGGGCTCGCTGCGCATCGAGCTGGTCACCGATGAGGGCACCGAGGTGCTCAAGGAGTCGGTGCCCGTGCAGGCCGGCGAGGTCATCGACGGCACCTTCATGGACACGGCTGCGTTGCAGGCGTTCCTCCGCGAGCAGATCGAGCGGGCCAAGGCCGACAAGGTGCTCTTCTCGCTGCACCTGAAGGCCACGATGATGAAGGTCTCGGACCCGATCATCTTCGGTCATGCGGTGCAGGCGTTCTTCCCCAAGCTGTTCGCCGAGCAGGGTGAGGTCCTCCTCGAGGCCGGGCTCGACCCCAGCAACGGTCTCGCCAGCATCCTCTCCGGCGCCGAGAAGCTCGGCGGCGAGAAGGGCCAGGCCATCGCCGACGCGGTCAAGCAGGGGCTCGAGGAGGGCCCGGAGCTGGCCATGGTCGACGACTCGAAGGGCATCACCAACCTGCACGTGCCCAGCGACGTGATCGTGGACGCGAGCATGCCCGCGATGATCCGGACCTCGGGTCACATGTGGGACCCGAGGGGCGAAGAGGCCGACACCCTCGCGGTGATCCCCGACAGCAGCTACGCCGGCATCTACCAGGTCGTCATCGACGACTGCCGGGAGAACGGCGCCTACGACCCCGCCACGATGGGCTCGGTCTCCAACGTCGGCCTGATGGCGCGGGCGGCCGAGGAGTACGGCAGCCACGACAAGACCTTCGAGATCGCCAAGCCCGGAACCGTCCGGGTGCTCGACGAGGACGACAACGTCCTGATCGAGCACGAGGTCTCCGCCGGCGACATCTGGCGCGCCTGCCAGACCAAGGACGAGCCGATCCGCGACTGGGTCAAGCTCGCCGTGACCCGTGCCCGCGCGACCGGTGACCCGGCCGTCTTCTGGCTCGACGAGACGCGTGCCCACGACGCCAACCTGATCGCGAAGGTCAACGAGTACCTGCCCGAGCACGACACCGACGGCCTCGACATCCAGATCATGGCCCCGATGGACGCGATCAAGTTCTCCATCGACCGGATCCGCAAGGGCGAGAACACGATCTCGGTCACGGGCAACGTGCTCCGCGACTACCTGACCGACCTGTTCCCGATCCTCGAGCTGGGCACCAGCGCGAAGATGCTCTCCGTCGTACCCCTGATCGCCGGCGGCGGCCTGTTCGAGACCGGTGCGGGCGGGTCGGCGCCCAAGCACGTGCAGCAGCTGGTCAAGGAGAACTACCTGCGCTGGGACAGCCTGGGCGAGTTCCTCGCGCTGTCCGAGAGCTTCGGGAAGTACGGCGAGGTCACCGGCAACGAGCACTCCAAGGTCCTCGGCGAGACCCTGGGCCGCGCGACCGAGACCTGGCTGCACGAGAACAAGTCGCCGGGCCGCAAGCTCGGCACGATCGACAACCGCGGCAGCCACTTCTACATCGCCCTCTACTGGGCACAGGAGCTGGCGAACCAGACCGACGACGCCGACCTGGCGGAGGCGTTCTCGGAGCTGGCGTCGCAGCTGGCCGAGAACGAGGAGACCATCGCCCAGGAGCTGCTCGACGTGCAGGGCTCGCCGGCCGACATCGGCGGCTACTACCGGCCGGACGCGGAGAAGGCATCGGCCGTGATGCGTCCGTCGAAGACCTTCAACGACCTGCTCGCTGCGCTCAACTGAGACGTAGCCAACAGCACGCGGCGGCGCCGCCCGGGAATCCGGGCGGCGTCTCCGCGTTGCAGGAAGGGTGACCACGAGCATCGAGCAGACCCCTGAGGCGGCCCTGTGGCCCCCAGTGGCCGCGCACGCCGGCTCGAGGCTGCCCGCCGGGGGTCACCGCTGCAGATCGGCTTCGCCCTGTTCGCGCTGGCGATGGGCGGCTTCGCCATCGGCACCACCGAGTTCGTCTCGATGGGGCTGCTGCCGCAGATGGCCGCCGGGGTCGGGGTGTCCATCCCGACGGCCGGCCACGTGATCTCGGCGTACGCCATCGGGGTGGTGGTCGGCGCCCCGCTGATCGCGGTGTTCGGCGCCCGGCTCCCGCGCAGGGAGCTGCTGATCGGCCTGATGCTGGTCTTCCTGGTCGGCAACGCGGCCAGCGCCCTGGCGACCGGCTTCACCTCGCTCACCCTGGCCCGGTTCTTCGCCGGCATCCCACACGGCGCCTACTTCGGGGTGGCCTCCCTCGTGGCGGCCGGCCTGGTCACTGCCGAGCGACGTGGCCGGGCGGTCAGCGGAGTGATGCTCGGTCTGGCCTTCGCCAACGTTGCCGGGGTCCCGGCTGCCACCTGGCTCGGCCAGCACGCCGGCTGGCGTTCGGCGTACTGGCTGGTGACAGGGCTCGCCGCCCTGACCGCCGTGCTGGTGCTCTGGCTGGTGCCGCACGTCAAGGCCAACCGCGAGGCGACCGGCCGCAGCGAGCTGCGCGCGTTCAGGAACCCGCAGGTCCTGCTCACCCTGCTCGCCGGGGCGATCGGCTTCGGCGGCATGTTCGCGGTGTACACCTACATCTCCCCGACCGTCACCGACGTTGCCGGGCTGGGGGAGGGGCGGGTGCCGCTCTACCTGCTCGCGATGGGCGTGGGCATGGTGGTCGGTACGCCGCTGGGCGGGCGCCTCGCCGACTGGTCGATCTTCCGGTCCCTGCTGGTCTCGTCGTCGGCGATGGTCGTGATCCTGGTCGCGTTCACGGTCACCTCGCAGTCGTTCCTCCTCGGCCTGCTCACCGTGTTCTCGCTGACCGTGGCCGGGTCGGTGCTGGTGACGAACCTGCAGATGCGGCTGATGCAGGTCGCCGGCAACGCGCAGACGATCGGCGCCGCGATGAACCACGCCTCGCTCAACGTCGCCAACGCCCTCGGCGCCTGGCTGGGCGGAGTGGTCGTTGCCGCCGGGTTCGGCTACACCTCGACGGCCTGGGTCGGCGCCGCACTCTCCTTCGCCGGACTCCTCGTCCTCCTCGCCTCGGCCACCCTGCACCGCCGTACGGCCTAGCGGAGTCGGTACTCCTCGGCCAGCTGGTCGAAGGCGACGGTGTCCAGGTAGGTGCCGTCGGGGAGCAGGGTGCTGCTGCGTTCGACGCCGAACCTGGTGAAGCCGGCTCGCTCGAGGATGCGGTGGGAGGCGGGGTTGTCCACCGCGGCGTACGCCTTGAGCCGGTGCAGCCCGAGCCCGCCGTCCTCGACGTCGATGAAGGCGTGCCGCACAGCGAGTCTGCAGGCCTCGGCGGCCACACCGCGGCCGCGGGCCGCCGGGTGCGCGTAGTAGCCGACCTCGGCCTCGCGGCCGGCCTGGATCCGGAACAGCGCCACCCAGCCGAGAAGGGCATCGGTGGAGGCGTCCGCAACTGTCCACGTCACCGTCCCGCCAAGAGCACTCTCCTCGAGGAGGCCGAGCTCCCGCTCTCGCGCCTTCGCCTCGTCGTGGGGAGCGTGCTCACGGAGGCTCTGGCTGTACCTCTGCACCTGCGGGTCGTTGCCTCCCTCGACGAGCCGCGGGATGTCTGCCTCCGACGTGGCTCGCAGCACCACGGAGTCGCCGACGATCCGCGGAGCCCGCAGCCACGTGGTCCGCGGCGCCATCGCCTCACCGCGACGCAACGTGCCCGCCCACGCGTCGAGCAACCCGTCGCGCGTGTGCAGCCAGGAGCGCAGCGTCCCGTCGAAGCTGAAGCCCAGCCGCCACGCCAGCCGGCGCGAGGCCCAGTTGCCGCGTCGGGCCAGCCAGATCACCGTCTCCAGGTCGCGCTCGGCGAAGCCCCACTCCAGCAGCAGCCGCAGTGCCCGCTCCATCACGCCCCGGCCGCGGACCCAGGGGTGGGAGCCGTAGGCGATCTCGGCGCGACTCTCACCCTCGTTGCGCAGCGAGATGGTGCCGGCGAAGCGGCGTACGCCGTCGTCGTCCTCGGCCTCCACCACGAAGCCCCACTCCCGGTTGGTCTCCCAGCCGTCGGGGATGAAGTGCCGCAGGTACCTGCGCGCGTCGTCGCGGGTGTACGGCACCGGGACGCTGGTCCACCGCTGGCTGACCGGGTCCTGGCTCTGCTCCACGGCATCGTCGATGTCGTCGTCGGTGGGAGCACGCAGGACGACGACGCCGTCGGTGAGGGTCGGGACGGTGCTGTGCGTTGCCGGCATGCCGGTCATTGTTCTCGGGCGGTCAACCCGGCACGAGACCAGCCGAGGCCGTGCCGGTGCGTCGTACGCCTGCTGGAACAATGACGCCCATGTCCGAGCAGACCCCGGCTGAGAAGCCTGCCCGCCCTCGCGTCCTGTCCGGCATCCAGCCGACCAGCGACTCGTTCCACTTCGGCAACTACCTGGGGGCGACGCGGCAGTGGGTGGACCTGCAGGAGACGCACCAGCCGTTCTTCTTCATCGCCGACCTGCATGCGATGGAGCCAGGTCCGGAACCGAAGCAGCTGCGTGAGCGCACCTACGTGGCGGCGGCACAGCTGATCGCCATGGGCATCGACCCGGAGCGCTCGGCGATCTTCGTGCAGTCACACATGCCCGAGCACGCAGAGCTGGCCTGGGTGCTGCAGTGCCTGACCGGGTTCGGCGAGGCGCGCCGGATGACGCAGTTCAAGGACAAGTCCGCCAAGGGCGGTGAGGGCGCTGCGTCGGTGGGGCTGTTCACCTACCCGATCCTGCAGGCTGCCGACATCCTGCTCTACCGCCCGGAGTACGTCCCGGTGGGGGAGGACCAGCGCCAGCACCTCGAGCTGACCCGCGACCTCGCGAACCGCTTCAACTACCGCTACAAGAAGACCTTCCGGCTGCCGGAGCCGTACATCCTCAAGACGACCGCGAAGATCCTCGACCTGCAGAACCCCGCGATCAAGATGTCGAAGTCGAACTCGAGTGTCAGCGGGATCGTGGAGATGCTCGACGACCCCAAGGCCTCGGCGAAGAAGATCCGCTCGGCCGTCACCGACTCCGGCTCCGAGATCCGCTTCGACCCCGACGAGAAGCCCGGCATCTCCAACCTGCTCACGATCTACTCGGCCCTGAGCGGCCGGAGCATCGACGACCTCGTCACGTCGTACGACGGGAAGGGGTATGGCTCTCTCAAGGGCGACCTGGCCGACGTCGTCGTCGAGTTCGTGACCCCGTTCCGCAACCGCACCCTCGAGCTGCTCGACGACCGGACCGAGCTCCAGCGCGTGCTCGAGGCCGGCGCCCGGACGGCGGGCGAGGTGGCGAGGCGGACGCTCGCCGACGTCTACGACCGGGTCGGGTTCGTGCCCCGGTAGGGTCATCTGGTGCCCACCATCGGTGTCTCCGTCGCCGTCCCCGAGCCCTGGGGGAGCGAGCTCCAGCACTACCGCATCGCCTCCGGCGACGAGTCCGCGAAGCACATCCCGACCCACATCACCCTGCTGCCACCGCACGAGGTGCCCGACGCCGACCTGGACGACCTGATCGCACACCTGGGCAAGGTGGCGTCGGGGACGTTGCCGTTCCGGGTGCACCTGCGCGGCACCGGCACCTTCCGGCCGGTCTCGCCGGTCGTCTTCGTCGGCGTGGTCGAGGGGATCAGCCAGTGCGAGCAGCTGGAGACGGGCGTGCGCCAGGGGCGACCAGGCTTCCAGCGCACCTTCCCCTACCACCCGCACGTCACGGTCGCCCACCACCTGCCGGAGGACCGGCTGGAACAGGCGTTCACCGACCTCGAGGACTTCGACGCGACCTTCGACGTGCACGAGATGTGGATGTACCTCCACGACGAGCTCATCGGCTGGCAGCCCACCCAGGCGTTCCCCCTCGGCGAGCTGACCGGACCTGACCGACCGGACCGTGTCAGGACCCCGGCGTGAACATGTTCACCGAGTAGGAGTGCGCGTAGCGCTGCGTGGTCCCCGACTTCCGGATGCCGCTCACCACGACCTTGAAGGACCCTGACCGGGCGACGTCGGTGGGCACCTGCCACACCAGCGTCGGCTGGGCGTAGCCGGAGGCGACCGGGTTCTTCACCGTCTGGAGCAGGCTGCCGTTGCGGTAGACGCGGACCGTGGCGTAGCTGAAGCTGATCGCGCGGTAAACAGCAGGGCAGGGCCGAGCGCAACGAGCGTCAGCCAGCGTGTTCCGGTCTTCAACATGGGCGGACCATAGGCGGCATGTGCCGCGGGCAGTAAGCCGCTTGCGAGATTGCTTCCCGCGGATCAGTACCCGTGCCGGATGGCGGTGCGCAGGTCCTTGTTCAGCTGGGAGATGACGTCGAGCGGAATTCCCTTCGGGCAGGCCGCGGTGCACTCGCCGATGTTGGTGCAGCCACCGAAGCCCTCGTGGTCGTGCTGGGCGACCATGTTGACCACGCGGGAGTCCCGCTCGGCCTGGCCCTGGGGGAGCTCGCCGAGGTGGGTGATCTTGGCGCCGACGAACAGCGAAGCCGAGCCGTTGGGGCAGGCCGCGACACAGGCGCCGCAGCCGATGCAGGTCGCGGCGTCGAAGGCGCGGTCGGCGTTGTCCTTGGGTACGGGCGTCGCGTGCGCGTCCGGGGCGGCACCGGTGTTCACCGAGATGTAGCCGCCCTGCTGGATCAGCCGGTCGAAGGCCCGGCGGTCGACGCACAGGTCCCTGATCACCGGGAAGGCCTCGGCCCGCCAGGGCTCGATGGTGATCGTCTCCCCGTCGTGGAACGAGCGCATGTGCAGCTGGCAGGTGGTGGTGACCTGGGGGCCGTGGGCCTCGCCGTTGATCATCAGGCCGCACATGCCGCAGATGCCCTCGCGGCAGTCGGAGTCGAAGGCGATCGGCTCCTCGTCCTCCCCGTTGAGTCGCTCGTTGAGCACGTCGAGCATCTCGAGGAAGGACATGTCCTCGGAGATGTCCTCGACCTCGTAGGTGTGCATCGCACCCTCGGACGCCGCATCCGGCTGGCGCCAGATCTTCAGGGTCAGATTCACTTGTAGCTCCGCTGCTTCATCTCGACGTACTCATAGGTCAGGTCCTCCTTGTGCAGCACGGGCTTCTCGTCGCGCCCGGCCCACTCCCATGCCGCGACGTAGGCATAGGCGTCGTCGTGCCGCAGGGCCTCGCCGTCCTCGGTCTGGGACTCGCCCCGGAAGTGGCCGCCGCAGGACTCGCGGCGGTTCAGCGCGTCGATGCACATCAGCTCGCCGAGCTCGAAGAAGTCGCCCACGCGTCCGGCCCGCTCCAGTGACTGGTTGAGGCTCTCGGCCGCGCCGAGGACCTTCACGTTGCGCCAGAAGTCGTCGCGCAGCGACCGGATCAGGTCGATCGCCTTCTTCAGGCCCTCCTCGGTGCGCTCCATCCCGCAGTACTCCCACATGATGTTGCCGAGCTCGCGGTGGTAGGAGTCGACGCTCCGGGTGCCGTTGTTGTTCAGGAAGTGGTCCACCCGTTTCTGCACCGCCTCCTGGGCCTCGCGAACGGCCGGGTGGTCCTCGGGGACCTTGTCGAAGGGACCCTCGGCGAGGTAGTCGCGGATCGTGTTCGGCAGCACGAAGTAGCCGTCGGCCAGTCCCTGCATCAGCGCCGAGGCGCCGAGCCGGTTGGCCCCGTGGTCGGAGAAGTTGGCCTCGCCGGTGACGAACAGGCCCGGGATCGAGGACTGCAGGTCGTAGTCGACCCAGAGGCCGCCCATCACGTAGTGCACGGCCGGGTAGATCCGCATCGGCACCGCGTAGGGGTCCTCGCCCGTGATCTGGGCGTACATGTCGAAGAGGTTGCCGTACTTGTCCTCGATCGCCTTGCGCCCGAGGCGCTCGATCGCCTCCGCGAAGTCGAGGTAGACCCCTCGTCGTACGCCGTCGACCTCCGGCCCGACGCCACGACCCTCGTCGCACATGTTCTTGGCCTGGCGCGAGGCGATGTCGCGGGGGACCAGGTTGCCGAACGAGGGGTAGATCCGCTCCAGGTAGTAGTCGCGGTCCTCCTCGGCGATGTCGCGCGGGTTCGTCTCGGCGTCCTTGGCGTCCTTGGGGACCCAGATGCGGCCGTCGTTGCGCAGCGACTCGCTCATCAGGGTGAGCTTGGACTGGTGCGTGCCGGACACCGGGATGCAGGTCGGGTGGATCTGGGTGTAGCAGGGGTTCGCCATGTAGGCGCCCTTGCGGTGGGCGCGCCAGGTCGCGGTGACGTTGGAGCCCATCGCGTTGGTGGAGAGGAAGAAGACGTTGCCGTAGCCACCGCTGGCGAGGACCACGACGTCGGCGAAGTAGGTCTCCAGCTCCCCGGTGATCAGGTCGCGCACGATGATCCCGCGAGCGCGGCCGTCGACGATGATCAGCTCGACCATCTCGTGGCGGGTGTAGGTCCGCACCGTGCCGGCGGCCACCTGGCGCTCGAGGGCCTGGTAGGCGCCGATCAGCAGCTGCTGGCCGGTCTGGCCGCGGGCGTAGAAGGTCCGCGAGACCTGGACCCCGCCGAAGGAGCGGTTGTCCAGCAGGCCGCCGTACTCGCGGGCGAACGGGACGCCCTGGGCGACGCACTGGTCGATGATGTTCAGGCTGACCTGGGCCAGCCGGTAGACGTTGGACTCCCGCGAGCGGTAGTCGCCGCCCTTGATGGTGTCGTAGAAGAGCCGGTAGACGGAGTCGCCGTCCCCCTTGTAGTTCTTGGCCGCGTTGATGCCGCCCTGGGCGGCGATCGAGTGGGCGCGACGCGGGGAGTCCTGGTAGCAGAACGACTTCACCACGTAGCCGGCCTCGCCGAGCGTGGCCGCGGCGGAGGCGCCGGCCAGACCGGTGCCGACCACGATCACCGAGAGCCGGCGGCGGTTGGCCGGGTTGGCGATCCGGGCCTCGAACTGCCGGGTGTTCCAGCGCTCGTCGATGGGGCCGCCCGGCGCCTTGGTGTCCTTGATCGGGTCGCCGGGGACGTAGTAGCCGGCGGCGTCGTCGCTCTCCTCCTCGCTGTCCGCGTGGTGGGAGGGGTCGGCCTTGGTGGTGGTGTCGGGCATGTCTGTCATGGGTGGTGCTGACCCCCTACTTGGTGATGACGCCGGCCAGGATGAAGACGGGGACGATCGAGAACCCGACGGTGATGATCAGGGCGACCACGAACCCGAACTGCTTGGCCCGGGCACGCGCGTTGGCGTTGTTGGTCAGGCCCATGGTCTGCAGCGAGCTCCAGATCCCGTGGTGGAGGTGGGCTCCGAGCATGGCCATCGCGGCCAGGTAGATCAGCGTCAGCCACCAGGTCTCGAACGAGTCGACCAGGAGGTTGTAGGGGTCGTTGGTCGAGCCGCCCTGCACGTTCACCTTGCCGATGGTGAAGTTCAGCAGGTGCCAGACGATGAACAGCAGGATGGTCACGCCGCCCCAGCGCATCAGGTGCGAGGCCTTGGTGGAGTGGTTGTTCTTCTTCATCACGTACTTGATCGGGCGGGCCCGCCTGGCCCGGCGCCACAGGGCCACGGCGGCGGCGACGTGGACGAGCAGCGACACGATGAGCACGGTCCGGAGGATCCAGAGCATCCCGCTCGCGCGGGAGGATCGGCTCCCCGAACGCGCGCAGGTGCTCGGCGTACTCGTTGTAGGCGTCGTGGCCGGCGAAGGCCTTGAGGTTGCCGTACATGTGGGCAAGCACGAAACCGATGAAGATGATGCCGCTGACGGCCATCAGGAGCTTCAACGCGATGGTCGAGCGGGTCGACCTGCTGTTCTTCACGAGGGTCGCAGTTGCCACACCGGTCACCGTAGCGCTCCCCATGGGCCCTGAGTGCCCCCAGACGATGTGACATATGCCCCTGCGCATCCAGAAAGGGCGCGCCCCTTACGCTTTGCCGTACCGAGCGGCGAGAGTGTTCCACAGCACAGCCCAGACGGACGGCCCAGACGGAGGTGGCGATGGCCCAGACGGACGCGGGTGTACGAGGGTCCACCCGGGCTCCCATCGGGGAGAGGACCCTGCGGGCCGACCGCTGGTGGCTCCAGCCACTGGCCACCTTCGTGGTCTTCACGGCGTTCGTCATCTACGCCACGATCAGGGCCTTCCAGGGCACGCACTACTACGTCAAGCCCTACCTCTCGCCGTTCTACTCGCCCTGCCTCAGCGACTGCGTCGAGGGTGCCTCCGACTTCGGCCAGCCGTTCGAGTGGTGGCCGCTCTCGGCAGCCCTGATCATCCTGATCTTCCCGCTCGGGTTCCGGATGACCTGCTACTACTACCGCAAGGCCTACTACCGGGCGTTCTGGCTCAGCCCCCCGGCGTGCGCCGTCGCGGAGCCGCACACGTCCTACAGCGGCGAGACCCGGCTGCCGCTGATCCTGAACAACCTGCACCGCTGGTTCTGGTACGCCGCAGTCGTGGTCGGCGCGATCCTGACCTTCGACACCGTCCTCACCTTCCGCAACGAGGAGGGCGAGTGGGGGCACATGGGGCTGGGCAGCCTGATCTTCATCGCGAACATCGTGCTGATCTGGCTCTACACCCTGTCCTGCCACTCCTGCCGGCACGCCGTCGGCGGCCGGCTGCGCCACTTCAGCAAGCACCCCGTGCGCTACAAGCTGTGGACCTGGGTCTCCGCGCAGAACAAGCACCACGCGCTCTATGCCTGGCTCTCCCTGTTCTCGGTCGCCTTCGCCGACCTCTATGTCGTGCTGCTGTCGACCGGCGCCATCACCGACGTGAGGTTCTTCTGATGCGGAAACGTCGAAGCGACCGGCACCCGATGACCGGCAACCGGATGTCCTCCGAGGAGACCGAGGGCCACGGGTTCGAGACCCACTCCTACGACGTGGTCGTCGTCGGTGCGGGAGGTGCCGGGCTCCGTGCAGCGATCGCTGCCCACGACGCCGGTGCCCGCACGGCGATCGTGTGCAAGTCGCTGCTGGGCAAGGCACACACCGTGATGGCCGAGGGCGGCATCGCGGCCGCCATGGGGAACCGCTGGCCCGAGGACAACTGGGAGGTGCACTTCCGCGACACCATGCGTGGCGGGAAGATGCTCAACAACTGGCGGATGGCCCAGCTGCACGCGCAGGAGGCCCCCGAGCGGGTGCAGGAGCTCGAGGACTGGGGCGCGCTCTTCGACCGCACCGAGGACGGCCTGATCTCCCAGCGCGACTTCGGCGGCCACCGCTACGCCCGGCTGGCGCACGTCGGTGACCGGACCGGGCTCGAGATGATCCGCACGCTGCAGCAGCGGGCAGTCGCCCTCGGCATCGACGTGTTCATGGAGTGCACGGTCACCGAGCTGCTCAAGGACCGGTTCGGGGAGGGCGCGATCTCCGGCGCGTTCGCCTACTGGCGCGAGACCGGCCGGTTCGTGGTCTTCGAGGCGCCCTCCGTGGTCCTGGCCACCGGCGGCATCGGCAAGTCGTTCCAGGTCACCAGCAACTCCTGGGAGTACACCGGTGACGGCCATGCCCTGGCCCTCCGTGCCGGCGCGAAGCTGATCAACATGGAGTTCGTGCAGTTCCACCCGACCGGCATGGTGTGGCCACCGTCCGTGAAGGGGCTCCTGGTCACCGAGTCGGTGCGCGGCGACGGCGGCATCCTGCGGAACTCCGAGGGCAAGCGGTTCATGTTCGACTACATCCCGGAGTTCTTCAAGAGCGAGACCGCGGACACCGAGGAGGAGGCGGACCGGTGGTACGACGACAAGAAGAACAACCGCCGACCACCTGAGCTGCTTCCGCGCGACGAGGTGGCGCGGGCGATCAACTCCGAGATCAAGGCCGACCGGGGATCACCGCACGGCGGCATCTTCCTCGACATCGCCTCGCGGCGTGACGCCGAGTACATCCGCAAGCGGCTGCCGTCGATGTACCACCAGTTCAAGGAGCTCGCCGACGTCGACATCACCAAGGAGCCGATGGAGATCGGGCCCACCTGCCACTACGTGATGGGCGGCATCGAGGTCGACGCGGACACCGAGCAGAGTGGCGTGACCGGGCTCTACGCAGTGGGCGAGTGCTCCGGCGGGATGCACGGCTCCAACCGGCTCGGGGGCAACTCCCTGTCGGACCTGCTGGTCTTCGGGCGGCGGGCCGGGGAGGCCGCTGCGGCGCACGCCGGCCAGACGAGCGGCAACCCGCCCGTCGTACGAAACGAGGACGTGCTGGCCGCGGAGGACCTTGCGCTCGCGCCCTTCGAGGACCGCTCCGGCCGCGAGAACCCGTACACGATCCACATCGACCTGCAGGAGAGCATGCAGGACCTCGTGGGCATCATCCGGACAGAGGAAGAGCTGACCGAGTCCCTGGCGAAGATCGAGGCGCTCAAGGAACGCGCCGAGCATCTCGCCGTCGAGGGGCACCGCCAGTACAACCCGGGCTGGCACCTGGCGATGGACCTGCGCAACATGCTGATCGTCTCCGAGTGCATCGCCAAGGCAGCGCTGGAGCGGCAGGAGTCCCGAGGTGGGCACACCCGCGACGACTTCCCCCTTCCCGATGACAGCTGGGCCACCAAGAACCTGGTGCTCTCGCTGAACAAGAAGGGTGACGGCGTCGACCTGGCGCACAAGCCGCTGCCGGTGATGCCGGACGAGCTCAAGACGTTCTTCGAAGAGAAGTAAGGGACCAACCATGGGCTACGACCTGAAGATGCGCGTCTGGCGGGGCAACCAGTACGAAGGCGAGCTGACCGACTACTCCGTGGAGGTCTCCGAGGGCGAGGTGGTGCTCGATGCGCTCCACCGGATCCAGGCGACCCAGGCCGGCGACCTCGCGGTCCGCTGGAACTGCAAGGCCGGCAAGTGCGGGTCGTGCAGCGCCGAGATCAACGGCAAGCCGCGGCTGCTGTGCATGTCGCGGCTCTCGGACTTCGACCCGACCGAGACGATCACCGTCACGCCGATGCGCTCGTTCCCGGTCATCCGCGACCTGGTCACCGACGTCTCCTTCAACTACGAGAAGGCCAAGGAGCTGCCCTCGTTCGCGCCACCACCGCGCGACAAGGACGGCAAGCGTCGGATGGCCCAGATCGACGTCGAGCGGGGCCAGGAGTTCCGCAAGTGCATCGAGTGCTTCCTGTGCCAGAACACCTGTCACGTCGTACGCGACCACGACGAGAACAAGCCGGCCTTCGCCGGTCCCCGCTTCTTCCTGCGGTACGCCGAGCTCGACATGCACCCCCTCGACACCCACGACCGTCGCCAGCTCGCCCAGGGGGCGGCCGGGCTCGGGATGTGCAACATCACCAAGTGCTGCACCGAGGTGTGCCCCGAGGGCATCAAGATCACCGACAACGCGATCATCCCGATGAAGGAGCGCGTGGTCGACCGCAAGTACGACCCGCTGGTGTGGCTCGGCAACAAGATCGGGATCCGCAACAAGGACGACGACGGCCGCAGCGAGGTCTGAGACTCAGCCGATCGCGGCGGAGGGGCGTCCCACCGCGCCGGGGTAGTGGACCTCCAGCAGCTCGTCCACCGCGTCGTCCCAGGACCGGTCGGCCACGGACCCGCGGGCCAGCTCGGCCAGCGCGGACAGCAGCTCCCGGTTGCCCGCGAGCCGGGCGACCGTGCCGGCGAAGGTCTTGACCCCGCGGCGGGTGTCGACGAGCAGGCCGTTGTGCTCGTGGCGTACGACGTCCGCGGCCGTCCCGCCGTCGTACGCGATGACCGGCACGCCGCTGGCGAGGGCCTCGTGCACCGTCGGTGCGTAGACCTCCTTCTTGCGCGGCTGGAGCAGCACGTCGAAGGACGCCAGGCAGCGGGCGCGCTCGAGCCCGGTGGCGTGCGGCAGCACCTTCGCGCCGGCGGTCCGCAGCATCTCCGCGCCGCGGCCGTCACCGATGACCACCAGCCGCACACCTGGCAGCCGCGCCGTGGCCTCGAGGCGTCTGAGCACCTTCGTGCGATCGAGGTCTCCGATGTAGCCGGCGACGAGCCGGTTGCCGTCGAGTGAGTTCACGCGAGCCCAGCGGTCGTGCAGCTCCCGGTCGCGCAGGCCGGGGTGGTGGTTCGCGAGGTCGACGCCGGGCTTCCAGCGGCGGGGGTCCAGCACGACAGTCGGTACGCCGAGCCGGTCGGCCGCCTCGGCGACCTTGAGGCCGAGCCGGTGCGGGTCGATCAGATGGCAGACGTCCGGTCGGGAGAGGGTCAACGCCTCCCGGATCGCGGAGACCGGGGTCATCCGGCTCGCCCAGAACAGGCGGGCGCCGCCGAACGAGGCCTGGCCCCGACCACCCGCGAACACGGTGACGTCGTGTCCGCGCTCGATCAGGCGGGAGAGGACCTCCCGGGTGACGTGGGCCGAAGGTTCGGTGCTGGGCGCGAACTGCTCGGTGACCAGTGCGATGCGCATGGGTCCACCGTGTACCCGGGCTGTGACAAGGCGGTGTCGCAGGAATGAGTGGGAGGTGAACAGCCGCCGTGAGCTGGACGTCGGCCTCAGGCCTCGACAGCCAGCCCGTGCAGGCAGACGTCGTGACGCCGTATGCCACCTGGCGCTGCGGCGTCGGGCAGCGGGAGGTAGGCCCGCCGGACTCCCTCGCGTTCGAAGCCCGCTGCCAGCGCGACCCGGCACGACGCGACGTTCTCGACGCTGTGGTCGAGCTGGACCCGCGCCTGGCGTGGCCCGTCGTCGTCCACGGTCAGCCACCGCGTGAACACCTTGATGGCCCGGACAGCGACACCACGTCCTCGCGCATCGGGGTGGACGGAGTAGCCGATCTCGCAGATCCGCAGGGGAGCGGGAGCGTCTCGCCGCCACGCGAGGTTGCCCACGAAGCGCGGATCGTCACCCTCGACGATGGTCAGGGTGCTCGGTTCCCCGGCCTCGAACCTGGCGCCTGCTTCGGCTATCCGTTCGTCGAGCTCCTCGACGGTCTCCGGAACCGTGATGAAGGCCGGGGTCCCGAACCGCCTCTGCTCGGGATCGTGCAACAGCTCGAGCCACCGCTCCCGGTCGGCGGGTACCGGGACGCGCAGGCCGATGCCCTCCCCGCGGATCATCCTCACGTCGTGATCGTAGGTCGGGTATTTCACAGTCGCTGGTCGGCTCACCTCGGCGGTCCTTATCCTTCGCGCATGAGCACAGATGCGCACCTGCACCTCGCCGACGGGCAGGAGCACGCCGTCGAGGAGTGGGAGAAGGCCGCCGCCGCGGTGCTGCGCAAGGCCCGCCGCCTCGACGACGACGACCCGGACGACGCCGTCTGGGCCGAGCTCACGCGCTCCACGCTCGACGGCATCGACGTCACGCCGCTGGGCACCCCGGCCCTCGTGGCAGACCTCCCCGACCCGGTCCGGCCGCCGGCCCGCGGTGACGGCTGGGACGTCCGCGCGCTGCTCGCCGACCCCGACGCGCAGGCCTCCAACTCCGCCGCGCTGACCGATCTCGAGAACGGTGCCTCCTCGCTCCTGGTGCAGGTGGGTGCCTCGGGCATCGACGTCGCCGACCTGCCCGCGGTCCTGAAGGGCGTGCTCCTCGATGTCGCCGCGGTCGTGCTGGATGCCCCCTCGGACCCGCTCGCTGCGGCGAAGGCGTTCGCCGAGCTCGCCGAGGGCCAGACGCTGGCGGCCGGGACGAACCTCGGGGTGGACCCGGTGGGTGCTCGGGTTCGTGGTGTTCGAGACGCTCGCTGGCGCTCGCTCCTCAACCACCGGGGATCGCGAAGTCATCGCTGAGGCGTCGCAACTTGCGGAGCGGCTGGGCTGCCGGGCGCTGGTCGTGGACGGCACCGCGGTGCACGATCTCGGTGCCTCCGACGTGCAGGAGCTCGGCTACGTGCTCGCGCTCGGCGCGCACTACCTGCGCGCCCTCGACGCCGCGGGCGTCACGGTCGACGACGCCGCCGGGCTGGTGGAGTTCCGGCTGTCGGCCAGCGCCGACCAGTTCGTGACGATCGCCAAGCTGCGCGCCGTACGACGGATGTGGGCGCGGATGCTCGAGCTCAGCGGTGCGTCCGAGGACCACCGCAACATGAGCCTGCACGCCGTGACCTCGCGGCCGATGATGACCAAGCACGACCCCTGGGTGAACATGCTGCGCACCTGCGTCGCTGCCTTCGCCGCCGGTGTGGGTGGTGCCGACGCGGTGACGGTGCTCCCGTTCGACGCCCGCCTCGGCCTGCCGGACGCGTTCGCGCGCCGGATCGCACGCAACACCTCGACCCTGCTGGTCGAGGAGTCGCACGTGGCCAAGGTCGCCGACCCCGCCGGTGGCGCGTTCGCCGTCGAGAAGCTCACCGACGACCTCGCCGTCGCCGGCTGGGAGGAGCTCGGCCGGATCGAGTCCGCCGGCGGAGTCACCGAGGCTCTCGACGACGGTTCCCTGCGGGGGCGGATCGACGAGGTCGTCGCCGAGCGCGACCGGCAGATCGCCAAGCGCACCCGCCCGCTGACCGGCCTCACCGAGTTCCCGAACCTGCACGAGACGCTGCCCGAGCGGAAGCCGTACGCCGAGGGAGCCCTGCCCGTCCGCCCCTACGGCGAGCCCTTCGAGGCGCTCCGCGACGAGCCGGCCGACGACCAAGGTCTTCCTCGCCACGATGGGCACGATCGCGGCGCACACCGCGCGGGCCAGCTTCGCCACCAACCTGTTCGCCGCGGGCGGCATCGACGTGGTCAACGCGGGTCGTCACGACGACGTGGAAGCCGTGCTGAAGGACTACCAGGGACCGGACGGCGGCCAGTCCGTCGTCTGCCTGGTCGGCGCCGACAAGGCGTACGCCGAGTGGGGCGCCGACCTCGTGAAGGCGCTGCGCGAGGCCGGTGCCGAGTGGGTCGTGCTCGCCGGCCGTCCCGTCGAGGGCGTCGAGACCGACGACACCTGCGCCATGGGTGTGGACGCGCTCGAGTTCCTGCACCGCACGAGGGAGAAGGTGGGTCGATGAGCACTTCGAGACGGTCGCAGAGCGACCTCCTCAGCACAGGCATCCCGGAGAGCTTCGCCGACCTGCCCCTCGCGGGCGAGGTCACCGCGAAGGAGCCCGTGGAGGGCGAGACGTGGGAGTCGCCGGAGGGCATCGGCATCCTGCCGATCTACGGCCCCGAGCACCTCGAGGGCCTCGACGCGCTGGACACCTACCCCGGCCTCGCGCCGTACCTTCGCGGGCCCTACCCGACGATGTACACCACCCAGCCCTGGACCATCCGCCAGTACGCCGGCTTCTCGACCGCCGAGGAGTCCAACGCCTTCTACCGCCGCAACCTGGCGGCCGGCCAGAAGGGCCTCTCGGTCGCGTTCGACCTCGCCACCCACCGCGGCTACGACTCCGACCACCCGCGCGTGAAGGGTGACGTCGGGATGGCCGGGGTCGCGATCGACTCGATCTACGACGCCCGCACGCTCTTCGAGGGCATCCCGCTCGACGAGATGAGCGTCAGCATGACCATGAACGGCGCGGTGCTCCCGGTGCTCGCGCTCTACATCGCCGCCGCGGAGGAGCAGGGGGTGAAGCCGGAGCAGCTCACGGGGACGATCCAGAACGACATCCTCAAGGAGTTCATGGTCCGCAACACCTACATCTACCCGCCGCAGCCGAGCATGCGGATCATCTCCGACATCTTCGGCTACACCTCGCAGAAGATGCCGCGGTTCAACTCGATCTCGGTCTCCGGCTACCACATCCAGGAGGCCGGGGCGACGGCCGACCTCGAGCTCGCCTACACCCTCGCCGACGGCGTCGAGTACATCCGCGCGGGCCTCGACGCGGGCCTGACGGTCGACGAGTTCGCGCCCCGGGTGAGCTTCTTCTGGGCGATCGGGATGAACTTCTTCATGGAGGTCGCCAAGATGCGCGCGGCCCGCGCGCTGTGGGCCCGGCTGGTCAGCCAGTTCGAGCCGGAGAACCCGAAGTCGCTGTCCCTGCGCACCCACAGCCAGACCTCCGGCTGGTCGCTGACCGCGCAGGACGTGTTCAACAACGTGCAGCGCACCTGCATCGAGGCGATGGCCGCGACCCAGGGCCACACCCAGTCGCTGCACACCAACGCGCTCGACGAGGCGATCGCACTGCCGACGGACTTCTCCGCCCGCATCGCGCGCAACACCCAGCTGCTGCTGCAGCAGGAGTCGGGTACGACGGGCACGATCGACCCCTGGGCCGGGTCCTACTACGTCGAGCGGCTCACCCACGACCTCGCCGAGCGTGCGTGGGCACACATCAGCGAGGTCGAGGAAGCCGGCGGCATGGCCAAGGCGATCGAGGAGGGCCTGCCGAAGATGCGCATCGAGGAGGCGGCCGCCCGGACCCAGGCACGTCTCGACTCCGGAGCCCAGAAGCTGGTCGGCGTGAACACCTACCGGCTGGCCGACGAGCTGCTACCGATTCGCTTCGACGTACTGCGGGTGGACAACGCCAGCGTCTACAAGCAGCAGCTCGCCAAGCTCGAGCGCCTGCGCGAGGAGCGCGACCCCGACGAGGTCGAGCGCACGCTGAACGCGCTGACGAGGTCGGCCGAGGACGGCCACGTGCACGGCTCCCTCGACGGCAACCTGCTCGCGCTCGCCGTGGACGCTGCACACGCCAAGGCAACGGTCGGCGAGATCTCCGAGGCGCTGGAGAAGGTCTACGGTCGCCACCGCGCCGTGATCCGTACGATCTCGGGTGTGTACAAGCGCGAGTCAGGGTCCAACGAGGCCATGGACAAGGTGCTCGCCGCCACCGAGAAGTTCGCCGAGGACGAGGGCCGTCGCCCGCGCATCCTGGTCGCGAAGATGGGCCAGGACGGCCACGACCGCGGCCAGAAGGTGATCGTCACCGCGTTCGCCGACCTGGGCTTCGACGTCGACGTGGGCCCGCTGTTCTCCACCCCGGAGGAGGTCGCCCAGCAGGCGGTCGACGCGGACGTGCACATCGTCGGGGTGAACTCCCTGGCCGCGGGTCACCTGACCCTGGTCCCGGCACTCAAGGAGGCGCTCGCGGACCTCGGTGGTGAGGACGTGATGATCGTGGTCGGTGGCGTGATCCCCCCTGACGACGTACCCACCCTGGAGGAGATGGGCGCGGCCGCGGTGTTCCCGCCCGGCACGGTGATCGCGGAGGCGGCCCTGGACCTGCTCGAGAAGCTCTCCGCGCAGCTCGGGCACTGACCACGTGGTTGCCGCAGACCCCACCAGCGTGGACGTCGAGCAGCTCGTCGCGGGCATCCGCTCGGGCAGGCGGGCCGCGATCTCGCGGGCGATCACGCTCGTCGAGTCCGGCCGCGCCGACCACCGGGTCGCGGCGCGTGAGCTGCTGACCGAGCTGACCGCGGGCGAGGTCGACTGCATCCGGGTCGGGATCTCGGGCGTGCCCGGGGTGGGCAAGTCGACGTTCATCGAGACCCTCGGCGAGCACCTCACCGCGCAGGGCCACCGGGTGGGCGTCCTCGCGGTCGACCCCTCGTCGGTGCGCACGGGCGGCTCCGTCCTCGGTGACAAGACCCGGATGGCCCAGCTCTCGGCCAACCCCGACGCCTACATCCGTCCCTCGCCCACGGCCGGCACCCTCGGCGGCGTCGCCCGCGCCACCACCCAGGCGATGACCGTGCTCGAGGCCGCCGGCTACGACGTCGTGCTCGTGGAGACCGTCGGCGTCGGCCAGTCCGAGGTCACCGTCGCGGGCATGGTGGACACCTTCCTGTTCCTGACCATCGCCCGCACCGGCGACCAGCTGCAGGGCATCAAGAAGGGCATCCTCGAGATCGCGGACGTGATCGCGGTGAACAAGGCCGACGGCGACCGCACGGCCGAGGCCGAGTCCGCCGCCAAGGAGCTGGCCGGCGCCCTGCGCCTCGTGCACTCCTCCGCGTCCGGCTGGGTGCCCCCGGTGGTCACCTGCTCCGGCCTGGAGGGCACCGACGTCGACACGGTCTGGGAGCGGGTCCTGGCCCACCGCGAGTCCATGGGCGAGCAGGGCATCGCCGAGAAGCGCGCGGAGCAGCAGCTCGAGTTCACCTGGGCGCTGGTCCGGGACCAGCTCGCCGAGCGGCTGCGGCACTCGCCCGGTGTGAAGGCGATCCGTGACGAGATCCGCAGCCAGCTGCTCGCCGGAGAGCTGACCGCGCCGGTCGCGGCGGACCGCCTGGTGGCTGCGTACGACGACGACCGGGTCGACGGGAAGCCGTCCGAGTCTCGGTAGTCTCGGCTGTCCAGTCAGCCGACACCGTCTCGAGGAGCTCCATGCGTCGTACGTCGTTATCGGCCCTGATCGTGCTGCTGGTGCTCGCCGTCGGCGGGTGTGGTGAGGACGAGAAGAAGGCGCCGATCCCCCTCGGGGACGACGCCGAGACGCGTCCTCGAGCGAGCCGTCGCCGGACTCCTCGAGCTCCCCATCCGCGGTGAAGGAGACGCCGTTCGACGACAAGGGCAACGACGCGGTCCGCGGCAAGGTGGACGCCGAGACCCCGGAGCAGCAGGCGATCTCCGACGCATGCGGTAGTCTCGGCCGTCAGGTCACGCCGCGCGGCCACAAGTTCGGACACGCCCCCACACGCCACGGCTGACCGGTAATCTTGTCCGTTGTGCCCACCTCCCTCATTCGCCAGGCCTCCGCTGAGGTCGAGCGGCTGGCCCCCGAGCTGATCGAGCTGCGGCGTGACCTGCACGCCCACCCGGAGCTTTCCTGGGCGGAGGAGCGGACGTCGTCGGTGATCGCGAAGCGTCTCGACGAGGCCGGGCTGGTGCCGCGGTCGCTGCCGCGCAACGGGCTGGTCGTGGACATCGGCTCCGGGCCCGGGCCGGTGATCGCCCTGCGGGCCGACCTCGACGCACTCCCGGTCGAGGACCGCATCCCCGATCCCTGGATCAGCACCGTCCAGGGTGTCGCGCACGCCTGCGGCCACGACCTGCACGCCGCCGCGCTCCTCGGGACCGGCCTGGCGATCGCCAGCGTGGCCGACCAGATGCCGGGTCGCGTGCGCCTCATCTTCCAGCCGGCCGAGGAGATCATGCCCGGCGGCGCCCTGATGTCGATCGAGGCCGGGGCGCTCGACGGGGTCTCCCGGATCTTCGGGCTGCACGCCGACCCGGGCATCGACGTCGGCACCGTGGGCCTGCGGGAGGGTCCGCTCACCGGGGCCGCCGACTCCCTCGACGTGCTGCTCTCGGGCAAGGGCGGCCACACCTCCCGCCCCCACCTCACCGAGGACCTCACCTTCGCCCTCGGCAAGCTGGTCACCGAGCTGCCCGCCGTACTCTCGCGCCGGCTCGACCCCCGGGCCGGGGTGAGCGTCGTGTGGGGCATCGTCCGGGCCGGATCCGCGGTCAACGTGATCCCGGCGACCGGTCGCGCAGGTGGCACGGTCAGGATGCTCGACGCCGTCGCCTGGGCCGACGCGGAGGAGCTCGTCCGCGACACGATCGACCAGATCGTGGAGCCGTACGGCGTGCACGCGGTGGTCACCTACGTCCGCGGGGTACCGCCGGTGGTCAACGAGCACCGCTCGACCGTGCTGTTCGGCCAGGCCGTCGAGGAGGTGCTCGGCGAGGAGGGGCACGTGGCCACCTCGCAGAGCCTCGGCGGTGAGGACTTCGCGTGGTACCTCGAGAGCGTCCCGGGCGCGATGGCTCGGCTGGGCACGCGCACGCCCGGCGGCCCGACGTACGACCTCCACCAGGGTGACCTTCGCGTGGACGAGCGGGCCATCTCGATCGGCGCCACCGTGCTCGCCGCTGCTGCGCTGCGATCGATGGTCACCGACGCATAACACTTGCGGGGATCGCCGCGCGGGCCGTAGGAGCAGCCTGCCCGCTCGCATAGGGTGCCCGCATCACGTGCCGCCGAGTGGCACACCAAGATCGAGGAGGCATCTTGCGTAGGTTCAGCAAGATCGCGGCAGTAGCAATGGTGGGCGCACTGGCCCTGTCCGGTTGCGGTAGTGACAGCGGCGGCGGCGGAGGCAGCGGCAGCAAGGCCGCGGAGGACAAGTGCAAGGCGGCCGACGGCGACGGCCCCAAGGTGGGTCTGGCGTACGACGTCGGCGGCCGCGGTGACCAGTCATTCAACGACTCCGCGTACGCGGGCATGGAGAAAGCCATCGACGAGGTCGGTGCCACCTGTACCGAGGCGAAGGCTGCGCCGGACGAGAACGACAGCATCCGAGAGGAGCGTCTGCGCACCCTGGCCGAGGGCGGCTTCAACCCGGTGATTGCCATCGGGTTCATCTACTCCCCGGCCGCTGCGAAGGTGGCGGCGGAGTACCCCGACACCAAGTTCGGGGTGATCGACGGCTACAGCACGACCCTCCCGAAGTCCCCTCTGGACAACCTCAGTGACCTGGTTTTCGCCGAGGAGCAAGGTTCCTACCTGGTCGGTGTCGCGGCGGCCCTGAAGACGAAGAAGAAGCACGTCGGCTTCGTCGGCGGCACCCACGGTGACCTGATCAAGAAGTTCGAGGCGGGCTACACAGCGGGCGTGAAGTCCGTGGACGACACGATCAAGATCGACGTCGCCTACCTCACGGAGGATCCGCTGGACGGCAAGGTCGGCTTCGAGAACCCCACTGGCGGAAACAACGCCGCGACCGCGCAGTACGACGCCGGAGCCGACATCGTCTACCACGCGGCCGGCAAGTCCGGTCTGGGAGTCTTCGACGCAGTTGAGGCGGCCGGTGAGGGCAACTGGGCCATCGGCGTCGACTCCGACCAGTACCTCACGGTCGACGAGGCGCAGAAGCCGCACATCCTGACCTCGATGCTCAAGCGCATCGACACGGCTGTCTTCGACTACGTCAAGGCGTTCGACGACGAGAAGATCACTCCTGGCTTCGTCGCCTATGACCTGAAGGCAGAGGGCGTCGGATATGCCAAGTCCGGTGGCTACGTCGACGACGTCAGCGACCAGATCGACGAGGCCGCCGAGAAGATCAAGAGCGGTGAGATCAAGGTCCCGACCGACCCGGCCAAGGTCAAGTGAGCTGACCCGGCCTCACGGTCAAGACCAGCCGTAGCAGGACGAGCCAGGTGCCCGGGCGACACGCTAAGTTGTCGCCCGGGCACCTGTCCGTCGTCACGCACTGGGTAGGGAGGGACATTGGCGGCCAGCACAGCGGACGTCGCGGCTGAGACGATCGAGCTCAAGGGCATCGGGAAGCGGTTCCCCGGTGTCATCGCCAACCACGACGTCGACATCACGATCCACGGCGGGACGATCCACGCCCTGGTCGGGGAGAACGGCGCGGGCAAGTCCACCCTGATGAAGATCCTGTACGGCGTGCAGAAGCCGGATGACGGGACGATCAGCGTCAACGGTCGCCCGGTCCAGTTCTCCACCCCGGCGGACGCCATCGACCACGGAATCGGCATGGTGTTCCAGCACTTCATGCTGGCCGACAACCTCACCGTCCTCGAGAACGTCACGCTGGGCGCCGAGAAGCTGCACGGCATCGGCGACACCGCCCGCCAGGAGATCAAGCAGATCTCGGAGCGATACGGCTTCGGCCTCGACCCCGACGAGCTGGTGGAGACGTTGGGCGTCGGTGAGCGCCAGCGCGTCGAGATCTTGAAGGTGCTCTACCGCGGCGCGAGGATCATCATCCTGGACGAACCGACCGCCGTTCTCGTCCCGCAGGAGGTCGACGCCCTCTTCGAGAACCTGCGCCAGCTCCGCGAGCAGGGGCACACCTTGATCTTCATCTCGCACAAGCTCGACGAGGTGCTCGCGATCGCGGACGAGATCACCGTGGTCCGGCGGGGAACGACCGTTTCCACGGTCAAACCGGCCGACGTGACCTCGCACAAGCTCGCCGAGCTGATGGTCGGCAGCGAGCTGCCGTCGCCCAGCACCGAGGAGTCCACCGTCACCGACCGCGTGCTCCTCTCCGTGCGTGACATCGAGCTGCACGACGCCTTTGACCGCGTCGAGCTGGCCGACATCAGCTTCGACATCCACGCCGGGGAAGTGCTCGGCATCGCCGGTGTCGAGGGCAACGGCCAGACCGAGCTGGTCGAGACCCTGGTGGGCATGCGGCACCCGGTTCGCGGCAGCGTTTCTCTGGGCGAGGACGACATCACCAGCTGGTCGACCCGGGACCGCCGCGAGATGGGGATCGGCTACATCCCGGAGGACCGGCAACGACACGGCCTGCTGCTCGACTCACCGTTGTGGGAGAACCGCATCCTCGGCCACCAGACGCGGCCGCCGTCAGTGAAGGGCCACTGGCTCAACGTGAAGGGTGCTCGTGGCGACTCCGAGCGCATCGTCGAGCAGTACGACGTACGCACCCCCGGCATCGACACCACAGCCCGGGCGCTCTCGGGCGGCAACCAGCAGAAGTTCATCGTCGGCCGCGAGATGAGCGGTGACCCGGTCCTGCTCGTCGCCTCGCACCCGACCCGCGGCGTCGACGTCGGTGCCCAGGCGCAGATCTGGGGTCACATCAAGAAGGCTCGCCGCGAAGGACTGGCGGTGTTGCTGATCAGTGCCGACCTCGATGAGCTGATCGGCCTCTCCGACTCCATCCAGGTGCTGCTGCGCGGTCGCCTGGTCGGCTCGTTCGATCCGCAGACAATCACCCCACAGGAGCTCGGCTCGGCCATGACCGGGGCAGGTGATGCCGGGTGAACCTCGCCAAGCGTGCCGCTCTCGTGGTCGCGGCCCCCGCCCTCGCCCTCGTCGTCGCGGGCCTCGTCGCCACCCTGGTGCTCGTGCTCACCGGCGACGACGTCGCCGGGTTCTGGAGCACCCTGCTGACCTGGCCCGAGGGGCGCAACCTCGTCAACATCCTCAATGCCACGGCGATCCTCTACCTCTCCGGTGTGGCCGCGGCGATCGGCTTCCGGATGAACCTGTTCAACATCGGTGTGGAGGGGCAGTACCGCGTGGCGACCTTCGCAGCCGCGGCGTTTGCCGGGACCGGCTGGCTGTCCGGCCAGCTGAACACGATCGTCGCGGTGTTGATCGCGATGCTCGCCGGCGCGCTGTGGGCCGGCATCGCCGGCGTGCTGCGCGCCACACGCGGGGTCAGCGAGGTGATCTCCACGATCATGCTGAACGCGATTGCCCTGTCGCTGGTCGCCTACTTCCTGACCAGGCTCGGCCAGAGCACCGGCAACTCCCGCCGCACCAGGCAGATCGACGAGGGCAGCTGGGTCGGCAGCATCACCATCTTCGGTGACAGCCCCACCAAGCTCTACGGCCTGGCGCTGCTCGCCGTCGTCGTCGGGGTGCTGTTCTGGGTGCTGCTGAACCGCACCCGGTTCGGCTACGACCTTCGAGCAGCCGGTGCCTCGGAGACCGCCGCCGTGGCGAGCGGGGTGAACGTGAAGAAGATGATCGTGATCTCGATGCTGCTCTCCGGCGCCGTCGCCGGCCTGATCGGCATGCCGACGTTGTTCGGCGACGCCCACAACTACGGTTCCTCGTTCCAGACAGGCATCGGTTTCGCCGGCATCGCGGTGGCGCTCCTCGGACGCAACCACCCCGTCGGCATCGCCTTCGGCGCGCTGATCTTCGCCTTCCTCACCGAGCAGGGAAACCTGCTGAACATCCTCGTCGGCGTCTCGCCCGACATCGTGGGGGTCACCCAGGGCGTGATCCTGATGGCAGTCGTGATCGCCTACGAGATCGTCCGCCGTTACCGGAACCGCCTCGAGCAGACCTCCGTCGCCGAGCAGCTCGCCCAGACCAGTCCGCCTGACAAAGCGAAGGAGCCGGCGGCATGAGTGTCGTGACCGATGCGGCCCCGCCGCCAATCGAGACACCGGAGGACTACCACCGCCGCCGGAACAAGATCTTCCTGTACGTCCTGGCGGGGGTCGTCCTGCTCTCGCTGGTTCGCGTGCTCAGCGGTGCCCAGGAGCTCACCTCCTCAGGCACCCTGCGCGTCACGCTGACCTCTGCGATGCCGATCGCGCTCGCCGGCCTCGGCGGGCTGTGGTCCGAGCGGGCCGGGATCGTGAACATCGGCCTGGAGGGGATGATGATCGTCGGCACCATCGGGGCCGGCTACTTCACCTACCACTACGGCGTGGTCGCCGGCGTCCTCGGCGCCATCGTCTTCGGGGTGCTCGCGGGCTCGCTGCATGCGCTGGCCACGGTGGTATTCGGGGTGGACCACATCGTCTCCGGTGTGGCGATCAACATCATCGCATTCGGCGTCACCGGCTTCCTCGCCGAGGCGATGTTCACCGGGCTCCCGGGTGGCGGTCCCACGCAGTCCCCGTCGCTCGACAAGCCGCCGACGATCGACATCCCGTTCATCGCCGAACCGATGAACACGATCGAGGGCAAGCACTGGTTCCTGGTCAGCGACCTCGCCTCCTTCGTGGAGATGCTCACCACCAACCTCTCGGTGCTCACGCTGCTCGGCCTGGTGCTGATCTTCGGCAGCATCTACGTGCTGTGGCACACCCGCTTCGGTCTGCGGCTGCGCTCCTGCGGTGAGGCTCCGGCCGCGGCCGAGTCGCTTGGCGTGAACGTCTACCGCTACAAGTTCATCGCGGTGCTGATCTCCGGTGGGCTCGCGGCACTGGGTGGTGCCTACCTCGCCCTGGTGTCGTCCTCGGGCTTCCAGGTCGGCCAGACGGGTAATCGCGGCTACATCGGTCTCGCCGCGATGATCTTCGGCAACTGGCGCCCGGTCGGCCTGTTCCTCGGTTCGACGCTGTTCGGCTACACGCAGGCGCTCCCGTTCAGGGAGGGCGGAGTCTCGGTGCACGCGCTGCTTCTGATCGTGGCGATCGGCCTCGTGGTCCTGGCGCTCTTCCAGCTGCGCCGGGGCGCTCGCCGGGCGGGCATCGGATCGCTGGTCTTCGCCGGAGCCTTCCTGGCGTGGTACCTCCTGACCGAACGCGGTTCCCCGTGAGTTCACGACGATGGCGCCGTACATCTCCGTGCTGCTGGTCCTCGCGTTCGCCTCCCAGCGGCTTCGAATGCCCGCGGCCGACGGGCAGGTCTATCGCAGGGGCTCCGCGGGGTGAGCTCTGCCCAGAACCGCGACGACTTCGACTGGGACGGGCTCACCGCCCAGGCCGTCGAGGCGGCGACCCACGCCTACGCGCCGTACTCCCGCTTCCAGGTGGGAGCGGCCGGCCGGGTCGACGACGGACGCGTCGTGGTCGGCTGCAACGTCGAGAACGCGGCGTACGGCGTCGCGCTGTGCGCGGAGTGCGGGATGGTCTCCCAGCTGCACGTCACCGGCGGCGGCCGGCTGACCCACGCGGTCTGCGTGAACGGCCGGTCCGAGGTGATCATGCCGTGCGGCCGGTGCCGCCAGCTGCTGATGGAGAACGGCGGCCCGGAGCTGCTGCTGCTCACCGCCTCGGGCGTACGCCGGATGGACGAGGTGCTGCCGGATGCCTTCGGTCCCCACGACCTCGATTGACCTGAGCGCCGCCGACGTCGTCGCGGACCCCTACCCGCACTTCGCCCGCGAGCGCAGCCGGCACGAGGTCGCCTGGCACGAGCCCAGCGGCAGCTGGCTGACGTTCTCGCACGCGGCAGCGGGTGCGGTGCTGCGTGACCGGCGGCTGGGCCGGATCTGGCGCGACCGCGAGCCCGCGGCGTACCTCGAGCCGTTCAACCTGCTCCACCGCAACCAGATGATGGAGAACGAGCCGCCGCAGCACACCCGGTTGCGGCGTGCGGTGGCGAGCGCCTTCAACCGCGGGCACGTGGAGCGGCTCCGTCCCCGGGTGCAGTCCCTCGCCGCCTCGCTCCTCGACGGGGTGGACCCGGCGGGCTTCGACGTCATCGGGGAGTACGCCGAGCCGCTGCCCGTCCTCGTCATTGCCGAGCTGATCGGACTCTCCGGCGCGGACGTGCCGGTCCTGCGGAGCTGGTCGCAGGCGATCGTGCGGATGTACGAGCCCGCGCCCTCGCCGGAGGTGGTCGACGCGGCCGTCACCGCGGCCCTCGAGTTCGCCGGCCACGTGCGCGAGCACCTCGACCGGCGGCGCACCGACCCGGCGGACGACCTGACGACCGACCTGCTGGCGGCCGGACTGAGCGACGACGAGCTGGTGGCGGCCGTCGTACTCCTGCTGAACGCGGGCCACGAGGCGTCCGTCAACGTGTTCGGCAACGGCCTGGTGGCGCTGCTCGCGCGCGGGCTGCGGCCGGAAGCCCGGGAACCGGCCCTGACCGTCGAGGAGATGCTGCGCTTCGACTCGGCCCTCCAGCTGTTCGAGCGCACGGCGACCGCACCCGTGGAGGTCGGGGGAGTGGTGGTCGAAGAGGGCCAGAAGATCGCCGCACTGCTCGGCGCCGCCAACCGCGACCCCTCGGTCTTCGCCGACGCCGACGTCTTCGACCCGGCACGTGACCCGAACCCGCACCTCGCCTTCGGGGCCGGGCGTGCACTTCTGCCTGGGCGCTCCGCTCGCGCGGATGGAGCTCGTCGAGTCGCTGGCCGCCCTGTTCGCGACGTTCCCCGACCTGCACCTGGTCGGCGAGCCCAGGAGCCGGGGGACCTTCGTGCTGCGGGGCTACGCCGAGGTGCAGGTCAGCGGGAACTTCAGGCGGGAACGCAGGGTCCTCGGGCTGATCGCGACGCCACAGACCGTCAGCACGGCGAGGACGCCCACCAGCACCGTGAGTGCGACTGCGGGTGTCGAGATCAGGGCCAGCAGGGCACCGCCGATGCCGACGAACACCGCCTGCGAGAGCTGGTCGGCCAGCTGCGCCGAGGAGGAGTTGAAGCCCACCTCGGTGGGAGCGGAACACTGCAGCAGCAGGAAGGACAGCGCCGAGAAGCCCAGACCCATGCCGATCCCGGCCACGCCCACGGCCGGCAGCGCGAGCCACGCCAGCCCCCAGGACGGCGCGACCAGCAGCAGCGCCGCCAGCCCCACAGCCAGGTGCAGGAAGCCCACCCGCAGCAACATGGCTCGGGACAGGTCCGGGTGCCGGCCCTGCCACGCGGAGGCGCCTGACCAGCCCAGCGAACCGACGATCAACGGCGCGCTCGCGGCGGTGAGCGACCAGCCGTGGGTCGAGGTGAGCATCAACGGCAGGTAGGCCGCGGCGGTGAAGAACGCGCCGGCGATGAGTGCCCTGCCCGCGACCACCGCTGCGATGCCCGGGCGAGCCACGAACGTGCCTGCCGGGACGAGGCGTCGCAACGCCTGGAACAGCACGGCCGCGGCCGCGAGCGCGACGACCAGACCGACGGCCGTCGTGTGCTGGCCCGACCAGCTCAGCGCGCTGACCCCGAACGCCGCGGCGAAGGCTGCGGCGACCAGGCCGGGTCGCGACGCCGGTGGGTCGGTGGGTGTCGGCAGGCCCCGGCTCGCGGGCAGCACGAGGAGGAGCGCCACCACGACCAGCGGCAGCAGCCCGAGGAAGACCCAGTGCCACGAGAACTGCTCGGTCACCAGTGCCGAGATCGGCGGGCCCACCAGGGCGGGCACCACCCAGGCGGCCGAGATCAGCCCGAAGACCGCCGGCCGGGCGCGAGGGGTGTAGATCAGGGCGATCAGCACGTAGACGACCACGCCCGTCGCGCCGGCGCTGAGCCCCTGGAGCACCCGTCCGATGAGGAGCTGGGTCATGGTGTCCGCCGTACCGGCAACCAGCAGTCCGAGGCCGAAGACGGCCGGTGCCCCGAGCAGCACCGCCTTCGGCCCGTGGGCGTCGGACCAGCGTCCGGCCAGGACGGTGCCGATCACGTTGGTGGCGATGAACGCCAGGAACGGCCAGCCGTACTGCGAGACGCTGCCGAGGTCGGCGATCAGGGCGGGCATCGCCGTGCCGACGCCCATGTTCTCGAAGGCGACCAGGGTGATCAGCAGGACGATCCCGACGGTGACGGCCCGTTGAGTGGGTCCGAACAGCTCATCTCGCACGCTGCTCTGCCCGACCGTCATGCGCCCAGCGTGCCCGGTCGACGTCGGTGCGGGCCAACGAGTATCCGGCGCGATAGGTTCATGGCCGGCCGTCACTCGACCGTTCCCGGAGGTACCTGCATGCCAGCGCACGACGCGGTCGAGGTGATTGCCGCGAAGAGGGACAAGGGCGAGCTGAGCGACAGCCAGATCGACTGGGTGATCGGCGCCTACACCCGGGGCGAGGTCGCCGACGAGCAGATGTCCGCGCTGGCGATGGCGATCCTGCTCAACGGGATGAACCTCCGCGAGATCGAGCGCTGGACCGACGCGATGATCGCCAGCGGGGAACGGATGGACTTCTCCTCGCTCTCGCGGCCCACCGCGGACAAGCACTCGACCGGTGGGGTCGGGGACAAGATCACGCTGCCGCTGGCGCCGCTGGTCGCGGCCTGTGGGGTGGCCGTGCCGCAGCTGTCCGGTCGCGGCCTCGGCCACACCGGCGGCACCCTGGACAAGCTGGAGTCGATCCCGGGCTGGCGGGCGACGCTGTCCAACGAGGCGATGCTGAGCCAGCTCGAGGACGTGGGCGCGGTCGTCTGTGCGGCCGGGGCCGGCCTGGCACCGGCGGACAAGAAGCTCTACGCGCTGCGCGACGTCACCGGGACCGTGGAGGCGATCCCGCTGATCGCGTCGTCGATCATGAGCAAGAAGATCGCCGAGGGCACCGGCGCGCTGGTGCTCGACGTCAAGGTGGGCACCGGGGCGTTCATGAAGGACCTCGAGCGCGCCCGGACGCTCGCCTCGACGATGGTCGCCCTGGGCAAGGACGCCGGGCTGCACACGGTCGCGCTGCTCACCGACATGTCCACCCCGCTCGGCCGCACCGCGGGCAACGCGCTGGAGGTGCGTGAGTCCGTCGAGGTGCTCGAGGGCGGCGGTCCGGCCGACGTCGTCGAGCTCACCGTCGCGCTCGCCCGCGAGATGCTCGCCGGAGCCGGCCGCGACGACCTCGACCCGGCAGAGGTGCTCGCCTCAGGTGGGGCGATGGACACCTGGCGGCGGATGATCGCGGCGCAGGGCGGCGACCCCGAAGCGGTGCTGCCCGTGGCCCGGGAGACGCACGTCGTCGCGGCTCCCTCCAGCGGCGTGCTGACCCGGCTGGACGCGATGGCGGTGGGGGTGGCCGCCTGGCGGCTGGGTGCCGGCCGCGCCCAGCAGGGTGACGAGGTCCAGGCCGGCGCCGGGATCCAGTGGCACGCCCGGCCGGGCGACCAGGTGAGCGAGGGGTCGCCGCTGATGACCCTGCACACCGACGAGCCGGAGCGCTTCGACCGGGCGCTGGAGGCGCTCGAGGGCGGGTACGACGTGGCGCCCAGCGGGTCGTCGTACGAGCCCGGGCCGATCGTGCTCGACCGGATCAGCTGAGACTCAGCCTGAGGCTCAGCCCTCAGGAGCAGCACGACCGTCTCGGCGACGCAGCCGGGCTTGTCCTGGTCCTCGATCTCGACGACGTACTTCACGGTCATCTGCTTGCCCGCGGGGACGTCGGTGACCTCGCCGATCGAGACCGTGGCCCGCACCCGCGAGCCGACCGGCACCGGGCTGGGGAACCGCACCTTGTTGACGCCGTAGTTGAGCTTGGCGCCGGGGGTGTCCAGGGTGAACACCTGGCTGCCCAGCCACGGCACCAGCGACAGGGTCAGGTAGCCGTGCGCGATGGTCCCGCCGAACGGGCCGTCCTTCGCCTTGTCCACGTCGACGTGGATCCACTGGTGGTCACCGGTCGCGTCCGCGAACTGGTTCACCCGCTCCTGGGTGATCTCGACCCAGTCGGTGGTGCCGATCTCCTCACCGGCGGCGGACTCGATCTCCTCGAACGAACTGAACACGCGCATGGACGACGCTCCTCGTGGGTCCGGCAAGCCTCGGACCGGACAGGGTGTTGGATGGCAACTGTGCCGACTGACTCTGTGCTTGCTGACGCTGGGGCCGAACCTATCTCGCTCACCCCGGAGGTGGTCAGGGCCGCCCCCAAGGTCTTGCTGCACGACCACCTCGACGGCGGGCTGCGGCCGCAGACCATCGTGGACCTTGCCGCCGACGCCGGGCACAAGCTCCCGGCCGACGACGCCGAGTCGCTCGGGCAGTGGTTCACCGAGTCGGCGGACAGCGGCTCGCTGGTGCGCTACCTGGAGACCTTCGACCACACCGTGGCGGTGATGCAGCGCGCCGACCACATCACCCGGGTGGCCCGCGAGTGCGTCGAGGACCTGGCCCGCGACGGCGTCGTGTACGCCGAGGTGAGGTACGCCCCCGAGCAGCACCTGCGTGGTGGCCTCACCCTCGAGGAGGTCGTGCGCGCGGTGCAGCTCGGCTTCGACGAGGGGATGTCGACCACCGGCATCGACGTACGGCAGCTGCTGACCGCGATGCGCCACCAGGCCCGCTCGCGCGAGATCGCCGAGCTCGCCGTACAGCATCGCGACGACGGCGTCGTCGGCTTCGACATCGCCGGCGCGGAGGCGGGATACCCGCCCACGCGGCACCTCGACGCCTTCGAGTACCTCCAGCGCGAGAACGCCCACTTCACGATCCACGCCGGCGAGGCGTTCGGGCTGCCCTCGATCTGGCAGGCGATCCAGTGGTGCGGCGCCGACCGGCTGGGTCATGGCGTGCGGATCATCGACGACATCACCGTCGACGACGACGGCACCCCCCACCTCGGCCGGCTCGCGCAGTACGTCCGCGACAAGCGGATCCCGCTCGAGCTGTGCCCGCACTCCAACGTGCAGACCGGGGCGGCCAGCTCCATCGCGGAGCACCCGATCGGGCTGCTGACCAAGCTGCGGTTCCGGGTCACGGTGAACACCGACAACCGGCTGATGAGCGGGACCTCGATGAGCCGCGAGATGCAGGCGCTGGTCGACGCGTTCGGCTACGGCCTGCCCGAGCTGCAGTGGTTCACCGTGAACGCGATGAAGTCGGCGTTCGCGCACTTCGAGCAGCGCCTGGACCTGATCAACAAGGTGATCAAGCCGGGGTACGCCGAGCTGGGCTGACGGTCCTCAGCCCGGGGAGCTGGCCAGCCCGGTCAGCGCCCGGATCTCGCGGTACGCCGCGTCGGGGGAGAGCGGCCGGCAGCCGAGCTCCACCGCCCGGGTCACCAGTGCCCGCTGTGCCAGGAGCAGGTGCAGGCCCCGGCGTACGAGCACGAACGGCGGCTTGCGGTGCTCGCGCAGGTCACGGGTGAGGCGGCGTACGAAGGTCACGACGGGGTGCTGGGTGACGCAGACGGCGTCCGCGAGCAGTCTCCGTCGCCGGCACTCGGCGACGATCTCCTGGGCGAAGATCCCCTCGGCCACGAAGTACGCCGACCCGCCCAGGTCGAGCACGCGGTGACCCGTCCGTGCGTTCATCGCGATGTCGTAGACCGGCGCGTCCGTGGAGCCGGTCCGGCACAGCTCCTCGACGGCGGCCACCGCGGCATCGGCGTTCCAGGAGTCGGGGGAGTCCCAGTCGACGATGGGATCGCCGCCGGCCAGGTCGATCCGCGGCAGCGTCGGGTCGTCGCCGTCCTTGTAGAAGTCGTCGAGCCGGAGGACCGGCAGCCCGACCCGTTCGGCGAGGTGCGTCTTGCCCGCCCCGGAAGGGCCGGCCAGGACGATCACCTGAGCGCGCACACGGGCATCCTGCCGTCTCGGCGTGCTGCGCGACGGGTCCCCTGGCGGCCGCCGGAGTTTCCGCCCGGTGGGTCAGGGTAGGACTCTGGTCATGCATCGGAGCCTGATCCTGTCCTTCGCCTGCCTCGCCATCCTGGTGCGGGGTGCGGCGACGAGGAGAGCTCGTCCGAGGGCTCCGCGGAAGAAGCCCTCGCAACATGTGCGAGACAGTGGCGCCCGCGGTGCCCGAGGACTGGGGGCTGACCAAGACGTCCGCCGACAGCGGCAAGGCGAAGACCGACTGCACGCTGGCCGACGAGACCGGCAAGACCACGCTGGTCGTCAGCGTCGTCAGAAGCCCAAGTCCGGCAGAGCGTCGATGACGCCTTCAAGCAACTCTGCGACACCTACATCGGCAGTCCGCCGGAGCGACGAGGAGTGCACCAAGACCGGGCCCGTGGAGCTGGAGGGGTCACCGGCGGAACTGCAGCGGGGCGTCCGCCTGGACGGTTCCGAGGGCGTCCTGTGGGTGACCTTCCGGACCAACGACCCCGACAACGCCGCCGAGGCGGAGGACGTGCTGGACGACGTGGAGGACGCGGTCAGCAAGGACTAGGGGAGGCTAGATCCCCATCGGGTGCCAGACCGTCTTGGTCTCCAGGAACGTCGTCATCCGGTCCAGGCCCGGGGCAGCGAACAGGTCCTCGACGCCGGGGCGGCGAACCCGCTTGAGGTTCTCGGCCGCCTCCACCTCGAGGTTGCGGGCGAGCTCGAGGTCCTCGACGCCGGTGAGGTCGATGCCGTTGACGTCCATGTGCGACGCCAGCCACGGGCCGACCTCGGCCTGGGGGCCGGTGAGGATGTTGACCACACCACCCGGGACGTCGGAGGCCGCCATCACCTCGGCGAGCGTGATCGAGGTGAGCGGGTGCGGCTCGCTCGCGACCACCACCGCGGTGTTGCCGGTGACGATGACCGGCGCGAGCACGCTCACCAGCCCGAGCAGCGGTGCCTTCGGCGCGACCACGGCGATCACACCACTGGGCTCGGGTGCGGAGTGGTTGAAGTAGGGCCCGGCGACCTGGTTGGCGCCGCCGATGACCTGGGCGATCTTGTCGGCCCAGCCGGCGTACCAGACCAGTCGGTCGATCGAGGCGTCCACGCAGGCGCGAGCCTTGGCGGCGGTGTTGCCGTTGGCGGTGCGCAGCTCGGCCTCGAACTGCTCACGCCTGCTCTCCAGCACCTCGGCGATCCGGTAGACGACCTGTCCGCGGTTGTACGCCGTGCGGCTCGACCAGCCGCCGAACGCCGAACGGGCGGCCTTGACCGCGTCCCGCGCGTCCTTGCGCGACGCGTGCGCGGCGTTGGCCCAGAACTTGCCCTTGGCGTCGTTGACCACGTAGGAGCGGCCCGACTCCGAGCGGGGGAAGGCGCCGCCGATGTAGAGCTTGTAGGTCTTGCGTACGTCGACGCGCTGTCATCTGAGGTAGGCCTCCAGCCGTGGCGGCCGCCCTCGCGGCCGTAGCCCGACTCCTTGTAGCCGCCGAACGGGCTGGCCGGGTCGAACCGGTTGAACGTGTTGGACCACACCACACCGGCACGCAGCTGGCCGGCCATCCACAACGTGCGTGAGCCCTTGTCGCTCCAGATGCCGGCGGAGAGGCCGTACGGCGTGTTGTTGGCCTTCTCGACCGCCTCCTTCGGCGTCCGGAAGGTCAGCACCGAGAGCACCGGGCCGAAGATCTCCTCGCGGGCGATCCGGTGGGCCTGGCTGACGCCGGTGAAGATCGTCGGCGGGAACCAGAAGCCGTGGTCGGGCAGGTCGCACTTCGGCGCCCACCGGCCGGCGCCCTCGGCCTCGCCGATGTCGGAGAGCTCGCGGATCTTGGCCAGCTGCTCGGCGCTGTTGATGGCGCCGACGTCGGTGTTCTTGTCGAGCGGGTCACCCACGCGCAGGGTGCTCATCCGGCGCTTGAGCCGCTCGAGCACGTCCTCGGCCACCGACTCCTGCACCAGCAGCCGGGAGCCTGCGCAGCAGACGTGCCCCTGGTTGAAGAAGATGCCGTTGACGATCCCCTCGACGGCCTGGTCGACGGGTGCGTCGTCGAAGACGATGTTCGCGGCCTTGCCGCCGAGCTCGAGCGTCACCTTCTTCCTCGACCCGGCGACCGCCTTGGCGATCGACCGGCCCACGTCGGTGGAGCCGGTGAACGCGACCTTGTCCACGTCCTCGTGCGAGACGATCGCGTGCCCGGTGGCGCCGGCGCCGGTGAGGATGTTGACCACGCCCGGGGGCAGGTCGGCCTGCTGGCAGATCTCCGCGAACAGCAGTGCGGTGAGCGGTGTGGTCTCGGCCGGCTTGAGCACGACGGTGTTGCCCGCCGCGAGCGCCGGGGCGATCTTCCAGGACAGCATCAGGAACGGGAAGTTCCACGGGATCACCTGGCCGGCGACTCCGAGGGGCTGCGGGTCCGCGCCGCTCTGCCCGTTTCCTGGCAAGGCGTACTCCAGCTTGTCGGCCCAGCCGCCGTAGTAGAAGAACCACGCTGCGGCGTTCGGGATGTCGACGTCGCGCGACTCCTTGATCGGCTTGCCGTTGTCGATCGACTCCAGCACGGCGATCTCGCGGGCACGCTCCTGGATGATCCGCGCGATCCGGAAGAGGTACTTGCCGCGCTCGGCGCCGCTCATCTTCGACCACACCCGCGAGTAGGCGCGACGGGCGGCCTTCACCGCGTGGTCGACGTCCTTCTCGTCGGCCTCGGCCACCTCCGAGAGGACCTCCTCGGTGCTCGGGCGAGATCGTCTTGAAGGACTTGCCTCCGCCGTCGGTGAACTCGCCGTTGATGAACAGCCCGTAGGAGGACTTGATGTCCACCACCGAGCGGGACTCGGGGGCGGGCGCATATTCGAAGGTTGGCCATCGAAATCAGTCCAGGGTGAAGTAGTCGGGGCCGGAGTAGCGGCCGGTTGCCATCTTGGTGCGTTGCATCAGCAGGTCGTTGAGCAGCGTCGAGGCGCCGAAGCGGAACCAGTCGGGGTCCAGCCAGTCGGGTCCGGCGATCTCGTTGACCATCACGAGGTACTTGATCGCGTCCTTCGAGGTGCGGATGCCGCCGGCCGGCTTCACGCCGATCATCTGGCCGGTGGTCTCCCGGAAGTCGCGCACGGCCTCGAGCATCACGAGCGTCACCGGCGGTGTCGCCGCGGGCTGGATCTTGCCGGTCGAGGTCTTGATGAAGTCCGCTCCGGCCATCATCGCGAGCCAGCTGGCCCGTCGTACGTTGTCGTAGGTCTGCAGCTCGCCGGTCTCGAAGATCACCTTGAGGTGCGCGCTCTTCGCCGTCGGGTCGGGCGCACGCCTCGCGAACGGCGACGATCTCCTCGAAGACCTCCATGTAGCGACCGGAGAGGAACGCGCCCCGGTCGATCACCATGTCGACCTCGTCGGCTCCCGCGTCGACGGCGTCCTTGACGTCCGCGAGCTTGATGTCCATCGCGGCGCGCCCGCTGGGGAAGGCGGTGGCCACCGAGGCGATGTGTACGCCGGAGGACCCGAGCGTCTCCTTCGCGAAGGGGACCATGTCGGGGTAGACGCAGACCGCCGCAACCGCAGGGCAGGTCTGGTCGGACGGGTCCGGCCGCATCGCCTTGCTGGCCAGGGCCCGCACCTTGCCCGGGGTGTCAGCACCTTCGAGCGTGGTGAGGTCGACCATCCGGATCGCGAGGTCGATCGCGTAGGCCTTGGCGGTGGTCTTGATCGAGCGGGTGCCGAGCCCGGCGGCGCGCTGTTCCGCGCCCACCTGGTCCACGCCCGGGAGCCCGTGCAGGAAGCGGCGAAGCGCCGTGTCGGAGGAGGTTGCGTCCGCCAGCGCCCCAGCCGATCCACGGAGGGCCGTTGAACTGGTCAAAGTCACCCCGCGAGTGTAGTCGCGCCGGGTGGGCGGAGAGCCAATCGCGAGCGCTCTCGGGAGCGTCGTAGGGTTCGCAACATGAGCTTCGAGCTGTCCGAGGACCACGAGCTGTTCCGCCGGTCGGTGCGCGACTTCGCCGAGAAGGAGATCGCCCCGCACGCGGCCGCAGTGGGACCGGGACCACCACTTCCCGGTCGACGTCGTGCACAAGATGGGCGAGCTCGGCCTGTTCGGCCTGAACGCCCCCGAGCAGTACGGCGGCGCCGACGGTGACTTCACCAGCCTGTGCGTGGCCATCGAGGAGCTCGGCCGCGTCGACCAGTCGATGGGGATCACCCTCGAGGCCGCCGTCGGGCTGGGCATCAACCCGGTCCTGGCCTTCGGCACCGACGAGCAGAAGGACACCTGGCTGCCCGACCTGGTCGAGGGCCGGAAGCTGGCCGGCTTCGGGCTGACCGAGCCGGGCTCCGGCTCCGACGCGGGAGCGACGAAGACCAAGGCGGAGCTGCGCGACGGCGAGTGGGTGATCAACGGCAGCAAGCAGTTCATCACCAACTCCGGCTCGGAGATCACCTCGCTGGTGACGGTGACGGCGCGCACGGGGACGGTGTCACGGGGAGGGGGACGACGGGAAGCCGGAGATCTCCACGATCATCGTGCCGAGCGACACCTCCGGGTTCACCGCGGAGAAGGCCTACGACAAGCTCGGCTGGCACGCCTCGGACACCCACCCGCTGAGCTTCAGCGACGCGCGCGTGCCCGAGTCCAACCTGCTCGGCGAGCGGGGCCGCGGCTTCGCGCAGTTCCTGGCCACCCTCGACGACGGCCGGGTGGCCATCGCCGCGCTCGCCGTGGGGTGCATCCAGGCCTGCGTCGACATGAGCGTGCAGTACGCCGGAGAACGGAGCACGTTCGGCGTACCCATCGGGCGCAAGCAGGGGGTGGCCTTCCAGATCGCCGACCTCGAGGTGATGCTCGCCGCCGCCAGGCAGCTGACCTACCGCGCGGCGTGGATGAAGGACGCCGGCAAGCCGATGAAGGAGTTCAAGCAGGCGGCCTCGATCGCCAAGCTCTACGCCACCGAGTCAGCGGTCACGGCGACCCGGATCGCGACCCAGGTCTTCGGCGGCTACGGCTTCATGGAGGAGTACCCCGTGACGCGGTTCTACCGCGACGCCAAGGTGCTCGAGATCGGCGAGGGCACCTCCGAGGTGCAGCGGATGCTGATCGCCCGCGGCCTCGGCCTCCCGGTCGAGTGACCCCTCGAATGGAAGGGCCCGAGGACACCTCCGGCGAGGACTACGCACGCCGGCTGCAGACCAAGCAGCAGGTGTGGTGGAAGAAGGCGCTGAACGTCCAGGCGCCGTACCGCTGGAACCTGCGCCGCCAGCGCCTCGGCCGCACGCTCGACGTCGGCTGCGGGATCGGCCGCAACCTCGAGACCCTCGATCCCGGTTCGGTGGGCGTGGACCACAACGAGCACTCCGTCGCGGTGGCCCGCGAGGCGGGCGTCTCGGCGCTCACGGTCGCGGAGTGGGAGCAGAGCCCGCTGCGGGTGCCGGAGTCCTTCGACGGGATCCTGCTCGCCCACGTGATCGAGCACATGACCGAGGCCGACGGGCTGGCCCTGCTGCGCGACTACCTGCCCTACCTGCGACCGGGCGGCAAGGTGTTCTTCGTGTGCCCGCAGGAGCGCGGCTACGCCAGCGACGCCGACGCACGTGCGGTTCACGACCGGCGAGGACCTGGCGGACCTCGCCCGCGAGGTGGGGCTGCGACCGCAACCGTGGTTCAGCTTCCCGTTCCCGCGCTGGGCCGGGAAGCCGTTCCTCTACAACGAGTTCTGCCTGCTGGCGACCAAGCCGACCTGACTCAGGACGGCTGCGCCGGCGGCCGCATCCGGCGTCCGAGGTAGAGGTAGACCAGCCGCCGCTGGAACGCCCGCAACCGGGCGCGGGCGTTGCCGACGCGGAGGTCGCGGGAGCTCAGCAGCCCGGGCGCCAGCTCGGCGACCTGCCGGTGCATCTCGGCGACCGAGCGAGCCTGCTCGCGCGCCAGGGCCACGCTCCACTGGGTCGAGCTGATCCGGAAGGCGGCGAGCGTCCCGGGTGCGGTGGCCAGGTCGCCGTGCAGCAGCACCCGGCAGTACGTCGACTGGTCGATCAGGTAGCCCGGGTCCCCGTGCCAGCCGCCGGCCGCCTCCAGGGCCGACCGGCGCAGCAGCACGCAGCACGGCTCACCGAAGATGTTGGCCCCACGCACGACCGAGCGACGGATCGCCTCGCGGCCGGGCACCCGCCCGGACAGGCCACCGAGGCCGTGCCCGCGGATGACCACCCGTCCGGACGCGTCGAGGATGTCGCGGGCCGACGCGACCATCACCACCCCGTCACCGTGCGCGTCGAAGGTCGCGACCTGGGTCGCGAGCGCCTCGGGGGCCAGCAGGTCGTCGCCGCAGACCAGCTTGACCAGCTCGCCACGAGCCGCCTCGGTCACCCGGTTCCAGTTGCGTACGGCGCCACCACCCGCCGGTGTCCGCAGCAGCCGGACCCGCGGGTCGGACGCGAACTCCTGCAGGATCTCCCAGGTGCCGTCCGAGGAGCTGTGGTCGGCAACGACCAGCTCGAAGTCGGGGTAGGTCTGCGCCAGGACCGACGCGACGGCGGCGCGGATGTAGGGGGCGTTCTCGAAGGCGGGGACGACGACCGAGACGCGTGGCGCTGTGGCCATCCATCACCCTCCCGGCCGGAAGGTCGTGACTATAGTCGGGCGGGTGCCAGCCGATCTCGCGTCTCCCGCGGGCGAGCACCTCGTCTCGGTGGTGATCCCGACCTACCGGCCGGACCCGCAGCTGCGCGGCGCTCCTGGCCGAGATCGTCCCGCTCACCGAGTCCACGGTCTCCCCGGACGGCGTGGCCGTTCCGGGTGGCGGAGGTCCTCCTCGTCCACGACTGCGGACCCGGCGACCCGGGCAGCCTGCTGCGCGAGATGGCGCAGACCCACCCCTTCGTCCGGGTGGTGTGGCTCAGCCGCAACTACGGCCAGCACGCGGCCACGCTCGCCGGGATGTCCTCCTCCGGAGGGGACTGGATCGTCACCCTCGACGAGGACGGCCAGCACGACCCGTCGTACGTCGGCACGATGCTGGACGTCGCCCTCGCCGAGCAGGCCAGTGTCGTCTACGCCAAGCCCGTCAACGCAGGCCCGCACGGTGGGCTGCGCGACACGTCGTCGCGACTGGCGAAGCGGATGGTCACCGCGCTGAGCGGCGGCACGGACGCCTCGGTGTTCCACAGCTACCGGCTCGTCCTCGGCGAGGTCGGCCGCAGTGTGGCGGCGTACGCCGGAGCCGGGGTCTACCTCGACATCGCGCTGGGCTGGGTGGCCGGTCGCGTGACGACCACGCCGGTCGAGCTGCGCGACGAGGGGGAGGACCGCACCTCGGGGTACCCCCTGCGCAGCCTGTTCTCGCACTTCTGGCGGATGGTGCTGACCGGCGGCACCCGCGGGCTGCGGCTGGTCAGCGTGCTCGGGCTGGTGTTCGCCCTGCTGGGGCTGCTCCTGGCCGTCTTCATCGCCTACCGCCAGCTCGTCCATCCCGCGCCGACCGAGGGCTGGACCTCGCTGATCGTGGTCATCCTGATCTCCACCGGCGCGATCCTGTTCTCCCTCGGGGTGATCGCGGAGTACGTCGGCGTCGCGGTGAACATGGCCATGGGCAAGCCGCTCTACCTGATCACCCAGGACCCAGCGGAAGGTCCCCTTGGCCGGCGACGACCCTGAGCCGCCCCCGCGAGCGGACCGCCTGGGTGGTCGGCGCCACCGGGCTGCTCGGCAGCGCGGTGTGCCGTCGCCTGGCCGCGCAACGCCGCGAGTTCCGGACGACCGACGTGCCGTGGGACGACCCGGACGCGGCCGTCGAGGCACTGCGTGCGCGGGGCCGAACAGCTGCCGGACGGTGGCTGGGAGGTGTACTGGTGTGCCGGTGCGGGTGTCGTCGGCAGCAGCCAGGCGGAGCTCGACGCCGAGGTCGCGGTGCTGGAGGGCTTCCTGGGCCGGTGGGAGCCCCAGCCGGACCCGGCCGGCAACGGGTTCTTCCTCGCCTCCTCCGCCGGCGGGGTGTACGCCGGAGCAACCGGACCCGCCCTTCACCGAGCACACCGAGCCGGCACCGATCTCGCCGTACGGCCGGGCGAAGCTGCGCTCGGAGGAGATCGCGACCGCCTTCGCCGTACGCACCTCGACGGCGCTGCTCGTGGGACGGCTCGCCAACCTCTACGGCCCCGGCCAGGACCTCGACAAGCCGCAGGGACTCATCTCGCAGCTGTGCCAGGCCCAGCTCACCCGCCAGCCGCTGAACGTCTACGTCCCGCTCGACACGATGCGCGACTACCTCTTCGTCGACGACGCGGCAGCCATGACGGTCGCCGGCCTCGGTGCCGTCACCGACTCGGGCAGGCGAGCGCTGAAGGTGCTGGCCAGCGAGCGCTCGACCACGGTCGGCGCCGTGCTCGGAGACCTGCACCGGGTCACCCGGCGTCGTCCACCGGTCGTGCTGGGCGTCTCGCCGAGCTCCCGCTACCAGGTCCTCGACGTGCGGCTGCGCTCGGTGGCATGGCCGCGGACGCCGGCGTACGCACGCACGCCTATGGTTTCGGGGATCGCGGCCACGATCGCGTCGCTGAGGAGGTCTCCATGAAGCTGTTGGTCACCGGCGGAGCCGGGTTCATCGGCAGCCACTACGTGCGCTCGTTGCTGACCGGCGCCTGGGGCGGCACCGAGCCCGAGCGCGTCGTGGTCCTCGACAAGCTGACCTACGCGGGCAACCTGGAGAACCTCGCGCCGGTCGCCGACGACGAGCGGCTGCGGATCGTCGAGGGCGACATCCTCGACCGGCCCATCGTCGACGACTTGATGGCCGACGCCGACGCGGTGGTCCACCTCGCGGCCGAGAGCCACGTGGACCGCTCGATCATCGGCGCCCCGGAGTTCGTGATGACCAACGTGGTCGGCACGCAGGTCCTGCTCGAGTCGGCCGTCGCGCACGGGATCGAGAGGTTCGTGCACGTCTCCACCGACGAGGTCTACGGCTCCATCGAGGAGGGCAGCTGGGACGAGGAGCAGCCGCTGCAGCCCAACTCGCCGTACTCCGCCTCGAAGGCCTCCAGCGACCTGCTCGTCCGCGCCTACCACCGCACCCACGGGCTCCCGGTCTGCGTCACGCGGTGCTCGAACAACTACGGGCCCTACCAGTTCCCGGAGAAGGTCGTCCCGCTGTTCGTCACGAACCTGATGGACGGCGCGGAGGTGCCGCTGTACGGCGAGGGCGCGAACGTCCGCGACTGGCTGCACGTCGACGACCACTGCCGTGCGCTCCACCTGGTGCTCGAGCAAGGCCGGGACGGGGAGGTCTACAACATCGGCGGCGGCACCGAGCTGTCCAACAAGGAGCTGACCGGGCTGCTGCTCCAGGCGACCGGCACCGACTGGGACCGGGTCAGGAAGGTCACCGACCGGCTGGGTCACGACCTGCGCTACTCGGTCGACTGCACCAAGAGCCGCAACGAGCTCGGCTACGAGCCGCTGGTGCCGTTCGAGCAGGGTCTCGCGGACACCGTCGAGTGGTACCGCACCAACCGGTCCTGGTGGGAACCGCTCAAGGAGCGGGCACAGCTGACGGAGTGATCAGGCGCCGCTGATCAGGCCCGGGCTGCCTCGTACGTCGGGAGAATGCCGAGCTCGCGGATCTCGGCCAGGCTCGGGGCGGCGGCGTCCTTGAGGGAGAGCCGGGGAGTCAGGGTGGCGCCGTCGCGGCCGGTCGTGGGCCAGTCGACGGCGATCGCGGGGTCGAGCGGGTTGATGCCGTGGTCGCGGGCGGGCGTGTGCACCGCGGAGCACAGGTAGCTGACCACCGTGTTGTCCTCCAGCGCCAGGAACGCGTGGCCGAACCCGGCGGGCAGGTAGGTGGCCCTGCGCTCCCGGTCGTCGATCAGGACCGCGTCCCAGCTGCCGTAGGTGGCAGATCCGACGCGGAGGTCGACGGCCACGTCGAACGCTGCACCCTGGACGCAGGTGACCAGCTTGGCCTGGCCCGGTGGGACCTCGGTGAAGTGGATGCCGCGCAGGGTGCCGGCGTTCGAGACCGAGCAGTTCGCCTGGGCGACGTGGAACGGGCCGCCGGTCATCCGGGTGAGCGTGTCCTCGCGGAACCACTCCAGGAACAGGCCTCGTTCGTCGGCGTGCTGGACCGGGGTCACCTCGAAAGCGCCCGGGACTGACAGCTCACGAACCTCCACCGGGGCAGGTTAACGGGTCGCTACCCTGCGGAGGACGTGAATGCCGCAGACAGGACGGGAGGCCGCGTGGGCTGGCTGGTCACCGGAGCGTCGGGGATGCTGGGCACCGACCTGTGCCGGGTCCTCGACCGCCGCGGCATCTCGGTGACGCGCGTCGACCGCGGCGACCTGAACCTGCTCGACCCGGTCGCGGTGGGCGAGGCCGTTGCCGGTCACGACGTCGTGGTCAACTGCGCCGCCTGGACCGCGGTCGACGACGCGGAGACCCACGAGGAAGAGGCATTCGGGATCAACGCCGTCGCTCCCGGTGTGCTGGCCCGGGCGGCGGCGAAACGAGACTGCCTGATCGTCCAGCTGAGCACCGACTACGTCTTCGACGGCACCGCGCGGACGCCGTACGACGTCGATGCTCCGCAGGCACCCCGGTCCGCCTACGGACGCACCAAGGCCGCGGGTGAGGAGGAGGTGCGGACTGCCGCACCGGAGAACCATCTCGTGGTCCGCACGGCCTGGATGTACGGCGCCCACGGGTCCTGCTTCCCGCGCACGATCGCGCGGCTGGCCCGTGAGCGGGGAAGCGTGAGCGTCGTCGACGACCAGGTCGGACAGCCCACCTGGACGGTCGACGTCGCGGAGCTCGTCTGCCGTCTCGTCGAGAGCGGGGCACCGGCCGGCACCTGGCACGCGACCTCGGCGGGGGAGACGTCGTGGTTCGGGTTCGCCCGGCGGGTGGTCGAGTCGGCCGGCCTGTCGCCGGACGTGGTCAGCGCAGTCACGACTGCCGAATACGACGACCAGGCCGGCGACGACGCACGAGCGCCGCGGCCGGCGTACTCGGTCCTGGGGCACGAGAAGCTGCACGCCCACGGCATCGAGCCGATCGGCCCTTGGGAGGAGCGCTGGCAGGCAGCCGCCTCAGCGGTACTCGTCGTCGAGCAGCCCGAGTAGGTAGTCCCCGTAGCCGGACTTCCGCAACGGCTCGGCGCGCTGGCGCAGCTCGTCGTCGGTCAGGAAGCCCTGGCGCCAGGCCACCTCCTCCGGGGAGCCGACCTTGAGACCCTGCCGGTGCTCGATCGTGCGGACGAAGTTGCCGGCGTCGTACAGCGAGTCGAAGGTGCCGGTGTCCAGCCAGGTCACGCCGCGCTCGAGCACCTCGACCGAGAGGCGTCCCTGGTCGAGGTAGTGCCTGCTGATGTCGGTGATCTCGTACTCACCGCGCGCCGAGGGCACGAGCTGGCGGGCGATCTCGACGACGTCCTGGTCGTAGAAGTACAGCCCGGGCACGGCGAACCTGCTGCGCGGGTGCTCCGGCTTCTCCTCCAGCGACACCGCCTTCATGTCGGCGTCGAACTCGACCACCCCGTAGGCGCTGGGGTTCGAGACGCGGTAGGCGAAGACGGTGGCCCCGTCGACCGACGAGTATCGGGCGAGCTGCCGGCCGAAGCCGTGGCCGTAGAAGAGGTTGTCACCGAGGATCAGCGCGCTGTGTTCGTCGCCGATGAAGTCGGCCCCGATCGTGAAGGCCTGGGCGATGCCCTTCGGCTCGGGTTGCTGGGCGTAGGAGATGGAGACGCCGAAGGCCGATCCGTCACCCAGGAGGCGTTCGAAGGCCGCCGCCTCGTGGGGAGTGGTGATCACCAGGATGTCGCGGATCCCGGCGAGCATCAGCGTGCTGAGCGGGTAGTAGATCATCGGCTTGTCGTAGACCGGGACCAGCTGCTTGCTCACACCGAGGGTCACCGGGTGGAGCCGGGTGCCGGTTCCACCGGCGAGGATCAGGCCGCGCATGCGCTCATCCTGCCAACTCGGTCGCTAGCCTGCTCGCATGGGAGGGCGACTGCGCCGCATCGGCGGGGAGGCGGCGAAGTTCTCCGCCGTCAACGTGGTGGCCACCGCGGTCGCGCTGGTGATCTTCAACCTGCTGGCGCACGGCATTCCGGGGATCCACACGCCCGGGCCGCTCAACGGATGGCCGCTGACCGCGTGGTTCCTGGCGAACTGCGTCGGCATGGCGATCAGCTTCATCGGCAGCCGCGACTTCGCCTTCAAGCATCGCAAGGCCTACGGCCCCGGCGGCGGTCTGCTGATCTACGTCGTGATCAACCTGGTCTCGTTCGTGATCCCGATGGCCTGCCTCTGGATCACCCGCAACGTGCTCGGCTGGGACTCCCTGCTCGCCGACAACGTCTCGGCCAACGTGGTGGGTGCGTTCCTGGGGATGCTGTGCCGGTTCTGGGCCTTCCGGCGGTTCGTCTTCAAGGGCCAGGGCGGCGGCGTGCTCTTCGGTCCGCAGGGCGAGCACGTGTCAGTGGGTGCCCCAGAACTCCGTCCAGACGAAGCCGAGCTCCTCGAGCATCAGTCGCAGCAGCGGAAGGCTGATCCCCACCACGTTGTGCGGGTCTCCCGTCACGCCGGACACGAAGGCACCACCGAGCCCGTCGAGAGTGAAGGCTCCGGCCACCGCTGACGGTTCGCCCGTGGCGACGTACGCCTCGATCTCCTCGTCGGAGACGTGCGCGAACCGCACCTGGGTCGCGGCCGACCTGGCCAGCCAGACCTCGCGGTGGGTGTCGATCACGCAGTGCCCGGTGTGGAGTACGCCGGCCCGTCCACGCATCTGCTTCCAGCGATCGATCGCCTCGTCGTCGCTCGCGGGCTTGCCGAGGATCTCGCCGTCGAGGGCGAGCACGGAGTCGCAACCGATGACGATGGCGCGCTTCTCCGCGGCGGCCACCGCGACCGCCTTGAGCTGCGCCAGCTTGAGCGTGTAGTCGGCCGGGGCCGTCACCGGCACGCGTGGACTCGTCGACGCCGCTGACCACCACCTCCGGGGACAGGCCGGCGTTCTGCAGGGTCTTCAGCCGGGCCGGTGAGGCCGAGGCGAGGACGAGTCGGGGAGTGGTGGCCATCTGGTCAGCGGGCCCGGATCAGCGTCGCGTGGGCGCGCCACGCACCCGGGCCGTGGCGGTGGGTCCCGCGGAGCTTGCGGTGGTGCGCGGCCCACTCCGGCTTGGGCCTGGCCTGCTTCGAGGCCGCCTCCGCCGCGCCGGCCGCCATCGCCGAGACCACGGACACCAGGGCGGCCACCTCCTCCGGCGTCGGGTCGCCCTTGACGATGCGGAGGAGAGGTTGCTGCTGCTCGCTCTGAAGACCCCTGGTCGTCACTCATGCCGGGTCCCTCGGTGCGTCAGGTGCCGAGGCGTCGCATCTTGCGGTCCTCTGCTCGCCGAGGCGTCGCATCTTGCGGTCTTGCTCGCTGAGGCGTCGCGTCTTGCGGTCCGCTCGTGGGGTCGCCGAGGCTTCGCAACTTGCGTTCCCCCGCTGCGCTCCTCCACGCAAGTGCGACGCCTCGGCTCCTCCTTCGTTCGCTCCGCTCACAATGGGATGTTTCCGTGCTTCTTCGGGGGGAGCGTCTCTCGCTTGGAGGCGAGCAGGCGCAGGGCGCGGACGATCTCGATCCGGGTCTCGTGCGGGGTGATCACCGCGTCGATGTAGCCGCGCTCGGCAGCCATGTAGGGGTTGGCGAGGGTGTCCTCGTAGTCGGCGATCAGCTCGGCCCGGCGCTGCTCGACGTCGCCGCCATCCTTCTCGACCTCGGCCAGCTCCTTGCGGTGCAGGATGTTCGTCGCCCCCTGGGCGCCCATCACCGCGATCTGTGCCGTCGGCCAGGCCAGGTTGATGTCGGCGCCGAGGTGCTTGGAGCCCATCACGTCGTACGCGCCGCCGTAGGCCTTGCGGGTGATGATCGTGACGAGTGGCACGGTGGCCTCGGCGTACGCGTAGATCAGCTTGGCGCCGCGCCGGATGATGCCGTTCCACTCCTGGTCGGTGCCGGGCAGGAAGCCCGGGACGTCGACGAAGGTCAGCACCGGGATGTTGAAGGCGTCGCAGGTGCGCACGAAGCGCGCGGCCTTCTCGGATGCGTCGATGTCGAGGGTGCCGGCGAACTGCATCGGCTGGTTGCCCACCACACCGACCGACTTGCCCTCGACCCGGCCGTAGCCGATGACGATGTTCGGCGCGTACAGCGGCATCACCTCGAGGAACTCGCCGTCGTCGACGACGCCCTCGATGATCGACTTCATGTCGTAGGGCTGGTTCGGGGAGTCGGGGATCACCGAGTCGAGCGCGCGGTCGTCGTCGGTGACCTCCATGTCCGCCGGGTCGTCGTACGACGGGGGGTCGTCGAGGTTGTTCTGCGGCAGGAAGGACAGCAGCGCCTTGGTGTACTCGAGCGCGTCCTCCTCGTCGGAGCCCATGTAGTGGGCGTTGCCCGACTTGGTGTTGTGGGCCCGGGCGCCGCCGAGCTCCTCCATGGTGACGTCCTCGCCGGTGACCGTCTTGATCACGTCGGGCCCGGTGATGAACATGTTGGAGGTGCCGTCGACCATGATCGTGAAGTCGGTGACCGCGGGGGAGTAGACGTGGCCGCCGGCGCAGGAGCCCATGATCAGGCTGATCTGCGGGATCACCCCGGAGGCGTGCACGTTGCGCTTGAAGATCTCGCCGTACAGGCCGAGCGAGACCACGCCCTCCTGGATGCGGGCGCCGGCGCCCTCGTTGATGCCGATGATCGGGCAGCCGGTCTTGATCGCGAGGTCCATCACCTTGGTGATCTTCTCGCCGTACACCTCGCCCAGGGACCCGCCGAAGACGGTGAAGTCCTGGGAGAACACGCACACCTGCCGGCCGTCGATGGTGCCGAAGCCGGTGATCACGCCGTCGCCGTACGGCCGGTTCTTCTCCAGGCCGAACGCGACCGAGCGGTGCCGGGCGAGCTCGTCGAGCTCGACGAAGGAACCCTCGTCGAAGAGGTGCTCGATGCGCTCCCGTGCGGTCCACTTGCCCTTGGCGTGCTGCTTCTCCACGGCCTTGGCCGAGCCTGCGTGGACCGCCTCGTCGATGCGCCGGTCGAGGTCGGCCAGCTTGCCCTCGGTGGTGTGGATGTCGATGTCCTCAGGGACCTCGGTGCCTTCGCCGGGTGGTGCGCTCACGTGCTCGACTCCTCGACTGCGCTCGACCGCCAGATGTTCCTGCGCCAATCTAGTGGCCATGAGCGATCACGAGGACATCAGCCCATCGATTAGTCCCGAGGCCGGCGGCGCGTCCGGACGCTGGCGCGTGGAGGTGGTCGAGGAGACCGCCTCGACCAATGCCGACGTCGCCGAGCGGTTCCGCGGCGGCGAGGAGGAGGGTCTCGTGCTCGTCGCCGAGCACCAGACCGCGGGTCGCGGGCGGCTGGGCCGGGAGTGGGTGGCCCCGTCCCGCAGCTCGCTGACGGTCTCGTTCCTGCTCGTGCCCGGCGACGTCTCCCCCGAGCGGTGGCCGTGGCTGCCGCTGCTCACCGGTGTCGCCGCCGCTGCGGCCGTACGCCGGGTGACCGGTCGCGAGGTCGACCTGAAGTGGCCCAACGACGTCCTCGCCGACGGCCACAAGCTCGGCGGGATCCTGCTCGAGCGGGTCGACCACGACGGAGCCGCCGCCGCGGTCGTGGGCGTCGGGATCAACTGTGCCCAGACCGCCGAGGAGCTGCCGGTCCCCGAGGCGACGTCGCTCGCGATCGTCACCGGGGCGCCCGTCGACCGTTCGGCCCTGCTCGCCGCCCTGGTCGAGGAGCTGGCCGCCCGCTACGACGAGTGGCGGCAGGGCGCCGACCTGCGAACGGCGTACCTCGAGCGGTGCGCGACGCCCGGGCAGGACGTCCGGGTGGCGGTGCCCGGTGGCGAGGTGGTCGGCCGGGCCGTCGACGTGGACGAGGCCGGGCGGCTCGTCGTACGCACCGAGGCGGGGGAGGAGCGGCTCGGCGCCGGCGACGTCGTCCACGTGCGCCGGGAGTGACTGGCACCGCTCCCAATCCGGGCTGTCCGGGATCTGCGGAGCCGGCTTGCCGCGGTGGTGCTCCGTGGCATGATCGCGCTGTGGTGATCTCGCGCAAGCTCCTCAACGAGGGTGAGTACGTCGTGCACAGCACCCGTACGCACGTGAAGGCGCTGCTGCTGCCTGCGGTCGTGCTGATCATCATCGCCGGCCTGCGGGTTACCTCACCAGCCTCCCCAGCGGCGACAGCGCCTGGATCTGGCGCCTGGTGATCTGGGTGATCGCCGGTGCGCTGATCGTGTGGTTCTGCGTGAAGCCGTTCCTGCACTGGCTGCTCACGACGTACACCTTCACCGAGCCGACGGCTGATCACCCGCACGGGCATCCTCACGCGGCGAGGACACGACATCCCGTTGAACCGGGTCAGTGACGTCTCCTACGAGAAGGGCCTCATCGACCGCGTGTTCGGCTGCGGGACGCTGGTGGTCTCCGACGCGAGCGAGCTCGGCCGGGTCGAGCTGCGGGACATCCCCCGGATCGAGCAGGTGCAGCTCCGGGTGAGCGAGGAGCTGTTCCACCACGGGTCCGACCGAGCGCCGCGAAAGTTCGATGACGGCGCCTGAGGACCTCCAGCGCGCGATTGTCGGCGCAGTCCCCGAGCTGACCGGGGAGCAGGTTGCCGACGCATGCCGGGCTCACCGTCGACGAGGCACGCCGGCTGTGGCGGGCCCTGGGCTTCCCCGAGGTGGGTGACGCCGCGGCGTTCACGACCGTCGACGCGGACGCGCTCGGCAAGGTGGCAGCGATCGTGAAGGACGCCGACCTCGACTTCGACACCATCGTGCGGATGACCCGCGCGGTCGGGCAGACGATGGACCGCCTGGCCGAGTGGGAGGTGGCCACGCTGGCGGCGCTGCTCGACAAGTCCGGGTCCGGGGCGCCCGCGCGCACCGAGGCCCTGCGCCTGGTGGAGACCATCGGAATCAACTTCGAGTGGCTGCTCACCTACGTCTGGCGCCGCCATCTCGCTGGCCGCCGTCACCCGGGTGGAGAGCCTGGAGAACGCCGCGGACGAGGAGGTCGCCCAGGCGACGGTCGGGTTCGCCGACCTGGTGAGCTTCAGCGCGCTCACCAACCGGCTCGACGAGGACGGGATCGGCGACCTGGTCGAGGTCTTCGAGGGACGCAGCCACGACGTGGTGTCGCGGCGCGGGGGCCGGGTGGTGAAGACCCTCGGCGACTCGGTGCTCTACATGGCGACGACTCCCGAGGAAGGCGTCGAGATCGCGTGGGACATCGTGAAGGTGATCGGTGGTGACGCCCGCCTTCCCGACGTACGCGTCGGGGTGGTCACCGGTCCCGTGGTGCTCACGATGGGCGACGTCTACGGGCCGGCGGTCAACCTCGCGGCGCGACTGGTCGGCGTGGCCCGGCGCAACCGGGTGATCACCGACCTGCACACGTCGGAGCTGCTGCCGTCGGACAAGTACGAGACCCGGGCGCTGCCGGCCCGCCCGGTGCGCGGGTTCGGTGACCTCGAGCCGGTGGCCGTCCGTCGTACGCACGACCGCTGAGGTCACAGGAAGTCGTTGGGGTCGAACTCCTCGATCGGGATGATCCGCACGCGCGGCAGTCGCTCGTTGAACGCCTGGACGTCGTACTCGAGGTCGAAGATCTCCAGACCACGGTCGACCAGCGCCGTGAAGCCGCTGTTCTTGAACTCGTGGAAGGCCAGCAGGCCCATCCGCCGGCCGTCGAGGAGCTCCTCCATCTGCGGGAGGAAGTCTCCGTCGTTGCTGGCCAGCATCACGTCTGCGTCGCGCCGCTCCAGCTCGGTGAGCGTGCGCTGGATCGCGAGGTCGACCACCTTCTCGCTCGGTCCGCCCGGAGAGCGGGATCGGCTGGTAGCCCAGGGTCATCAAGGCCTGGATGAAGCTCATCGGCATCTCGTCCTTGACGGCGAGGAAGAACAACCCCTTCGCCGGTTGCCCCCAGGTGGACTCCGCGAAGGTGAGGATCCGCTCCCAGCGGGGTCGCTCGTTGGGGTTCGGGCGCCGGCCGAAGATCGAGGCGCCGAGCGTGGCATCGATGTTCTCCCCGTCGATCAGGACGTACGTCGTGCGCTCGGAGCCGCTCATGCGACGAGCCTATGCCTCGGTAGGGTCACCCCGTGACTCCTGCGCCCGCCCCGATCGTGGCCGTGATCGGTGGCGGCCAGCTCGCCCGGATGATGGCCGAACCCGCGGCGGCGCTGGGCATCCCGCTGCGGTTGCTCGCCGAGGCGCCGGGGGTGAGCGCGGCGCAGGTGATCCCCGACCAGCTGGTGGGTGACTACACCGACCTCGCCACCCTGCGCGAGGTCACCGCCGGCTGCGAGGTGGTCACCTTCGACCACGAGCACGTCCCCACCGACCACCTGCACGCTCTCGAGTCCGACCTGGCCGTGCGGCCGGGTCCCGACGCGCTGGTGCACGCGCAGGACAAGGGAGTGATGCGCGCGCGACTGGCCGAGCTGGGCGTGCCGTGCCCGCGCAACGCGCTGGTCTCGTCCGTCGCGGACGTCGGAGACGTTTGGCTTCCCGTGCGTCCTGAAGACCACCCGCGGCGGGTACGACGGCAAGGGGGTGTGGTTCGTCGACGGCCCCGAGGACTGCGCCGCGGCGTTCGAGTCCGGCGCCACCATCCTCGCCGAGGAGCGGGTCGACTTCCGCCGCGAGCTCTCCGCCCTCGTCGCCCGCTCGCCCTCGGGGCAGGTCGCCGCCTGGCCCGTCGTCGCCTCCACGCAGCGCGACGGCATCTGCCACGAGGTGATCGCCCCGGCACCCGACCTCGACCCTGACCTGGCGGTGCAGGCCCAGCGCATCGCGATGAGCGTTGCCGGTGAGCTGGGCGTGACCGGAGTCCTCGCGGTCGAGCTCTTCGAGACCCGGCAGGGGGAGGTGCTGGTCAACGAGCTGGCGATGCGGCCGCACAACACCGGGCACTGGACCCAGGACGGGTCGGTCACCAGCCAGTTCGAGAACCACCTGCGCGCCGTCCTCGACCTGCCGCTGGGCGCGCCCGACGCCCGGGAGCGCTGGACGGTGATGGTGAACATCCTCGGCGGTGCCCGTCAGACGGGGCATCTCTACGACGGCTACCCGCACGCGATGGCGCGCGACCCGCGGCTGCGCGTGCACCTCTACGGCAAGGAGCTGCGGCCCGGCCGCAAGGTCGGACACGTCAACGCCTACGGCGACGATCTCGATGACTGCCTCGAACGCGCCCGTCATGCGGCAGCATGGTTCGCAGGCGACCTGGGAGAAGAGAGCGAATGACTGAACGCGACGACGAAGCCCCACTGATCGGGATCGTGATGGGTTCCGACTCGGACTGGCCGGTGATGAAGGGGGCCGCCGAGGCGTGCGAGGAGTTCGACATCCCGTTCGAGGCGGACGTGGTCTCGGCCCACCGGATGCCCGACGAGATGCTGGCCTACGGGCGAGACGCGGCCGGCCGCGGCATCCAGGTGATCATCGCCGGCGCCGGGGGAGCGGCCCACCTGCCGGGCATGCTGGCCGCGGTCACGCCGCTGCCGGTGATCGGTGTGCCCGTGCCGTTGAAGTACCTCGACGGGATGGACTCCCTGCTCTCCATCGTGCAGATGCCGGCCGGGGTCCCGGTCGCCACGGTGGCCGTGGGCAATGCCCGCAACGCCGGCCTGCTCGCCGTACGCATCCTCGCCGCAGGCAACCCCGCCCTGCAGCAGAAGATGACCGACTTCCAGGCCGACCTGCGCACCGCCGCCCAGGCCAAGGGGAAGACGGTCCGGGACGCGGCAGCCAAGCCACGCCGGATGGGCTTCTAGGACCCGCTGGAGGCCTTCCCGCCCTTGCGGCCGGCCTTCTTCTTCTGCGCGCTGGTCCCGCCCTGCGAGCTGTCGCCACCCTTGCCGCTGGACTTCCCGCCCCGCTCCGAAGCTCCCTCCGAGTTGGCGATCTTGGCGGCGCGCTGCTTGGACATGCCCTTGTCCTTGAGCGCTTCGTACTGCTTCTCGTTCTTCACGTTCGCTGACTTGCTCGGCATGACTCCTCCCTCGGGTAGCTGCTACCTCTGCTCATACCCAGATCCGCCGCCGGTCCTCACGTGCGTCTGCTGAATCTGACGACTGCCGTCGGGCATGGACTGGTGGTTGAAGCCGGTGTCGTGGATCCATTGGTGGTGTTGGTGGCACAGCGGGATCGCGTTGGCGAGGTCGGTCTTGCCGCCTTTGGCCCAGGGTTGTCGGTGGTGGAGCTCGCACCAGGCGTAGGGGCGTTCGCAGCCGGTGGCGGCGCAGGTGTCGTGTTCGAGTCCCTTGGCCAGGCGCTGGGGTCGGTGAACAGCCGAGCGTCCCGGCCGAGGTCCGAGAGCGACGGACTTGGGCCGAGGTCACGGCGGGCGAGGATCGCGGCGACGGTGCAGGCGAGTCGGCGGGCTTCGCCGGCGGAGAGCGTCTCAGCCGGTGTCGCAGGCTGCGCTGCCTTCAGCGCACCGGTGACGACGGTGTGGTCGATGGTGACGATCACGGTGGCGGCGGTCTTGTTGTGCAGGTGGTCGGTGGGCAGGTGCTCGAGCAGCTCGGCGAACGCGAGCCCGCGGCGGTGCCGCCAGTCGAAGGACCGATCCGGCGGGCCGTCCTGCCTCGCGCATCCGTCGGGGCGCGGTCATCGCGTCGATGATCTTGGCGAGCATCGCGGCGGCGAGGGCCGGGACGGTGAAGTGGCCGGTGGTGGTGCCGTCACCGTTGTCGTGCAGGGTCAGTGAGCACTTGTCCTGCGCGGCTTGTTCTTCGGAGCGGATCAGCTCGTTCTCGTGGGCGTCGACGACGGTCTGGTCGGGTTCGACGGCTTCGATCGCCCGGCGAGCGAGCCGGCGCAGCTGGTCGGGGCTGAACCGGCGGGCTTTCTCGACCAGGTGTGCTTCGACGACCTGACGTTGCTCCTCGCTCACCGTGTCGGATAGTTGTCCGGTGGCGTTGACGATCACCGCGGCGTGTCCGGGCGAGACCAAGCCGGCATCGAGGGCTGCAGCTGTGGCGTCGTGCCCGGTGTTCAGCTCGGCGGCCAGCGCGACCTGGCGGGCAGCGTCCGCACGGGACACGGTGGTGGTCTTGGCGACCCACGCGTCGGTGTCGGTGAACCCGGCGTCCTGCGCAGTCCCGGCCTGGTCGGCAGCGGCACCAGCTTGAGCTTGAGCGACTCCAGCGGCGGATCGCTCGGTCCACCTCGGCCACCACCCGGCGGCTCGCGCACGGGGGAGCGGCGTGCAGCCGGTCGATCACCCGTGCAGGTCCGCGACCCCAGCGACATCGCGTGCGGTGTCGGGGTGGAGGTCGAGGAGTGCTGCCATGGGTCTATTCTTTCTCGAACAAATGTTCGAGTCAAGAGTAGAATCGAGATGTGGACAACAAAATGAACAAGCTTCATGGACAGCAACCACAGCGGTCGAGTGAAGCGACAGTGAGCCGAAGAGAGGCGTAGGGGAACGTAGGGCGACCACGAGCGAACAGCAACCACCTATCTCGACTTTCATGAGCCAGCAAGGCGATCCGTGGTTTCGAGACGCTCGCTGGCGCTCGCTCCTCAACCACCGGGGGTTGGGGTGAGCATTCGGCGTACGGCCCTGGTCTCGTCTGATCGCTCGCTTCGCTCGCTCCTCGACCACCGGGTCCCGCGGTCGACCGGCGCGCACCCTCGTGGCCTAGCCCAGGGCGTGTCGTGGGGTATCTGGGGGAGTGGCCGTCGCTCTAGGTTTGGCAGGCACGTGCACTTGGTGACTCGGAGGGGAGTTCACGTCATGGCGTCGACCTTCGCGGGAGGCACGCTTCGTGTCACCACGCCCTCGTCGTACGACGCACAGCCGGCCTCGCGGACCAAGACACGGGACCTGCCGGGTGGCCCCGGAGGCGGTCCTCAGGCCGGGAAGGACGCGCTCGTCGCGGCGCTCGAGGACGCAGGTCTCGACCAGGTCGAGCGGGTCGACCTGACGCCTCGCAAGACCAAGGACATCGACGGGAAGCCGGCCGCCAACAGGGCTGGGAACGTGCAGCTGGAGGTCGACGTACCTCCCGGTGAGGACGCAGTCGTGCTGCTCGAGCACGACGGCGTCTACTCCTGGCACCTGCCGGTGAACCCGGCCGAGCGCACGAAGTCCCTCGACCAGAAGCCCCGGACCGCGCGGTTCGAGATCGCCGTGCAGCCGCGGCCCACTCGCCGGCGCAAGCCCACCCAGGACACGGGAGACAGGCGCACCAGGGGCCTGCTCGGCGATCTGGTGCAGGGCGCTGCGCAGGCACTGGTGTTCCGCTTCGTCGCGCCCGCGATCCTCGAGAAGGCCATCGAGAAGATGGAGGACCACGTCCGCCCGGGCCTCCTCCACCTGGCCGATGCCGATGTGAAGAAGTGGCGCGAGTTCAAGAACCTCGAGCGAGCTCGACCTGCCGACCGACCGACCAGTCCGGCTGCTGCTGTTCGTCCACGGGACGTTCTCCTCCACCGTGGGGGCGTTCGGCGCGCTGGGCATCGACAAGAACGGGCAGGGGTTCCTGCGCACCGCGATCTCGGCGTACGACGCAGTCATCGGGTTCGACCACAAGACCCTCAGCCTCGACCCGAAGGAGAACGCCGAGGACCTGCTGGCCCGCCTCAAGACGCACCGTCCGGAGGCCGAGCTCGTCATCGACGTCATCACGCACAGCCGGGGCGGACTCGTGACGCGATCGCTGGTCGAGCAGCTGCTTCCCACAGCGGGCTGGCCGGGCAAGGTCGACAACATCGTCTTCGTCGCGTCCACCAACGCAGGCACGCATCTTTCCGACCCGAAGCGGTGGAGCGACCTCGTCGACCTCTACACCAACCTGGCCGCGGTCGGGGCGAGCGGACTGGCCGCGCTCCCCGGTGCCGCGCCCGTCGCCGCCGTGGTGGGCGGGGTGGTGAAGGGGATCGGGGCGTTCGTGAAGTACCTCGTCTCGTACGCCGCCGAGGGCGATGTCGTCCCCGGGCTCAAGGCGATGCTCCCCGGCGGAGCGTTCGTCAAGGAGATCAACAAGACGCAGCAGGGCCAGCCGGCGCCGGGGACGAACTGGTACGTCGTCTCGTCGAACTTCCACGTCAAGCTCTTCGACGACAGCCACCACCCGCCGGAGTTCCCACGAGAGCTGGTGGTCAAGCTCGCGGAGGGGTTCGTCGACAAGCTCTTCGAGGGGCCGAACGACCTCGTCGTGGACGTCTCCTCGATGGATGCCATCGACGCGAAGGTGGGCGGTTTCGTCCGCGACATTCTCGACCTCGGCGAGAACGACACGGTCTACCACACGAACTACTTCGACCACCCGCCTGTGATCGAGGCGCTCGCCGGCTGGCTGCCACCCGATCCGCCGGCTGCCGCACCCAGGTCCTGACCGGCTACCCCAACCACCAAACAAGAAGCACCACGACAAGGAAGGCTCCACGCCATGGCTCGCTACGCACTGTGTGTCGGGATCAACGAGTTCAAGTCACTGCCGAGGAGCAGCTGGCTGAGCGGTTGCGTCAACGATGCCAACGACATCTCCAAGGCCCTGAAGAAGACTGGCTTCACAGCGCGCAACGTGAAGGTGCTCACCGACAAGCAGGCCACGAAGAAGAACGTGATGGCAGCCCTGAAGGAAATGGTGGGCAAGGCAAAACCGGGGGACCACGTCGTGTTCACGTTCTCCAGCCACGGGACGCAGGTGCCGAGCCAGCCCGGCGACACCGACGAGCCGGACAACCTCGACGAGGCCTTCACCTGCTACGACCTGAAGGAGAGCGGCGAGGACTGGGACCGCAAGACCGTGATCGTGGACGACGAGCTGCGTGAGCTGTTCGCGACCGTCCCCGAAGGAGTGCTGCTCGAGGTGGTGCTCGACACCTGCCACAGCGGCACCGGGACGAAGGACCTCGACGACATCCAGCAGGCGATGCTTCTCGGGCGCCGACCGCGGTTCCTGCCACCGCCGACCCGGCGGGGGCTGAACCGTGCCCGCTCCATCCGCAGTGCGCGACCACGCCAGGTCGACCGCAAGGCGCTCGTGGAGCTGACCAAGACCAAGGGTCCGAGCGCCAAGCCGGTGCTGTACGCCGCCTGCCGGCCCGACCAGACCGCCGCGGACGCCCGGTTCGACAACCGCTCCAACGGAGCGTTCACCTACCTGTTCCTCAAGGCGCTCGCTGCGGATCCCGCAGCAGACTCGCGCGCAGCTGCACAGCACCATCACCAAGGGCCTCAAGAGCGAGGACTTCGAGCAGCGCTCGACGCTGGAGGGGCCGGCCAAGGCGAAGAAGGTGGCGTTCGGCCAGCTCTGGTGAGCCGGCGCTGTTGGCTGACGCGCTCAGTCGTCGCGCACGCGTCCCCGCATCGCCTTGGTCCTCGAGCGCCGCTTCTTGCTGTCCAGCCGGCGGCGCTGCGAACCGCGGGTCGGCTTGGTCGGCACGCGGGGAGGGGTGGCGGCGCCAGGGCGTCGCGGAGACGGTCGGCGAGCCGGTGCCGGGCCGCGACCCGGTTGCGGTGCTGCGAACGGTGCTCGGAGGCGGTGATCGTGATCCGGTCCGTGCCGAGGCGGCCGATCGCTCGCTCGCGCTGCTCGTCGTCGAGCACCGAGCACGTGGTCAGGTCGAGGGTGACCTCGACCCGGCTGTCGGTCGTGTTCACCGACTGACCGCCCGGGCCGGACGACTTCGAGAACTGCTCCTGGAGGTCGCTCTCCGGAATCGACAAGCCGCCGGGGATCCCCGGACCCGGACGAAGGTGCACCTCTGCTGGTGACAACCTCAGCCACCGCCGCGGCGCTTGCGCCACTCGATCGCCGGGCAGGTGTCCATCACCATCGGTACGCCGGCGGCGATGGTGCGCTCGAAGGCCGCCTCGTCGATCACGCCGAGCTGGAACCACACGCTCCGGGCGCCCACGGCCACGGCCTCGTCGGCGAACTGGCCGGCCGCGTCCGAGCGGCGGAAGACGTCGACGACATCGATCTCGAACGGCACGTCGGCGAGCGTCGCGTAGCCCTGCTCGCCCAGCACGGTGGGGGCATCGGGGTGGATCGGCACGATCTTCTTGCCGCGTTCCTGGAGCAGGGCGGCGATCCGGTACGCCGTACGACTGTGGTCGCCGGAGAGCCCCACGATGGCCCACGTCGTGCACTCATCGAGCATGAAGCCGATCGCCGAAGGCTCCTGCCAGTGCGTCATGACGCCAACATAGACTCAACGGCCATGAGCTCAGACTTCCCCGTCTACGCCCTCTCGGAGGAGCACCAGGCGATCCGCGAGGCGGTCCGCGCCGTCGCAGATGCCAAGATCGCGCCGTACGCCGCTGACGTCGACGAGAACGCACGGTTCCCCGAGGAGGCCGCACAGGCCCTGCTGGCCGCGGACTTCCACGCCCCCCACGTCCCGGAGGAGTACGGCGGCGCCGGGGCCGACGCCCTCGCGACAGTGATCGTGATCGAGGAAGTGGCTCGTGCCTGCGTGAGCTCCTCGCTGATCCCGGCGGTGAACAAGCTCGGCTCGCTGCCGATCCAGATCAGCGGGTCGGAGGAGCTCAAGAAGAACTACCTGACGAAGCTGGCGGCCGGTGAGGGCGGCTTCTCCTACTGCCTGTCCGAGCCCGAGGCCGGCTCCGACGCCGCGCGGATGAAGGCCAAGGCCGTCCGGGACGGCGACGGCTGGGTGCTCGACGGCGTCAAGCGCTGGATCACCAACGCCGGTTGGTCGGAGTACTACACCGTCATGGTCGTCACCGACCCCGACGCCGGAAGCAAGGGCATCTCCGCCTTCGTCGTCGAGAAGTCCGACGAGGGTGTCTCGTTCGGTGCTCCGGAGAAGAAGCTCGGCATCAAGGGCTCCCCGACCCGCGAGGTCTACCTCGACAAGGTGCGCCTGCCCGCGGAGCGGATGATCGGGGAGGAGGGCACCGGCTTCGCCACCGCGATGAAGACCCTCGACCACACCCGCGTCACCATCGCCGCACAGGCCGTCGGCGTCGCGCAGGGAGCGCTCGACTACGCGCTCGGCTACGCCAAGGAGCGCGAGCAGTTCGGCAAGCCGATCGCGGACTTCCAGGGCCTCCAGTTCATGCTCGCCGACATGGGGATGAAGGTGGAGGCTGCCCGCCAGCTGACGTACGCCGCTGCCGGCCGCTCCGAGCGGATGGACAAGGACCTCACCTTCTTCGGCGCCTCCGCCAAGTGCTTCGCCTCCGACGTCGCGATGGAGGTCACCACCAACGCCGTACAGGTCCTCGGCGGCTACGGCTACACCCGCGACTACCCGGTCGAGCGGATGATGCGGGACGCCAAGATCACCCAGATCTACGAGGGCACCAACCAGGTGCAGCGGATCGTGATGGCCCGCCAGCTGCTCGGAGGGATCCAGTCCGATCTGTGACTCCTGAGCCACTTGGCCGTTGAACGTCTGAAGGTCCGCCCACCCCTCACCCTCAAGGATGCCTCGCTGATGCCCGTTCTCCACGAGAAGCTGCACGACATCTACGACGAGGTGCTCGGGCGCAACCCGGGTGAGTCGGAGTTCCACCAGGCGGTGCACGAGGTGCTCGACAGCCTCGAGCCGGTGGTGACCAAGCACCCGGAGTACACCGACAGCGCGGTGATCCGCAGGCTCTGCGAGCCGGAGCGCCAGATCATCTTCCGGGTGCCGTGGGTCGACGACGCCGGCGAGGTCCAGCTCAACCGGGGCTTCCGGGTCGAGTTCAACTCCGCGCTCGGTCCCTACAAGGGCGGGCTCCGGTTCCACCCCAGCGTCAACATCGGCATCGTCAAGTTCCTCGGTTTCGAGCAGATCTTCAAGAACGCCCTGACCGGCTTGCCGATCGGCGGCGGCAAGGGTGGCTCTGACTTCGACCCCAAGGGCAGGTCCGAGGGCGAGGTGATGCGGTTCTGCCAGTCGTTCATGACCGAGCTCTACCGCCACGTCGGCGAGTACACCGACGTACCGGCGGGTGACATCGGCGTGGGCGGCCGCGAGATCGGCTACCTGTTCGGGCAGTACAAGCGGATCACCAACCGCTACGAGTCCGGGGTGCTCACCGGCAAGGGGATGTCCTGGGGCGGCTCGCAGGTACGGCGTGAGGCCACCGGCTACGGCACCGTCTACTTCGTCGAGGAGATCCTGCGCAGCCGCGACGAGTCCTTCGACGGCAAGCGGGTCGTGGTGTCCGGGTCGGGCAACGTGGCGATCTACGCGATCGAGAAGGTGCACCAGCTCGGCGGGACGGTCGTCGCCTGCTCGGACTCCAGCGGCTTCGTCACCGACGAGAAGGGAATCGACCTCGACCTGCTCAAGGAGATCAAGGAGGTCGACCGCGGCCGCGTCCAGGAGTACGCCGAGGCACGGGACTCCGCGGACTTCTCCGCTGACGGCTCGGTGTGGGAGGTGGCCTGCGACATCGCGATCCCGGCCGCCACCCAGAACGAGATCGACGAGGACCTCGCCACGAAGATGATCAAGAACGGCTGCAAGATCGTGGCCGAGGGCGCCAACATGCCCGCGACCCCCGAGGCGGTCAAGCAGTTCGCCGAGGCCGAGGTGGCCTACGCGCCGGGCAAGGCCGCCAACGCCGGCGGCGTGGCGACCAGCGCGCTGGAGATGCAGCAGAACGCCTCTCGCGACTCGTGGGACTTCGACAGCACCGAGGAGCGTCTCGCCCACATCATGCGCGGCATCCACGACCGCTGCCTGGAGACGGCCGAGGAGTACGGCGCGCCCGGCAACTACGCCGCCGGGGCGAACATCGCGGGGTTCATCCAGGTCTCCGACGCGATGCTGGCGCTCGGCGTCATCTGAGAGCGTCCTCCAGGGACCGCGGCTCAGCGGGCGAGGCCCTCGACGTGCCACCTCCGGCCCCGGTGCGCGAACACCGGGCTCAGGCCACCCGCCGCGACCACGTCGAGCATCGCCTGCGGTGGGTGCACGAACGTGCGGAACTCCTTGCGCATGAGCGCGAACGTCGAGTTCTCCATCGCGGCGAGGGCGCGACTGACGATGTTGCGCGGAGGGTGGCTGAACGCGAGCCGGCGACGAGCCCGACCGGAGGCAGCACCCAGGAGCCGCGTGTAGTCCGGGTAGCAGCACACGACTCGGTGCAGCACCACCAGGTCGGCTTGCTCCATCGCCTCCGGTGCCTCGGCCACGTTGACGATGCGTCGGCGCACCCGGTCCGCGACACCCGCCTTCTCCGCCAGGCGGCGCGCCTCCTCGTCGTACGCCGTCGACAGCTCCGCGATCGTGGCCGACTCCGCGCCTCGACGCAGCAGCTCGACGCTGATCTCGCCGATGCCACCGCCGATCTCGAGGATCGTCGCTCCGGTGAGGTCGTCCTGCGCCAGGAAGTCGACCATCTGACTCGCAGTCGGATCGACACCGCGGCGCCGGTAGCGCTTCGCCATCCGGCGCGCGAAGCTCTCGCCGAACATGTCCTCGTATCCCTGCGGGTCACAACAGCCAGCCACCCCACGAGTATCCACCGGTTCTTCGGCGGGGCGAATATCCGGCGCCGCACAGGGCACGTGACTGACATGGCAGTTCGCAAGGTGGGCATCGAGGAGGAGCTGATGCTCGTCGACCCCGAGACCGGCCACCTTGCCGCCGTCTCGCAGGCCGCCGTGTCCGCCAACGAGTCCGAGGAAGAGGTGGCGGAGGAGCTGTTCCTCCAGCAGATCGAGACCTCCACGGAACCGTGCGTCGACGGCGACGAGCTGCTCGCCGGGGTGCGGGCAGGACGCCGTGCCGTCGGCCAGGCAGCGGCCGCGGCCGGGGTCCGCGCGGTGGCCATGGCTGCGCCCGTGCTGAGGGAGACGCGCGAGGACTTCACGCCGACTCCCCGCTACCGCAAGATCGAGGCGGAGTACGGCGAGATGGCCCGCCAGGCCCTCGTCTGCGGGATGCACGTGCACGTCGACGTCTCCTCCGACGACGAGGCGGTCCGCGTCGTTGACGGAGTGCGCCCCTGGCTGCCGCTGCTCGTCGCCATCGCGGCGAACTCGCCCTACTGGCAGGGCGTCGACACCGGTCACGCGAGCTGGCGGTCACAGGTCTGGAGCCGCTGGCCGACGGCGGGACCGGCTGAGCCCTTCGGGGACCTGGCGACCTACCGGCAGGTCTCCGAGCAGATGATCGCGTGGGGCGGCGGCCTCGATCCCGCGATGCTCTACTTCGACGTCCGGCTCGCGGACGCGTACCCCACGGTGGAGATCCGGGTGGCCGACGTGTGCACCGACCCGGAGGACGCCCTGTTGGTCGGGTTGCTGGCTCGCGGGTTCGTCACGGCCGCGGCCGCCGACCCGGCGCCACCCGTGTGGCGCGGCGACCTGCTCCGGGTCGCCGCCTACCAGGCCGCTCGGCACGGGCTCTCCGCCGACCTCGTCCACCCGACGAAGGCGACCCTGGCGCCGCCGCGGGAGGTCTTCGATGCAGCGATCGAACACCTACGTCCGGTGCTGGAGGAGGCCGGTGACCTCGACCTGGTCCAGCGCCTGCTTCGAGCAGCTGCTCGCACGGGGCAACGGCGCACCCGTCAACGACAGGTGTTCGAGGCCACCGGCTCGCCGGTCGCGGTCGTCGAGGACCTGGCTCGTCGTACGGAGGAGTCGTGGGCGAACGACTAGCTGTTCTTGCCCGCGAGGACGTCCACGAGGCTCGCAGCCGGATATCCCGTCAGGGTGTAGACGTCGTCGGTCACTCGCGCGAGCTCGCCGGCTGCGATCGCGGTGTAGGTGCTCACCCACGCGTCGTACTGCCAGTCGGGGGCCGGCCACTTCCGCCGTGACTCGTAGGCCTCCTCGATCGTCTCGTCGTGGTAGCGGACCTCGCGACCGAGCGCCGTCGACAGCGTCTTCGCCACCTCGGAGAACGACAACGCCTCCGGACCGGTCAGGTCGTACGTCGTGTCGAGGTGCACGTCGGGGGCGGACAGCACCTTCGCGGCGCATGCGGCGACGTCGTCGAGGCTGACCGCGGAGACGGCACCGTCGCCGGCCGGCCCCCGGATCACTCCGTCCTCGCCGACCACCTGCGGGAAGAATTCCAGGTAGAGGTTGTCCCTCAGGAACGTCCAGCTCATCCCGGATGCCTGGATGTGCGCCTCGGCGGCGTGGTGGTCCCTCGCGAGGGTGAAGGTGGCCTCGGGTGCCGCACCGAAGAACGAGGTGTAGACGACATGTCGTACGCCGGCCTCGGCGGCCGCGTCCACGAATGCGTTGTGCTGGTCACGCCGGTCGGCACTCTCGGAACCGGAGACCATGAAGAGGGTGCGGACCCCCTCGAGCGCCCGCACGGCATCCGCGCGGTCGGCGTACCCGGTGAACGGGACCGGCACCCCGCCATCGACCTGCGGGACGCGAGTGACGTCGCGAGCGAGCAGTCGCTGGGCAACGCCGGCGTCGGCGAGGAGGCGGGCGACCCGTCCTCCGAGACCTCCGGTCGATCCGGTGACGGCAAGGGTGGGCAGCAGCGGGGTGCTCATGTCGCCAGCCTAGGAGGCGTGGACCCGTTGCAATGCCACAGCGCCCGAGGGTGAAGGATGTCTGGCGACCCAGAGGAGATCCATGAGCCTGCCCGAATCCCTGCCCGCATCTTTGGCCGACACGACCGTCGCCGTACTCGGCGGCACCGGACCGCAGGGCCGTGGCCTGGCCCGACGGTTCGCCGACGCCGGACTGCCGGTGGTGATCGGCAGCAGGAGCGCCGAGCGCGCGAGCGAGACCGCCGAGACCCTCGCCGGCGCCACCGGGGGCAAGGTGACCGGTGCCGACAACAAGGGTGCGGCCGAGGCGGGCGACATCGTCGTGGTGGCGGTGCCCTGGGACGGGCACGGCGACCTGCTGCGCGACCTCGCGCCCGCGCTGGCGGGCAAGGTCGTCGTCGACTGCGTGAACCCGCTCGGCTTCGACAAGAAGGGCGGCTACGCGCTGGAGGTCGAGGAGGGTTCGGCCGCCCAGCAGGCCGAGGCGCTGCTCCCCGAGAGCACCGTGGTCGCTGCGTTCCACCACGTCAGCGCCGTACAGCTCGAGGACCCCGAGATCACCTCGGTGGACACCGACGTGCTCGTGCTCGGTGACGTCCGGGAGGCCACCGACCTCGTGCAGGACCTGGCGAGCGCCATCGCCGGCGTGCGTGGTGTGTACGGCGGGCGCTTGCGCAACGCCCACCAGGTCGAGGCCCTGACCGCCAACCTGATCAGCGTGAACCGTCGCTACAAGGCCCACGCCGGCGTACGGGTCACCGACATCTGAGGGCGCTGGCGCCTCAACGGCGGGTCTGGCCCCAGTTGGCCACCACCACGGCGATCGGCGGGAGCACGGCCGCGACCGCGGTCATCACCATGGCTGCCGTGGTCGACCAGAAGCGGACCACGTTCCAGGCCAGCACGATGAGCAGGATGCAGGTGCCCATCAGCACGAAGTAGACCTTCTTGCGGTCCATGCTGCCGAGGCTACGCGTGGGTGCGCGCCCCACTACGTTGGGGCCGTGACCTCGGACGCGCACGGCGCACGCACCCACCGCTGGCAGGACTGGGACCTCGCGGACCTGCTCCGGCACAAGCAGGAGTCGGGACTCAGCACCAGCCTCGTGGTCCCCGCGCGCAACGAGGCAGCGACGGTGGGCGACGTCGTGACCCGGGTGCGTGAGGCGTTGATGGAGACGACCGCACTGCTCGACGAGATCGTCGTCATCGACTCGGACTCGACGGATGACACCTTCGCGGCAGCGACCGACGCCGGCGCAGTCGTACATCGCTCGCACGAGATCCGTCCTGACCTCGGCACCCACCGGGGCAAGGGCGAGGCGATGTGGAAGTCGCTGTTCGTGACCAGCGGTGACCTGGTGGTGTTCATGGACGCCGACCTCCTCGACTGGGACACCCACTTCGTCCGCGGCCTGCTCGGGCCGCTGCTGACCGACGCCGGCATCTCGCTGGTGAAGGGCTTCTACGAACGGCCACTCGGCGACCTCACCGGTGGCGAGGGCTCGCTCGAGGGCGGGCGGGTCACCGAGCTGGTCGCCCGGCCGCTGATCGCGCTGGAGTGGCCGGAGCTCGCGTGGCTGGTGCAGCCGCTGGCGGGGGAGTGGGCCGTACGACGCGACCTGTTCGAGCGGCTCTCCGTCCCCACGGGGTACGCCGTCGAGCTCGCCGCCCTGATCGACACGGTCCGCCTCCTCGGGCCCGAAGCCATCGCCCAGGTCGACCTCGGCCGTAGGGCGCATCGTCACCAGGCCCTCCGCGACCTCGGCAGCATGGCGGTCCAGATCCTCGCCGCCTCCGACCACCGCAAGTGGGGCTCGGCCCCGGAGCACATCGTCCTGGACCAGCCGCGCAAGGCAGCCGACAAGATCGAGACCGTCCGGAACGACATCTCCCTCGTCGAACGCCCACCCGCGCCGGCTACCGCTGAGCCGTGCGCCGCACGCTCAGCTCGACCCCGGTGGTCGAGCAGCGAGCGCAGCGAGCGGACAGTCGAGACAGGGCCGTACGCCGACGAGCACCTCAACCCCCGGTGGTTGAGGAGCGAGCGCCAGCGAGCGTCTCGAAACCACGAATGGCTCTCCAGCTCATGGAGTCGAGATAGGTGGTTGCTGTTCGCTGTGGTCGCCCTACGTTCCCTCCGCCGCTTGGCGGCTCACCGTCGCTTCACTCGACCGCTGTGGTTGCTGTCCATGAAGCTGTTCACTTGGTTGTCCACATTTCGATTCTACTCTTGACTCGAACATATGTTCGAGAAAGAATAGAGCCATGGCAGCACTCCTCGACCTCCACCCAGACGGCACCCACCCGGTGCTCTCTGGTGTCGCCGAGGTGCACGGGGTGCTGGACCGGATGCACGGCGGGGCGGCCCAACCGCTGGTGACCGGTGAGCACGCCCGGGTGGTCGCGGAGCTCGACCGAGCCACCCGACGCATCGAGTCCCTGAAGCTCAAGGTGGTCGCCGCTGCCGACCAGGCCGGCACCGCGAAGGACGCCGGGTTCACCAACACCAACGCCTGGGTCGCCAAGACCACCACGGTGTCCCGCTCCGACGCGGCCCGCCAGGTCGCGTTGGCCACGCGAGCTCGACTCCGGGCACGACGCCACCGCCGACAGCGCTCGATGCGGGCTTGGTCTCGCCCGGTCATGCCGCGGTGATCGTGCAACGCCACCGGACAACTCCCTGACCGGTGAGCGCGGAGCAGCGCCAAGTGGTCGAGGCACACCTGGTGAAGAAGGCGGCCCGGTTCAGTCCCGACCAGCTCCGCCGGGTGGCTCGCCGGGCGATCGAGGCCGTCGAACCCGACCAGACCGTGGTGGATGCCCACGAGAACGAGCTCATCCGCACCGAAGAACAAGCCGCCCAGGACAAGTGCTCGCTGACGCTGCACGACAACGGCGACGGCACCACCACCGGCCACTTCACCGTCCCCGCCCTCGCCGCGGCGATGCTCGGCAAGGTCATCGACGCGATGACCGCACCCCGACGCATGCGCGAGGCAGGCAGGAGTCGGGAGCCGGACCGGTCGTTCGACTGGCGGCACCGCCGCGGGCTCGCGTTCGCCGAACTCCTCGAGCACCTACCCACCGACCACCTGCACAACAAGACCGCCGCCACCGTGATCGTCACCATCGACCACACCGTCCTGACCGGAGCACTCAAAGCAGCACACCTCGACACCGACGAGACCCTCTCGGCCGGCGAAGCCCGACGCCTCGCCTGCGGCGCCGGCGATCCTCCCGGCCGTCCTCGGCACCAAGTCCGTCGCCCTGGACCTCGGCCAGGGGTCACGGCTGTTCTCCGAATCTCAACGCCTGGCCAAGGGCCTCGAATACGACACCTGCGCCGCCACCGGCTGCGAACGCCCCTACGCCTGGTGCGAGCTGCACCATCGAAAAGCCTGGGCCAAAGGCGGCCGCACCGACCTTGCCAACGCGATCCCGCTGTGCCACCAACACCACCAGTGGATCCACGACACCGGGTTCAACCACCAGTCCATGCCCGACGGCAGCGTCCGGTTCAGCAGGCGAACGTGAGAGGCGTCGCGGCTCTGGGTAACGCGGTCTGCGCGATGGGCGCTGGCCTGCTGGTGGGATGATTCCGAGCATGACGCTCCGTCTCGGCCGGCACTCGTTCAGCGACGACCGGCGACTGATGATGGCGATCGTCAACCGCACCCCGGACTCCTTCTACGACAAGGGTGCGACGTGGTCGGAGGACAAGGCGCTCGACCGGGTCGCGCAGGTCGTCGACGAGGGCGCCGAGATCGTCGACATCGGCGGCATCAAGGCAGCACCGGGCGAGGAGATCGATGTCGACGAGGAGATGCGGCGGACGGTCCGCTTCGTCGAGCGGGTGCGCAGCGCGCACGCCGACGTGGTGGTCAGTGTCGACACCTGGCGCGCGCCCGTGGCTCGCGCGGTCTGCGAGGCCGGGGCGGACGTGATCAACGACGCCTGGGGTGGCGCCGATCCGGCGCTGGTCGACGTTGCTGCGGCGTACGACGTGGGCATCGTGTGCACGCACACCGGCGGCGTGACCCCGCGAACGCGCCCGCACCGGATCGAGTACGCCGACGTGGTGGCCAGCGCGGTCGCCGACACCACGTCGTACGCCGGACGAGCGCTGGCCGCCGGCGTTGCCCGGGAGAGCATCGTGATCGACCCGGCTCACGACTTCGGCAAGACCACGCAGGACTCGCTGGACCTGACCCGTCGCCTCGACCAGCTGGTCGCCACCGGGTGGCCGGTGCTGGTGTCGTTGTCCAACAAGGACTTCGTCGGCGAGTCCCTCGACCTGCCCGTCGGCGAGCGGCTCAACGGCACGCTGGCCGCATCAGTCGTCGCGACGCTGCACGGCGCGCGGATCTTCCGGGTGCACGAGGTGACCGAGACCCGGCAGGTCGTCGACATGGTGGACGTGATCTACGGCCGGCGCCCGCCCGTTCGCACCATCCGGGGACGCGCATGATCGGGACCGTCCTGGTGCTGCCCACCCCGCGCGCCCTGCTGCCACTGCGTTCGGTGGTCGACCCGGTGTCCGAGCTGCGGGCGGCGTGCCACGAGGCCGTGGCCGCACTCCCGCAACAGCAGCCGGTCATCGTGCTGGCCACCCCGGTCAGCAAGGCCAACGCCGACCGGGGGATCACCGAACCCCTGGGCCACCGGGTGGCCCGTTCGCTGCTGGGCGACGTCGAGTTCGAGCCTCAGCTGGCGCTGCCCTACGCCGCCGCCGCACTCCTCGAGCTCGCCGATCCGGCGACCTTGCTCGTGATGGCCGACGGCTCTGCATGCCGCGGCGAGAAGGCTCCCGGCCACCTGCACCCCGATGCGATCGCCTTCGACGACCGGATCGAGTCAGCGCTGCGCTCCGGCGACGCGGCCACGCTGGCGGCGCTCGATCCCGACCTCGGCGAGGAGCTCTGGTGCGAGGGCGTGCCGGGTTTCCAGGTGCTCGGTGAGGTGGCGCGAGAGCGGCACGTCTCGGCCGAGGTGAGCTACGCGGATGCGCCGTACGGCGTGGCCTGGTGGGTCGCCCGCTGGGACCTCAGCTAGAAGCAGCTCAGGGCCGGAACACCCGGAGGTCGCCGCTCACCGTGCGGGCGGTGATCTCGACCCGCTGCTGCCCGTCGGACGGGGCAGCGGACTCCTCGAGCTCCTGGGTCACCCGGCCACTGACGGTGGACAGGTCGAGCCAGGCTGCGGTGCCCTCCGCGATGCCGATGTTGATGTCTCCGCTGGCCCCGTTGGCCCGGACCATCCCCGAGGTGGCCCGTCGTACGGTCAGGCTGCCGGAGCCGGACTTCGTCTGCAGCGTCCCGCCGAGGCGTCCCACCTCGACATCGCCCGAGCCGGACTTCGTGACCCCGTCACCGGCCAGCTCGCCGATGGAGACGTCGCCCGAGCCAGCCGTGATGACCAGCCCCTGGTCGACCCGGCCGGCCGAGACCGTGCCGGACCCGGACTTCAGCTTCGCGGACCCGGTGACCGTGTCGAGCTCGATGTCGCCTGATCCCGTGGTCACCCGGGTGTCGCTGAACGTGCCGGTCGCGCGGATGTCCGAGGACCCGGTCTGGATGTTCAGGGAGCTGTCGTGCGGACAGGTGACGGCGACGCCGACCGAGGCGCTCTCGCGGAACAACCCACCGTGCTGGCGGGGGAAGTCCACCAGCACCTTGCTGCCGTGCTGCTCGACCCGAGCCTTGGCGACGGCGTCCTCCCCGGCGGCGTTGAGCGGTGTCAGCTCCACGGTGGTGCGGTCGGTGTCCTCCGTGTCGACGGTGACGTGGCCGGCTGCGGCGCGGACCTCGATGGTGGGACGGCCTGGTGTCTCGAAGGTGTGCATGGTGTCTCTCCTGTTTGTCTCGACGGACGGGGTCATCTGACCCAGCCCCGAACGTGCTTGCGGCGACTGCTGTCGCCCATGACGTTGATGCGGTTGCTGCCGACCTCGAGCTCGACCCGGTTGCCGTCCAGGGCGTCGCGGACGGCGTCGACCAGCCAGGCGTTGAGTGACTGGCCGATCCGGTTCGCGGACTCCTCGGCACGGGTCTTGACCGACTCGGGCAGGCGCAGGGTGATCCGCGACTGGCTGTCGTCCTCCGGCTCCGGGGGAGCGGGTGCGGCCGACGGAGCGGGCGGCGCGGACGGGACGACCGGCTCGATGCGGGTGACCACGAACTCCGGTTCGCGGCCGCTCATCCGCACCTCGACCGCGTCGTTCTCGAGGGCGCCGGTGATCTCGGACGCGGCCTGGGACAGCGCCTCGAGCAGCATCATCCGGGTTGCGGGGTCGAGGGCGTGGGCGAGGCGGTCCGCGGCTGCCTGTGCCTCGGGGCCACCGGCGGCTGCTGCGTCGGACAGGTCGCTGCCCAGGCGTTCGACGAAGGGTGTGAGTTCCATGACGCCACTATGACATCAATCTGACGTCATCACAAGAGGAAACAATGTCAGAGTGCTGTCACTGGTGACGCGACCGGGCTGGTGCGAGGCTGGGCCGATGGCTGGCGAGATCCCCGAAATGACCCGCGCCGAGCTCGAGGCGCTCCAGCTCGACCGGCTCCGGGAGACCCTGCGGGCGGCGTACGACGGGGTGCCGCACTACCGGCACGCGTTCGACCAGGCCGGCGTACGGCCGGACGACGTGGCCACCCTCGCCGACCTCGCCCGCTTCCCGTTCACCACCAAGGCCGACCTGCGGGAGAACTACCCCTTCGGCATGTTCGCGGTGCCGCGCGAGGAGGTCGTCCGGGTGCACGCGTCCAGCGGCACGACCGGCAAGCCGACCGTGGTCGGCTACACCCGCGACGACATCGACACCTGGGCCGAGCTGATGGCGCGGTCGATCAGGGCCGCGGGCGGACGACCGGGCGACGTGTGCCACGTCGCCTACGGCTATGGGTTGTTCACCGGTGGACTCGGCGCGCACTACGGAGCCGAGCGGCTCGGTTGCACGGTGGTCCCGGTGAGCGGTGGCATGACCGAGCGACAGGTGCAGCTGATCCTCGACTTCGAGCCGCGGATCATCATGGTGACCCCGTCGTACTTCCTCGCGATCCTCGACGAGCTCGAGAGCCAGGGCGTCGACCCGCGGCAGACCAGCCTGGAGATCGGCATCTTCGGCGCCGAGCCGTGGACGGACGAGATGCGGCGCAACGTCGAGGAGCGCAGCGGGATCAGGGCCGTCGACATCTACGGTCTCTCCGAGGTGATGGGGCCGGGCGTCAGCCAGGAGGCGGGGGAGACCCAGGACGGCCTGCACGTGTGGGAGGACCACTTCCTGCCCGAGATCGTCGACCCGGTCACCCTCGAGGTGCTGCCCGACGGCGAGGAGGGCGAGCTGGTGTTCACCTCGCTGTCCAAGCAGGCGATGCCGGTCGTGCGCTACCGCACCCGCGACCTGACGCGGCTGCTGCCCGGTACGGCGTTCCCGGCGTTCCGGCGGATGCAGAAGGTGACCGGCCGCACCGACGACATGATGATCGTGCGCGGGGTGAACGTGTTCCCCTCCCAGATCGAGGAGCAGATCCTCGGCATCGAGGGACTGACCCCGCACTACGTGTGCGTGCTGTCCCGGCCGCACAACCTCGACGAGCTCGTCGTACAGGTCGAGCACGCGCCGCAGCCGCCACCGGGCGACCAGAATCCAGACGCCCTGGGTGCTCAGCTGCGCGAGCGGATCAAGTCCCGGATCGGCGTGACCGCCGGAGTCGAGGTGCTGGCGCCGCATGCGCTCGAGCGCTCGCTGGGCAAGGCGAAGCGCATCGTCGATCAGCGACGAGGCTGAGCCGGGCTGCTAGATTCCGTGCCGAGGGGTCACCACTGGGGGGTGAACGTCCACATCGGCAGCGCGGCATCGGCTGCCGGCTGACTCAGTCGCGGGTGCGCAGAGCCACGTACCCGGCGACTGCGGCCTGCGAGCGTCGGCCGCCGTACGAAGTGCGTCGTCGGGCATCGGGTCGAGGGCGTCGAGGATGAACAGCGCGGAGGTGGTGCCCTCGGTCAGCTGGGTACGACGACCCTGGCGCCAGTTCCACCGCCGGCAGGTCACGCCCTCGTCGTCACACCACACCACCTCACCCGGAGCGGGGTGCTCGACGGCGTCCTGCCCGCTCGGCGACGGTGGCGAAGACCTCATCACCTGTGGCACGGACCAACCGCGGCGCTCCGACGTAGCTGGCCAGGTCCTCCCCGCCGACCGGGACCTGGTGCAGGACCGAGATCGCGTTGTAGACGTCGGTGAGCCCGTTCACGCGCGGCAGCCCGCCGGAGACGCGTCGGAGCAACGCCTCGAGACTGTTCCGCGTCCGCTGCGGCTTGGCGCCGAACGCCCGGTAGGCCTCGCGCCAGGCCGCCACATGCGGAAGCTCCTCCGGCGACCCACCGCCGATTGCCTCGACAGCCGCCTTCTCCGCGGCCTGCAGGAACGCGTCGCTGCGCTCGTCGCTCGGCCCGGCGACAAGCCCGTCGACGGCGAGCAGCATGGCGCGGTAGTCGGGTCGGAGGGCGAACACCTCCTCGTCGACAGCGGCCCCGGAGAGGAACTGTGCAAGATCGGTGTGCTCAGCCACGGTGTCCCTCCGATCCGACGCCCGGCTCGTAGACGGCCAGTGAGAACCTCGCCGGCCGCTTGCCCTTGTTGGCGTAGGCATGGGCGACGTCGCCGAGGAACGACACCGCGTCGCCGACGCCGAGGTCGATGGACTGTCTCTGCCCACCTCGACCGTGACAGCACCCTTCAGAACCTGGAGCAGCTCCCTCGTGCCCGCCGTGTGAGCCCTCACTCGCGTGCCGATCCCCGGGGCCCAACGTCCAGTCCCACAGCTCGACCACGTCGGGCGGCTCGGTGCCTGCCACCAGCACCGCGCGCCCGCCGGACTCGCTGGTCCACAGGGCGGCGCCCTCACCGCTGCGAACGACCGTGACCGGCTTCGGATGCGGCGGGGCGACCAGGGCTGGCAGTCCGACCCCCAGTGCGTCGCTGATCCCGAGCAGCGTCCCCACGCTCGGGTTCACCGTCCCCTGCTCGACGCTGAACAGCGTCCTGCGACTCGACGCCCGCGGCATCCGCGAGCTGGTCGAGCGTCCAGTGCCGGCTCTGGCGCTCCTCCCTGACGCGGGCTCCGATCGCGGTGTTCAGGTCGGCGGTGCTGTCACATCCATGGGTGCACTATATTGCACTTCGACATGCAGCATAGTTCTGGTCCGAGATCTGGCGGATGCACGTCGTACGCCGCCCCGGCGTCGACCGCGAGACCGCGGTCAAGACCAGTTGCGCCTCATTCCCTCAAACGCTTGCCGCGGGCTTTCCGACGTGTCGAGAATCGAGCGTGGCCCGCGCTCTGGGCCCACGCACATGGGGGAGGGGCATGTGTACAGCCATCCATGAGCGCCAGCTGGGGGAACCCGCTGACGCGTTCATCGAAGTCACCAGCGCCGCGCACTCGTTCGCGGACGTCTGCGCCGACCACCACTGCTGAGCCGCCCCCAGGACGCCTTCGGCCGGCCACTCATCCCCCCGATTCTGAGTGCGCCGGCCGAAGTGCTACCAACCTGCGCCGAAGCTCAGCAGCGGTACGACGTCGTCGACCCTCGTCGACACCTCGGCGAGCGCATCCGCTGGCGTCGAGCCGGCCGAGACCAGTGCATGCCACGCCGCGAAGGTCTCGCAGGCGACGTCGTCCGCGATGAGCACCGGGGAGGACAGCACCGTGCGCGCACCGGCGTGCAGCCACGCGGCGCTCATCCCGATCGCCTCCTCGCCGGACCGCACCGAGACGCGGCCGAGCTCGCACGCCGAGAGCACCACGGTCTCCGGCGTCCGGGCGAGCTCGTCGATGTCGTAGCCGAACCAGGGACCGTCGGCCAGCTCGACCGCGGAGAACAACGGGTTCTCGCCGGTGTGCCGGCCGTGGCCGGCGAGGTGGAGAACGTCCACCTCCGCTGCCAGCGCCGCCACCTTGGCCGCGGTCGCATCCTCACCGCACAGCAGCCGCGCATCGCTCCAGGCCTCGGCCGCTCGCTCCACCTCCTCCGGTCCACGCGCAACCCCCGGCCCGGCAACGAGTCCGACGCGTCGCGGGCCGGAGTGCCTGCGACCGCGCAGCTCGAGCCAGCGCGTCGCGGACGGAGGGATGGTGAGTGGTCGGCCGACCAGCCCCGGCAGCAGCGACCAGGGCGTCCCGGCCAGGGCACCGGACGGGGTGAGCAGCAGCCGCCGGTCGCCGAGGAGGTCCGCGAACGGCAGCACCAGCTGGTCGGCGACGGTCCGCAGCCGGGTGCGCAGGGCCGCGCGCAACGGCACCGCGAGGGCGTCGTCACGATGTGCGGCAGCCATCGTGAGGTCGGCGGTGATCGCGTCGAGACGGTCGCGCACGGGCCGGAGGTCCCCGAGCTCCATCACCTGGGCGTCCTCGGCAGTGACCACCAGGGCAGTCACCTTGTCCTGTACGACGACATGGGCGACCAGCGCCGCATCGTCCGCAGCGAGAGCGGCGCGCATCTCGTCGAGGCCGGCCGGTTCGCCGACCGTGCCGGAGCCCTCGCCGTACCACCGGCGCTGCCGCACCCGCTGGCGCAGCTCCTCGGCCCTCCGGGCCCCCGCCGTACGCCGCTGCGGCTGCTCGGTCTGCAGCAGGCGCAGCTCGGTCAGGTCGCGGGACACCTGCTCGTCGGCCGGCGCCCGCACGGGGGTGACCCGGCCGACCAGTGCGCGGGCTCGCTCGGACCACTCGAAGACGAGCTCCGGGTCGCCCTGCTCCAGGGCCAGGCCGAGGCCACGCCGGGCCAGGTCGCGGCCGTGCCCGACGAGGGTGCTCTGCAGGTCGAGGCTGCCGAACGAGGACTGCCACGCGTGCAGGTCCGCGAGGCCGGCCCGCACGTGCAGCCGGGCGTTGCGACGGTCGCCGCGGGCCTGGGCCAGCTCGGCCCGGACCTCGCGCCACAGCAGTCGCGTGGTCACCGGAGTTGAAGCGACGACCCGCACCCGGCGCAGGCGAGTCCGCGCGCCCTCGAGGTCTCCCCGCGACACGGCGACCCGGGCACCCTGCAGCTCCAGGACGGTCGCATCGCGGAGGTGGCCGTGGTGACGCAGCTCCGCGACCAGGGCGTCGACGCGGTCGAGCACCGAACGCTGCCGTGCCCCGGCGGTGATCTCGGCCACCAGCGCGGCGGTGTCCGCGAGCAGTGCACGCACCGGACTGGCCTGTCCGCGGAAGTGGCGAGCCGATTGCCGGGCGACCACCCGTGCCCTGGCGGGGTCCTCACGCAGGAGCGTCCAGGCCAGGGTGAGCTCGCACTCGGCCTGGTAGGTGCGCAGCCGCCGTGATCCGTACGCCGCCGCGGCCGCGTCCAGCGCCCGGCTGGCCTCGCGAGGTCGGCCGGCGGCGGTGAGCACCTCGGCGCGATCCTGCTCGACGGTGGCGCGGTACGGCGCCGAGAGCGGGCTCAGCACCGGTGCTGCCTCGTCGATCGTCTGGAGCGCCCCGACGATGTCGCCGGTGAGCAGCCTCGCGTAGCCGAGGTTGTGCTCGGCCTTGGCCCGCTGCAGCGTCTCCCCGGTCCGGGCGAACTCGTCGCGGGACGCGGTGAAGTCCGCCACCGCCTCCGGCACGTCGCCCCGCTGGAGATGGACGTTGCCGCGGTTGAGGAACACCAGGCCGGTCTCCGGGTGGTCCGCGGGCAGCAGGTCCAGGGCCTCGCGGAACGCAGCGATCGCTCGCTGGGCGTCGCCGCTGCGCATCAGGAGCAGCCCCAGCTGGGCCCAGACCAGCCCTCGCGTCTCGCGACCCAGGTCCTGCGCGAGCAGTCCGGTGCACCGGGCGATCCCAGTCGATGCGTGCCCGGTCTCGGCCTCGGCGTACGCCAGGGTGAGGTCGATGCGCGCGGTCAGGTCGGGGTCGTCGGTCGCCGCACGGGCGCGCTCGAGCAGTCGGATCGCCCGAGCGAAGGCGCCGCCGTTGACTGCGCGCTTGGCCCTGGCATGCAGTTCATCTGCCAGCGGCATGACTCATCATGGCGCTAGATCGGTCAACCTCGCCAACGCCTGCCAGGTGCGCTCCACGGCCTTGCCGCGCGGGTCGTCGAACGCGTCGATGCGATCGACCAGCTCGGCCGCGACCCGGCCGGCGAACAGGGGCGCCGAGAACGAGGTGCCGCTCCACAGCGCGAACGAACCGCTGAAGTCGTCCGGGTCGATCGACTCACGGGTGCGCATGTAGGCCTCGGTGCGGGCCTGGGGCTCGAGGCCGCCCTGGAACGGCGGCAGGGTGCTCATCACCGCGGCGCCCGGGGCGTAGGCGCGCACCCACGGACCGGCGTTGCTGAACAGCGCGTCCGAGCCGTTGGGGTTCAACGCCCCCACGGAGACCACCGGCACGATGCCGGCGGTCGGCTCGACACCACCCTTGCCGTCGGCCCACGGCGTGAACGCCGCGGGGAACATCGGCCGCGCCGTGGCGTCGTTGCCGGCCGAGCAGACGACCGAGACGCCGCACTCGCCGAGGAGCTTGAGGATCTCGTACATCGTCGGGTCGAAGAGCAGGTCCTCCGGCGTCTCGTGGTAGTAGCCCATCGACAGGCTCAGCACGTCGATCGGGTGACCGCCGTCCTCGCCGTCGCGGTACCGGCGGGCGATCTCGGCAATGGCGCCGAGAGCCTGGACCAGGTCGCTCTCGACCACGGGGCCGTCGGATCCGACGATGCGCCACGCCACGATGTCGGCGTCCGGGCAGGCCTGGTGGATCAGGCCGGCGATGAACGTCCCGTGCCCGGCCAGGGGGTCGATGCCGCCGTCGAGGGCACCCACCTGGTCGAACCACTTCTCCGGGTCGGTGGGGTCGTCGACGTAGCCGATCGGCTGGGAGTCGAGGCCCGGCCCTGGCTTCACCACCCCGACCAGCCACGGGTGCTTGCCGCACCCGGTGTCCAGGGTCGCCACCACCGGGCGACGACCGACGATCTCGTCATCGGTGCGGCGCACGGGTTGCGGTCCGACGTACGTCATCGGCTGGCGGCCGCCGCTGCCCGGCACGCCGTACGACGACACGGCCTCGGACCCGTCGCCTCCGCGGGTGCGAACCGTGGAAGGGATGCGAGCCGTGGAACGGGTGCGAGCCGTGGAAGGGGTGGGACCCGTGGAACGGGTTCGGGTCGATGCTGCGCACCAGCACGATGTGGTCGAGCCCGACGCGCGCCATCGACTCGAGGCCGTACGCCGCCCGCGCGTGCTGCAGGAGCACCCAGCCGTCCGGCGCGATCGTCGCCCGCTCGTCGCGCACGCTCAGGTCGAGCCGCACCACACCCAGCGGCACCGGCGGTTGCTCCAGCCGACCTCTCGCCAGCGGTGGGGACCTCGTCGTCGCTGTGGACCGTTGCCTCCCAGCCGAGCGTCTGCGCCACTGTTCGCAGCCGTTCGACCGCCTCGGCGGTCCCCGCGTCCTTCGAGATGATCAGGCGAGGCCCGACGTAGACCGTGCTCCTCGGCCGGATCCCCCTGACGGCGAGCGCGGTGCCCGGGTCGAGGAACCTGCCGCTGACCGAGTCGAGCACTTGCGTCGGCGGCACGTAGGGCTCGCGCTGGGCCGACAGGGTGGACTGCCCAGAGGGCTTCGGAGGGTCGGGCGACGGTGTGGGCTCCATGGGTACCTCAGATCCAGAAGGGTGGTGTGATCCGCGGCCGCGACGCGGTGCGGGGTTCGTCGAAGAAGGTGAGGCGGGCCAGACCTGACGGGACGTCGGGCAGCTCGAACCGGCCGAACTCGTCGACTCCGGTGTCCAGGACGGAGTCCTCGTCCTCGGCGCGCAGGCGCACGGTGAGCGGCCGGGCCGGCACCACCCAGCCGTCGAGCCGCGTGCGCTGCTCGATCCGGGTGAGCCGGATGTAGACGCGGAGGTCGGGGCCGACGTACTCCAGCGACCAGGCACCGGCCTCGTCGCGATCGGCGGCCTCGCTGACGTCGGCGCCGGATCGCACGCCGGCCAGCGCGTCCTCGGACTCCACCAGCGTCAACAGGTCGAACTCGAGGTCCTCCGCTGCGACGCGGGCGAGTACGCCGTCCGCCAGGTCGACCGGTGGGGGGTCGACCTGGCGCCAGGCGCGTGCGATCGCCGCGAGCAGGGCGGCGTCCTCGGGTCCGATCTGGGCGGCGTCATCCGGGCTGCTCATCATCGGCCCCCGGCCTGCACGAGCTCACGCCTGAGCTTGTCCAGGCACCGGCCCCGGGTGGGGCCGATGCTGCCGACCGGCATGTCGAGCTCGGCCGCGATCATCGAGTAGTCCGGCCTCGGCTCGGCCGCCACGATGCGCAGCAGCTGCTGGCAGCGCTCGGTGAGCCGGCCCAGGCTGGCCCACAGCCTGGCGTTGTCGTCGTCGAGCACGACCTGCCCCTCGGGCGCCGGCTCGTCCGGCAGCCGCCGGGCGATCGCCTCCTCCTCCACCGGCTGTTGCCGGGTCGACTGCTTGGCGACCCGCCAGGCCTCTCGTCGCGCGGACGTGCACAGCCACCCGGCCACCGCGCGGGGCTCGGAGATGGTCTCCCCGGAGCGCACCAGCGCGAGCCAGGTCGTCTGCACGACGTCTTCCGCGGTGGCCCGGTCCACGCCGCTGGCGCGAACCACCTGCCACAGCATCGGGCTGAGCAGCCGCACCAGGTCGTCGAGCGCTCCGGGGTCGCCGTCGCGCCAGCGCTGGAAGTGGCTGGCGGAGGTCTCCCACACGGAACGCGACTCGGTGGGTAGCTCGGACATGGTCTGCACACCTCCGAAAGAGTCCGTTCCGGGCAACCTGATACATCCTGCCGCGCGAACGTCGTTCCGGCGAGCGTGCGGGGTGGTGTCGGCGAGCCGAACGCGGCCCGGAAGCGGACGGAAGAGGCTCAGTAGATCTCGGGGAGCTCGCTGGCCTTGCCGGTGAACTCGGGCTCGCGCTTCTCGCGGAAGGCGGCCACGCCCTCCTTGCCGTCGCCGAGGCTGGTGTGGAACATCGCCAGGCTGTCGGCCCGGTGGGCATCGAGCGGGTGGTCGGCGGCGCCGTTGCGGTAGATCAGCTGCCGGGCCAGGCCCAGGGCCACCGGCGACCGTCGTACGACGAAGCTGCGCGCCAGGTCCTGGGCAGCCCCGAGGAGCTCGTCGGGCTCGTGCACCGAACGCACCAGCCGGCCCTCGAGGGCCTGCTCGGCGGTGAGGATCTCGGCGGAGTACACCCACTCCAGCGCCTGCTGGATGCCGACGATGCGGGGCAGGAACCACGTGGAGGCCGCCTCGGGAACGATCCCGAGCCGGCCGAACACGAACCCGATCTTCGCCTTGGTCGAGGCCATCCGGATGTCCATCGCGAGCGTCATCGTGGCCCCGATCCCGACGGCCGGGCCGTTGATCGCGGCGATCACGGGCTTGGGCAGGTCGTGGATCGCGAGGGTCACCTTGCCGCCGGTGTCGCGGACCCCGTCGGCGATCTCGGGGTCGTCGAGCCGGTCACGCAGGTCGGCCGGCGTGGGGGAGAGCGTCTCGTCGAGCCCGAAGACGTTGCCCTCGGCGGAGAGGTCCATCCCGGCGCAGAACGCCCGCCCGGCCCCGGTGACGACGACGGCGCGGACCTCGTCGCGCATCGCGTCGGTGCGGAAGAAGCGCTCGAGCTCGCGAGCCATCGTGACGGTGAAGGAGTTCAGCGCGTCCGGGCGGTCGAGGGTGAGGGTGGCGACGCCGTCGTCGTCCAGTTCCCAGCTGAGGGTCTCGTAGTCGCCCGTGTTGAGTCGGTGCTCAACTCTCACCCTCAGTCCCTCACCCCGGGCAGCCCGGTGCCGGTGCACAGCCGCTTGGGCATGTCACCGACGTTGTCGTCCTTGACGTACTTCAGCAGCGCCAGCGCACGCTGGCGGTCCCAGTGGATCGCCTGGTCCGCGATCGGCATCCCGCAGGTCAGCCCGTTCTCGCCGTTGACCCGGGTCATCGCCAGGCCGAACCTGGCCAGCGCGAACGGGCCGGTCCCCTCGCTGATCGTCAGCGAGGACGTGGCCGCCTTGTTCACGCGGAAGTAGCGCACCGGGTTGATGAACGTCCACGGAGAGATCACCTCCGAGCCGATCGCGCTGACCACCTCACGCTGGTGCCGCGCACGGTCGATGTCGCCGTACTGGCTGACCTTGCGCGACCGCGCGTAGCCCAGGGCAACCACGCCGTCGGCTTCCTGGCAGCCCTTCTTGACGCGGAGGTTGGCGAGCTTGTCGACCATCCGCTCCTTCGGGCAGATCTCGATGCCGCCCACGGCGTCGACGGAGTTCACGAACCCGCCGAAGCCGATCTCCACGTAGTGGTCGACACGCAAGCCGGTGTTCTGCTCGATCGTCTTGACCAGGAGCTTGGGTCCGCCGATGGCGAAGGCCGAGTTGATCTTGGTGGTGCCCTGCCCGGGGACGTTCACGATGGAGTCGCGCGGGATCGAGAGCAGCATGTTGGGTCCGCTGCCGGTGTGCAGCAGCATGATCGTGTCGGTGCGGTTGCCCACGTCCTCGCTGCCGGTGCCCAGCCGCTTCGCCTCCTTCTTCGTCAGGCCCTTCCGGCTGTCGGAGCCGACCAGGAGGTAGTTCGTGCCGGCCTGTTCGGCGGGCCGGTCCCCGTTCGGCTCGATGTCGACCTTGTCGATCTGGCTCCACGCCCACAGGGGTACGGCGATCAGGAAGGCCAGCCACGCCACCAGGAGCACCAGGATGATCTTCTTCGCGGGCCAACGCCGGCGCGGGCTCTTGGGTGGTCGTGCGGGCTTGACCGGCTGGCGCGGCGGCTGGCTGCCTCCGCCGCCCGCGGCCTGCGCCGTCCGCGCGATCCGGGCCGGTCGATCTTCGGCATCACCTGGGTCGGCTCGGGGTCGTTGGACCCACGGCCACCGGACCCGCCCGACGGTTGCCCGCTGCCGGACTTGCCGCCGTAGAGCCATCCGTAGTCCGCACCGTCGCGGGACCCGTCGCCGGGCCCGCCGGTTCTCCCACTGTCAGGCATGGCGCAGACGCTACCGTGCAGCACATGGACTCCGAGCGGGACGACCCCGGGGCGGACGAGGCATCGGCGGCGGGTCGGCCAGCGGGCCGCGACCACCCTCTTTCGGCCGGGTCAGCCTCACGCTCCTCGCGAACCAGATGCACGTGAACCTGCTCGGCAACGTGCACGGTGGCGAGGTGATGCGCCTGGTCGACTCGACTGCCGGTGCCGCTGCCGGCAGGCACAGCGGGGGACCGGCGGTCACCGCTGCGATGGACGAGATGGCCTTCCTCGCCCCGGTGAAGGTCGGCGACATCCTCCACGCGACGGCGCAGGTGAACTGGGCCGGCCGTACGTCGATGGAGGTCGGCGTACGCGTGGAGTCCGAGCCGTGGAACCAGGCGGGCACGGAGCCGGTGCACGTCGCCTCGGCGTACCTCGTGTTCGTGGCGATCGACTCCGACGGCAAGCCTCGCGAGATCCCGGCCCTCGACCCGACGAGCCCGCAGGAGGTACGCCGCATGCGCGAGGCCGAGATCCGGCGCTCGCACCGGCTCGCCCGCAAGGCCGAGATCGACGAGGGTCGTTCCGGCTGACCTGAGCGCGCCCACGCTCCTCGGCGCGCCGCCACCCGCGTAACGCGTGTGGCTGGTGATACTTGCCGAACCACCGCCGCCCCTCGACGACGAGAGGTCTTCCCCCAATGGCGTCCGCCCACACCAGTGCACCACCGCGCGTCAGCGCGCGTGGCGGGCAACCCGACGGACCCCAGTTCCGCCGGGCGATCCTGCTGATGCTGATGACGCTCGTGCTCCCCGGCTCGGCCCAGCTCGTGGCCGGCCGGAAGGAGACCGGGCGGATCGCGCTGCGGATCTGGTTCGGCCTGATCATCGTCGTGGGGATCCTCTACGGGATCGGCATGGTCTTCGAGTCGTTCGTCTTCTGGCTGCTGAGCAACACCGCCGTACTCGGCTCGGTCCGGATCCTGCTGATGATGATGGCCGTGGGCTGGGCCTACCTCTTCGTCGACGCCTGGCGCCTCGGCGACCCGCTCGCCCTGCGACAGAAGCAGCGCCTGGCCATGGTCGGGCTCAACGGCGTCCTCTGCTTCGGCGTCGCCGGGACCCTCCTGTTCGCGTCCCACGTCGTGGGCGTGCAGAAGGACTTCATGAGCGCGATGTTCACCGACGGCGTCGCCACCGGCGCCCACGACGGGCGCTACAACGTGCTGCTCCTCGGCGGCGACTCCGGGGACGACCGCTGGGGCCTGCGCCCCGACAGCCTGTCGGTGGCGAGCATCGACGCCGAGACCGGCGAGACCGTGCTCTTCGGCCTGCCCCGCAACATGCTGAACTTCCCCTTCCCCGAGGGGTCGATCATGCACGAGCAGTTCCCCGACGGGTACGACTGCGGCGACGAGTGCGAGCTGAACTCGCTGGCCACCTGGGCCGAGGACCACAAGGACCTCTTCAAGGGGGTCGCCAACCCCGGCGTCGAGGCGACCAAGGAGGGCGTCGAGGGGATCACCGGACTCGAGATCAACTACTACGCGATGGTCAACATGCAGGGCTTCCGACGGCTCGTCACCGCAGTCGGCGGCGTGACGCTCAACGTGCGCGACGCCATCCCGATCGGTGGCGGAGGCAGCCCGATCACGGGCTACATCAAGCCGGGCAAGCGCAAGCTGAACGGCTTCGAGACGCTCTGGTTCGCCCGCTCGCGGGTGGCCGCCGACGACTACTCGCGGATGGCTCGCCAGAAGTGCGTGCTGAACGCGATGCTGCAGCAGCTCAGCCCCCGGACGGTGGTGCTGAAGTTCGAGAAGATCGCCAAGGCCAGCGAGGCGCTGATCACCACCGACCTCCCGAGGGGTGAGGTCGACCGGTTCATGCAGCTTGCGATGAAGGCGCGCAAGCTCCCGGTGCGCAGCGTCTCGTTCGTGCCTCCGATGATCTCCACCGGCGACCCGGACATCGACAAGATCCACGAGACCGTGGAGAAGGCGATCGACAAGTCCGAGGGCAAGAAGTCCGGCACCACGCCCTCCAAGGCGGCGAAGCGGGCTCCCGCCCCCTCCAGCGGTACGACGGGCGGCTCGATCGGCAACATCCGGGAGGGGTACGCCGCGAACCAGGCGACCGACCTCTCCGACGCATGCTGACGGGCCGGACCGCTCTCCCTGCACAAGCCGGTCGGTAGGGTCGCCTGCGATGCCTGAGCCCAGCAGCGACGCCCGGCGGATCATCGCGGTCGTGGTCACCTTCAACCGGCGTGACATGGTCACCCGGCTGGTGGCGGCGCTGGACGCCGGCACCGTGGTCCCGGACGAGGTCGTCGTGGTCGACAACGCCTCCACCGACGGCACCGCGGACGCACTCGAGGCGGCCGACACCAAGGCGCCACTGACGGTGCTCCGGCTGCCGGAGAACACCGGCGGCGCGGGCGGGTTCCACACCGGTCTGGCCGCGGCCATGGACCGGGGCGCCGACCTGGCCTGGCTGATGGACGACGACGGGACCCCCGCCGCCGACTGCCTCCAGTCCCTGCTCCCGCACCTGGACACGCACGACTTCATCGGACCGGCGGTCGTCGCCGAGGACGACCCCGGCCGGCTGTGCTTCCCGATCCGGGTCCCCGGGAGCTCGAAGGTGCTGCACGCCGTCGCCGACCTCGAAGCCGCCGCGTCCTCGGCGCCGTCCCCGGGGCTCCTCGAAGGCGTGGTGATCCCGTTCAACGGGGTGCTGGTCACCCGCGAGCTGGTGGAGCGGATCGGCCTGCCGCGCGAGGAGTTCTTCATCTGGGGCGACGACGTCGAGTACCTCTGGCGTGCGCGGGCAGCGGGCGCCCAGATCGCCACGGTCGTCGGCTCCCGGTTCCGGCACCCTTCGACCGACGACCTCGGCACGCCGCTGATGTTCGGCCGGACGACGTACAACCACTCGCCCTCGGACCTGAAGCACTACTGCATGTGCCGCAACAACGTGGTCAACCTGCGAGCCCACCGTGGCCTCGCCGGGGTGCTCGCGTTCGTGGTGAAGACCTTCTGGTTCTACACGTTCACCCGCCGGGACCGTCGACGGCTGCGACTGAGCGTCGAGGCGATGCGGGCGGGGTGGCGCGGTGACTTCACCGGCCACCGGAGGTTCCTCGATGGCTGAGGTGCCCGGACCGGACTCCACGACGGACGGGACACCGTCGCGGTCGTGATCGTCACCTTCAACCGTGCCGATGTGCTCGTGGGCTGCCTGGACGGGCTCGCGGCCCAGACCTCGCCGCCGGACGCGGTCTTCGTGGTCGACAACGCCAGCAGCGACCACACCGCCGACGTCCTGCAGGCGCGCACGGACCTGCCGCTGCGCATCATCCGCAACGAGGAGAACCTCGGCGGCGCCGGTGGCTTCCACCTCGGCGTCGGGCAGGCGTACGACGCGGGCTTCGACCGGATCTGGCTGATGGACGACGACGTGGTCCCCGCGCCGGAGTGCCTGCAGGTGCTGCTCGACCATCCGGGCGCGGCCCTGATGGCCGTGCGCGAGGACACCGGGGGACGACTGGTGGAGAAGGCGGCGCTCGCGTTCGACCTGCACAACCCGTTCGTGATGCGGCCCAAGCGCGCCTCGGTCGACGATCGCTGGCACTTCCGGAGCGAGATGCCGCCTGAGGTGGTCCTGGAGAACGTCGCGTTCGAGGGCTTCATGGTGCACCGGCGGGTGATCGAGGCGATCGGGCTGCCGGACCCGTCGTACTTCATCTTCTACGACGACTGCGACTTCGCGATCCGCGCCCGACGGGCCGGCTTCACCCTCCTCGGCGTACGGGACGCGGTGCTGGTCCGCCAGCTCGACTTCGACCAGCAGCACGCACTCGACACCTGGAAGGGGTTCTACATGTACCGGAACCTCTTCGCGGTCCACTTCCGGTACGGCGAGAACCTCCTGGTCCGGCTCAAGCCGTACCTGATCGCGCTCGCGGTCGTCGTACTGTCCCCGTTCCGCGGGGGAGTCGCCGAGGCGCGGAACGTGATCCGTGCCATTCTCGCTGCGCGTGGCATGCGCCACGTCCCACCCGTGGCGCGCTCTGGAAGGGCTACCCCGTCGGTAGACTGACTTCGCCTCGACCCAGGAGTGTGTGTTGAACCCTGACCTCGTCGTCGTCGGCTCCGGATTCTTCGGCCTGACGATTGCAGAACGCTGCGCCAGAGAGCTCGACCTCCAGGTGCTGGTGCTCGAGCGTCGGCACCACCTCGGCGGCAACGCCTACAGCGAGGCCGAGCCCGAGACCGGCATCGAGGTGCACGTCTACGGCGCCCACCTCTTCCACACCTCGAACGACAAGGTGTGGGAGTACGTCAACCGGTTCACCGACTTCACCGGCTACCAGCACCGCGTCTTCGCGAAGTACCAGGGGCAGGTCTACTCGTTCCCGATGAACCTCGGCCTGATCAACCAGTTCTTCGGCAAGAGCCACACCCCGGACGAGGCTCGCAAGCTGATCGCCGAGCAGGCCAGCGAGATCGACACTGCCGAGGCGAAGAACCTCGAGGAGAAGGGGATCAGCCTGATCGGCCGCCCGCTCTACGAGGCGTTCGTGAAGGGCTACACGGCGAAGCAGTGGCAGACCGACCCCAAGGAGCTGTCGCCGGACATCATCAGCCGGCTCCCGGTCCGCTACGACTTCAACAACCGCTACTTCAACGACAAGTACGAAGGACTGCCCGTCGACGGCTACACCGCGTGGCTGGAGAAGATGGCCGACCACCCGAACATCGAGGTGCGCCTGGAGACCGACTTCTTCGACGTCGCGGACGAGTTCAAGGGCAAGGTCCCGATCGTCTACACCGGCCCGGTCGACGAGTACTTCGGCAACTCCGAGGGCCGCCTGTCCTGGCGCACCGTCGACCTCGAGCCCGAGGTCCTGGAGGTCGACGACTTCCAGGGCACGTCGGTGATGAACTACAACGACGAGGAAGTCCCCTACACGCGGATCCACGAGTTCAAGCACTTCCACCCCGAGCGCACCTACCTGCCCGGCAAGACGGTGATCGTGCACGAGTACTCCCGGGCCGCCGAGGAGGGCGACGAGCCCTACTACCCGATCAACACCGCCGAGGACCGCGAGAAGCTGCTGAAGTACCGCGACCTGGCCCGCAAGGAGCCGAACGTCCTGTTCGGTGGGCGGCTCGGCACCTACAAGTACCTCGACATGCACATGGCCATCGGCTCGGCGCTGTCGATGTACGAGAACAAGCTCAAGCCGCACTTCTCCGACGGTGCGGACCTGCAGAGCGGAGGCGTGGACGAATGACAGTCGCGACCGGTACGACGACCAAGCTGCTGCAGCGGCAGATCATGCCGCTGGACCGGGACTTCGACGTCCTTGCGCTCTACATCGACGCCGAGGCCGCCATCCTCGACGCCGACAAGTACGAGATCGGCTCCAACCGCGGGGCCAAGGAGATGCACGCACGCGCCCTGCGTCAGTCGACCTCGACCGGCGCGACCATCCACCCTGACCAGATCCAGTCACGCACCGCGCTGCGCGTCACCTCCGGCGAGCGGCTCTCGTTCGGCACCTACTTCAACGCGTTCCCGGCCAGCTACTGGCGGCGCTGGACGGTGGTCACCGACGTGACCCTGACCCTGCGGATGCAGGGACACGGAGCCACCGTGATCGTCTACAAGTCGATGGCCAACGGCCGTTCGCAGCGCGTCGACTCCGCCACCACCGACGAGGCGGGCGCCGGAACGTTCGTCTTCGACCTGCCCCTCAAGCCGTTCGTCGACGGCGGCTGGTACTGGTACAACGTCGTCGCCGGCGACGAGGACGTGGTCGTCGAGTCGGCGGAGTGGACCGCGGAGGTCCCCCAGGACAGGGCCGAGCACGGCACCGTCGACATCGCCATCACCACGATGAACCGCCCCGACTTCTGCGCCAAGCTGCTCGGCCAGATCGGCGGGGACGACGAGCTGCGCCCCTACCTCGACGAGGTCCTGGTGATGGAGCAGGGCACCCAGAAGGTCGTCGACTCCCCGGAGTTCGCCAAGGCCGAAGCGGTGCTCGGCTCGACCCTGCGGATCATCGAGCAGGGCAACATGGGCGGTTCGGGCGGCTACGCCCGCGGCCAGCTGGAGTCGGTGACCAAGGGCACCGCCACCTACCTGATGTGCATGGACGACGACGTCGTGTGCGAGCCGGAGGGGATCATCCGTGCCGTCACCTTCGGCGACCTGGCCAGGCGCCCGACGATCGTCGGCGGGCACATGTTCAGCCTCTACTCACGCTCGCGCCTGCACAGCTTCGGCGAGGTCGTCCAGCCGTGGCGGTTCTGGTGGGAGTCCGCGCCCAGCGTCATCACCGACTGGGACTTCGCGGCCCGCAACCTGCGCTCCGCTCGCTGGCTGCACAAGCGGATCGACGTCGACTTCAACGGCTGGTTCATGTGCCTGATCCCGCGCCAGGTGCTGGACGAGATCGGCCTGTCGCTGCCGCTCTTCATCAAGTGGGACGACGCCGAGTTCGGGCTGCGCGCCAAGGAGGCCGGCTACCCCACGGTGACCTTCCCCGGTGCCGCCGTGTGGCACATCCCCTGGACCGACAAGAACGACGCCCTGGACTGGCAGGCGTTCTTCCACCACCGCAACCGGTTCGTGGCGGCGCTGCTCCACTCGTCGTACCCCACGGGGCGGGCGGATGATCCGGGAGAGCCTGAACCACCAGATCAAGCACCTGGTCTCGATGCAGTACTCCACCGTCGAGCTGCGCCACCAGGCGCTCGAGGACGTGCTGGCCGGCCCCGACGCCCTGCACGCCGAGCTGCCCGTGAAGCTGGGCAAGATCCGCGAGTTCGTCAAGCAGTTCACCGACGCCCAGCTCGAGGCCGACCGCGACGCCTTCCCGCCGGTCAAGCGCAAGAAGCCCCCGCGCAAGGGCCGTGACGACCTGGAGGTCCCGGGGCGGCTGTCCCAGCTGGTCACGGCGGGCCTCGCCCCGATCCGCCAGCTCCGGGGCACGCGCGACCTCTCGCGGGAGTTCCCCGAGGCCGAGGTCCCCGCCATGGATGCGAAGTGGTTCCGCCTCGCGCGCTACGACTCCGCGGTCGTCTCGATGAACGACGGCACCTCGGCCGCGCTCTACCGCCGGGACCCGGAGAAGTACCGGGAGCTGCTGCGCCGCACGGTCGAGATCCACGAGCGGCTCTACCGCGAGTGGCCGCGTCTCGCGCGTCTCTACCGGGACCAGCTCCCGGAGATCACCTCGCCCCAGCGGTGGGAGCAGACCTTCAAGGAGTCCGCGGAGGAGCCCAGATGAGGGCAGCCAACAAGGGCGCGCAGGCCGAGGACAGCGGCGAGGCACAGCGCCGCAAGAACGCCGGCAAACGCGCCAGGCGGATGATGCGCAACCAGGCCGACGCGATGCCCGTGGTCGAGGCGCCGGAGGACCTGCCCCGGCACCTGCGAGAGGTGCAGGCCGACCTGGTCGCCCCCGCGCCGCGTGGTGGCCTGGTCGAGGTCTTCCAGCAGCCCTACCTGCTGCGGCTGATCGTCTCGCGCCAGCTGGCGCAGATGTACGCCGCCTCGCTGCTCGGGCTGCTCTGGTCCTACGTGCAGCCGGCGCTTCGCTTCGCCGTCTACTACGTGGTGATGGGCTTCGTGCTCCGTCTGCACGAGGACACCCCCTACTTCGCGATCCACCTGTTCACCGGGATCGTGGTGGTGCACTACTTCGGCGAGACCTGGAGCGGCGGCACCCGCTCGATCTGGCAGAACAAGGCCCTGGTCAAGAAGATGCGGATGCCACGCGAGATCTTCCCGGTGGCCTCGATGCTGGTGGCGGCGTACCACACGCTGCCGCAGATACTGCTGCTCGTGGTCGCCTGCCTGTTCACCGGCTGGCACCTCACCTGGACAGCGCTCGGTGCCGGCCTGCTCGGCGTGTGCATCCTGGTCACGTTCGCGATGGCGATGGCGCTGGTGTTCTCCGCCCTGAACGTGTTCTTCCGCGACTTCCAGAACATCGTCGGCACGGTCATGCAGTTCATGCACTTCCTGGTGCCGATGCTCTACCCGTTCACGATGATCTACGCGGTGCACGACTCCCACCCGGTCCTCTACGAGATCTACAACGCCAACCCGGTCGCCCAGGCGGTGCTGCTGATGCAGCGGCTGTTCTGGTACCCGTTGATCGAGGACCCCGCCCCGCTGGGCACCCAGTTCCCGCCGGACATGTACACCCGCGGCTTCATCACGCTCGCGGTGTGCCTGGTGTTCCTGTGGTTCGCGCAGAAGTTCTTCTCGCGCCTGGAGAACAAGTTCCCGGAGAGGCTGTAGCCGATGACGGTCTCGATCGAGGTGGACCACGTCTCGAAGCAGTTCACGATGCAGTACCACCGCACCCTGAAGCAGATGGCGGTGGCCACGGCTCGGCGGCTGCCGCTGCAGGAGAAGTTCCTCGCGGTCGAGGACGTCTCGTTCACCGTCGAGCAGGGCGAGTCGGTCGGGCTGATGGGGCTCAACGGCTCGGGCAAGAGCACCCTGCTCAAGCTGATCAACGGGGTGATGCGACCCGACGGCGGCAGCATCCGCACCCGGGGCCGGATCGCCGGCCTGATCGCCACCGGGGCGGGGTTCCACCCCCAGCTGACCGGACGCGAGAACCTGTTCCTGAACGGCGCCATCCTGGGGATGAGCGAGGCCGAGACCAAGCGGAAGTTCGACGCGATCGTGGACTTCGCCGATATCGGCAAGTTCATGGACACCCCGGTCTCGCACTATTCCTCGGGAATGTATGCCCGCCTGGGCTTTTCCATTGCCATCCATGTCGACGCCGACATATTCCTCGCCGACGAGGTGCTGGCGGTGGGGGACCGGCCGTTCAAGAAGAAATGCATGGCCAAGATGCAGGAGATCCGTCGCCAGGGCACCACGATCTTCTACGTCAGCCATGCCACCGCCTCGGTGCGGAACATGTGCGACCGCGTGCTGGTGCTCGAGTCCGGACGCCTCAACTACGACTCGAAGGTCGTGGAGGGCGGCAGTGTCGACGGCGGCATCCGCTACCTGCAGTACGACGACGACGAGGCGGACCGGCAGGAGACCGACGAGGAGCTCGGCGCCGACATCTGAGTCCTCGCCTGAGTCCGCGCCGCCCTCCGTGGCGCGAGTTGCATTTCCTAATACCCCGGAAATACAGCCTTGTAATTCATTAAGTACACCTTTGTAATTCGGGCATATCGCTTGCCAGCATGCCTGTGACGCATGTGAAACTTGGTACTCGTGTGGTTTTCCCCCCACTCATATGGAGTGCTTTAATGCGATTCAGCCGTGCCCGCTACGTCACGTTGTGCCAGCAGTCCCTGGTCACGGCGGCCGTCCTGGCGGTCGGCGTCTCCGCAGCCGGCGTCAAGACCCTGGACATCGTTCCGCAGCCCGGCCAGGCCTCTGACCTGGGTGCGGGACTCCCCGGAGCGCAGCCGCGCGAGGCCCTGGCGGAGGGCACACGACCAGCCGGCGAAGACCCAGGTCGACGCTGCGCCCGTGACCCCGAAGGTCCGCGAGGTCAACGTCAAGGGCATCTCCGCGAAGGCGCCGAAGGCCGCACGGAAAACCCCGCCGAGTGCGCGGCAGGCGCGAAGCAGGACAGTCGGAGGCCCCAGAGGCCCCGGAGAGCCCCAAGCCAGTCGTCGCCGTCTCCGAGCCCGAGCCCGTGCGTGGCTACGCAACCGTCGGCGTCACCTGGAAGCACGGCACCGACTACTCCGACGACCAGATCGACGTGACCGTGCGCACCGAGAAGGACGGCGTGTGGTCGCGCTGGATGGCCGCGGCCTACCACGACGAGCACGGTCCCGACGGAGGCTCGTCGGAGGAGAACGCCCGGGGCGAGCGGCCCGGGACCGACGCCCTGGTGGTCGGAGACGTCGACCGCGTGCAGATGCGTGCGCAGACCACCGATGGCAGCACACCTCCCGACCTCAAGCTGGCCGTGATCGACCCGGGCACCGGCGAGATGACCAAGGAGGCTCCGGCGATCGACACCGCGAAGCTCGGGCCGGACGCTGAGTCCGCCGAGGGCGTCGGCCGGTGAGCCCGCAGGCGCTCTCGGACGTGGACTCGGGCGCGCAGGACACCGTCGCGCTCAGCGCGATGAAGCAGGCGCCGCGCCCCAAGATCTACTCGCGTTCGCAGTGGGGCGCCAACGAGCGGATGCGCGAGCAGTCGGCGCCCGACTACGGCACCGTCAAGGCGGGCTTCATCCACCACACGGTCAACTCGAACAGCTACTCCTCGAGCCAGGTGCCGTCGCTGATGCGCGGCATCTACGCGTACCACACGCAGTCCCGTGGCTGGCGCGACATCGGCTACAACTTCATCGTCGACCGCTTCGGCCGGATCTGGGAAGGCCGCTACGGCGGCGTCACCCGAGCGGTCGTGGGTGCCCACACGCTGGGGTACAACGAGTACTCGTTCGCCCTGTCGGCGCTCGGCAACTACGACATCAAGTCGCCGCCGACGCGCCGTGCTCACTGCCTACGCGAAGCTCTTCGCCTGGAAGCTCTCGATCTACAAGATCCGTGCGGACAACCTCCGCGTGTACGTGAAGAACAAGTACTTCCGTGCGATCAGCGGTCACCGCGACGCCGGGCAGACCGCGTGCCCGGGGCGATATCTCTACGCGAAGCTGCCGTCGATCCGCAAGGCGGCGCAGGCCATCCAGAACAAGGCGCAGACGTCTACGCCGACGCCAGACGCCGAAGCCGCCCACTCCGTTCACCTCGCCGACGCAGACCCCGCTGGCAGCAAAGAGCCAGCCGAAGTCCATGACGTTCCTGCGTACGAGGAACCTCAACGGAGCCGCGTACCCCGACCTCGCGATCCAGAACTCTGCGGGCAAGGTCAGCATCCTGCCGACCGGCGGGCAGACCGGCTACTCCGCACGGGTGTCCACCCTGGGCAACTGGGACAAGATGAGCCTCGTCAGCAGCCTCGGCGATGTCACCGGCGACGGCATCGGTGACGTCCTCGGCCGCTGGCCGGGCCAGGGCAGGTCACTGGTGTACGCCGGAACCGGCGACGGACACTTCCGGACCACGGGGATCGCCGAGACCAGTGCGTTCAACTCGGCTCGCTCGGTGGTCGCGGCGAAGGACTGGGACGGCGACGGTCACAACGACGTGATCATGAGGACCAGTGCGAACACCCGGCTCTGGCTGGTCCGCGGCCTCGGCAGCGGGAAGTTCGCTGCGCCGAAGCAGTTCGCCGGCACCAGCTGGGACGACTACACCTCGATCGCCGCAACCGGCGACCTCAACGGCAACGGCAGTCCCGACCTGGTCGGGCTGCGGAGTGGCCACCTCTACCTGTTCTCCGGCACCAAGCAGGGCACCCTGGGCGCCCCGAGCTCGGTCAAGGACGTCGGGACGGCGTACACGTCGATCCTGGGATCAGGCGACATGACGGATGACGGCATCGGGGATGTTGCTGCGCGCGACGCGGCCGGGGGGATCAGCATCCTGAGCGGCAACGGTTCCGGAGGATTCGGCGACACCCTCGGGAAGTTCAGCGGGGCGAGCGGCTTGAGCTCGCTGGGCGGCGCCCGGATGGCCGGCAGTGGTCACTCCGACCTCGTGGGGCTGGACTCCACCAAGCGCAACCTGGTCACCGTGCTGCACAGCGGCCGCAAGAACCTGAGGCCACTGGTCCCGACCAACGTCACCGTGCCGGGAGCGACGCAGCTGCTGACCGTGGGCGACTGGAACCGCGACGGCAGGCATGACCTGGTCACCCGCGAGGACGCCGACGACAAGCTGCTCCTGCGCATCGGCAAGGGCAACGGGCAGTACGCCGCTGGCGTACTCATGGACTCCGGCTGGAAGCCCTTCGTCTACCTCGCAGCCGTCGGCGACGTCACCGGCGACAAGAACCCCGACCTCGTCGGGGCGAAGGCGGCCGACGGCCCGTTCACGGTCTTCCCCGGGAACGGCAAGACCAGCTTCCTGGCCCCGACCAAGGCACCGAGCAGCCTGCGGACCTTCAACCAGATCGGCAGGGGCTCGTGGTCGCCGACGTCCGCCAAGCCGACGTGGATCAGCTCTGACGGGTCGTTCGTGCCGGTGCTCGGCTCGATCGGTCTCGACCCCACGGCGTACGACTGGGTCGTCGGCCCGGGCGACGTCGACGGCAACGGCCGGGCAGACATGATCGGCCGGGACACCGCCGGGATCCTGTGGCTGGTCCCCGGCAAGGACCTGGGGTTCGCGCCCCGTCGTGTGATCGGCTCCGGCTTCGGCGCCTACCGCCTCGGCGGCTGACCGGGCGACTGACCTGGCGCACGCATCTCCACGGTGGCCCGCTCGTCCTTGCGACGGGCGGGCCACGTGGCTTCGTCGGGATGCCGGACCAGCACGACCGAGCCCCCGTGCACCATCGGCGCCAGGAAGACCGGGACTCCGGTCCCGGCCGCCGGGTGGACGTCGGTGAGCAGTCGCACGCCGGTCTGGAGGCTGGTGGTGGCAGCTTCCTCCAGCAGGTCCGCCTGGGTCCGCGGGCGCTCGGGGGAGACCCACGCGACCGTGTCCGGGCTCGGTGGGGTCACGCCGATGAACACGTCGCTCTGGCCGGGCCACAGGAGACCGAAGTCGAGCACCTCGCGGGGGAGCGGGTCGGCGAACCGCACCGCGAACGGCAGCAACGAGCAGGCGAGCACGTGCTCGGCGGCGGCATGCTCACTGACGCTGTCCGGCCCGCAGACGGCGACCTCGTGCCTGGCCTCGGGCGTGGCGGTCACGGACAGCCCCGCGCTCCACGCAGCGCCGAGGAAGACCGGCACCAGCCAGTGCGGCGGGAGGTCGAGCAGCACCGTGTCACCGGCGTCGAGGCCCAGCTCGTCGGTGAGCAGGTTCGCGGTCTTGCTGACCCAGTTGGCGTAGGTGGTCACCGACAGCTCGGTGCGCTCACCGGTGGTGTCGTCGTACGCCGTGAGGAACGGCTGGCCGGGGTCGCTCTGCAACCGCCGGGCGAGGAGCTGGGGAAAGGTGCGGGCGAAGGTCACCCGCAGCACGTTAGCCGCCGATGTCGCACCGCCCGGATGGCAGGATGCCCGCCATGACTCCCTCCGATGGCGCTGCGCCTGTGGACAGGCTGTGGGCCGTCGTGCCCGCCGGCGGCGCGGGCAAGCGGCTGTGGCCGCTGTCGCGCGCCGGGAAGCCCAAGTTCCTGCTCGACCTCACCGGCAGCGGCCGCACGCTGATCCAGGCCACGGTCGACCGGCTGACACCGCTGGTGGGAGAGCGGGTCGTGGTGGTCACCGGCGCTGCGCACGAGGAGGCCGTACGACGTCAGCTCCCCCAGGTCGACCGGGTGATCGCAGAACCCTCTCCGCGTGACTCGATGGCGGCCATCGGGCTGGCCGCTGCCCAGCTCGAGCGAGAGGACCCCGATGCGCTGATCGGCTCGTTCGCCGCCGACCACGTGATCACCGACGAGGCAGCCTTCGCCGCATCCGTGCGGGAGGCGGCCGAGGTGGCTGACGACGGGCTGCTGGTGACGATCGGCATCGAGCCGACGTACGCCGGCACCGGTTTCGGCTACGTCCGCGGGGGTGCGGCCCTCGCCGGACACGCCACCGCGGTGTCGGTCGCCGAGTTCGTCGAGAAGCCGGACGCCCCTACGGCGCAGGCCTATCTGGAGTCCGGGGAGTACCGCTGGAACGGCGGCATCTTCGTGGTCCGGGCGTCCACGCTGCTCGACCTGCTGGCCGAGCACCATCCCGAGCTCGCGGCAGGCCTGCGCGCGATCGCCGCCGACCCTGGCTCGATGGCGGAGCGGTGGCCCGGGCTCACCAGGATCGCGATCGACTACGCGGTGGCGGAGCCGGCGGCGGCCGCGGGCCGGGTGGCGATGGTGCCCGGTCCGTTCGGCTGGGAGGACCTCGGCGACTTCGCCTCGCTGGCCACGCTGCTGCCCGGGGATGCCGACGGCGTGAAGGTCCTCGGCGACGAGTCGCTCGTGGTCTCTCGCGGATCCAGCGGCCTCGTCGTGCCCGCGGCGGGGCGCACGGTTGCGGTGGTGGGGCTCGAGGACGTGGTGGTGGTGGACACCGGCGACGCGCTGCTGGTCACGACGTACGCCCACGCGCAGCAGGTGAAAGCCGTCCCCGAGGCGCTCGAGCGGGAGGGGCGGCCGGACCTGACCTGAGCAGCGTCCCGACGAGGCGGATCAGGGTGCGTCGGGCTCGGGCGAGTTGCTCGCGGGGTAGTCCTTCATGAACTTCGACACGACCTCGCCACTGGGAGCAACGCAGTACTGCGTGATGCCCTGCTGGTCCTCCGGGCCGGTCCAGTGGGTGAGGGCGAGGTGCTTGCCGCTGGGGAAGGCCTTGCCGTCGGCCTTCGTCCACGGCGCCGCGATGAACTTGTCGCCCTCGTCGAACTTCTTGGAGAAGGCCTGCACGTCCTTGTAGGCCTCGGTGCCCGGCTTCACCGTGTCGTCGTACCAGAGGATCGTGTGACCGTGCTCGAGGCTGTGCACGAGACGCTCGATCTCGGGACGGTCGTCGACGGTGTAGAAGTTGCGGATCTCGGATCCCTGCAGGTAGTTGCCCCAGTGCGGTCCGGAGGCGGGCGGTGCGTCGGGGTAGGGGATCTTGGTCGGCGGGTCGATGTGGTTGTTGTTGCCGGTCGCCTTCGCCTTCTTGACGGCGTCACAGTCTGCGGTGTCGATGTTCACCCCGAGCTGGGCGAGCGGGGTCCCTTCGTTCTTCTTCTCCTCTTGCAGGTCCTGGACGTAGACGAAGACGGCGGTGCCCAGCAGCCCGAGGACCACCACGACGCAGCTGCCCAGGATCAGCAGGCTTCGCCGGCGCTCCTTGCGCGCCTGTTCCTGGCGCAGCTGCTCGGCAATGGCGCGACGGCTGTCGCGCTCGCTCTTCTTGACCACTCGTCCGCCTTCGCAAATCGGGTCTCTCGGCGCTTGGAGTCTACGGAGCCGTCGGTGAGATCGTGACGTAGTCCCCCTGACCGTCCGGCGTGTTCGTGTCGCTGTGCGGCCGCCATCCGTGCGCATGCGCGACCAGGCGGACCCGTTCGACCGCCACGACCTGGTCGCGGGGCCCGGAACGTTCGTCGGTCTGAGGCAGCCGCACCCGGAGGGAGACGCCGTCGACCTCGGCGGCCAGGCCGCAGGACTCCAGCGCGCGCTGCACCTCCTCGATCGTCCCGGGAGTTCCGAAGCAGTCGCCGTCGCGACCGCGCACCGCGGCCACCACGGCCTCGCGGGCGCCGAGGGCGAACATGTCCTCGGCCCGCGGCCGGAGCAGGGCACGGGCACCTGGTCCGTCCTCGCCCGCAGGCAGCACCCGGCCGGCGAGTCCCCGGACGACGGAGATCGGCCTGCCGCCGAGCTTGCCGGTGACCAGCTCGGCCACGGCGGCGAGCTCGTCGGCCACGGCCGGTGCCGTGACCTCGAGCCGGTTGCCGTAGGAGTCGGTCATCCCGGCGAGGTCGTCGAGTGGCTCGATGCCGGCCACGCCGACGGCCAGGTCGGTCTGGCCGTTGCGCCAGGCCCGCCCGGCGGTGTCGGTGAGTGATGACGGCGACGTTGCGGCCGAGGTCGTCGTACACCCCTTGGCGCAGTGCGCGCGCGGAGGCGTCCGGGTCCTCGGGCAGGAGTACGACGTGCCCGGGGGTGACGTTCGAGGCATCCACACCCGCCGCCGCCATCACGATGCCGAGCCGGTTCTCCACGATCGACGTGGGACCCCTGCGTGCGACCACACGCACCGTCTCGTCGACGATCGCGGCAGCGCGATCGCCCGACCGCACCCGGCCCTCGGCCTTGCTCACGATCTTGCTGGTGACCAGGACGACGTCGCCGTCGTGCAGGTCCAGCCGACCCAGCACGTCCCCGAGGTCGGTGCCCTCCACGACCTCGCCGATGCCGCCGACCGCCCACACCTCCATGTGCTCGGCCCGGTGCTCGACCCGGTGCCCTTCGGGGTGCGTCATCGCGCGAGGTCGATCGCGGCAGCGGCCAGGTCTGCTGTCGTGTCGTGGTCGGTCATCCAGAGAGGTACGGCGCGACAGCGGATGCCGGCCGCCTCGACGCGTTCGACCGACGCCTCGTCGACGGTGTCCACCAGCCACCCGTCGAGCACGCCGCCCGCGTGCCGGGCGCCGTAGTGCTCGGCCACCCCGGCCGCGGAGACCTCGACCCCGATCACGCCGAGCAGCTGCCGGGCCATGCCGTGGACGTGGTCGGCGCCGATGATCCCGGACACGCCGACGACCGGCGCAGCCGTGGCCACGAGGGCGTCGCGTACGCCGGGGACCCCGAGGATCGTGCCCACCGAGACGACCGGGTTGGACGGCGGAATCAGGACCAGGTCGGCGTCACTGATCGCCTCGAGCACGCCGGGTCCGGGCTTGGACTCCTCGAGTCCGATGGGCACGACGGCGTGGGCCGGGACCTCGGCACGGTGGCGGATCCAGTACTCCTGGAAGTGCACGGCCTTGCGTTCCCCGGACTCGGGATCGTCGATGACGACGTGCGTCTCGACGCGGTCGTCGGTCATCGGCAACAGCTCCACGCCGGGCTCCCAGCGGCGGCACAGCGCGGCGGTGACGGCGCTGAGCGGGAAGCCGGCCTCGAGCATCTGGGTGCGCACGAGGTGGGTGCCGATGTCCCGGTCGCCCAGACCGAACCAGCCCGGTTCCACGCCGTACGCCGCGAGCTCCTCCTTGGCGTGCCAGGTCTCCTCCCGGCGACCCCAGCCCCGCTCGGTGTCGATGCCGTCGCCGAGGGTGTACATCACGGTGTCCAGGTCGGGGCACACCTTGAGCCCGTGCACCCAGATGTCGTCGGCGGTGTTGGCCACGACGGTCACCGAGGTGGGCGCCCCGGTGCGCTCGACGAGGCGCAGCAGCCCCTGCAGGAAACGCGCCCCGCCGACGCCGCCGGAGAGCACCGTGATGCGGGCGGGGAGCGCCGAGTTGGGCGTGGGAGAGTGCCCGCTGAGGGGCTCACGTGGGGATTCAGACATGGTCGCAAGTGTGGACCAGTTGGGTCCAATACCAGACTTTCGCTTGACTTTCGGGGTACGACAGGCATGTAATCACACCAGTGTGATTATCAACTCGGTCCGTCAGGATCGAAAGGGTCGAAGAGGGGCAAACCGTGCGCGAACTGTATCTGCTCGAGGGTGACTCGGAAGACGTCGGATGGCAGGAGCGCGGCTTGTGCGCTCAGACCGATCCAGAGGCGTTCTTCCCCGAGAAGGGCGGCTCGACGAGGGAGGCCAAGAAGGTCTGCCTGACCTGCGACGTACGCCAGGACTGTCTGGAGTACGCGCTGGAGAACGACGAGCGCTTCGGAATCTGGGGCGGGCTGTCGGAGCGCGAGCGCCGCAAGCTGAAGAAGGCTGCCGTCTGAGTCCTTCCCCCACCGGGTTGGACTCAGGCGTCAGGGCTCGTAGTCGGGATGGACGTCCTCGGCGGGAACGCCGAGGTAGTCCGCCAGCTGCTCCACCACGACGGTCAGCACCAGGGCCTCGAGGTCGGCGCGGCTCTCGGCGCGATGCTCGAGTGGCCGCCGGAACAGCACCAGTCGCGGTGGCGTGACCGGCGTCGCCGGCACCAGCGAGGCGAGCGGGACGCGTGGCGCCACCCAGGTGTGCGGCAGCACCGGGATGTCCTCGACGGCCAGCTCCACCGGGGCCAGCTCCTCGGTCCAGCGCGACTCGACGTCGTTCATCACGTCCATGGCGACCTGGTCGAACCGTTCCCGTCCGGTGCGGTGGGCGGGCACCCGACCGGCCGGTGCGCCCTCGCCGTACGCCGGTCCGCGCATCCCGCGGTCGCGCCGATCGCGCTGCCTGTTCACGACCGCGAGCCTACGGTGAGCCGGGCCGGTTGAGTTGTAGCGTCCCTCCCGTGGGTCTCCTTCGTCGCTGTTCGCGCACCGCGTGCGGACGCCCTGCCACCACCACGCTCACCTACGTCTACGCGGACATGACCGCGGTCGTCGGCCCCCTCGCGACGTACGCCGAACCACACGCCTACGACCTGTGTGACAAGCACAGCGAGCGGCTCTCCGCGCCCCGCGGGTGGGAGGTGCTCCGGCTCGCCCACGACGACGTCCTCGGTCCGTCCTCCGACGACCTGCTGGCCCTCGCCGACGCCGTGCGCGAGGCGGCACAACCGCGCCCGGTGGAGGTCCCGCTGCACGCTCCCGGCCCGCCGGAGGGCGCTCGTCGCGGCCACCTCCGCGCCCTGCCCTCGGAGGAGTGAGAGCCGCACCCCGCTGCGCCGATAGGGTCGGCGCGTGCCGACCACCGATCCGGACAACCTCGCCTCCGTCTTCAAGGCGTACGACGTCCGCGGCATCGTCCCCGACCAGATCGACGACGAGCTCGCCCGCCGGGCGGGCAACGCGTTCGTCGTGGTGACCGAGGCGGAGAGCGTCGTCGTCGGGCACGACATGCGCCCGTCCTCACCGGGCATGTCCCGGGCGTTCGCCGAGGGAGCCGCCGAGGCCGGGGCCGACGTGACGATCATCGGGCTCGCCTCGACCGACGAGCTCTACTTCGCCTCCGGGTGGCTCGAGCGGCCGGGGGCCATGTTCACCGCGAGCCACAACCCGGCGCAGTACAACGGCATCAAGATGTGCCGGGCGTTCGCCTCGCCCATCGGCAGGGAGACCGGGCTGGTCGAGATCCGGGACCTGGTCGTCGCCCGGGCGACGCGCACTGCCGACCGGCCGGGGGAGATCACCGAGCAGGACATGCTCGCCGACTATGCGGCGTACCTCCTGGGCCTTGCGCCGGTGCGCGGACGGCGCCTCAGGGTGGTCGTCGACGCAGGCAGCGGGATGGCCGGGCTCACCGCCCCGGCGGTGCTCGGCCAGGTCGACCTCGAGGTGGTGGAGCTCTACTTCGAGCTCGACGGGTCCTTCCCGCACCACGAGGCCAACCCGATCGACCCGGCCAACCTGGTCGACCTGCAGGCCAAGGTGCGCGAGACCGGCGCCGACATCGGGCTGGCCTTCGACGGTGACGCCGACCGCTGCTTCCTGGTCGACGAGCGCGGGGAGCTGGTCAGCCCGAGTGTGCTGACGGCACTGATCGCCGCGCGGGAGCTGGTCCGGGACCCCGGGGCCACGATCATCCACAACCTGATCACCTCGCGCGGCGTACCCGAGATCGTGCGCGAGCTGGGCGGCAAGCCGGTGCGGACCCGGGTCGGACACTCCTACATCAAGGCGCGGATGGCCGAGACCGGAGCCGTGTTCGGCGGCGAGCACTCCGGGCACTTCTACTTCCGGGACTTCTGGCGCGCCGACTCCGGGATGCTGGCGGCGCTGCACGCACTGGCTGCCCTGGCCGAGACCGACCAGCCGCTCTCGGAGCTGTTGCAGCCCTACTCCCGCCACGTCGCGAGCGGGGAGATCAACTCCGAGGTGCACGACCAGCAGGCCGTCCTCGACGAGCTCGAGCGGACCTGGCGCGGGCATGACGGCGTGCAGGTCGACCACCTCGACGGGCTCACGGTCAACCACGCCGACTGGTGGTTCAATGTTCGCGCGTCCAACACCGAACCCCTGCTGCGGCTGAACGCAGAGGGCACGGACGCAGCCACCATGGCGAGAGTCCGTGACGACGTCCTCGCCGTGATCAGAAGGAGCACCTGATGAACCTCGACAGCCACCTCCTGGACGTGGTCGTGTGCCCCGCGTGCCGGCAGTCGCTCGCCGTCGACCAGGCAGCCGAGGAGCTGGTCTGCGTCGGCTGTGGCCTGGCCTATCCGGTGCGCGACGACATCCCCGTCCTCCTGGTCGACGAGGCCCGCAAGCCGAAATGACATTCGACGACGGCCGGCTCGACGACGAGGTGGCCCTGCAGCGCGCCGACCAGCGGCTGCGCTACCTCGCCGAGGGCGGCGCTCGAGTACGCCGGGAAGCGGTCGCGTCACAGGACGCCGCCGCCGAGGCCGTGCAACGCCTCTCCGACGGGCAGCCCAGGGCAGTCGTGGCGGCCGGCCCGGACTCCAGGCTGCTCCGGGCCGTGCTGGAGCCCGTCTGCCCGGTGCCGTTCGTCGCCTGGCCCGGGCCGGGACTCCCCGGCTGGGCCGGCAGTCTCGACCTGGTGGTCGTGCTGGCACCCGAGGGCCGCGACCCCGGCACAGCCGCCGCGGTCGCGGAGGCCGTACGGCGCGGCTGCCAGGTGGTCGTCGCAGCGCCGGCCAAGTCCCTGGTCGCGGAGCACACGCCTGGCCGCTACGCCACCCTGCTGCCCACGCAGACCGGTGACCAGCTCGCCGTCGCCGTCGTCGTGCTCGGCCTGCTCGACCGGGTCCACCTCGGCCCGCAGACCGAACCGAACGTGATCGCGGACGCGCTCGACGAGGTTGCCGTCACCTGCGGGCCGCATCGCGACATCGCGGTGAACCCGGCCAAGATCCTGGCCATCGGCATCGCCGACGCCAACCCGGTGATGTGGGGCGGCTCGGTGCTGGCTGCCCGCGCCGGTCGGCGGATCGCGGAGTCGCTGCGGCAGGCCACCGGACGGACCGCGCTCGCGGCGGACGCCGAGCACCTGCTGCCGGTCCTCGCGGCGACGGCTCCGGCCGACGTCTTCGCCGACCCCTTCGCGGACGGTGGCATCCAGCGCCGCCCCGTGCTCGTGCTGCTGGACGACGGGTCACCCGACCCTTCCCTGCTCGAGACCCGCGACCAGCTCGTGGAGACGGCCCAGGCGCACGGCGTCCGGGTCGAGACGATCGCCTCGGAGGCCGACGGCGACGTCGCCCGCTACGCGGCGATGCTCTCCACGGGCATGTACGCCGCGGCGTACCTCCAGCTCGGCCTCGACGCCTGAGGCTCCGACCGACCGTCGTTCCGGCTCGTGCCCCGCCGGTACGCTCACGCCCATGTCAGCCGAAGGTGGGACCAAGGCGGTCGTGGCGGCGCTGCTCGCCAACATCGGCATCGCGATCACCAAGTTCGTCGCGTTCCTCCTCACCGGCGTCAGTCGATGACATGGCGGAGGCGTCCGCCGGTGGCCGACGCGGGTGAACTCAGCCGCGCGCTGGTCGGTCGGGACGACAGTCCGCGCGACGCGACGCCCCAGCGTCCCTTCGGCTTCGGCCGCCGAGCGCGACATCTGACTCGTTCATCGGTCGCGATCGGCTGCTCACGCGACAGTGCCTGTTCATCCTCCACGGGCGTACACAAGTACCCGAGTCCATGAGCCCAGTTCCTCCGGTGGACTGATCACGACCGCCGCTGGTGGTGGGTGCCGACGTGCTGCTGGCTATCGCCAGCGGGCTGAGTCGTTCTCGTTCCGCGACTGCGCGACACGAGACCAACGGCGAGGCGTCGGCCGTTCTGGGGCCTGATCCGGCGGGCAAGTCGCCGGAGCTCACCGGATCCTCCGGAGGACTTCACGCCTGTCCACCGAGATCATGGTGTTCGCGCTCATGCGGGTCGCTGACCGCTGTTCATCCGCGAACCTCTCCTGGTGGTGGTGGCGATCGGCACCGCCCTGCTGGTGTACGGCATCGTCGGCCTGATCGTGAAGATGGACGACGGTGGCCGAGAGCCAGCGACCTCGGCGGCGGCGCGAAGATCGGCGTGAGGCCCGTCCGCGCGATGCCGCGGCTGCTATCGATGTCTCGGTCGTCGGCATCGCCGCCTGATCCGCGTGGAGGCCACATGCTGCTCGTCGGAACGAACTACCTCGGCTGGCACGCGCCCTACGACCTCGCCATCACCTGGCGGTCGCCGCCCACGACTCGCCGAGGTCGTCGGGGCCGTGCTCGACTGGCCGCCGAAGCCGCGGCCTCGGCGCTGGTCGGGCTCGACCGGCCAGTCGTCGTCTACCGTCGATGCCGGACCTGCTGCCGTTCGGGCACAAGAAGAAGGCTTCGAACACATCGCCCACCGACGAGACCTGAACGAGGCCTGAGCGAGCTAGCCGACGCGCCGGGCCGCGCGGCCGGTTGGGCGGCGGCTTTCCTGGGCCTACACTCATGGGTGCGCCTTTCGCACGAGATCGTGGTCAGACGCCACCGCACGCCCTCGTGCGCTGACCACCCGACCCCACGTAGCAAGGACACCACGCAATGGACTTCAAGGTCACCGACCTGACCCTGGCCGACTACGGCCGCACCGAGATCGGCCTCGCCGAGCACGAGATGCCCGGACTGATGGCGATGCGCGAGCGGTACGGCGCGGACAAGCCGCTCGCCGGCGCCCGGATCGCCGGCTCGCTGCACATGACCATCCAGACGGCCGTGCTGATCGAGACCCTCGTGGCTCTCGGCGCGGAGGTCCGCTGGGCCTCGTGCAACATCTTCTCGACCCAGGACCACGCAGCCGCGGCGGTCGTCGTCGGCCCCGAGGGCACCCCGGAGGACCCGCAGGGCGTCCCGGTCTTCGCCTGGAAGGGCGAGAGCCTGGAGGAGTACTGGTGGTGCACCCAGCAGATCCTCGACTGGCCCGGTGACGAGCACCCGAACATGATCCTCGACGACGGCGGCGACGCCACGATGCTGCTGCACCTCGGCGTCCAGGCCGAGAAGAGCGGCGCTGCGCCCGACCCCAAGACCGCCCACAGCACCGAGCAGCGGGTCGTGTTCGAGGTCCTCAACGCCCAGCTCGAGAAGAGCACCTCCCACTGGACCCCGATCGCCAACGCGGTCAAGGGCGTCACCGAGGAGACCACCACCGGCGTGCACCGTCTCTACGAGATGATGCGCGAGGGCTCGCTGCTGTTCCCGGCGATCAACGTGAACGACTCGGTCACCAAGTCCAAGTTCGACAACAAGTACGGCTGCCGCCACTCGCTCATCGACGGCATCAACCGTGCGACCGACGTACTCATCGGCGGCAAGATCGCCCTCGTCTGCGGGTACGGCGACGTCGGCAAGGGCTGCGCTGAGTCGCTGCGCGGCCAGGGCGCCCGCGTCATCATCACCGAGATCGACCCCATCTGCGCGCTGCAGGCGGCGATGGACGGCTACCAGGTCGACACGTTGAAGAACGCGCTGCCGACCGCCGACATCATCATCACCGCCACCGGCAACAAGGACGTCGTCACCATCGACGACATGCGGGCGATGAAGCACAACGCGATCGTCGGCAACATCGGCCACTTCGACAACGAGATCGACATGGCCGGCCTCGAGGCCGACGGTGTCGCCGAGCGCAAGACGGTCAAGCCGCAGGTCGACGTCTGGACCTTCCCTCCCGACGACGCCGGCGAGCGCAAGGCGATCATCGTGCTGTCCGAGGGCCGGCTGATGAACCTGGGCAACGCCACCGGTCACCCGTCGTTCGTGATGTCGAACTCCTTCACCAACCAGGTGCTCGCGCAGATCGAGATCTTCACCAAGACCGAGGACTACCCGGTCGGCGTCTACGTGCTCCCCAAGCACCTCGACGAGGAGGTCGCCCGGCTGCACCTCGGAGCACTCGGCGTCAACCTGACCACGCTCACCGACGACCAGGCCGCCTACCTCGGCATTCCTGCGGAGGGTCCCTACAAGTCCGACCAGTACCGCTACTAAGGGAGCGGGGCGTGGCGCAGCAGGAGGTAGTGGATCGGCCTCGGGTACTTGTCGTCGACGACGACGCGGCCCTGGCCGAGATGCTCACACTCGTGCTGCGCAACGAGGGCTTCCTGAGCGAGATCGTCACGCGCGGTGACCAGGCGATGGCGGTGTTCCGGAGCTTCAAGCCGGACGTGGTGCTGCTCGACCTGATGCTGCCCGGCCGGGACGGCATCGACGTGTGCCGCGAGATCCGGGCGGAGTCCGGCGTACCGATCGTGATGCTCACTGCGCGCAGCGACACCCTCGACGTGGTCGTCGGCCTCGAGTCCGGGGCCGACGACTACGTCGCCAAGCCGTTCAAGCCCCGGGAGCTGATCGCGCGCATCCGCGCTCGCGTACGCCGCTTCGAGGAGGCCGGGCCGGAGAGCCTGCAGATCGGTGACCTGGCCATCGACGTCGCCGGCCACTCCGTCACCCGGGGGAGTACGCCGATCGCGCTCACCCCGCTCGAGTTCGACCTGCTGGTCTGCCTGGCCCGGAACCCCCGCAAGGTGTTCACCCGCGAGGTCCTCCTCGAGCAGGTGTGGGGCTACCGCCACGCCGCCGACACCCGGCTGGTCAACGTGCACGTCCAACGTCTGCGGGCCAAGATCGAGGTCGACCCGGAGAACCCCACGATCGTCGTGACCGTGCGCGGCGTGGGCTACAAGGCGGGCACCGCGGATGAGCCTCCCGAAACCGGCTGAGCATCCGCCGGGTCGCCTGGCCCAGCTGCGTCGTCTCCCCGCCGGGGCAATGACCTTCTGGCGCAGGTCCCTGCGGACCCGCGTCGTGACCGCGATCGTCGTGCTCTGCGCAGTCGTCGTCGGGTCCGTCGGCTGGCTGGTGATGCGGCAGATCACCGACGGGCTGGTGCAGAGCCGCGTCGACGCCTCCGTTGCCGAGGCGCGCACCGAGACGGCGACCGCCCGGGAACGCCTGGGCTCGGCAGGTGGCAACGACTTCGACCCGGACACCCAGCTGCGCCTGCTCGTGGAGAACGTCGTGGCCCGCGGCGAGGTCAAGGGCTTCCACCTCGTGGTGCTCGGGCCGGTCGACGAAGGCAGCACCGTCGGCGGCGTACGCACCACACCGGCGGTGGACTCGAGCAGCGTGCCCGCATCGCTGCGCAAGTCCGTGGAGAAGGGCGGGAACGGCCTGGCCTGGACCTACACCCGGATCCGCTACCTACGGTCCGGCGACGCCGGCAACGCCCACGCCCCGCAGCCCGGGGTGGCGGTCGGCTCCACGGTCGTGCTCCCGTCCGACGGGGGAACCTACGCGCTCTACTACCTCTTCCCGATGGAGGAGGAGCAGCAGACACTCGTGCTGCTGCGGCAGGTGCTGCTCACCGCCGGCATCCTCCTCCTGGTGCTGGTTGCCGGGGTGGCGCTGCTCGTCACGCGGCAGGTGATCACCCCGGTCCGGCTGGCGAGGCGAGTGGCCGAGCGGATCGCCTCCGGGCGCCTCGAGGAACGGATGCACGTCTCCGGCGAGGACGACATCGCGCGTCTCGCCATGTCCTTCAACCAGATGGCCGAGGCGCTGCAGTCGCAGATCCGCAAGCTCGTCGAGCTCTCCCGCGTGCAGCGCAGGTTCGTCTCCGACGTCTCGCACGAGCTGCGCACCCCGCTGACCACCGTGCGGATGGCCGGTGACGTGCTGCACGACGCGCGGGGCAGCTTCGACCCGATGACCGCGCGGTCGGCGGAGCTGCTGCAGAAGGAGCTCGACCGGTTCGAGCACCTGCTGGCGGACCTGCTCGAGATCAGCCGGTTCGACGCCGGTGCCGCCGTACTCGACCTCGAGGACACCAACCTCGGCGACGTCGCCCACCGGGTGGTCGCCGCCACAGCGCCGATGGCGCTGCAGCGTGGCGTGTCGGTGACCATCCGCGACGAGGGCGTGTTCATGGCCCAGGCCGACGAGCGCCGGGTGGAGAGGATCCTGCGCAACCTCGTGGTCAACGCGATCGACCACGCCGACTCCAGCGGTGTGTCGCTCCGCCTTGCCACGGACGAGCACGCCACCGCCCTCACCGTCCGCGACCACGGAGTCGGGCTGCAGCCCGGACAGTCCGCGATGGTCTTCAACCGGTTCTGGCGAGCCGACCCGGCGCGGGCCCGATCGACCGGGGGGACCGGCCTGGGCCTGGCCATCGCCCTCGAGGACGCGCGGCTGCACGGCGGCTGGCTACAGGCGTGGGGCACCCCGGACGGAGGCGCGCAGTTCCGGCTGACGCTCCCGCGCCGGGCGGGTGACCCGCTCACGCACAGCCCGCTTCCGCTGGTCCCCGAAGACATTCGCGAGGGGGTCACGTGAGCACCGCGCGCGTTCCGGCCCTGGTGGTGGTCCTCGTGCTCTTCGGCCTGGTGTCGGCGGGCTGCGCCACCCTGCCCGAGTCCGGAGCGATCCACACGGCCGCGGCCGACCGCCCCGACCGGCCCCAGGACGCGCCGTACTTCAACCCGCCCGGGCCGGCGAAGGACGGGAACCCGTCCGCGATCGTCTCCGGGTTCATGGTCGCGATGCAGGCGAACCCGCTGAGCACCTCGGTCGCGCGGACGTTCCTCTCCGAGCGCGCCCGCAGGTCCTGGCAGCCCAACCGCGGCACGATCGTGTACGACGCGTTCGAGGTCGCGACGACCAGTGACGGCGCGAACGTGCGGCTGGCCGACACCCGCCGCCTCGACTCCCGGGGTGGCTGGCGCGGCGGTTCGCCCGGTCGCTCGATGACCCTCGGCATCCGGCTGGTCACCGAGGGCGGCCAGTGGCGGATCGACAACCCGCCCGACGCACTCGTGGTGCCGACGTCGTTCTTCGACCGCAGCTTCGCGCGGTTCAACCTCTACTTCTTCGACCAGACCGGCAGGACGCTGCTGCCGGACCCGGTCTTCATCCCGCGAGGCGAGCAGACGGCCACGAACCTGGTCCGCGGCCTGCTCACCGGGGCCGGCCGCCAGCTGTCCCAGGTGACCCGCTCCGCCCTGCCCTCGCGCACCGACCTGGACCTCTCCGTCGTGGTGACCGAGAGCGGCGTGGCCGAGGTGCCGCTGTCCCGCGAGATCCTGCAGGTCTCGGCGAACGAGCTGGACCGTGCGGTCGACCAGCTGTCCTGGACGCTGCGCCAGGTCCCGGGCATCGACCGGGTGCGGATCACCGTCGCCGGTGCGCCCGTGCCACTGCGCGGCGGTCGCATCGACGCCCCGGTGACCTCGGGCGGGGAGTTCGACGCGGGAGGCACCTCCGGCGCGGAGCTCTGGGGTCTGCGGGGCGACCGGGTGGTGAACCTGTCGTCGGCCTCGGCCGACCCCGTGGACAGTCGACTGGGCAAGCCCGGGTTCTCCATGCGCAGCCTCGCCGTGAGTGAGTCGCCACGCAAGATCGCCGCGGTCTCGGGCAACGGCAGGACCGTCTTCGTCTCCTCCGCGGACGGGCAGTCGACGTCCGTGTCGCGTCCGCTGGTGGCCGGGACCGACGTGCTGCGTCCGCGGTACGACATGTTCGGGGACCTGTGGCTGGTGGACCGTACGCCGAACGGGGCGCGCGTGCTCGTCGTCGACGGCGACGGAGTCCGGCAGCTGCGCATTCCCGGGGTGACCGGCGCCAACGTGGCCGCGTTCTCGGTCGCCCGGGACGGCGCCCGCCTGGCCGTGGCGTACGCCGGCAGCCCGACCCCACGCCTGCGCGTCATCGACATCCTGCGCACCGACGAAGGCATCGTCTCCGGCGCAGGACGGTCCCAGGTCTTCTCCTCAGGTGACGCGGACGCCGCCCGGATCATCGACATCGGCTGGCGCGACCCGGCAACCCTGGCGGTGCTGAGCCGGCCCTCGGCCGAGACCAGCAAGGTCAGCTTCATCTCCGCCGACGGATCGCCGACGGAGCCGACCCTCGTCGAGCCGAGCGTGTTCCGGGGTGTTGCGCAGGCGATGGTCGTCGCGCCGGACGCCGACCTGCCCATGCACCTGATCACCCCGGACCAGCGGCTCTACACCCTCAGCAGCAACGGCAACTGGCCCCGTACGACGTCCAAGGTCGAGGCCGCGGCCTTCGCCCGCTGACCGCCTCACGTCCGCAGCTCCGCGGCCGGCGCTGGCGCTCCACAGCCGTCGACGTCGCAACGCCCGGGCCCGGGCTGGTCGGGACATGGTGCGGGTATGATCGACGCCTGGCTGGATCTCGTGCACGGCGGCGGGTGCGTCGGGTGTACGACGCCGGGCCGGTCCCTGTGCCGTGACTGCCAGAGCGACCTGCCGGTGCGTGCCAATCCCAGTGCGTCCGACACCGTGCCCGCCAGGGCTGGCTGCCTGCTTCGCAGGAGGGGAGTACGACGGACTGCTGCGCGCGATGATCCTGGCGCACAAGGAGCACGGCACCTTCTCGCTCGCCACGCCATTGGGACGTGTCCTCGCGGCCGCGGCACAGGTCGCACTGGACCCGGGCGTCGTCACCGTGCTCGTGCCGGTGCCGTCCCGAGCGGCAGTGGTGCGTGCCCGCGGACACGACCCCGTGCTCCGGATGACGCGCGCTGCGGCCCGGCGACTGCGGGGGAGCGGACACCGCGTCCGCGTCGACGAGATCCTCGAGCAGCGAGGTGAGGTGCACGACCAGTCCGGCCTCACCGCCGGGGAGCGATCGGCCAACCTGGTCGGCTCGATGGCGGTGCGCGCTCCCGCCCGCGCAGCACTCGCGCGCAGCGACCTGCCCTGCTCGTTGCTGCTCTGTGACGACGTCCTCACCACGGGCGCAACCGCTCGCGAGGCGCAGCGAGCGCTCGAGGACTCCGGTCTCCGGGTCCGGGCGGTGACGACCGTGGCAGCCACCCGCAAACGGGTCATACCACCCGAATGGGCTCTACCGCTTTCGGTTTCGGCGGACTAGCGTCTAGTCATGGTGAGCATTCGAGCCCGTGGTTTCAACGGGATCTCGGACTGCTTACGAGGGTTGGAGCGCAGCGAGCAGCTTCGTCGGGTCAGACACTCGGCGAAGCGACGTGGGTCGCCCCCCTCGTCACCGAACACCCCCCGCACCGGATAGCCAGGTAGCTCGTCGCTCGTCAAATGCACGATTGTCGAACAGCAGGAGGTCAGCCGTGGATGTTGTGGTCAGCAGTCGCCACTGCGAGGTGTCGGAGCGCTTTCGCGATCACGTCGAGGAGAAGCTCGCTCGGTTGGAGAAGCACGACCACCGGATCATCCGGGTCGACGTGCTCATCGAGAGGGAGCCCCGGCCGCGGGATCCGGAGAGGACCGTACGCGTCGAGCTGACCGCCAAGTCCCGGGGACCGATCGTCCGTGCCGAGGCCTCGGCCGAGGACAAGATGGCCGCCCTCGACCTCGCACTCGACAAGATGGCCGCCCAGATGCGCCGTGCCGCCGACCGTCGCAAGGTGCACCGTGGCCAGCACAAGCCCGAGTCGCTCGGCGAGGCGATGGCCCGCAGCACGCCGCGCCAGGCCATGCCCGTCCAGGACGAGGTGGTCGCCGAGCGCAAGGTCGGGCCCGTGACGGTCGACGGCGACGGGCCACTCGTCGTACGCGAGAAGTCGCATGCCGCTGCCCCGATGACCCTCGAGCAGGCGCTCTACGAGATGGAGCTGGTCGGCCACGACTTCTACCTGTTCGTCGACAAGGAGAGCGAGAGGCCGTCCGTGGTCTACCGCCGGCGCGGTTATGACTACGGGGTGATCGCACTCGACGTGGGCTGATCGGGCCACCCCGATGCCGCTCCGGTGACCCGTTGGGGCCACCAGGGAGTGACATGACCGTGTACCAACCGGCGCATTCCTCTGCCATAGTGGGCGAATGGTCGCCGAAGGCACACCCGCCGACGACGAGCCCGTGCGCGTGGTCGTGGTCGACGACCAGGAGCTGTTCCGGCGGGGGCTGACGATGTTGCTCGGTGTCGAGCCCGACATCGAGGTCGTCGGCGAGGCAGGTGACGGGATCAGTGCGACCGACCTGATCGTCACGCACGGTCCCCGACGTCGTACTCCTCGACGTGCGGATGCCCAAGCGCTCCGGGCTGCAGGCCTGCATCCAGATCAAGGAGCTCGTCCCCAGCGTCAAGATCATCATGCTCACCGTCAGCGACGAGGAGGGCGACCTCTACGAGGCGGTGAAGAACGGTGCGTCCGGCTACCTGCTCAAGGACTCCTCGATCGACGAGGTCGCGCAGGCCGTGCGCGTCGTGGCCGAGGGCCAGTCGCTGATCAGTCCCTCGATGGCGGTCAAGCTGATCGACGAGTTCAAGGAGATGGCCCGCACCGACCGCGAGCAGGCGATCACCCCGCGGCTGACCGAGCGCGAGCTCGAGGTGCTCCGCCTCGTCGCGAAGGGGATGAACAACCGCGACGCCGCCCGTGAGCTGTTCATCAGCGAGAACACCGTGAAGAACCACGTGCGCAACATCCTCGAGAAGCTGCAGCTGCACTCGCGGATGGAAGCCGTGATGTATGCCGTGCGCGAGAAGCTCCTCGACATTCCCTGACCCGATACGCGGCACCTCGCTGCGTTGTCGTCGCACGACCCGAGTGCCGCTTCGCTCAAAGCACGCCTTCGCTCCTCCGCCTTGCGAGCCACCACGTCTCGACCAGGGACTTGGCTGTCGGTGCACATCGCCGCCTACTGCGCGTGCCGACCGAGCTGTGCAAGGCGCAGGCCCGCCGCATCGCCCTCGTCGCCCAGGGGTTCCGCGACCCGCGCCACACCACTCCCACCATGCGCACCTTCGCGCGCACCCTCGCCCGCACGGGCGTGCTGCAGGTCGACTCGGTCAACGTGCTCCAGCGGGCCCACTACATGCCGCTGTTCTCGCGGATGGGTCCCTACGACACCGACATGCTCAAGCGGGCCGCGGAGCAGAAGCCGCGACGGGTGGTGGAGTACTGGGCGCACGTCCAGGCCTTCATGCCGGTCGAGCTGTGGCCGGTGATGCGACCGCGCATGGAGTTCTTCCGCGACAGCCCGAGGTGGGGGGCGTGGGTGAAGACCAACCTCGGCAACGTCGACCGAGTCCTCGACCAGGTCCGCGAAGGCTGGGGCCTCGACGGCGCGCTCCCTCGACGACGGCGGTCCGCGCAAGAAGGTCGACTGGGGCTGGAACTGGTCGGAGACCCGCAAGGCGCTCGACTACCTCTACCTGGTGGGCGACCTCGCGATCGCCGCTCGCAACTCGCAGTTCGAGCCGGTCTACGACGTGCCCGAGCGCGTGCTGCCCGCCGCGGTCCTGGCGGCTCCCGGTCCCCGAGCGCGTTCGAGGCGACCAAGGAGCTCATCCGCCGCGCTGCCCGCAGCCACGGGGTCGGCACGGCGCGTTGCCTCACCGACTACTACCGCCTGCAGACCCAGCGCGGCGAGGGTCTGGGGGGTGCGCGCCGGGCCATCGACGAGCTCGTCGAGGACGGTGAGCTGCTCCCGGTGACGGTCGAGGGATGGAAGCGCCCGGCGTACCTGCATCGGGACGCGAAGCTGCCGCGCAAGGTCGATGCCCGCGCGCTGCTCAGCCCGTTCGACCCGGTCGTGTGGGAGCGCGAGCGCACCGAGCACATCTTCGACTTCCACTACCGCATCGAGATCTACGTGCCCGAGCCGAAGCGCCAGTTCGGCTACTACGTGCTGCCGTTCCTGCTCGGGGACCAGATCGTCGGCCGGGTCGACCTCAAGGCCGACCGCAAGGCCGGCACGCTCCTCGTCAAGGCGGCGTACGCCGAACCAGGTGCGCCCCCCGAGGCCGCGGAGGAGCTCGGCGCCGAGCTGCGTGACCTCGCGGGCTGGCTCGGCCTCGACGACATCGTCGTGCACGACAAGGGTGGACTCGCAGCCGCACTGGGTGCCACGATCGCCGGATGAGTGACTCGGTGCGCCACCCCCTCTTCTCGCGGTTCTACAGCAGGTTCGTGGTGCCCACGATGGAGAAGCACGGCGGGGAGGACCTTCGCCGCAGGACGCTGGCCGGGCTCAAGGGCACGGTGGTCGAGGTGGGCGCCGGAGACGGGGCCAACTTCACCCTCTACCCCGACGAGGTCGAGCGGATCGTCGCGGTCGAGCCCGAGCCGTTCCTGCGCGAGCGCGCCACGGGCCACGCCGACGAGCGGGTGGAGCTGCGCGACGCGGTCGCGTCCTCCCTCCCGGTGGCCGACGGCGAGGCCGATGCCGTCGTCTTCACCCTGGTGCTCTGCACCGTCGACCAGCAGGCCGCGCTGGCCGAGGCTCGCCGGGTGCTGCGCCCCGGTGGTGAGCTGCGCTTCCTCGAGCACGTCCAGGCGCACGAGCCGGGTCCGGCACGCAGGGCCCAGCGCGTCCTCGACGCCACCGTGTGGCCACGGCTGTTCGGTGGCTGCCACGTCGGCCGCGACACCGCCGGCGCGATCACCGAGGCGGGGTTCACCGTCACCGAGCTCGAGCGGTTCACCTGGCCCGAGGGCGCCCGCGGGCCTCAGACGCCGGCCATCATCGGCTGCGCGGTGGCGGGCTGACCTCTCCCGGGATCTGCCCGGTTGAAACTTCGGCGCGGCCCGGACCGTTACGATGATTGACGGGCCCGGTGTTGACCTCTGCGGCCCCATCCGACACAAGTCCATCTCAGGAGTCATTCCGCGTGTCCCTACTCGACAAGGTCCTCCGCATCGGCGAGGGCAAGATCCTCCGCCAGCTCGAAGCCGACGTCAGGGCGGTCAACGCCATCGAGGACGACTTCGTCGCCATGTCCGACGAGGAGCTGCAGGCCCAGACCGCCGACTTCAAGAAGCGGTTCGAGGACGGGGAGAGCCTCGACTCGCTGATGGCAGAGGCGTTCGCCACGGTCCGCGAGGCGGCCAAGCGCGTGCTCGGACAGCGTCACTTCGACGTCCAGATCATGGGTGGCTCGGCGCTCCACCGCGGCAACATCGCCGAGATGAAGACCGGTGAGGGCAAGACCCTGGTCTCGACGCTCCCGGCGTACCTCAACGCACTGACCGGCCGCGGCGTCCACGTCGTCACGGTCAACGACTACCTGGCGAAGTACCACGCCGAGTGGATGGGCCGGGTGCACCAGTTCCTCGGCCTCTCCGTCGGCGTGATCCTGCCCGACATGCGCCCTGACGAGCGGCGCGAGGCCTACCTCTGCGACATCACCTACGCGACGAACAACGAGCTGGGCTTCGACTACCTGCGCGACAACATGGCCACCTCCCTGGACGACTGCGTCCAGCGCGACCCCCACTTCGCGATCGTCGACGAGGTCGACTCGATCCTGGTCGACGAGGCGCGGACCCCGCTGATCATCTCGGGCCCGACCCAGGACGAGGTCGAGTGGTACGCCGAGTTCTCCAAGGTCGCGCGGATCCTGACCAAGGACACCGACTACGAGGTCGACGAGAAGAAGCGCACCGTCTCGATCCTCGAGCCCGGGATCACCAAGGTCGAGGACTACCTCGGCATCGAGAACCTCTACGAGTCGGCCAACACCCCGCTGATCTCGTTCCTGAACAACTCCATCAAGGCCAAGGAGCTGTTCCGCAACGACAAGGAGTACGTCGTCCTCGACGGCGAGGTCCTCATCGTCGACGAGCACACCGGCCGCATCCTCTCCGGCCGCCGCTACAACGACGGGCTCCACCAGGCGATCGAGGCCAAGGAGGAGGTGACCGTCCGCGAGGAGTACCAGACCCTCGCCACGATCACGCTCCAGAACTACTTCCGCCTCTACGAGAAGCTCTCGGGGATGACCGGCACGGCGATGACCGAGGCCGCCGAGTTCGACAAGATCTACAAGCTCGGCGTGGTGCCCATCCCGACCAACAAGCCGATGATCCGGATGGACCAGAAGGACCTCGTCTACCGCACCGAGGAGGCCAAGTTCGCGGCCGTCGTCGACGACATCAGCGAGCGCCACAAGAACGGCCAGCCGGTGCTGGTCGGCACCACCTCGGTGGAGAAGTCCGAGCGGCTCTCGGGCCTGCTGAAGAAGAAGGGCGTCCCGCACTCGGTGCTGAACGCCAAGATGCACTCTGACGAGGCGAAGGTCGTGGCGCTGGCCGGCCACAAGGGCGCGGTCACGGTCGCCACCAACATGGCCGGTCGAGGCACCGACATCATGCTGGGTGGCTCGACGGAGTTCCTCGCCGACCAGGAGCTGCGCGCCCGCGGCCTCGACCCCGGGGAGGACCCGGAGGAGTACAACGCGGCGTGGCCCGAGACGCTGGAGAAGATCACCGAGCAGGTCAAGGCCGAGCACGACGAGGTCAGGGACGCCGGTGGCCTCTACGTCCTCGGCACCGAGCGCCACGAGTCCCGGCGCATCGACAACCAGCTCCGTGGTCGTTCCGGCCGTCAGGGTGACCCCGGCGAGTCGCGGTTCTACCTCTCGCTGGGCGACGACCTGATGCGGCTGTTCAAGGCCGAGTGGGTGGAGCGCGTGATGGTCGCCCTCAAGGTCCCGGACGACCAGCCGATCGAGAACAAGTCCGTGACCCGGTCGATCGCGTCCGCGCAGGGCCAGGTCGAGTCGATGAACTTCGAGTCCCGCAAGAACGTCCTGAAGTACGACGACGTGATGAGCCGTCAGCGCGAGGTGATCTACGGCGAGCGTCGCGCCGTACTCGAGGGTGCCGACCTGCACGAGCAGGTCCGGACGATGATCGACGAGGCCGTTGCGGCGTACGTCATCGCGGCGACGGAGAACTTCCCGGAGGAGTGGGACCTCGACGCCCTGTGGGCAGCACTGAAGACGATCTACCCGATCTCGCTGCGCCACCAGGACCTCGAGCGCGAGGCCGGTGGCCGCGACGGTCTCGATCGCGACACGTTGCTCTCCGACCTGCAGGCCGATGCCCAGAAGGCCTACGAGGCCCGCGAGGCCGAGGTCGGCTCCGAGGTCATGCGTGAGCTCGAGCGCCAGGTGATGCTCTCGGTGCTGGACCGCAAGTGGCGCGAGCACCTCTACGAGATGGACTACCTGCGCGAGGGCATCGGGCTGCGTGCCTACTCCCAGCGCGACCCGCTCGTGGAGTACCAGCGCGAGGGCTTCGACATGTTCAACACCATGAAGGAAGGCATCCGCGAGGAGACCGTCGGCTTCCTGTTCAACCTCGAGGTCCAGGTGGACGACGAGGAGGAGGAAGAGGAGGAGATCGAGGACGACGTGCGGCCCGCGAACGCGGTCACCGACACCCTCGACGCCCCCCAGGTCCACGTCCACGGCGACCACGTCCATGCCCACCACCCGCACGTCCGGGCGAAGGGGCTGCAGACCGCCAAGGCTCCGGAGAACCTCACCTACACCGCGCCCAGCGAGGACGGCGAGGCGGAGACGCGTGGTCAGACGGTGACCAACGCCGGTGACCCCTACGCCGGGATCAGCCGCAACGCCCTGTGCCCGTGTGGCTCGGGCAAGAAGTACAAGCGGTGCCACGGCGCACCGGGCGGCCCGACGAACCTCACCGCACGCCCCGGCGGCTGAGCACGGCTCAGCCTCACCCGAACTGCAGGGCGGTGCAGCACCAGCGGCCGCCCACCTGCTCGATCCGCGCCGCGATCGCCCGGGAACGCTCACCGTGGCGCACGTGCACGCTGATCTCTGCGGCCTCGGGCGACGGGCAGAACACGTGCACGCTGCGCACCTGGCTGCGCAGCCGGCGTACGCGCCGGTCTCCTGGCGTGGTGCGCGCGAGGAGCGCCGACCGGCGCTGCAGGTCGGCGTAGACCCGGTCGGTGGTCCAGCGCAGCAGCTGGCTCGGACCGCGGTCCCCTCCGATCACCTCGACGACCGCGCTGGCGAACCGGTGCGCGAACGCCTCCAGCTCGGCGCGGTCACCTGGTAGCACGCGTAGGTCAGGAGCTCCGCGTGGATTGGACCGTGCTGCCGTAGTCGAGCGCGAGAGTCCCCTGGACGCTCGCCATCGGCACGGGGGCTGGGGCAGGGCGGTGGAGCTGGATGGTCATCGGGTCTCCTCTTGTCGACCGTGGGTGGGGTGGGTGAGCTAGGAACGGTGGGTCCGAGGGGGTACGGCGAGGCGCTGCCCCGGCCGGATCAGGTCGGGGTCGGGTCCGATGACCCCGCGGTTCCGGTGGTGGAGGTCGTGGACGAGCGCAGCCACCTCGCCGGGCGATGCCGAGGACCGGAGCCGGTCCGCGGCCAGCTGCCACAGGGTGTCGCCGGGGTGGACGACCAGCGCCGGCCGCGTGTCCGCATGGACCGTTCCGACGGGTCGCGCCGGCACCGGGAGTGGAGGTTGTGCGGACGCCGTCGCCTGCGGCTGGACCGGCCCGGCGCCGACGAGGGCGACCCCGAGCCCGGTGAGCAGGAGACGGCGAAGCGAACGCGGGCAGCCCACCCAGGCGGTGGCCCGGAGCCGCCCGGACGACGTCGTCTCCACCACCGCGGCGACACCGATCGCCATCGCCCAGGCGGCGCATCCGAGGAGCACCCAGGCGGCCAGGGCGAGCAGGAGGGCGTCGTACTCGGAGCCGGCTGGGTGCCGCAGCGCCTCGGTCGTCTCGAGCAGCCATCGGGTGGCGGCGGTGACCAGAACGAGCGCCAGGACGGCCGCCGAGACCGAGCGGCGCTTCCGAGATGTCATGGCTCAATGCTTTCGTTTGCTTGCGTTTGCATCAGACAACGCTCAGACTCGTCCGGTGTCAATCACTTGTCCACAGACCGTTTGCGACTCCGGGCGCAAGGGCATGAGAGACCGCATGGGTTGGGAAGCATCGATGTTCGCCCTGTTCGACGACCTCGAGCAGCAGGCCGAGGGCATGCACCTCGCCGGCAGGGACGCCGATGTCGCCGACCTCGGCGCCGCCGAGTACTCCCGGGTGAACCTCGCCGCGCGGCTGCACGCTTCCCTGGGACGCGACCTACGCGTGCGACTGGTCGGCGGGCCATGTCGTCGGTGGCCGGCTGGCACGGCTCGGAGAGGACTGGCTGCTGCTGGTGGACCGTACGGCGGAGTGGGTCGTGCGCCACGACGGCATCGCCACGGTCAGCGGGCTGGCCCACCGGGCCGACCACGAGGAGACCTGGTCGGTGATGGACCGGCTGACCCTGCGCACCGTGCTCCGCGGGCTTTCCGGCGTGCAGGAGCACTGTCTGGTGCGCTTCGTCGACGGCAACCAGGTCGAGGGCCGGGTCGGCCGGGTCGGGAGCGACTTCTTCGAGCTGCACGTGGGGGAGGGCCAGGACGCCAGCGTCCAGGTGGTCCCGGTGGCCCCGGTCGCCGCGTTCCAGGGGCGTCCCGGATGAGGGCGCCCGCGGTCAGTCCCCGGGTCAGTCCTTGGTGGTGGACGGCCCCTCGACGAAGGGGTGGGAGTCCACGAACTTGTCGGCGTCGGCGTAGGCCCGCTCGATGTAGGCCTCGAGCTCACGCGCCTCGACGCGCCACTGCCCGCGGCCCCCGATCTTGATCGCCCGCAGCTCGCCGCGCCGTACGAGCGCATAGACCTGCGCGCCGGAGATGTTCAGGACCTCGGCCACGTCGGCGAGCTGCAGAAACCTGGGCGTTGCGTTCACACCGGCCACTCTGCCACCGTTCGCGTCCGGTTGCGAGCAGTTGTCACGCGTTGTGAGTTGCAGGGAGACCTGCGGAGATGGAGTCCCCGATGACGATGACCGCTCCCGAGCGGACCGGCGCCGCCCCACCCCGCGCGACGCGCAGCCGCCGACCCGGTTGGCGCAACCCGCGCCTGCTGCTGGGGATCGTCCTGGTGGCCGGGTCCGTCGTCCTGGGTGCCCGGCTGCTCGCGGCGGCCGACGACACCGTCGCGGTCTGGGCCGTGTCCGCCGACCTGCCGACAGGTGCGAGCGTCGACGAGGGCGATCTGGAGCGCCGCGAGGTCCGGTTCCCGGACGAGGCGACCGCCGACGGCTACGTCGGTGCCGACGAGAGTCTCCCGGACGACGCGACCCTGAACCGTGAGGTCTCCGCCGGGGAGCTGCTGCCCCGCTCGGCATTCGCCACGGACTCCGGCGAGGACCTGGTGGAGGTTCCGGTCAGCGTCGTCTCGGACGACCTGCCGGCAACGGTTCGCCAGGGTTCGGTGGTCGACGTCTGGGTGACACCCAAGGTCTCCTCGGTCGCCGGGGCCAAGGTCAAGGCGGTGCCGGTGCTCTCCGACGTCGTGGTGGTTGCCGTGCCCCGCACCTCCGCCGGCCTCGCTCCGCAGACCACCCGGCAGGTGATCGTCGGGGTGCCCGCCGACCGCGCCGGGGAGCTCGGGAGCGCCCTGGGTGGCATGGCCGACGGACGCGTCGTCATCGCCAGGAAGGGCTGAGAGCGGTGTCCGACCGGGTGACGGTGCTGCTGGCCGCAGGCGGCGAGCAGTGGGAGGCGGCGGCGCTCGGAATGCTCAGCGGCGGCTCCAGCCACGTGCTCAAGCGGTGCGTGGACCTGACCGACCTGCTGGCGAGCGCCACCACCGGGCAGGTGGACGTCGCCGTGGTGGCCGGTGAGCTGCCCGGCCTCGACGCCGACGCCGTGATGCAGCTGCTGCGACACGACGTGCGCTGTGTCGCCGTCGGTGGTGACGAGGACACGCTGACCCGCATCGGCGTCGTCGCCGTGGTCGACGGGCTCGACCTCGGCTCGTTGCCGGAGACCGTCGACTCTGCCGGCACCCGGGAGCTGGTCGTCGATCCCGACCCAGCCGCCGAGACGACTGGTCCCACCGGCTCCGTGGGTCGGGTCATCGCCGTGCACGGCCCCGCCGGAGCGCCCGGGCGTACGACGCTCGCGATCGGCCTCGCCGCCGAGCACGGCCACCGCGGACAACCCACCGTGCTTGTCGACGCCGATCCCCACGGTGGAGCCGTGGCCCAGCACCTCGGCGTGCTCGACGAGGTCTCCGGACTGCTCGCGGCGGCCCGGCTGGTCAACGCGGGCACCCTGGACGCCGAGGCCTTCGCGCGCTGTCGACGCGAGCTGACCGACGGCTTCGAGGTGCTCACCGGCCTGCCGCGGCCGGACCGCTGGGTGGAGGCCCGCCCGGGGGTGCTCGACGTCGTGCTCGACCGTGCCTGCGAGGTCGGCGACGTCGTGGTCGACACCGGGTTCAGCCTCGAGGACGACGCCGACCTCGGTCGCAACCTGTCCCGCAACCAGCTGACCCTCGACGCCGTCGCGGCTGCCGACGCTGGTGGTCGTGGTGGGCTCGGCCGAGCCCACCGGGCTGGCCAGGCTGGCCCGCACCCTCGTCGAGCTGCGCGAGGCCACGGACGCGCCGGTGACGGTCGTGGTCAACCGGATGCGCGACTCGCTCGGCTGGAGCAGGCGCGACATCGTCGGGATGGTCGAGGGCTACACCCGTGCGGAGGGCGTGCACTTCCTGCCCGAGGACCGGGCCACGACCGACCGCGCGATGGTGGCCGGCAAGGCAGTGCTCGAGCTCGGGGACTCACCGCTGCGCCGGGGGATCGCCGAGCTGCACGACGCGGTGTTCGCGGCCGGTTGGCTCAGACCCCGCCCATCAGCAGGTAGAGCCCGGTCATCGTGTAGAACACCATCACCACGAGCATCCCGATCTGGCCGGTGACGTGGTGACGCGGTGGCAGCAGCTTGATCGCGCGGTCGTGGGCCGCGATCACGCCGACGATGTGCCCGGTGATCACGGCGAGCACCTTGATCGTGGCGAGCAGCGTGGGGTGGAACGACAGCCAGTAGTTCACCGACCAGTTGGCGGTGCCCAGCAGGTTGTCGCCGCGCACCATCGGGTCGCTGAGCTGCATCACCGTCGCCTGGCCCTGCTCGAGGAGATAGCTGAGGTAGTGCGCGGTCATGTAGCCCACGATGATCGGGATCACCGAGTGCGCCAGCAGGTCCGGCAGCGCGGTCCGTCGTACGGCGTTCGGGCCGGTCGTCTCCACGCCCGTCGACATCGCGGCGGCGGTGAACGTCGCGCCCACGACGAGGCAGAACACCAGCAGCGCCACCGAGTTGGTGAAGATCTCGTTGAGCCCGGCGTCCATCACGAAGCGCTGCCACTGGATCGTGTCCTTGTAGCTGTCGAACGCGGTCGAGCCGAACAGCACCGCGACCGCGGCCACCAGCCCGGGGCGGGGGACGGTGGTCCCCAGGTTGGCCAGCGGGCTGCGCACGACCAGCCGGCCCTCGGTGCGCCCCCAGGGCGACAGCTTGGCGAGGAGGCTCGAGTAGACCTCGAACGGGTCGGCGCGCTCGAACCACTCGTCGCCGAAGACCGCGGCGCCGACCAGCATCACCGCGAGGTACGCCGCCAGCCAGATCCGCACCGAACCCAGGTAGGCGCTCTGCGGGTTGACCAGCTCCTGCCAGACGAACGCGAACAACCCCAGCGCCGCCGGCCAGTAGCCGAGGCGGGCGGGGTAGGCAGCCACCCCGACAGCCGGGTCGCCGCCGGTGACCTTGGCCAGCAGGAGGTTGAGCGTGCGCACCGGGCTGACTGCCCGGGCGATGCGGCCGAACAGCAGCGATGCCGGGACCATGCCCACCCAGACCAGCACGTAGAACGTGCCCAGCGCCGGGTTGTTCGTGAGGTCGGGTCCCCAGATCAGCGCCCAGGTGACGTAGCCGAAGAACAGCAGGCCGAGGATGCGCACCGTCCACTGGAACCGGTGGTCGTCGACCGTCCGTGCCAGCCAGCGCGGAGCCGGCCGACCGCCCTCCTGCTGATAGCGGGGAGTGCGCCAGGCCAGCGCCAGCACGCAGAACGAGACGACCAGCGAGGCGGCGGCGGCGGCCACGGCGAGTCCGAGCGGGATGGGCAGGTCCTTGGCCCCGCCCAGGCCGTGCATGGGCAGGAGCACTCAGCGCACCTCGAGCACGACGACCAGCTGTTCGAGGGTGTGCGACTCGACCTCGACGATGCCGGGCCGGTCGATGGTGAGCTTCTTGTCCGAGGTGCCGGCGTCGTACTCGATCTCCTGCTCCGGCGAGCTGTGCACGTGCAGCTCGCCGGGCTTGTCGGCCACGATGTGCAGGGTGATCGGCTTGCCGGCCTTGACCTTCTTCTCCACTCCGTTGGGGTCCACGGTGTCGCCCTTGAAGGTGATGTCGATCGTCGTACCGGCCGGCTTCGGCTTCTTGGTCGGCTTGGCCGTTGCGCTGGCATCGGCGGTGGCGCTCGTCTTGGCCGGGGCGGGCTTGTCGGTACCGCTCGGCTCGTCACTGCCGCAGGCGCTGACCAGCAGGAAGAGCGCAGCGACCAGCGCGATCAGTCCCGAGCGAAACCGGCGTGGCATGGACCCTCCATCAGGTGGACGTGCGTTCGTCGTCATCGGCGCTCTGTCACAATCCCATGTGGTCCAAAGGACCCCGGGTGCAGGGGCCGGGCGGACCGTGGATGATACTGACACGTTCTCGGATTGGGGGTTCGCGCGATGAGCGAGCGACTGCGCGCGAGTGACCTCGCCCTGCTGGCCGACGAGACCCCGCAGACCCCCATGCACAACGCGACCCTCGAGATCTTCGACCCGGCCGACTCCGGCCTGAACTACGAGGCCCTGCTGGCCCACATCGACGACCGGATCGCGTTCGTGCCCCGCTACCGCCAGCACGTACGACGGGTGCCGGGTCGGCTGGCGAACCCGGTCTGGGTCGACGACGAGGACTTCGACCTCGCCTACCACGTACGCCGGTCCGCGCTGCCCCGTCCGGGCACCCTGGACCAGCTCCGCGAGCTGACCGGGCGGATCATGTCGCGCCGGCTCGACCCCGACCGCCCGCTGTGGGAGATCTACTTCGTCGAGGGCCTCGAGGGTGGCCGGGTGGCCCTGCTGTCGAAGTCCCACCAGATCCTCGTCGACGGCATCTCCACCGTCGACCTCGGCCAGGTGCTGCTCGACGTCGATCCCGGTCCGCGCCACCTGGTGCACGACGGGTGGGCTGCCCCCCACGAGCCGACGCCGACCAGCCTGGCGATCAGCGCAGTCGCGGAGTCAGCGCGAAACCCGCGGGTGGCGATCACCACGCTGCGCAGCAACGCCGAGGCGGTCGGCCGCACGCTGAGCGGTGCCGCCGGCAAGGTCGGCGCGATCGCGGGCGGGCTGTCGCGGCGCCGGACGACGCCCGAGTCGCCGTTCAACATCGAGCCCTCCGCCCAGCGCCGGCTGGTCTGCGTGCGCACCTCGCTCAAGGACTACCGCAAGGTCCGGCGCATCCACGGTGGCACCGTCAACGACGTCATCCTGGCCACGCTGTCCGGCGCCATCCGGGCGTGGCTGATGACCCGCGCCGAGTCGGTCGGCGCGGCGCGGCGGCTGCGCTCGCTGGTGCCGATGAGCGTGATCGACGAGGAGCTCGAGCCGACCTCCCTGGGCTCCCAGGTCGTCGGCCACCTGGTCGACCTGCCGATCGGCGAGGGTTCGCCCGTCGTACGACTGCACCAGGTTTCCTACGCCCTGCGCGCCCACAGCGAGACCGGCAGGGCCGTCGCCGCCGACCGGATCGCCGGCGTCGCCGGGTTCGCGCCGACCACGTTCCACTCGCTCGGGTCCCGGGTCGCGTTCAAGGAGGCCAGGGGCAACGTCAACCTGGTGATCACCAACGTCCCCGGCCCGCAGTTCCCGATGTACCTCGCGGGTGCCGAGATGGTCGAGACCTACCCGGTGCCGCCGCTGTTCCCGGGGTTCTCGCTGTCGGTCGGCGTCACGTCGTACGACGGCGCGGTCTACTACGGCATCAGCGCGGACCGCGACGCCCTGCCCGACATCGAGGTGCTGGCCCAGTGCGTGCGCGAGGCGCTGGACGAGCTGGTGGACAGCGCCAGTGACACCCGGTTGCGAGCCCCGCGCGGCCGTCGCAAGCCGGTGGTCAAGCCGGAGCCCGCGAATCCGGAGACCGGCGAAGGACCCGGCGGCTCCCCATGAGCACCCGCGTCTACGTGCCGGCGACCCTCGGCGACCTCGCGAGGTACGTCGAGGAGGGCGGCATCGGGCCGACACCGGTGTACGCGCAGGCGGTCACGGAGTGGCTGTGCGCGGCCTGGCCCGAGGCCGACCAGGAGGAGTGGGAGTACGCCGCCCTGATGGCCGCCGCCGACGTGTCGGTCGAGTTGCTCACCGAGGAGGACCGGCCCCGCCGAGTGGTCGTGGTGGCCGAGGCCGACGACGTCACCGAGGACCGTGAGTCGACCGCGGTGACCGTGGACTCGGCGATCCCGATGCGGGTCGTCCAGGCCGTTCATGCCGACACCGTCGACATCGATGCGTCACGGCCGGAGCAGCTCGGAGACCTCGGCTGGTTCGGGGTGCAGGAGGTCCTGGACCTGCTCGCCTGAGCTCGTCAGCAGAGGGGTCATCGACGGTTGGGCTGTTTCCACCGTTTTGGCCTGATTTGTGCCCTAGACTTCGCGTCTACTTCGCCGGGGGAAATCACACATGAGTCGACGCTGGATCGTCCTGACGGGCGCGCTCGCGATCGCCCTGGCCGCACCGCAGGCGACCGCGGCGGTGGCCTCGCCCGGTGAGCCCGACCAGCAACGCGTACGGCCCGAGCGTGCCTCGGACTCCGAGAACGGCCTCGCCCGCCTCCGCGCCGACGCGGTGGGCCGGCTCAAGGTGCACCGCGCAACCGACGGTGCCGTCGACTTCGTCAGCTCGACCAACGGTCGCGCGATGCTCGACGGCGACGAGGGTGCCACCCCGCGCCGCTCGGCGCAGGACCAGCTGGCTCGCTACGGGGAGACCTTCGGCATCGACGGTGGCCTGTCCCGCGCGGTCGTCAAGCAGACCCTCGACTCCTCGACCGGTGGCTCCATCGTCCGCGCCGACCAGGTGGTGGACGGGGTGCCCGTCTTCGGTGGCCAGATCGTGATGAGCCTCGACGAGGACCAGGGCGTCGTGTCCATGGACACCGCCACCACCGAGGCGACCGAGGTCCCCGCCGCACGTGGTCAGCGAGGCGAAGGCGCAGCGCGCGGCGCTGGCCGTCACGGCCAAGAGCCACAAGGTCGGCGCCGACGCGCTCACCGCGACCGGCAAGGGTCGCCGGCTCTACGACCCCGCCATCGTGCACACCTCCGACCCCATGGGCGTCCGACCGGTCTGGGAGTTCGAGGTCACCAACGGCTCCGAGATCCGGGAGCGGGTCCTTGTCGGCACCGACCGCGGCGAGATCGCCCTGCACTTCAACGACGCACCCGGGATCAACCGCGTGGTCTGTGACAACGCGAACCGCAGCACCGTCAGCAGCGAGGACGGTGTCCCCAAGTGCATGAGCGGTGCGGCACGCGTGGAAGGCGGCCCGGCCGCCGGCACCGACGTGAACAAGGCCTACGACAACCTCGGCGCCACCTCGGACGCCTACAGCCAGCTCGCCGGCATCGACCTGACCGAGCTCGTCGGCACCCCGGCGGCGTCGGGCCAGAAGGCCCTCATGTCCACGGTCCGCTGGTGCTTCGACGACGACGACTGCCCGTTCTACAACGCCTTCTGGGACGGGACCCAGATGGTGTTCGGGACCGGCTTCGCGGCCGCGGACGACGTGGTCGCGCACGAGCTCACCCACGGCTACGTGGAGCGGACATCGGGCCTGTTCTGGTTCCACCAGAGCGGCGCCATCAACGAGTCCGTCGCCGACGTGATCGGCGAGATCGTCGACCACCGCAACCCCGCCTCCACCTCGAGCGACTCCGCCTGGGAGGTCGGCGAGGCCCTCCCGGGCGCGGGCGGCACTGCGCAGCCTCAAGAACCCTCCGCTCTACGGCCAGCCCGACAGGATGAAGAGCACCCGTTCGTCAACGCCGACATCGTACTACGACGGCGGTGCCGTGCACGACAACGACGGTGTCGGCAACAAGACCGCCTACCTGATCTCGCAGGGCGGCACCTTCAACGGCCGGACCGTCACCGGCATCGACAGCGGCGACCCCGCTCTGGCCAAGACCGGTCGCCTCTACCTCGACGTCATCGCGCGGCTCACCTCCGGCGCCGAGTACGCCGACCTCGGGCGGGTCCTGACCAGCACCTGCGCCGAGTTCGTCGCCTCGAGCACCGCCGGGTTCACCCAGGCCAACTGCGACTCGGTGGGCGCGGCTGTCGCCGCCACGGAGCTGTCCTCCGCCCCGGCCAATGCGAGCGCGGCCGCTCGCGAGGCTCCCATCTCGTGCCCGACGGCGGACAGCGTGAACACGCTGCTCCAGCGAGACGACGACGGCATCGACGGGTTCGGCTTCTCCTCGACCTCGCCGCTGTGGATGAGGGCTCCCGAGAGCTTCGTCCCGTCGTACGCCACCAGCGGCACGGAGTCCCTCTTCGGTTTCGACCCGGACCCTGACCTCGGTGACCCAGCATCCGGGTCCGTGACCAGCGACCCGTTCGAGGTGCCCGTCTCCACCGGGGGGACGCACCTGAACTTCCACCATGCCTACGTCATGGAGTGGGTCGGGGACGAGCTACTACGACGGCGGCCAGGTGGTGGTCGAGAAGCAGGTCGACGGCGTGTGGACCAAGGTCACCGGACTGCCGTGGGTCAACGGGCCGAACCGGCACCATCATCGGCAGCAGCACGGCTCCGAACTTCACCGGCTTCGGGGGCGACAGCCGCGGCTACGGCTCGAGCGAGCTGGATCTCTCCTCGCTCGCCGGGCAGAACGTGCGGGTGTCCTTCCGGGTCGAGGGAGACGACGACGGCTCCGTGTACGGCTGGTGGATCGACGACATCCGCCTCTACTCCTGCGCAGACGACGTCCCCGGCAAACCGACGATCACCAAGCACGCGGCAACCCTCTCGAGCGCAACCGTCACCTGGAACCCGGGCTACGCCGGCTCGGGGGTCGCGTCGTACAAGGTCACCAGCTCCGACGGGCAGACGCAGACCTTGCCGTCCACCGCGCGCAGCGCAACAGTCACGGGGTTCGACACGACCGCACCCCTGACCGTCTCGGTCGCTGCGGTCAACGCCGCGGACCAGGCCGGCCCGGGGACGAACAGCACCTTCTACCCGACCACGACCACGACATCGACCTCGACCACCCTCGCCACGAAGGGACGCACCTTCACCGTCACCGGCAAGGTGACCCGTCGAGGCACGAGCACGGTCGTGGCGTCGATGCCGGTCAGCCTGCAACGTCGCATGTGGGGGAAGACCACCTGGAGCAGCCTGAGCACGGGTACGACGACGTCGAAGGGGACCAAGGTGTGGTCGGTCAAGCACTACTCGAAGGCGACCTACCGGGTCGTGTCGAAGGGTGTCACCGCCTCGCTCGGATCGTTCGGCAACTCGCGGGTGGTAGGGACGCGCTGACCCGTCTGGTGGTCATCACTAGCATCGGCGGCATGGACGCGATCACCACACCACCGACACCGGTCAACGAGCCGAACCTGGACTACGCCCCGGGGAGCGCCGAGCGCGTCTCCGTCGAGGCGGAGCTCGCCCACCTGGCTGCCGATCCGCTCGACCTGACCGCCGCCATCGGCGGCACCAGGAAGATGGGCGGCGGCGCCGAGATCCCGGTCGTGCAGCCGCACGACCACGCGAGCGTGCTCGGCGTGATCAAGAACGCCACGCGGCGGGACGCGCAGGCGGCGATCAGGGCCGCGAGCGATGCCGCGCCCGGCTGGCGGGCGCTGTCCTTCGACGACCGCGCCGCGATCATCCTCAAGGCGGCCGACCTGCTCGCCGGCCCCTGGCGTGCCCGGCTCAACGCCGCGACCATGCTCGGCCAGTCGAAGACCGTCTGGCAGGCCGAGATCGACGCCGCCTGCGAGCTGATCGACTTCTGGCGGTTCAACGTCCACTACGCCCGCGGGATCCTGGCCGACCAGCCGATCGCGAACAGCCGCGGCGTCTGGAACCGCACCGACCACCGGCCGCTCGAGGGCTTCGTCTACGCGATCACCCCGTTCAACTTCACCGCGATCGCCGGCAACCTGCCGACGGCTCCCGCGCTGATGGGCAACACGGTGATCTGGAAGCCGTCGCCGACCCAGCAGCTCGCGGCGCACGTCACGATGGAGCTGCTCGAGGAGGCCGGCCTGCCCCCGGGGGTGATCAACATGCTCCCCGGCGACGGCCTCGAGGTCTCCGACGTGGCCCTGCACCACCCCGACCTCGCGGGCATCCACTTCACCGGCTCGACGCCCACGTTCCAGAAGCTCTGGGGAACGGTGGGGGAGAAGCTCTCGACGTACCGCTCCTACCCGCGCATCGTCGGCGAGACCGGCGGCAAGGACTTCATCGTCGCCCACCCCTCGGCCGACGTCGACGTGCTCCGGGTGGCGATGATCCGCGGGGCGTTCGAGTTCCAGGGGCAGAAGTGCTCGGCCGCGTCGCGTGCCTACGTGCCGCGGTCGGTGTGGAAGAAGCTCAAGGACCAGCTGGTCGCGGAGACCGAGAACCTCACCATGGGCAACGTCACCGACCTGTCCAACTTCATGGGCGCGGTGATCGACGACCGGGCGTTCGCGAAGCACAAGAAGGCGATCACCCGGGCGAAGCGGTCCTCGAAGCTCGACATCATCGCGGGTGGCCAGCTCGACGACTCGATCGGCTACTTCGTGCGCCCCACGCTCGTGGAGTCCTCGGACCCGACGGACGCGATCTTCAGCGAGGAGTACTTCGGGCCGATCCTCGGGATCCACGTGTACGACGACGCGCGCTACGAGGCAGTGGTGGACCAGATGGAGTCGGTTGCCAAGTACGCCCTGACGGGTGCCGTGATCGCGCAGGACCGCGAGGCGATCGCCTGGACGAGTGAGCGCCTCCGGTTCGCCGCCGGCAACTTCTACGTCAACGACAAGCCGACCGGTGCCGTGGTCGGGCAGCAGCCGTTCGGCGGTGCGCGCGCGTCGGGCACCAACGACAAGGCCGGCGCCCCCGGCAACCTGATGCGCTGGACGTCGGCTCGGTCGATCAAGGAGACGTTCGCGCCGCCGAAGGACCATCGCTATCCGCACATGGGCTGAGCTGACCTCGCTGCACCTGGGCCCGCTCCACCCGGTGGAGCAGGCGCTCGTCTTCGTGCTGGCGTTCGGGCCGCTCGTGCTGCTGGCGGTGACGATCTGGGTCAGCCGACGACGAAACTCCGGCGACAAGGACTGAAGCGTTCCCTAGGGTCGGTGCCCATGAGCCCGATCGTGCGCACCGACCCATCCCTGAGCGGCACCGAGACCGAGATCCTGGTCGGCTTCCTCGAGTGGCAACGCGACACGTTGCGGATCAAGACCGACGGGCTGGATGCGGGGCAGCTCGACCAGCGCCTGGAGCCGTCGACGATGACGCTCGGCGGCATGCTCAAGCACCTGGCCTACGTCGAGGACTGGTGGTTCAACCAGGTCTTCGCGGGCAACCCGGAACCGGAGCCGTGGGCGTCGGTGGACTGGAAGGCCGACGCGGACTGGGACTGGCACAGCGCCGCCGACGACACCCCGGAGCAGCTGCGCGCGATCCTGGAGGACGCGATCGCCGACCTCCGACCGGATCCGCGACGAGGCACTCGCCACTCCCGAGGGTCTGGATGCGCTCGGTCAGCGTGCCCAGCCGGCGCGACCCCGGCGCAGCGGTTCAACCTGCGCTGGATCGTCGTACACATGATCGAGGAGTACGCGCGGCACAACGGCCACGCCGACCTGATCCGCGAGTCCATCGACGGCCAGGTGGGCCAGTAGCTCCGCCGACCGGTCACTTCTTGTCCTTTGGAGAACGCCGACCGGTCACTCGATGCAGGCTGGAGAACGCCGACCGGTCAATCGATGACGGGGTCGGCGTCTACGCCGGGACACCGATTGACCGGTCGGGCGTCGTACGAGCGGACACCGATTGACCGGTCGGCGTCGTACAAGGGACAGCGAGTGACCGGTCGGCGGAACTAGCGGTTGCCGTCCAGCCAGGCCCGGCCGACCTTCTTCTCCTCGCGGAGTCCCTTGCTGATCAGGTCGGTGATCAGGCCCTCGATCTTGCCGCCGACGAGGGGGATGTTGACCTTCGCGGTGAGGTTCACCGTCTCGGTGGTGCCGTCCGGGTCCTCGGTGAGCAGGGCGGTGCCGGCGATCTCGCCGGGCTTGCCGGGGATGACGAGCTGGATGTTGCCCTTCTCCTTGGTCGTCCAGTCCTCGCTCTGCACGATGTGGATCTCGTCGCCGATGAACTTCCTGGCGTAGCCGGGGATCCCCTTGGCCGCCTGGAACTGGTCGATCTCGACGGTCATGCCCTCGTCGTTCGCTTCGATCTTGACCGTGTGGCGCAACACCCCCTGGGCGTCACAGACCTTCTCGCGGAACGACTTGTCGGCCAGCATCTCGTGCACCTGCTGGATGGTGGCTCCGTCGTACCGGAGCTCCTCGGTGACCTTCTTCATCCACGCTCTCCTTGTAGCCAGGCGGCTCCTGCCGTCTGCTCCTTGTCCATCCCGGAGGCCACCAGGTCGGCCATCAGGGACTCCAGCTTGCCGCCGATCAGCGGCACCTTGACCTTGACCTCGGCCTCCATCGTCTCCGTGGTCCGACCCCCGGACTCGGTCAGGGTCAGGGTCCCCTTGATCGAGGTCGGCTTGCCGGGTGTCTCGATCGAGATGGTTCCCCCGGCGGGGGAGTCCCATTCCTCCGTCTGTACGGCGCGCGTGGTCTCACCGGCGAACCTCTTCGCGAAGCCGGGAACGCCCTCGGTGGGCTGCACCTGGTCGATCCGCACGCTGATGCCCTCGCCGTTCGGGGTGATGGAGACCTCGGCCGAGATCACCCCGGTCGCCTCGGCCGCGGCCTGGCGGAACATCGGGTCGGACAGCATCGCGAACACGTCCGCGAGGGGTGCGTCGTACACGATCTCGTGGCGGAGCAGCATGCCCGCATCATGCTGCATGGCTGCCGGGCTGCGTAGGTTGGGCCCATGGAAGACGAGAACTTCGTGTCGTTCGGCGAGGAAGGCGCGCTGCTCACCTACGGCAGCTACCTGCGCCTGCCGCAGCTGCTCGACGCCCAGCACCTCGAGTCGGATCCTCCGGCCCACGACGAGCTGCTGTTCATCACGATCCACCAGGTCTACGAGCTCTGGTTCCAGCAGCTGCTGCACGAGGTGGAGGCGGTGCGCGACGCGCTGCTCGCGACTGCGCACCAGAACGACGGGGACCTGACCGACCGGCACGACAACGACGGGGGCGACCGGTTGTGGTGGGCCCGGCACCTGATGAACCGGGTGCACGTCATCGAGCGGGTGCTGGTGCAGCAGATCGACGTCCTGGAGACGATGACGCCGCAGGACTTCCTGGAGTTCCGCCAGCGCCTGGCGCCGGCGAGTGGCTTCCAGTCGGTGCAGTTCCGTGAGCTGGAGTTCATCTCCGGCGCGAAGGACGAGGGCTTCCTGCGTCGCTTCAAGGGCCTCACCGAGGCAGAGGAGCAGAGCCTGCGCCGGCGGCTGGACGAGCCGTCGCTCTGGGAGGCGTTCACCGGGCTGCTGGCCTCCCGCGGGCTGGACGTCGAGGGCGACGAGGCCCTGACCGCGTCGCTGCGCCGGGTGGCCCACGACCGCGCCACCTTCGGCGACGTGTGGGCGATGGCCGAGGCGCTGATCCTGCACGACGAGCTGGCCGCTGCCTGGCGCGCGCGGCACGTCGTGATGGTCGAGCGGATGATCGGCTCGAAGACCGGCACCGGCGGGTCCACGGGTGCTGCCTACCTGCGCAGCCGGCTGGAGATGAAGTACTACCCGCTGCTGTGGGACCTGCGCTCGGCCCTCTGAGCCAGAAGCCAGTGAGCCACAAATCTCGGATTCGAGACCGATTGAGCGACGCGGCACATTGTCGGCGACCCTGCGCAGGCATAACGTCGAAAGTGTGACGGCGCTGGAACAGAGCAAGACCGAACTCCTCGCAACGTTGACCACCTACGCCGAGTCGAAGTCGGTCAAGGCCGCGCCCGAGGGCGTGGACCTGCGAGCCGTCCTGCAGGCGTTCTACCGCCACGTCGCGCCGGAGGACCTGCTCGAGCGGGACGCCACCGACCTCTACGGCGCCGTGATGGCCCAGCTGCGGCTCGCGGCCGAGCGGCCCCAGGGCACGGCCAGCGTCCGGGTGTTCACCCCGAGCGTGTCGGTCAACGGCTGGTCGGCCGGCGGACACACGGTCGTCGAGGTGGTCACCGACGACATGCCCTTCCTCGTCGACTCCGTCTCGATGGCCCTGGCCGAGGAGCAGCACGACATCCACCTGGTGATCCACCCCCAGTACGTCGTACGACGTGACCTGGGCGGCCAGCTCCAGGAGGTGCTCGACGAGCAGGCGGCCGTGGACTCGCACGACGTCTACCGCGAGTCGTGGATGCACCTCGAGATCGACCGGGTCTCCGAGGACCAGCTCGGCGAGATCCGGGACCTGCTGGCGAAGGTGCTCACCGATGTCCGCGACGCCGTGGAGGACTGGGAGCGGATGCACGCCCAGGTCGAGCGGATCGTCGAGGACCTCCACGAGCACCCGCCGCCGCTGCCGGACTCCGAGGTCGAGCAGGGCATCGCGCTGCTGCGGTGGCTGGCGGACAACCACTTCACCTTCCTCGGCTACCGCGAGTACGTGCTCGAGGCCAGGGAGGGCACCGAGACGCTGGTCGCCGTCCCGGGCACCGGTTTCGGGATCCTGCGCGCCGACCCGCCCGCCCCGCGGGTGCTTCCCGAGGCAGTGGCCTCGCGAGCCCGCGACAAGCACCTGCTCGTCCTGGCGAAGGCCAACTCGAGGGCGACCGTGCACCGCCCCGTCCACCTCGACTACGTGGGCGTGAAGAAGTTCGACGAGCAGGGTGAGGTCGTCGGCGAGCGCCGGTTCCTCGGGCTGTTCTCCTCGGCCGCCTACACCGAGTCCGTACGACGGATCCCGGTGCTGCGCGAGAAGGCGACGGAGGTGATCGACACCGTCGGTCTCGACCCGATGAGCCACGCGGGCAAGGCCCTGATGGACGTGCTCGAGACCTACCCGCGCGACGAGCTGTTCCAGACGCCGGTCGAGGACCTGGTGCCGATCGCGTCGCAGGTGATGTACACCCGCGAGCGGCGGCAGCTGAAGCTGTTCGTGCGCCGCGACATCTACGGTCGCTTCCTCTCCTGCCTCGTCTACCTGCCGCGCGACCGCTACAACACGACCGTGCGCGAGCGGATCGCGGCGATCCTCAAGGAGCAGCTCGCCGGCGACCGGATCGAGTACACCGCGCACGTGGGGGAGTCGTTCGCGGCGCGGCTGCACTTCGTCGTACGCCCGGCCGAGGGCGAGCAGATCGGCGAGCCGGACATCCCCGACCTCGAGCGCCGGTGCGCCGAGGCAGCCCGCTCCTGGCGCGACGACTTCAGCTCGGCGGTGATCTCGACGTACGGCGAGGAGCAGGGCAGCCGCCTCGTTCGCACGTACGCCGAGTGCTTCCCGGAGGCCTACAAGGAGGACTACCCGCCGCAGACCGGGGCGATCGACCTCGGCCGCCTCGAGCAGATCGAGGGAGACGAGGGGCTGGCGCTCTCGCTGTACGAGGAGATCGGGGCACCTCCCGGCGAGGCCAGGCTGAAGGTCTTCCGGATCGGTCCGCCGCTGTCGCTCTCCCAGGTGCTGCCGATCCTGTCCACCACCGGTGTCGAGGTGGTCGACGAGCGGCCCTACCAGCTCGAGGGCCTCGCCCGGGAGTCCTACATCTACGACTTCGGGCTGCGCCACGACAAGCCGATGCCCGACCGCGCGCGCGAGCTGTTCCAGGACACCGTGACCGCGGTGTGGGACGGCTACAACGAGAGCGACGGCTTCAACGCACTCGTGCTGGCCGCCGGGCTCTCCTGGCGCCAGGCGACCGTGCTGCGGGCCTACGCGAAGTACATGCGCCAGGGCGGCACCCCGTTCGCCCAGGACTACATCGAGGACGCCCTGCGCAACAACGTCGACATCACCCGCTACCTCGTGCAGCTCTTCGAGGCCCGGTTCGATCCCGGTCGGCACGAAGACATCGCCGGCCGACGGCGAGACCCGCGTGGCCAAGTGCGCCGACCTCCAGGACCGCATCTCCCGGGCGCTCGACAACGTGCACAGCCTCGACCACGACCGGATCCTGCGGTCCTACCTGACCAACGTGAAGGCCACCCTCCGCACGAACTACTTCCAGAAGGACTCCGACGGTCAGCCACTGCGGCGGCTGTCCCTCAAGCTCGACCCCTCGGCGATCCCGGAGCTTCCCGAGCCGAGGCCGAAGTTCGAGATCTTCGTGTACTCGCCGCGGGTGGAGGGCGTGCACCTGCGCTTCGGCTCGGTGGCGCGCGGCGGCCTGCGCTGGTCCGACCGACGCGACGACTTCCGCACCGAGATCCTCGGCCTGGTCAAGGCGCAGATGGTGAAGAACACCGTGATCGTGCCCGTCGGCGCGAAGGGCGGGTTCTTCTGCAAGCAGCTCCCCGACCCGAGTGACCGCGACGCATGGATGCACGAGGGCATGTCCTGCTACACGACCTTCATCTCCGGGCTGCTCGACGTCACCGACAACCTCGTCGACGAGGCGGACGGTCGCAAGGTCGTGCCCCCGCGCGGTGTGGTCCGTCACGACGGCGACGACCCCTACCTGGTCGTGGCCGCCGACAAGGGCACGGCGACCTTCAGCGACATCGCCAACCAGGTCTCGATGGACTACGGCTTCTGGCTCGGGGACGCGTTCGCCTCGGGCGGGTCGGTGGGCTACGACCACAAGGCCATGGGCATCACCGCTCGCGGAGCCTGGGTCTCGGTGCGTCGTCACTTCCGCGAGATGGGCGTCGACTGCCAGAACGAGGACTTCACCTGTGTCGGCGTCGGCGACATGTCCGGCGACGTGTTCGGCAACGGGATGCTCTGCTCGGAGCACACCCGGCTGGTCGCAGCCTTCGACCACCGGCACATCTTCATCGACCCGGATCCCGACGCGGCCACGTCGTACGCCGAACGCAAGCGGCTCTTCGACCTGCCGCGGTCCTCCTGGGAGGACTACGACACGTCGCTGATCTCCGAGGGTGGCGGGATCTGGCCACGCAGTGCGAAGTCGATCCCGATCACACCGGAGATGCGGGCCGCACTCGGCCTCGAGGACTCCGGCGTGGAGTCGGGACGGATGACCCCCGCCGAGCTGCTGCGCGCCATCCTGCTCGCGCCGGTGGACCTCCTGTGGAACGGCGGCATCGGCACCTACGTCAAGGCTCGCGCCGAGACCCAGGCCGAGGCCGGGGACAAGGCCAACGACGCCATCCGCGTCGACGGCGCCGATCTCCGGGTCAAGTGCGTCGGAGAGGGCGGCAACCTCGGGCTCACCCAGCGCGGCCGGATCGAGTACGCCGCGAAGGGCGGCCGGCTGAACACCGACTTCATCGACAACTCCGCGGGCGTGGACACCTCCGACTACGAGGTGAACATCAAGATCCTGCTCGACCGCGTCGTCGCCGAGGGGGACCTCACGGCGAAGCAGCGCAACGAGCTGCTCGCCTCGATGACCCACGAGGTGGCCGACCTCGTGCTGCTCGACAACTACGACCAGAACCTCGCGCTCGCCAACGCGGTCGACATCGCGCCGAACCTGCTGCACGTCCACGAGGACTGGATGCGCAGCCTCGAACGCGAAGGGGTGCTCAACCGTGAGCTGGAGGACCTGCCGTCACGGCGAGAGGTGGCGCGCCGGAAGGAACGCAAGGAGGGACTGACTGCGCCCGAGCTCTCGGTGCTGATGTCGTGGACCAAGATCGTGCTCGAGGACGAGCTCCTCGACAGCGACCTCCCCGAGGACCCGTTCTTCCGCTCCGACCTGTACTCCTACTTCCCGGCGAAGATGCGGCAGGGTTATCGCGGCGAGATGGAGGAGCACCCGCTGCGCCGCGAGATCGTGTCCACCCAGGTCGTCAACAAGCTGGTCAACAACGCCGGCATCACCTACGTCCATCGCCTGACCGGGGAGACTTCGGCGAGCGCGGCCGAGGTCGCCCGCGCCAACTTCGTGGCCAGGGAGATCTTCGGCGCCGGCCGGCTGCAGGAGCAGATCGCGTCCTTCGACAACAAGATCGACGCCGGCGTGCAGACCCACATGCGGGTGGAGAACCGGACCCTGGTCGAGCGTGCCTCGCGCTGGCTGCTGAACAGCCGCCTGATCGCCGGCGACACCGAGTCGGTCGTGGACACCTTCGAGGTGGTCGTCGAGAAGGTGATGGGCGAGCTGCCCTCGCTGATGATCGGCAGGGAGCTCGCGGCGTTCGAGGAGCGACGCGACGACCTGGTGAACAAGGGTGTCCCCGAGGAGCTGGCGGTCCGGGTGGCGGTGTGCCCTCCGGCGTACATGATCCTCGGCGTGGTCGAGACGGCCGCCCGCGACGAGCGCGACCCGATGGAGGTGGCGCGGAAGCACTTCGAGGTCGCCGAGCGCCTCGGGTCTCCCGCTCCTGGTCACCCGCATCCTCGACCTGCCCCGGCAGGACCGCTGGCAGACGATGGCGCGTGCTGCCCTGCGCGACGACCTGCACGCGGTGCACGCCCAGCTGACCGCGCAGGAGCTGGCCGGGAAGCCGCCACCGGAGAAGGACATCGCCCAGGCCGTGAAGACGCTGCAGGAGATCTGCTCCGACGAGAACACCGACCTCGCCCGGCTCTCCGTGGCGCTGCGGGTCGTGCGCACGCTGCTCTGAGATGACGACTTATCTCGGGGTGGACCCTGCTGTCCGCGTGCGCGACCTGGTGATGTCGTACGGCGACCTCCGGGCCGTCGACAGCATCTCCTTCGAGGTCGCCGAGGGCGAGTTCTTCGGCATCCTCGGCCCCAACGGAGCCGGCAAGACGACCACCCTCGAGATGATCGAGGGACTGCGCCGGCCGGACTCCGGCGAGGCGCTGCTGCTGGGGGAGCGGTCCTGGCCTCGCAACACGCGGCTGCTGAGACGGGTCGGCGTACAGCTGCAGGCGTCGGCGTTCTTCGAACGGCTCACCGCCCTGGAACAGCTGCGCACCTTCGCGGCCCTGTACGACGTGCCCGGCGCCCGGGCCGAGGAGTGGCTCGAGCGGGTCGGGCTGACCGAGAAGTCCCGGACCCGCACCGAGGACCTCTCCGGGGGACAGGCGCAGCGACTGGCCATCGCGTGTGCCCTGGTGCACGAGCCCGAGATCGTGTTCCTCGACGAGCCCACGGCGGGTCTCGACCCGCAGGCCAGGCGCAACCTCTGGGACCTGCTCGAGGGACTCAACGAGTCGGGACGAACGGTCGTGCTCACCACGCACTACATGGACGAAGCCGAGACACTTTGTGACCGGGTGGCGGTGATGGACCGCGGACGCATCCTCAAGATCGGCACACCCGCGGAGCTGGTGGTCGAGCACGGCAGGGCGCTGGAGCTCGACGACGAGGCGATGCGGCGGGTGAGCCTCGAGGACGTGTTCCTCGAGCTCACCGGCCGGGAGTACCGCGGATGAGGGCCCGATGAGCCGCGCCTTCCGCGCGGTCGCCGTCGCCATCCTCAAGGGGTTCGTCCGCGACCGGGCCTCGGTGTTCTTCGCGATCGTGTTCCCGCTGATGTTCCTGGTGCTCTTCGGCGGAGTGTTCAGCGACGACGACCTGAGCCGCAGCGACCTGATCGAGATCGGCCGGGTGAGCATGATCGCGGACCTGCCCGCAGACGCCCGCAGTGCCTTCGACCAGACCTTCAAGGTGACCCACACCGAGGACCGTGACGCTGCCCTGGCCAAGGTGCGGAAGGGCGATGCGGACGTCGCCGTGGAGATGCAGGGCAAGACGCTGGTGGCGCACTACACCCAGACCGACCAGGTCCAGGCCGCCGTCACGCAAGGAACGCTGCGGGCGTTCGTGGACGGGGCCAACGTCGCGGCCTCCGGACGCCCACCGGAGTTCGACTTCCGTGCCGAGCGGGTGGAGGACTCCTCGCTGCAGGTGATCCAGTACGTCACCCCCGGCCTGCTCGGCTGGGCGGTGGCGATGAGCGCGGCCTTCGGTGCGGCAGCGACGCTGCAGGGCTGGCGCCAGACCAAGCTGTTGCGGAGGCTCCAGCTCTCCCCGGCGCCGACGCGCACCATCGTGAGCGCCCGCGTGGTCGTCACGATCGGCATCGCCCTGGTGCAGATGGCGATCTTCCTCGGCCTGGGCAGTGCGGCGTTCGGCCTGGAGCTGACCGGCTGGTGGTGGATGGGGATCCCGCTGCTCGTCGCCGGGACGTTGTGCTTCATGGCGCTGGGCCTGTTCGTCGGGCGCGGTGGCGCGTACGACGGAAGGGGCGATCAACATGGCCAACTTCCTGGTGCTCCCGATGGCCTTTCTCAGTGGCTCGTTCTTCCCCCTGGAGGCGGCACCGCCCTGGCTGCAGACGGTCTCGCTCGCGATGCCGCTGAGACACCTCAACGACGGCATGCTCGACGTACTCGTCCGCGGCCAGGGGCCATCGGCAGTGCTCGTGCCGATGGCCATCCTGATGGCGTTCGCAGTCGTGATGACCGGTGTGGCGGTCCGGTTGTTCAGGTGGGACCGGGCCTGAACCGGCTCGTCGGCTCCCGGCTAGCCTTCGCTGCATGCCACTGATGACCACCCCGAAGGCGCTGGTGCGCAGGCACGTCGTCGCGCCGGTGGCACGGCTTGGCGGGCGTCCCGTTGCGCAGCCCCCTGGCCGGCCGGGTCGTGCTGGTGACGGGCGCGTCGTCGGGCATCGGCGAGGCCACGGCCAAGGCGGTCGCCGAGCGCGGTGGCGAGGTGTTGCTGGTGGCCCGCCGCCAGGAGGAGCTCGACCGGGTGGTCACCGACGTTCGCGCGGCAGGCGGGTCGGCCCACGGCTACCCCTGCGACCTCACCGACGCCGAGGCGACCGACGACCTCGTGCAGCGGGTGCTGCGCGAGCACGACCACGTGGACATGGTCGTCAACAATGCCGGCCGCTCGATCCGCCGGTCGCTGGAGTTCTCCTACGACCGGATGCACGACTTCGAGCGCACCATGGCGATCAACTTCTTCGGGCCGGTGCGGCTGACCCTCGGCCTGCTGCCGCGGATGCGGGAGCGGAAGTTCGGGCACGTCGTCAACATCGTCACGTGGGGAGTGCAGATCAAGGCTCCGAAGTTCGCGGCGTACATCGCCTCGAAGACCGCGCTGGACACGTTCTCCCGGATCGCCGGGCGCGAGACGTTCTTCGACAACGTCACCTTCACCAACCTGCGGCTCGACCTCGTCCGCACCGACATGATCGAGGCGACCGACGCCTACGCGAAGGCTCCCGCCAAGTCGCCGGAGCGAGCCGCGCTGCTCGTCGTACGCGCGCTCGAGGACCGGCCGCTGACGATCTCGGCCGCGGCCGGTCGGGTGGGCGAAGTGCTCAACCTGCTGGCACCGCGGGCGATGGATGCGGCGATGGCGCTGATGAACGCGCGGATGCCGGACTCACCGGCCGCCCGCGCGCACGTGACCGCTTCAGAGCCGGACGGGACAAGCCAGACAGGTTGAGGGTTAACCCTGAAAACCAGCGTCGAGAATCCAGGGCTCGCCCGCTGGTCCGCCGCCGTACGCGCTGCGACGATGAATGTATGGAACCCACCGTGCTGGTCGTCGATGACCATCGACTCTTCCGCACCTCGGCGCGGATGCTGCTCGAGAGCGAGGGGTACAACGTCGTCGGTGAGGCCGCCGACGGGGCGCAGGCGGTCAGCCGAAGCCGAACGGCTGCGTCCCGACGTCGTCCTCCTCGACGTACAGCTGCCGGACACGACCGGTTTCGAGGTGGCCAGACGGCTGCTCGACGCCGGCCTGAACTGCCAGGTCGTACTCGTGTCGAGCCGGCACGCGTCGGAGTACGGCGAGCTGGTGGACCAGTCAGGTGCGCTCGGGTTCATCGCCAAGGACGAACTGTCAGGACCCGCGCTCGCAGCGGGTGCTGCGCAACGGAGCTCCCCATGAGACTCACTGACCGCACGCTACGCATCGGGTCCTGGACCCTGTTCGCCTTCTTCCTCGCCGCGGCGTGGGGGAGCGCGCTCCTGCTCATTGCCAACCCGGAGTCCGGCAGTGACTGGGGCGGCACCAGCACCCTCGCCAACATCGGGTTCGGCTTGATGGTCACCCTGTTCCCGCTCGTGGGCGCGTTGCTCATCCAGCGCCAGCCGCGGAACAGGATCGGCTGGGTGCTGATCGCTATCGGGGCCAGCTGGGCGTTGACCTCCCTGGGAGACGTGTACGCGGCGTGGGGGCTGGAGGTGCACCCTGGCTCACTGCCTGGCGCCGAGGTAGTGGTCGCAGTGAACTCTGCCCTGTGGCTGCCGCCGATCCTGTTGATGGGGGTCTACCTGATCCTGCTGTTCCCGGACGGCCATGTGCCCTCGCCGCGCTGGCGCATCCTTGCGTGGGGGGCCTTCGCGGTCGGTGTCTGCGGAATCCTGTCCATCGCCCTGTACCCCGGGCCGATCGATGACGTGGCGATACCGGTGAAGGAGAACCCGATCGGCGTCGAGGCACTCCAGCCCTTGTTCGATGTCATGTTCTGGTTCGTCCTCCCCTTGGTCCCGTTGTGTGTGCTGGCGGCAGCTGTATCGGCTGTTCTCAGGTACCGCCGGGCGACCGGCGTCGCTCGCCTCCAGCTGAAGTGGCTGATGGCTGCGGGCTCCGTCGTGGCGGTGTTCTTCGCGACGACCATGGCCATGTCCTTGTCGAACCTGTTCCGGACGGTCGACGGGTCCGACAACGCGGTACAGACGTTCTTCCAGACGTTTTCGATCACTACATTCGGACTGATCCCCATCGCCATCGGGATCGCGATCACGCGGCACAAGCTCTACGACATCGACGCACTGATCAGCCGTGCACTGGTGGTCGGGGCGCTCGGCGTGTTCGTCACCGTCGCTGTACGTCGGCATCGTGGTCGGCGTCGGCCGCTCGATCGGGCAGCGCCAGCCGTCGGTCTGGCTCTCCGTGCTGGCCACCGCCCTGGTCGCCGTACTGTTCCAGCCGGCGCGCGAGCGCGTGCACCGGCTCGCCAACCGGCTGGTCTACGGGTCGCGGTCGACGCCGTACGAGGTGCTCTCCGACTTCTCGGTCAGCATGGCCGGGCGCTACACCACGGCAGAGCTGCTCCCGCGGATGGCGCAGACCGTCTCGGAGTGCCTCGGCGGCGCCCGCGTGGAGGTCTGGCTGCGCACCGGGCAGGAGATGGCGCGCGACGTGGTCTGGCCCGAGGAGCAGCCCGGGGACGAGACCGCCGCCGTCCAGAGCGTCCCGATGGTCGGCGAGGCCGTGCCGGCGCTGTCCGCCGACCGGGTGGTCCCCGTGCGCCACGGCGAGGAGCTGCTCGGCCTGCTCGTGGTGACCAAGCCGGCCACCGAGCCGGTCACCCCGGTCGAGGACGCGATGCTGGGCTACGTCGCCTCCCAGGCGGGGCTGGTGCTGCGCAACGTGCGGCTCGTGGACGACCTGCGGAGCTCGCGCGAGCGGCTGGTCACCACCCAGGCGGACGAACGTCGCCGGCTCGAGCGCAACCTGCACGACGGCGCCCAGCAGAGCCTGGTGTCGGTGGCGCTGCTGCTGCGGATGGCTGCCGGGTACGACGATCCCGCCCGGCTGTCGGCCGCGCTGACGGAGGCATCGACGCAGCTGCAGCAGGCGATCGCCGAGCTCCGCGAGCTTGCCCGCGGCATCCACCCGGCGATCCTGACCGACCGCGGGCTCGGCCCCGCACTGACCTCGCTCGCCGAGCGTTGCCCGGTGCCGGTCCACCTGGACAACAGGGTGCTCCGTCGGCTTCCCCCTCGCGTCGAGGGCACGTTGTACTTCGTCGTGGCCGAGGCGCTCACCAACGTGGCGCGCTACTCCCAGGCGCCGGAGGTGTACGTCGTGGTCGCCGACGAGAACGACTCGGTGACGCTCGAGGTGATCGACCACGGCGTCGGCGGCGCTGACCAGTCAGCGGGCTCCGGCCTGCTGGGCCTGGCCGACCGGGTCGCCGTCGTGGACGGCACGTTCGTGGTCGACAGCCCGCCGGGGAAGGGCACGACGATCAGCTGCCGGGTCCCCGTCCCCGCAGCAGCGGTGCCGGAACAGACCGTCCGCGAGACGGTCATGGAGCCCGTGCTCATGACAGGTGGGTCGATCCGGACGTTCATGATCGCCGACGTCCGCGGGTACACCTCCTACACGCAGACCTACGGCGACGAGGCCGCCGGGAGGCTGGCCGCCGGGTTTCGCCGCCATCACCCGGGAGGTGGTGGAGGGCGCGTCCGGCACGCTGCTCGAGCTGCGCGGTGACGAGGCACTCTCGGTCTTCGGGTCGGCCCGCGACGCGATCGATGCGGCCGTGGCCCTGCAGCAGCGGTTCGTGACCGAGACCGTCCGCGACGCCGACATGCCGCTGCTGGTCGGCATCGGCATCGACGTCGGCGAGGCGGTCCCGGTCGAGGGCGGCTATCGCGGCGGTGCGCTCAACCTCGCCGCCCGGCTGTGCAGCCTGGCTGCTCCCGGCGAGATCCTGGCGAGCACCATCACCACCCATCTCGCGGGGCCGATGGAGGGGATCGAGTACCAGTAGCGCGGCGAGACCCGCTTGAAGGGCATGCACGAGGAGGTGCCGGTGGTGCGGGTGCACCCCGTCGACGACCCGATCAGCCGGCTCTCCGGCTCGACCGTCGTCAAGGCGATGCGGGTGGCCGTCGCCGATGACTCGGTGCTGCTGCGTGAGGGGGTGGTGCGCGTGCTCAAGGAGTCCGGGTTCACCATCACCGCCCAGGCAGGTGATGCCGACGAGCTGGTCGCTGCTGTCGGCTTCGACCCACCCGATGTCGTGGTGACCGACATCCGGATGCCGCCGTCGTACACCGACGAAGGGCTGCAGGCGGCCCACCAGATCCGCGCGCGCCATCCGGAGGTCGGCGTACTGCTCCTGTCGCAGTACGTCGAGACCGAGTTCGCCGTCGAGCTCGTCTCGGCCGGGGCGGCGCGGCTTGGCTACCTGCTCAAGGACCGCGTCGCCAACGTCCAGGAGTTCACCGACGCCGTACGACGTGTGGGTGCGGGTGGCTCGGTGATCGACCCCGAGGTGGTCGCGCGGCTGGTGGGTCGCGCCAGGGTGGCGAGCCCGATCGACGACCTGACCGCGCGGGAGAAGGAGGTGCTCGGGCTGATGGCCGAAGGCAGGTCGAACCTCGCGATCTCCCAGGAGATCTCCCTGTCGACGAAGTCGGTCGAGGGCCACGTCCGCAACATCTTCAGCAAGCTCGGCCTCCTCGACACCCCCGACGACCACCGCCGGGTCCTCGCCGTACTGCAGTACCTGAAGGCCTGACGCAACCCTCTCTGGGTGAGGCGTCGCATCTTGCGGCAAGATGCGACGCCTCGGCGCGTTTTCGGCCGCAAGATGCGACGCCTCAGCGAATTGGTCAGCTGGGGATGCGGACGCCGAGGGGCTTGGCGAAGACCACGATGTTGCTCGTGTAGTCGCTGCCGGTCCAGCCGGTGCAGGTGATCAGCACGAGGCGCGGGTTGGGGCGCTTCTGGGCGAAGATGGCGACCGCGCGCTTGGCGAGCTCGTCCTTGCTCCAGGTGACGACCCGGGTGGTGCGGTACTGCATCGTGCCCTTCGGCGTGACCACCTTGATCAGCTTTCCCCTGTGCAGCTTGCCGAGGTGGTCCATCACCCCGCCGCCGGTGTGCACGGTGTGACCGGTCAGCACGGTCTGGCCCTTCGCGGCGCCGGGTCGCGCACTGCGCTGCCACCAGCCGACATCGCTCGGGTCGCGCGGCGGGTCGAGGATCTGCTGGTCGTTGACCTCGATCGGCAGGATCGGTGCCCTGATCTTCAGTGAGGGCACGACCAGCCGCACCGGCGTGGCGGGTGCGCTGAGCGGCTGGAAGCGCGGCGCCGAGTCCGCCTTCGAGGGAACCAGGAACGTGTAGGCGAGGAGGCCCGCGCAGATCAGCAGCAGCACCATGGCGGAGCTGCCGACCCCGGAATTCGAGTTCGATTCGCTCATCAGGTCACCGTGTCTGTTGTACGACGCGGAACCAGCCGTAGCCAGCGGCGGCGGCACCGGTGGCGACGAGGAGAGCGAACGCACCCAGTGCGATCGCGGTGGAGTTGTCGTCATTGGGCCCGTTGCCGCCGGGGGCTGTTGCGTATCCCGCCGAGACTCCGGTCGGCAGACCCTTGGCCTCGGGCGGCGCGGCCTGCGGTCGGGCGACAGCGGTGCGACCGTTGGGGCCGCAGTCTGCGTTGCCGATCTGCAGGTTGGCCAGTGGAGGCGCCGACCTGTGGTGCCACTGCGGGAACCAGCGAGAGGTCGAGCGCGGTCACCTTGATCGAGTTGTTGCCGCTGCGGATCTGGCGATTCAGGACCACGTCGAGCAGGTTCTTCTCGAGCGGTTCGAGATTCTTCTCGAGGTTTTCGCGGACACCCTTGACGATGTTCTCCTTGATGGGGGCGACGACCGCGTCGTCGAGGGGTGCGAGAGCACCGTCGAGTGAGGTGTTCAGATCGGTGCTGACCGCGTCCAGGATCAGCTCGAGCACGTCGCTGAGGTTCGTGGTCAGGTGCGTGTTCGGCTTCGGGTGGACCGGAAGGTTGAGCAGTGTGATCGACGGCTTGGGCGCCCCCGTCGGCAGCTGGAGGATGACCTTCGAGTTCACCAGGGTGGCATCGCCGCTGGCCGAGGCCGGTGCGGCGGTGCAGCGTCCCTCGACGGCGCCGAAGCCGGCAACCAGCCCGGGGTTGCCGAACTGGTCCTGGGCCTGGCCGAGGGCGTCGTTGACGGCATCGGTCAGCGGGGCCAGACCTTCGACAAGCGTCTTCTGGGCCTCGGTTAGCTGTTCCAGTTCGGAGCCGGCGTCGACGACGACCAGCTTGCTCAGGTCCAGCGAGCTCAGCGTGCCGTTGACGGGAGTCCCGGGGATCAAGCACCTGGAGCTGCCCACCTGGGCGACCGAGCCGCCGTTCCCGGCGAGGCCTGCGCAAGCGGCGGAGGTGCCGTTCGACCGGGCCGTCGCCTCCTGAGCCAGTACGCCCGTGTTGAGCAGATCCTGGCCACCCAGGACAGAGATCGGAGGCGTGGCGTTGCCGGTCTTGGTCTCCTCGGAGCCGTCGTTCTTGGCGGTGACGTCACCGGAGCCGTTGGGTGTGCCGGCGACGGACAGCGTCACGGCGTTGGCACGAGCCTGCGAGACGGGGGCAGCAGCTATCGCGGGTGCGACGGCGATTGCGCTGAGCGTGGCGGCGCCGACGGCGGCAGTGACGAGGCGCAGGTGTCGGCGCATGGTGGGTATCCCTCCCCAGCAGCGGCGCGGTGTCGGGGGAGCCGCGCTCGCAGGCCAGCTGTCAGGTACAACGCCGGCGACGGGTTTGGTTACGCGCGCGTCCTGGGCCTCAGCTGGCCTTCTTGGCCTGCTTCTTGGTGGAGGTCTTCTTCGCGGTCTTCTTGGTCGACTTCTTGGCGGCCTGCTTCTTGCCGCCCGACTTCTTCGACTTGGCCCCACTGTCGGAGTCCTCGCCTGAGTCCTTGGCGGCGGACTTGTCGCTCACCTCGCCGCGCTTCGTCTTCGCGTCGTCGACGCTGCGCTGCAGGGCGGCCAGGAGGTCGACGACCTCGCCGGAGGACTTCTTCGCGGCGGGGGTGCTCTTGACCTCGCCGCCCTCGATCTTGGCCTTCACCATCGCCTCGACCGCGCCGCGGTAGTCGTCCTCGAACTCGGAGGGGTCGAAGTCGCCGGCGAGGGTCTCGACGAGCATCTTGGCCATCTTCACCTCGGCGGGCTTCGCCTCGCTGGTGTCGGTGGAGGCGAAGTCGGCGTCGCGGATCTCGTCGGGCCACATCATCGTCTGCATCACGATCACGTCGTCGCGCACGCGCAGCACCGCCAGCGAGATGCGGTTGCGGAGCGAGACCGTCACCAGTGCCATCCGGTCCGCGGCCTCGAGGGCCTCCCGCAACAGCGCGTAGGGCTTGGCCCCGGACTTCTCCGGCTCGAGGTAGTAGGACTTCTCGAACAGCATCGGGTCGATCTGGTCACTGGGCACGAACTTCTCGACGCTGATCTCGCGGCTGCTGTTGGCCGGCAGCTGCTCCATGTCCTCGTCGGTGAGGATGACCATCTCGCCGTCCTCGGTCTCGTAGCCCTTGGCGATGTCGGCGTACTCGACCTCCTCGCCGTCGATGCTGCAGGTCCGCTGGTACTTGATCCGGCCGCCGTCCTTCGCATGGACCTGCCGGAACGAGATGTCCTTGCTCTCCGTCGCGGAGTACAGCTTCACCGGGACGCTGACCAGGCCGAAGGAGACGGCACCCTTCCAAATAGCACGCATGTGATCAGGATGCCTGCATAGACCTAGAGTGCGCCACTCCTACCGCTCATGCTTCCCTCGACCACCGAATGACGGGCGCCTGCTTGGATGTGGGGGTGCTGCCGATGCTCGCCACCAAGGGCGACCACGTGCCCGGTGCGGGCTGGACCCACGAGGTGAAGTGGGACGGCATGCGCGTCCTGGTGGACCGCACCGAACGCGGCCTCCGGATCTGGTCACGCAACGAGAACGACGTCACCGTCTCCTTCCCCGAGCTGCACGCCCTCGCCGCGCTCGGTGAGGACTTCCTGCTCGACGGCGAGGTGGTCGCCCTGGGCGAGGGAGTGCCGTCCTTCGGTGCCCTCGCCGACCGGATGCACGTGCGCGACGCCAACCGGGCCAGGCGACTGGCCGAGAAGAACCCGGTCACCCTGATCGCCTTCGACCTGCTGCGGCTCGACGGCGAGGACCTCTGCGCGCGACCGCTGGTCGAGCGTCGCGAACGGCTCGTGTCGCTCGGCCTGGACGACGTCGCCTGGCAGGTGCCCCCGACGTACGACGACGGCGAGATGTTGTACGAAGCGGCGAAACAGCAGGGCCTCGAGGGCATCGTGAGCAAGCGGCTGTCCTCGACGTACCGACCCGGACAGCGCAGCCGCGACTGGCTGAAGTTCCCGATCCGCCCCACTGGCTCGTACGTCGTCGGCGGCTTCCGCCACGAGACCGGCAGCACCCACCGCCTCGGAGCGGTCCTCGTCGGCCAGCCGACCGAGCACGGCCTGGAGTTCCGTGGCCGGGTCGGCAGCGGCATCGCCGGCAAGGCCGGTCCCATCCTGGCCGAGATGCTGATGCCCCTGGTGGTCCCGGAGTCGCCGTTCACCGAGGTCCTCCCGCGGCTGGACCTCGTGGGCACCGTGTGGGTCCGGCCGGTGATCGTCGTGGACGTGCAGTACCTCAAGCTCACGACCGACGGCCGGCTCCGGCAACCGGCGTACCGTGGCGTCCGCACCGATCTCACCCCCTCGGACCTGGAGTGAACTGACGTGACCACACGACGAGTCGCAGCGCTGGCGCTGACCCTGTTCCTCACGCTCACGACACTCGCGCCCGCGCCGACGGCGTCGGCCGCCACGGTGCGGCTCGATGGCGTGACCGTTCGGCTCCCGGCGGGCACCACCCAGGTGATCACCGTGAACCGCACCCGCGGCTGGCACGCCCGAGTGACGTTCTGGCGGCGCAGCAGCAGCGGCTGGCAGAAGCTCAAGCAGGTCACCGACGGCCGCACCGGGTACGGCGGACTGGTGGTCGGGTCCCGCCGCAAGCAGGGAACGGGCACCACCCCGCTGGGCACCTACCGACTGATCAGCTCGTTCGGCACCCACGCCCGCTCGAAGAGCTGGGACGTGTCCTACCGCAAGATCCGCAAGGGCGACTTCTGGGTCCAGGACAACCAGTCGCGCTACTACAACCGCTACCGCAACAAGTCCCAGGGCGGCTTCCGCTGGTGGCTGAAGTCCGGGCCGAACACCTCCGAGCGGCTCACCGACTACCGCCGGCAGTACGAGTACGCCGTGAACACCACCTTCAACATCGGCCAGGTCCGCCACCGCGGAGCCGGGATCTTCCTGCACGTCAACGGCAAGGGGGCCACCGCCGGCTGCGTCTCCGTCCCGCGCGCGTTCATGCGTTCGATGATGGCGGGCCTCAACCCCAAGCGGCGGCCCGTGATCGCGATCGGCCGATAGCGGGATGGCCGAGAAGCGCACCGAGACTCCCGTCGAGGTCGACGGGCACCACCTCACCCTGGTCAACCTCGAGAAGGTGATGTACCCGCGCACCGGCACCACCAAGGCCGAGGTTCTCAACTACTACGCCCAGGTCGCGCCGGTGATGCTGCCGCACCTCGCCGACCGCGCGGTGACGCGGATCCGGTGGCCGCACGGCACCGGCGACAAGTCGTTCTTCGAGAAGAACACCCCGGGCGGAACGCCCTCGTGGGTGCGCACCGTCTCGGTGCCGACCACGGGCTCACGCACCAAGTCGGGGGAGGAGGGCGAGCTGACCTTCCCGATCATCGACTCGCTGGCCACGCTCACCTGGCTGGTCAACCTCGCCTCGCTCGAGCTGCACGTCCACCAGTGGACGGTCGCGAAGAACGGCCGGGTCCGCAAGCCGAACCGACTGGTGATCGACCTCGACCCGGGCGACCCGGCCGGGCTGGGCGAGTGCGCCCAGGTCGCGCTGCTGGTTCGCGACCGGCTGGCCGAGGACGACCTGAACTGCGTCCCGGTGACCAGCGGGTCCAAGGGCCTGCACCTGTACGCCGCACTCGACGGCAAGCGCACCTACGAGCAGGTGCGCGACTACGCCAAGGAGATCGCCGAGGAGCTCGAGAAGGCCAAGCCCAAGCTGGTGGTCTCGCAGATGACCAAGGCCCGCCGCGGCGGCAAGGTGTTCCTCGACTGGTCACAGAACACCGGCGCGAAGACGACGATCTCGCCGTACTCGCTGCGCGGACGGGAGCTGCCGATGGTCGCGGCTCCGCGCACCTGGGACGAGGTGGAGGCGGGTGCGGAAGACCCGCTGGCGCTGGAGCACCTGCGCTTCGAGGAGGTCCTCGAGCGGGTGCAGGACGACGGCGACCTGTTTGCGATGGAGGCCTAGCGCCCGGCTTGGAGGCCCGAGAAACCGAGACGTCCGCCGTCCCCGAGACACGGCGGACGACGTGCCTCTTCGCTGGAAACGCCTGCCCTCACAGGATGCCCTGGGCCATTCCGTCGAAACGTCGCGTCCACGGTGTGGAAGCCCACCCGTTGCCGATGTGGCGCTCGCTCGTTGTGTGGGCAGCGACGGACCGACTGGGTTACCGACTGGCGTCGGGCGAGGGAGCCACACATGACAGAGATCACCAGGCGCACGCTCCTGGGCGGCGCGACGGCGGCGGGCGTCGGCGTACTGACCGCAGGCGTTCTCGACGGCGCGGCGGAGGCCGCGACCTTGCAGGGCTCGCTGCCCAGCCGGGTCGATGTCGTCGTCGTGGGGGCCGGCATCTCCGGCCTGGTGGCCGCACGCCAGGTCGCCCGCAGCGGTCGCTCGGTGCTGGTCGTCGAGGCGCGCAACCGCGTCGGCGGCCGGGTGCTGAACCACCGGCTGCCCGGGGGCGCGGTGATCGAGTCCGGCGGCGCGTTCGTCGGTCCCACCCAGGACCACATCGTCGCGCTTGCCGAAGAGCTCAAGGTGCCGACGTTCATGGAGTACAACGAGGGCAAGAGCGTCTACAACTCCTCGGGCCCGCTCGGTCGCCAGGAGTACGACGGCACCGTGCCGCCCGACCCGCTGATCCTCCCGGACGCGGCGATCCTGCAGCTCCAGCTCAACCAGTGGGCCTCCGAGATCGACGTCGAGAGTCCCTGGACCCACCCGCGCGCCAAGGAGTGGGACTCGATGACCCTCGGCGACTACATCCGCGGCCACTCGCTGAACGCCGAAGGGGATCGAGAACCTGATCAGGTGCTGGACCCAGCCGGGTTTCGGTGCCGACCCCGACCAGCTGTCGCTGCTGTTCGTCATCCACTACGTCGCGTGCTCGGGCAACGAGACCAACAAGGGCACCTTCGAGCGCAACTCCGACACCAAGAACGGCGCGCAGGAGAGGCGGTTCATCGGCGGCTCGCAGCTGATCCCGCTGCGGCTGGCGAGCCAGCTGGGTTCGCGGGTCGCACTGAACGCCGCCGTGACGAGGATCGACCAGACCAGCTCCGCGGCCGTCGTACACACTGCGCGCGGGAAGGTGACCTGCAAGCGAGTCATCGTGGCTGCCCCGCCCGAGCTCGCGCGTGCGATCCAGTGGGGTCCCGCCCTCCCGTCGCGGCACCTGGCGTTGCTGAACCGGATGAACATGGGCGACCTGATGAAGTGCGACGCGATCTACATAGAGCCGTTCTGGCGCGCCGACGGCCTCAACGGCTTCGGCATCAGCGACCACGGCGCGGTGCGCGCCGCGTTCGACAACTGCCCGGCCAACGGGAGCCCTGGCGTCCTGCTCGCATTCGTCGGCGGATCGACGTGGAAGCAGTACGGCCTGACCACTCTCGCCGCCCGTCGCGCGGCCGTCCTCAAGGGGTTCGCCGAGATGTTCGGCGAGAAGGCGCTGCACCCCGTCGACTACGTCGAGCACGACTGGACCAAGGAGCGGTGGACCAAGGGCGGACCGGTCGCGATCATGAAGCCCGGCACGATGACGACGTACTTCCAGGAGCTGCGGAAACCGCACGGGCGCACCCACTGGGCCGGCACCGAGACCGCGACGTACTGGAACGGCTACATGGACGGTGCCGTGCGGGCAGGCGAAGCGCTCGTCCGCCGAGGTGCTCGGACTCCTCTGACCGCCAGCCCGTGACCTCTAGGTCAGCGGCGCGGGCACCTTGCCCGCGCGGTCTGCGGGCACCAGACGCATGGTCGGGCGGGGCTCGGGCGCATCCTGGGTGAAGGCGTCAGCCGGATCGCCCTGCCACTGCTCGGCCACCCGCAGCAGCCCCCGGGTGCGCTGGTTCACCACGTGTCCGGCGCTCCGGCTTGACCGGGTACGCCGGGAGGTCTCCCGTGGCCTCGGTCCCGTCGCTCTGGACGCCCACCCAGGCCGGGTACGGCGTGGTCCCGGGAGGCACTGCCTCGTAGCCACCCTTGAACGACACCAGCGTCTCGGCGAAGGCAGCTGTTGCTGTCCGGAACCGCAGCCAGCGGTGCTCGTCCCACCCCTTCGCTGGCTTGACTCCCGGCTCGTCCCCGGCGAACCGGTCGACCAGCCGCCGTGGCGGCACCCTCCCCGCGATTGCTCAGGTCGCGAGACGGTCGCCTGCCTCCATGTTGAGGTTCATCCCGCCCTCGCGTGTGGTCGTGGAACACCGTGACCACCCGGTCGCGGTAGCCGGGCACGGACAGCTGGGCCTCGTCGACCCACGTGCGGGCGGTGGCGACGATCGAGGAGAAGAACTGCTTGAGCGCGCCCACGCCGCTGGTCTGGAAGACCGTCTGCCGGCGCTGGACCTCGTCGCTGTCGATGACCGGCAGGAAGCTGTTCTCGAACTCGTCCGCGTTCTTCTCGCGGTCGTGCGGGAAGCCGGCCAGGTCGATCGCGAACGTGGGCCGGCGGGGGAGTGCGGAGTCGAAGAAGTGCAGCGGCAGGTTGGCGCAGATGCCACCGTCGGAGAACCAGTTGCGCTGCAGCTCGAGCTTGGGGAGCGCAGCGGCACCTTCGGCCGGCGTCGCCTGAGGGTGCTCCGTTGCGCCACGCGACAGCGGCCGCGAGCGCCCGCTTGTTCGTCGGTCGGGAGTAGTCGACCGCGTGCAGCGGCACCGCGGAGATCAGGCCGGGGAAGCTGAGGCTCATCCGCACCGCCACCACGATCGGCAGGTCGGCGGAGGCGGGGAAGTGCCGAAGCGGTGCTGCGTGCTCGGCGGCCACCGTCGCGAGCCAGTCCTCGTCCGTCTGGACGGGAGGCAGCGGGGATCGCTCCATCTGCTCCACCACCTCCTCGGGGAAGAGGGTGCGGAAGTGCGCGGGGTCGAAGTAGTAGCCGCTGCCGTCCCACGGCATCGCCAGCGGCTGGCGCCGGGAGAGGTTCGTGGTCATCAGCTGGAGCGTGATCCCGGCCTCGCGCAGGTCAGCGAACGTGATCGGCGGGTCGGTGACCGACCGTCCGGCGAGGGTCTGGAACGTCTCGTGCAGCCACGGTGTCAGTGCGGGGGTCGTCGCCCTTGGCGGGGTGTGACCCGAGCACAGCCCGAACCCGGCCGACGGGATCTGGCCGGCGTCGCGGAAGACGCCCACCCCGATGCCGACGACGAGACCGATCAGCGCCAGGAGGATCCCGGCCACCAGGGACACCCACTGGGCGGGGCCGCCGACGAGGAACCCGAGTACGACGAGGAGCACACCCGGGGCGGCCCCCGCTGCGGCGTACGGAAGCCAGGCGCGGAGCGCGGCACCGGCCATCGCCGTCGTGCGGGTGAACCCGAGTGTCCCGAGCCCCGCGGTGACCAGCCGGAAGAGCCGCCGCATCCTCGGCTGCGGCTGGAACAAGGTGAACAGCCGGCTGTCCTTCCCGGCCACCTTCGCGGTGAGGTCGCTCGGGAGGGTGGCGAGCTTCTCGAAACCACCCTTCTCCCGACCCAGCTCGGCCGCGGCTGCCGCGGCCGCCGCGATGGCGCCGGCGGACGACCCGCCGACCGACCTGAGGCGGTAGACCTTCGCCAGCTCGCAGACGGCGAGGGGATAGACCACGCCGCTGGTGATGCCGCCCTTCATGACGAGGTCGCACTCGAGCGGAGGATGTGAGGTGGAGGCGGCAGACGCCTCGGTCGTCGCGATGCCCATGAAGAAACGCTAGTCCTCGCCTCGGGCGTGGTCGCGGATCTGCGCGGGTCTCGGTTCAGCAGGACTAGACCCTGCGCGTCAGGCACTTCCGCAACTCCTGGCACCCGAGCAGGATGTCGAGACATGACTCGGACCCGAGCAGATGTCTGGAACCGGACGAACGCGGAGGGCGACTGGCCCGACGTACTGAAGGCCTACGAGGTGGCCGTCGGGAGGATGCGCGATCTCGACCCACCCGGGGAGAAGCCCTCCGACCCTCTGGGCTGGCGGTTCCAGGCCGCGATCCACGGCCTCGCGGACCCCTTCGGTGGTCCGGACACCAGCAACGACCTGTGGTGCAACTGCCAGCACGGCAGCTGGTTCTTCCTGCCGTGGCACCGGATGTACCTCGCGGCGTTCGAGCGGATCGTCCAGCACACGCTGGAGGACGAGACCTGGGCACTGCCGTACTGGTACTCCATCGACCCGGACGATCCCGGGAAGGCTGCCGTGCCGCCGGCGTTCCTCGACATGACCCTGGCGGACAACAACCTCGAGACCAGCGAGCGCTCGGAGACCGCCAGGTCCGGCCTCCCGTTCTACGGCGAGATCGATCCCGCGCAGGTGGGGGAGACGGTGATCGCCACGCTGTCGGTGGCGCGGTTCGCGACACCGAGCGGGCAGGCGACGTTCGGCGGCGGAGAACGCGCCGACCTCAGCTTCGACGGAGGCGAGCGGGGCTCCCTCGAGAACGTCCCCCACGGCGCCGTGCACTCGCTGGTCGGCAACGACTACGACGAGTTCGGCAACGTCCTCAACGCGGGATGGATGGGCTCCTTCTACACCGCCGGGCTGGACCCGCTGTTCTGGCTGCACCACGCCAACATCGACCGGTTGTGGGAGGTGTGGCTGAGGCTCGACCCGGCGCACCTGAACCCGACGGGCGACCCGGCCTTCCTCGACACCACGTTCACGTTCCCCGACCCGGAGAGCGGTTCGGTCACCTGGTCTGTCGGTGAGGTGCTCGACACCGAGTTCCTGGGCTACGTCTACGAGAGCATGGCCGCACCGGCGGTCCTGGCCCCGCCCACTCCGGAACCAACCGAAGACGTCCGATCCGCCTCGACGGAGGGCTCCATGTCGCGATCCACACCACCGCAGGTGCTCGGCGCCGCCAACGACGTCCCCCTTGCCGGACCGGAGCCCGTCGCAGTCGACATGGAGCGGCCCCAGCGGCCTCGCGGGCCGGAGGGCGAGCCCGCACGCGCCTACCTCCGGGTCGAGGGCGTGACCGGGACGAGCGCCGCGCCCCTGTACGGCGTCTACATGAACGTGCCCGAGGGGGAGGACCCGCACGACCACCCGGAGCTGCGAGCCGGGTCGTTCTCCACGTTCGGCCTCGTCGAGACCTCCCAGACCAACGACCAGCACAGCGGCGAGGGGCTGACCGCTTCCTTCGACATCACCGATGTGCGAGACCGGCTCGCGCAGCAGGGCCGGTGGGACGACGACCGGGTGCAGGTCAGCTTCAGCACCGAGGTGCCGGGCACACCCCGGGGCGATGCTTCGGGTGCGGAGTCCGATGCCCCCCGGCCCGACGTACGTGCTCGCCGGATCGCGATCATGGTCGACTAGAGCCGCGATGACCGTCCTGGCCGAGCGCCACTCGTCGCGTCCCTCACCGGGTCGCTCGCTGGGCCGTCGCTGGGCCGGTCTGGCCTGGCATCCGGAGTGGTGGGTGTACGCCGTCGCCGGCGCCGCGGCTCGTCGTGCTCGTCGTCGGCGCTCTCACCTCCGCGGACACCGGTGGTGCGGCCACTGGTCACCACCTGCACGGCGGACACCAGGCGATGGCGCCGTCCGCGGACGCGCAGAGCCCGTGGGCTTCGTGGCCCGGCGCCTGGTTGCACTGGGCGCTGATGGTCGTGGCGATGATGCTGCCGGTCGTCGCCCCGCAGGTACGCCGGGTGGCGCTGCTCAGCGTCCGGTCGCGACGTCAGCGCGCGGCAGCGACCTTCCTCGTCGGGTACGTCGTCGTGTGGCTGGTCCTCGGCGCGGCCCTGGTGACCGTGGTGGCTGCCTTCGGCAGCGGGCAGGACCTGACGCCCTGGCTGGTGGTGACCCTGCTCGCGGCGGCGGTCTGGCAGGTCTCCGGCCCACGCAGGCGGATGCTGCGCCGCTGCGCCTCGCTCAAGCTGGGCGCGGCCAACGGCCTCGCCGCCGACCTCGACTGTGCGCGTGCCGGAGTGCGCTCCGGCCTTCGCTGTGCGTTCACCTGCGGCCCCCTGATGGTCGCGATGGCGCTCAGCCACAGCCTGCTGCTGATGGCCGGCGTGCTCGCCGTACTGCTCAGCGAGCGAGCTCGCGGGGCCAACCCGGTGCGACGTGCCGGGCGACCGCACGAGGCGCTGGTGCTCGCCGGGTTCGCCGATGGTCGCTGCCGTCGCTGCTCCGCTGTGGTGACCGGCCCCGTCGTACTGAAGGGGAGCGGAGCCCTCGCGGGAAAGTTTCGTTTTCGTTCGCGCCCTCCGCGTGTTGCACGGGCAAGCCGGGTCGCTGCGCCTAACTTGATCTAACAACCTCAGGTTGACATAACGTTAACCCTCTACTTCAGGGTTAGGGTTCTTTCGGCCGGAGGCTTCCCCAGGAACATCCGAAGTCGCTCGGCAGTCGGGCAGGGCGACGCAGCACAGAGTGAGAGGCACCGCCGTGGCAGCACCCCAGAACTACCTCGCCGTGATCAAGGTCGTAGGTATTGGTGGAGGTGGAGTCAACGCCGTCAACCGGATGATCGAGGTCGGGCTGAGGGGCGTCGAGTTCATCGCCATCAACACAGATGCACAGGCCCTGTTGATGAGTGACGCCGATGTGAAGCTCGACATCGGCCGTGAGCTGACCCGTGGACTCGGTGCCGGAGCGAACCCCGACGTGGGTGCGCAGGCCGCCGATGACCACTCCGAGGAGATCGAAGAGGTGCTCAAGGGCGCCGACATGGTCTTCGTGACGGCCGGCGAGGGTGGTGGCACCGGCACCGGTGGCGCACCCGTCGTGGCCAAGATCGCCCGTTCCCTGGGAGCCCTGACGATCGGTGTGGTCACCCGCCCGTTCGCCTTCGAGGGTCGCCGCCGGGCAACCTCGGCGGAGGAGGGCATCGCGCACCTGCGCGAAGAGGTCGACACCCTCATCGTGATCCCCAACGACAAGCTGCTGATGATCTCCGACCGCAACGTCAGCATGCTCGACGCCTTCAAGCAGGCCGACCAGGTCCTGCTGCAGGGTGTCTCCGGCATCACCGACCTGATCACCACCCCGGGCCTGATCAACCTCGACTTCGCCGACGTGAAGTCGGTGATGTCGAACGCCGGCTCCGCACTGATGGGCATCGGCTCGGCTCGCGGTGACAACCGTGCCGTCGAGGCGGCCGAGCTGGCCGTGTCCAGCCCGCTGCTCGAGGAGTCCATCGACGGCGCCCAGGGTGTGCTGCTCTCGATCGCCGGCGGCTCCGACCTGGGGCTGTTCGAGATCAACGAGGCGGCCGCGATGGTCTCCGAGGCGGTGCACGCCGACGCCAACATCATCTTCGGCGCCACCATCGACGACGCCCTCGGCGACGAGGTCCGGGTCACCGTGATCGCCGCCGGGTTCGAGGGCGGTCGGCCGAAGCGCCGCGACGAGGGCCAGTCCTTGCGTCCCCGTCCTGCGCAGGCCCAGAAGCCGCAGACCCAGGAGGAGACCCTGGCCGCCGCCCGGGCACTCGCCGAGCAGCGCCGGGCACCCGCGCCCGTCGCCGAGCCGCGCCGGGAGCCGGTCACCGTCGGTGCCCAGCGTCCGGTCGGAGGCACCGGCTCGGACCAGGCAGCACCGCGGCCGGCGCCGTCACGGAGTCACCCGACCTTCGACGACGACGAGCTCGACGTCCCGGACTTCCTGAAGTAAGAGGTCGCTCTCACCCACGGATGTACTTCCACCGCAGCAGCACCGGCCCCGTCGACCTGGCGTTCACCGACAGGTACGACGGGGTCAGTGCTGTCCCCTTCGACAGCCTCAACCTGGCGCTGGTCGGCGACGACGACCCCGACTCCGTCCGCCGCAACCTCGACCTCCTCATCGAGGACTTCGCCCCCGGCGCGGTCCTGGCGGACATGGAGCAGGTGCACGGTGCCACCGTGGTCGTGGCTGAGGGTCCGCGGCAGCAGTGCGACGCGCTGGTCAGCGACCGGGCCGACGTGGTGCTGATGGTCCGGGTCGCCGACTGCGTGCCGGTCCTGCTCGCCGACCCCGATGCCGGCGTCATCGGCGCGGCCCATGCGGGGCGCAAGGGAGTTGCCGTCGGGGTGGTCACTGCCTGTGTCGAGCGGATGGGACAGCTCGGTGCGCAGGCGATCACCGCCTGGGTCGGACCGCACATCTGTGGTCGCTGCTACGAGGTCCCGGCCGAGCTGCAGCAGGAGGTCGCCGACCTCGAGCCGGTCACCGCGTCCACGACCTCGTGGGGCACCCCGGCACTGGACATCGGCGCGGGGGTGACCGCGCAGCTCGAGCGTCTCGGTGTGCAGGTGCACGACATCGCGCGGTGCACGCTCGAGTCGAGCGACCTCTACTCCCATCGCCGCGACGGCGCCCGGGCTGGCAGGTTCGCCGGCCTCGTCCGGATGCGAGCATGACGCGATGAGCGAGGGTCGACGGGACGAGATCGCGAGCGGGTTGGCGGCGGTGCGTGAGCGCATCGACCGCGCCTGCTCGGACGCCGGGCGGTCGGCCACCGACATCACGCTGATCGTGGTGACCAAGTTCTTCCCGCCCTCCGACGTCCGGCTGCTCGCGGACCTCGGCGTCCGCCACGTGGGGGAGAACCGGCACCAGGAAGCCGTGGAGAAGGCGGCCGAGTGCGCAGACCTCGACCTGGACTGGCACTTCATCGGTGCGCTGCAGAGCAACAAGGCAGCCGCGGTGGCCGGCTACGCCGACGCCGTCCACTCCGTCGACCGGGCCAAGATCATCCGCGGGCTGAGCCGCGGGGCCGAGGAGAACGGCCGGGAGATCGACTGCCTCGTCCAGGTCAGCCTCGACCCACCGGATGCGAGCGGTCGGTCCGGCGCCGACGTCGAGCAGGTCCCCGCACTGGCGGAGCAGATCCTCGAGTCAGACGGGCTCCGGCTGCGCGGTGTGATGGGGGTGGCTCCGCTCGGCGGGGACGCCCGCGAGGCCTTTGCTCGACTGGCCGATCAGGCATCCGTCGTACGGCAGCTGGAGCCGGAGGCGACCTGGATCTCGGCCGGCATGAGCATCGACCTCGAAGAGGCGATCCAGGCGGGTGCGACACACCTGCGGATCGGCTCAGCGGTCCTCGGTCCGAGGCCGGTCGTCAAGTAGTGTCCGAAGTGCCGTGGAACCACCAGCTAGAGCGGCAGACAAGCGCCACGAGAGCAGAGGAAAACAACGAATGAGCGCGATGCGGAAGATGGGCGTCTACCTCGGCCTGCTCGAGGACGCGGACGGCGAGTATGCCGAGCCCCAGCACCAGTACGACGAGCCCGTACGCCGCTCAGAGCCCCGCTCCGAGCACGAGCCGGCACGTCCCGTGGCGAACCTCTCCGAGCGTCGCCGTCCGGTGCGCGAGGGGCCGCGGGCCACAGCTACGGTGGCGCCCATGTCCCGGATCACCACGCTGCACCCCCGCACCTACAACGAGGCCAGGGTGATCGGCGAGAACTTCCGTGACGGCGTGCCCGTCATCATGAACCTCTCCGAGATGGACGACACCGACGCCAAGCGCCTCGTCGACTTCGCGGCCGGGCTGGTCTTCTCGGTCCACGGCACCATCGAGCGCGTGACCAACAAGGTCTTCCTGCTCTCCCCGCCGAACGTCTCGGTCGCCGCCGAGGACAAGCAGCGCATCGCCGAGGGCGGATTCTTCAACCAGAGCTGACCGGGTGACCAAACTCGCTTGGGGTCGGTCACCTAGGCTCGCCTCGTGAACTTCGTCGGTCAGCTGATCGAGCTACTCCTCGGCACCTTCATCGTGCTCCTGTTCGTGCGGCTCATCGTCGACTGGATCCAGATGTTCGCGCGCTCATGGGTCCCACGAGGGCCAGTCCTCGTCGTCCTCGAAGGCGTGTACACGATCACCGACCCTCCGGTGAAGGCGCTGCGCAAGGTGATCCCGCCCCTGCGCCTCGGTGGCGTGGCCATCGACCTCAGCTTCATCGCGGTGCTGCTGATCTGCTACATCCTGCTGTCGTTGAACCGCGCAATCCTGCTGTAGCGGCCGCTGCGGCCGCCTCCCTCGGCGACTGGCGCCCAGTCCCGATCTGTGACCGGGTCTGGGTGTCCGCCCACCTGCGAGCGCCGGAACCGTTATGGTTTCAGGCGCAGGGAATACACAGACTATTCCGACCGAAAAGGATATGGGTGAAGTCATGCCGTTGACGCCTGAGGACGTGAGCACGAAGCGCTTTACGCCGGTGCGGCTGCGTGAGGGCTACGACATGGGCGAGGTCGACACGTTCCTCGACGAGGTCGAGGCCGAGCTCGAGCGCCTGATCAAGGAGAACGACGACCTCCGCTCGAAGCTCACTGCCACCGACGGTGGCACGGCTGCGATCGCCATGCCGGGCAAGGCCCCGGAGAAGGTCCCGGAGAAGGCTCCCGAGGCCGAGAAGGCGCCGGAGAAGGCCCCCGAGGCGGAGAAGGTCGAGGAGAAGCCGGCGGAGAAGGTCGAAGCGGAGAAGCCCGCTGCTGCAGCGGCATCCGCGACCGAGGAGATCAAGGTCTACACGGCCGCAGAGGCATCCTCGGCAGCCACCCGACTGCTGGAGCTCGCCACCCGCAACGCCGACGAGGTCGTCACCGAGGCCATCGCGGAGGCCGAGCAGATCGTCGGAGCCGCCCGCACCGAGGCCGAGCGCCTCGAGGCAGAGACCAAGAGCAAGACCGACAAGCTCGAGCAGGAAGCCCGCGCCCGCGCCCAGAACCTCGACACCGAGGTCGGAGACCAAGCGCCGGGAGCTGCTCGGCGACCTGGAGCGGGAGAAGCGTCGGCTCGACACCGAGGTGGAGGACCTGCGTGGCTTCGAGCGGGAGTACCGCAGCCGCCTGAAGAGCTACTTCACCGAGCAGCTCGAGGCGCTGGAGGGCAGCGGCGAGGGCGGCCAGCTCCCGGACGGCGGGCCCTCGTCGCCCAAGCGACTGAAGTCGGTCTCCGACGACCAGCAGGGCGACAACCAGGGCGACAACCAGGGCGACGACCAGGGCGACGACCAGGGCGACAACCAGGGCGACAACCAGGGCGACGACCACAACCACGACGGCAACCAGGGCGGGAACCAGCCCCAGGGCTGAACCACTCGAGTTCTTCCAGAACACAACAAGCAGGGGTGTCGCGCATCAGCGCGGCACCCCTGCTTCGTCGCTGTACGGCGCTCTAGATCCGGTAGACGGTGAACGCCAGGCCCAGCTCGGCGTCGCTCTGGTCGAGACCGTCGGGTGACTCGGCCTCGGCGATCGTGGAGGCGAGCACCTCCGCGGCGATCAGGTCGCGGTGCTCGACCATCGCCTCGCCCATCTCACCGCCGCCGTCCTGGCCGAGCAGCGACCAGCTCAGGGCGATCCGGTCGGAGACCTCGAACCCGTTGGCCTTGCGGGCCTCCTGGATCATCCGGATCACCTCGCGGGCCAGGCCGGCCCGGCGCAGCTCCGGCGTGATCTCGAGGTCGAGGGCGACCGTCTCGCCCTGCTCGTTGATCACCGACCAACCCTCGCGGGGACGCTCGGAGACGATCACCTCGTCGGGCAGCACCTCGACGGGTGCACCGTCGAGCTGGACCGTGGCGCGGCCCTCGGAGGCCAGGGCAGTGGCCAGCGCCTCGGCATCGGCGTCGGCGATGGCGGCGGCCACGCGCGGGGTCTCCTTGGCGAATCGCTTGCCGAGGGCGCGGAAGTTGCCCTTGGCCGTGTGGTCGACGAGGTCGGCCCCGGCGGCGGAGAGGGGCTCGAGCCGGTCGATGTTCAGCTCCTCGGCCACCTCCTGCTGCAGCTCGTCGGAGAGGCGGTCGTGGGCCGTGCTGGCGACCAGGGCCCGGCGCAGCGGCTGGCGGGTACGCACCTTCGCGCTCGCCCGCGCAGCACGGCCCAGCTCGACGAGCCGACGGGCGAGCTTCACCTGCTGGCTCAGGTCGGCGTCGACGAGGGCGGAGTCCTGCTTCGGCCAGTCGGAGAGATGCACCGACTCGGGCAGGTCAGTGCTGGTGGCCGCGAAGACGTCGCGCCACACCCGTTCGGTGATGAACGGGGCCAGTGGCGCCATCAGCTGGGTGACGATCTGCAGGCACTCGTGCAGCGTCGCGAACGCGGCGGGGTCACCGTCCCAGAAGCGGCGGCGCGAGCGGCGTACGTACCAGTTGGAGAGGTCGTCGACGTACGCCGAGAGCAGGTTCCCCGCGCGCTGGGTGTCGAAGGACTCCATCGCGACGGTGACCTCTCCGACCAGCCGGTGTGCCTCGGAGAGCGCCCATCGGTCGAGCACCGGCCGGTCCGCCGGTGCCGGGATCGGGTCGGCGGTCTCCGTTCCCGGGCTCCATGGCGCCAGGTTGGCGTAGAGCACGTGGAAGGCCACGGTGTTCCAGTACGTCAGCAGGACCTTGCGCACCGTCTCCTGGATGGTGGTGTGCCCGACCCGGCGCGCAGCCCACGGCGATCCGCCCGCCGCCATGAACCAGCGCACGGCGTCGGCTCCGTGCTCGTCCATCAGCGGGATCGGCTCGACGATGTTGCCGAGGTGCTTGGACATCTTGCGGCCGTCCTCGGCCAGGATGTGCCCCAGGCACAGCACGTTCCGGTACGACGACTCCTCGAAGACGAGCGTGCCGACGACCATCAGCGTGTAGAACCAGCCACGGGTCTGGTCGATCGCCTCGCAGATGAAGTCCGCGGGGTAGGCCCGCTCCAGCATCTCCGCCGAGCCCTCGGCATGGGGGTAGCCCCACTGCGCGAACGGCATCGAGCCGGAGTCGAACCAGGCATCGATCACCTCGGGCACCCGACGGGCCTGGTGGCCGCAGGTGGGGCAGTCGAAGACGACGTCGTCGACGTAGGGGCGGTGCGGGTCGAGCCCGGACTGGTCCGTGCCGGTCAGCTCCGAGAGCTCCTGCAGCGAGCCGACGACGGTCTGGTGGTCCTCCTCGCAACGCCAGATCGGCAGCGGCGTTCCCCAGTAGCGGCTCCGGGAGAGCGCCCAGTCGATGTTGTTCTCCAGCCAGTCGCCGTAGCGCCCGTGCTTGATCGTCGAGGGGAACCAGTTGGTCTTCTCGTTCTGCTCGAGCAGGTCGCTCTTGACCTCGGTGGTGCGGACGTACCACGACGGCTGGGCGTAGTAGAGGAGCGCGGTGTGACAGCGCCAGCAGTGCGGGTAGCTGTGCTCGTAGGGCACGTGCCGGAACAGCAGCCCGCGCCTCTCCAGGTCGGCGACCAGGTCGGTGTTGGCGTGCCGGAAGAACTGCCCGCCGATCAGCGGGACGTCGTCGTAGAAGTGGCCCGTCCGGTCGATCGGGTTCACCATCGCCACCCCGTTGCGGCGGCACGAGATGAAGTCGTCCTCACCGAAGGCGGGGGACTGGTGCACCAGCCCGGTGCCGTCCTCGGCCGTCACGTAGTCCTCGTTCACCACGAAGTGTGCGTCGGGCCGGGTGGTGTCCCCGTCGGTCCGCGCCGGCCACTCGACCAGGTCGAAGGGGCGCTGGTAGGTCCAGCCGACCATGTCCGTGCCGCTGAACCGGTCCACGACCGTCCAGCCCTCGCCGAGCGCCTTCTCGACGAGTGACTCGGCGACGACCAGGGTCTCGCCGTCCTTCGTGGTGGTCACGTAGGTCATCTCGGGGTGCGCAGCGACCAGGCCGTTGGAGACCAGCGTCCAGGGCGTGGTCGTCCAGACGAGCAGGTCGGCCCCGGGAGACTCTCGCGAGCCGGCGTACGGCCCGGAGGTGAGCGGGAACCGCACGAACACCGAGGGATCGGTGACGGTCTCGTACCCCTGGGCGAGCTCGTGGTCGGAGAGGCCGGTGCCGCAGCGTGGGCAGTACGGCGCGACCCGGTAGTCCTCGACGAGCAGCCCGCGCTGGTGGATCTGCTTCAGTGCCCACCAGACCGACTCGATGTACTCCGGGTCCATCGTGCGGTAGGGCGTGCGCATGTCGATCCAGCAGCCCATCCGGTCGGTCATCTGCTCCCACAGGTCGACGTAGCGCTGCACCGACTCGCGGCACCGGGCGTTGAACTCGGCGATGCCGAAGGCCTCGATGTCGGACTTGCCGGAGAACCCGAGCTCCTTCTCGACCGCCAGCTCCACGGGCAGGCCATGGCAGTCCCACCCGCCCTTGCGGTTGACCTGGTAGCCCTGCATCGTCCGGAACCGGGGGAAGACGTCCTTGAAGGTGCGCGACTCGATGTGGTGGGTGCCGGGCCGGCCGTTCGCCGTGGGCGGGCCCTCGTAGAAGGTCCACGGCCCAGGAGACTCGGGGGCGCCCTCGTTGCGGGCGACCGACTTCTCGAAGATCTGCTGGGCGTGCCAGAACTCCAGCACCTCGCGTTCGAGCGCGGGCAGGTCGACCTGTGGTGGTACGGGCCGATAGGAGGGGGTCTCGGTCACTGCGGTCCTTCGTCGTCGTGGTCCTGACGAAGGGACGAGGGCCGGCGTACGCCGATCCCCGCGGTACCACCCTCCTTGGCCGGCGCGAGGTTCTCACCGACCCACTTCGTGGGTGACCCGGATGGGTCCACCGCAGCCGGCTCTACTCCCAGCAGAGCCCGATCGGGCCCCGCTCGTTTCTTCCGGCGACTCCGGGCTGATCTTCCCCACTGCCGTGCCACCGGGCTCGCACCGTCCCCGGCTCGCTCATGGCCGTGCAGGTGGGTACTCGTCCCCTCCACGCCTTGCGGTGGGTCCAGTGTGCCAGAACGGTGCCGGAGCGTCGGTACGGTGGCTTGAAGGGGACCTGCGCGCCACATATCCTCACGCCACCACGTATGACCGAGCTCATACCATCACCCGATAGGGGTCCCCACAGTCATGGCATCAGCGACCAGAAGGTCCTTGGTCAGCCGCGCAGGAGCCGCTGCGCGCAAGGTCGTCTCCCGAAGCTCCGCCGACGCGAAGGCCGCCAAGACCGACCAAGACGGCGACGAAGTCGGCTGCGAAGACGGCCAAGAAGTCGGCGACGAAGGCCGCCAAGAAGGCGCCCCGCCAAGGCAGCCGCCAAGAAGGCGACCTCGAAGCAGGCCCCGGCCAAGCAGACGGCGGCCAAGAAGTCGGCCTCCAAGAAGGCAGCTCCCGCCAAGAAGGCCACCTCGAAGCAGGCCCCGGCCAAGAAGAGCCCGGCGAAGGCTGCGTCGAAGAAGGCTGCCCCGGCCAAGAAGGCGACGGCCAAGAAGGCGAGCGCCAAGAAGGCCGCCAAGAAGACGACTGAGAAGAAGGCCGCTGCCAAGAAGGCCGCCCCCACCAAGGCGGCCCCGGCGAAGAAGGCTGCAGCGAAGAAGGCGCCCGCCAAGAAGGCCGCCCCCGTCAAGAAGGCGGCTGCGACCAAGGCTGCGCCGACCAAGGCTGCGAAGAAGTCCGCGACCAAGCAGGCGCCGGCCCAGAAGACGGCCAAGAAGGCTGCCAAGAAGACGGCCAAGAAGACCGCCGCCGGGTCCAACGGGGTGGCCGCGGCCGAGAAGCTGGTCGTGCTCGAGGCCGAGGACCCGTGGAGCAAGAGCGAGCTCGCCGAGGTGCGCGCGCAGCTGCGCGACGACGTCAAGCGCCTGACCGGTGAGCTCGCCGAGGTCGAGGAGGACCTCGCCGGGATGATCGAGAACTCCGGCGAAGGGGCCGGCAACGACCAGGCCGACGTCGGTTCGGCGTCGTTCGAGCGGGACCAGGAGATGGTCATCGTGAACAACGCTCGCGACATGCTGGAGCAGTCGCAGCACGCGCTCGACCGGATCGCCGACCGCACCTACGGCCACTGCGAGAACTGCGGCAACCCGATCGGCAAGAACCGCCTGATGGCCTTCCCCCGGGCGACCCTGTGCCTGAGCTGCAAGCAGCGCGAGGAGCGTCGCTGAGTACCAGTGAGGACTTCCCCAAACCGACCGGCACAGCCCCGGACGGCTCTCGGACCGGCTCGCACACCGCGGTGAACGAGCCGTCGGGAAGGTCCGCCACCCGACTGGTCTTCGCCGTCGGGGCCGTGGCCCTGCTCGTGGACGTGCTCAGCAAGCGGCTCGCCGTGCGCGAGCTCACCGGGCGGGAACCTGTCGAGGTGGTCGGCGACTTCCTGCAGCTGCGGCTGGTGCTCAACCCGGGGGCGGCGTTCGGTGCGGGCGGCGCCTCGCTGACCCCGGTGATCTCGGTGGTCGCGCTGATCGCGACGGTGGTCACCGTCTACTTCGCGTTCCGGGTGCGCAGCCGCGCCTGGGCAGTCGGCCTGGGCCTGCTGCTCGCCGGGGTGGGGGGCAACCTCGATCGACCGGATGTTCCGCGAGCCGGGGCCGTTCCGGGGCCGCGTCGTCGACTTCTTCGCGCTGCCGCACTGGCCGGTGTTCAACGTCGCGGACATGTGCATCGATGCCGCTGCTGTCCTCTTCGCGGTGCTGCTGATCCGCGGTGTCCGCCTCGACGGGACCCGCCACGCGCACGACCCGCGCCGGGACGAGGAATGACCGAGACCGACGGCGAGGAGCGCGCCCTGCAGGTCCCGGAGGGCCTCGGCGGGGAGCGGGTCGACGTCGCCCTGGCCCGGATGTTCGGCATCTCCCGCAGCAAGGCGGTCGAGCTGCTCACCCGCGAGCTCGTGCACGTCGACGGTGAGTCGGCCGCGAAGTCCGACCGACTGGTGCCCGGTGCCCTGCTCGAGGTCGTCTTCCCGCGCGAGGACGACCCGCTGGAGGTGGTGGCGGAGGTCGTCGAGGGCATCCGGATCATCCACGACGACGACGAGATCGTGGTCATCGACAAGCCGGTCGGGGTCGCCGTACACCCCTCGATGGGTTGGACCGGCCCGACGGTGGTCGGCCACCTGCGCGGAGCCGGCTTCCGGATCGCCACGAGCGGCGCCCCGGAGCGCGCCGGCATCGTGCAGCGCCTCGACGTCGGTACGTCGGGGGTGATGGTGATCGCCAAGAGCGAGCGCGCCTACTCGCTGCTGAAGAACGCCTTTCGCCACCGCGAGGTCGACAAGACCTACCACGCACTGGTGCAGGGTCATCCCGACCCGCTCGAGGGCACCATCGACGCGCCCATCGGGCGGCACACGAAGTCGGACTGGAAGTTCTCGGTGCGTGACGACGGCAAGCACAGCATCACCCACTACGCGACGATCGAGGCCCACCGGTTCGCGAGCCTCCTCGAGGTCCACCTGGAGACCGGGCGGACGCACCAGATCCGCGTGCACATGGCCGCCCTGAAGCACCCGTGCGTCGGCGACCTGACCTACGGGGCGGACCCGACCCTGGCGCGGCGCGTGGGCCTGGACCGGCAGTGGCTGCACGCGGTCCGGCTCGGCTTCGAGCACCCCGGCACCGGGGAGCAGGTGGAGTACGAGGCGAGCTACCCCGACGACCTGGCCCACGCCCTGGAGATCATCCGAGATGCCGACTGAGCACAGCCCCGAGCCGTCGTCCCGAGCCGTCGGAGGAGGAGTTCGAGATCCGTCCCGGCTTCCGGGAGGACCTGCCGGACCTGCAGGAGGTCTTCGAGGCGGCCAGCACCGGACCCGGCCTGCCGCCCTCGACCCGGACGCCGGACGAGGTGCGGGCGTGGTGCCGCTCCCTGCTCGACCAGCCCGGCCGCGAGCTCTGGGTGGCGGCCCGGGACCAGGTGCTGCTCGGCTTCGTCGTGGTGGAGGGGGACTGGGTCAACCTGATCTTCGTGCACCCTGGTCGACCCGCCCGCGGGGTGGGTGCGGCTCTGCTCGACCTGGTCAAGAGCCTGCGCCCGCACGGCTTCGGGCTGCGGGTCTACCAGGTCAACGAGCGGGCCCGGGCCTTCTACGCCAGGCACGGGCTGGTCGAGCTCGAGTGCACCGACGGGAGCGGCTACCTCGATGCGGAGCCGGACGTGCAGATGGCCTGGCTCGGCGAGGACCCGCTGGCGCTACCTGCGGCGGCGGATCGATGCCGTGGACGACGAGCTGGCCGTGCTCCTGGCGCGTCGTACGGCGCTGACGGCGGCAGTCCAGGACCACAAGGCCACCACCGGGGAGTACGCCGGCCAGGCCGGCCGGGACGCCGAACGGGAGGCCGCGATCGTCGCCCGGATGGCCCAGCGCGTCCCCGAGCTGGGCCCGGAGCGGATCGCGAGGGTGCTGCACACCGTGATCGAGGAGAGCATCGCCGCCTGGGAGTCGGGCGGGGGATCCGACCGCTTCCTGAGCCGGTCGTTCGGACCGTCCAGGGACCGCTCTCGACATGCTCCGTGTCATGTCAGGAGGGCCTGCAATGCTGACGTACGCTGACCTTCTTCCCCGCACGACCAGGCCCCCAGAGCACCAGCCGGCCTGTGCAGAAGACGGGTGTCCACCACAGAGCTCCGGGAAGGGCTGATCGCGCCGCATGTCGGGCAACTCCGCTAGCCAGGACGGCTTCGTCCACCTGCACGTGCACACCGAGTACTCCATGCTCGACGGTGCCGCCCGGCTGGACGACATGTTCGAGCGGACCGCCGAGCTGGGCATGGACTCGATCGCGATGACCGACCACGGCAACGTCTTCGGCGCCTACGACTTCTGGGCCAAGGCGAAGGCCCACGGCGTCAAGCCGATCATCGGCATGGAGGCCTACTTCACCCCGAACACCTCCCGCTTCGACAAGAAGCGGGTGCGCTGGAACGACGGCGGCGACGACGACGTCTCCGGGTCGGGCGCCTACACCCACATGACCCTGCTGGCCGAGAGCACCAAGGGGATGCACAACCTCTTCCGGCTCTCCTCCCGGGCGTCGATGGAGGGGTTCTTCTACCAGCCGCGGGCCGACCGCGAGCTGCTCACCGAGTACGCCGAGGGCCTGATCGCCACCACCGGTTGCCCGTCGGGCGAGGTGCAGACCTGGCTGCGCATCGGTGACTACGACAAGGCCCGCGAGGCCGCCGGTGACTTCCAGGACATCCTGGGCAAGGACAACTACTTCCTCGAGCTGATGGACCACGGGCTCGACATCGAGACCCGCGTCCGCGACGGCCTGCTCCGGCTGAGCAAGGACCTCGGCATCCCGCCGGTGGCCACCAACGACTCCCACTACGTCCACCAGCGCGACGCCGGGTCCCACGAGCACCTGCTCTGCGTCTCCTCGGGCAGCGTGATGAGCGACCCGAAGCGGTTCCGGTTCAACGGCGACAGCTACTACATCAAGTCACCCGCCGAGATGCGCGAGCTCTGGGCCGACCGCAACGGGCTTGCCCGAGGCCTGCGACAACACGCTGCTGATCGCCGAGCGGTGCGACGTGAAGTTCACCGAGGGCAACGGCACCTTCATGCCCCGCTACCCCTGCCCGGAGGGCGAGGACGAGAACTCCTGGTTCATCAAGGAGGTCGAGAAGGGCCTGGGCTTCCGCTACCCGCACGGCATCCCGGACGACGTACGCAAGCAGGCCGACTTCGAGGTCGACGTGATCACCCGGATGGGCTTCCCGGGCTACTTCCTCGTGGTCGCCGACTTCATCAACTGGGCCAAGGACAACGGCATCCGCGTCGGTCCCGGTCGCGGGTCGGGCGCCGGTTCGATGTGCGCCTACGCGATGCGGATCACCGACCTCGACCCCCTCAAGCACGGCCTGATCTTCGAGCGGTTCCTCAACCCCGACCGCGTCTCGATGCCCGACTTCGACATCGACTTCGACGAGCGTCGCCGCGGTGAGGTGATCCGCTACGTCTCCGACAAGTACGGCGACGACCGGGTCTCGATGATCGTCACCTACGGCACCATCAAGGCCAAGCAGGCCGTCAAGGACTCCTCGCGGATCCTGGGCTACCCGTTCGCGATGGGTGACCGGATCACCAAGGCGATGCCGGCCTCGGTGATGGGCAAGGACGTGCCGCTGAGGGAGATCTTCGACCCGGCCCACAAGCGGTTCGGCGAGGGCGGCGAGTTCCGGGCCCTCTACGACGGCGACCACGACGTGAAGACGGTCGTCGACACGGCGATCGGGCTCGAGGGGCTCAAGCGCCAGTGGGGCGTGCACGCCGCCGGCGTGATCATGTCCAGCGAGCCGCTCCTCGACGTGATCCCGGTGATGCGCCGCCCGGCCGACGGCGCCAAGATCACCCAGTTCGACTACCCGACCTGCGAGAAGCTCGGCCTGATCAAGATGGACTTCCTCGGGCTGCGCAACCTGACGGTCCTCGACGACGCGTTGATCAACATCGAGTCCAACCGCGGCGAGAAGGTCGTGCTCGAGGAGCTCGAGCTGACCGACGAGGCGACGTACCAGCTGCTGCAGAAGGGCGACACCCTCGGCGTCTTCCAGCTCGACGGCGGCCCGATGCGCGCGCTGCTGCGCAGCATGCAGCCCGACACGTTCGAGGACATCTCCGCCGTCGGTGCGCTCTACCGTCCGGGCCCGATGGGCGCGGACTCCCACAACCGCTACGCCCGCCGCAAGACCGGGCGGGAGCCGGTCGAGCCGCTGCACCCCGAGCTCGCCGAGGCGCTCGAGGAGGTGCTGGGCGAGACCTACGGCCTGATCGTCTACCAGGAGCAGGTGATGGCGATCGCCCAGCAGCTGGCGGGCTACACGCTCGGCCAGGCCGACCTGCTGCGCCGGGCGATGGGCAAGAAGAAGAAGGCGGAGCTGGACAAGCAGTTCGAGACCTTCTCGGGCGGCATGACCGAGCGTGGGTTCTCCTTCGGTGCGATCAAGGCCCTGTGGGACACCCTGCTGCCGTTCTCCGACTACGCCTTCAACAAGGCCCACTCCGCCGCTTACGGCCTGGTGTCCTACTGGACGGCCTACCTCAAGGCCAACTACCCGGCCGAGTACATGGCCGCGCTCCTCACCTCGGTGAAGGACGACAAGGACAAGATGGCGATCTACCTCAACGAGTGTCGCCGGATGAAGATCCAGGTGCTCCCGCCCGACGTCAACTCCTCGCAGGCCAACTTCACCTCGGTGGGCGTCGACATCCGCTTCGGCCTGACCGCCATCCGCAACGTCGGCTGGAACGTCGTCGAGCAGATCATCTCGACCCGGCGGGAGCTGGGCCGGTTCACCGACTTCGCCGACTTCATGGACAAGGTGCCGGCGCAGGTGTGCAACAAGCGGCTGATCGAGTCGCTGATCAAGGCCGGCGCCTACGACGAGATGAAGCACGGGCGCCGGGCGCTGCTCGCGGTGCACGAGCAGGCCGTCGACCAGTACGTCGACATCAAGCGCAACGAGGCCATCGGCCAGGACTCGCTCTTCGGCGGTCTCGAGGCCGAGGACGGTGGGTTCGGCGTCAGCGTCGTCGTGCCCGACATCGAGGAGTGGGACAAGGGGACCCTGCTCGGGCACGAGCGCGAGATGCTCGGTCTCTACGTCTCCGACCATCCGCTGACCGGGCTCGAGCACGTCCTCGCCGCCGCGGCCGACTGCACCATCGGCCAGCTGCTCACCGACGAGGACCGCCCGGAGAACTCACCGGCGACGATCTGCGGCCTGATCACCGCGGTGACCCGCAAGATCACCAAGACCGGCAACGCCTGGGCCATCGTCACCGTCGAGGACCTCGAGGGTGCGATCGACGTACTCCTCTTCCCCAGCGACTACCAGCTCGCCAGCACCCTGCTCGTCGAGGACACCGTGGTCACCGTCTCGGGCCGCCTCGACCGGAGCAAGGACCAGCCCGAGCTGCGCGGCAAGTCGGTCTCCACCCCGGTGATGGACAACCGCGGCAGCGGCCCCGTCCTGATCACGCTGCCCGCCACCCGGTGCACGCCACCCGTGGTCGAACAGCTCAAGGAGGTCCTGCGCACCCACCCGGGCGCCACCGAGGTGCGGCTGCGGCTGGTGACCAGGGGTGCGACCCGGGTGATGCGGCTCGACGACCGGCTGCGGGTGAGCGCCTCGCCCGCGCTGTACGGCGACCTCAAGCACCTGCTCGGCCCCGGCTGCCTGGGATGACCACGCCGGTCATGGAGACGTCCCACCGCGAGGCGAGCAGCGGCAGATCGACCTCGTCGCCGGTGCCTTCGACGCACTCGTGGTGGCCGTGTGGTTCGCGGTGGCCGGGGCGGTGGGAGCGGTGGTGTGGTGGCAGGTCACGACACTGCCCAAGCTGACCAGGGCCGGTGACTCCGCGTCCCAGGCTGCCGACCAGCTCGCCGTCCAGGTCGGCATCGACGCCTGGTTCTTCGTGGTCGCAGCCGTGGGCGGCCTGCTGAGCGGCATCGTCCTGCTCTGGTGGCGTCGCCGCGACCCGCTGCTGATGGTGATCCTCGTGGCGCTCGGCGCCGGCCTGGCGTCCTGGGTGATGGTGCGTACCGGGCTGGTTCTCGGACCAGCGCCAGAGGTCGCCGCGCTGCGCGAGCTGGCGGAGGGTGGCGAGGTGTCGATGCAGCTGAAGCTGCACGCCTCCGGCATGGTCTGGGTCTGGCCGGTCTCGGCGATGCTGGGCGCGCTCCTGCAGATGTGGGTTCTGGCAAAGCCGGGAGACGACCAGACCTGACTCGGTAAACTCCGCTGGTTGACTGTCGATCCTCGGGGGAGCCCATGTCCGAAACCACAGCTGTCCTGTCCGAGCCGCAGCCGGGCCCGGGGCGTCGAGGCACGCGCGGGCTGGTCGCCGTCGGGGCGTCGGTGCTGGCCGTGGTGCTGATCGCCGTCGGTGGCTTCGCCGCCTGGCAGTTCTTCTCCGAGGGCGGCCCGCGGCCGGCCGAGGTGCTGCCCGACTCCACGTTCGCCCTGGTCACCGTCGACCTCGACCCCGCCGGTGGGCAGAAGATCGAGGCGATCCAGACCCTGCGCAAGTTCCCGAGCTGGAAGAAGCGCGTCGGCCTGTCCCCCGATGACGACATCATGAAGACGATCGTCGAGAAGGGCCTGGCGGACGGCCCGTGCAAGTCGCTCGACTACGAGAACGACGTGAAGCCCTGGATCGGCAGCCGTGCCGGCCTCGGCGGCGTACTGCTCGGGAACGACAAGCCGGCGCCCGTCCTCGTCCTGCAGGTCAAGGACCCGGACAAGGCCAAGACCGGGTTCGCCGAGCTGACGAAGTGCACCGAGGTCGCTGACGACGACGACTTCGGCTGGACGATCAGCGGCGACTACATCGTCGGCAGTGACAGCACCGGCCACGCCAAGGAGATCGCGGAAGCCGGGAAGAAGGCCCCGCTGTCCTCGGATGCGGACTTCCAGAAGTGGACGGACGAAGCCGGTGGCCCCGGGATCGTGAACGCGTACTTCGGCCGCAACGGCGTCAAGGTCCTGGCCGACGAGCTCGTCCCCGACTATGGCGGCATGCCGGACAGCGGCTACGGATGGTCCGCGACCGGGCCCGACGGGGAGACGAGCAGCGGCTCGGAAGAGTTCAGCGACCAGGTGCCCAGCGAGGAGCAGTTCGGCCGTGACCCCTCGGATGCGGTCAGGAAGGCGCTGAAGGACTTCAAGGGGGCGGCTGCCGGACTGCGCTTCGCGGACGGCGGCATCGAGCTGTCCCTCGCCGGCGGTGGCGTGCAGCAGGCGGGTGACGGGAAGGTCGCCGACCATGTCGGCGCGCTGCCCGGTGACACCGCGGCCGTGCTCGCCCTTGCCGTGCCCGAGGATGCGCTCAAGCGTCTCGGCGACGACACGGAGGGCAGCCCGTTCTCGCTGATGAAGATGTTGGGCGCGGGCACGGCCTCGACCTCCCTCAGGACCTGATCGACGTCCTGGGCAGCTCGCTGAGCATCTCCCTGGGTGCGGACGCCCCGGCAGACCTGAACGACATCTCCGGTCCGGGTGACCTCCCGGTCGGCGCGCTTGTCCACGGTGACGAGGACAAGATCAAGAAGGTCATCGACAAGGTCGAGGCAAGACTGGTGCGCAGCTCTCCGAACTGCCGGTGACAGTCTCCTCCGAGGAGGGGAAGGTGGCCATCGCGACCACGCCGGCTACGGCGACGAGCTCCTCGCAGACGGGTCGCTGTCGGAGACGAAGAACTTCGAGGACGTGGTCGAGAACGCCGACGACGCGCAGGCGGTCGTCTACGTGTCCTTCGAGAACGGCTGGATGGACGCCGTACAGAAGATGGTCGCTCAGAACGGTGATGCCGAGGAGAAGGAGGTCGCGGACAACGTCGCAGTCCTCCGCGCACTCGGCGCCAGCGCCTGGAGCGAGGGCGACAACGGCTACGCCCAGGTCAGGCTCGCGCTGAAGTAAACCCCGGCTGGGCGATGGTCAGTTGGGGGACCAGCGGGTCCGGGCTACCTCGGTCGCCGGGAGGGACGGCAGGGCTCGCATGGCGCGCATCTCCTCGTGCAGCGTGCGGCGCAACATGCCGAGTCGCTGCTGGGCGGTCTCGGCCTCGAGCAGGGCCTGGCGCTGGGGGAGGGTGAGCAGGCAGGTGCTGGCCAGCGCATAGGAGAGGTACGCCGGGTCGCTGGGCATCTCGCCGGCCAGCACCGGGCCGCCGCGCAGGTCCGAGAGCTGCTCGCGGTAGACCTCGAACGTCGCGAGGGCCAACCCGGCCTCCTCCACGGCCGCCGGCTCGTCCTCGTCGGTGAGCAGCTCCACCTCCCCGCGCAGGAACGGGCCGGAGCTGTCCGACTCGACGACGCGGAGGCGCTGGCGACCGATGACCTCGATGTCGAACCGGCCGTCGTCGTACGCCTCGAGCTCGGTCAGCTGCACCAGGGTGCCGACGCGGTGCGCGGACTGCATCCCGTGGTCGCCCACCTCGTAGCCCTCGCGGATGGCGAGGATCCCGAAGACCCGGTCGAAGACGCTCTCGATGCCGGCCAGCTCGCGGACCAGCGCCCGGTAGCGCTCCTCGAAGATGTGCAGGGGAGTCACCACCCCGGGGAACACCACCGTGTTCAGCGGGAACAGCGGCACCTCGGTCACAGCAGTCAATCTAGTGCCCTACCCTGCCGAGCGGACGTGATCGACGAGCGCCGGCGGAAGCGATGGCACGCCTGATGCCGCCGCCGGGGTGTGCCCGGCCGGGCTCTAGGGTGGCGTCGTGAATACGAGGTGGAGGTCGGTGGACCCCCTCCTGTTCGCAGTCGGTGGCGTGGCCCTGCTGACCTACGCGTTGCACGGGTTCAACGGCATGCTCACCCGCGATCTCGCCGTCTACAGCTACGCCGGCCAGCAGGTCGCCGAGGGCGTGCCGCCGTACCTCGGCATCCTCAACCGGGCCGGTCCCCTCGCGCACGTGATCCCGGCGATCGGTGTCGGGATCGCGCGCATCGGCGGGTTCGACGACGTGTTCACGATGCGCCTGCTGTTCATGGCCATCGCCACGATCTGCGTGTGCGCCGTCTACGCGCTCGGGCGCGACGTGTTCGCCTCGAGGCTCGCCGGTCTCGTCTCGGCGGGCGCCTTCCTCACCTTCTTCGGCTTCATCGAGTACGCCTCCAACGGCCCGCGCGAGAAGACCCCGATGACGCTCTTCATCGCACTCGCCCTCTGGGCGGTCGCGAGGAGGCGCTGGTTCACGGCGGGGTTGTTCGTCAGCCTGGCAACGCTGTGCCTGCAGATCGCGTTCTTCAGCTCGTTCGCCGCAGTGGTCGCGGGCGTGCTCTTCCTGGCGCACGGCGAGCGGCTGAAGTCCCTCGTCCGGGTCGCCCTCGGCGGCGCCGTGCCCGTCGCCGTGCTCGCGGTGTGGTTCACGCTCGCGGGTTCGCTGCGCGAGTCCGTCGACGCCTTCGTGATGATCAACCTCCGCTACACCACCCCGGACCCGGTGCTGCCGCTGCTCGACGAGGCGTGGCTGGACGTGAAGCTCGCGTACGGCCTCACCGTGTGGGTGCTCATCGCAGGCCTGGTCGCGTTGGCGGTCCTGTCGCTCGGCGTCGTGCACAAGGCCACCCGGCTGGCGAACCCGTCGCTGCCGGTCCTGGCGGCGTTCACGGTGGGTGCCGCCGTCGGCCTGTCCTGGAACCTGAAGGAGTACGACGCCTGGCCGGACCTGTTCCCGATGCTGCCCTTTGCGGCGGTCGGCATCGGCGGGCTGTTCTACTTCGCCACCAAGCGGCTGCCGGCCAGGGCCACCCTCGCGGTTGCCGTCGTCCTGTGCCTGGTGGCGACCATCACGGCCATCCACCATTCCGTGACCAGCCGCGGCGAGCTCCTCGTGGCCCAGCGAGCATCGGTGAAGGCGGTGACAGCGCAGCTGCCTGACGACGCCACGATCACCTCGGTCGAGGCGCCGCAGGCCCTGGTCCTCGACAAGCGGAGGAACCCGACCCGGCACCAGATGTTCAGTGCCGGCCTGCAGTTCTACTTCGATGACATCTGGCCGGGCGGTCTCGACGGTTTCCGTCGCGAGCTCGTCGATGCCGAGCCCGACATGATCGTGTTCGGTGACCCGGTCTCCGACCGGTGGCGAGCGGCGATCGAGCCGGAGTACGTCTACGTCGGGAAGGCCCCCGACTGGTTCTGGTACGCGCGGGCGTCGCTGGGCAAGGAGAAGATCTCCGAGCTGCGCGAGGCCGCCGGGTACGACCCCGACGACGAGTGGGCGCGGCCGCCTCCGCCTGAGCCCCTGCCCGAGTAGGAACCGGCGCCCTACGGTCCCGGCTTGACCGCTGCCACGAAGATCGACGAGCCGAACGGCAGGTTTCGCTTCCGGAGCAGCCGTTGATCGAGCCGGGAGAGCCCCATCAGGACCCGGTCTGCGCGAGGCGACACCTGGGGCAGCCTGCTCTGGGACTGCTGACCGCCACGGCCCTGCAGCCGGCGGCGGGCACGCTCGGCAACGAACAGCGGGAACACCGCACCGAAGGCGTACGTCGACCGGGCGACCGAGAGCCCCGCGCCCTCGACCAGCCGCTCGAGCTTCGGCCGGGTGTAGCGGCGGTGGTGGCCGGCCCGGACGTCGTGGTCCGACCAGGCCCACTGGTAGGCCGGCACGGACAGCAACATCCGGCCCCCGGGAGCCAGGACCCGCGCCAGCTCCGAGACGGCCAGGGCGTCGTCCTCGCAGTGCTCGACCACGTCGAAGGCGGCGGCCACGTCGAACGCGCCGTCCGCGAAGGGCAGGGCCTCGGCCGAGCCGCACACGCCCTCGCCGGGGACGAGCCCGTCAGGGAACAGGTCGAGCGTCACGCTCGGGTGGTCGCCGCGCATCCAGCCCACGCTCGGAGCGTCGGCGCTGCCCACGTCCAGCGTCCTCCTCGGGGTGCCCAGGTAAGGGCCCGAAGACGACGTGGAGGAGGTCAGTGCGGGCGCGGAACCACCAGTAGTCCGGCTGGCTCAGCGACGAGGACCCGGGCTGGGCGGGCAGCTGGGTGGGGGGCACTAGATCTGCAGGGTGGCCTGCGCGGAGGTGCGGAACGCACTCACCACGCGGTCGAGGTCGTCGCCGCCCAGGTTGTTGTAGAACGGCAGGCGCAGCAGCCTCCCGCTGATGTCGTCGGAGACCGGGCAGTCGGTCGGCCGCACGGAGAAGGTCTTGCCGGCATCCGAGCTGTGCAGGGGCACGTAGTGGAAGGTCGGGTGCACCCCCTGCTTCTTCATCGACTCCAGCACGTCGTTCCTGCGGTCCTTGTTCGGGAAGAGCACGTAGAACATGTGGTACGCCGACTCGCTCCCGGGCGGCATCTCCATCAGCTCGAAGTCCAGCTCGTCCGCCAGCGGCGCCAGGTCACGCGCGTAGTGCTCGTGCAGCGCCCGCCGCTTGCCCTGGATGACCTCACGCTGCTCGAGCTGGGCGAGCAGGTACGCCGCAAGAACGTCGGCGAGGCCGAAGGAGGAACCCGTGTCCTTCCAGGTGTACTTGTCGACCTGGCCCTGCATGAACGCCCGGCGGTTGGTGCCCTTGTCGTAGAGCACCCTGGCCCGGTCGACGTCCCGGGGGTCGTTCAGCAGCAGGGCGCCGCCCTCGCCGCAGACGAAGTTCTTGGTCTCGTGGAAGCTCTGCGCGGCGAACCGGCCGAAGCTGCCCAGGGGCTGGTCCTGCCAGCTGCCGAACAGCCCGTGTGCGTTGTCCTCGATCAGGTCGACGTCCGGCCAGTCCGCGAGCACCGCGCGGATGCCCTCCACGTCGCAGGCGATCCCGGCGTAGTGCACGATCACGACCGCCCGCACGTTCTCGTCGAGGAGCGTCGCGAGGTGTTCCGGGTCGAGGCCCAGCGTGCGGCGTTCGATGTCGCAGAAGACCAGTCCCGCACCCTGGCGCGCGAACGCGAGCGCGGTGGTCGTGAACGTGAAGGACGGCACGATGACCGTGTCGCCGGGCTTGAGGTCGAGCAGCATCGCGGAGAGCTCGAGCGCTGCCGTGCACGACGTGGTCAGCAGCACTTCCTCCGCGCCCGTGTGCTCGGCCAGCAGCGTCGCCGTACGCTCCGTGAACTCTCCACCGGAGGAGGCGTGCCCGCTCCGGACGGACTCCTGGATGTACTCCAGCTCCCGGCCCTCGAGGGAGGCGTGGTTGAACGGGATGTCCGGCAGCTCGGCCTGGGCAAGGTCGACCACTTCATTCACGTCCGTCACGTCTCACTCCTCGGTTGGCGTCGTCACCAGGGCAGATCCCGTCCGAGATGAGCGCTCAGCGCCCGGTTGCTGTTCTCGTAGTACGCCCCCAGTGTGCCCAATAATTCGGCGCTCAATACCGGCGGGTCTCCCGGGCTCTGGTTCACGGCCTGCTCCTGGTCCCGCGGAGCGAGCTCTGGAGCCACCCCGAGGGCGGCCCAGAGGCCGTCCGAGAGGTGGCCGTCCACGAGGAGCTCCTCGAGGAACAGCACGTGCGAGGTCGCCGGGAAGGCGCTCATCCACGGGACGAGGTAGTCGACGTAGCGACCGCGCTCGACGTACGCGTAGGGGGAGACGGAGGTGCGGCTCGGGTCCCACGGACGCGGGCCGGCCAGGTTCTCGCTCAGCGCGGTCTCCAGGCTGCGTGTCTCCAGCCCGTTGTCCGTGCTGAACCGCCAGTTGGAGATCGCTCGCTTCACGGGGTCGCGAAGGATGGCGAGCACGTGGATGTCACCCAGCATCTCCTCGGCCCGCGCGGGGGCGTCCGGGTCCTCGAGGTAGCTGGTGCTCTTCTCGCCGAGCAGCAGCTCGTCGCCGGCGTGCGCGAAGTAGGTCTCGCGGTACCACTGCGCGCCCTTGCCTGTCGCCATCGTCGCTGCAGAAGACCTTGGGCTCCGGGTTCGCGGGCCTGGCCATGGTGATCTGCGGGTGTGCGTCCAGCATCGTGTGGAGGTACGTCGTACCGCATCGCTGCGCCCCGATCACCAGAAGGTGACGGATCACGACGAGACCCGGTCGGTGACGTGGTAGGTCCTGATGGTGCTGACCGTGTTCAGCGTCCTGATGACGTACTCGCCGAGCATCGACAGCAACGCGATCACGACGCCGTTGAAGAAGGACAGCAGCACGGCGATCGTCGTCCAGCCCGCCACGGGGGTGTCGACGAAGAAGGACCGCACCAGGTAGTAGGCGCCGAGGAAGAAGCTGCCGAGTGCCACCACGAAGCCGGCCACCGCAGCTGCTCTCAGCGGGAAGAGCGAGTAGCTGAACAGGATCGACAGCACCAGCGCGAGGATCCTGGTCAACCCGTAGTTGCTCTTGCCGATCGGGCGGGGTTCGTGGCGGACCAGGACGTCGGAGGGGTCGTTGGAGTAGATCAGGGCCTGCCCGGTCATGTACGGGTGCGCGGTCCTCGACTCACAGATCCGGTCGACGACGTCGCGGCGCAGGACCCTGAAGTTGGAGACCGCGAGGCCCGGGGGCTGGTCGAAGACTCGCCGGTTGACCTGGCTGATCAGCTTGCTGCCAATCCGCCGGTAGCCGGGCGCCTGCTTGCTCTCGAACCGGCCGAACACCACGTCGTGGCCCTTCATCGCCTCCTCGATCAGGATGAGCGCCTGGTCGGGCGGGTTCTGCAGGTCGTCGTCCATGGTGATCACGTAGTCACCGGTGGACTCCCGCAGGCCGGCGAGGTTCGCGTGGTGCTGGCCGTAGTTGCGCAGCAGGTTGAGGGCGATGACGTGCTTGGTGGTGCGTGCGCGGTCGGCGATCACCTCCCAGCTCCCGTCGTGGCTGCCGTCGTTGACCAGGATCAGCTGGTAGCGCAGCCCGGCCTCCTCGAAGACCTCCGTGATCCGGTCGATGGTCAGGCCGACCACGTCTTCGCTGTTGAAGACGGGTACGACGATGGAGAAGAGGAAGTCCTGCGGGTCCGCGGGGAACTGCTCACCGGGTCGAGGGGAGGCCGCTGGGGGGCTGCTCACGCCGTACCTCCTCTGACACGTGCCTGGACCTCAGGCAGGGGCGGCCCCGACTGCCGACCAATACCAGTCCGTGCCGGGAACCTTGCCACATCACGGGGTTCCGCCGCCTGTCTCCCAACCTCCACCGCCGGGTCACGCAGGGTCCGGCCGCCGGGCGCTGGTCCGGGCGAGCGGCCCCGCGCACCTAGACTGGGGCCCATGATTCGCCGGATCGACCTACGGGGCGGCCCTGCCTCTCCCGGGGCTGGCGCCGCTCCCGACTACCGCACCCTGGTGCCGCGCGCCGACTTCGATGTCGAGGCCGCGCTGCACGTGGTGCGTCCGATCTGCGACGCCGTCCGCGACCGCGGGGTCGAGGCGATCATCGAGTACGCCGAACGCCTCGACGGCGTGCGCCAGTCCGACATCGTCGTGCCTCGCGAGGCGCTCCGGGCTGCCCTGGCGGCGCTGGACCCCCAGGTGCGGGCCGGTCTCGAGGAGTCCGTCCGCCGTCTGCGGATCACCTGCGAGGCCGAGATGGAGTCCGAGACGGTCACCGATCTCGGGCCCGGTGCCCGGGTCACCGCGCGGCTGGTCCCGGTCGACCGGGTGGGCCTCTACGTCCCCGGGGGCGTGGCGCCGCTGGTCTCCAGCGTGCTGATGAACGTCGTACCCGCCCAGGTGGCCGGTGTCGGCTCGATCGCCCTGGCCAGCCCGCCCCAGAAGACTTCCTTCGACCAGTGGGGCCCCGGCCTCCCGCACCCCACGATCCTGGCCGCCTGCGAGCTGCTCGGCGTCGAGGAGGTGTACGCCGTGGGCGGTGCCCAGGCGATCGCCATGTTCGCCCACGGCGCCGGTCCGTGCCGCCGGGTCGACCTCGTCACCGGGCCGGGCAACATCTACACCGTCGCGGCGAAGCGGCTGCTCAAGGGGATCGTCGGGATCGACTCCGAGGCCGGCCCGACCGAGATCGCGATCCTGGCCGACGACACCGCCGATGCGGCGTACGTCGCCGCTGACCTGGTCAGCCAGGCCGAGCACGACCCGATGGCCGCCTCGGTGCTGGTCACCGACTCGCTGCGCCTGGCCGACGAGGTCGAGGTCGAGCTCGACAAGCAGGTCGCCGCGACTCGTCACGTCGAGCGGATCCGCACCGCGCTGAGCGGCGAGCAGTCCGGCATCGTGCTGGTCGACGACGTGACCCAGGGGCTCGAGGTGATCAACGCCTACGCCGCCGAGCACACCGAGATCCACACCGCCGACGCGTCCGCCGACGCCGCCCGGGTGCGCAACGCGGGCGCGGTGTTCGTCGGGCCGTGGGCTCCGGTCTCGCTGGGGGACTACTGCGCGGGGTCCAACCACGTGCTGCCGACGGCGGGCTGCGCCTGTCACTCCTCGGGACTCTCGGTGCGCTCGTTCCTGCGCTCGGTCCACGTCGTGGAGTACTCCCGCGACGCGCTGGCCGAGGTCGCCGGTCACGTCGTGACCCTGGCCGACGCCGAGGACCTGCCCGGCCACGGGGCGGCGGTCAACGTGCGCTTCGACCGCCCGTGAGCGCCGACGTCACGCCGGGGCTGGAGTCCTGGCCACCGCTGCGCGCCGATCTCCGCGGCGTCGAGCCGTACGGCGCGCCCCAGCTCGACGTGCCCGTCTGCCTCAACGTCAACGAGAACCCCTACCCGCCTTCCCGGGCGGTGGTCGAGGACATCGCCGGGGCGGTCACGCTGGCGGCAGCGACGCTGAACCGCTACCCGGACCGCGAGTTCACGACGCTGCGCACCGACCTGGCCGCCTACCTGAGCCGGGACGCGGGCTTCCCCGTGGCGCCCGAGCAGGTGTGGGCCGCGAACGGCTCCAACGAGGCGATGCTGCAGATCCTGCAGGCGTTCGGTGGTCCGGGGCGGACGGCGGTCTCGTTCGCGCCGACGTACTCCATGTATCCCGAGTACGCCCGGGACGCGATGACCACCTGGGTGGCCGGCCGACGCCACGACGACTTCAGCTTCGACCTCGACGAGGCGCGGCGGCTGGTCGAGGAGCACCGGCCGAGCGTGATCCTGCTGCCCTCGCCGAACAACCCGACCGGCACCGCGCTGCCGCACGACGTGATCGGCGAGCTGTGCGCGCTGCTGGACCAGCCGGACACGTCCGGCGTCGTGGTGATCGACGAGGCGTACGCCGAGTTCCGCCGGGCCGGCACGCCCTCGGCGCTCGAGCTGCTCCCGCAGCACCGCAACCTGATCGTCACCCGCACGATGAGCAAGGCGTTCGCGCTCGCCGGTGCCCGGCTGGGCTACCTCGCCGCCGCGCCCGAGCTGTGCGACGCGCTCCGCGTCGTGCGGCTGCCCTACCACCTCTCGGCGGTCACCCAGGCAGTCGCCAGTGCAGCGCTGCGGCACGCCGACGAGCTGCTGGGCAGGGTCGACGAGCTGCGTGCAGAGCGCGACCGCACCGTGGAGTGGCTGACCGCACAGGGCTTCGAAGTCGCGCCGAGCGACGCGAACTTCGTATTGTTCGGTCGGTTCCCCGATCGTGCGGCACTCTGGCAGGAGCTGCTCGACCGCGGTGTGCTGATCCGCATCACCGGCCCGGAGGGCTGGCTGCGGGTCTCGATCGGAACAGCAGCAGAGATGACGGCGTTCAAGGACGCCTGAGAGACGTGACATGACAGACGTGACAGCGGAGGTTACGAGATGAGCAGGACCGCGCGCATCGAGCGCCAGACCAAGGAGTCGAAGGTCCTCGTCGAGCTCGACCTCGACGGGTCGGGACGAACGGACGTGTCGACGGGCGTGGGCTTCTACGACCACATGCTCACCTCCTTCGGTCGGCACGCGCTCTTCGACCTGACCGTGCAGACCGACGGCGACACCCACATCGACGCCCACCACACCGTCGAGGACACCGCGATCGTCCTCGGCGACGCGCTGCTGCAGGCGCTCGGCGACAAGTCCGGGATCCGCCGCTTCGGTGACTCGCTGGTGCCGCTCGACGAGGCGCTGGTGCAGTGCGCCGTGGACGTCTCCGGCCGGCCCTACTGCGTGCACATCGGCGAGCCCGAGGGGCAGGAGTTCGTCACCATCGGCGACGCCTACCTCGGTTCGCTGACCCGGCACGTCTTCGAGACCCTCGCCCACCACGCGCAGATCGCCCTGCACGTGCGGGTGCTGTCGGGTCGCGACCCGCACCACATCGTCGAGTCCCAGTACAAGGCCGTCGCCCGGGCGCTGCGCGATGCCGTGGCGTTCGACCCGCGCGAGAGCGGCGTGCCCTCGACCAAGGGCATCGCTCTGAGCACCCTCACCTCCGCGTCACGGTCCTCGACTACGGGTCGGGCAACCTCCGCTCGGTCGTGCGCGCCCTCGAGCGGGCGGGCGCCGACGTCACGCTCTCGGCCGACCACGCGACGGCGATGGACGCGGACGGCCTGGTCGTCCCCGGAGTCGGGGCGTTCGCCTCGTGCATGGCGGGCCTGCGCGCCGTGAAGGGGCACGAGATCATCGGGCGCCGGCTGGCTGGGGGCCGCCCGGTGCTCGGCATCTGTGTCGGGATGCAGATCCTGTTCGAGCGCGGGGTCGAGCACGGTGTGGAGACCGCGGGCTGCGACGAGTGGCCCGGGGTGGTCGAGCGGATCCAGGCGTCCGTCGTACCGCACATGGGGTGGAACACCGTCGAGGCGCCGGACGGTACGACGCTGTTCGCCGGCGTCGAGGACGAGCGGTTCTACTTCGTGCACTCCTACGGCGTACGCGACTGGCCGCTGGTCACGAACGACCGGACCCGACCACCGCTGGTGACCTGGGCCGAGCACGGCGGTGACCGGTTCGTCGCCGCGGTGGAGAACGGTCCGCTGAGCGCCACCCAGTTCCACCCGGAGAAGTCCGGTGACGCCGGCGCGCGGCTGCTGCACAACTGGGTCGTCGGGGTCGGTGCGCGGGCTGGGGCGAGCGTCGGGGCGCGGTCATGAGCAAGGAGCGCGCCCGGCGCCGCGAGGCCCGCGAGCGGGAGGCCGGCATCGTGGCGGCCGCGCGCGCAGCCGAGGCCGAGAAGCGTGAGCGACGGAACGCCCGCAAGCGGGCCCTGACCTCACGAGCTCCCCGGCGGCGCTCACGCCAGACCGGCGTGCTGGCCGCCCGCCGGCGCCGTCGGCTCGGGGTCACGGTTGCGCTGGTGGTGGCGCTGAACGTGCTGGTCTGGGTGATCTTCCCCGGCTGGCCCATGCGGGCGATGGTGCTGATCGTCAGCCTGCTCGTCGCCCCCGTCCTGATCACGATGACCACCCGACGATGAACCCGGAGATCCTGTGAGCGACCACCTCGAGCTGCTGCCCGCCGTCGACATCGCCGACGGCCAGGCCGTCCAGCTGGTGCAGGGAGTGGCCGGCTCCGAGAAGCGGTTCGGCGACCCGATCGAGGCTGCGCTGCGCTGGCAGGAGGCGGGCGCGGAGTGGATCCACCTGGTCGACCTCGACGCCGCCTTCGGCCGTGGCGAGAACCGCGCCCTGCTCGCGAAGATCGTCGGCACCCTCGACATCGACGTCGAGATGAGCGGCGGCATCCGCGACGACGACTCGCTCGCCGCGGCGATGGCGGCGGGATGCCGACGCGTGAACATCGGCACTGCTGCGCTGGAGGAGCCCGAGTGGTGCGCCCGCGCGATCGCCGGTCACGGGGACCGGGTCGCTGTCGGGCTCGACGTACGCGGGCAGACGCTGGCCGCCCGTGGCTGGACCCGCGAGGGCGGTGACCTCTACGAGGTGCTCGAGCGGCTCGACTCCGAGGGCTGCGCCCGCTACGTCGTCACCGACGTCAACAAGGACGGCATGCTTGCAGGGTCCCAACCTCGAGCTGCTCCGCGACGTCTGCTCGCGCACCGACCGGCCGGTCGTGGCTTCGGGCGGCATCACCGAGCTGGCGGACCTCGAGGCGCTGACCGGCCTGGTCGCTGAGGGTGTCGAGGGCGCGATCGTCGGCACTGCCCTCTACGAGGGCCGGTTCACGCTGACCGACGCGCTGGACCTGACCTGGCCGGATCGGCCGCGCCGCAGCATGAGCCTCGCCGTACGCGTGATCCCGTGCCTGGACGTCGACGCCGGGCGCGTGGTCAAGGGCATCAACTTCCAGCAGCTGCGCGACGCGGGGGACCCGGTCGAGCTCGCCAAGGTGTACGACGCGGAGGGGGCCGACGAGCTCACCTTCCTGGACATCTCCGCCTCCCACGAGGGGCGTACGACGACCATGGAGATCGTCTCGCGCACCGCCGAGCAGGTGTTCATCCCGCTGACCGTCGGCGGGGGCGTCACCTCGGTGGAGGACGTGGACCGGCTGCTGCGAGCCGGAGCGGACAAGGTCGCCGTCAACACCGCGGCGATCCGGCGTCCCGAGCTGGTCGCGGAGATCGCCGACCGGTTCGGCAACCAGGTGCTGGTCCTCTCCGTCGACGCGCGGCGGGCGGCCGGCACCGACTCCGGCTTCGAGGTGACCACCCACGGCGGCCGCACCTCAGCCGGGCTCGACGCCCTGGAGTGGGCCGGCCGCGCGGCCGACCTCGGCGCGGGGGAGATCCTGCTCAACGCGATGGACGCCGACGGCACCGAGGACGGCTTCGACCTCGAGCTGATCCGGCTGGTCCGCCGCGAGGTGTCCATCCCGGTGATCGCCAGCGGTGGCGCCGGCGCGGTCGAGCACTTCGCCCCGGCAGTCGACGCCGGTGCGGACGCCGTACTGGCTGCCACGGTGTTCCACTTCGGCACCCTGCGGATCCCGCAGGTCAAGGACGCCCTGCGCGCCGCCGGACACCCGGTCCGCTGACCGTCGGAGCCGGCAGTCCTCCGGCACCCAGCAGTAGCCGTAGCGCTGCCCGGCGTCCCACTGCGCCTTGGTCGGCCACTCGAAGCTCCAGGTGAACTCCAGCGACCCTGACGAGCGTTGGGAGGCGATGTCCTTGCAGGCGGAGTCGGCCGTCGCGGTGGCGTCCTTCGCGAGGTGGCGCGCGTCTGCGGGAAGGTCGATGACGTCGACTGCCCGCCACGAGTGCTTCTCCGAGCACACCACCCGGTTGAACCCGCGCGCGTCCGGCGCCGCGGTTCCGCAGGTGCCGTACTTGTCGAGTGCGCCGTCCTGGTCGAGCACGCCCTTCAGCTTTGCGGGCAGGGTCAGCAGCTTGCCCTCGCGCTGCGGCGCGACGACATCGCAGCGGTACCAGTTCGCCCCCGCGTCGGCGGCCTCCAGGGACGGGCTGAACCAGACGACCTCGAACCGGCTCAGCCGCTGCGCTGTCTGGTCCCCACCGACGAACGCGCCCGCGCTGTCGGGGCAGGCGTCGGCGATCTGCTTGCGCACGGCGCGGGAGTCGATGGCGAGGAGGTGTCCGTCGACGACGAGCGAGAGCTCGCCGACCTTCACCGTGACGGAGGTGTGCGGACGACTGCACGGGACCGGCTTGCCCGAGTCGACGGGGTCGGTGGCCTCGCTCATGGACAGCTGGTGGCAGCTGCCCACCTTGGGCGCGGCCGGCGGAGGCGGGGCCGAGCTGACCGCGACCTTGGGGCTCTTCTCAGCAGAGCTCTCCGGTTCGTCGGACGAGGCACAGCCCGGCCACGAGCCCCAGGACGACGACGAGGAGGCTGGCTGCGGTGCGCTGTGAGCGGCTCATTCGTCGGTCTTCGCCCAGCACACGGCACGTCGGTTGCCGGCCTGCCACTCGCCTTCGTGGAACCAGGTGTAGCCGAACTCGTAGTCGACGGGGTAGTTCATCCACGCGCCCACCCAGTCCGAGCAGAAGTCGCGCGATCGCACCTCGGCCAGGCGGTCTCCCGGGTAGGGATCCTCCGGCGCGCCGAGCTTGATCGTGGTGACGGCTCTCCAGTCGTGCTGGTCGCTGCAGGGCACCTTCTTCGACTTCAGGACGGTCGGACCCTGGGCACACGTCAGCCACTCCTCGGGAGGACGGGCGCGGAAGAGCCCCTTGGCCGTCTTCGGGAGCGCGGCGTACTGCTCGGCGTCGGCGGGGCCGCCGACGATGTCGCAGCGGTACCACCGGGCGTCGTTGTCCCAGCCACGCTCGGAGGGCCGGAACCACGCCCAGCTGAGCTGGATCCGCATGGCGAGGCTCTCGTCGGCACTGAGGAACTTCTGGAACGCCTTCTCGCACTTCTTGAACACCCACTTGCCGTGCGCCCGGGAGTCGTAGTCCTTGCCGGTCGAGGCCGGGAGGGTGCCGATCGCGAAGGTCTCCGCGGTGTGCGGCTGGCTGCAGGGGACCGGCTCGGAGGCGTTGCTCGCCTTGCTCGTGTCCTCCGGGGTCAGGTTGTAGCAGGCGCCGAGCTTGGGCGGCGTGGCCTTGTCGGCGGCGGTCTGCGGCTTCAACGGAGCCGACGCACACCCGGCGAGCAGCGCCAGCGGGAGCACGAGCGCCACGATGGTGGCGCCTGTCCGCAGACGACTCGGCACGTGCTTCCTCCATCGGTCATGTCGGTGCGAGTCGGTGTCGGTCTCGCTGCGCCTACTGCACGAGCAGTGCCGCGATGGTACCGCCGAGCTCGTACGCCGAGCCGGTATCCGGGTGGATCAGCGGGACTGCTCGGCGGCGAGACGTCGCCAGTCCCTCGGGAGCATTCCGTAGGCCGTCTTGAAGCGCCGCGAGAAATGCGTGGGGTCCTTGAACCCCCACCGGTTCGCGGAGGCGGCGATCGTGCGCGCTCGCCCGGCAGGAGTCGCGAGCTCTGCCTTGGCCCCCTCGAGCCGCATTTCGATGACGTACTGCTCGAGGCTGAACCCAGCCTGCTGGCACACCCGGTACAGCTGTCTCCGGGAGACAGCGAGGGATCCGGCGACCATGCCTGGCCCCAGGTCCGGGTCGTGCAGGTGCTGGCGGACGTAGACCCGCACCTGGCTGATCAATGTCTCCTCGACCACCCCGGAGGTCCGGGAGCTAGCGTCGTCGGTTCCCGCGAGGAGGGCCCGGACGAGGTGCGCGGTGGACGCCCCCAGGGCCGCTGCCATGGGTGAGGCGCTGAGCCTGTCGGCATGCCGGGTCAGCTCCACGAGGTGCCGGCTGACCATCCCGTACAACGGGCTGGACTCCAGCCTGTCCGCTGCCCGCTGCACCGCATCCACCGGCAGGTCCAGGTCGGTGATCGGCACCTGGATCGAGGTCGAGGAGCCCCGCCCGGCCCAGCCGAAGTCGAACGGCCGAGTGATGTCAACGACCATCACTTCGCCGGTGCGCACCATGCGCTGGCCGGCTGTGGTCACGTGACGTCCCGTGCCCGCGCCCTGCACGGCAACGGCCACTGCCTCGGTCGATGCGTCGCGGGCGGCCTTGGCGTCGCGCGACATCGAGATGCCGGTGCTCGCGGCGGTGAAGACGCGTGTCCTGCCGAACGACCACAGGGCCATCCGACCCCGCACGCTCTCGGCGGTGTCCAGATCGATCCGGGTCGAGCCTGACGCCTCCAGCATGGCGGCCCGGAACGCCTCGACCCGGTCCGCGGCGCCCAGCGTTGCGGTGTCGAGCAGCACCGCCATCGCGCACCCTCTCGGCAGACGTCCTTGGGCCACGACGGTAGGCGGCGCCCACGGGTGGGACAAGGCGGACGCTGCTGCACGGAACACCCACCTAGACCGGCGGTTCGGCAGCCACAGCCGACGGCTTGGCACTCAGGGCCGACCACCCACGCCGTCGCCGACCTAATGTGTAGTCGACTAGTAGTAGTTGCCCGGCAGGCTCCCCCCGAGAGGATGCTCATGAGTACCGAACAGAACGGCACTGCACCCGACACCATCGTCCTGGTCCACGGGCTCTGGATGACTCCCCGGTCCTGGGAGAACTGGGTGGAGTACTACGAGGCCAAGGGATACCGGGTCCTCGCTCCGGCGTACCCGGGCTTCGAGGTGGAGGTGGAAGCGCTCCGCGAGGACCCGCAGGTCATCGCAGACGCAACCGTCCCCGAGACAGTCGACCACCTCGCGTCCGTGGTCGAGGGGTGCGCGAAGCCGCCGATCATCATGGGCCACTCCTTCGGTGGCACCCTGACGCAGCTGCTGCTCGCACGCGGCCTCGGCAGTGTCGGAGTCGTCATCGACTCGGCCCCCACCGAGGGCGTGCGGGTCAACCCGCCCTCGCAGCTCAAGTCGCTGTTCCCGATCCTGAACAACCCTGCGAAGCGCCACCGCGCGGCCGGCTTCACACCCGAGCAGTTTCACTACGCGTTCACGAACACGCTCACCCGCGAGGAGTCGGACAAGGTCTACGACCGGTACCACATCCCCGCCCCGGGCAGCTGGGTCTGGGCCTACGGGCTGATCGCCAACTTCAAGCCGGGCAAGCAGGAGACCTGGGTCGACTACGACAACGACGACCGGGCCCCGTTGCTGTTCATCACCGGCGGGGAGGACCACATCATGCCGCCCTCGGTGAACCGGTCGAACGCCAAGCACTACAAGAAGTCGGCGGCGCTCACGGAGGTCTTCGACTTCGAAGGCCGCTCGCACTGGACCTGTGCGGAGCCGGGTTGGGAAGCCGTCGCCGACAAGGCGCTGGAGTGGGCCACCACTCACGCTCGGAGCAGCCAGTCGGCCGACGCCTGAGCGAGGAGGGGCGGCGTACGGGTCAGTCGGCGACCAGCGCAGCGACCGTGCCGCCGAGCACGTACGCCGCCTCGGTGTCCGCCTCGGTCAGGTCGCCCATCGCCTCCAGCACGTCGTACCCCTGCTTCCAGCCCAGCGCGCCGGTGATCGAGAGCACGGACCGCACGGCGCCGGTCGTGTCGTAGCGACCGTGCACGTAGAGCCCGAACGGACGCGACGAGGTGGCGCCGGCGGACTCCTTGCCGCTGCCGTCGTCGGAGAGGGCTCCTCCGATCTGCAGGAAGGTCGAGTCGAAGACGTGCTTCATCGCCCCGGACATGTAGCCGAAGTTGGCCGTCGTACCGAGGACATAGCCGTCGGCGTCGAGGAGGTCCTGGTGGTCCGCCTCGCCCCGGGCGAAGTCGAGCGCCTCCCGCACCACCACCTCGACACCCTCGATCGCATCGTCGTGCGCGCCGGCGGTGACGGCGTCGGTGAGCGACCGGAGAGACTTGGTGGGGGAGTGGTGGATCACGAGCAGACTTTTCATGGGTCGCAGTGTCTCAGGGCAATTTTCGTGTGGAACATCCGTTTTGCCCGCTCGACCTATGAGAAATCTTGATTACCATCACCTGAGAGCCGAACGAGGGGCCAACCGTGGCCAGGACCCAGCTGCTGGGGCCTCTCGAGAGAACCTCATCGAGGAAGGCATCTTGGTCGAGCACCGTGGGGAGTTGCGAGACGCGCTGACGGCGCGGCTCGACGCCGTGCATTCCTCAGGTGGGGCCAGGTGAAACGCGTGGATCTCCTGTCCTCCGCTCCCGGAGCGGCCGACCCGGTGGCGGAGGTACGTCGCCTGCGCCGGCAGCTGCGTCGGGAGCGGGCCCGGCGCCAGGCCGCAGAGTCGATGGGCGAACGCGCCACGGCAGACCTCTACGGCCCGGTGCGCCAGCTGCGCACGGCGCACGTCGAGCTGCTCGAGCGCGCTGACCAGACCCGGGTGGTCAACGAGCTCGCCCGGGCGCTGCGGCAGGACCTCGACTCCGCGCAGCTGGTCAACCGGGCCGCCGAGACGGTCGGTCTGGCCACGGGTGTCGACCGTTGTGACGTGCTGCTCGTCGACGCCGACCGGTTCGCCGCGGTGCAGGGCATGTGGAGCAGCTCACCCGAGAACGCCGACCTGCCTCGCCCGCACTCCTTCGTGGAGCTGCCCGAGGCGCTGACCGCGCTGCTCCTGGAGACCGCCCAGCAGCTCGCGCCGCTGCAGATCGAGCGCATCGACGAGGACCCGCGGCTCGGCCCGGCCGGCGCCGCCGAGATCTTCGAGATGCTCGGTGTGCGTGCCCTGGCGGCCGTGCCGATCGCGTTCGGCGACGAGGTCGTGGGCTGGCTGCTGCTGCAGTCAGTGGTGCCCCGGAGCTGGCAGAGCCGGCGAGCTCGCCATCTGCGACGGGCTCGCGCACGACCTGGTCTCCTCGCTGGTCCAGGTCCGTGCCTTCGAGCAGCAGCGCGAGTCCGTGGCCCAGCTCGAGGAGCTGGACCGGGCGAAGGACGCGTTCATCTCCACGGTCTCCCACGAGCTGCGGACGCCGTTGACCAGCATCGTCGGCTATCTCGAGATGCTCTCCGAGGGGGGCCTGGGTCCGGTGCCGGACGGCGTCTCCCAGGGCGTCGCGATCATCGAGCGCAACGTGGACCGGCTGCGCGACCTCGTCGACGACCTGCTCACCCTCTCGGCGTACGACGCCGCCCAGGTGCACCTCGACCTCCGGCCGACCGACCTCGGCGACATCGTGGCCGAGTGCCAGCAGGCGCTGGTGCCCGCCACCGACGCGAAGCGGCTCGAGGTGACCGTGGTCCGGCATCCCCGGCTGCCGCTGGTGCTCGCCGACCCGATCCAGATCGAGCGGGTGGTGCTGAACCTGCTCAGCAACGCGACCAAGTTCAGCCGCGACGACGGGACCGTGACGATCCGGCTGCGTCCCGACGGCTCGGACGTGCTGATGAGCTTCGCCGACAACGGGATCGGCATCCCCGCCGAGGAGCAGGAGCGCCTGTTCTCCCGGTTCTTCCGCTCCTCGCTGGCGGTGGCCGACGAGATCCAGGGGAGCGGGCTCGGTCTGGCGCTCGTGCAGACGGTGGTGGACTGGCACGACGGCACCGTCGACGTGGACTCGGTCGAGGGAGAGGGCACCACGGTGACGGTGCGGCTCCCGCAAGCGCCCTGAGCCCAGCACGGTCCTGAGCGGGTCTGAGCAGGGTCCTGAGCGGGTCCTCGACCGCTGCTAGGCTGGCCCGGTCATGATGCGCCAGCTCCTTCTTCGCTGCCGCCGCGAGGTCTGACCCAGCCGGACCCCTCGCAGCGGAGAGTTCGCGTTGCCCGGCGCCCGTCACTCCCGCGAGAGAAGACCATGACTCTGCAGCACTCAGGATTCACCAACACCCAGCGCGCCAGCGGCATGCCCGTGCAGCGCTACCGGGCGTTCCCGCCCGATCGACCTGCCCGACCGCACCTGGCCGACGAACCAGATCACCCAGGCCCCGCGCTGGCTCTCCACCGACCTGCGCGACGGCAACCAGGCCCTGATCGACCCGATGTCGCCCGAGCGCAAGCACCGCATGTTCGACCTGCTGGTCGCGATGGGCTACAAGGAGATCGAGGTCGGGTTCCCCTCGGCCAGCGAGACCGACTTCTCCTTCGTCCGCCAGCTGATCGAGCGCGACAAGGTGCCCGAGGACGTCACCATCTCCGTGCTGACCCAGGCACGTGAGGACCTGATCGAGCGGACGACCCAGTCGCTGGTCGGCGTACACCACGCGAACATCCACCTCTACAACGCGCTGGCGCCGCTGTTCCGCCGCGTCGTGTTCCGCGCGAGCCGTGACGAGGTCAAGGACATCGCCGTGCGTGGCACCGGCCTGATGATGAAGTACGCCGAGGCCAACCTCGGCCAGACCGTCATCGGCTACGAGTACTCCCCGGAGATCTTCACCAGCACCGAGCTGCCGTTCTCCGCAGAGGTCTGCGAGGCGGTCTCCGACGTGTGGCAGCCCGACGACGGCCGCGAGATCATCCTCAACCTGCCGGCCACGATCGAGGTCGCGACGCCCAACGTCTACGCCGACCAGATCGAGTGGTTCTCCCGCCAGCTGACCCGGCGCGAGCACACCACGATCAGCCTGCACCCGCACAACGACCGGGGCACCGCCGTCGCCGCCACCGAGCTCGCGATGATGGCCGGCGCCGACCGCGTCGAGGGCTGCCTGTTCGGGCACGGCGAGCGCACCGGCAACGTCTGCCTGGTGACGCTGGGGATGAACCTGTTCAGCCAGGGCATCGACCCGCAGGTCGACTTCTCCGACATCGACGAGATCCGGCGCACGGTGGAGTACTGCACCCAGCTGCCCGTGCACCCGCGCCACCCCTACGCCGGCGACCTCGTCTACACGGCGTTCTCCGGCTCGCACCAGGACGCCATCAAGAAGGGCCTCGAGGCTCTCGAGGAGGAGGCCGAGCAGGCGGGCCACCCGGTGGGCGTGCATCCGTGGGAGGCGCCGTACCTGCCGATCGACCCCAAGGACGTCGGCCGCACCTACGAGGCCGTGATCCGGGTGAACAGCCAGTCCGGCAAGGGCGGCGTGGCCTACGTGATGAAGTCCGAGCACAAGCTCGACCTCCCGCGCCGGCTGCAGATCGAGTTCAGCCGGGTGGTCCAGGAGCAGACCGACGGCGAGGGCGGCGAGATGACCTCGGCGGCCATCTGGGAGGCCTTCCAGCGAGGAGTACCTCGCACCGGAGACGCCGCTGCGGCTCAACTCCGTGCACACGTCGTCGGCGGCCGGCGAGAAGGACCAGCTCACCGTGAACGTGTACGTCGACGGCGAGATCCGCGAGCTCCAGGGGACCGGCAACGGCCCGATCGCGGCGTTCGTCGACGCGATCAACGGCCTGCCGAACGAACTTCGACGTGCGGGTGCTCGACTACCACGAGCACGCCCTCTCGGCCGGCGGTGACGCCATCGCTGCGGCGTACGTCGAGTGCGCCGTCGGCGACCAGGTCCTCTGGGGCGTCGGCCTCGACGCCAACATCGTGACCGCCTCGCTCAAGGCCGTCATCTCGGCGGTGAACCGCGGCTAGTGGAGGCTGCCGAAGCGCCCGACGCGGGGCAGGATGATCGTGAAGGTCGTGCCGATGCCTTCCTCGGACCGCACCTTGATCTGCCCCTCGTGACTCTCCACGATCGTCTTCACGATCGGCAGCCCGAGTCCTGAGCCCTGGATCGCCCGTTCCTGCACGATCACCGAGCGCCAGAACCGGTCGAACAGCTTCGACATGTCGGCCTCGGCGATGCCGAACCCGGTGTCGGTGACGCTGACCATGGCCGAGCCCGCCGGGGCCTCGCACCCGACTGCCACGTGGACGTGCCCGCCGTCGGGGGTGAACTTCACCGAGTTGGTCAACAGGTTGGTGACGGCGCGCTCGAGGTGGTTCGGGTCCCCGCTGACGAACACCGGCTCGTCGCCCAGGCTGTACCCCACGTCGAGGTCGCGGTGGGCCAGCATCCCGGCCACCGCGCCCGCGCTCTCCTCGACCACGGCGCGCAGGTCGACCGGAATCGTCTGCTCCTGCACGGAGTTCTGGTCGTAGGCGGCCAGCAGCAGCAGGTCGTCGGCCAGGGCGAGCAGGCGGTCGCCGTTGCGCGTGATCACCTCGACGACCCGTTGCTGCTCCGGCTCCAGCTCGCCCATCAACCCGTCGGCGAGCATCTCCGCGCTGCCGATGATGCTGCTCATCGGGGTGCGCAGCTCGTGGCTCACCGTGGTGATGAAGTCGTCCTTGACCTGGTCGATGTCCTTGAGCCGCGCGACGACCTGGCGCTCGCGCTGCAGGGCCTTGACCAGGATCTCCTGGCTGCGGCGTGTGTCGGTGATGTCGCTGGCCACGAAGAGGTAGCCGAAGAGGTCGCCGAAGGTGTCGATCACGGGGTTGGTGGTCATCGAGACCTTCAGGGGTCCGCGTTCCTCGGGCAACCAGGTCCAGTCCCGCGTCTCGGGGGCCAGGTCGCCGGCCGCGTGCTCCACGAGGGCCTCGAAGACGGTCTGGCCCGGGCCGCGAGCGGCGTTGCGGGCCAGGTCCTCCGGGGCGATGAACTCCACCAGCTCGCGTCCGGTCGCGCCGGTGGCGTCGATGCCGAGCATGCGTTCGGCGCCGGTGTTGAACAACGTGATCCGGCCGGCCAGGTCGGTCCCGACGAAGGCGATGGTGCGGGCCGAGCGAAGCAGGTTGTTGACCATGCCGGCGTTCTGCCGCGCGTCGGTCACGTCGGTCGCCGAGATCACCACGGTGACCGGTGCATCGGCACTGACCCGGTGCACGTCGGTGGAGAACGTGACTGCCTTCTGGTGGCCGTCCTTGGTCTGCAGCTGTGCCTCGCCGTTGCGGGGCAGGTTCTCCGCCACGAAGAGGGCCTCGAGGGGCGCGCGCTGCTCCTCCGCGATCAGCAGGTCCCACACGGGCCGTCCCATCAGCTCGGCCTCGGTGAACCCGGTCAGGAGCGTCGTTGCCGGGTTCGCGGCGATCACGGTCCCGTCGTGCCGGGTCAGCACGATCATGCTGCTGGCGGTGTCGACCACCGCCCTTGTGTAGTCGCGCTCGGCCTGCAGCCGTTCCTGCAGCTCCACGGGCTCGGTGACGTCGGCCATGAAGAGGGAGAAGAACGCGCGGTCGTCGCCCAGCTCGAGCAGCGACAGGACGCCGTCGAGCCGGACCCGGGGATCCGCGTGCACCCCGATCGGGCCGGACCAGCCGGTGGCGCCGTCGTCGACGATGTCGTGGCAGGCGGCGACGAGGTCGGGCGCGGCCAGGTGCTCGTCGAGCGGTTGACCCACGAGCTCTGAGGACGCCCTGCCCAGTACGGCGGCGGTGGCGTCGTTGCAGTCCGAGAAGGTCACCTGGCCGCCCTCGAGCATGACGAGCGCGACCGGGACCCGTGACTCGGTGAACGTACGGCGGAAGACCCGCTCACTGGCCGACAGGCGCACCAGGGCCTTGTCGCGCTGCGCCATGGCGGTGACGAGGGGAAGGCCGATGAGGACCAGGCAGATCAGGTAGAGCTGGGCGTGCTGGGTGCTGCGGCCCGCGTCGGACTCGACGAGCGGTGAGAACGGGCCCCAGCCGTACTGCGTCAGCAGGGTCACCGCGGTGGCGTAGAGGATCTGCTCGATCACCACGACCCACTTGCTGAACCGCACCGCGGCCCAGACGATGACGGGCAGCGGAGCGAACCCGAGGGTCAGGTGTGGCCGCGCCGAAGGTGATCAGTGTGGCGGCCAGGAGCATGCATGCCTGCGCCGTGAGCTCGATGGTGCGCACCGTGTTCGGCTGCGGCCGCCGGATGGCGAGCAGGGCAACCGGGGCCAGCAGCATCACCGAGGCGGCATGCGAGGGCAGGGTGAGACCGAGCGTCGGCCAGAACGGGATGTCGAGGAGCCGGTCGTAGACGAGCGAGATCCCGGTGGCCGCGACCAGTGCGCCCAGCGGTGGCGATGCCGAACAGTCGCCAGACGTCCGCGACGTCGACGATCCGCCGGCCGACGTACCTCCTGACGAGGATCGCCACGACGATCGTCTCGGCCACGTCCGCCAGCCCCAGGAGGGACGAGACCAGCACCGAACGGCCCGCGGTCAGGTTGGCGAGCGCGAAGGCGAGGAGCAGGAGCGCGAGGACCTTCGGCCAGTGGCGCCGCGGCGTGAGCAGCACCGCGACCACCCCGATCCCGGCGGCGGGCCACCAGGCGGCCGTGCTCCCGGTGCGCTGCCCGACCTCGAGGGCGCCGGCTCCGGCCAGGTACGCCGCCACCACGAGGGCGCCGACGATCACCCTGTTGGAGTGTGAGTACTGGCCGATTCACCTGCTGATTGTTCACCATCGGGAGCGGTCCTACGGGGTTTTGGACCGCTCACGACACGGACGCCTCGGATCTGCGGCGCTGCGCTCATGCAAAGGTGACCTCATGACGCTGGTTTCGGAGCGGATCGGTCAGTTCTTCCATGACGGCCACCGGCTGGAGTACACCGAGTACGGCGGTGGCGACCGGTGGGTCGTACTGATCCACGGACAGCTGATGCCCCGCCGGATGCACCAGCCCCTGGCGCGCCACCTGGCCGGTGCCGGGGCGCACGTGCTGACGGTGGACCTGCTCGGTCACGGTCGCTCCGACCGTCCCGACGACCCCCTCGACTACTCGATGACCGCGTTCGGCGAGCAGGTCCTCGCGCTGCTCGACGAGCTCGACATCCCGCAGGCAGTCATCGGTGGCACCTCCCTCGGCGCCAACGTCTCCCTGGAGGTGGCCGTGGCGGCCCCCGACCGGGTGCGCGGCATCATCGCGGAGATGCCGGTGCTCGACAACGCCCTCGAGGCCGGCATCCTGGCCTTCGCGCCCCTGTTGTTCGCCGCCAGGTTCCTGCCCCTGAGCATCAGTGGCCTCAGGGCGGTCACCCGCGCCGTCCCTCGTGGCGTGGTCCCGTTCTGGACGGGGATCATGCTGGACACCTGCGACCAGCGCCCGGCGCCGATGGCTGCGGCCATCCATGGCATCTTCTTCGGCCGGATCGCCCCCTCGTCCCGCACGCGCAAGCGCATCGAGGCACCCGCGCTCGTCGTGGGCCATCGCCGCGACCCGATCCACCCGGCCGCCGATGCGGCCATGCTGGCCGAGGAGCTGCCGGACACCACGTTCGTCGAGGCGCGGAGCATCCTCGAGTGGCGGTACCGGCCGCAACGGCTCAACGGCATCGCTGCCGGCTTCGTGGCCCGCTGCTTCGAGACCGATGCCGGGGCGCGCCTGCTGCCTGGCTGACCGGTTCGCGGGCGCCGACGCGGGACGTTCGATTCCGCCTCCGCGGGCGAGATGAGCGGCTAGAGTTCATCCACGCTCACGGGGGAGGGACGTACTGCGCATGTCCTCGCGCTCAGCCCTCATCGGGGAGATCCAGCAGCTCCTCACCGGGGAGCACGCTGACCCGCGCGCTGCCCAGGGCCTGTTCCTGATCCCGGTGCTGGTCGAGACCCTCCTGCTCGTCGTGTCCCCGGCCCATTTCGACATCTACTTCCTCCTCGGCACCCTCATCGCCGTCGTACCCACGCTGGGCTCGATCGCCATCGGCAAGGGCCTGCTCAGCGACCGGCTGACCATCTGGATCCCGATCCTCGACATCGCAGCGCTGGGTGCCTACCGGCTCTCGGAGGGAACCGCGGTCGGCATCGCCGTGGCCTTCCCGGCGATCTGGCTCGGGCTCCAGTTCGGGCGCAAGGGTCTGCTGATCACCCTGGTCACGGTGCTCACCGTGTTCGTGGTGCCGACACTGATCACCGTGGGTGCCACCCCGGAGGCGTTCTCACGCAGCCTCCAGGTGACCCTGATGGCCGTGATCTGCGCCGGCGCCGTCGCGATGACCGCCGAGCTGTGGAAGGCGCAGGTCGAGGAGACCGTCGCCAGCGCGAGCCGCCTCGAGCACGCCATGGATGACGCGATCGAGCAGCGGCGACTGACCAGGACGATCGTCAACGGCGTGGACGTCGGCCTCGTGGCCATCGACGCCCAGGGCGCCTACGACTCGATGAACCCGCGCCACGAGGACTTCATGGACCTTGCCTTCCCCGCCGGTCACGGAGGGATGGCAGGGCAGGTCGGCTTCGTCTACGGGTCCGACGGGGTCACGACGCTCTCACGTGACGAGATGCCGACGGTCCGGGCCGTCCGCGGGGAGGCGTTCCGCGACCACCTCATCTGGGTCGGCGAGGACCCCGCCGAACGGCGTGCGCTGGCGGTGTCCTCGACGCCGTACTTCCGCACCAACGGGGACTTCGGCGGAGCCGTGCTGGCCTACCACGACATCACCGAGCTGGTGCTCGCCTCCCGCATCAAGGAGGAGTTCGTCGCCTCGGTCAGCCACGAGCTGCGGACCCCGCTGACCTCGATCATCGGGTACGTCGACATCGTGCTCGACGAGGCCGATCGGCTGCCCGCCGACGTGCACGACCACCTCGTCACGGTGCAGCGCAACGCCCGGCGGCTGCACCGCCTCGTCGACGACCTCCTCTCGACCGCGCTCCAGTCGGTCACCACCGTCCTGGACGTGTCCCGGGTCCCGCTGGTCGACCTGCTCCGCCGCTCCGCCCTGGAGGCCAGCCGGGCCTCGGCGGCCGCGGGCCTGAGCTTCGAGTTCGACGTGTCCGACGCCCCGTCCGGCCTCGAGATCCACGGTGACGCCGAGCGGCTCGCCCAGGTCTTCGACAACCTGTTCAGCAACGCGGTCAAGTACACGCCCTCGGGCGGTCACGTCTCGGCGTGCGTCGTACAGCAGAACGGCCATGCAGTGATCTCCGTCCGCGACACGGGGCGCGGCATCTCCGAGTCGGAGCTCGGTGAGATCTTCTCGAAGTTCTTCCGGAGCAAGGCCGTGCTCATCGACGCGATCCCCGGCATCGGCCTCGGGCTGGCGATCACCAAGACGATCGTGGACGCCCACGGCGGCGAGATCGACGTCTCCAGCGAGGTCGGCAAGGGGTCGACGTTCGAGGTCCGGTTGCCGGTGGCCAAGCCGTCGACCCGGGCCGAGTCCCGGGTGGACTCAGCTCAGCGCCTGAGGCCCGCGCCCGGCTGGGCGGCGGGTCGGTCGGGGTTGTCGGGACGGCGGGGGACAATGAGGCCATGCCCCTGTACAGCGACGAAGCCATCGTGCTGCGGACCCACAAGCTGGCAGAGGCCGACCGCATCATCACCCTGCTGACGCGCCAGCACGGTGTGGTCCGTGCGGTCGCGAGGGGCGTACGCCGTACGTCCTCACGTTTCGGGTCGCGGCTGGAGCCGTTCACCCACGTCGACCTGCAGCTGGCCGTGGGGCGAAACCTGGACACGATCACCCAGGCCGAGACGCTGTCGCCGTACGGCGCGGTCATCTCGGCCGACTACGACCGCTACACCGCGGCGAGCGTGATGCTCGAGACCTCCGAGCGGCTGGTCTCCGAGGAGCGGCAGCCCGCTGTGCAGCAGTACCTCCTGCTCGTCGGTGCACTGCGCGCGATGACGGCGGGGGAGCATCGCGGCGGCGACGTCCTCGACTCGTTCCTGCTCAGGTCGCTGTCGGTGGCCGGCTACGCGCCCTCGTTCGCTGCCTGTGCCAACTGCGGGCTCGAGGGCCCGCACCGCGCGTTCAGCCCGGCCGCCGGCGGGACGCTGTGCCCGACGTGCCGCGTGCCGGGTTCGGTGAGCCCTGCGCCCGAGACGCTGCTGCTGCTCGGTGCTCTGCTGGCCGGCGACTGGCCGGTCGTCGACGCGTCCGAGCAGCGCAACCGGCGGGAGGCGCGGGGCCTGGTCTCGGCGTACGTCTCGTGGCACCTGGAGCGTGGCCTGCGATCCTTGCCCTACGTCGGCGAGGGGTGAGCGGTGCGCAGGTCCAGCAAGCGGCAGGTACGCCGCCCCGACCCGCACCCCTCGGGCGCCACCGCGCCGGACATCCCGCTCGACCAGGTGCCGGGGCACGTCGCGATCATCATGGACGGCAACGGCCGCTGGGCCAACGAGCGCGGGCTGCCTCGCACCGCCGGCCACGAGCAGGGTGAGCACTCGCTCTTCGACGTGGTCGAGGGGGCCATCGAGATCGGTGTGCAGGCCATCTCCGCCTACGCGTTCTCCACCGAGAACTGGTCCCGCTCGGCCGACGAGGTGAAGTTCCTGATGGGCTTCAACCGGGACGTGATCCGCCGCCGTCGAGACGAGATGCACGAGCTCGGCGTACGCGTGCGGTGGGCGGGGCGAAGGCCACGACTGTGGCGGTCGGTGATCAAGGAGCTGCAGGTCGCCGAGGAGCTCACCCGCGACAACGACGTACTCACCTTGACGATGTGCGTCAACTACGGCGGCCGGGCCGAGCTCGCCGATGCCGCCCGGGCGATCGGCCAGGACGTGGCGGCGGGCCGGCTCAACGCCGACCGCATCGACGAACGCACCTTCGCGAAGTACCTCTACGTCCCCGAGGTCCCCGAGGCCGACCTGGTCTGGCGTACGTCGGGGGAGCAGCGACTGAGCAACTTCATGCTCTGGCAGGCGGCGTACTCCGAGATGGTCTTCAGCAACGTCCTCTGGCCCGACGTGGACCGCCGCGACCTCTGGGCCGCCGTCGAGACCTACGCCAGCCGCAACCGCCGCTACGGCACCGCCTAACCCCCCCCGCCGACCCGTCACAGAAGTGCAGCCAGAACCGCTGAGGCGTCGCAGTCTTGCGGCCGAGAACCTGCCGAGGCGTCGCAGCTTGCGGTGGTCAGCATGGCCCTGTGGATGACGAAAGCGCGGATGACGCCGGATGGCCTGATCATCTGGCCATGTTGCTTCCGTTCCTCGACGTCGAGCAGCCCCTGCTCGGCGACCGCTTCCCGCTGCCGCTCGATCGCCCGTTCACCTTCCAGGCGGCGCGGACCGTCGGCCTGAGTCCCCACGACCTGGGGTGGCTGTGCCGGGAGGGCTACCTGCGCCGCATGCTCAAGGGGGTGTACGTCGCTGCTCAGGCAGTCGACTCCATCGAGCTGCGGGCGCAGGCACTCCGGCTCGTCGTACCCGATGGTGCGGTGGTGACGGATCGCTCAGCCGGCTGGCTGCACGGCGCGGAGATGATCCTGGCGCCCAACGACCATCTCGCGGTTCCTCCGGTCTCGGTCTTCGTGAACCGGCGTGGCGCGCGGCTTCGCAACGGCATCACTGACAGCGGCCAGCGCTTCTTGCGTCCCAAGGACGTCATGGAGGTCTTCGGAGTTTCGGTGACCACGCCACTTCGCACGGCGTGCGACCTTGGCAGGTTGCTCTCGCCTGATGGGGCGTTCGCCGCGCTGGACACCATGCTCAGGCTTGGGAGCGTTCGACAAGCAACGAGCTCTGGGCGGAGACCGATCGCTTTCGCGGGATGCGCGGAGTCATTCAGCTGCGGGCGTTCGTGCCACTCGCGGACGCTCGGTCCGAATCACCCGGCGAGTCCGTCACCCGTCTTCGCTGGATCGCTGCAGGGATCCTGCCGCCGCCTGAGCTCCAGATCGAGGTGGAGCGCCCGAACCAGTGGTCCTACTGGATCGATCTCGGAGTCGAAGAGCTGCGATTCGGCGTGGAGTACGACTGGGCGAGGAGTGGCATCTCCGCACGCCCGAGCAGCGGGAGCGCGACGAGCAGGCGACGCACCTGGATGGAGGAGGAACGGGGCTGGATCATCGAGCCGGTGACCAGGGAGAACGTCTTCGGCCACGACCGCGACATCGAGAGCATCATCGCTCAGCGGGATTCGCAAGGCTCGTCGGCGCGTGTGACGGACCTGGGTCAGATGAACAGGCCCGTCGTGCGGAGCATGAACTCGGTCTCGCGGTCGTGCTCGCCCTTCTCGGAGGGCTGAGGCCGGGCCTCCTTGGGTGGCGATCATGTCCTCGCGCCGGATCTGCTTCGGCAGCTTCGCGTACTTGTTCGCGGTGCGAGTCTTCTCGTCCTGCTCCGACATGGTGACCTCCTGGAAGGACAGAGTACGCCGCCGCCGGACGCATCGGACCTCCGCAAGATGCGACGCCTCAGCGGGGTTTCGGGCGCAAGATGCGACGCCTCAGCGGGCTCGGGCGCATTCTGCGACGGGTCAGCGGAAGAGGAGGGTCAGTCGCAGGAGTTGCAGGTGCCGAAGATCTCGAGGGTGTGGCTGACGTCGGAGTAGCCGTGGGCGGCTGCTACCGAGCGGGTCCACTTCTCCACGACCGGGCCCTCCACCTCGACGGTGGCGCCGCAGGAGCGGCAGACGAGGTGATGGTGGTGGGTGGCGCTGCAGCGGCGGTAGATGCTCTCGCCCGACTCGGTGCGCAGCGAGTCGATCTCGTCGGCGTCCGCGAGGGCCTGGAGGGTGCGGTAGACCGTGGAGAGACCGACCCGTTCGCCCTGTTCGGAGAGGAGCCCGTGGATCTCCTGGGCACTGCGGAAGTCGTCGAAGGTCTCCATCGCCGCGGCGATCGCACGGCGCTGCCGGGTCGGTCGGCCGGCCGAGGTCGCGGGCTCAGTGCTCGTCATAGTGACCTCCGTGCGGTGCGTGTCGGTGCCCGTGATGGATGTAGTCGACGTGGTCGCCGTGCTCGACGGCCGGGTGGCCGCAGCCCGGACCGTGCTCGTGCCGGTGCGGCTCCTCCACGGTGTCGTGCAGGTCGGCCTCGGACACGGCCTGCACCGGGAACGGCACCCGGGCACGCCGGCGCCGCTGCACGAGCAGGCCCAGCGGTGCGGTGAGCGCGAAGCCGGCCAGCGCGACGAGCACGATCGTTGCGCCGGGTGGTACGTCGGCGAACGCCGAGGCGCTCACGCCGCCGATGGCCGCAAGCGTCCCCGCCGCCATCGCGGCCAGCATGGTCGTCCGGAACCCGCGCGAGAACTGCTGTGCGGTCGCCACCGGGATGATCATCAGCGCGCTGACCAGCAGCAGGCCGACGGTACGCATCGCCAGGCTCACCGTGACGGCGGCGAGCACCGAGATCAGCACGTTGTAGAAGCGCACCGACAGCCCCGTCGTACGAGCGAAGTCCTCGTCGTTGGCCACCGAGAACAGCTGGGGCAACAGGGCGAACGAGAGAACCAGTACGACGGCCGCCAGCGCGACGCTGGCCACGACGGCCGACAGCGAGATCGTCGTGATCGAGCCGAAGAGGTACTGCTGCAGCGCGAAGATCCCGTTGCCGCCGAGCGAGACCAGCATCAGGCCACCGGCGATCCCGCCGTAGAAGAGCAGGGCCAGGGCGACGTCGCCGGTTGCCTTCCCGGACGAGCGGATCAGCTCGATCAGGAAGGCGCCCACGATCGCCACGACCACGGCAGTCAGCGTCGGCGAGGTCCCGGTCAGCAGACCGAGGGCGACCCCGGTGACGCAGACGTGCCCGATGCCGTCGCCCATCAGCGAGAGCCGGCGCTGCACGAGGTAGGTGCCGACCGCCGGTGCGGCCAGCCCGGTCACTGCGGCCGCGACCAGCGCCCGCAGCATGAACGGTTCGAGGAAGAGGTCCATCACGCGCTCCCGTCCAGCGGCGCCTTGACGGCCGGCCGCAGCACCGGAGGAGTCGAGGGGCGGTGGTGGTCGTGGTGGTGCTCGTGCTCGGTGGGGGAGTCGTGCGGCGGTCCGTCGTACACAACCCGGCCATCACGCAGTACGACGGAACGCTGGATCACGTCCGTCAGGTGCCCCAGCTCATGGAGTACGACGACGATGGTCGCCCCCAGCTCGGCCATGGACGCCAGCGTCCCCGAGATCGCCTGCTGGCTGACCAGGTCGACACCGGCGTTCGGCTCGTCGAGGACCATCAGCTCCGGCTCGCCGGCCAGGGTCCGCGCGATCAGCACCCGCTGCTGCTGGCCCCCGGACAGCGTGGAGACCGGATGCCGGGCGTGGTCGGCGAGGTCCACGGCCTCCAGTGCCCGCTCGACGGCCGCGCGGTCGCTGCGGCGCGAAGGAACGAAGGGCCGGCGTCGCGAGAGCCGGCCGGCGGCAACCACCTCGGTCACGGTCGACGGGACGCCCTGGGCGATGGGGGAGCGCTGGGGGACGTAGCCCAGCCGGTGCCACTGGCTGAACTGGTCGACCGGCTCGTCGAAGAGCCGGACGACCCCGGCACTCAGCGGGTACAGCCCCACCATGGCCTTGACCAGGGTGGACTTGCCCGAGCCGTTGGGTCCGAGCAGCGCGACCACCTCGCCGGCGTTCACGGTCAGGTCGATGTCGCGCACGATCGGTCGCCCACCCAGGGAGACAGAGGCGCCGCCGACCTCGACGACCGGACGCGGGCTCATGAGCACCCTCCTGCCTTCTGCAGCGCGGCGAGGTTCTCCCGCATCAGCCCGAGGTAGTCGCCGTCCGCGTCCTCGTCGGTCAGGCCCTCGATCGGGTCGAGCACTGCGGTCTCGACGCCGAGGTCGGATGCGAGCGTGTCCGCGAGCTTGGGGCTGGCCAGTCGCTCGGTGAAGACGGTGGTGATGTCGTCATCGCGGATCAGGTCTCCCAGCTCGCCGAGCCGGCGGGCGGAGGGCTCGGCGTCGGGGGAGAGGCCGGCGATCGCGTGTACGTCGAGGTCGTAGCGCTCGCCGAGGTACCCGAACGCATCGTGGCTGACCACGACCTTGCGCGTCGTGCAGTCCTCGAGCCCGGTGCGGAAGTCGCCGTCGAGCTGCTTCAGGTCGGCCTGGAGCCGGGCGTTGTTGGCCCTGAAGTCGGCCGCGTGGTCCGGGTCGGCCTCGGCCATGGTGTCGGTGAACGCTGCGGCGGCCTGGCCGAGCAGGGTGGGGTCGAGCCAGAAGTGCGGGTCCAAGCCCTCGTCCTCGCCCTTCTGGAGGTCGACCGCATCGGCCGCGTCGACCACGTGGTCGGGACGGTCGTTGCTGATCACCTGGTCGACTGCGGGCTGCAGCCCCTTCTCGTGGAAGACGACGCTGGCCGACGAGACCTCCGCGGTCTGGCGCGGCGACAGCTCCACGTCGTGGGGCTCGACGCCGGGCTTGGTCAGGTTGGTGACCTCCGCGTGGTCGCCCACGACCCGCTCGGCGACGTACTGCAGGGGGTAGAAGGACGCCACCACCTCGGGCTGCCCGCTGCCCTCGGCAGGGGTGCACCCGGTGATCGCACCCGCGGCGAGCGCGAGTACGACGAGCGGGGCGGCGACCCGGGCGACTGACATGACAATGATTGTCAATAGAAATGAGAACCATTGTCAAGTGGACGACGCACTCACCGGCGGGTGGCCTAGGGTCGGGCTCGTGCTGGTGGTGAACAGGTTCCGGGTCGCCGGAGGAGGAGACGGAGGCCTTCCGCGCCGACCTCGAGTCGGCGCTGGCGGTGCTCTCCGAGCAGGTGGGGTACGCCGAAGGGCAGCTCGGTCGCAACGTCGACGACCCGACCCTCTGGACGATGGTGACCACCTGGAAGGACGTCGGCAGCTATCGCCGGGCCCTGTCTCGCTACGAGGTGAAGATGGGCGCCGTGCAGCTGCTGGGCAGGGCGATCGACGAGCCTTCGGCGTACGAGTCACTCGACGGCGAGCTGAACACCTCGCTCCCGCGAGAACGCGGGTGAACGCGGCGGCGAGCGGTCGGTAGGGTGGGCGCTTCGCCCGCCCGCAGCCAGCGGACCGGCAAGCGATAGCAATGGAGCTTCCCCCATGGCCAAGCGTCCCCTCGAACCAGCAGAGCGTTGTCGACAGCGTCGTCTCCTTGGCCAAGCGACGGGGCTTCGTCTACCCCTGTGGCGAGATCTACGGCGGGACCCGGTCTGCATGGGACTACGGCCCGTTGGGTGTCGAGCTCAAGGACAACATCAAGCGCCAGTGGTGGCGGTCGATGGTGCAGTCCCGCGAGGAGATCGTGGGCCTCGACTCCAGCGTGATCCTGCCTCGCCAGACCTGGGAGGCCTCCGGCCACGTCGACACCTTCGCCGACCCCCTGACCGAGTGTCAGTCCTGCCACCGGCGTTTCCGCGCCGACATCCTGCAGGAGGAGTACGCCGAGAAGAAGGCGAGCGGTCGACAACCCCGACGAGGTCGACCTCAGCCACCTTGGCCTGCCCCAACTGCGGCACCCGCGGCGCCTGGACCGAGCCGCGCCAGTTCTCCGGGTTGCTGAAGACCTACCTCGGGGTCATCGAGGACGAGGCCGGCCTGCACTACCTGCGTCCCGAGACCGCGCAAGGCATCTTCCTCAACTTCGCCAACGTCGTCACCAGCGCACGCAAGAAGCCGCCGTTCGGCATCGCCCAGATCGGCAAGAGCTTCCGCAACGAGATCACGCCGGGCAACTTCATCTTCCGCACGCGCGAGTTCGAGCAGATGGAGATGGAGTTCTTCGTCAAGCCGGGCGAGGACGAGGAGTGGCACCAGTACTGGATCGACGAGCGCACCCGCTGGTACACCGACCTCGGCATCACTTCGGAGAACCTGCGCCACTACGAGCACCCCAAGGACAAGCTGAGCCACTACTCCAAGCGCACCGTCGACATCGAGTACCGCTTCCACTTCGCGGGCTCGGAGTGGGGCGAGCTCGAGGGCGTGGCCAACCGCACCGACTTCGACCTCTCCACCCACGCCAAGCACTCCGGCCAGGACCTGAGCTACTTCGACCAGGCAGCCAACGAGCGCTACGTCCCCTACGTCATCGAGCCGGCCGCCGGCCTGAGCCGCAGCCTGATGACCTTCCTCGTCGACGCCTACACCGAGGACGAGGCCCCCAACACCAAGGGCGGCGTCGACAAGCGCACGGTGCTGCGGCTCGACCCACGCCTCGCCCCGGTGAAGGTTGCGGTGCTCCCGCTGAGCCGCAACGAGGCCCTCACCCCGAAGGCCAAGGCGATCGCCGCCGAGCTGCGGGGGGCGTGGTCGGTCGACTTCGACGACTCGGGTGCGATCGGCCGCCGCTACCGGCGTCAGGACGAGATCGGTACGCCGTACTGCGTCACCGTGGACTTCGACACCATCGAGGACGGTGCGGTCACCGTGCGCGAGCGCGACACGATGGCGCAGGAGCGGATCTCGGTGGAGGGGCTGCGCACCTGGTTCGCCGAGCGGCTCGTCGGCTGCTGACTCCGCGAATGCCGACGATCCCGTCACCTGAAGGGCACAATGACCGCGTGACACCATCGCGCCGCGCCCGTACGGCTCTCCTCGCCATCCTCGTCCCGGCCCTGTTCCTTTCCGGCTGCGGTGAGGGCGACGACAAGCCGAAGGCCGAGCCCTCGGTCGACCTGCCCAAGGGTGACGTCGAGGTGCCCGAGGGGGTCACGCTGACCAAGGCCGGCACCGAGCTGGACTTCGGGCAACCAGCGGTGGTGGCCTACGAGCCCAACACCCGCCGCAAGTCCGTCGTCTCGCTCACCGTGCAGTCCGTCCAGGCCGGCCGGATCTCCGACTTCGCGTCCTACCGGGTCGACGACCGCGTCCGGAAGTCGCGGCCGTACTACGTGCGAGTCAGCGTGAAGAACGTCGGCACCGGCGATCTCAGCGGCGCCGCTGTGCCGCTGTACGCCGTGGACAGCCGGAACACGCTGATCCAGCCCTCGAGGTTCAACACCCCCTTCGCCAAGTGCCCCTCCATGCCGCTGCCGGCCGAGTTCGGCGCCAACAAGTCGGTGAAGGGATGCCTGGTCTACCTCGTCCCCGACGGCGGCACCCTCTCCAAGATGAGCTTCCGCCCCCTGCAGGCTTTCGAGCCGATCACCTGGGACGGCACCATCCAGCCGGCTCAGCTGACCGCGGCCCAGAAGAAGGCCGCTGCGAAGAAGAAGGCCGCGGAGAAGAAGGCCGACAAGAAGAAGAACAAGAAGAAGCAGGACTAGCTTGACCGAGCTCGCTCCCGCTCCCACCTCACTGCCGTCCTCACTCCAGCTGGGGTCGCTCGAGGTCGCGACCCCCGTCGTCCTGGCACCGATGGCGGGCATCACCAACGCTGCCTACCGACGGCTCTGCCGCGAGCAGGGCTCCCTGGGAGCTGCCGACTCCGCAGGAACAGCGGCCGGCCTCTACGTCTGCGAGATGATCACCAGCCGCGGCCTGGTCGAGGGTGACCCGACGACCCGCCAGATGCTGGTCTTCGACGAGCTCGAGTCGGTGCGCTCGGTGCAGCTCTACGGCACCGACCCGGCGTACGTCGGCAAGGCGACCGAGATCCTGTGTGCGGAGTACGGCGTGGCCCACGTCGACCTCAACTTCGGCTGCCCGGTCCCCAAGGTGACCCGGAAGGGGGGCGGTGCCGCCCTGCCGTGGAAGCGCACCCTGCTCGGGGAGATCCTCGAGGCCGCGGTCGCCGTCGGTGCGCGCTACGACGTGCCGGTGACGATGAAGACCCGCAAGGGGATCGACGACGACCACCTGACCTACCTCGACGCCGGCCGGATCGCGCAGGAGGCCGGGGTCGCGGCGATCGCCCTGCACGGGCGTACGGCGATGCAGGGGTACTCCGGCACCGCGGACTGGGACGCGATCGCCCGGCTGGTGGAGCACGTCGACATCCCGGTCCTGGGCAACGGCGACATCTGGGAGGCGGCCGACGCCGTCCGGATGGTCGAGCAGACCGGCGCCGACGGGGTGGTGGTCGGGCGCGGCTGCCTCGGCCGCCCGTGGCTGTTCCGCGACCTGGCAGAGGCCTTCACCGGCACCCCGTCGACGGCCGACCGGAACCGGAGCCTGCCCCGGCTCGGGGAGGTGGCCACCACGATGCGCCGCCACGCCGAGCTGCTGAGCCGGCACATGGGGGAGGAGCGGGGCTGCAAGGAGTTCCGCAAGCACGTGTCGTGGTACCTCAAGGGGTTCCCGGCAGGCGGCGAGCTGCGCCGCGCCCTGGCCCTGGTCAGCGCCCTCTCGGAGCTCGACGAGCTGCTCGGACGCCTCGACCCGGACGCCGCGTTCCCGGTCGCCGAGCTGGGCACGCCCCGGGGTCGGCAGGGCAGCCCGCGCAGGAAGGTCGCGCTCCCGGAGGGGTGGCTCGAGGACACCGACGGGACCGGGTGCGTCGTACGCGAGGACGCCACGGAGACCACGGGCGGCTAGCGACATACCCGGAGTAGGTCGGCCGGATGCCGGGGTGTGACCGCACCCACGTGGCGAGCCTCACGCTCTGAGAGCGGTGGGCCGGATTGGGCGTTTCGCGGGAATTCGTGTTTCCATCAACGTTGCTTCTCGGACCCCCGACGATTGGAATCAACGTGCCCCGAGGCAGACACAGCCTTGAGCCCACGATCATCCGCCGCCGCCGACTAGCCTTCGTGACCGCACCCCTGGTCACCCTGTTGGCAGTCGGCCTGGGAGTCACCACCAGCGGTTTCGGTGGACCCAGCGCGCCCACAGCAGCCTCCGGCAACCTGAGCGCTGCCTCCGACTCGAGCACCAAGGCCCCTGAGACCGAAGAGCGCACGCTGGGGACCTCGCGGTCCGCCGGCCGGGTGCCCCTCGTGGACAACCGGGTGCCCAAGGCCAAGGGCAAGCTCTGGACCACCGGCAACCTGGACCTGCGCGTCGAGCCGCGCGAGAAGTCCAAGACCGTCGGGCTGCTGAAGGAGGACAAGCAGGTCGCCGTCACCGGCCGCCGCCAGGGTGCCTACGCCGAGGTCATCGTGAACAAGGAGACCCGCTGGGTCACTGCCGAGTACCTCAGCAAGCAGAAGGAGAAGGACGAGCCTGCGGCCGCGGCGGGGACGAGCGACCAGCCGTGCCCGGACGGCTCGGAGATCGAGTCCGCCATCCAGCCCGCGGCCGTGAAGGTCTACCGCTCCGTGTGCGCGGCGTTCCCCGAGCTCACGACGTACGGCGGCCAGGACGGCCACGGCGAGCACGTGAACGGCCAGGCCATCGACTTCATGGTGCCGAACAGTGGCGTGGGTCAGCGCCTGGCGGACTACCTGTACGCCCACCACGCTGAGTTCGACCTCTTCGACATCATCTGGTCGCAGAGCATCTGGACGATCGAGCGGTCCGGTGAGGGCTTCCGCTCCATGGAGGACCGTGGTTCGCCCACCGCGAACCACTTCGACCACGTCCACATCATGGTGAACTGACGCAGCAGCCGAGACTCCCAGCTACACCCCGAGGTCACCCTTCCGGAGGGCTCGCACCGAGGCTGCCGGACCGGCGAACTCCAGCCCGGTGTGCTGGTCCCGGCCGAACAGGAACATCGTCAGCTCGGCCGGGGCCCCGCTCACCACGGCGGGGTCCTCGCCCTTGCGCAGTACGGCGGTCCGGTCGCCCTCGTTGCCGGGCCAGCAGATCTCGACGGGTACGCCGGCGGGGCGCGCCAGTCCCTTGCCGGCGACGCTGATCGACTTCCAGATCGCCCGCTGCTCGCGCTCGGTGAGCTCGCGTGGCTTCCAGTCCGTCGCTGCCCGGCGGATGTCCTCGTGGTGCACGAAGAACTCGAGGGTGTTGAACGCGCGGTCCAGTGCAGGAAGTGCCGTCGGGGACCAGCGTGGAGGGCCGCTGCGTACGCGCTCGACCAGCGAGGTGAAGTCCTGCGAGGCCAGCCGGCGTGCAGACCGGTCGGTGAGCCGCTCGAGCTGGGGGACCATGATGCCCGGTGCCCCGAGCGGGTCCCGCTCGCGGACCAGCAGGTGGATCACCAGGTCCTTGACCGTCCAGCGACCGCACAACGTCGGTGCCTGCTCGCCGGCCTCGAGAGCGGTGTTGCACAAGGCGGCTCGCTCCGAGCGCGACATCGACTCCATGCCGGGATCTTAGAGCCCTGGTCCAAGGGGCATCACCGGCTCGGCATAAGCGAATGCGGAATGTCGGGAGGCCCACCTAGGGTTGCACTCGTTGTGTCGATGACCCCGAAGCGGCCGAGCCGGTGAGCCGCGCCCCGAGCACCTCCACCCTGATGGGGGGCTTCCGCGTACTCGGGGTCGCCATCCGGCGTGAGCCCTGGGTCTTCACCCTCTCGACGCTCGGCAGTGTCCTGTTCGGAGCGCTGACGGTGGCCGACGCCTGGGTGCTCGGCTGGTCGACCGACAACGTCGTACTGCCCGCCTTCGAGACCGGGACCACCACCACCAAGGGCCTGGTGACGATCTTCGCGCTGTTCCTCGGGGTGGCGATCCTGCGCGCCGTCGGCATCGTGGCCCGCCGGCTCGGCGCGGGGATCATGCAGTACCGCATGCAGGCGCACTACCGCCGCGAGGTCACCCGTCGCTACCTCGACCTCCCGATGTCGTGGCACCAGCGCCACCCGACGGGTGAGCTGCTGTCCAACGCCAACTCGGACGTGGAGGCTGCGTGGGCGCCGATCGCGCCGCTGCCCATGGCCGTGGGCACGCTGGCGATGATGGTGATCGCGATCCTGCAGATGCTCCTCACCGACCTCGCGATGGCGCTGATCGGCCTGCTCGTGTTCCCGCTCGTGATGCTGGTCAACGTCGTCTTCCAGCGGCTGTCCTCACCGATCTTCACCCGCATCCAGGCGCTGCGCGCCGAGCTCAGCGAGATCGCCCACGAGTCCTTCGACGGCGCCATGGTGGTCAAGACCCTCGGCCGGGAGGGCGAGGAGACCGACCGCTTCGCCGCCAAGGCCCGCGACCTGCGTGACGAGGGCATCCGCGCCGGCCGCATCCGCGCCGCGTTCGACCCGTTCCTGGAGAGCCTGCCCAACCTCGGTGTGCTCGCCGTCCTCGGCGTCGGGGTGCTGCGGGTGCAGTCGGGCGACGGCCGACCCGGGTGACGTCGTGACGGTCGCCTACCTGCTGACGATCGTGGCCTTCCCGATCCGGTCGATCGGCTGGTTGCTCGGGGAGTTCCCGCGCTCGGTGGTCGGCTACAACCGGGTGCGGAGCGTCCTCGACACGGTCAGCGAGACGACGTACGGCGACGCCCGGCTGGCCATGGCATCCCGCGGCGCCGAGCTCGTCGTCGACGACCTCGGCTTCAGCTACTCGCCCGGCCAACGACTGCTCGACGGGCTGGAGTTCACCCTCGAGCCCGGCCGGACAGTGGCCGTGGTCGGCGAGACTGCCTCCGGCAAGAGCACGCTCACCTCGCTCGTCACCCGACTGGTCGACCCGCAGTCGGGGTCGATCAGGGTCGACGGCCAGGACCTGCGCGACCTCGCCCCCGGACAGCTGGCCCAGCACGTCGCGCTGGTGCCGCAGAACGCGTTCCTGTTCGACGACACGGTGCGTGACAACGTGACCCTCGGCGCCGACCTGCCCGACGAGGAGATCTGGGAGGCGCTGCGCACCGCACAGGCAGACGGGTTCGTGGCCGGGCTGCCGAAGGGCCTGGACAGCAAGCTCGGTGAGCGGGGCACCACGCTGTCGGGCGGTCAGCGGCAACGGCTCTCGCTGGCTCGCGCGCTGATCCGCCGACCGCGGCTGCTGGTGCTCGACGACGCCACCTCGGCGGTGGACCCGGAGGTCGAGGCGCGGATCCTGGCCGGGATGCGGGAGCACGGTGGGGACTCGACGTTGATGCTGATCGCCTACCGCAAGGCGACGATCGACCTGGCCGACGAGGTGCTCTTCCTCGACGGCGGACGCATCGCCGACCGCGGGACCCACCAGGAGCTGCTCGCGCGCAACCCCGCCTACTCCACGCTCGTGAACGCCTACGAGACGGAGGTGGCCCAATGAACACCCCAAGACGCCGCTCGCTTCGCTCCCGCCGCCCCGGGGACCCCGCATGAGCACCGCCGCGCTCGAGGAAGAGCTCACCGCCGACGGCACCAGCGTCGACAGCGGCGAGGAGATCTCCGCACGCGACACCATCCGGCGCGGGCTGGCGTTCTCGCCCGAGCTCGGTGAGGGGTTCGGCTGGACGCTGCTGCTCGCGGCCGTCGGCACGGCCGGCCGGCTCGTCGTACCCATCTCGATGCAGCAGACCCTCGACCGGGGCATCAACGGTCCCGACGGCGTGGACGTCTCCTTCGTGGTCGGGATGGCGGTGCTGGCCGCGCTCGCGATCGTGGCGACGGGCATCTCGTCGTACTTCATGACCGCGCGGCTGTTCACCGCCTCCGAGAAGGGACTGGCCACCCTGCGGATCAAGGCGTTCCGGCACGTGCACGACCTGCCGCTGCTGACCCAGAACACCGAGCACCGCGGCGCGCTGGTCTCGCGGGTCACCAGCGACGTCGACCAGGTCTCGCAGTTCCTGGTCTTCGGCGGCGTCTTCGGCATCATCAGCGTCGGTCAGGTGCTGCTCGCCACCGTCGTGATGCTGTTCTACTCCTGGGAGCTGACGATCCTGGTGTGGGTCTGCTTCCTGCCGCTGTTCCTCTCCCTGCGCTACTTCCAGCGGCGGCTGTCGGCCGCCTACGGCCTCGTCCGCCGGTCGGTGGGCGCGATGCTGTCGGCGATCTCCGAGCCGGTCGTGGGCGCGGTGACCGTGCGCACCTACGCGATCGAGAAGCGCACCCAGGACCGGATCGACGAGGCCATCTCGGTCAACCGGGTGGCCGCCACCAAGGCGCAGGGCCTGACTGCGTTCTCCTTCAGCCTGGGTGGGGTCTCGGCGGGACTGGCCAACGCGGGAGTCCTGATCGTCGGCATCTGGCTCGGGTTCGCGGACGGCATCACCTCCGGTCAGGTGATCGGCTTCGCCTTCCTCGTCACGCTGTTCGTCGGACCGGTGCAGATGGGCACCCAGGTGCTCACCGACGCGCAGAACGCGATCGCCGGCTGGCGCCGGGTGATCGGGATCCTGGAGACCCCGGCCGACCTCGACGACCCGGGCCCGTCCGGGCAGTCGCTGCCGCGTGGGGCGATGGATGTCGCGTTCGAGGACGTGTCCTTCGGCTACCCGGGCGGTCCGCTGGTGCTGCGCGAGGTCACCGAGCACCTCGAGTCGGGCAGCAGGGTGGCCGTGGTCGGGGAGACCGGGTCGGGCAAGACCACCTTCGCCAAGCTGCTCACCCGGCTGATGGACCCCACCTCCGGCGCGGTGCTGCTCGACGGTGTCGACGTGCGCGCGGTCGAGTTCGCCTCGCTGCGGCGGCGCGTCGTGCTCGTCCCCCAGGAGGGGTTCCTGTTCGACTCCACGCTGATGGAGAACGTGCGGTACGGCGACCTCGACGTCACCCGCGACGGGGTGGTGGCCTCGGCCGCCGAGCTCGGGCTGGGTGACTGGCTGGACGGCCTTCCGGACGGTCTCGACACCCGGGTCGGCCAGCGCGGCGAGTCGCTGTCGGCCGGGGAGCGCCAGCTGGTGGCACTGCTGCGGGCCCACCTGGCCGATCCCGACCTGCTGGTCCTCGACGAGGCGACCAGCGCGGTCGACCCGGCCCTGGAGATGCGGATCGGTCGCGCCCTCGAACGGCTGATGTCCGGGCGGACCAGCGTGACCATCGCGCACCGGCTGTCCACCGCCGAGAACGCCGACGAGGTGCTGGTCTTCGACCGCGGACGCGTCGTACAACGTGGGGCGCATGCCGAGCTGGTCGGCCAGCAGACCGCCGAGGGCGAGCCGGGTGTCTATGCCCGGCTGCACGCCTCGTGGGTGGCCCAACAGGCCCGATGAGCGGCGTCGCGGATACTGGAGCGGTGAGTGACCCCGGAAGTGACACCGTTCTCGACCCTGCCGTCGCGGGCCGGCTGAAGCGCAACGCCGAGGGGCTGGTGCCCGCGATCGTGCAGCAGCACGACACCGGCGAGGTGCTGATGCTCGGCTGGATGGACGACGAGGCGTTGCACCGCACGCTCACCACCGGCCGCGGCACCTACTGGAGCCGGTCGCGCCGGGAGTACTGGGCCAAGGGCGACACCTCGGGGAACACCCAGCGGGTGGTGGAGGTCCGGCTCGACTGCGACGGGGACACGGTCCTGGTCAAGGTCGACCAGACCGGCCCCGCCTGCCACACCGGAGCCGCCACCTGTTTCGACGAGGACGTCCTCCTCGCGGGCACCCACGATGACTGATCCCGCGCCGTCGCGGAGCAGCTTCGGTCCGGTCGTGATCCTCGGGCTGGTCTCGGCAGGGCTGGCCGCGGTTGCGAGCGCGCAGCCGTGGCTGGGCACCGGGACGAGTGCCGACAGCGGCGACGCGTCGATGGCCGCCATCGACACCGGCACCCGGTTCCCGCTCGCCTCCGCGATCAGCCTGGTCCTGCTCGCGGCGTGGGGAGTGCTGCTCGTGACGCGTGGGCGGGTTCGCCGCGCCTTCGCGGTGCTCGCGACCGTCGCCGCCGTCGCCCTGGTCGTCTCGGTGGTGGTCGCCTACTTCACGCTGCCGGACACGGCCGGTGACACCTTCGAGGACCTGATGGGCCGGGGGTCGCAGGAGGCCGGGTTCACGGGCTGGTTCTGGACGACCGCGGTGTGCGCGGTGGTGTCGCTGGTCCCTGCTGTTCTCGCCGTCCGCCTCGTCGGCAGCTGGCCCGAGATGGGTAGCAGGTACGACGCGCCGGGCACCCACACCCCTGAGGATCACGTCGTCGAGTCAGAACGCGACCTGTGGAACGAGCTCGACGAGGGCCGCGATCCGACTGACACCGGCAGCGAAACCGGACGGGACACCGTCGCGACTCCAGACCCGAGACCGGCCACCCCTAGACGGGTGCACGCCACTGGAAGGCCGCCCCACTAGAATGTCGCCGACGTAGCGACCCCCGCCCGACCCGAGGAGCTCCATGTCCCGCCAGCAACACGACAACCCCGGTGACAAGCACGGCAGCGGTCAGCAAGCGGGCCACGACCACGGCAACACTCCGGCGGCATGGACCGCCGTCGTCGTCGGCCTCGCCGGGTTCGTGGTGGGTGGCATCGGCCTGATGATCGGCAGCATGACGACGTTCTGGATCGGTGTGGTCCTGGCGCCCTTGGCCCTGGTGGTCCTCGGTGTGATGAACAAGATGGGCTATGGCAATGCGGGCGAGACCAGGCACTGAGTCGACGCCTGGGGCGGCGGTGGCCGGGTCCATGGCCGGGACGCCGTTCGCGGTCACCGAACCTTCCCGGCTGCACCGGCTTCGCGGCCCCCTGCTGACCGGTGGTGTCGCCGCCGGGCTCGTGCTGGCACTGCACTTCCGGGACCCGCACTCCTCCGGCAGCTGGGGCCTGTGCCCCTGGCTGGTGCTCACCGGGCACCCCTGCCCGGGTTGCGGCTCGCTGCGGGCCGTGAACGACCTCACGAACGGGGACCTGGTCGGCGCCCTCAGCAGCAACCTGCTCTTCGTCGTGATGCTGCCGCTGCTGGCGTTCTGGTGGGTTCGCTGGACCCAGCGGGCATGGTCGGGCGCGCCACCACCGGACCGCTCGGGCGGGCACCCCGGGCTGTGGATCGCCCTCGGGACCGTGGTGATGTTCGGGTTCGCCGTGCTGCGCAACCTGCCGGCCGGCAGCTGGCTCGCCCCCTGAGGGTCCGGCCAGGAGTGCCCGTCAGCGGGTCAGGTCGATTCGAAGGTGAAGTCCGAGTTCAACGCGCCGGCCAGGATCAGCACCCAGTAGACGATGCCCACGACGAGGCCCACCCCGCCGAGGATCAGACCGGCCAGGGCCATGCCGTCGCCCTTGAGGCGCCCCTGGGACTCCTGGATCTGCTTGCGGGCGAGGAAGCCGGTGACCACCGCGCCGATGCTGAGCAGGAAGAACGTGCAGCACGGGAACCCCACGATGCCCGAGGACGAGCGACACGATCGCCAGCGGTGAGGTCTGCGCCGGTGCCTGGCCGTAGCCGCCCGGTGCGCCGGGAGGCGGGTATCCCGGTGGCTGCTGGCCATATCCCTGCTGGCCGTATCCCTGCTGGCCGTACCCCTGTTGGCCAGAGCCCTCCTGGCCGTAGCCGGAACCGGACTGCGGGTTCCACTGCGGCTCCGACGGCGGCGGGGGCGGGGGAGGGGGCGGCTGACCGCCCTGGCCGTCCGGCTCCTGCCCAGGTCCGGGAGGGGGTGGGTCGTAGCTCATGTGGTGCCCTTCTCACGTTCCTGCAGGACTGTTCGTCCTCCGACGGCCCGAACTTACCGAACGTGGTGCATGTGAGAGCCTTGATGTGGCGCGCCTCGGTCGTGTCGTCTCGATGATCGAACCTTTCGGAAGGCCCCGCATGTCCGTGCTCGACGACATCGTGGCCGGCGTGCGCGAGGACCTCGCCGAGCGCCGATCGACGTACTCCGAGGCCGACCTCCTCGACGCCGTGCGGTCGCTGCCGGAGACGCGCGACCCGATGCCGGCCTTCCGTGCACCTGGCGTATCCGTGATCGCGGAGATCAAGCGCAGGTCACCCAGCAAGGGAGCCCTCGCGGACATCCCCGACCCGGCCGCTCTCGCTGCTGCCTACGCCGCCGGCGGGGCCGACGCGATCTCCGTGCTGACCGAGCAGCGCCGCTTCGGCGGCAGCCTCGACGACCTGAGGGCGGTCCGTGCAGCCGTGCCGACGCCCGTGCTGCGCAAGGACTTCGTGGTGACCGGCTACCAGCTGCTCGAGGCCCGGGCCGCCGGGGCCGACCTCGTGCTGTTGATCGTGGCCGCCCTGGAGGGGTCCCTGCTCGGGGAGCTGCACGAGCAGGCCCGTTCGCTGGGGCTGACCGTGCTCACCGAGGTCCACGCCGAGGACGAGGTCGAGCGCGCGCTCGAGACCGGGGCCGACCTGATCGGCATCAACGCTCGCAACCTGAAGACCCTCGACGTCGACACCGGCACGTTCGGGCGCCTCGTCCCACTGCTGCCCGACGGCGTGGTCACGGTCGCCGAGTCGGGTGTCGCAGGTCCCGAGGACGCCGCCAGCTACGCAGCCGCTGGTGCCGACGTCGTCCTGGTCGGCGAGGCCCTCGTCAAGCACGGCGACCCCCGCGGCGCCGTGGCCGCGATCAAGGCCGCGCATGCGTCGCAGGAGGCCGGAAGATGACTGGGCAGACGAGTGACTCCGTGAGCTCCCACGGCCCCGACGAGGCGGGCCGGTTCGGTGACTTCGGTGGCCGGTTCATGCCCGAGGCGCTGATGGCGGCACTCGACGAGCTCACCGCCGCATGGCAGGAAGCCAGCGCCGACAAGACGTTCACCGACGAGTTCAACCGCATGCTCCGCGAGTACGCCGGGGTGCCGAGCCCGCTCTACGACGCGACCAAGCTCGGGGAGCTCGCCGGTGCCCGGATCCTGCTCAAGCGCGAGGACCTCAACCACACCGGCGCGCACAAGATCCGCAACGTGCTCGGCCAGGCGCTGCTCACCAGCCGGATGGGTAAGCGTCGGATGATCGCCGAGACCGGTGCCGGCCAGCACGGTGTCGCGACCGCCACCGCTGCGGCGTACCTCGGTCTCGAGTGCACCGTCTACATGGGTGAGCTCGACACCGAGCGGCAGGCGCTCAACGTGGCGCGGATGCAGCTGCTCGGCGCCGAGGTGATCCCGGTGACGTCTGGCTCGCGCACCCTGAAGGACGCGATCAACGAGGCGATCCGCGACTGGGTCTCCAGCGTCGACCACACGGCCTACTGCTTCGGGACCGCGGCCGGGCCGCACCCGTTCCCGGCGATGGTCCGGGACTTCTGCCGGGGCATCGGCGACGAGTCTCGGGACCAGTGCCTCGAGCTCACGGGCGCGCTGCCCGACAGCGTCGTCGCCTGTGTCGGTGGCGGGTCCAACGCGATCGGCATCTTCACCGCGTTCCTGGATGACGAGTCCGTGGACCTGTTCGGGTTCGAGGCCGGCGGCGACGGCGTCGAGACCGAGAGGCACGCCGCGACGATCTGGGCCGGCGAGGTCGGCGTGCTCCACGGCGCCCGCACCTATGTCCTGCAGGACGAGGACGGCCAGACCGTGGAGTCCCACTCGATCTCCGCGGGACTCGACTACCCCGGCGTCGGCCCCCAGCACGCACATCTCGCGGCGACCGGCCGGGCGACGTACCGCCCCGTCACCGACGAGGCCGCGATGGAGGCCTTCTCCCTGCTCGCCCGCACCGAGGGGATCATCCCCGCGATCGAGTCCGCCCATGCAGTCGCTGGGGCCCTCGAGCTGGCCAAGGAACGGCCGGGCTCGACCATCCTGGTGAACCTCTCCGGTCGTGGTGACAAGGACATGGGCACCGCCATCGAGTGGTTCGGCCTGGGACAGACGACCCAGGAAGGCACCCCGCGCCCGGCCACCGAGGAGCAGATCGCCGAGGGCGCGAAGTGACCTCGGTGCCCACCCCCGGCTCGAGCACCGGGCAGAGCACGGCCCGAGCCTTCGACCAGGCCCGGTCCGAGAGCCGGGCAGCGCTCGTCGGCTACCTGCCCGCCGGGTTCCCCGACGTCCCCGATGCGATCGAGGCGCTCCGGGTGATGGTCGACTCCGGCTGTGACGTGATCGAGGTCGGCCTGCCCTACAGCGACCCCGTGATGGACGGCCCGACGATCCAGGCCGCGGCGCAGCGTGCTCTCGAGGGCGGGATCCGCACGAGCGACGTCATCCGGACGGTGGAGGCGGTCGCCGCGACGGGCACCCCCACGGTCGTGATGACCTACTGGAACCCGGTCGAACGCTACGGAGTCGAGCGGTTCGCGAGAGACCTGGCCAGTGCCGGGGGAGCGGGCCTGATCACCCCCGACCTGACTCCCGACTCCGGGGAGGAGTGGATCGCCGCCGCTGACGCGCACGACCTCGACAAGGTCTTCCTGGTCGCCCCCTCATCGACCGACGACCGGCTCGGCTACACCGCGCAGGCATGCCGCGGGTTCATCTACGCGACGGCCGTCATGGGGGTCACCGGCGCCCGTGCCTCGACCTCGGACCTCGCCGGCCCCCTGGTGCAACGGACTCGCGGGGTCACCGACCTGCCGATAGGCGTCGGCCTCGGTGTCTCGAACGGAGACCAGGCCGCGGAGGTCGCGTCGTACGCCGACGGGGTGATCGTCGGCTCCGCGTTCGTCCGGGTGCTGCTCGACGCGGAGGACAGCACGACGGGGCTGAAGGCGCTGAGCGCGCTCACCGAAGACCTCGCCTCGGGCGTACGCCGTGGCTAAGGGTCTGCTTGCCGTGCTGGTCGCGCTGGTCCTCGTCGGCTGTGGCTCTTCCGAGTCCGGCGCACCCGTGAAGGGGGTCAAGACCTCGGACAACGACGGCTACCACGGCGCCTTCCTCGAGGAGCCGTACGCCGTCCCGGGGGTGACCCTCACCGACACCGACGGCGAGTCGTTCGACCTGGCGGCGCAGGAAAAACGCACGCTGGTGTTCTACGGCTACACGAACTGCCCCGACATCTGCCAGGTGGTGATGAGCACGATCGTCGCGGCGCTGGCCAAGCTGTCCCCGGAGGAGAAGCGCCAGGTGCAGGTCGCCTTCGTCACCACCGACCCCGCGCGGGACACCCGCACGGCGCTGCGCACCTACCTCGACCGGTTCGACCCCGACTACGTCGGCCTGACCGGGCCGATCGATCAGATCAACAAGCTGGCCAAGCCGATGGGTGTGTTCATCAAGAAGGGCCAGAAGCTCCCGGGCGGCGGCTACGCAGTCGACCACTCCACCGTTGTCGTGGCGGTCCACCGCGGCGCCGGCGACCTCGTCTGGACCGGCGCCACCTCGCCCGCCGACATGGCCGAGGACCTCGAGAAGATCCTGGCGGCACACCAATGACCCCCCTGCTGGCCGTCCTGTCGATCCCCCTGTCGATCCCCAGCCCCTCCGAAGGTGTCTGGCACCTCGGCCCGCTGCCACTGCGCGCCTACGCCCTGGCGATCATCCTCGGCGTCTTCGCCGCCGTGTGGACGGGCGAGAAGCGCTGGGTGGCGCGCGGGGGGAAGCACGGGCAGATCGGTGACCTCGCCCTGTGGGCGGTCCCGGCAGGGCTGATCGGTGCTCGGCTGTGGCACGTCGCCACCGACTACAGGCTGTACTTCGGCGAGGGCGGCGGCGACCCGATCGACGCACTGAAGATCTGGCAGGGCGGCTTGGGGATCTGGGGCGCGATCATGGGCGGCCTGCTGGGGGCGTGGTTCTACTGCCGCCACCATGGCATCCTGCTCCGGCCGCTCGCCGACGCCATGGCCCCGTGCCTGCTGCTCGCACAGATCCTCGGTCGCTTCGGCAACTACTTCAACCAGGAGCTGTTCGGGCGGCCCACCGACCTGCCTTGGGCCCTCGAGATCGACACGGCGCACCGACCTTTCGGCTACGAGCAGTTCACGACGTTCCATCCCACCTTCCTCTACGAGGCGCTGTGGAACCTCGCCGCGATAGGGGTGCTGCTCTGGGCCGACCGACGGTTCCGGCTCGGCTACGGCCGGGTCTTCGCCCTCTACGTGATGCTCTACACCCTGGGTCGCGGCTGGATCGAGTACCTCCGGATCGACCCGGTGGAGCTGCAGAACGTCGGGGGTCTCCGGTTCAACGTCTGGACCTCGATCGTGCTGTTCGTGCTGGCGACGGCGTACTTCGTGGTCATGACGCGGCGGCACCCCCGTCCGGACAGCCGCGAGCCCACGCCGTACGTCGTCCAGGAGGCCGAAGCGGACACCGAAACCCACGCCGACGACAGCGTCGAGAACGGCCGCGAGATCGGCACCGAACGAGGTTCTGACCGCGCATCTGTCCGGTCCGAGGGCAGCGACACCGCGGATCTTTCCGGCCCGGACGCTCCCGGCGACGGTGAGTCCTCGCGCGGGTGAGATATTCGTCCCCTGAAACGGGGCCGTAACCGCCCGAAATCCTGCTGTACGCTGAGTTTTCCGCATGGGCCAAAGTCGTCCCAGCACCAGCATGCTCACAACCGCCGCACCCACGGGTTGACCCTCGGGAGACCCGGTGCGCTGACCGACGACGGGAGAGTGCACGTGCAGGCATTCCCGCCGCCACAAGGGCTCTACGACGGAACACACGAGCACGACGCGTGTGGCGTCGCCTTCGTGGCCACCATGACCGGCGTACCCAGCCACGACATCGTCGTGAAGGCGCTGACCGCCCTCCGCAACCTCGAGCACCGCGGCGCGGCCGGGGCCGAGCCCAACTCCGGGGACGGCGCCGGGATCCTGATGCAGGTCCCCGACCGGTTCTTCCGCGAGGTGGTCGACTTCGACCTGCCCGGCAAGCACGCGTACGCCGCAGGCACGGCGTTCATCCCCGGTGACGACGAGCAGGTCGCCAAGACCCGCAAGCGCATCGAGGAGATCGCCGCGGAGGAGGGCCTCAGCGTCCTCGGCTGGCGCGAGGTGCCGACCGACTCCTCGCTGCTCGGAAAGACCGCGCTGGACTGCATGCCGTCCTTCGTCCAGCTGTTCGTCGCAGCCAAGGGCAGCCGGGTCCTCGGGATGGGTCTCGACCGGCTCGCCTACTGCCTGCGCAAGCGAGCCGAGAACGAGGCCGACGTCTACTTCCCGTCGTTGTCGAGCCGCACGATCGCCTACAAGGGCATGCTCACCACCGACCAGCTCCACCACGTCTTCCCCGACCTCGTCGACCAGCGCGTCGAGAGCTCGGTCGCGGTGGTGCACTCGCGCTTCTCCACCAACACGTTCCCGAGCTGGCCGCTGTCGCACCCGTTCCGCTTCATCGCGCACAACGGCGAGATCAACACGGTGATGGGCAACCGCAACTGGATGCGCGCCCGCGAGGCGCTGCTCGCCTCAGACCTGATCCCGGGCGACCTCGACCGGCTGTTCCCGATCTGCACGCCGGGCGCCAGCGACTCCGCATCCTTCGACGAGGTGCTGGAGCTCCTGCACATGGGCGGGCGCACGCTGCCCCACTCGGTGCTGATGATGATCCCGGAGGCGTGGGAGAACCACGCCGAGATGGACGAGAAGCGCCGCGCGTTCTACGAGTTCCACTCCGCGATGATGGAGCCGTGGGACGGACCCGCGTGCGTCGTGTTCACCGACGGCACCCAGGTCGGCGCGGTGCTCGACCGCAACGGGCTGCGCCCCTCTCGCTACTGGGTCACCGACGACGGGCTGGTCGTGCTGGCCAGCGAGGTCGGCGTACTCGACATCGACCCCGCCACGATCGTCCGCAAGGGCCGGCTCCAGCCGGGCCGGATGTTCCTCGTCGACACCGAGGAGCACCGGATCATCGAGGACGAGGAGATCAAGACCGAGCTCGCCGAGGAGCACCCGTACGACGAGTGGCTGCACGCCGGGCTGATCAGGCTCGCCGACATCGCCGAGCGCGAGCACGTCATCCACTCGCACGCCTCGGTCACCCGACGCCAGCAGATCTTCGGCTACACCGAGGAGGAGCTGCGCATCCTGCTCACCCCGATGGCGAACACCTCGGCCGAGCCCTTGGGCTCGATGGGCACGGACACCCCGATCGCCGTGCTCAGCGACCGGCCGCGGCTGCTGTTCGACTACTTCGCGCAGCTGTTCGCGCAGGTCACCAACCCGCCGCTGGACGCGATCCGCGAGGAGCTGGTGACCAGCCTCAACGGCACCATCGGCCCGGAGGCCAACCTGCTCGAGCCGACGCCGGCGTCGTGCCGGCAGGTGATCCTGCCCTTCCCGGTGATCACCAACGATGAGCTGGCCAAGATCCGGCACATCAACCGTGACGGCGACATGCCGGGCTTCATCACCCACGTCTCCCGGGGCCTCTACGACGTCGACGGTGGCGGCGAGGCCTTGGCGCGGCGCCTCGACGAGATCTGCGCGGAGGTCAGCGAGGCCATCGCCGGCGGCGCACGCGTGATCGTGCTCTCCGACCGGCACGGCGACGCGACCCACGCACCGATCCCGTCGCTGCTGATGACCGCCGCCGTGCACCACCACCTCGTGCGCGAGAAGACCCGCACCCAGGTCGGCCTGCTGATCGAGGCCGGCGACGTCCGCGAGGTCCACCACGTCGCCACCCTGATCGGGTACGGCGCTGCCGCGGTCAACCCCTACCTCGCGATGGAGACCGTCGAGGACCTCGCCCGCGACGGCTTCTACGTCAAGGTCGAGCCCGAGAAGGCGGTCGCCAACCTGGTCAAGTCGCTCGGCAAGGGCGTGCTCAAGGTGATGTCCAAGATGGGTGTCTCCACCGTCGCTTCCTACACCGGCGCGCAGATCTTCGAGGCGCTCGGTCTGTCCACCGAGGTGGTCGACAAGTACTTCACCGGCACCACCTCCAAGCTCGGCGGCGTAGGCATCGACGTGATCGCCGAGGAGGTGGCCCTGCGCCACCGCACGGCGTACCCCGTCGGCGGGATCGCGCCCGCACACCGCGAGCTCGAGACCGGTGGCGAGTACCAGTGGCGCCGCGACGGTGAGCTGCACCTGTTCGACCCGGAGACCGTCTTCCGGCTGCAGCACGCCACTCGGGCCGGCAAGTACGAAGTGTTCAAGCAGTACACGAGCAGGGTGAACACCCAGTCCGAGCGGCTGATGACCCTTCGTGGGCTGTTCCGCTTCAAGGCCTCCGACGCGACCGGCCGCGAGCCGATCGACATCGACGAGGTCGAGCCGGTCCACGAGATCACCAAGCGGTTCTCGACCGGCGCCATGTCCTACGGCTCGATCTCCGAAGAGGCCCACACGACCCTCGCGATCGCGATGAACCGGCTCGGCGGCAAGTCGAACACCGGTGAGGGCGGCGAGGACGCGGAGCGGCTCTACGACCCCGAGCGCCGCTCGTCGATCAAGCAGGTCGCCTCAGGGCGATTCGGCGTGACGTCTGAATACCTCACCAACTCCGACGACATCCAGATCAAGATGGCGCAGGGCGCGAAGCCCGGCGAGGGCGGTCAGCTGCCCGGGAACAAGGTCTACCCGTGGGTGGCGAAGACGCGCCACAGCACGCCGGGCGTCGGCCTGATCTCGCCGCCACCGCACCACGACATCTACTCCATCGAGGACCTCGCCCAGCTGATCCACGACCTGAAGAACTCCAACCCCAGCGCGCGGGTGCACGTCAAGCTCGTCGCCGAGGTCGGCGTGGGCACGGTCGCCGCGGGTGTCTCCAAGGCACACGCGGACGTCGTCCTCATCTCCGGGCACGACGGCGGCACCGGTGCCGCGCCGCTGACCTCGCTCAAGCACGCCGGCGGTCCGTGGGAGCTCGGCCTGGCCGAGACCCAGCAGACGCTGCTGCTCAACGGCCTGCGCGACCGGATCGTGGTGCAGACCGACGGCCAGCTCAAGACCGGGCGTGACGTCGTCATCGCCGCCCTGCTGGGCGCCGAGGAGTACGGTTTCGCGACCGCGCCGCTCGTGGTCTCCGGCTGCATCCTGATGCGGGTGTGCCACCTGGACACCTGTCCGGTTGGCGTCGCGACCCAGAACCCGGTGCTCCGCGAGCGCTACACCGGGCAGGCCGACCATGTCGTCCGCTTCTTCGAGTACGTCGCCGAGGAGGTGCGCGAGCTGCTCGCTGAGCTGGGCTTCCGCACGCTGGACGAGGCGATCGGCCACGCCGACGCGCTGGACTCGACCGAGGCGGTCAACCACTGGAAGGCCGCCGGGCTCGACATCTCGCCGATCTTCCACGTGCCCGAGCTGCACGAGGACAACGCCCGTCGCAACACCCGGCCGCAGGACCACGGCCTCGACAAGGCGCTGGACCAGGAGCTGATCGAGCTGTGCTCGGCGGCGCTGGAGAACGGCGAACCGGTGCGCGCACAGGTGAAGATCCGCAACGTCAACCGCACGGTCGGGACGATCCTCGGGCACGAGGTCACCAAGCGCTACCGAGCCGAGGGTCTTCCCGACGGGACCATCGACCTGACCCTGCTCGGCTCGGCCGGGCAGTCGTTCGGCGCGTTCCTGCCGAACGGGATCACCCTGCGGCTCGAGGGCGACGCCAACGACTACGTCGGCAAGGGGCTCTCGGGCGGGCGGATCGTCGTACGGCCAGACCGGGCAGCGACGTTCGAGCCCTCCGAGCAGATCATCGCGGGCAACACGATCGCCTACGGCGCCACCTCCGGGCAGATCTTCCTGCGCGGCCAGGCCGGCGAGCGCTTCTGCGTCCGCAACTCCGGCGCCACCGCGGTCGTCGAGGGCGTGGGTGACCACGGGTGTGAGTACATGACCGGCGGTGTCGTCGTCGTGCTCGGCCCGACCGGCCGCAACTTCGCAGCCGGCATGAGCGGGGGCGTGGCCTACGTGCTCGACCTCGACGAGGGCCGCGTGAACAAGGAGCTCGTCGAGCTCGGGGCCGTCGAGGGCGACCAGCGCGAGACGCTGGAGCAGGTGGTGCGCCAGCACGCCGAGGAGACCGGGTCGACCGTGGCCGAGGAGCTGCTGGAGGACTGGCCGAGCTCTCTGGGCCGGTTCACCGAGGTGATCCCGCGTGACTTCCGCATCGTGATGGAGGCCAAGGCGAAGGCCGAGGCCGACGGGCTCGAAGGCAACGACATCGCCACGGCCATGATGGACGCGCTCCATGGCTGAGGCGACCCGCGGACGTGACCGCAACCAGTTCCGAACGAAGGCGACGAAGGAGGGCTGTGCCCATGGCTGACCCGAAGGGATTCCTCAAGCACGGCCAGGAGGGCGCTCCCAAGCGTCCGGTCGAGGAGCGCAAGGGCGACTGGAACGAGGTCTACCCCGGAGGCCCGGGCCGGGCCCTGCTGCCGATCATCAAGACCCAGGCCAGCCGGTGCATGGACTGCGGCATCCCGTTCTGCCACCACGGCTGCCCGCTGGGCAACCTCATCCCCGAGTGGAACGACCTGGTCTGGCGCGACGACTGGGACGCCGCGATCGAGCGGCTGCACGCGACCAACAACTTCCCCGAGTTCACCGGTCGTCTCTGCCCGGCGCCGTGCGAGCCCGCGTGCGTGCTCGGCATCAACCAGAAGCCGGTGACCATCAAGAACGTCGAGGTCACGATCATCGACCGGGCGTGGGAGTCCGGCGCCGTACGCCCGCAGCCGCCGGAGTGGCTCACCGGCAAGACCATCGCCGTGATCGGCTCCGGCCCCGCCGGTCTCGCTGCCGCCCAGCAGCTCACCCGCTCGGGTCACACCGTCGCGGTCTACGAGCGCGCCGACCGGATCGGCGGGCTGCTGCGCTACGGCATCCCCGAGTTCAAGATGGAGAAGAAGGTTCTCGACCGGCGGCTCGACCAGATGCGCCGCGAGGGCACCGTCTTCCGGGCCGGCGTCGACGTCGGCGAGACGTTGACCGGCAACGCACTGCGCGACCGCTACGACGCCGTCGTGCTCGCCACTGGCGCCACTGCGGCCCGTGACCTGCCGGTCACCGGCCGTGAGCTCGGTGGGATCCACCAGGCGATGGAGTACCTCCCGCAGTCCAACCGCGTCTCCCTCGGGGAGAAGGTCGACGGCCAGATCCGCGCCGACGGGAAGAACGTGGTCATCATCGGTGGCGGCGACACCGGCGCGGACTGCCTCGGTACGGCGATCCGCCAGGGCGCCAAGTCGATCACCCAGCTCGAGATCATGGACCAGCCCGGCGAGACCCGGCCGGCCAACCAGCCGTGGCCGACGTACCCGATGATGTTCCGGGTGTCTTCGGCACACGAGGAGGGCGGCGAGCGCGTCTACGCGGTCTCCACCCAGGAGTTCCTCGGCGACGACGACGGCAACGTGAAGGCGTTGCGACTCGTCGACGTCAAGTTCGAGGACGGCAAGTTCCAGGAGGTCGAGGGCACCGAGCGCGAGATCCCCGCCGAGCTCGTCCTGCTGGCGATGGGCTTCACCGGTCCCGAGACCGGCGGGCTGATCGACCAGCTCGGTGTCGAGCTCGACGAGCGCGGCAACGTGGCTCGCGACGACGGCTACTCCTCGTCGGTCGAGGGCGTCTTCGTTGCCGGTGACGCCGGCCGGGGCCAGTCGCTGATCGTGTGGGCCATCGCCGAGGGTCGCGCAGCCGCGGCCGCCGTCGACGCCTACCTGACCGGCACCACCACCCTCCCCGCCCCGATCCCCCCGACCGAGCGCCCGCTCACCGCCTGACCCCCTCTACCGCTGAGGCGTCGCATCTGGCGGCCCAAAGCACGGTGAGGCGTCGCGTCTTGCGGTTCAGAACCCGCCGAGGCGTCGCAATTGCGACTCTTTCAGCAGGATTGGATCGTTCAAGTAAGTGCCGATAGGCTCAGATCGTGCGTAGAGCAAAGATCGTCTGCACCCTTGGTCCGGCCACGTCGTCACCCGAGCGGATCCGAGAGCTGGTGGACGCCGGGATGGACGTCGCCCGGCTCAATCTCAGCCACGGCAGCTACGCCGAGCACGAGGAGATCTACCGCCGGGTGCGCCAGGCTTCCGACGAGTCCGGCCACGGGGTGGGCATCTTCGTCGACCTGCAGGGCCCCAAGATCCGGCTGGGCCGCTTCAAGGAGGGCTCGACCCGGATTCAGACCGGGCAGTCGTTCACGATCACCACGCGCGAGATCGAGGGGAACAACGAGGTCGCTCCCACGACGTACGCCGGACTGCCCGGCGACGTCGGCGACGGCGACCAGATCCTGATCGACGACGGCAAGGTCCGCCTGCGGGTGACCGAGGTCGACGACACCGAGGTACACACCCGGGTGGTCATTGGCGGCCGGATCAGCGACAACAAGGGCATCAACCTCCCCGGTGTGGCGGTCAGTGTGCCGGCCATGTCCGAGAAGGACATCGAGGACCTGCGCTGGGGTCTGCACCTCAGTGTCGACTTCATCGCGCTGTCCTTCGTCCGCTCTGCCCGCGATGTCGAGGACGTCCGCAAGGTGATGGAGGAGGAGGGCGTGCTCCTCCCCGTGATCGCCAAGATCGAGAAGCCACAGGCCATCGACAACCTCGACGAGGTGATCAAGGCCTTCGACGGGTTCATGGTCGCCCGAGGCGACCTCGGGGTGGAGTGCCCGCTCGAGGACGTTCCGTTCCTGCAGAAGCGTGTGGTCGAGAAGGCCCGTCGGAACGCGAAGCCCGTGATCGTGGCCACCCAGATGCTGGAGTCGATGATCACCAACCCGGCCCCCACCAGGGCCGAGGCATCCGACGTCGCGAACGCCGTACTCGACGGGGCGGACGCCGTGATGCTCTCGGGCGAGACCAGCGTGGGGGAGTACCCCATCGAGACCGTGCGCACGATGGCGCGGATCATCAGCGCCACCGAGAGCCACGAGCTGCACCACATGGCCGCCATCGACTGGCAGCCCAAGACCCGCGGTGGTGTGATCGCCAAGGCAGCGGCCGAGGTGGCCGACCGGGTGGGGGCGAAGTACCTCGTGGCCTTCACCCAGAGCGGTGACTCCGCGCGGCGGATGGCCCGCTACCGCGGCAAGATCCAGGTCCTGGCGTTCACCCCGGAGCAGATCGTGCGTTCCCAGCTCTCGCTGACCTGGGGCGTCGAGACCTTCCTCGCTCACTCGGTCGAGCACACCGACGAGATGGTCCGCCAGGTCGACGAGCAGCTGCTCAAGATCGGCCGGGTCAAGGAGGGTGACCTCGTGGTGATCATCGCGGGCAGCCCACCCGGCATCCCCGGCTCCACCAACGCCCTGCGGATCCACCGCATGGGCGACGCCATCAACGAGGTCGCACCCGCCTACCGCAGTCGCGGCTGACGCACCGGTCAGCACTTGAGGCCGATCTGCTCGTCGAGCAGCCGCACACCCTCTCGGGTCGATACGGACAACGTCTTCCGGCTCGACTGGCGCCACGCGATCCCGAGAGCGTCGAGTGCCTCGCCGCACCAGCGCTTGATGTCCTCGGACTCGTTCGTGAACTGCCAGCGAGGGTAGTAGTAGCGCTTGCTCGCCCCGGCCACGGTCCGACTGGCCCAGTTCCTGGCCCGACAACCGTCCGAGTGGAACAGCCCACGCAGGAATGCAGCTGGCTGTTCGCTGACGATCTGCCGCTGCCACGGCGCCATCTCCATCGAGCGCTCGTGCTTGCGTCCCGGACCGTGCTGAGGGAACAGCTCAGGCCAATAGCGCCACGCGTTCTGTACGACGACCACTCCGGGTGCGTTGACCCTGTGTATGGCTCGCTCCGGGTGAACCGCTCTGATGCATCGCTCGACGTCGGCGATGATCCCGGGATAGGTCCGGTCACACGAGACGCGCAGCACCGTCGTTCTGGCAACGACCGAGATGCACCCATCACCGAGGTAGTAGCCGAACAGGGCGGAGTACTCGGCTGGTGGCAGCACCCCAGGACAGTCGGCGACGTGTGGTCTCGTCCACCCCGTGATCACGCCAGTCACGGATCGCGGCGCGACTGACTTTCAGTGCGGTGCTCGTCGCGTTTACCGAGCGCCCCGATGCAAGCATCGCCATGGCAGCCCGTCTTACCTCGACCGGGTGCATGGCACGAGTGTCTGGGAAGCGACCGACAAGTCTTCGTCGGTGCCCCGGGTGGGACTCGAACCCACACTGGACGGTGTTTGAGACCGCATTCTCTGCCGATTGGAATACCGGGGCGACGGCGGCCAAGTTACCGGAAGTCGTTACCCTCTCGACCGTGAGCACCCCGAAGGCTTCCCGCGTCGTCATCGCCGAGGACGAGGCGCTGATCCGTCTCGATCTCGCCGAGATGCTCGCCGAGGAGGGGTACGACGTCGTCGGGCAGGCCGAGGACGGGGAGAAGGCGATCGCACTGGCCGAGTCGCTGCAACCGGACCTGGTCATCCTCGACATCAAGATGCCCCGCCTCGACGGCCTGGCCGTCGCCGAACGCGTAGCAGCGCAGCGGATAGCTCCGGTGGTCATCCTGACCGCCTTCAGCCAGCGAGACCTCGTCGAGCGCGCTCGCGACGCCGGCGCGATGGCCTACCTGGTCAAGCCGTTCAGCAAGACCGACCTCGTCCCGGCGATCGAGATGGCCGTCTCCCGGTTCGCCGAGCTGCGCCAGCTCGAGGGGGAGGTCCACGACCTCGGGGAGCAGCTGGCCACCCGGAAGGCACTCGACCGTGCCAAGGGAGTGCTGCAGCAGCAGCTCGGGCTCTCGGAACCCGAGTCGTTCCGCTGGGTCCAGAAGACCGCGATGGACCTGCGTCTTTCGATGCGACAGGTGGCCGAAGGCGTCCTGGAGCACGGCCCACAGGTTTCCTCGAGTGGTGAGAAGAGCCCGGATGCCTAGGAGACTGCTGAACAATCATGCTCTGCTACGCGCCGCGATGCACGCACCCTGGCTGCGTTCTCCTCAGTCGCCGTGGCACCACCACGCCTCCCCACCCGAAATCGTCGCGCGCGTTGGCACCGGGAAGCCAGGCCACGCGCCTCACGACGCTCGCGACGAGCGGATTGCTCAGCACCCTCCTAGTCCAGTCGGCCCATGAGGTCACGAAATGGCAACGACAGGTCACCGGTGTGTCACGGTCCTCTGTCCCAGCGAGGTTAGGCAGTACCTTCGGCAATTCCACGCATCGGCCGCATCCGGTCGAGGCACCGACCTTCCCATCACGGAGGATCAATGATTCGCCCTACTCGCACTTGGCGCGCGGCCGCAGTTCTCGCCGCCGCAACCTTGGTGCTCACTGCATGCGGCAGTGATTCCGACTCCGACTCCGGTAGCAAGTCCGACAGTGGCTCGAAGGCCGCCAAGGGAGACGGCACCCTGACCATCGGCACCCTGCTCCCGCAGACGGGAGACCTTGCCTTCCTCGGCCCGCCCGAGTTCGCCGGCGTACAGACCGCCGTCGACGACATCAACGCGGCCGGCGGCGTGCTGGACAAGGACGTCGTACAGGTCAAGGCGGACTCCGGTGACGGCACGCCCGACATCGCTGGCGCCCAGACCGACAAGCTGCTCGACGCCAACGCGGACGCCGTCGTCGGTGCCGCCTCCTCGTCGGTGTCGCTGAGCGTGATCGACAAGATCACCGGTGCCGGTGTCGTCCAGTTCTCGCCCGCGAACACCTCGCCGGCGCTTGACGACGCGAAGACGGACCCGAAGAACCTGTACTTCCGCACCGCGCCTTCCGACGTCCTCCAGGGCGCCGTGATGGCCAACACCCTCATCGAGGACGGGAAGAACAACGTGGCGATCCTGGCCCGCCAGGACTCCTACGGTGAGCTTCTTGCGGCGCAGATCGACAAGGGCGTCAAGGCCGGCGGCGGCAACGTCGTCACCAAGCAGCTCTACTCGGCCGACGCGACGAACTACACCGCAGAGGTCAACAAGGTCGCGGCGTCCAAGCCTGACGCGATCGTGCTGGTCGAGCTTCGACGAGACCAAGAAGCTCGTCCCGGCGCTCATCGCGAAGGGTGTCGGCCCGCAGGACGTGCCGGCGTACTTCGTGGACGGCAACACGGCCGACTACTCGAAGGACTTCAAGAAGGGCACCCTCACGGGCGCCAAGGCAACCCTCCCGGGTGCCGAGCTCAAGTCGGACTTCAAGGCGCGCCTGCTGAAGACCGACCCGAAGCTGAAGGACTTCACCTACGCGTCCTGAGTCGTACGACGCAACGGTGCTCACCGCCCTGGCGGCGATCTCCGCGAAGTCGGACGACCCGACGACCTTCGCTCCGGAGATCATCAAGAACTCCGAGGGCGGCACCGCGTGCACCACGTTCAAGGAGTGCGCGGAGCTGGCCAAGAAGGGCGAGGACATCGACTACAACGGCTTGTCCGGCCCGATCGAGCTCGGCAAGACCGGTAGCCCGACCAAGGCGACCATCGGTATCTACAAGTACGGCCCCGACAACACGTACAAGAGCTTCAAGTACACCGCCGGAGTCATCTGAGCAACGCAGCAACAGCAGGAGGGGCCCGACCGTGAGGTCGGGTCCCTTTTGCATGCCGGGCACGAGAAAGGGCTCGGCGCAATGGCGCGGAAGCGCTTGGGCAGTGGCGTCAAATGTCGGCGGCGATGCCACCTGGTGAGCGGACCCGTTGGGTCAGTTGTTGCTGCCGGCCAGCGTGCCGAGGTAGAGCTCGATCACCTTGGGGTCGTTGATCAGGTCCTTGCCGCTCGCGCTGTAGGCGTTGCGGCCCTGGTCGAGGACGTAGCCGCGGTCGCAGATCTGCAGGCAGCGACGGGCGTTCTGCTCGACCATGATCACCGAGACGCCCGCGCGGTTGATGCGGCGGGTCTGCACGAACACCTCGTCCTGCAGGACGGGGGAGAGCCCCGCGGAGGGCTCGTCGAGGAGCAGCACGGACGGCTCCATCATCAGCGCCCGGCCCATGGCAACCATCTGCCGCTCGCCGCCCGACAGTGACCCCGCGCGCTGGCTGCGGCGGTCGTGCAGGGCGGGGAACAGCTCGCCGACGAACTCGAACCGCTTCCGGAACGACTTCGGCCGCTGGTAGACCCCCATCTCGAGGTTCTCCTGGATGGTCAGCGACGGGAAGACGTTGTTGGTCTGCGGCACGAAACCGATGCCCTTGGTCACCAAGCGGTCGGCACGCCAGTTCGTGATGTCCTCGTCCTTGAGCGTCACCGTGCCGGAGTTGATGCTCCACCAGGCCGAACAGCGCCTTGAGCAGGGTCGACTTGCCGGCGCCGTTGGGGCCGATGATGCCGACGAGCTCGTTCTCCATGCAGTACAGGTCGGCACCGTTGAGAATGTTCACGCCAGGGACGTAGCCGGCGATCAGGTTGTCGGCGCGCAGTACGGCGCCCTCGGCTGCGGCGAGGTGTGCCCGTCGCTCGGCTGTCTCGCTCGCGGGATCGTTGTCCGGCAGTCTTCTCAGGGGTCTCTTCGGCGGTGTTCGCGGGCTCGTTCTCCGGTTCAGGCACGGTCTGCTCCTTCGGTGGAGGTCCCGGCCGGTTCCTCGCCGCGGTCCTCATCGATCTCGGCCTGCGCCTCGGCGAGGATCTTCTCCTCCATCTCGACGTTCAGGTCCTGGTCGTGGTGCGAGCCCAGGTAGGCGTCGATGACGTGCTGGTCGCCCATCACGGAGTCCGGGTGGGCCCTCCGCGATCACCTTGCCCTGGGCCATCACGATCACCCAGTCGGAGATGTCGCGGACCATGTCCATGTCGTGCTCGACGAACAGCACGGTGCGACCCTCGTCGCGCAGCGACTTCACGTGTCCGAGCAGGGACTGCTTGAGCGCAGGGTTCACACCGGCCATCGGCTCGTCGAGCATCACCAGCTCGGGGTCGGCCATCAGGGCGCGGGCCATCTCGAGCAGCTTGCGCTGGCCACCGGACAGCGAGCCGGCGAAGTCCTCGCGCTTCTTGATCAGCAGGAACCGTTCGAGCAAGGCGTCGGCCTTGTCGGTGTTGGCAGTCTCCTGGGAGCGCCACAGGGGAGCGAACATGGCGCGCAGCAGCCGCTCACCTTGCTGACCGGTCGCCCCCACCCGCATGTTCTCGATGACCTTGAGCCTGGAGAGCACCTTGGTGAGCTGGAAGGTGCGCACCATGCCGAGGCGGGCGACCCGGTAGGCGGGCTTTCCCTTGAGGTTGTGCCGTTGAACGACCACTGCCCGTCGTCGGGCTGGTCGAAGCCGGTCAGCAGGTTGAAGAAGGTGGTCTTGCCGGCTCCGTTGGGTCCGATCAGCCCGGTGATGACTCCACGCTGGATCTCGACGTGCTCGACGTCGACCGCGGTGAGGCCGCCGAACGTACGGCGCACGTTGTCCACGACCAGGATCGGGTCGGACTTCTTGGAGCCGGGCTCGCGCGCTGCGTCCTTGAGGGCGGCGCGGTTGCCCGTCGTGTCGACGTCGATGACCTGCTCGACCTCTTCCATCTCAGTGGGCATCGAGAGCCAGCTCCCTTCGGTCGCCGAAGATGCCCTGTGGTCGGAAGATCATCAGGAGCATCAAGGCGAGTCCCATGAAGATGAACCGCATCAGGCTGGCCTGGTTGCTGTTCATGATCCATTCGGGGATGAGCGGGTCGACGCCGGAGGTGGCGGCACCGAAGAACAGGTCCAGGAAGCTGAGCAGGAACCAGAAGATGATCGTTCCGACGACCGGTCCGAGCACCCGGGCGGCACCACCCACGAGCAGCACCGTGTAGGCGAAGAACGTCGTGTCGGTGGCGAAGAACGACGGGTTGATCGCCGAGTGCTGCAGCGCCGACATGATGCCGGCGAGCCCGCCGATGAGACCACCGATCATCAGCGACTGCATCTTGTAGGCGTAGACGTTCTTGCCGAGGCTGCGGACCGCGTCCTCGTCCTCGCGGATGCCCTTGAGCACCCGACCCCACGGGCTGCGCATCAGCGCCCACACGATGCAGGCAGCACAGCGCAGCGAGGGCCCAGCAGACCAGCAGGGTCCAGAAGTCGTAGGGCCGCCAGCGTCACCACCCCGGGGATGCCGACCCGGTCGGTGAACGGGTTCAGGTCCGCGAAGCTTCGGTTGAATCCCTGCAGGCCGTCCTGCCCGCCGAAGTACTCCAGCAGCGTCACCGAACCGATCGTCTGCCGGATGATCTCGGCGGCCGCGATCGTGACGATCGCGAGATAGTCGGCGCGCAGTCGCAGGGTCGGCACACCGAGGAGCAGACGCGAGCACGCCAGCGGCCAGCGAGCCCGACGAAGCAGCCCAGCCAGAAGTTCAGGCCCCAGGTCGCGACGAACGACGCGACGGCGTACCCGGCGACGGCCATGAAGCCCGCCTGGCCGAAGTTGAGCAGCCCGGTGTAGCCGAAGTGCACGTTCAGGCCGATGGCGGCCAGGCAGTACACCGCAGCGACCGGTCCCAGGCCCTGCTGCAGGCTCTGGCTGAGGATGGCGTTCCAGTCCATGTGCAGTCTCTCCTAACCGACCCGCTGGGCCTTACCGAGCAGGCCCTGCGGCCGGATCAGCAGGACGACGATGAGTACGAGGAGGCCGCCGACGAACTTGAGCTCGGCCGGGACGAACAGCGTGGACACCTCGACGAACATGCCGATCACCAGGGCACCGACGATCGCGCCCCACGCGGTGCCCAGCCCGCCGAGCACGACGGCGGCGAAGACGAGCAGCAGGAGCTTGAAGCCCAGCTGGTAGTCGAAGCCCTGGGTCATCCCGAGGAGCACGCCGGACAGGCCGGCGAGCATCGCACCGACGATCCAGACCACCGAGATGACCCGGTCCACGTTGATGCCGGTGGCCGAGGACAGCGCCGTGTTGTCCGATACGGCACGAGTCGCCTTGCCGAGCCTGGTGCGCTGCAGCGCGATCACCACGACGACCAGCACGACGAGCGAGAGCACGACGACGATGATGTCCTTCGGCGTCACCAGGACGGGCCCAATGGAGTAGGGCGCGGGCTCGAGAACTGGGAGTACTGGTGGTTGCTCGCGCCGGCGAAGTATTGGTAGATGTTGCGAAGGAAGATCGACAGGCCGATGCTCACCACCATCATCGCGATCAGGCCGGTCCCGCGGCGACGCAGCGGCCGCCACAGCGCCCAGTCGTTGAGCCAGCCGAAGGCCGCGGAAGCCACCGTCGCCGTGATCGCCGCGACCACGACGGTGACGTTCGTGCCGCCGATCGAGATCGTCCCCGGTAACGAGTCCACGAAGAAGGCGACCAGCGCGCCGAATGTGATCAGCTCGCCGTGGGCGAAGTTGGTCAGACCCGTGGTGCCGAAGATCATCGAGAGGCCGAGGGCGGCCATGGCCAGCAGCAGCGCGAACACGATGCCGCCCACGAGGAGCTGCAGGCCCTGCACGCCCTTGCTGGTCGCGCCGGCGCTCTGGTCGCCGATCGGGAAGGTCACGAAGACGTCCGCGTCGAGGTTCAGCGTCCGCTCCAGCGAGACCTGCTTCGGGTTGCGCAGCGCGGTGCCCTCAGGGAGCGTCTCCGTGTCGATCTTGACGGTGAAGGTCTTGCCGAGGTTGTCGATCGAGGCCCCGGGGAGCGCGATGTCGAAGACACCGGTCTCGTCGCTCTCGGCCGTGCCGACCTCCTTCTCCGACTCGTCCTCGACCGAGATCGTCAACCCCCGGGACCGCCTTGGGCGTCTTCCCTCGCTGGTCGAGCAGACAGCCGGGGATGTGGATGGTGTCGTCATTCCGCGGCGGCGGTCGCGTGCAGGTCTCGGAGTCGGCGGTGGGTGTGCTCGCGGTCGTCGTTGCCGCGGAGGCCGGCGGCACGGTTGCCAGTACGGCGATGACGGCTGCGAACAACGCCACCACCAGGGCGGCAATGCGTGATGGGCGGGGCCGCATGAAACTCCTGTCGCCTCGGCGTCGGTACTTGTGACGCGGCACTCTAACCGCATGGTCTGCTCTCAGCGCCACGAACGCACCCCAACGCTCGACAGCCTAGATGCGGCGGGGACGACGTAGCGGACATTGAAGCAACAATTTGGGTACGGCTTCCGCGGGCCGTCAGCGCAGCGCTGCGACGGCCTGCACCAGCAACGGCGCCACCAACAGGGCCGGCAACAGGTCCGCGACCTTGAGCTGCTTGAGGTCCAGCAGCCGGAGGGCGACCCCCACGAGCAGCAGCCCGCCAGTGGCGGTGAGAGCGCTGAGGTGGGCGTCGGGGACGAAGCTGCCGAGGGCCGCCCCGAACGCGGTCAGCCCGCCCTGGATCACCACCAGGGCGATGACGCTGGCGCCCGACGCCCCAGCCGAAGGAAGCGGCGAAGGCGATCGCGGCGAAGCCGTCCAGGGCCGACTTGAGGAGCAGCTGGTCGGCCCCGTTGCCGAGCCCTTCGTTGATCGAGCCGAGGATGGTCAGCGGACCCACGCAGAACACGCAGCGAGCTGACGACGAAGCCCTGGATGAAGCGTTCGCGTGCCTCGCTGCCGCCACCCGCACCGAAGCGGCGTACGGCGGCCCGCTGGAGCACCCCGCCGAAGCTCTCCAGCCTGTCCTCGATCCGGAGCAACGAACCGATGATGCCGCCGACCAGGACCGCGCCGAGGACGATCAGCATCGGCGCCGCGGAACCGACTGCGTCGCTGAGCGCATCGTCGGTCACCGCAGCGGCGGAGGTGCCGGCGATCAGCAGCGTGACCAGCCCGAGCCCGTCGGTGACCACCGTGCGGGTGCGCTCGGGGAGACGATGTCCGACGAGGACCCCCAGCACCGTGCCGACCAGGACCGCAGCGACGTTCACGGCCGTACCGATTCCGGGCAGCACCCCATCTCCTTCAGTGTTGAACCACCGCGGCGGTAGTGTCTCACCGTCAAGTCTCGGAGAGGTGAACGGGCGCGAGGAGTTTTCATGTCACGACAGGCACCGCACATCCGCGATGCCGGCCCGGAGGACGCCGCCGAGCTGCTCCATCTGTGGGCCGAGGCCGCCCGAGGTGCGAGGGAACTCACCGCGGGCCCAGGACGACGCCGAGCAGGCGCTGGCCAACCTCGCCGCCGCATCCGACGAGCGGCTGCTCGTCGCCGAGTCGGACGGCCGCATCGTCGGCTGCGATGAAGCTCAGCCGGGCCCGATCTCCCCGCTGGTGCTCGAGTCCGTCGTACACACCTCGTTCCTCTGGTGCTGCCGAGTTCCGTCGGCACGGCTTCGGTCGTGCGCTGATGGAGGCGGCCGTGGCTGGGCCGAGGAGAAGGACATCAGCGAGCTGACCGTGCTGACCGACGGCAACCGCGAGACCAACCGGTTCTTCGCCCGGCTGGGGCTGACGACCCTCGGCACGGTGCGCCACTCCAGCGTCCAGGGCGTGCGCAAGAAGCTGTCCGTCGAGGGTCGCCACCGGGGACGGCGGTCACAACCGGCACCTGGTCGAGGTGCTCGCCCAGCGGCGGTCGATGCGCCGCGCCGGCGGCAGGGCTCTGCCTGAGCTCCTGTCGGTTGGACCCGTTAGGGTCGAATCCGTGGCCGAGTCACCTCCCGTTCCGACTGCTGTCCGCCTCGTCCGCGGCCCCGGCCGGGGCACGTCCCCGGCTGCTCCTGCTCGACGGTCACTCCCTGGCCTACCGCGCCTTCTACGCGCTGCCGGTGGAGAACTTCTCGACCACGACCGGGCAGCACACCAACGCGGTCTACGGCTTCACCGCGATGCTGATCAACGTGCTGCGCGACGAGCAGCCGACCCACCTCGCGGTGGCGTTCGACGTCTCCAGGGCAGACCTTCCGCGCCGAGGAGTACGCCGACTACAAGGCCAACCGCGCCAAGTCGCCCGACGAGTTCCAGGGCCAGGTCTCGCTGGATCAAGGAGGTGCTCAACGCCCTGCGGGTGCCGTTCATCGAGAAGGTCGGCTTCGAGGCCGACGACATCATCGGCACCCTGGCCACCCAGGCCGATGGCCGACGACTTCGAGGTGCTGATCTGCTCGGGCGACCGCGACTCCTTCCAGCTGGTCAGCGACCGCACCACGGTCATCTACCCGATGCGCGGCGTCTCGGAGATGAAGCGGATGACCCCGGCGGCGGTCGAGGAGCGCTACGGCCTGCCGCCGGCCCGCTACCCCGAGCTGGCCGCGCTGGTGGGGGAGACCTCCGACAACCTCCCGGGAGTCCCCGGCGTGGGGCCGAAGACGGCAGCGAAGTGGATCACCCTCTACGACGGCCTCGACAACGTCGTCAACCACGCCGAGGAGATCAAGGGCAAGGCGGGCGAGAGCCTGCGCGAGCACCTGGACGACGTGATCCGCAACCGCCGGCTCAACGCGTTGGTCTGCGACCTGGACCTGCCGCTGGTGCCGGCAGACCTGGCGATGCAGCCGTGGGACCGCAAGGAGGTGCACACGCTCTTCGACGGTCTCGAGTTCCGGGTGCTGCGCGAGCGGCTGTTCGAGACGCTCGAGTCGGAGGAGGAGATCGACGACTCCGGCTTCGCCCTGGACATGACCCAGCTCGAGCCCGGCCAGGTCGGCGACTGGCTGGCCGCCAACGCCAGCAAGGGGCAGCGGGTCGGCGTACACGTCGAGGGAGCGTGGGGCTCGGGCACCGGCGACGTGCTCGCCATCGCCTTCGCGACCGGCGAGGGCACTGCCGCTTCGGTGTCGGTGGAGGGCATCACCCCTGAGGACGACGCAGCGCTCGTCACGTGGATCGGCGACCCCCACCAGCCGAAGGTGCTGCACGACGCCAAGGGGCCGATGTTGGCGCTGGCAGCTCGGGGCTGGCCACTGCGCGGCCTCGAGCGCGACACCGCGCTCTCCGCCTATCTGGCCCGACCCGACCAGCGCTCCTACGACCTCGCCGACCTCACCGTGCGCTACCTCAAGCGTGAGCTCAAGCAGGGGACGACCGACGACGGCCAGCTCAGCCTCGACGGCCTCAGCGACGACACCGCCTCCGACACCGGGATGCTGCACGCCAGCGCGGTGCTCGACCTGGCGACAGCTCTCGACGACGAGCTCGCGGGGCGCGGCGGCACCGGACTCCTGGCCAACGTCGAGCTACCGCTGATCGACGTACTCACCCGGATCGAGCAGGTCGGCATCGCCGTCGACTACGACCTGCTCACCGAGCTCGAGGAGGGTTTCGCCGTCCGGGTGCGCGAGGCCGCCGACGCGGCGTACGAAGTGGTCGGCAAGGAGGTCAACCTCGGTTCGCCCAAGCAGCTGCAGGTGATCCTGTTCGACGAGCTCGGGATGCCGAAGACCAAGCGCACCAAGACCGGCTACACCACCGACGCAGACGCGTTGCAGGGCCTCTACGAGAAGACCGGGCACCCGTTCCTCGAGCACCTGCTGGAGCACCGCGACGCGATCCGGCTTCGCCAGACGGTCCAGGGCCTCTTGAAGACCGTGGCGGAGGACGGCCGCATCCACACGACGTTCAACCAGCTGATCGCTGCCACCGGCCGGCTTTCCAGCACCGACCCCAACTTGCAGAACATCCCGGTGCGCACCGAGGCCGGCCGCCGCATCCGGGAGGGGTTCGTCGTCGGGCCGGGGTTCTCCGAGCTGATGACGGCCGACTACTCCCAGATCGAGATGCGGATCATGGCGCACCTCTCCGAGGACACCGCGCTGATCGAGGCGTTCCGCTCTGGTCATGACTTCCACTCGGTCACGGCCGCGCGCGTCTTCGGAGTCGATCCCACCGAGGTCACGGGGGAGATGCGCGCCAAGATCAAGGCGATGAACTACGGCCTGGCCTACGGTCTCTCCGCGTTCGGGCTCTCGCAGCAGCTGCGCATCGACACCAGCGAGGCCCGCGGCCTGATGGACGAGTACTTCGAGACCTTCGGCGGCGTGCGCGACTACCTCGCCGGCATCGTCGACGAGGCCCGGCGCAGTGGCTTCACCGAGACGATCCTCGGTCGCCGTCGTTACCTGCCCGACCTGACCAGCGACAACCGCCAGCGGCGCGAGATGGCCGAGCGGATGGCGTTGAACGCACCCATTCAGGGGTCGGCCGCCGACATCATCAAGGTCGCGATGCTCCGCGTGGACGAGGCGCTGCGCGACCAACAGCTCGCCTCGCGGATGCTCCTGCAGGTTCACGACGAGCTCGTCTTCGAGGTGGCCGAGGGAGAGCACGAGCCGCTCGAGGCGCTCGTGCGCGCACAGATGGCCTCAGCCGCGGAGCTGACCGTTCCCCTGGACGTCTCCGTCGGCACCGGCGCCAGCTGGCACGCCGCCGCTCACTGACGGCTGCGCTCGCAGGGCGATTGCAACCAGTACCAGGCACAGCACGCCGTCGATGCTGGCCACCAGAGCCACCATCTCCTCGACCGACTGGACCACCAGCGGCGCACTCACGCTGAGCAGGATCAGCGCAGCCCAGATGATCCAGGTGGCGCTGCGGCCCTGGCGCGCGAGCTCGGAGAACAGCAACAGCTGCACGACGGACAGGGCAGTGCCGACCAGCGCGAACATCCACAGCTGCTGCTCGATCTCGACGAAGGCGTCCCCGCCGACGAAGAAGAGCGCCAGCGAGGGAAAGGCGTAGGCGACTGCGGTGCTGAGCAGGCCGAGCACGGCGATGGCCATCAGGCTGAGGCTCAGCGCGCGTCGCCGGCCGAAGCCGCCGGACAGGGTCGGGAAGGAGATGATCACGACGAACTGCGGCAGGAACAGCACGGCCTTGGTGACGATCAGCCCCGCGGCGTACAGACCGGCTGCCTCGGCGGGGAGCACGTTGCGGGCGATGATCACGTCGACGCTCGACAGGGCGAAGAAGGCCAACAGCGCGAACCCGTTGTGCAGCGACTCGGTGACGACGGCGCGTCCGGTGTGCCGGTCGCTGACCGGGCCGTGATCACGTGGCCCGCGCAGGATGAAGAACCCGAGCACGGCGGTGAGGGACAAGCCGAGGGTCACGCTCAACATCGCCATGAACTCGGTGGGGCGCCACGCGAGCAGCCCGACGCCGAGGACCAGCCGGCCCACCCCGAGCGAGACGTAGATCAGCGACAGCTCGCCCCAACGCCGCTCACCCTGGAGCAAGCCGGCCTGGGCGCCGGTGATTGTCAGCGGTACGGCGGTGACCGCGACCAGGATCACGGGCCCGATGTCATCGAGCCGGAGGAGGACCATCAGCAGCGGGCTCGCGAGCAGCACGATCGCTCCGAGCGCCAGCGCGAACCACAGCGTCACCGTGACCACAGTGCGCTCGATCTCGCCGAGATGCGCCGGGTCGGCGGCAACGCGGCGGGCGGCGGTGGCCTGGACGCCGAGCTGGATCACCCCGATGACGAGCACCGTCGCCATCAGCCCCGCCATGGCGCCGTACGCCGCCGGTCCGAGGATCCGCGCGGCAACCATGGTGAACGCATACGTGGTGACGTTCATCAGCCCGACGGCGACGGCAATCACCCCGGTGCCGCGCATCATGTGGCGCTGATCGAGTCCCGGGCTGGTCACTCAACCGAGGCTAGTGGAGTCCGATTGCCCAGCTCAGCAGGTCGGCGATTCCGGGTGGTGTGGCAGATCACGCGCGCCAGATTTCTTCTCTGGAGTCAAAAGACGTATGTTCGTCCGGCGAATCTTGCCTGGGAGGGCAATCTTTCCGGTCCTGCTCAGGACCGTTTCTGCTGGTTGGGGGACCAGATTTCTATGAGGGAGCACGCGCAATGCGAAGAACTTTGTTGGCAGGACTCTGCCTGGCGGTAGCCGCCGGTCTGTTGGTCCTGGTCGGAGCAGCACTCGACCTCGATCTGGAGAGCGTGGCGCTGCTCGGTACGGCCGCTGGCGCAGTCGTCGCCCTGGTGCCGGACCGCACCCCGTTGGTGCGCCTCGGTGGTTTCGCGGCGGGCTTCGTGGTCGCCTTGATCGGCTACGTCGTGCGCGCCGCATGGCTGCCGGACACCTCGACCGGGCGCGCCGTCGCGGCCGTGGTCGTGCTGCTGCTGTGTGTCGGCATCAGTGCCGCTGTCGCAGGCCGGCTGCCCTTGTGGTCATTGCTGCTCGGCACGGTCACCTGGGTGGGCGCCTACGAGTACACCTACTCGGCCGCGCCGCCCGAGCTGATGACGACTGCGGTGGAGACCACCACCACGCTGTTCCTCAGCCTCGCGGTCGGCTTCTTCGCCGCGTCCTTCGCTGCCCCCGTTGTCGCCCGCGGCGACGACTCGGCGCCGGCTGAAGCGCGCGACAACCCCACCACCGACGGTCACTCGGACCGACTTCGCCTGAACGACATGATGGAGACCTCCAAGTGAGAAGCAGCATTCTGCGCCGCACCACCGCACTGGCCGGCGGGGTGGCCATCCTCGGGTTCATCGCCGCAGCACCCGCAGCCGGAGCCGATGGCGCCAACGGCGACGTCGAGGTCGTCAACAGCGAGACCGTGCAGGTCTACATGAACGCCGACGGCGACATCGACACCAAGCGCGTCTACGAGCAGCTCGCCCTCACCGGCCAGGGCAACGTGGACCTCGCCAACCCGATCGCGACCGCCGGACTGCGTAACCTCGATGGGTTCGACGATTTCGAGGTCAAGGACGGCGAACAGCTCGTCAAGACCGACGTGGACGGCGAGAAGAAGCTGCGGTCGGTGAGTGACTTCACCGGCAACCTGCCCCTCGCCATCGACGTGGACTACCAGCTCGACGGTCGCACCGTGAAGCCCGGCGACCTCGTCGGCAAGAGCGGCAAGCTCGAGGTCACCTTCGACGTGGAGAACATCACCGGCAAGATGCAGGAGGTGGAGGTGCCCGACGGCAAGGGAGGCACCGACACCAAGACCGTCGAGGTCCCCATCCCGATGGTGGGGTCGTTGAGCAGCGTGGCTCCGGCTAACTTCACCAACGTTGCCTCCAAGCAGGCCAACCTGGCCGGTGACGGCAAGGGCGGGACGAAGCTCTCGTTCACGATGACGCTGTTCCCGCCCGTCGGTTCGACCCATGCGACGTTCGGTTACACCGCCGACGTCCGGGACGGCGTCGTCCCCAAGATCGAGGTCTCGGCACTGCCGATCAACCCGCTGGAGAGCCCGACGTTCGCCTCGGCGGCCAAGAGCTACCAGGGCGGAGCCGACACCGGCGAGAAGCTGACCGACGGCGCCGTCGAGATCGACGCCAACCTGCTGCGCCTGCGTGACGGAGCCGAAGAGCTGGTGGCCGGCCTGATCAAGTTGCGCGAAGGCTCGGGCGAGCTGAGCGACGGTCTGAACAACACGGCCGTGCCCGGCTCCGCCAAGCTCGCGGCGGGTGCCGAGGAGCTTTCCCTCGGGCTGCTCAAGCTGGACGACGGTGCCGGCAAGCTCTCCGACGGCTCGAAGAAGCTCTCCGGTGGCACGGGCGAAGCCCTTCGCCGGCGGCAAGAAGCTGACCGACCGGCCTGCAGGCAGATCTGCGACGGCCTCGGCTCAGCTGAGCGACCAGCTTCCGGGTGCCAACGCGGGCATCAAGAAGCTCCAGGCCGGCGTCGACAAGCTGATCGCGGGAATGGGTACGGCGATGACGCCGGAAACCCTGATCGGGTGACGGGCTGGTCAAGCTCTCCAGGGCTCGGGAGACCGTCCAGGCCGGCACTGGTCACGTGAGGCGACCTGCCGCAAGCGGCTGGCTCGGCAGGCTGCCGAAGGCCCAAGGTGCGGCGCCGACCCGGCGGACGGCCCGGACGCTCGAGGAACTGGCGGGCTCGAGGCGCTCAGTCGCGACGGTCTCGACGCCCAAGTCTGGCGGACGCCAATTGGACGCAGACTGACCGCGGTCTGGCGACCTCGGCGAGCTGGTGCATCGCGCTGCGCTGTCCAGTTCCAACCCTGGCTCATCGCCGGAGGTCGACGGATGCCGACCGACCGCGCTCAGCTGGCAGGTCACGCAGTACGCGGACGCCAGACTGAGCGATGGGCTCAGGCGGCCTCCGGCGGGCTCGGCACTGCGATCGGCAGCATCGACACAGCTGATCCCCGGCATGGCGCAGATCTCGCGGCGGCCTCAACGAGGCGAAGACCGGCGTCGACGAAAGCTCATCCCGGCGCGAAGAGCGTCAAGGGCGGCCTGGGTGAGGTCAGGGGCGGACTCGACGAGCTCGCCGTCGGCCTCACCAGCGCCGTCGCGGGTGTGAGTCAGCTGGACGCCGGCGCAGGCGAGGCTACTCCGGCTCCGGTGAGCTGACCGATGGTCTCGGCAAGCTCGACGACGGTGCCGGGAGCTCTCCGACGGCGCCGGGAAGCTCGTCTGACGGCACCGGCAAGGCCAGCGACGGTGGGACTCAGGTTGCCGACGGTGCTGGACAGCTCTCCGATGGTCTGGGCGACGCCGCAGACGGGTCCACGCTGATCTTCGGTGGGCTCACCAAGGCGGCCGGCTCGGCGCCGGCTCTGCCCGAGGGCGCCAAGCGGCTCTCGGACGAGGGCACCAAGAAGCTGATCGCTGCCGGTGAGGCGACCACCGCGAACTACGGCGAGATGGTCAGCGTCATCGAGGCCGGAGCCGAGCGCGGCTCTGCCGAGAAGATGGCGTACGGCGCTCCGGAGGACGCCTCCGGTCTCACCGCCTACAGCTACATCATCACGGGCGAGAGCGGTGAGAGCGGTCGCAACATGGCTCGCGCCCTCGGCGGGCTCGCGGTGTTCGGCGCGGCCGGTGGGATGTTCCTCCTCCGTCGCCGTGGGGTGATCTGAGCGACCTGATCGACGCCGTCGGTTGGCCTGACCTCGAGGTCAGGCCAACCGGGCGACGAAGATCGCCGAGCCCGGGGTCAGCACGCCGCGCATGCGGCTCCAGCCGCCCCAGGTCCGGTCGTGGTCGGCCGGCCACTCCGGCTCGTGCAGGTCGGTGAGCACGAACCCGTTGCGCGACAGGGCGCTCACCCAGTCGCCGATGGTCCGGTGGTGCTCGACGTACCTCGTCGCGCCGGTCTCGTTGTCCACCTCGACGTACGGCGTGCGGTCCCAGTAGGACTGCGAGGCCAGCAGCCCGTCCTTCCCCGGGTCGTCGGGGAACATCCACCGTGTCGGGTGGGTGATCGAGAACGCGAAGAGTCCGCCCGGGCGCAGCACCCGGGCCACGTCCGTGACCAGGGCGGGTGCGTCAGCAACGAACTGCAGCGCCCCGAACGCTGAGAAGACGACGTCGAAGGTGTGGTCGCCGAAGGGCAGCTGCGCCGCGGTCGCGCAGAGAGTCGGTACGACGACCCCATGTGCCTCGTCGATCCGTTTGCTGTGCTGCAGCTGCCGGTTGGAGACGTCGATGCCAATGGCCCTGCCACCGCGGGCCAGCACCCAGCGCGAGCACTGCCCCGCCCCGCAGCCGATCTCGAGGACGTCCTTCCCGGCCACGTCACCGAGCGCACCGAGGCCGTCCTCGCGCACGCCTTCGGGCCCCCACAGGAATCCGGCGTCGCCGAGGTACTCCCCGTGTGTCGACTGGTACTCGTCGGCATAGGCGTCCCAGTCGGCACGGTTGGCCAACAGTGAATCGGCCTCGGTGACGGGGCGCCGTTCGGGGCGGACGTCGGACACGTGCGAAGAGTAGTACCCATGGCAGGGTCGGGGAGTGGACACCTTCCCGACCTCGCTGGTGCCGCTCGCCGACGGCCACAGCGGCGAGACCTTCCTCGCCGAGGTGGCGGGGGAGCAGACCGTGGTCCGGGTCTACGGCCCACGGTCGGAATGGCGGGGACCACTGGCCCCGGAGATCGACGCGGCGGTGCTGGAGCTGGTGCGTGGCCTGCTCCCGGTGCCCGAGGTGCTGGAGGTACGCCGCTCCGAACCGGATGCCGACCTACCCGGCCTGCTCGTCGTCTCGTTCCTCCCGGGTGAGCGACTCGACCTGCTGCTGCCACACCTCGGCGACGACCAGCTGGCACGGGTCGGAGCCGAGCTCGGCAGGCTGGTCGGCCGTCTCGGCCACATGGTGCAGCCGCGACCCGGCAGGTTCGCTGACCGTTCGCTGGCCCTGGCTGCGCTTCCGCCGGAGCAGCGCGACCTCTCGGCGTGCGTCGACTTCCACGCCGAGGACCTGGAGCCCGCACTGGTCGGTGACCTGCGGCGGGTCGCGGACGACGCCCAGGACCTGCTCGAGGCCGAGCGGCGGGCATGCCTGGTGCACGCGGACCTGAACGCGAGGAACCTGCTCGTCGATCCCGAGACGCTCGAGGTGACCGGCGTCCTCGACTGGGAGCTCGCGCACAGCGGGCTGCCGTGGACCGACCTCGGCAACCTGCTCCGCTTCGAGCGGCACCCTGTCCTCGTCGAGGCCGTGCTGGCGGCGTACAGGGAGCTGATGCCGACCGTGCCCGACAACCTGCTCGACCTGGCACGGGCTGCTGACCTGTTCCAGCTCGTGGGGCTGGCCACCAGACGTGGAGGGAACGACGTCGTCCTCCGGGCGCGGGAACAGCTGTGGGCCATCACCCGCACGGGGGACCTGCATGCTGTGCCCTAGGGGCACGGCCTCGCTGCGTCGGTTGGACGCTCACGGCCGGGGGCGGATAGACTGCGCGGTGCGCCAGAAGTCTGCCTGAGTCTCAGACGTAGCAGCCTCTCGCTCGCTGTCGGCTCGACACGGAAAACGTGTCGGGCGAACGAAAACCAATCGTGATGGTGAAACAGGTTTCTGCGCGTGCCCGCACGACTTCTATCCACCCGAAGGTTCCTCTTTCCTTATGACAATCACCCCTACTCTTTCCGACGCTCCGCAGGTCGCCGTCAACGACATCGGATCGGAGGAGGACTTCCTCGCCGCCATCGACGAGACGATCAAGTACTTCAACGACGGTGACATCGTCGAAGGCACCATCGTCAAGGTCGACCGCGACGAGGTCCTGCTGGACATCGGCTACAAGACCGAGGGCGTCATTCCCTCGCGCGAGCTCTCGATCAAGCACGACGTCGACCCCAACGAGGTCGTCGAGGTCGGTGACAAGGTCGAGGCCCTCGTTCTCCAGAAGGAGGACAAGGAAGGCCGTCTGATCCTGTCCAAGAAGCGCGCCCAGTACGAGCGCGCCTGGGGCACGATCGAGCAGGTCAAGGAGGAGGACGGCGTCGTCGAGGGCACCGTCATCGAGGTCGTCAAGGGCGGCCTGATCATCGACATCGGCCTGCGCGGCTTCCTGCCCGCCTCCCTGGTCGAGATGCGCCGCGTGCGCGACCTGCAGCCGTACGTCGGCCAGGTGCTCGAGGCGAAGATCATCGAGCTGGACAAGAACCGCAACAACGTCGTGCTCTCCCGCCGTGCATGGCTCGAGCAGACCCAGTCCGAGGTCCGCCACGGCTTCCTCACCCAGCTCCAGAAGGGCCAGATCCGCAAGGGCGTCGTGTCCTCGATCGTCAACTTCGGTGCGTTCGTCGACCTCGGCGGGGTCGACGGCCTCGTGCACGTCTCCGAGCTGTCCTGGAAGCACATCGACCACCCGAGCGAGGTCGTCACCGTCGGTGACGAGGTCACCGTCGAGGTGCTCGACGTCGACATGGAGCGCGAGCGCGTGTCCCTGTCGCTGAAGGCCACCCAGGAAGACCCGTGGCAGCACTTCGCCCGGACCCACCAGATCGGGCAGATCGTGCCGGGCAAGGTCACCAAGCTGGTGCCGTTCGGCTCGTTCGTCCGCGTCGAGGAGGGCATCGAGGGCCTGGTGCACATCTCCGAGCTCGCCGAGCGCCACGTCGAGATCCCGGAGCAGGTCGTCCAGGTCAACGACGACGTCATGGTCAAGATCATCGACATCGACCTCGAGCGTCGCCGGATCTCGCTGTCGCTGAAGCAGGCCAACGAGACCACCACTGCGGTGGAGGGCGAGGAGTTCGACCCGACCCTCTACGGCATGTCTGCGACGTACGACGACCAGGGCAACTACATCTACCCCGAGGGCTTCGACCCCGACACGGGTGAGTGGCTCGAGGGCTTCGACGACCAGCGCAAGGTCTGGGAGGACCAGTACGCCAAGGCGCACGCCCGCTGGGAGGCGCACGTCAAGCAGCAGGCCGAGGCAGCCAAGGCCGAGGTCGAGGCCGGCGAGGCCACGTCGTACTCCAGTGGCAGCGAGCCCGCCGCCACCGAGGAGGGCGAGGCCGCAGCCGAGACCGGTGCCGAGCCCGAGGCAGGTTCGCTTGCCTCCGACGAGGCGCTGCAGGCGCTGCGCGAGAAGCTGACCGGCGGCCAGCAGTAGTCGACTGACTGACGCACAGAAGGGCCCGACCACCTCAGGTGGTCGGGCCCTTCTGCTGTGCTGCTCGTGCGCCGGGAGCTGCGGTCAGACGAAGCGGCGGTCGAACGCGTCGGGGTAGTGGCTGGTGGGGGGCTGACGGTAGCTGTGTGAACCGTCGTGGAAGAGCACGTCACGGAGAGCGGCGATGATCGCGACGCCGGCGATCACGGCCAGGAGAACTAGTAAAGTGGTCATGGCAGTAACTATGCGCCCGTTGAGGTACAGCCAACAGTGGCAGTAACGACATGCTTCGGCAAGTTTCTGCCAGTCTCACTTGGGGCGCTCTCAGAGCACTCCTGCCGCCCGGGCGGGCGCTGCGTAGGCCTCAGCGAGTGACGCCACGTTCTCGTGCGCGTTCAGTCCGCTGGGGTTCGGCACCACCCACAGCTCGGACCCCTCGAAGCTCTCGTCCTGGCGCCCGAGCACTGCCTTCGGGTGGCCGAACGCATGCCGGTAAGCGGTGATCCCGGCCACCGCCACGACCCGCGGCCCTCGTGTCCGCACCAGCTCGCGGAGGCGCTCACCGCCCGCACGCAGCTCGGCACGGGTGAGCTCGGCGGCGCCTGCCGTGGCGCGCGGGACCAGGTTGGTGATGCCGATCCGCCGGGACAGCAGGTGCTCGCGCTCGCGGTCGGTCATGCCCCGGGAGGGAGCCACGGGCTCGGTGATGATGCCGGCTTGCAGCAGGGCCGGATAGAAGCGGTTCCCGGGCCGCGCGAAGTGTGCCTGCACCGCGGCGGTCCACAGCCCGGGGTTGATCCCGACGAAGAGCAGCCTGAGGTCCTCACCCAACAGGTCGGGCACCTCGACGCCGTTGAAGGAGGCGAGCTCTGCCTTGGTGAACCCCATCAGCTCGACCCGACCTTCCCCGGCAGGTCGAGCCGGAGGACCTTTCCGGTGGGAGTGCGGGGGAGGGCGTCGAGGCGGTGGTACTCCTTGGGACGCTTCGCCGGCGAGAGGTGCTCCCGGGCATGGGCGTCCAGCGAGGCGTCGTCGGCAGAGCCCACGACCGCCGCACAGACACGCTGGCCCCACTGGTCGTCGTCAGCGCCGAAGACGGCGACGTCATCCACTCCCGGGACCTCGCTGAGCACCCGCTCGACCTCGGCCGGGTAGACGTTGACGCCGCCGCTGATGATCAGGTCCTCACGGCGCCCGTCGAGGAACACGTAGCCGTCCTCGTCGATGTGCCCGAGGTCGCCGACCGTGAAGGCGGGCCCCGCGTCGGTGTCCCGCCAGGCAGCGGCGGTCTTCTCGGGGTCGCCGAAGTAGCTGAACCGCGCGTGCAGGGGTACGACGCACCACAGGTGGCCGTCCTCGTCGGCGGTCATCGTGCGCCCGGGTCGGGCGCGGCCGAGAGTGCCCGGTCGCTCGAGCCACTCCTCGCTGCGACAGGCGGTGAACTGCCCCTCAGTCGAGCCGTAGAACTCCCACGTCGAACCGTCGGGGAACTCCTCGACGAGCCGCCGCTTGACCCACTCTGGACAGGGCGCGCCGGCGTGGGCGACCAGCCGGAACGACGACAAGTCCGGGGTGCCGCCCCCCGAGTCGAGCAGAGCGTCCCAATATGAGAAGAGCCGCTGCAGGTGGGCCGGCACGCAGAACATCGAGGTCGGCCGGTGCTCGCTGATCGTTGCTGTGACGACCTCCGGGTCGAACTGGCCGGGTACGACGATCCGCCCGCCGGCCAGCAGGGTGCCAATCGCGAACCGCAGCGGCGCCGAGTGGTGCATCGGACTGAGCACCAGGTTCACGTCGTCGTTCCGGAAGCCCCACAGGTCGCGCTCCTCGGCGAGCAGCGCCTCTGCCTCGGCCGGCTCGAGCAGCCCGGAGAACACGCCCTTGGGGCGGCCGGTGGTGCCGCTGGTCAGGTGGATCGGCCGGCCCAGTGGGGGGCCGTCGACAGGATCGTCGGCGAGCGCGGCGACGAGCTCGTCGAGCTGCTCCTGGGACGTCACGACCAGGACGGGGTCGAGGTCGGCGAGCAGTGGCTCCCGCTCGCTGGCGGTCAGCTTGACGTCCATCGGCACCGGGAAGACGCCGCGGCGCAGCAGGGCGATCACCAGCTCGGCGTACGCAGGAGAACCGGGGACCAGAAGGACGATCCGGGACTCCGGAGGCAGGTCGTTCACGTCCACGCATGGATCCTGTCAGGTGGGCCTGCCGGCGAGACGAGGTGCACCGAACAACGAACAAAACGGTGTTGGGTCAGTCGCACGGACGGCCCCAGGGTGCGCCGCGCCGCTCTCCCCAGGCGTATTTTCCCGAGTACCACCGGCCCGGGCGGGAGGCCGCCACCGCGGCCGAGAGTGACGAGGAGTTCCAGCGCTTGGTTCGCGAGCGTGCCGAGGAGCAGCGCCGGATCCATCGTGAGGAATGAATGACGGCCGAGCGCGAGGAGTATCTCCGGCAGCAGCCCAAGCAGAAGCCGGCGCAGGAAGAGGACTGACCGCACCGGACGGGCGCCGGACTGGCGGCTGCAATGATTCCGCCATGACGACGCGAGTGGGACTCACCGGTGGTGTCGCCTCTGGAAAGAGCACGGTCTCGGCCATGCTCGAGGAACTGGGCGCGGTGATCATCGACGCCGACGCGCTTGCCCGCGAGGTGGTCGCGAAGGGGACTCCCGGCCTCGAGGCCGTGGTGGCGGAGTTCGGCGAGGAGCTGCTGGCCGCGGACGGAGAGCTGGACCGGCCCGCCATGGGCCGGCTGGTGTTCAGCGACGAGCAGGCCCGCAAGCGGCTCGAGGCGATCGTGCATCCCCTGGTCTTCGAGCGGATCGTCGAGCTCGAGCAGGGCGCGCCCACCGACGCGGTCGTCGTACACGACATTCCGCTGCTGGCGGAGGCCGGGCGCGCCGGCGAGTTCGACCACGTCATCGTCGTGGACGCCCCGCCCGAGCTGCAGGTGAAGCGGATGACCGCAGACCGCGGCTGGACCGAGGAGGACGCCGCCTCCCGGATAGCCGCGCAGGCCTCGCCGGAGGAGCGTCGGGCAATCGCCACGATCGTCATCGAGAACACCGGGACGCGCGAAGACCTCCGCAGGAGGATTGCGGAGGTCTACGCGGAGGTGGTCTCGGCGGGGTCGCGGAACGACTGAGTGCTCAGGCCTGGCCCGGCCCGCCGAGCGGTCTGTCGGGCCCCGGTCAGGCCGCCAGGTCCGGGTCGGCGAGGCGACGCAGCTTGGCGATCGCCTCACGCTCCAGCTGGCGCACCCGCTCGGCCGAGATGCCGTGGCGAGCGCCGATGTCGGCCAGCTTGTGCTGGCGTCCGTCGACCAGGCCGTAGCGCGAGCGCACGATGTCGGCCGAACGGTCGTCGAGCAAGCCGACGAGGGTGTTCAGCCGGTCGCGCGACTCGGTGTCGAGCACGGTCAGGTCGGGGCCCGGTGAGCTCTCCTGGGCGATCAGGTCGCCGAGCGAGGTGTCGCCGTCCTCGTCGACCGGAGTGTCCAGGCTGACGTGGTCACGTCCCCACGACATCAGGTCAAGGACGCGCTCGATGTCCATGTCGAGCTCGGCGGCGATCTCCTCGGGCTCCGGGTCACGGCCGAGCTGGCGTTCGAGCGTACGACGGGCCGAGCCGACCTGGTTGAGCTCCTCGACGACGTGCACGGGGAGCCGCACCACACGGGCCTGCTGGGCGATGCCACGCGTGATCGCCTGGCGCACCCACCAAGTGGCGTAGGTGGAGAACTTGTAGCCCTTGGCGTAGTCGAACTTCTCGACCGCACGGATCAGGCCGGTGTTGCCCTCCTGGATCAGGTCGAGCATCGGCATCTGGCTGCGGCCGTACTTGCGTGCGATCGAGACCACGAGACGGAGGTTGGCGTTGATGAACCGCTGCATCGCGCGCTCACCCTCCTCGACCAGCCAGATCAGCTCGTCCTCGGTGGCGAACTTGGGGGCACCGCCCTTGCGACGGCCGATGCGGCCCTCCTCGAGCAGCCTGCCGGCGAGCAGGCCGGCCTCGATGGTCTTGGAGAGCTCGACCTCCGTCGCAGCGTCGAGGAGCGGGGTGCGGGCGATCTCGTCGAGGTAGAGACCGACGCTGTCGCGTCCTTCGATCTCACGATCGTTGCGGGTGGTGGTCATGGCGGTCTTCCCTTCCTACAGGCGGACCGGGCTGGCCGGTCCTTTGTTCCAACGCTTCGGTAACGTCCGGGATTCCCGCCCTGCGCTGGTGAGTCACGGGGGATGTCTCACCCCTTCAGACGAGCCCGTACCCCCCGAAGTTGCCTTCAACGCGAGTTCTCAGGCACTTCTCAGCGACCGGGTGGCGAGTGGGTGCCGAGTCCGGCCGTGACGGGCAGACTGAGGGCATGCGGATCGACCTGAACGCGGACCTGGGCGAGGGCGTCACCGACGACGAGGGGCTGCTCAGTGTGGTCACCAGCGCCAACCTCGCCTGCGGGTTCCACGCCGGCGACGAGGACACCATGCGACGCGTCTGCGAGGGCGCTGCCGAACGCGGCGTGGTGGTCGGTGCCCAGGTGTCCTATCGGGACCGGGAGAACTTCGGCCGCAAGCACATGGACGTGAATGCCGGGGTGCTCACGGACTGGGTCGCCGAGCAGGTCGAGGTGCTGCGAGGGATCGCGGCCGGCGCCGGGATCGAGGTCGCCTACCTCAAGCCGCACGGTGCGCTCTACAACCGGGTGGTCGAGGACGAGGAGCAGGCGGCCGCCGTACTCGCGGGGAGCGCGTCGCTCCCGGTGCTCGGCCTGCCGGGCTCGGCGATCCTGCGGCAGGCGGAGGCGGACGGGCGCACCGGCGTGCGCGAGGGGTTCCCGGACCGTGGCTACACCGACGACGGGCGGCTGGTCCCGCGTGACCAGCCCGGTGCGCTGGTCGAGGGGGCGGACGCGATCGCGGCCAACGCCGTCGAGATGGCGCGAGCGGGCGAGGTGCGCTCGCTGTGCGTGCACGGTGACTCGCCGGGGGCGGTCGAGGCGGCCGCAGCGGTCCGTACGGCGCTCGCCGAGGCGGGGTACGACGTCCGGCCCTGGTAACCAGATCTGCTTGCTGGTCTCGAATTGGCCATTAGCGGATTGCCTAAGGAATGGTCCAGAGTGGCCGCCCGGTGGTCCAGTCCCGTTGTCCACAGATTTCTGTGGATAGCCGTGGTCGACGCCCCCCGTCTGTGGAGAAGCAGGGCAATACTGTGGGAAACCCGGATTCGCGCGGTGCCGTCCGAACGAATACCGAGCCACTCCCTTGCGCTTGGGGTTCGCATTCGCGTAGACATCTCCCCACCGCAGCCCGTGAGGGCGCGGGGGAGCGGATGAACCACTGCGGTTCCAGGCCGATGGGGGAACCCATCGGAGGTCGTCAGGTGATGAGGCGGCTGGATTACGCGGAGGTTTCCGGTCCGGAACAGGACATCACGGTTGTTCCACCCAGTGGGGTCCGCGGAAACTCATACTCTCCGCGGACCCCACGACCAATTCCCGAACATTTCGGAATCAGGACTCGGGACTGTTGGGCGGGACTTCCACCGTGCTCGAGCGCTTTGCGAAGATGCGGGCATGCGAGTCCTGCCCGTCGGCAAAGCCGCGCTGCTGCTCGAGTGCGGTGGCACCGACAAGGTGCGGGCGGCGTACGCCGAGGCGCGGCGTCGCCAGGAGGCCGGTGAGCTCGACTGTGTCGACATCGTGCCGGCGGCGGAGACGCTGCTGCTCGACGGCCTGAGCGACCCCGGGACGGTGCTCGCCGGGATCGATGACTGGCCCGAGGACCTGCCCGAGGATCTCGAGGACCGGCTGGTCGAGCTGCCCGTGACGTACGACGGCCCGGACCTGGACTCGGTGGCCGAGCGCACGGGGTTCTCGACCGAGGAGGTCGTGGAGCGCCATCGCGCGACCGAGTTCGTGGTCGCGTTCTGCGGGTTCGCTCCCGGCTTCGCCTACCTCAGCGGGCTGCCCGAGGAGCTGCACGTCCCGCGGCTGGAGGAGCCGCGTTCCAAGGTGCCGCCGGGGTCGGTCGGCCTGGCAGGTTCGTTCACCGGGGTCTACCCACGGTCATCCCCGGGGGGCTGGCAGCTGATCGCCCGAACTACTGAGTTGCTCTGGGACCTCGACCGGGACCCGCCGGCGCTGCTGTCCCCTGGCACCCGGGTCCGGTTCACCGATGGCTGAGCCGAGAGCCGGACGCGCGCTGGAGATCCAGGGCGTCGGGCCCCAGGTGACCGTCCAGGACCTGGGTCGCGCAGGGAGTGCCCACCTCGGCGTCCCGCGCTCGGGCGCGCTGGATGCCCCGGCGCACCGGCTGGCCAACCGGCTGGTCGGCAACGACGAGTCCGCGGCGACCCTGGAGTGCCTGGGTGGACAGCTGTCGTTCCGCACCAGGACGGCGGTCACCATCGCGGTCACCGGCGCTCGTGTCCCGGTCACGGTCGACGGGCGTGGGCACGACTGGGGCAACGCGGTGGCAGTGCCGCAGGGGTCGCTGGTGGAGCTGGGTGCGGTGACCGAGGGGCTGCGGGCCTACCTGGCCGTCTCGGGCGGCGTGGACGTCGAGGCCGTGCTGGGCTCGCGGTCTACCGACCTGCTGTCCGGGCTCGGACCGGACCCGGTCTCCGAGGGGGACGTCCTTCCGGTCGGGCAGCCCGCGCACCCGCCGGTGCCGGTCGAGGCGCTGCGCACGCCGCGGCGCTCCCGTGAGCTCAGGCTGCGGCTCGGTCCGCGCGAGGACTGGTTCGAGCCGGCTGCGGTGAAGGCGCTCGCCGGCTCGTCGTACGTCGTGGGCAGCGAGTCCAACCGCATCGGGCTGCGCCTCGAGGGCGAGCCGATCCGCTGGAGCGGGGACGAGCAGCTGCCGAGCGAGGGCATGGTCCTGGGCAGCGTCCAGGTCCCGCCCAACGGGCAGCCGGTGATCTTCCTGCACGACCATCCGACGACCGGTGGCTACCCCGTGGTCGGGGTCGTCGTACCCGAGGACCTGGCCGTGTGCGCCCAGCTGAGGCCGGGGGAGGAGGTCACGCTTCGGGTGGTCTGAACGGCGCGAGAGCGGGATCGGCGATCGGGAAGCTGAGCACCCGCCCCGGCCCGGTCTCGGCGGTCTCGAAGCGCACCGTGACAACGCCGCGACCCGACCCCCAGACCCAGCCGCGGCCGTGCTCCTCGTGCACCACGTCCATGCCGGGAGCCCACCCGCGGTGGCGCGAGGCCGCTTGGACCGCCGCCTCCGTGGCCTCGTCCGGAGCCATCTCCGCGTCCTCGTCGTCGGTGAAGAGGTACTCCTGGATCCAGTCGGCGAAGCCGGAGACACCCACCCCGAGCAGGCGTACGCCGCTCGAGGTGTCCAGCTCGGCCAGCAGCCGGCGGGCCACCCTGGCGATCTGCCGGCCGTCGTCGGACGGCTCTGACAGGGTCGCCGAACGGCTGACCGTGGAGAAGTCGTGCATCCGCACCTTGATCGAGACCGTGCGACCGGAGATCCGTGCCGCGCGCAGCCGCTCGGTCACCTTGGCCGCCTGCCGGTCCAGCAGCGCCTCGAGCAGGCGCTTGTCGACGTGGTCGGTCTCGTAGGTGTCCTCGACGCTGATCGACTTCGCCTCGCGCTCCGGCTCCACCGACCGGTCGTCCTGGGCGCGCGCCAGGGCATACAGGCCCGCGCCGTGGGCCTGTCCGAGGACGCGCACCAGCTCGTCCACGGTGAGCCGTTCGAGCTCTTCGACGGTGTGCACGCCGAGGCGACGCAGCCGTTCGGCGGTTGCCGGCCCTACGCCCGGGATCACCGTCACCTGCATCGGGCGCAGCAGGTCCTGCTCCATCCCCGGTGCCACGACGACGAGCCCGTCGGGCTTGTCGAGGTCGCTGGCGATCTTGGCGATCAGCTTGGAGGTGCCGATGCCGACCGAGCCCGAGATCCCGCCGGTGACCTCGTGCACCCGCTGCTTGAGTTCGCGGGCCAGGGCGCTGACCGACGTGACCGAGTGGTCGGGCAGGTCGGCGGCCTCGAGGTCGACGAAGGCCTCGTCCAGCGACAGCGGCTCGACCAGAGGGCTGATCGAACGGAGAAGCTCCATCACCGCCAGGCTGGTGTCGCGGTAGGCATGGAACCGGCCGGAGAGGAACGCAGCGTTCGGGCAGCGCCGGCGGGCCTCCGCGGTGGACATCGCGGAGTGCACCCCGAACGTGCGGGCCTCGTAGGAGGCCGTCGCCACCACGCCCCGGCCACCGACGCCCCCGACCACGACCGGCTTGCCGCGCAGCGAGGGCTTGTCGCGCTGCTCGACCGACGCGAAGAAGGCGTCGAGATCCATGTGCAGGATCGTCGGCTCGGAGCGCACCGGGTGATCGTGCCACGCCGCACCGACACGGCTCGGGCTCCCGGCGACCGGCTGCCGTCCCCAGCGCGCCATCGACCCCCGAAGCGCACAGGCGGGCAATCGATCGGTGCGCGGTATGGGTGCCGGCTCACAGGGTGATCCGCATGACCCCATCAGCCGAGCTCCCGCCAACGCCGACGACCTTCGTCGCGCGCAACCCGACCGACCTGATCGCGGTGGTGCCCACCGTCCTCGGGTTCCATCCGCAGGACTCCGTGGTGCTGCTGACGTTCGGGCCGCCCGAGGGTGCGTTCCACGCCCGGGTCGACCTTCCGGTCGGCGCGGCTGAACAGGAGGCCGTCGCCGACGTGCTCCTCGACGCCGTACTCGCCAACGACGCACGGCGCGCGGCCGTGCTGCTCTACACCGACGACGAGGAGGTCGCCTACGCCCAGGCGGACGCGCTGCTCGCGCGCTTGATCGAGCACGGCGTGGAGGTGATCGACGTGATCCGGGTCGACGACGGCCACTGGTATCCGGTGCCCCCGGACGGCTCACCCGGTACGCCGTACCGGCTGGACACGCATCCGTTCACCGCCCAGCGGGTCTTCGAGGGTCAGGTCGTGCACCGGGACCGCGAGGACCTGGCGGACACGCTGGTGGGCACCGACGAGGAGGACGCGGTCGAGGTGGCCCTCGCGGCAACTCGCTTCGCCGACCTGGTGGCCGACTCCGGAGAGAGCGCCCACGGGTTCCTCCGCACCGAGGCGCGTTGGTTGCAGCGCTGCATCAGGTCGCACGTCGACGAACGGCGGCCGGTCGATCCCGGTGACGCCGGCCGGCTGATCGTGCTCGCGTCGCTGGTTCCCACGCGCGATGTCGCCTGGGCGGAGATCACCCGCGCCACCTCGGCGCCGCAGGTCGACCTCTGGCGCGAGCTGGTACGCCGCAGCCCACGCGAGCTGCTTCCGGGCCCGGCCGCGCTGCTGGCGTTCGCAGCCTGGCAGCACGGCGACGGCGCCCTCGCCTGGTGCGCGATCGACCGCTGCCTCGAGGTCGACCCGGACTACACGCTGGCGCACTACGTCGCGGAGGTGCTGACCCACGCCGTCCCGCCCGGGGTCTGGCAGCAGCTGCGCGAGGACGACCTGCCGGTCCTCCGGGAGCCCGCCACTCTCGACGAGCGCAACGGCCGGGCCTCGTAGAAGGAAGGTTCCCGCGACTAGATGACCAAGTCCACGGGTTCGTGCATGCGAGCGCCGCTCAGTGCGTGGCCTGGCAAGGCGGAGGAGGGAGACGTGGCGGAGCCACGGCGACTGATCGACAACGCAGTCCAGGGTGCGTGATGAGTGGTGCGCAGCGCGCGACCCCCGTGGCCTTGGTCATCTAGGGTGCGGGCATGGGGAAAGAAGTCGATCTGCAGGAGTTCACCCGCTCCGATCGCACCCGCTACCGCGAGAAGGTACGCCGCTGCCTCGACGTCTTCGCCCGGATGCTGCGTGAGTCCCGGTTCGACATCGAGAACCCGATGACCGGAATGGAGATCGAGTTCAACCTCGTCGACGACGACGGCAAGCCCGCGCTGAAGAGTGCCGAGGCCCTGGTGGCGATCGCCAACCCGCTGTTCCAGACCGAGCTGGCGCAGTTCAACCTCGAGATCAACGTGCTGCCGCGCCGGCTGGACTCCCGGGGTGTCTCCGGCTTCGAGGACGACCTGCGCACCAGCCTCAACCAGGCTGAGAGCAAGTCCAACGAGGTCCACGCACACATGGTGATGATCGGCATCCTGCCGACCCTCGAGGACGGTCACCTGAACCCGTCGAGGATCAGCCCCAACCCCCGCTACAAGCTGCTGAGCGACCAGATCCTCGCGGCCCGTGGCGAGGACCTGGTCATCGACATCCAGGGCCCCGAGCGGCTCCGCACGACCTCGGAGTCGATCATGCCGGAGGCCGCCTGCACGAGCACCCAGCTGCACACCCAGGTCAGCCCGGACAACTTCGCCGCGTACTGGAACGCCTCGCAGGCGATCAGCGGGATCCAGCTCGCGATCTGCGCGAACTCGCCGTACCTGCTGGGCAAGGAGCTGTGGCGAGAGACCCGGATCCCGCTGTTCGAGCAGGCCACCGACACCCGCGGGGAGGAGCTCAAGGAGCAGGGCGTCCGGCCGCGCGTCTGGTTCGGCGAGCGTTGGATCACCTCGATCTTCGACCTGTTCGAGGAGAACGTTCGCTACTTCCCGGCACTGCTCCCGATCACCAACGACGAGGACCCGCTCGAGGTGCTCGAGGGCGGCGGCACCCCGAGCCTGGCCGAGCTGGTGCTGCACAACGGCACCATCTACCGCTGGAACCGGCCGGTCTACGACGTCAACGACGGCGTGCCCCACCTGCGGGTCGAGAACCGCGTGCTGGCCGCCGGGCCGACCGTGATCGACACCATGGCCAATGCGGCGTTCTACTTCGGGCTGACCCGCACCCTCGCCGAGGACGACCGCCCCCTGTGGTCGCGGATGTCGTTCTCCGCCGCGGAGGAAAACTTCCACACCGGCGCGCAGCACGGGATCGACGCCCGCGTCTACTGGCCCGGGGTGGGGGAGGTCGACGCGACCGAGCTGGTGCTGCGCCGGCTGCTGCCGATGGCGCACGACGGTTTGGCGCGCTGGGGAGTCGAGTCCGACGAGGCCACCAGGCTGCTCTCGATCATCGAGCAGCGCTGCATCCTGCACCGCAACGGCGCCTCCTGGTACGTCGAGAAGGTGCATGAGCACGAAGACGCCGGAGCGGACCGGGCAGAGGCGCTGCGGCTGACCCTGCTGGAGTACCGCCAGCTGATGCACGCCAACGAGCCGGTGCACACCTGGCCGTTCCCGTCCTGACCAACCACCCCAAACCCGGTGGTTGAGGAGCGAGGAACGAGCGTCTCGAAACCACCTGCGCGAACGGCCACCCGGCACCGCTACCGGTTTCGGATCCGGTGCCACTCACGCTGCTCGCCGCTGACCAGGTCCACCCAGCCGCGCCGGTTCAACACGAAGAAGGCAGGCAGTGGCAGCCCGTAGCCGGCGAACGCGGCCCGAGCGGCAGCGAACCACTCCGCGTCCGCGTCGACCAGGCCCAGCTCGCCGCCCCTGGTCACCCAGGCACAGGCGCCCTCGGTCGTGAGCAGCCCGTCGATCGCCCGCTCCACCAGGTCGGCGCGCAGGCAGGCGTCATCGACCTCGGCGTGGGCGAACCGCGCGTGTTCCCTTCCTGGATGACCCACGTGGCAAGTCGTCGGCAGGTCTCGCCTCGTCCCCGCGGCAATCACGAACTCGCGCAGCTCGTCCTTGATCGCCGCAGCGAGCGAAGCGTCCATGGGACAACCCTGCCGCCAGCGGCTGACGGTCGCGTCCCTCCGTCCACAGGCAGCGCCGACGCGCGCACCCGGCCAGCGCTTGGCATGATGGCCGGATGGCCATCCACATCACCGGCGACGAGCGCGCCGACCAGGTGCTCACCGACTCACCGTTCGCGCTTCTCTGCGGGATGCTCCTCGACCAGCAGTTCCCGATGGAGCGGGCGTTCGCCGGACCCGCCAAGGTGCTGGAACGCTTCGGGAGCCTCGAACCCGCCGAGATCGCCGCGGCCGAGCCCGAGCAGTTCGCCTCACTCTGCGCTGAGCCGCCGGCGGTGCACCGGTTCCCGGGCTCGATGGCGGAGCGGATCCAGACCGTCGCACGGATCGTGGTGGAGGACTACGACGGCCATGCGGAGCGCATCTGGACCGAGGCGACCGACGGCAACGACCTGCTCAAGCGGATGACGTCGCTGCCCGGGTTCGGCAAGCAGAAGTCCCAGATCTTCGTGGCGCTGCTGGCCAAGCAGCTCGGCGTACGGCCGGAGGGCTGGGAGTCGGTCGTGGGCGACTACAGCCAGGACGGCTACCGGTCGGTCGCCGATGTGGTGGACACCGCGTCGCTGGAGAAGGTGCGCGCGTACAAGAAGGAGAAGAAGGCGCGCGAAGGAGCAACCCGCCTGAACTGCGGGTTCAGCCGTCCTGAGCCTCCTCAGTCCGCTTTCCTATCAGGAACGGAGACACCAGGGCGGCAAGCGTCACCAGCACCGACGGCTGCGGACTAGGCCGCCTCCGCAGCGATCACCCGCACGACGGGACAAAGGGATCTGCAACCTGCAATCGAGCGGAAACCGTGTTAGCGCCAAGGTCGACGGCTCACCGGCTCGAGCGCTCGACCACCCGCTCCTAACGGCGCTCGGCCTCGGACCCTAGCCTCGGCTCGCCCGTGACAACCGTCGCCGTTCCGTCTGGTACCGCGCGACCGGGAGCAACCAGCTGATCGCCCGCCCGGCGAGCACCGCCTGGCCGCAGCCGCTACTGGACGGCCAGCAGCTCGGCGGCGATCTCCTCGGTCCAGGCGTCGATGGCTTCCTCATCCTCCTGGGAGAGCACGTCGGGCTGGGACCCGGCGAAGACGTGTTCGCCGCGAGGTTCGACCAACTTGACGAGCTGGTGGAACTCCCGTGGCGGGGTGTCCTCCGCGGCACTGCGCGCGGTGCCCTTCGGACCACTGCTGAACAGCCATATGGCGCGGTCCGCGAGCTCCTTGCGGTGATGTCGTGCGAAGCGGACTGCCGCGTCGAGCCAGTGCGACATATGTGCGTTCCCGCCGAGGACCACGGCCTGATAGGTGGTGACGGTCTTCACGTCGGTAATGGGCTCGGCACGGGCGGGCACCCCGTTCGCGCGCAGGCCGCTGGCGATACGCTCGGCGATAAGGATGGTCGGACCGCGGCGGGTGGCGTAGGCAACGAGGACATACATGGCTCTTCCTTTCCTGGTCTCATCGTGCCGCGAAACGGGTGGGGGCGCAGCCCTCTTCACCAGATCACTCACCACCCACTTGCCGTGGGCCGGTGGGCTCGGCAGGTCTGTCTTGAGTCACTGCTTGTGCTCGACTATCCACAGCCGGACTGGTCGGACTGGCCGATGTCGGTAGGCGCTGGAATCCTGGGTGCATGAGCGAGTCCACCGGCATACGCGTCTACCCGCCTGGCGAGCGCCCTGACGTAGAGGTCCGCGTCGACGAGAACTGGTTGCCGGCTGAGATCCGCTCATGGTCGCCGAGCACGTCTGGCTGGTGGGCCAACTGCTCGTGGCACCGCGCTACCGGGGAGACCCAGCCCGGCATCCTTCACTTAGGAGGAGGTGAATCAGACACACCGACGAGCGCCGATGCGGTCGCGGAGTTTGCGCGCAAAGACCCACCGGGGCATTGGCGTGCTGGGTCAGCCTTCGCGCGGCTCAGCGCAGCGCGTTGTTGCCCTTGAACTTCCAGTCGCGGGAACCGGCGTCCTCACCCTTCGCGGTGCCGTTGACGGCGGAGGTCGTCTCGGCAAAGACGAGGGTCGCGTGGGCCACCGCGTCCGACATTAGGTCGAGCGTCTCCGCATCGAGATTGCTGATGTCGTCGCACGCGGCGTGGTAGCACGGGTCATAGGGGGCACCGGCAGTCCCGCCGTACCGTTGCTGCTGTTCCTCCGATTTGATGCCCTCGGCGCCCGTGAAGAGCCCACCGGCGGGGATGCCTGCCTCGATAAAGCCGAAGTAGTCGCTGCGGCCATCGAAGTCGGTGGGCTCGCTGAACTCACCCTCTGAGGCGAAGAAGTCGGTGAAGACGTCCTCGATGACGCCCGAGCCGTTTGGACCGGAAACACCAAGTGCGTCCCCATCGCCGTCGTAGACGAAGTTCGCCGCGTTCGGCGAGCCGATCATGTCGAAGTTGAGGTTCAGCGCGGTGTCCTTGACCTCGCGTGGGGTGAGTCGCGAAACGTAGTAGCTGGAACCGATCAAACCGTCTTCCTCGCCGCTCCAGAACGCGAAACGCACACGGTTCTCGGGTGTGACGCCCAACTCGGCCATCTGCAGCGCTGTCTCCAATATCGCGGCGGTGCCCGAGCCGTTGTCGTTGATCCCGGGACCTTCTGACACCGAGTCGAGGTGCCCGCCCACGACGACCGTGCGGTCGGTGCGACCGGTCGGAGTGTCGGCGAGGAGGTTTTCCGTCGTCACCTCAACGATGTCGGCCTCGAGGTTGATGCGGAGTTCGAGACCATCGGTCGTGGCCCACTCGGCGCCGAGGGCGTAGGGCGCGCTCACGACGGGAATCGTGCGCACAGGCTCGTTCAGCGTGCCGCCGAAAAGCCCCAGACGGTCCTCGCCGGGGTCGACATTGCCCTGGTTGAAGATGATGACGCCGACGGCCCCCGCCGCTGCGGCGTTGTCGGCCTTCACCGAGAAATCGCAGGAACCGCGCTGAATCAGGGCGATGTCACCAGGGGTGAAGCCGTCGAAGTCCGACTCCTCGCAGCCACTTGTCGACGCGCGATCACCCTCGAGATTCACATCGACCGGGGTGACTGGCGCAGTGATGTCTCCCTCTCCCGAGAAGTCCATGGGGTAGAAGTCGACGCCCAGCCCATAGTTGGCAGACTCTGGCTCGACCTGCTGCATCGCGGAGTCGCCGAAGTCCGTGCGCTCGTACGTGAACGCCTGACGCCAGGTCTTATAGCCGGCATCCTCAAGCAAGCCTTCGACGTAGTCGACTGACGCGTCGTGGCCGCTTGTGCCTGCAGCGCGGTTGCCGTCGTTGGCGTCGGCGTCAGCTATCTGCTGAAAGGCGGTGAGGTGCTGCGTCACGCCGGCAACGGTCACTGCATCCCGCAGTTCGCTGGTGTCGGTCGGGACCGCCGCCTGCGCGCCACCGGCAAGTGCAAAAGAGCCGCAAAGCACGGCCACCGCGCTGACAGCACCGATTCGCGTCCTCGTGCTACGTCGCTTGTTCACAGGACCTCCCGAGCTCAGGTTGCTTGCGTCTTCGGACGGACGGGCAAGCGTGAACGCGACGTTAGTCCACACTTCGAGACGTGGGAAGACCCACCCGAACCATCCAAAGCCACAGTTCAGCCCCTCGAGGGGGCAGAACATCCCGGCCCGTCGTGGTCACCTCGAGACGTTCGCCATTTGGCACGAAGCGCACGTGATCTTGAGGGTGGCGAGTCCGCAGGGAGTCCGCAAGACGACCGCAAGCAACCAACAGATGTCAACGTCAGGACGTGTATATCCGCAGGTCAGCGGCTGATTGTGCACCTTGCCAACGATTGCCAACGCTGCGGGGATCGTCATGGATCAACCGCCCGAGCCGCGTGTTCATCGCCCGCAACGGGCGCCACGAGCTGACCAACGTGATCCTGAGTCGCGTCGGGGTGCAGGAGCTGGTCGAGCGGATGCTGAAGTCGAGTGGTCGCAGGATCGACCTCTCGCAGCCGTTCGTCGACGCGATGCTGCCGCAGGGTCACCGGCTGCACGTCGTGCTCGAAGGGATCAGCCGCGAGTTCGCGGCAGTCAACATCCGCAAGTTCGTGCTGAAGGCTGCGCGACTGAATGACCTGGTGCGGCTGGGGTCGATGCCGCCGCAGGCTGCGCGTTTCCTCGAGGCGTCGGTGCTGGCCGGGCAGAACATCGTGGTCGCGGGCGGCACCCAGGCCGGCAAGACGACCATGCTGAATTGCCTGGCCGCCGCGATCCCGGGCGGCGACCGGATCGTCTCCGCCGAGGAGGTCTTCGAGCTGACTTGGAGCTTCTCGGACGTGTAGACAAGCGGTCCCCCCAGGAGCACAATTGAGGGGCGCGGGGACCGAGGCACTGGAGGTGCGTCGTGGACGGACGCGAGCACATCATCGTATGTGGCATTGACGGCTCGGCAGCCGGCCAGCGGGCGCTGGAATGGGCCATGGACGAGGCAATCCGCCGGCAATGCAAGCTGCGAGTGGTCACCGTGTGGGCGTGGGACGGTCCAGAGGCCATGGGAGCGCCGAGCAGTCCAGCGGCTGCGCATAGTCACGCGAAGCAGATCCAGGACATCGCCGTCTCCCGGGTGCTCGCGGAGGCGGACAACCCGCCTGAGGTGGAGCAGCTTCTGGTGCGCGGCGTCGCCAGCGAGAGCTTGTGTACGTCGGCCTTGGACGCGGAGTTGATGGTGCTCGGCAGCCACGGACACGGCGCCGTGCACGACCAGCTTGTCGGTTCCACGAGCATGCGAGCGATTCATCACGCCTCCTGCCCGGTCGTGATCCTGCCCGACCCGCGCCACGCGGAGCGGGCGTTCAAACGCGCCAAGGGCAAGCGTCGAGGAGTCGAACCGCCCCCCCATGTGGCCCCGATGTTCTGATAAGGCTCCCTTCTTTCGCGGGGGGACTGCGGCGTAGCCACAAGGGCCGTTGCTATAGGCCAGTCCAATGTGCGCAGACTTGGGAGCCAGTTAGCCGAGCCTACGGGCAAGTGTTTGGGTTGATGAGGGTTGCATCGGGCTGGTCGATAGTTTGTCTGTAGTCCCGATAGGTTTGTGCTCCGCTTCTCCCACGCTGACTGGGTGCCGATGCAGACCCGGCAGGCCGGCCTCGGGCCACGGCCCCATGCAGGGGACGGGCTCGGCGTCGCGGTAGCGGGACGACACTTCGAGCGTTCGTGCGCAACCTCGCTGTCCGCGGCCAAGTGCTCCGCATTGTCTGTTTGGCGGTCTACTCCGACCGCTCGTCCCCAAGTCCGCTGCGCGCACCGTCCGAGGTGGGCAGTGTCGCCTCAACACTGAGGACGAGACGAGGGAAGGAGGAACAAGCATGAGCTTTCTAATGCAGGTGGCACGTAGTTGTACGTGCCGTGGCTGGCTTCGTCGGCGCCTGGCTGTCCGCGTTCGCGCGAACGCCAGTGCCGGCCTGAGCCAGTCTGCATGGTGATCAAGTCGCTCCGCTCTCCAAGAGAGTGAGCGTCGCGGTTGGCGGGCCTGGACCCCCGCCGACCCCCTTGGACTCCCGCTGCACCGGGACATGTCAACGAATGTCGCGGTCGCAGCCAATCGGAAAGTGTCGCCTTGCGAGTCCGCAGGGAGTCCGCAGGACAGTCACCAACGATCACCGGCTATGACCGGTTCGAGCGGCGTCATCGCAGGTCAGGTGTCGGTGGCCCCCGACAATCAGCGAAATCCACCGCGAGGGCCACCAAGAAGGAGAAGAAGGCGTCAGCGAAGGCCGCAGACCGCTCCTAGCTCTCCGGTCCTGCCGAGCCGCGCTGCTCGATCAGGTCAGCCGACGTGCCAGTAGCGGCGAATGAGGTCTGCGCGTGCGTCGTCGTCCTTGGCCGCCTTCTTCATCAACCGGGAATCGTCGGCCTCGCGCAGCTGGCTGAGCAACGTGTCGATCAGCTCACTTGGGAAGACGCCGTCGGCCTCGAGCAACGCCCGGCCCTTCTTGAGCGCGTCGGCCGATTCTCCGCATGAGGACGGCAGCTGCTCGAACTTGTCGTGGTCGGCTGTGCTCAGGCGCGCGGCCCGCTTCAGCCCCTTGGGATCACCCAATCCGTGCCGGGCCGCGACGGCCATACCGGCGAGAAGCAGGTGTACGTCGGCCGAACCGTCGGCCAGCCGGAGCTCGACCGTCTGGGGATGGATGCCCGCCTCGGGGAGCGATTCCGAGCTGTCCGGGTTGGCGTGCTCGACCATGGCGGGCAGCACGTCACCACCCCAGGCGAGGGGAACTCGAACCAGTCCGGTGCGGTCGGTCTCTCCCCAGCTGATGCCCTCTGGTGCCTCGCCACCGTCGGCGAAGCGCAGGTAGGACGTCGGCACGGTGTTGCCGACTGCAGTGAGGGCCTTGGCAGCTGACAGGTAACCGGCGATCAACCGTCTTCCGGTGTCGTTCAGGCCGTCGTCGCCCATCATCGCGTTGGTGCCGTCGCGCACCAACCTGCTGTGGATGTGCAACCCGCTGCCCGCCCCGTCGCTGCTGACCGAAGGGGCGAAGGTCACTTCCAGGCCATGCCTGTAGGCCACCTCACGCACCACCCACTTGGCCATGACGAGGGCGTCCGCGGCCTGCTCCACCGGCACTGGCCAGAACTCGATCTCGTGCTGCACGAGCTGCCGCTCGCCCTCGATCAAATTTCCGACCTCACCATGTGCGTACTTCTGCTTGATGCCCATCGCGGCAAGATGACCCATGACCTCCTCGCGCACCTGCTGGCCCTTGGAGAACGGCGCCGACTCCTGGTACCCGCGCTCTTCCTCCACCGGGTAGAGCTGCTCCACCTCCCCGACGAGGTAGTACTCGAGCTCCCCGAACGCCTCGAGGACCATGCCCGTCTCGTGGAGGAGCACCTCGGCAGCCCGGCGGACGACCTGTTCCCGCGCGTACGGCAACGGGTTGCCGTCCTCGCCGTAGAAGGAGCACAGCACGTCGAGAGAGAGCCGCTCACCGAACGGGTTCACGAAGGCTGTGCGGTAGCGCGGCACGATGTAGACGTCGCTCGCGCCGCTCTCGTTACCCGGGAAGATGCTGGAGCTGTCCACCCGCTCACCCCTGGCGAGCACTTCCATCAGATGATCACGCGAGTTGATCGGAAACGCGATTGTCTTGAGGCGCCCGTCGCCGCCGACGTAGCGCAGGTTCACCTGGCGCAGCTCCATCTGCTCCACGGCCTCGACAAGATCGCTGCAGGTGAAGTCGGCTGCCGGCTTCTGGAGCAGGCGGACGAGCGGGTGGGGTTCCAGGACGTCGTTGGGCATGGCCTGCCCGTACCCACTGTTCGCCTTGCGATACAGGTTGACGACGCGCGTCGACCACGAGGCTGGCCGTGCGCGCCGACCCTTGGGCGCCGTGCCACAATGAACCTGCGGCTGTTGACAGGTACGGGTCTTGTCGCGCCCCCGAAGTTTTCTGAATGTTCCCTGAACGACAACCGAGAGGTAGTTCGTGTCCTCGAGTTCGTCAAGCTCTACCGCCAAGAAGGCGGCGGCCAAAAAGCCCTCTTCAACGACGACTGCGACGGCCGCCAAGACCGCGGCTCCTCCCAAGAAGGCTCCCGCAAGGAAGCCCGCCGCCAAGAAGGCCGTCGGCAAGAAGACTGCCAAGACCGCCGAGCAGCTGCAGGCAGAGGTGGCCGCAGTCGGGCCCGACGGCAAGAAGGTGCTTCTCGACGTCCCGGACGAGCAGTTCGAGAAGGACGTCAAGAACGACCCGACGATCAAGGAGGACGAGAAGGACGCCACCTTCATCGTCTCCGCCGCTGACGAGACCGACGAGCCCGAGCAGCAGGTCATGGTCGCGGGCGCGACAGCCGACCCGGTCAAGGACTACCTCAAGCAGATCGGCAAGGTCCCGCTGCTGAACGCGGAGATGGAGGTCGAGCTTGCCAAGCGCATCGAGGCCGGCCTCTTCTCGGAGGAGAAGGTCAACAAGGGCGGCAAGATCAGCCCGAAGATGCAGGACGAGCTCGAGTGGATCTGCGAGGACGGCCGCCGCGCCAAGAACCACCTCCTCGAGGCCAACCTCCGCCTCGTCGTGTCGCTGGCCAAGCGCTACACCGGTCGCGGAATGCTCTTCCTCGACCTGATCCAGGAGGGCAATCTCGGCCTGATCCGTGCGGTCGAGAAGTTCGACTACACCAAGGGCTACAAGTTCTCGACGTACGCGACGTGGTGGATCCGCCAGGCGATCACCCGCGCGATGGCCGACCAGGCCCGGACCATCCGGATCCCGGTGCACATGGTCGAGGTGATCAACAAGCTCGCCCGCGTCCAGCGCCAGATGCTGCAGGACCTCGGCCGCGAGCCCACGCCCGAGGAGCTCGCCAAGGAGCTCGACATGACCCCGGAGAAGGTCATCGAGGTGCAGAAGTACGGCCGCGAGCCGATCTCCCTGCACACCCCCCTCGGCGAGGACGGCGACTCGGAGTTCGGCGACCTGATCGAGGACTCCGAGGCGATCGTGCCGGCGGACGCCGTCTCGTTCACGCTGCTCCAGGAGCAGCTGCACGCCGTGCTCGACACGCTCTCCGAGCGTGAGGCGGGCGTGGTCTCCATGCGGTTCGGCCTCACCGACGGCCAGCCCAAGACCCTCGACGAGATCGGCAAGGTCTACGGCGTGACCCGGGAGCGGATCCGCCAGATCGAGTCGAAGACCATGTCGAAGCTGCGGCACCCGAGCCGCTCGCAGGTCCTGCGCGACTACCTCGACTGAGACTGTTCAGCCGATCGACGCTCCTGTGCGTCGAAGTTGAGTCAACCGGGTCAGGGCGCAGAACAAGCTAGCCACAGATGCCTGGATGTGGCTCCGGAGCTCAGCAAGCACATCATCGACGGATTCCGGCTGCGTGGTCACGACCAGCAGGGTATTCGTGCTTTCCCGAGATGCTGGGCATCCACATAGTTCAAAACTAGTTAGTGCTCTGAGTTGAGCGTTGCCTTCTGACGCCTGGATCGTTGCTTGAGCATGTCGAGCGAGAGCGTCCGGCCGCACCCAGAAATACCCACCGGTCTCCGTCGCGGGCAGCGCGCCACGGGTAGATGCCGCCCTGCCCCCCGAGGCACTGCTGAAAACCGTGGCAGTCAGAGCGCTGGACCCAGACTCGACGTCTGCTCTCCCGGGTCGCACCAATGATTCGCCGCATGTTCCGGCGAGTCCGCTGCCGATGGAGGCATGGGAAAGAATGTCCCCACATCAGTGCGTACCACCGGTAGCTGAGGCAGCCACGCCCATCTAGAAGATTTGTCGAGTTCTAGGCGATTACAACCACGCTGCGGCTAGTGTGCTGATATGAACCTATCCGAAGGTGTCTGGCTACTGATCACCGCCGCCCTTGCCTCGCTAGTTGCGTTGGCTGCGGTGTGGCTCGGCAACACCTCCCTGTAGATCGCTCCAAAGGCTCGACCTACACCCTGCAGAAACACGCCGCATAGCGGCCACCGCAGCAATCTGCTCTCCGGCAGGGCCCGCACCATCGGTGCCGGCGCAGCAAAATCCGGCGGTCGTTGGGTCGTCGTACAGAACTTCGCGTCCTGACTCTCCGACGTCAGAAGTCGCACAGCTGGCGCATTTCAGCAGCGGGCGCAGCGGGTCGCCTCAACGCAAGCTGGGACCCCCGGTGCTTGCGGGTTAGGAAGCGATTCGGCACGACCTCAGGCTGTGAGCACTTCGTCATCGCGTGCGGACTCGGTGTTAGTCAGACCAAGGTCGATCGCGAAGTCGAGCATGGCCACGTCCATGCCCATCCACTCGGCCACCTCGGCCGGAACCACCGGTGTCCTCGGCTCCATCGCCGTCACACCCCTTCTGCCTAGGTCTAGGGCAGAACCCCGAGTGCTCCTTGGGAAGGCAACGCTCGATCTGGCACTCATTCTCCCGGACAAGGTGAAACGCCGGTCTAGTCGACACGCAGGAGGGTCGACGCATCACGGTCGCCGCGTCTTTCGCACCAACCGCGCCGCCTCCACCTGCTCGAGCAGATTCCGACGAGACCAGAGGCCGTACGCCGCACCGGGCTTCCCCGAGGTTCCCGCAGGCCCAGGGAACAGCACTGCTCGTTCGTTTTCGGGGGGTGAACGAACGAGCAGTGTGGAGACGAAGGTATCTACTCTGCGACATCCCGAAAGCGGTTTCGGGACTCCCGTCTAGTCCACCTGCCGACACCCGCAGAACGGCGTCGTATGGTGCTGTGTTGAAGAGGAGTTTCGGTGCGGGGGACCGTGGCCTTTCTTCGCCGCATGGTCTGTTCGTGATCCTCGGCTGAGAGGCCGTACGACCTCTGACTGGTCCAAGCAAGGAACCGCCCCCGACACTCTGTCTGCCGGGGGCGGTTCTCTGTCAGTGGTCAGCCGCGGTCGGCCGTCGCGATCAGGAACTCGAGCGCAGCGACGAGCTCGCGTGCGTCGGTGACCGTGAGGCGAAGGAAGTCGTCCTTGTAGTTCTGTTCACCCGCCTCGTCGTACTGGCGGAACGCCACCTTGATAACAGGCGCCCCCTGTCCGAGCTGCGAGAGCCGCGGCTCGAGCGTTGCCGTGTGGATCCACCTAGAGCGCCTCGTTGGTGACGAGGCCCCCGGGTACAGGCTGGCTGCGACGCTGGGGTGGGGCTCCAGCGTGTGTGAAGCCTCCAGTGGGTGCCGGCAGTCCACCTCGTGCTCGTAGTCCTCCGCCTGGGCGATCCAGCACCACGAGGGACACGGGCGCTGGTCCGGGTGCGCGTCGTCGCCGTTGCCGCGGTAGCCGACAGGTCGAAGGCCGAGCTCTCGCCGCAGAACGGCGTCCTCCGGCTCCTCGAACTCCTCATCCTCGTCGGTGTCGGGTGGGGATCTGGTGGACAGTCATTGGCGTTCCTCTCAGTCGGTGATATTTCGACCTACACCGCTTCCGACCTGCACACTTGCCTCGCTCAGCCCCACAGCGCTCAGGCGTCCGTAGTGCGCGACTAGCTCGACTGACACCAGCTCTCCGAGCTTTCACCGAATCCGGGTCTTCACAGGCTGCCGATTCGGACTGGCCGGGCGCGGCCATGGACGCGGCCAGCCCGATCTGGCGGGCTGTGGAGAAGCAGACCGACGCCCTGCTTTCGAGGGTGCCGGAGTGTCATAGGCGTAACGTGAAAGATTGTGTTGCTTCACGCATCCTCCAACCTTGCTGCGCTGGCAGTGGTTCGTGCGCTCAGAGCGGACGACATCGAGGCGGGTTGGGATAGCCAGAGCGACGGAACGCATGCCGTCTGGGTCTGGGTTCCCACGCAGCGTGAACCAGAAGCCATGAAAATCGCTGCAACGGTCGATCCAAGCATTCGGAAGCCGGACGCGCTACGCGACCAGGGATCCACCCCCACGCCGGGTGCGTAAACGGGGAGCCGACGGATTCGCTCGTGCACCCCGCTTGCAAGCGGGTGCCGACACCGCGCTTCCGGTCGTGGGCAATCAGAACTGCACCTGATCCGGAGGGAGGGGTCCCGGCCACCCGTGCCCGGCCGCGCAGCTCATTGCAAGATATTTCGACCCACAGCGCTCCTGAACTAGACGCAGGCGACGCTCAGCCGCCAAGCGCTCAGCCCTCCGTAGTTCGCGACTACCTCGACTCAGGCTTACGCCTTTCACCGGCGAGGCGTCCGAGCAGTTCAAGGTCGGGCGGGGCCAGCCAGGTCTCGTCGAGCAGCTGACCGCCCGCGCGCCTGATCGCCCCGACCAGCGGTTGCGCCCACGTGTGCTCGATCAGGGCGACCGCGACGGCACCTCCCGGCGGCACGGCTTCGTCCAGGGACCACGCGTTCGGGTCCGAGCCTCCGGTTTGAACTTCCTCGTTCTCCGCCTCGAGGAACGCGGCGGTGAGCTCGCCGAGGTCTGGCCCCGCACCCGGTGGAGGGGGCAGCGTCTGAAGTCCGCCGTCCTCGTTGCGGCTGACGAGCAGCACGTCGAGCAGCCGCACGACGCCGGCATCCCCGAGCCTGGTCAGCTCGGCCAGGATCTCGCCGGACAGCGAGGGCTCATCGAAGCCGACGACAAGCACCTGTACGGGTGCGTTCATGACGCCACGCGGTTGCGCAGCTGCTGGTGCTCCTCAGGTGAGATCACGCCGGTGTCGAGGAGATGTTGCAGGGCGGCCAGCTGGTCGTCGCGCGAGGGCGCTGGCGCGCCGACCGGGGGCGCTGGAGTGGACGGAGGGGGCGCGGCCGGGCGGGCGCGAGGGTGCGATGCGGCGTACGCCTGGGCCGGCGAGAACCTGCCGCCGTAGTAGGGCACGTCGCCGGTCATGCCGGCACGTTGCAGCTGCCTGGGCACCAACAGCATGTGTCGCTCCCTTCCTGATGGACTCTCGACCAGCATGCCCCATCGGTGCGTGAGTTGCGTTTCCTCCGGGAAGCCGACTCAGGCTTTCTTGCGCGCGTCCACTGACATGAGGGCGCGGAGCGGAGGCTGACCCGCTTGTTCTCGAATGCGCGCATGCGCCATCACCCCGCCTTCCTGGTCCTGTTCTTCGGCTCAGAGTGCATCTGCCGCGCGCCTGTGGCTCTTTGGCCCTGCTGATCGCACAACTGTTCAGTACAGTGCAGGAATGCTCGAGGCTCGGGCCGAAGACGCGGAGTTGTTCCGGCGCATCGTCGAGGCAGCGCCGGACGCGATGGTGCTCGCAGATCGCGACGGCCGCATCTTGCTGACCAACGCGAGTACAGAAGCGCATTTCGGCTACCGAGCCGACGAACTGGTCGGTCAGCACGTGGAGCTGCTCATGCCGGAGAGGTTCCGTGCGCAACACCGGCTGTGGCGCGAGCGCTACGTGAACGCGCCCACGCTGCGCCCCATGCAGGTACGGCGCGAGGAGCTCTTCGGACTGCGCCGTGACGGCAGTGAGTTCCCCGCGGAGATCACTCTGGCCCCTATCCGGACCGCGCGGGGGCAGGTGATCCTGGCCGACATCCAGGATGCGACTGAGCGCAAGCGTCTGGAACAGAACGCTTCCCGGCTGCGCGACGAACTCATCGCTACCGTTTCCCACGAGCTGCGCACCCCGCTCACCTCGATCATGGGGTACACCGAGTTGCTCGCGGACCTCGGCCAGGAGGACATCAGCGCCCGGGCCAGGCCCATGCTCGAGGTGATCGAACGCAACGCCGCGCGGGAGCTGAAGCTCGTCGAGGACCTACTCAAACTGGCCTTTTACGACCAGCAGCGGCTCGAGGTCGCGCTCGCTCCGCTCGACATCGCCGAGCTTGCGCACAATGTCGTCGAGGACCAGCAGCTGCGCGCGCAGAAGACCGGCATCGCGCTGACCCTCGACGGCAAGGGGTCGCTTCCCCCTGTGCTGGGCGACCGCTACAGACTCTCGGAGGTTCTGGACAACCTGGTCAGCAACGCGCTCAAGTTCACCCCCGCCGGCGGGAGTGTGCAGGTACGCGTCGCGAACGAGGGACCTATGGCGAGGCTGGAGGTCCGCGACACCGGCACCGGCATCGGCGCTGACGAGATCCCGCACCTGTTCGACAAGCTGTACCGGTCACCACGCGCCGTGGCCGAGCAGAAGCAGGGCGCCGGGCTGGGGCTCCCGATCGTGAAGCAGATCGTGGACGCTCACGGCGGCCAAGTCTCGGTCCTCAGCGATCTTGGCGCTGGGACCCTGGTCCGGGTCGAACTCCCATACGCCAATGGCCGGCCCTCGGTCTGAAGCCAGCGGAGCTCCAAATCGGTGGTGACAGGTTCTTGTCAGTGACGCCAGCCCGCTGTTGACTCGCTACGTGCATGTGGCCAGTGTCACAATTGATCCGACTTTTCGGGTGGGCACCGTGGACCGGCGGGTCTTCGGCACCTTCGTCGAGCACATGGGCCGGAGCACGTTGCAGTCGGCCAACAACGTCCGCTACGACCTCCTGATGGCTGGTGCGGTGATCGCCAGCGTGCCGGTGCTGCTCTACGTCTTCGCCCGAAGCGGTTCATCATCGAGGGCGTGTCCCCCTCCGGCGTCAAGGGGTGATCGCCAGACCCCAGGTGACTCGCCATGCGTTGCTCGGCGCGGGCGCGGGAACGCTCCTCGCCGGTGCCGGACGGGGACGGACGACTCCGTCCGCCCGAGGCCCCCCAGCCAAGCCGTCTCAGGAGGACACGATCTTCGACCTCTCCTTCACCATCGAGAGCCGTTACCGCCCGTTCGAGCTGATCGCGAACGAGGCGGGCTCCGCCGAAGCGCCGACGCGCAAAGGGCCTGCAGCTTAGCCAGGAAGGCCCGCAGGCGCCGTTCTGCGCAGTCGAGGCCACGGTCGCCGGGTCCTCGGGAAAGGTGCTCCTGGGACTGGCTGTCGAGGACGGTGACCACGTCCTCGGCTGGTACGACGCCGACTCCCGCCGGGCGGCGATCGACGTCCGCTCGGACGGTCGCACGCGCACGATCCGCCGTCGCAAGGTGGAGCTCCCGGCGTCGTTCCGCCTCGGGGTGGCCCTGTGCGAGAACCAGCTGACCGTTCTCGCCGACACCGGTGATGGTTTGGAGCCGCTGCTCACCGAGCGCGACAAGATCCGGGCCTTGGTGGACATGCGCGACTCAGCGAGGCTCGGGGCACATCGCTACGCCTTCGGGTACGGCCAGAACTCAGGCCAACGCCTCACCGACGTGCGGTGGGGCCTGTTCGGGATGACCGGCATCCGCGACCCGCACCTCGTCCAGCACAGCGACGGGACGCCGTACGTCAGGGACGGCAAGGCGTACTTCACCGGCACCTGTGCGGGTCTCGGGTTCTTCCAGCAGGCCCACTGGGGGGTGTTCACCCTCGACCTGGCTGAGCCCGAGCGGCTCGAGCAGGTGGCCCAGCTCTACTTCCGGCGCGACGGTCTCCTGCTGGGCGACCACGCGGGCCAGATCGTCCGCGACGACGACCGGGACGAGTGGATCGTGGCCAACAGCTCATGGGGTGACTTCGACTTCAAGGGCCTGCACGTACGTCACACGACCACCACCGACGACATCCTCGGCGGCGTGCACGTCCTCGAGACGCAGCGGACGGCGCTGCCGACCGAGCAGAGCAGCTGGGATCCCGGCATGACCAGGATCGACGGGCGCTGGCACGTCGGGTTCGTCGAGAGCCCCTCGCAGAAACCCTTCGACTTCCACCCCGCGCTGGCGCGCGCGCCGGAAGGTGCTGCCTGGGACGAGGAGCTCGAGCTGGTGGGTGCCGCCACCGAGCTGCACCAGACCGAGGGGCCGATCCTGGCGCAGGTGCAGGGCACCTGGTGGTTCCTCGCGAGCGACGGGGACGCCCGGCACTATCCCGTCTTCGACCTGTCGATGCGACGCGTCGGGCGGCTGGACGCGCCGTACGAGACCAACATCCCGCACCCGCAGCTCCTGCCGCTCGACGACGGCGGGTTCCTGCTCGTCACCTTCGACGGCACCCAGTACGCCGGGGACCCTGATGGGGTACGGCGGACACGGTGACGTCCTGATCATGCGCAGCCGCGACTGAGAGACCACGAGGAGGCGCGCGGCCGCGAGGGTCGGCGCGGACCGCAACGCTGGTACGTCGAGGTCCACCACAGGCATTCCGCGGCTTCGTCGACCTGGTCGACCACCCCTGGGTCCGGGGCATCTGCGAGGCGGCGCTGGGGCCGGACTACGAGGTCGTGGAGCTGGGCTTCGATGCGCCTTTCCCGGAGCGCAGCTGCAACCGTGGCACAGCGACTTCCCCAGCCCGCGCGAGACCGTGGAGGAGCGCCGGCTGACCTCGCTGGCGTTCAACGTCACCACGGTCGACACCACCGACGAGATGGGCCCCTTCGAGATCGCACCCGGGAGGCACTGGGACCCGGGTGCGGATTTCGAGCACGGGATGTTCCCGCCGAGATCGCGTTACCCCGAGTTCGAGTCGCTGGCGGTCCGCAAGTACCCGAAGGTCGGCGACATCTCGGCTCGCTCGGCGCTGACCGTGCACCATGACACCGCCAACCGCTCGTCGGTGAGCCGTCCCGTCGCCGTCGTCGAAGAGCTCACCCCGATCACGCAGAAGCACACGATCGAGGGCCTGGTCATGGGGGAGGCCTGAGCCGGCTGGTCTTGCTGGACGGCGGACCAGGTCGACCAAGGCTAGATCCGCATGCCCAGGCGGACGATGGCCTCGGCAACCGATCGGACGGTCACGTTGTGGGCGCGAGCATGAGCGCGGATGTGCTGGAAGGCCTGTTCGATCGTGGTGTCGTGGTCTTGGGCGACGATGCCTTTGGCCTGCTCGATGACGGCGCGTGACTCGAGCGCGCCCTGGAGCTGCTCGTTGAGCTGATCCTGCTGTCGCAGCTGCGAGGCGTTGATCAGATAGCTGGTCGCCATGTCTGCCATCACCACCGCCGCTGCGATGTCTTCCTCGGGCCATTCTCGTTCTCCGGCGCCATAGAGGTTGACGGCACCGAAGGTGTTGCCGCTCAGCCGCATCGGTATGCCCGCAACAGAACACATCCCCAGCCGTTCGGAGACGGCGCAGTACTCGGGCCAACGATCGCGTTGACCCTGTAGATCCGTGATCGTCACGATCTGGCCAGACCGATAGGAGTCCACGCATGGGCCGGCCTGATGCTCGATCTGGGTCTTCTCGAGCTCGGCGAGACGCTTCGGGATCGCAGTCGCGAACTCGAGCCGCCCGTCCTTGGACAAGGCAACGCCGGTGCCGTCCAGAGCAAGCACCTCGCGAAGTCGTTCCATCAGGTCCTGCAAGACGGTGTCGATGTCGTAGGGGCTGATCAGTTTTGCGCTGAACTCAGACAGCGTGCGCAGAAAGAGGGAGTGGTCGTACATTTCCTGGATCCGTCCGTCCGCGGTGCCGGTGGTACCTGACCAGACGGGGCACGTACCGAGTGCGCTGACGCCAAGTTGCAGTCAGCATAGTGTTCCCGGACCCTACTGGAGCAGTCCGAGTTCGTGTCCTTGTGACTGGACGGAGCATTGCGGCGTCCTGTCCGCTGTGCCTAGGGTGGTGGTGATTTCGCCTCCCCGGACCCCGGAGGATCGCACCACCCCAGAACCCCGGTGGCAGCAATTGCCGTGCTCCGGAGGTGTCGTCTCGATGATCCGACAGGGTGGGCCACCCTCGATCTCACGCGATCGTGAACGCTCCCGACCACCGGCGACGCACTCCACCGTCACGGACGACGGTGAAGCCGTGCGGATGTCGCACCTGGCCGCCGAGCTGAGCCATGACCTGCGGGTTCCGCTGAGCACGATCGTCGCGAGCATGGAGATGCTCGAGGACCAGTTGGACGAGTGCCCTGACCCTGCAGTCGGGGTGCTTCTCGACCGGGCCACGAACGCCGCGGACCGGATGCTGCGGATGCTCGATCAGTACCTCGCCGTGAGCCCCCTCGTCGAAGCCCAGCTCAGCGTCGACGTCGATCTGGACAAGGTCGCAAACCAGCTAGCACTCGACTCAGGCCCGTTGCTCGAGCTGGCAGGTGCCACCCTCAAGGTCGGTCGGCTCCCGGTCGTGCGCGCAAAGCCGGACGAGATGTACTCCGTCCTGCAGAACCTGCTCACCAACGCCGTGAAGTTCACCCGGTCCGGGGTGCGGCCGTGGGTGTCGATCTCGGCCAGGCAGATTCCGTACGGGTGGCGAGTGTCGGTCTCCGACAACGGCATCGGCATCCCGGCACAACGCCGCATGGACGTCTTCACCCTGTTCAGCCGGGTCGACCCCGAGTTCGATGGCCACGGCATCGGCCTGGGCACGGTTGCTCGCACCGTGCACAGCCTGGGGGGCCGGGTCGGCGCCGAGGAAGCACCCGGTGGCGGCGCCGAGGTGTGGTTCGAGCTCCCCGCGAGCACCGATGCGTAGGCCGCGACGAACTCTCGAGGACAAGGAAACCCTGCATGCAGCCAATCGCCCGCATCCTGCAGTACCTGGCACGCCGGTACATGGCAGAGCTGTCCGGCCAGGACACCGCCCGCGCGAACGCGGCCGAGGCCCACGGTGTCCTTCGGCAGCGGCGTCGTGAGAAGGACGAGATCGACGCCAGCCTCGGTGCGCTGCTGAGGACGTACCGCGGGGCAGATGTGGCGGGGGCACGTCAGGGTGAGGCGGCGTCGAGCATGCCAGGTGAGTCCGCATCCGGGCGGAACTCGCGGGCAACCAGCGCCACCACCATGTGAGCTGCGGCCGTCCAGGACACAGGCAGGCCGGGGGGCGGCCGGCGAGTCCACCGACGTGGCCAAGTGCGTCGGTGGGCCGCCGGCTGATCGCTTCGACGCTCTGAGCGCTCGAGGTCGGACGGTTGCCCACCGCAGCCCCGCACCGGGGCGCTCAGATGGACGCGGCAGCGGATGCGCACAGCTCGAGCTGTCGCAGCGAGTCGCGCACCGGCCACACGAGGACCTCGCCCGCGCCGGCAGCGGCGTAGGCGGCCAGGGCCTCGGAGCACTTCTGCGCGCTGCCGACCGGCAGGTGCCTCAAGTGTTCGGGGTCCCGCTTCAGCGTCGGCGCCAGGATGTCCACGAGAACGTGCTCTGCCTCCCGGCGGCTCTCGGTGACGTAGAGCCAGGCGGTGGCGACCGCATCGGGGAACGAGTCCGGGCTTCTGCCCGCGTCGCGCAGGTGGGCGTCGAGGCGGCCGCGCGCCTCGGCGTACTGGTCAGGAGTCGCGTTGTACGCCGAGGCGAACCAGCCGTCGGCCGCGGCAGCCATCGCAGCGAGTCGTCGGTCGGACCCCCAGCTCGCGAACCAGATGCCCGGAGGGGGATCGGGTCTCGGCGTGATGTCGTAGCCACCGGCGTAGAACTTCCCGCTCTCGGCCGGCTCGCCACGGACCAGGTCGCGCACGAGCGGGAGGGCCTTGTCGAACCGGGTCCATCGCTCGTCGAACGGGATCCCGACGGCTTCGTAGTCGTGTCGGCTGGAGCCAGGCCCGAGGCCACCGACAACCGACCCGCGGGCCAGGGCAGCCAGCGTGGTCAGCGTCTTGGCAACGACCGCGGGATGGCGGATGACGGGCAGCGTGATGCTGGTCGCCAGCGTCATTTCTCCGGCGGACGCGGCCACGCTCGCGAGCGCAGCGGTTCCGTCGAGCCAAGGATGGCTCCAGACAAGATGGTCGTTCGCGGCCACCGTCGTGAACCCCAGGTGGCGGGCTGCGACGACGTAGTCGTTCAGGTCGACCGCAGATGGCAGGCCGTCGCCCAGGTCAGCCAACGGTAGGTGCACTCCCAGCCTCACGGTGCTCCCTCGAACGGGGTCTCCATGCTAGGCCGGAGTGGTTGTCGCTCGCCCCCCGCTGGGGGAGACAGGGGGCGAGCGATCGCCGGGCACGTTACCGATGCGCACCCGGACCCTCAAGTCCGAAATATCACTTTGTGGAGGAGATCACATCGCCCACCCGGGCGCACACGCGCCTCAGCACATGCACAGGCAGAACGGGTGGCCGGCCGGGTCGGCGTACACCCGCCAGGTGCGGCCGTCCTCGGCCGGGGGCGGCTCCACGGGATCGAGGGGCTTTGCGCCCAGCGAGATGACCAGCTCGTGATGGCCGGCGTACCCCTCGACTTCGAGGTCGAGGTGGAACTGCTGCGGGGGGCCGTCCGGCCAGGACGGCGGCGTGTAGCTCTGCACCCTCTGGAAGCTCAGGGTGGTGGCTCCCGGCACTCGTAGGTCCACCCAGTCGTCGCGTTCGGACCTGACCTCGCCACCCAGCACTCCGCGGTAGAACTCGGCCAGCGCGGCCGGGTCGGGACAGTCGAGCACGACGCTGCCGAGGCTGATTCCGGTCACGCGGTGCAGCCCATCGGCGCGGAGGGAGCAGTCACGCGTGCCCGTCCGACGTGCATCACGGGCACTGCAGGCAGGCTCCTGGCTCGCCGGCCGAGCCTCGCGAACAGGGGGGCGCGAACCAGCCGTGCCGTGCGTCGTGCTTCCGCCTGGGCCAGACGCTCGCGCTGGATCTCCTTGGCCAGTGCCAGACCCATCATTGAGTACATGCCGTCCAACTCCTCTTCGTCGTAACCGTTGTAACGAGTATGCCAGTTACGCTCTCTTCGCGCAACCACTGAAGCGGCTATAGTGGTTACGTGACCGACCGAGAGCTCGTAGTGGCGTTCCTCAACACCGTCGACTTCGACGAGCACACCGACGTCCTGGACAGCGACGACTCATGGCTGTCCTGGCTGTCCCAGCGCGGGTTGCCGGGCCCGGCCGGTGAGTCCGCCTCGGCGGTACGACGACACCGTTCGAAGGCGCGGGTGCTGCGCGACGACCTGCGGACGGTCGCCATGGGAGACGACTGTGAGGTCCGCCAGTTTCCCCTCACGCTCACGATCGACGGCCGCGAGCCACGCCTGGGTGGCAGCGATGCCCTGGAGGAGGTCATGGGAGCGTTCGCTCGTCTGGGCATTCGTGGCGAGCTGGAACGCGTGAAGATCTGCCCGGCCGACGACTGCCTCTGGGCGTTCTACGACGAGTCGCGCAACGGCTCGCGGCAGTGGTGTTCGATGGCCGTTTGCGGCAACCGGGCGAAGGCCCGCGCCCACCGGGCCAGGCAAGCCTAGAGACCTTTTTCAGGGTTGCGGTCAGTCGTCCGCAAACCCGGGCGCGACCCGCGGCCAGGGCTGGGCACTCTCGAGCTGCCTAGCGACGGCGAGCAAGGTCGCCTCGCCCCCGGGAGGCGCGACCAGTTGGACGGCCAGCGGCATCCCGGAGGGTCCGGTGCCGGTCGGCACCGACATCGCCGGCCAGCCGGCGACGTTCCACGGGGCAGCGAACGGTGCGTAGTAGGCGTTCGAGGAGATGTTCGCCCACCACCCCCTGGCGCCCCATTCCCGCGCCCGGCGCGGCTGCTGGGCGAGCATCGGGGTCAGCAGGACGTCGTGGTCGGCGAAGTAGTCCTCTGCCTTCTTGCGCCACCGAGCGCGGCCCTTCTCGTGCGGGAACCCGGCGGCCAGTGCGGCACGGCCCAGCGCCGCGTGGCGGCGTACGCGCGGCTGTAGCTTCGAGCGGTCGACGAGATCGCGGGCGTCGAGCTCGGCGCCGGCCATCCACCGGACGGCCTCGGAGAGGGCCAGCACCTGACCGTACGGCGGGTGCGCCTCGACCACCCGGTGCCCGGCCTGCCGCAGCAGTTCTGCGCTCGTGGTGGCGGCGGCCCGCCAGCGCCGGTCCAGCGGTGTCGGGCCGGGAACCCGGGTGGAGATCGCGACCCGCAGCGAGCCGATCTCGGCAGGGGTGGCGAGCTCCGGTCGATCCGCGAGCACGGAGAGCATCAGTGCGGCGTCCTCGACGGTGGTCGCGAGCGGGCCGTTCTCGGCCATCCCGAACCAGGAGCCGTTGCCGAGGTCGGCAGGCACCACGCCCAGCCCGGGCTTGATCCCGACCAAGCCGCAGCAGGCCGCCGGGATGCGGATCGACCCCATGCCGTCGTTGCCGTGCGCCGCCGGCACCGTGCCGGAGGCAACAGCAGCCGCCGACCCGCCCGAGGAGCCGCCCGGGGAGCGGTCGGGGTCCCACGGGTTGCGGGTGACGCCGTACGTCGAGTCGGTCGTCCCGTAGACGCACAGCTCGGGAACGCGCGTGATGCCGACGACCACAGCACCGGCAGCGCGCAGCCGCCGCACGACCTCGTGGTCACGCTGCTGGGGTGCGGGATCCGAGCCGGCCGAGCCGATCCGCATCGGCTCGCCGGTGACCGGCACGTTGTCCTTGACCGCGACCGGCACCCCCGCAAGGGGCAGCTGGAAGCGGTCGGTGCGTGCGTCGACGGCGTCGGCCTCGGCGAGCGCCTTCTCCGACCTGACGAGCTGGTAGGCACCCAGCGCGGAGTCGCTCCTGGCGATACGGGCGAGTGCCTGCTCCGTGGCTGCACGCGCCGTGAGAATCCCTTCCCGCACGTCGCGGGCGGTCTGAGCGGCGGTGCGAGCGGTTGGGCTACCGGTCTCCTGGGTCACGCCGCGACGCTACCTGCACCACGCATCCGCCGCCCTCGAGCCTCACCCGAGGGCCACGCACACCACGCTGACGCCGCACAGCAGCAGCCCGACCGACTGGCCTCGGTGCAGCCGCTCGTGCAGCAGGAGGGTGGCCAGCAGCACCGTGCCCGCGGGGTAGAGCGAGGTGAGCACGGCAGCGACGCTGAGCAGGCCCTGTTGCCGGGCTAGCAGGAAACCGACGACGGCCAGGGTGGCGAAGCAACCCGCGACGAGGCCCCACCAGTCGCCCCGGCGTCGAGGTACGGCGTTGCCACCGAGCAGCCAGGCCGCCACGGCGACGGCCAGGAACGAGGCGACCTGGTTGAGGGCGACGGGCCAGAAGCCGGACTCCTCGGGAACCTGCCCGATGGCGACGAACAGGAGGCCGAACCCGAGCCCGGCCACGACGCCGTCGAGCAGGCCTTCCGCCAGGTTTGCCGGCGCACCGGCCGGTGCTGGTTCACGCGAGACCAGCCAGATGCCCGGCAGGGCCACAAGCATCCCGATCCACACGAGCATCGTGGGACGTTCGCCGGTCGCCACACCCAGGGCCGCCGGCAGGAGTGCGGCACCGACGGCGGAGACGGGGGCCACGACTCCCATCCGGCCGCGCGCAAACCCGCGGTAGAGGAACGCCGTGCCGACCCCGCTGCCGACACCCGCGAGCAGGCCCCAGGCGAAGTCGGTCCCGGTGGGGTCACCCGGCACGAAGAAGGCCAGCACCGTCGTCGCGACGGCAGCACCGAAGCACGCCGTGAAGGCGACCGGCCAGACCGACGTACGACGTGAGGCGACGCCGCCGATGAAGTCCGAGAGGCCGTAGGAGAAGGCAGCCCCGAGCGCGAGCAGAACAGCCATCGATCAGGTCGCCGCGACGCCGGCGACCCAGACGGCAGCGGCGCACAGCGTCGCCACCAGCTCGATCAGGATGGACAGTCCCACGGCCTTCAGTGCGTGCTTGGTGGCCGGCCAGGCGAGATCCACGCCGACACGCTTGAGCTCGGCCAGGTAGACGCCGAGGACGAACCCGACCAGCAGCCCCACGACCGGGATCACGAAGAAGCCGACGACCCCGAGCACACCTCCGAGCACGAGCGTCGAGTTGGGGATCTCGTTGTCCTTGAGCCGACGGCCGGGGACGACGTACTTCACGACGTTGCCCAGGGCGATGAACGCGGTCGCGGCGGCGAAGACGATCCAGCCGGTTGTGTTGCCGATGTCGATCGCCCAGACCAGCACCGCGCCCAGGACCAGGAGCGAGCCGGGCAGCACCGGGAGGATCACGCCCACCAGGCCGACGGCGATCACCAGGGCGAGCAGGACCTCGAGTCCGGTCATCGGGTGATCCTGGGCGTCGACGAATGCATGGCAGGACTCTCTCACCCGGCCCGTTCAGCCAGTCAGGGTCATGCGGTCACGCGGTCAGCCGGGCAATCGGTCAGGGGAGAAAGGCCGAGGCCCCGCTCCACAGGGGAGCGAGGCCTCGGATCAGTCGTGGCGGACGGTCGGGTCAGTCGTCGTCCTGGGGCGCAGCGGGGCGGTCAGCCAGCCGGCTGGTCTCGTCCTGCACGTGCTCGGCGACCTCGCGGAGCTTGTCGCTGTGCTCGCGGGCGTGGTGCGCGCAGAACATCAGCTCGCCGCCGCTCTTGAGCTGGACCCGAAGGTAGGCCTGGGCACCGCACCGGTCGCACCGGTCTACGGCAGTGAGCGGTGCTGCGCTGGGGGCTGTCGCAGTAGTCACGTCGGGCCTCGCTCTCGTTTGGTAACTGCTTAACGATCCGTTGGGAAAAGCGTTCCTCTTCTTGCCTGTTCTGTTCAGTCACAACAGTCAACCACGCTGGATACTTCCCTCCAGGACCTGCGGGCCATTCGCTGAGACGGTGGTGCTGCTCACATGTCCTGAGCAGAGTCTGACGCGCCAAACGTTGCAACGCGAGCGAAACGGACTAACTGCTCCAGGTTGTACGTGTTCCAGACAGTTCAGCACATCGCGCAAGCCCAGCCTCGTCGCAACGCGGATCTGGCGAGTCGACCGTGGGCGAGGACGGGCAGGTCGGTAGATTCGCGGCATGACAGTCGAGCGCTCTCGACAGGCTCAACCACAGCTCAGAGGCAGACCCATCGACAACACCTACAACGCCCAGCACCTGCTCGTCCTCGAGGGACTCGAGGCCGTGCGCAAGCGGCCAGGCATGTACGTCGGCTCCACCGACACCCGCGGCCTGATGCACTGCCTGTGGGAGATCATCGACAACGCCGTCGACGAGGCGCTGGGCGGGCACTGCACCCAGGTTGACATCACCTTGCACCCCGACGGTTCGGCGCAGGTCCACGACAACGGGCGCGGTGTCCCGGTCGACAAGGAGCCCAAGACGGGCCTGTCCGGGGTCGAGGTCGTCTTCACCAAGCTGCACGCGGGCGGCAAGTTCGGCGGGGGCTCGTACGCCGCCACCGGAGGTCTGCACGGGGTCGGCTGCTCGGTTGTCAATGCGCTCTCAGCACGGCTCGACGTCGAGGTGGACCGCTCTCCGGCCACCCAGGCGATGTCGTTCCAGCGGGGCGTCCCCGGCGTGTTCCCTGGGGAGGGGCCGTCGGGCCGCTTCGAGCCGAAGTCGGGCCTGCAGAAGGGTCGCCGGGTCAAGAAGGGCGTGACCGGCACCCGGGTGCGCTTCTGGCCGGACCGCCAGATCTTCACCCGGGATGCCACGTTCGCCTGGGACGAGCTGGTCACGCGGGCGCGCCAGACCTCGTTCATCGTGCCTGGCCTCCAGCTGAACCTCACCGACCTGCGGAGTGCGGAGCCGGTCGAGGAGTCGTTCCGGCACGACGGCGGGATCACCGAGTTCTGCGAGTTCCTCAGCCACGACGAGCCGGTCAGCTCGGTGCGGCGGCTGCAGGGCTCGGACTCGTTCACCGAGACGGTCCCGCTGCTCGACGACAAGGGGCACATGACCCCGCAGGACGTCGAGCGCGAGCTGGGGGTGGACGTGGCGGTGCGCTGGGGGACCGGCTACGAGAGCGAGCTGCGGTCCTTCGTCAACGTGATCGCCACGCCCAAGGGCGGCACCCACGTAGCCGGCTTCGAGGCCGCGCTCACCAAGACGTTCAACGACGTGATGCGCGGATCGCGCGTGCTCAAGGCCAACGACGCCGACGTGATCAAGGACGACGTCCTCGAGGGGATGACCGCCGTCGTGACGGTCCGGCTGGCCGAGCCGCAGTTCGAGGGACAGACCAAGGAAGTGCTCGGCACGCCGGCTGCGCGGGCCGTCGTACGCAAGGTGGTGGCGGCCGAGCTGAAGTCGTTCCTGACCTCCACCAAGCGCGCCGACAAGGCCGAGGCCAAGCTGGTGATGGAGAAGGTCGCCGGTGCGGCCAAGACCCGGCTCGCGGCCCGGGCGCACCGGGACACCCAGCGGCGGAAGAACGCGCTCGAGTCCTCGGCGTTGCCGGCAAAGCTCGCCGACTGCCGTTCCGCCGACGTGGACCGCTCCGAGCTGTTCATCGTCGAGGGCGACTCGGCGCTCGGCACGGCCAAGCTGGCCCGCGACTCGGAGTTCCAGGCGCTGCTGCCGATCCGCGGCAAGATCCTGAACGTGCAGAAGGCCACCGTGGCCGACGTACTCAAGAACGCCGAGTGTGCCTCGATCATCCAGGTCGTGGGTGCCGGATCGGGACGAACCTTCGACGTCGACCAGGCGCGCTACGGCCGGATCATCTTCATGGCCGACGCCGACTCCGACGGCGCCCACATCCGCTGCCTGCTGGCCACGCTGTTCTTCAAGTACATGCCTGAGCTGGTCACCTCTGGCCGCGTGTTCACCGCCGTGCCGCCGCTGCACCGGATCGAGCTGACCAACCCCAAGAAGGGGATGGGCAAGTACATCTACACCTACTCCGATCCCGAGCTGCAGCGGAAGCTCGCCGAGCTCACCAAGAAGGGCGTGCGCTGGAAGGACCCGGTGCAGCGCTACAAGGGCCTCGGGGAGATGGACGCCGACCAGCTGGCGGAGACGACGATGGACCCCCGCCAGCGCACACTGCGCCGGATCACGGCCGACGACGCTGCCCGGGCCGCCGAGGTCTTCGAGCTGCTGATGGGCTCCGAGGTCGCGCCCCGCAAGGACTTCATCGTCGCCGGCGCCTACGAGGTCGACGCAGACGCCATCGACGCCTGAATCGGTGCTGGCTTGGACGGCGCATCGCTGAGCGCAGCCTGGGACCAGGTCTGGGCCCTGCTCACCATCCTGCTGGGCCGCCGCTCCGTGCAGCTCGGCTACCTCGTCTCGACCACGGTGCTGCTTGCCGCCGCGCTCGTGGCCGCTCGACGCGCGCACTGGGACAGGGCGAGGAGTGCGGTCGGTGTGGCCGCAGCGCTTTCGCTGGCGCTGTTCCCGGCGCTGACCCTGGCCCGACAGGGAGTCAACCTGCGGCGGAGCCCGACCTGCGACTGGGTGTGGAGTCTGGAGCCGACCGACGCCGAGCAGCTGCTGAACCTCGTGCTGCTCCTCCCGGCCGGGTTCTTCGCTGCCTGGGCCCTGCGGCGCATCTGGCCGGTTGCCCTCGGTGCACTGGTGCTGAGCCTCGGAGCGGAGGCCACGCAGGCGGCCCTGGACATCGGTGCCTGTCAGGCCGGCGACATGGCTCGCAACGTCGCCGGCGCGCTGATCGGTGCCGTCGCCGGTGCGCTGCTCGGTCGCTTCCTGGCACGGCGGAGCCGCGTCAGCCCTGGCGGTCGGGTCCCGCGCGCGTGGGGGTGATCCGGATGATCACTCGGCGTTCGCGCTCCATGCCGGCGCGGTACTCGTCCCAGTCGGTCTCGCCGCTGATGCCGCGGTAGTACTCGACCAGCGGTTCCATCGCCTCCGGGAGAGAGACGACCTCGGCTTCGCCCTCGACGTAGATCCATTCGCCGAAGAAGCCCTTGTTCAAGACGCAGAGCTGGGCCCACGGGTCGTTGCGCAGGTGCTTCGTCTTGTACGCCGTCTCCCGGCTGCTCACGGTCAGTCGACCCTCCTCGTCCACGCCGACGAGGACGGGACTCTGCTGGATGCCGCTCGGAGTCCGGGTCGCGAGTACGGCGCGGGGGTGGGTGCGGACGAAGTCGCGAGCCTGGTCGAGGTCCATGGCGCCATCCTGCCCCTCGCAGGCACGATGGGCCCATGGACCGTCACGACGTGATCAGCTGGGTCGACTCCTACGAGCGGGCATGGCGCGAGGCCGGAACCACTGGCCTGGCCGGCCTGTTCACTGAGGACGCGACCTATCTCGCGTCGCCGTGGCAGTCGCCGGTCGAGGGGCTGGGGGCGATTGCTGAGTTCTGGGAGGCCGAGCGCGAGGGGCCGGACGAGGAGTTCACGCTGGTCTCGGAGGTCGTGGCCGTCGACGGCGACACTGCGGTCGTCGCCGCCCAGGTGGAGTACGGCGGTGCCGAGCCCCAGCGGTGGAAGGACCTGTGGGTGTTGCGGTTCGGGACCGATGGGCGCTGTCGTGCGTTCGAGGAATGGCCGTTCGCGCCGGACCAGCCCGACGGGCACTGAGGCGCAACGCGCTGAGCAGCGCTCAGACGTGCTGCTCGATCAGGCCGGTGTCGACGTCGTACAGGAAGCCGCCGACCGCGACCGAGTCCGGGATCAGCGGGTGGCTGCGTACCTGCCGGACGTCGTCGCGCAGCGCGGCTTCCTGGTCCGCGACGACCCCGAAGTGCTGCCAGGAGGCGTCCTGCCCGGCGGACTCGCCGACCCGGGCGCGGAGCTCCTCGAGCGTGGCCGAGGCCATGGCGCAGCGGGTGTGGGGTACGACGAGGATCCGCTTCACCTGCAGCAGGTGCACGCCGAGCACGAGCGCCTCGAGCGCCTGAGGGGTGACGCGGCCGCCCGGGTTTCGGAAGATCTTCGCGTCACCGGGAGCGAGCCCGAGCATGCCCAGCGGGTCGATCCGCGAGTCCATGCAGGTGACGATCGCGATACCGGCATGCGCGACGCCGTCGAACCCGGCGAGCTCGAAGGACTCCGCGAACTTCTTGTTGGCGGCCAGCAGGTCGTCGAAGGCTTCGTTCGTCACGCGGAAGAACCTAGTGCCTCGCACCCGAGATGTGTTGCAGTGGTCGCGGCACAAGCAACACCTTCGGGCGCGAGCCACTAGCCGGTGGCGATCTCGGGACGGGGGTGAGGTCGGCCAGGGGTGCGGACCTCGCGGAAGCACCACACAGCGGCGACCGCGGCGATCACTGCGCAGATCGCGGCGCCGAGGAAGATCGCCTGCAGCTGTTCGATCCCGGCCTGCTCGATCAACCGGGTGTACGCCGCACACTGGGTCTTCCCGGCCGGACATACCTCGGTGACCGGCGGGATGCCCGTCTCCACGGCGTAGTAGCGACGCAGCCCGATGGTGGTGAGCGCGGAGATGCCGACCAGCATGCCGACCATGCGCGACACGACGAGCAGCGCGCTGGTCACGCCGTGCTCGCGCGGGGCCGTGCTCGACAGCAGGGCCGCGTTGACCGGAGCCAGCGCCAGCCCGAACCCGAAGCCGGTCGCGGCCAGGACGGCCGAGGAGGAGAGCTGTTCCAGCGACTCCGGGCCCCAGCCGGCCATCAGCCGGAAGCCGATCGCGGCGCCCAGCATCCCTGCTGCCGTGAGGAAACCGACGGGCACCCGTCGGCTGAGGGCGCCACCCGCAAGCGCACCTACCGGGAGGGCGATCAGGAACTCCAGCAGGACGAGTGCGGACTTGAGCTGGGACCCGTCGGCGACGGTGATCCGCGCGAAGATCGGGATGTCGACGAGAGCGGCGATCAGCGCCGCGCCGACGAAGAAGCTGACCAGCAGGGAACCCCACGCCGGCCGCTTCGCGAAGGCGCCGTGCGGCACCAGCGGCGCGGCGGAGCGCCGGTTGTGCAGCACGAACAGCAGGGCAGCGACCGCGGCGATGCCGAGGTAGTAGGGACCGGCCGGTGAGAACACCTGCACCTCGGGGTCGGCGGTGGCGAAGGCAAGGATGACCCCACCCAGCGCGACGGCGAGGAGCCCGGCTCCGAGGAGGTCGGCTGCCCGCGCAGAGGACCACCAGTCGCGCAGGTCCACCAGCGGGTTCCTGGCGAGCAGAAGCCAGGCGACGAACGCGACGGCCAGCAGCAGCGTGAGTACGCCGAGCGGGGAGAACCAGATCGTCGTACCGGCCTGGAAGGGCACGAACGGTCCACCGAGGTCCACCGATCGCACCAGGCTGCGGGGCTGGCGCATGACCAGGAGCATCGAGGTGATCGTGAGGGCGAGGAGGAGGAGGCCGATCCAGTCGAGGTGGTGGGGGGTGTGGTTTCGAGACGCTCGCTTCGCTCGCTCCTCAACCACCGGGGCAAGGTTTGCTTCGCTTGCTGCTCGACCACCCTTGGGTCCCTTCAGGGTGGCGATGGCGGCGGCCAGGACGAGGCCGACGGCGAGATTGATCCAGAAGATGTCGCGCCAGGTGCCGAAGGAGAGGACCACGGCGCCGTACAGCGGGCCGAGGACGCTGCCGAGCTCCTGCACGGCTCCGACGACGCCGAGTGGCACCCCGCGCCGCTCGGCGGGGTAGAGGTCGGCGACGAGCGCGAGCGTCACGGGCACGAGACCACCGCCGCCCACGCCCTGGAGGAAGCGACCGGTCACCAGGCTGCCGAGGTCGTACGCCGCTGCGGTGACCAGCGAGCCGAACGCGAAGACCGCGAGTGCTGCGACCAGGACTGGGGTTCGGCCGCGGAGGTCGGCGATCCGTCCGATCAGCGGGAGCATCGCGACGTACCCGAGCAGGAAGCCGCTCACGATCGGGGCGGCTCGCTGCAGCTGGTCGATGTTGAGCCCGACCGAGCCCATCATGTCGGGCAGTGCGAGCACCACGACGTAGGTGTCGGCGGCTGCGAACGCCACGGCTACGGCTGCCAGGCCGAGCAGGAGCTGCGCCGGCCGACCCGGGCCGGGGATGGGACCTGTCGTCGGCGGTGGGTTCGTGTGCGACACCACGCTCAGCCGATCACGAGGTCGGAGCAGTGATCTTGACGCCCTTGTCGTATTCGCTGAACTTCACGTCGTAGGTGACGTCGTCGTTGCCGGCGAAGAAGGAGCCGGTCACCTTGACCGTGCGCGCGTAGCCCTTGTCGTCGACGCCGACCTCGGTCTCGTAGCTCTGCTTGGCGTCGGCGCTCGGGATGATCCGCTTCACCGCGGCACCCGGCAGCGTGCCCGTGTAGGTCGTCAGGATCGTGTCGCCGTCCCTCGTCTCCTTGCCCTTCTTCAGGCCCTCGAGGTCGGTGAGGAGCGAGGAGAGACCCTTCTCGGGATCGGCGAAGTCGCCGGGGTTCGGGACGCCGTAGTCCGCCGGGTCGATGGGCCCGGTGCTGCCGCGGAACGGCAGCTTGGCGTAGACCTTGCCGTCGACGGCCGTGACCGGCAGCTCGGCAGGGAACCCCTGGAAGAGCACCTTGACGTCACCCTTGAAGGCGGGGTCGTGGGTCACGTCGCCGGTGGCGCCGAGGACTCCGTCGCCCGAGCTTGGCACCGAGTCGGTGTTCAGCGAGATGTGCACGCTGCTCGCGTCGTCGAAGTGCTTCTTGGCCTGCTCCATCACCTCGGCCGGGCTCTTCTCGTCGGCTTTGTCCTCCGACTGGCCACACCCTGCAAAGACGGACGCGGCGAGCACGATCGCCAGCAGGACGAGGGCGTGGCGGCGCGGCTGAGGGGGCATGGACTCAGACTGCCATGTCGGGGGTTGCGCCACCGGCCGGTCCGGCCGGCAGCGTGGCGTTGACCGGCCCGGAGCACGCGACGATCGGCTGGCTCCCGGGCTGGCCGGAGCCGTCGCGGCGGGCGATCGGCTCGGGCAGGTCCACGGGTGAGCCGCTGTCCGAGGCGGCCAGCGCGGGCGCGGCGCCTGCCCATGCGAAGACGAGCTCGTCCTCGCCCCGGAGCAGGCGGTGGCAGCGAACGCCCCCGGTGGCGCGCCCCTTGGAGGGGTACTCCGTGAACGGCGTGACCTTGACCGACCCGGCCTCGGTGCCGGGAAGTGCCGCTGCGGATCCGGAGACCGTCACCGCGACGCCGGTCTCGGGCTCGAGCGCGGTGAACGAGACGACCCGGGCACCGGGGGCGAGCTTGATGCCGGCCACGCCACCGCCCGCCCGTCCCTGCGGGCGCACCTGGCCGGCGCCGAAGTGCAGCAGCTGGCAGTCGCTGGTGACGAAGCACAGTGACTCATCGCCGGTGCGCAGCTCGACCGCGCCGACGACCTCGTCGCCGTCCTTGAGGGAGATGACGTCCCAGTCGTCCCTCGCTGAGAGGTACTCCGGGTTGACCCGCTTCACCACGCCGTGCCGGGTCCCGAGCGCGAGGCCGGGGGAGCCGGGGTCGAAGCTGGTCAGCCCCAGCACCCGTTCGCCGTCGAGGGTGAGGAACTCACCGACCGGTGCGCCGCCCTGCAGGTTGGGGTGGTTGGCGGTGCTGGGCAACGTGGGCAGGTCGAGGACACCGAGCTTGACCACTCGTCCTCCGGAGGTGATCACGCCGACCTCCCCGCGGGCGGTCGAGGTGACCGCCGAGACGATCACGTCGTGGCGCGTGCGGCCGCCGCCCTCGCCGGGAGGGTCCAGGGTCGTCGTACGGGCGAGCAGGCCGGAGCCGGAGAGGAACACGAAGCAGGGGTCGTCGGCGACCTCCAGCGGCGTGGCCGACGACGTCGCCGTCTGGCCGGAGGACTCCAGCAGGACCGTACGACGCGGCGTACCGAACGTCTTGGCCACCTCGGCGAGCTCGTCGGAGACCACGGCGCGCAGGCGGGCCTCGTCGCCGAGGATCTCGTCGAGGTCGGAGATGGTCTGCAGCAGCTGCTCGTGCTCCTTGTCGAGCTCGATCTTGGAGAACTTCGTGAGCCGGCGCAGCGGCATGTCGAGGATGTAGTTGGCCTGGATCTCGGTCAGGTCGAAGACGCTGATCAGGCGCTCACGGGCGACCTCCGCATTGTCGCTGCCCCGGATCAGCTCGATCACCTCGTCGATGTCGATGATCGCGAGGAGCAGCCCGTCGACGAGGTGCAGTCGGTCGGCGGCCTTGCCGCGGCGGTAGGTCGAGCGGCGGCGTACGACCTCGAAGCGGTGCGCGAGGAAGACCTCGAGCATCTCCTTGAGCCCGAGGGTGCGCGGCTGGCCGTCGACCAGGGCCACCGCGTTGATGCCGAAGGACTCCTCCAGGGGAGTGCTCTTGAACAGCTGCTCGAGCAGCGCCTCGGGGTGGAAGCCGTTCTTGACCTCGATCACCAGGCGGAGGCCCTTGGCGCGGTCGGTGAGGTCCTTGACGTCGGCGATGCCCTGCAGCTTCTTGGTCTGCACGAGCTTCTTGATGGCGGCGATGACGCGCTCGGTGCCGACGCCATAGGGGAGCTCGGTGACGACGATGCCCTTGCGCCGCGCGCTGACCGACTCGATCCGGGTGGTGGCCCGCATCCGGAAGCTGCCGCGTCCGGTCTCGTAGGCGTCGCGCACCCCGTCGAGGCCGATGATCTTGCCGCCCGTCGGCAGGTCGGGACCCGGGATGAAGCGCATCAACGCATCGAGGTCGGCCTCCGGCTTCTTGACCAGGTGCCGCAGCGCCTGGACCACCTCGACCAGGTTGTGCGGCGCCATGTTGGTCGCCATGCCGACGGCAATCCCCGAGGCCCCGTTGACCACGAGGTGCGGCAGGGCAGAGGGGAGCACGGAGGGCTCCAGTTCACGCCCGTCGTAGTTGGGGCGGAAGTCGATCGTGTCCTCGTCGATGGTGGCGGTCATCGCGACCGCGGCCGGCGCCATTCGCGCCTCGGTGTAGCGCATTGCCGCCGGCGGGTCGTCGGGCGAGCCGAAGTTGCCGTGGCCGTCGACGGTGGGCAGCCGCATCGAGAACGGCTGGGCCATCCGCACCAGTGCGTCGTAGATGGCGCCGTCGCCGTGCGGGTGGAACCGGCCCATGACCTCGCCGACCACGCGGGAGGACTTCACGTGACCGCGCTCGGGACGCAGGCCCATGTCGTGCATCGCGTAGAGGATCCGTCGCTGCACCGGCTTGAGTCCGTCGCGGGCGTCGGGCAAGGCGCGGGAGTAGATGACCGAGTAGGCGTACTCCAGGAAGCTCGTCCGCATCTCGTCGCCGACGTCGATGTCGACGATGTGCTCCTCGAATTCCTCCGGGGGTGGTGCTGCGGTACGACGGGCCATGCCGGGATTCTCCCAACCGGCACAGGACTTCGGTCGGCGGGCACGCCGTACGCCGCTGGACGGTACATTTCCATCGTGACCGCGCAGGAGACGGATGTTCCCGGATCCTCCCCTCCGGACTATCCGGAGCACTGGGAGGCGGACGTCCTGCTGCGGGACGGCCGCACCGCGCACCTGAGGCCGATCCTCCCCGAGGATGCCGCCGGGCTGGTGGAGTTCTACGCCCAGGTCTCCCCGGAGTCGAAGTACTTCCGGTTCTTCGCGCCGATGCCCACGCTCTCCGACCGGGACGTCCTGCGGTTCACCAACGTCGACTACCGCGACCGCGTCGCCTTCGTGATGACCCTGGCCGGCGACATCATCGCCGTCGGGCGTTACGACGTCGTGAAGAAGGGGCAGGCCGAGGTGGCCTTCCTGGTCCAGGACGCCCATCAGGGCCGGGGGATCGCCCAGCTCCTGCTCGAGCACCTCGCGCAGGCCGGCCGGGAGCGCGGGGTGCACCGGTTCGTCGCCGAGATCCTGCCCGACAACCGGCGGATGATCCAGGTGTTCCGCGAGCAGGGCTACCAGGTCAAGGGCGGCTGGGACGAGGGCGTGATGCACCTCGAGTTCGACATCGACCCGACCGACACCTCCATCGGGGTGCTCGCCGCCCGCGAGCACCGGTCCGAGGCGGCCTCGATCGCTGCCTTCCTGAACGCCAGGAGCGTCGCCGTCATCGGTGCCTCGCGTCGCAGCGCCACGATCGGGGCGCTGCTGGTGCGCAACCTGGTGCTCGGCGACTACGCGGGGCGGATCTACGTGGTGAACCCGTCGGCCGACTCGGTGGCCGGGATGCCGTCGTACTCCAAGGTGGGAGAGATCCCCGACGACGTCGACGTGGCGATCGTGGCCGTGCCCGCTGACTCCGTGCAGGACGTCGTGCTCGACTGCGCGGCCAAGGGTGTGCACGGCCTGATCGTGATCTCCAGCGGCTTCGCCGAGACCGGCGAGGACGGTCGCAAGCGGCAGCGCAAGCTGGTCGGGCTGGCCCGCTCCTACGGCCTGCGGCTGATCGGTCCCAACTGCCTCGGCGTCATCAACACCGCCCAGGAGGTCTCGCTGAACGCCTCGCTGGCGCCGGTGATGCCGTCTCGTGGCCGTGCGGGGTTCTTCTGCCAGTCCGGTGCGCTGGGCTCGGCGATCCTGGAGAAGGTCAGCGGCCGCGGCCTGGGACTGTCCACGTTCGTCAGCGCCGGCAACCGCGCCGACGTCTCCGGCAACGACCTGCTGCAGTACTGGGAGGAGGACGACGCCACCGAGGTGATCCTGCTCTACCTCGAGTCCATCGGTAACCCGCGCAAGTTCTCCCGCATCGCCCGTCGGGTCTCGCGCACCAAGCCGATCGTCGCGGTCCGCTCCGGGCGCACCACCCAGGGCGTCCCGATGGGCCACGCCGTGAGGCAGATCGCGGCGCCGCCGGAGGCGGTCGACGCGATGTTCCGCCAGGCCGGGATCATCCAGGTCAACAGCCTGGACAAGATGTTCGACGTCGCGCAGCTGCTGGCCCACCAGCCGCTGCCGGGCGGGTCGCGGGTCGCGATCGTAGGCAACTCCGATGCGCTCGGGCTGCTCGCGGTCGACGCAGCGGCGTCAAACGGGCTCACCGTGACCAGCGCGACCGCCCTCGGCGCGGACGCGACGGCGGAGGACTTCGAGGACGCACTCGACGCGGCGATCGACGACCAGCACGTCGACGCCGTGGTGGCGGTCTACATCCCGGCGCTCGACGCCGTCGGCGCCGAGGTCGCCAACGTGCTCGCCGCCGTGGGTGAGCAGTCGGACAAGCCACTGGTCTCCACGTTCCTCGGGCGAGAGGGCGTCCCCGAGCTGCTGCGGGTCCCTGACCTCGCCGGGCACACCGCCGGTCGCGGGTCGGTCCCGTCCTATCCGGAGGTCGAGTCGGCCGTGCGCGCGCTCGCGGCCGTCGTGGAGTACGCCGTGTGGCTGGAGAAGAACGACGAGACCCTGGACCTGCTCGACGGGATCGACCTGGAGGCGGCGACGCGACAGGTCAATGAGCTCCTCATCGACCATCCCGACGGTCGCGACCTCACCGACGACGAGCTTTCGACGCTCCTCGGCAGCTATGGGATCGAGCTGTGGGAGCGGGTCTCGGTCTCCACCATCGACGAGGCGGTGGCCGCCGGCGAGCGGCTCGGTTGGGACGTCGTACTCAAGGCGACCGCGGAGCGGCTGCGACAACGGCCCGACCTCGCCCATGTGTGGCGCAACATCAATGACGAGGCGGAGATGCGCGCCGCGTGGGGCTCGCTGATGAAGATCATCAGCGACCCGGCGGACGCCGAGTTCGTCGTACAACGCACGGCCGCGCCGGGCATCCCGGTCGCAATCGGCAGCATGGAGGACCCACTGTTCGGCCCCGCTGTCTCGTTCGGCGTCTCTGGAGCCCTGACCGACCTCGTGGGTGACCGCGCCTTCCGGATCCCGCCGATCAGCGCCCTCGACGCCGCAGAGACCGTCCGGTCGATCAAGGCGGCGCCGCTGCTGTTCGGCTACCGCGGCAGCGAGCAGGTCGACGTACCTGCCGTCGAGGATCTCCTCCGGCGGGTGGCGCAGCTCAAGATCGACCTGCCCCAGGTCAGCAAGCTCGACCTCGTCCTGGTGCACGCCACGGCGGACGGCGTGAGCGTCCTGCGCGCCTCCGGCCGGGTGGAGCCGGTGGCCGAGGCGCGCTCCGACCTGTTCGTACGCCGGCTGAGCGCGCCCCCGGGCGACACGCTGAGCGACTGATCCACCACCCGCGGTGGACGCCTGACCTGCAGCGATGCGTGACAGACTGACGCCATGCGTCCCGTAGCTCGCCACGACCGACTCGACGACCTCGTGGTCGCCATCGACAAGACCGGCTACTACCCGCAGGTCGTGGCCGCCGGGGTCAGGTCTGCGGTCGCCAGGGAGAACGTCGTGTCGTTCCTCGTGCACCACGAGCCGACCATCGACCGGGACGAGGTGCGCCGGCACATCACCGTCGTCGTACTCACCGACACTCGGCTGATCCTGTGCCACACCGACGAGCACGCTCCCGACGACCTGCTGCCCGAGCCCTACACGTCGACCTCGACGGAGGCGATCACGCTGACGTCGGTGCGCTCGGTCGTGGTCAACCGGATGGTGGCCAACCCGGCGACGTTCGCCGGCGGTGGTGAGCCCACCCCGACCGAGGCGGTGCTGACCGTCGGGTGGGGCGGTATCAACCGGATCGACCTCGAGCCGGCGGCCTGCGCCGACCCCGAGTGCGACGCCGACCACGGCTACACCGGCATGGTGGTCTCCGACGACTTCTCGCTCCGGGTCAGCTCGGCGGCGGACGGCCAGGGGGCGGTCGACGACCTCCTGGTGTTCGCCGAGAGCCTCTCCGCGCGCAGCCAGAACTGACGGTGGCAGGCACGATCCCCGGCTTCGTCGAGCCGGAGTACTCCGCAGAGGGGCTGGCCGGCCGGACGCTGGGAGACGTCCTCCCTGCGGTCGCAGCTGCGCTCGGGGTGCCGGCCGGGTTCCATGACTCCGCGCTGGTGCTGCCGCCGGCTCCGGCGTACGTCGTGATGCTTGTGGACGGGCTCGGTCACGAGCTGCTCGCCGAGCACCGGGCCCAGGCGCCGTACCTCCACTCGCTGCTGGGGGAGGAGCCCGCGACCTGCGGTGTCCCTTCGACGACTGCGACTTCCCTGACCTCGATGGGCACCGCGCTGACGCCCGGACAGCATGGCCTGGTCGGTTTCACCTCACGGGTTCCGGAGACCGGGGCGCTGCTGAACTCGCTGTTCTGGGACCAGCCCGTCGACCCGCTGGAGTGGCAGCCGAACGCGACCGCGTTCGCGCGCCTCGAGTCTGCGGGAGTGCACACGAGCGTGGTCAGCAAGCGTGAGTTCGCCGACTCCGGCCTGACTCGGGCCGGCCAGCGTGGGGCGGCGTACGTCGGAGCCGATGACATCGCCGAGCGCATCGCCGGTGCGCTCGCCGGGGCCTCGCAGTGGCCCTCCCTGACCTACGTCTACGACGGCGACCTGGACTGGCACGGGCACCGAGCGGGGGTGGACTCCGAGCGCTGGCGCGCGCAGCTGCGCGACATCGACGAGGACGTGCAGGAGCTGCGCGAGGCGCTGCCCGACGAGGTGCGGCTGCTGGTCGTGGCCGACCACGGGATGGTCGACTCCTCGAAGGAGACCCACATCGACATCGACGCGACCCCGGAGCTGCGCGACGGCGTGGCCCTGATCGGCGGCGAGGCGAGGTTCCGGCACGTCTACTGCCACGGCGGTGCCGTCGAAGGGGTTGCCGCGGCCTGGCGGGAGACCCTGGGCGACCGAGCCACCGTGCTCACCCGTGGCGAGGCGATCGAGCGCGGCTGGTTCGGCCGCGTCGACCCCAACGTCCGGCTGCGGCTCGGCGACGTCGTGGCCGCAGCGCACGACTCCTGGGCGCTGATGAGCTCAAAGGACTTCCCCTACGAGATGACCCTCATCGGCCTGCACGGCTCGCTCACCTCACGGGAGATGCACATCCCGATCCTGGTCAGCTGAGTCGTCCCACGAGTTGACAAGTTTCCCACGGTCCCGTGGGAAACATGCACTTCCCGTGCTTTGCAACGCACGGGAAGTGACGGGTTACCACGGGACCGTGGGAAACCGTCAGGCGAACGGAAGCGGCTCGGCGACCATCGAGACGGCGCGTGCTCGGGCGGCGGTCATCCGGCGGCGGTGATGGGCCCGGCAGAGGACCTCGTAGCCGACCTCGGCCGGCAGGTCGTTGTCGACGTCGCCGACCACGATCACCTCGCCCTCGGTGACCATCTCGCCGTCGGCCGTCCGTGCGTTGTGGGTCGCGCGCTTGCCGCACCAGCAGAGGGCCTCGACCTGCAGCACGTTCATCCGGTCGGCGAGCTCGACCAACCGGCGCGAGCCCTCGAACAGCTGGGTGCGGAAGTCGGAGAGGATGCCGAACGCGAACACGTCGATCTGCAGCTCGTCGACCACCTTCGCCAGCTGCTCGATCTGCGGCCCGCTGTAGAACTGGGCCTCGTCGCAGATGAGGTAGTCGATCCGGGCGCCGTGGGTCAGCTCGTCCACGACGAACCGCCAGAAGTCGAAGCTCTCTTCCACCTCGAGCGCATCGTGGGTCAGGCCGAGCCGGGAGGAGATCATCGCCTCGCCCGCACGGTCGTGGGTGGTGAAGATCCGCCCGACCCGGCCCCGGGCAGCGTGGTTGTGGTTGGTCTGCAGGGCGAGGGTGCTCTTCCCGGAGTCCATCGTGCCCGTGAAGAATTGGAGTTCAGCCATCGGGGAGGATCATGCCATGCAGGCACAGCCGCTGATCTCCGTCGATGAGCTCGCCTCCCTGGTGACGGCCGGCGGGTGCACCCTCCTCGACGTGCGCTACCGGATGGGTGGGCCGCCCGGCGCCGAGGAGTACGCCCGCGGGCACATCCCTGGCGCGGCGTACGTCGACCTGGACAGTGCCCTCGCCGGACCTCCCGGCGACAGGGGACGTCACCCGCTCCCGGACGTCGAGGTCTTCGAGCAAGCGATGCGCGCGGCCGGGGTGAGCAACGACCTCCCCGTTGTCGTGTACGACGACTGGGGCGGCCGTGCGGCGGCGCGCTGCTGGTGGCTGCTGCGCTGGGCCGGCCACCAAGATGTCCGCGTGCTCGACGGCGGCTGGCCGGCCTGGGTGGAAGCCGGACACGACCACTCGGACGTGCAGAAGTCGCCTGACGAGGGCGATTTCACGGCCCGCCCGGGAGTTCTGCACGTCCTTGCGGTGGACGACGTGCTCGACCTCGCCGAGCGAGGGGTGCTCGTCGACGCGCGCGACCCCGAGCGGTTCCGCGGCGAGGTCGAGCCGGTTGACCCCGTCGCCGGCCACATCCCCGGCGCCGTGAACGTGCCGACGCGCGCGAACCTGCGGGAGGACGGCCGGTTCCGCTCGGCCGAGGAGCTGCGCGAGGTCTATGCGATGGCGGAGGGACGCGAGGCCGCGGCGTACTGCGGGTCCGGCGTCACAGCGGCCCACGACATCCTCGCCATGGCCGTGGCCGGCATCGACGCGACGCTCTACCCGGGTTCCTGGAGTGAGTGGGTGGCCGACCCGGCCCGGCCGGTGGCGACCGGTTGATGGCCACGTCGACACCGGTCGTCCTGCTCAAGGCCAGCCATCCGGCGCCCGCAGCCGCAGTCACCGCGTTGACCGCTCTGCTCGCGATCGCCGCGGGCCACGCATTCGTAACCGGCCTCCTAGTCACGGCGGCCGTGGGTGCGGGCCAGCTGAGCATCGGGTGGTCCAACGACCTGATCGACGCGGCCCGGGACCGCAAGGTCGGGCGACCGGACAAGCCGATCGCCCGGGGAGAGATCAGCGCCGGCCTGGTGCGGCGCGCGGTGGCAGTCGCCTTGATCCTCTGCGTGGTGCTCTCGCTGGCCTGCGGCCTGACCGCTGCCGCCGTACACCTCTTCCTCGGGGTCGGTTCGGGATGGGCCTACAACCTCTACCTCAAGCGGACGGTGTGGTCGGCCGTCCCCTACGCCCTCGCCTTCGGAACCCTCCCGGCCGTCGTGACGCTTTCCCTGCCGGATCCGGAGTGGCCCGCGCTGTGGACGTTCTTCGCCGGCGCGCTCCTCGGTGTCGGAGCCCACCTGCTGAACGTGTTGCCCGACCTCGCTGACGACGCGAGCACCGGCATCCACGGCCTGCCGAACCGGCTCGGTGCCCGGCGCGTGCGGGTGCTCGCGCCCCTGGTCCTGCTCGCCGCCTCCTGCGTGGTGGTGCTCGGCCCGGGTACGCCGGACTCGCCCGGACCGTGGGTGGCCCTGGGTGCCTGTGTCGTGCTCGCCGCAGTGGCAGTGACGTCCCGCGGCCGGGCGCCGTTCCTCGCCGCCATCGGCATCGCTCTCGTCGACGTGGTCAGCCTGGTCGTGCGGGGGTGACCCTCCTCAGCGGCGACGGAGGACGAGCACAGCGAGCACGATTCCGATGACGAGCCCGGTGGCTGCGCCGATGAAGTCGCCCCAGTCGTCGCCCAGGCTGCGGCCGACCAGCGAGCCTGCCCCGGCGAGCAGCATCGCGACGAAGTGCCAGCAAGGCCCGCAGCAGCATCTCCTTGACGAACAGTGCAGCGAACGACTCGGTGCCGCCTCCCTGGTTCAGCGGCTGCACGCCGACCACTGCCGTGGGTGACAGCGGGCCGTAGATATGGGGGAAGACCTCCTCCCCGACCTGCTCCTCCCGTAACGGGCACCTCGAGCCGGTCGGTGTCGATCGTCAGCAGCACCAGCGGCTCGTGTGCGTCCTTGTAGTACCGCTGCCAGACCCCCTGGACCTGCGGCCGGTGCGCGGCATGGATGAACCCGACGTCCTCTAGTGACAGTCCCCGCGTCGAGGTGGCGTAGCTGCCCGCCGCCCGCGCTTGCTCCCAGTCTGCACTCGTCGCGATGTGGAAGATCCGCATGGCCGGATCGTGCCAGCCCCGCCGACCTGCAAGTTGCGACGCCTCAGCACCGTTTCGGCCGCAAGTTGCGACGCCTCAGCGTTGTTTGGGCTCGCAACTCTACGACGCCTCGGCGCGGTTCGGCCGTTCATCTGCGACGCCTCGGCGATGGGTGAGGCGGGGGAGGAGGCTCTCCAGGATGCCGGCGGTCTCGTGCAGGGGTAGCAGGGCGGCCTCGTGGCCGCGCCAGCCGAACACCTTGGCGCCGTCGAGCTCGTGCACCTCGATCGCCTTGGCCCCTGGGTTCAGCGCGACCCGGCCGGTGGCGCCTGCCTGGCGGTGCTCCGCGCAGTCGCAGGCCGCGCGCAGGATCAGCGTGGTCAGGTCGGAGGGACGGTAGACGGCGAGGCGCAGACGCGTGCCGCGGGCCGAGTAGTGCAGCACCCTGCCCTCACCGGGGCCTCGACTGCGTCATCGTCCGGCCCGTCGTCGCGCAGCCAGAGCGAGACGGGCACCGCGTGGCTGGCGGGGAGTACGCCGTAGCCGCGGGCGCTCAGGGCACGGGTCCAACCGGCGAAGGTCAGTGGAGGTAGAGCCTGCATGGGCGATCATCGATCCTGTGTGTCGGGAGCTGGGGTCTGCGGACGGCACCAGCCCGCAGGCTGGTGTCAGCTACAGCGACAACACAGGTTGATCAGCACGACGCGCACGCTACCAGCGGACTACCAGTGCACGCCGCGGAATGCCCGCAACAGCGCCTTCTGCACGCTGACCCTCTCGGTTCGGACATCGGGGTTGTCCCCGCGGGCGGCCGTCGAGTCCGGGAACACCTGGTAGGCGACGTGCAGCACCCGGAACGCCGTCCGCGGCGCCAGCGTGTGCGCGAGCGAGCCGAGCTGGCCGGTCTTGGTGTTGATCTCGTGGGGCTTGTCGACGAGTGCCTTGATCACCTTGCCCGCGGCCTGCGCCGGGGTGATGGCCGGGAACTTGTCGTACATCTTGGTCGGCGCGATCATCGGGGTGCGGACCAGCGGCATGTGGATGCTGGTGAACGAGACGCCGTCGCTGATCAGCTCGCTGGAGACGACGTTGCTCCACGCGTCCAGGGCAGCCTTGGACGCGACGTACGCCGAGAACCGTGGCGGGCTGGTGAGCACGCCGATCGAGGACACGTTCACCACGTGGCCCGACTTCTGCGAGCGCATCTTCGGCAGGATGCCCATGACGAGACGGATCGCCCCGAAGTAGTTGAGCTGCATGGTGCGCTCGAAGTCGTGGAACCGGTCCTCGCTGAGCCGCAGTGAGCGCCGGATCGAGCGCCCGGCGTTGTTGACCACGAAGTCGATGTGGTCGAACTCCTCCGACAGCTCCTTGGTCAGGGCGTCGATGGCGTCGAGGTCGGAGAGGTCGCAGGGATAGCTGTACGCCGTCCCGCCCTGTGACTCGATCAGTCGCCTGGTGGCCTCGAGCTTGTCCTGCCCGCGGGCGACCAGGATCGGGATACCGCCCGCCTTCGCGACCTGCACGGCGGTGACCAGCCCGATGCCCGAGGAGGCCCCGGTGATCACCACGGTCTTGTTGCTCAGCGCCTTGACGGTCGAGCTGTCGTTCTTGATCGAGTCGTCGAGCATCTCCTCCCAATAGCTCCACAGCGTGGAGGCGTAGGAGTCGAGGTCGGGCACCGAGATCCCGGACCCCGACAGCGCCTTCTCGGTGGAGCGCGAGGCGTAGACCGATGGGAACGAGACGTGCTCCAGCACCGCGGGCGGGATCCCGAGCCGTCCGATGGTTTGGTCCAGCGCCATGTGCACCGGTGCGGTGCGGAGTGCGGCGCCCACGATGTTTGCGGGCTGCAGTGCCCGAGGAAGCATGGCCGTCGGCAGGCGGGAGGTGACGCTGCGGTCGACGGGTACGACGAACTGAGGCGCGTTCGCGGCCGAGGCGAACGTGTTCACCAGGTCGGCCGTGCTGATCGGCTCCGGGTTGACGAGGTGGAAGGCCTGTCCGTCCAGACCGGGCTTGTGCGCGATGTGGTCCATCGCCTTGGCGACGTAGTCGACCGGCACCACGTTGGTGTCGCCGAGGTCGACCCCGACCAGCGGCATCCACCCGGGGAGGTTGTCGCGCATCCTCTTGAACAACGGGAAGAAGTAGTAGGGACCGTCGATCTTGTCGATCGCGCCGGTCTCGGAGTGCCCGACCACGACCGCAGGCCGGTAGATCCGCCACGGCACCGGGCACTCGTCGCGGACGATCTTCTCGGACTCGTACTTCGTCCGGTGGTACGCCGAGGGCAGTCGCTGGCCCTCGTCGAACATCGTCTCGTCGAAGACGCCGCGGTAGTCGCCGGAGGCCGCGATCGAGGAGACCTGGTGGAAGTGCGACGCCTCGAGCTTGCCGGCCAGGCCGATGGCGTTGCGGGTGCCGCCGACGTTCATCGTCTCGTTCATCTGGTCCGTGGCGGTCATGTCGTAGATCGCGGCGATGTGGAAGAAGTGCTCGATCTCGCCGGCGTGTGCGGTGATCCACTGGTGGCTGACCCCGAGGTCGGGCTCACCCAGGTCGCCGATCACCGGAGTCAGTCGCCCTGCATCGCCACCGTCCGCGGTCCACTCCTCGATCAACGCCTCGAGCCGGGGGCGTGATCCCTCTCGGCAGAGGAGGAAGATCTCGCCCTCGCGGTTGTCCAGGAGCTCCTGGACGAGGTAGCGACCGATGAATCCGGTGGCGCCAGTGACGAAGTAGGCCATGTGTGAGTGCACCGCTCTCGCAGATCGGGTGTGTCTTGCCTAGACATTCAACTCGCTGCGCAACGTCGGGTCACGCCATCGGCGTCATGTTACCCGCAAGTAACCTTGGGTCTGCCTGTCGTGGGCCAGGTCACTCGGACTTGCCCCCACCGAACATGATGTCGTCCCAGGACGGGACCGACGAGCGGCGCTTCCGCTTGGGCTGGTTCGCCTCGGCGACGGGTTCGTCGCTCAGGTCGGCGCCGGGTCCGGCGTCCCCCGACCCGTCGTCGGCCTCCACGATTGGCTCGGTGCCCGGCGAGGCGCCGGGGCCGCCGTCGCGCTGCTCCTCGGTGATCGGGTCGGTCGCGATCCAGTCGGCGTCGGCTGTGGCGGAGTCCGGCTCAGCGAAGGCAACGGGAGCCGTGTCCTCCACGGTCGCCTCTTCGGCGGCAGCCGCCTCGGGGTCGCGGACCAGCTCGATGGCATCGTCGCCGAGCGGGAGCTCGTCCTGGGACGGGACCGAGCTCAGCCTCCTGCCCCTGGCCGGGCGGGCAGCCGGGGCATCGCCGTTGGCGTCCGGCTCGCGCAGCTCGCCGGTGAGGATCCGGGCCTCGTCGTTCTCGGCCACGACGTAGCGGCCCGGGAGGTCATGGCTGAACTCGGCGACACGTGCGCGCCCGCCGAGGGCGTACGTCGCGACGAGGGCCCAGCGGCCGTCCGCCTGACGCCAGGCGTCCCATTCCACGTCCTCGTCGTGCAGCGTGTGGTTGCCGAAGAAGATCTCCGCCGCCTCACCGAGGGTGGCGCCGGCCGAGGACGACTCACCGGAACGCCGGCGGACCGAGGCGCGGAGCGCACTCTGGGCGACATGGGCGCGCTCGGCGAGGACGGGGGTCGCGAAGACCATGATTGCGTCGACATTGGTCTGCGCCGCGGTGGCCACATCCTCCGGGGACTCGCCCGCGCGGATGCGCGCCTGGATGTCTCGAGGACGCAGTGCGCTTTCCATCTTCATCTCCAACTGGCCGAGTCGTGCGCTCTCGCCGCGCATTGCGGCGCGAAACCTGGTGTCGATCGGGACGGCGAACTCCTCGCCAGTCGAACTGACCATCAGCAGTCTCCTGCCGTCCTGGCTCAGCCCAACCGGGGTGAGGTCCTGCATCTGTTGCCGCTCCTTCGGTTGCACCTGCGGCACGAGCCTACTTCAGGCTGACCTGCACTTCCGCACGACGACTCGCCATTCCGGGCGTGGTCGGTCCTAGGCTTCGGGCATGTCCGGACAGAGCACGTTTCTGCTGGTGCTCGACCTCACCGGCATCTTCGTGTTCGCGATCTCGGGCGCCCTGGTCGCCGTGAACAAACGGTTCGACATCTTCGGGGTCCTGGTCCTGGCCGGAGTGACCGGACTCGGCGGCGGGTTCCTGCGCGACCTGCTCATCGACGCGACCCCGCCGGCCGCCCTGGCCGACTGGCGCTACCTCCTCGTGCCGGTGGCCGCGGGACTGATCACCTTCGTGTTCCATCCCGCGCTCGGGCGCCTCGAGCGGGTGGTGAACGTCTTCGACGCGGCCGGCCTCGGGTTGTTCTGCGTGACCGGCGCGCTGAAGTCGCTCGACTACGGGCTGGGTCCGGTCCCGGCCGCGCTGATGGGGATGGTGACCGGGATCGGTGGCGGGATCGCCCGCGACCTGCTGGCCGGGCGGGTGCCGGTCGTGTTCTCCGGCGAGCTCTACGCGACCCCGGCGCTGCTCGGGGCAGCCTGGGCGGTGCTCGCGGACGGGTGGGGCCAGCCCGAGTGGGTGGTCGCGATCCCCGGGGTGGCGATCTGCTTCGGCCTCCGGATGCTCGCGCTGTGGCGCGGATGGCAGGCGCCGCTGCCGAGAGGGCCGGCGAGTGTCTAGCTGCCGAGCACCCGCTCGAGGTAGGGGTTGGTGAAGATCCGGTCGGGATCCAGCCGGTCGCGCATCACCTGGAAGTCCTGCCACCGGGGGTAGGCGTCTGCGAGGTCCTCGGCGGTGCGGTTGTGCAGCTTGCCCCAGTGTGGGCGGCCGCCGTACCTCCTCATCACGTCCTCGACCGCGCGGAAGTAGCCGCGGTGGTCCGACTGGGCGTTGGTGTGCACTGCCAGGTAGAGGGTGTCGCGGTCACTGGCGACGGAGAGGGGTATGCCGTCGGCCGGGCTGGTCCGCACCTCGACCGGGAAGCCGATCCTCCAGTCGGACCGGTCGACGAGGGCGCGGAGTTCGCGCAGTGCCTCCAGGCCGACGTCCAGCGGCACGCCGTACTCCATCTCCCGGAAGACCACTGCCCGGTGTGAGGTGAACACCTTGTGCGGTACGTCGCTGTAGCGCCGCTCGCTGGGTGCGCGGGCAGCGAAGCGGTTGAGCCGGGGGACCAGGGCTGGCCTGGCGTTGCCCAGGCGGTTGACCCAGCCGAAGACCCGGTTCGAGAGGAACTCGTCGTCGAACCACGAGCGGACCCTCGACAGCGGCTCGGCAGGATCGAGGGTGCGGTTGTTGCGCTTGGTCAGCAGCCGGTCGGTGTGCGGGAACCAGTACATCTCGAAGTGCTCGTTGGTCCCCACCAGCTCGTCGAACCTGGCCAGGCCCTCGTCCCAGCGCATGGGTGCCTCGACGGCCTCGAGGGTGAACAGCGGCTCAACGCGCACGGTGACCGACGTCAGGATCCCGAGTGCACCCAGACCGAGCCGGGCGAATTCGAGGATGTCGGGGTTCGACTCGGCGTCGGCGAGGAGCAGATCGCCGGCTCCGGTGACCAGCTCCAGTCCCGCCACCTGAGCACTGAGCGAGGCCTGGCGACCGCCGGTGCCGTGGGTGCCGGTGGCGATCGCCCCGGCGACGGTCTGCTCCTCGATGTCGCCCAGGTTGTGCAGGGACAGGTCGAGACGTGCGAGAGCCCGGTTCAGCTCGTGTAGCGGCGTGCCGGCGAGTGCGGTGACCGTCATCGCGTCGTGGTCCACCCCGACGATGCCGCGCAGGCTGTCCGGTCGCAGCAGCAGGCCGTCGGTGACGGCGATGTCGGTGAACGAGTGGCCGGAGCCGGTCATCTTCACGGTCAGGTTCTGGTGCCGCGCGGCCCCCACGGCCTCAGCGACCTCATCGGCGTCGTGCGGGGTCAGCTCCTGGGTCGGATGGGCCGTGGCCAATCCCGTCCAGTTGCTCCACGTCGCCATGTCGCGCAGGTTAGCCCTCGTTGGCGTGGGCTGCGTCGTCCAACGCGTTCTCCTCGGCCTGGCCCGAGTCGCGGATGAGGAAGCCGGACAGGGCGGCGAGTACGGCGGAGACCGTGACCGTCCAGAACGCGGCCGACCCGCCGTGCTCGTCCGCGACCACCCCTGCCAGCCAGGCACCGGGTGCGATGCCCCCGCTGATTCCCGTCTGCACGAACCCCATGGCCTCGTTGAGCCGCGAGCGGGGCACGGTCGACTCGATCAGGGAGAACAGCGCGATCAGCGTCGGCGCGAGCGTCAGCCCGGTCAGGAACAACGCCACCGTGGCCACGGCCAGGCCGGCCAGGAACGGGAGGAACACCGTCCCGACCGCCAGCAGGCCCATGCCGATCTGGGCTCGCCGCAACGGACCGCGCTGCCAGGTGACCACCCCGGCGACCACGCCCGCGAGCAGGCTGCCCAGCGCGAACGCGCCGAGCATCAGCCCCGAGATGGCCTTGCGACCGGCATCGTCGGCGAACGCGACGGTGGCCACCTCCAGCGCGCCGAAGAGGCTGCCCAGGGCCACCGCCCCGATGGTCAGCGGCACGATGGTCACCCACGGCATCGGGCTGCGGACCTTCGCCGTGTCGTGCGGGTGGGCCGGTGGCTCCGTCCGGCGTTGCACCGCCAGCGCGAGGGCACCCACCGTGCCGACCGCCACGGCCAGCCCGAGCCCGGCCGCCGGCGCCCAGCTCGTCGCGAGGAACGTCACCAGAGCAGGACCGGTGACGAACACGACCTCGTCCGCGACGCTCTCGGCGGCGAACGCGGTGTGCCGTTCGCTGTGCGAGGTGAGGATGTGCACCCAGCGCCCGCGCACCATGGCACCGATCTGCGGGAGCGAGGCACCCGCCAGCGCGCCCCACACGTGCGGCCAGACCAGCGCCCATTCCTGGGTGATCGACACGATCATCAGGATGCTGGAGAGCGCGAAGACGGCCGAGTCGACGTACAGCACGAGGCCCTGACCGAATCGGTCGGCGAGCCTGCCCTGGGGTACGGCGAAGAGCGCGTTGCCGACGATGTACGCCGCCGAGACCTGGCCCGCGAGTGCGTAGGAGCCGGACACCGAGCTGACGAGCAGGATGATGCCCAACGTCATCATCGAGATCGGCAACCGCGCCACGAGAGCGGTGACGGAGAAGGCAAGAGCGCCGGGCTTGGCGAAGACCCGGCGGTAGGAGGCGAGCACCCGATCCACCCTACGGAGAGCCGCCAGTGGTTTTCGGCGCCGTGGCACCGCCTCCAGGAGGGTGCTGCACAACCTGCTCGGCGCGTAGCAGAGCGTGGTTGTGCAGCAGCCTCCTAGGGTGGTGTCATGCGAGACCCGCAGCCGTACGACGCGCTCCTGCTCGTCTCCTTCGGCGGACCCGAGAAGCCCGACGACGTACTCCCGTTCCTGCGCAACGTCACGGCCGGCAGGGACATCCCCGACGAACGGCTGGAAGAGGTCGGTGAGCACTACTTCCTCTTCGGCGGACGCAGCCCGATCAACGACCAGAACCGGGAGCTGGTCGCCGCCATCGAGGACGACCTCGCGGCCAACGGCGTCAAGGTGCCGATCTACTGGGGCAACCGCAATTGGGACCCCTACCTGCGCGAGACCCTCGAGCGGATGAAGGCCGACGGCATCACCCGCGTCGCCGCGGTGCTGACCAGCGCCTACTCCTCCTACAGCGGTTGTCGCCAATACCGCGAGAACCTCGCTGCCGCCGTCGCCGAGGTCCCCGACGCGCCCCGGATCGACCGGCTCCGCCACTACTTCAACCACCCGGGCTTCATCGAGTCGATGGTCGATGCCACCCTCTCCGCCCTCGCCGACCTGCCCGAGGACGCCCGCCGCGGCGGCCACATCGCCTTCGTCACGCACTCGATCCCGGTGAGCATGAACGACTCCAGCGGCCCTCGCGGCGGCGCCTACCTCGCCCAGCACCGGGCGGTGGCCGCCGAGATCATCGAGCGCGTGCGCGAGGAGACCGGGCACCGCTATCCCTCCGAGGTCGTGTTCTGCTCACGCTCCGGCCGACCGCAGGACCCCTGGCTGGAGCCGGACATCAACGACCACCTGCGCTCCCTGCGGCTCCGGGACGCTCCGGGGGTGGTAGCGGTGCCGATCGGGTTCGTCTCGGACCACATGGAGGTCATCTACGACCTCGACCACGAGGCCCAGGCCACTGCTGAGGAGATCGGGCTGCCGTTCGCGCGCGCTGCGACGGCCGGTCTCGACCCTCGGTTCGTGGCCATGGTCCGCGACCTCCTGCTCGAACGCAGCGCCGTCGAGCGCGGTGAGCCGGTCGAGCGGGCGTCGGTGGGTTCGGACCCACTGTGGGACGTGTGTCCTGCAGGCTGCTGTGCCAACCCGCGTGGCCCCAAGCCGGCGCTGTGCGGCGAGGACTGACCAGGTGAGCGAGGCCGGCGACCTGCTGGAGCTCGCGAGGGCCACCGCGCGTGAGGCGGGCGACCTGGTGAGGTCGATGCGCACCCGCGGTGCCGACGTCGCCCAGACGAAGTCCAGTCCGACCGACGTCGTCACCGAGGCCGACCGCAGGAGCGAGGAGCTGATCCGCGGGCGGTTGCTCGGCGCCCGGCCGGACGACGCCTTCGTCGGCGAGGAGAGCGACGACACCGCGGGCTCGTCCGGGGTGAGCTGGGTCGTCGACCCCATCGACGGGACGGTGAACTACCTCTACGGCCTCCCGCAGTACGCCGTGTCCATCGCGGCCGCGCGCGACGGGAAGGTCGTGGCCGGCGTGGTGTGCGCCCCTGCGCTCGAGGTCGAGTACGCCGCGACCCTCGGCGGTGGGGCCACCTGCAACGGCGTACCCATCCAGGTGCGGAGCACCCCTCCCCTCGAGGAGGCCGTGGTCTCCACCGGCTTCAGCTACGAGCTCGACATCCGCACGCGACAGGCCGGTGCGGTCGCGCGGATGCTCCCGCAGATCGGAAACCTCCGGCGTATGGGGTCGTGTGCCCTCGACCTGTGTGCGGTGGCCGCCGGCCAGAGCGACGCGTACGTCGAGGAAGGGGCCCATGCCTGGGACCACGCCGCCGGAGGTCTCATCGCCACGGAGGCAGGAGCCACCTTCGAGGTCTGGAAGACCGTGGTCGACCGGGACCTGGTGGTGTGCGCGCCGGCCCCCGCCTGGCCCGGCTTCTCGGCCCTGGTCAGGGCCTGCGGATTCCTCGGCGACGACGTCGACTGAGGGGCCTGACGCCCGACTGGACCACCTCTGCGGACCGCGGGAACAACCGCGGCACCTCCTGCGTTCAGGAGTCGTCTGCCAAGCGCAGACAACGTTGTGTGGAACCGGTGTGCACAATCGGCGTTTGTGGTGCACAATCTGCGCCGTCACGCCGAACTTTGAGCAGCGACGAGCATGTGGGCTCGATCCGGGACGGCCCGACATAAGCCCGGGACCACACACTGGGACCTTGGGAGCAGGAGAGAACGAATATGGCAACCGATTACGACGCACCGCGCAAGACAGAGGAAGAACAGAACGAGGACAGCCTCGAGGAGCTCAAGGCGCGTCGGCACGACAAGAACTCCGGGAAGGTCGACGAGGACGAGGCCGAGGCGGCCGAGTCCTTCGAGCTCCCGGGCGCCGACTTGTCGCACGAGGAGCTGGCCGTCGAGGTCAAGCCCAAGCAGCTGGACGAGTTCACCTGCATGAGCTGCTTCCTGGTGCACCACCGCAGCCAGCTGGCCGACGAGAAGAAGCTCATCTGCCGCGACTGCGCCTGAGGCGCCGCCGAAACGCGAGCATGGAAAAGGGCCGCCCCCGTGGGGGACGGCCCTTTCGCATGTTCGACCTCAGGACGTGCGCTAGGACGTGGTGGCCTCGGCCTTCTTCTTGTCCTGGTTGTCCTCGCCCAGTCCGGGGGGCAGGTGACCGGTGGACTTGGCGTAGTAGTTCGCGGCCTTCCGCGTCGCCAGCATGCGCGCGATCTGGACGGCCGTGCCACTGACGGCTGCCCAGAGCAGTGCCTCCCACAGGTCGACGTCCGGGTCTGCCGGGTTGGCGGGCGGGTTCTTGCCGGTCGAGGTCTGCCAGGCCTTGGTCAGGCTCTTGCGTGCCACGGTCGCGCCGAACAGCGCTGCCGCGAGCGAGAAGATCGACCAGACCTTCGAGCTGTCCTTCGACTCCTTGTCCTTCGACTTGTCCTTGGCCATGTCCTGCCTTTCGGTGATCGAGCTGCGCAATCGGGCTGATGTCCGAGCTCGTGTCTGTGGTCCCTGCCGTCTGTGTACCCATTCACCCTAGTCAGAACCGGGGTGCCCAGCGGACGAGAGGGCTGCGGCGAGCTCGCGGGGGTGCCGGGTGGACACCAGCCAGTACGGCGTCCGGTCGGCCGGGTCCTCGACGGCCACCTTCACCGACCGCTTCAGGTAGGGACGGGTCAGCAGGAAGGCACGCGCGTCGGCGTCCACGCCGTGCACGCGCCGGGTCTCCTCGGCGTCGAGTGGCTCGGCCGGACCGAGCAGGTCGAGGGAGATGTGGGCCGGCCCGGCGTACAGCGTCCCGTCGTGCACGGCGACCCGGACGCTGCCGAGCCACGCCATCAGGCCGAAGGTCACCACCAGCACCACACCGGTGGCCGACCAGGCCGCCCAGAAAGGCATTGCCACCACGAAAGCGAGCCACAGGGAGGCCAGCAGCATCGTCGCCTGGACCCACCAGCGCAGCGGCACGTAGAGCCGCTCGGAGTAGGCGACGGAGGTGGGCGACGGCACGGGCAAAGCCTGTCACTCGGTTCGGCGATCACCGCGGGTAGGGTCGCGAGCCATGGTGGAGATCTCGATCCGACGTCTCGATCCGGGGCTGCCGCTCCCGTCGTACGCCCACCCCGGGGATGCGGGCGCCGACCTGTGCTCCGCGGTCGACGTGACCCTCGAGCCGGGGGAGCGCGCCCTGGTGGCGACCGGTATCGCGATGGCCCTTCCGGAGGGGTACGTCGCCCTGGTCCACCCTCGCTCCGGGCTCGCCGCCCGCCACGGGATCTCGATCGTGAACGCACCCGGGACCATCGACGCCGGCTACCGCGGGGAGGTGAAGGTGTGCCTGGTCAACACCGATCCGCGCGAGCCGTTCACGGTGAGCCGCGGAGACCGGATCGCCCAGCTGGTGATCCAGCGGTTCGAGAGCGCGTCGTTCGTGGAGACCGACGACCTGCCGGAGTCCGTGCGGGGTGACGGGGGCTACGGTTCGACAGGGGGCTTCAGCACGCAGACTCCGGACGGCGTCCGGACGGGAAGGACGACGACGTGAGGATCGGCCGCAGGTCAGCCCCGGAGGACTCCGTGGAGCCGGACACCGACGAAGAGGCCGCGGAGGAGACCGCCAGCGGGCCCTTCGACGTCACGGAGGTTGACGTCGAGGAGCGTGAGTGCGTCGACCTCGGCAGCCTGCTGGTGACCCCGGTGGAACCGATGGAGCTGCAGCTGCAGGTGGACGAGGAGAGCGGCCAGGTCCTGTCCGTGGTCCTCCTCGCCGAGGACGGTGCCCTCGAGCTGCGGGCGTTCGCGGCGTCGCGCGGCGGCGGGGCCTGGGACGAGCTGCGTCCGCGGATCGTCGAGGAGATGACTCGGATGGGTGGCACCTCCGAGGAGCAGGAGGGCACCTTCGGCACCGAGCTGCGGTGCATGGTGCCGATGCAGACCCCGGACGGCCAGCCGGCGACCCAGCCGAGCCGGATCGCCGGCCACGAGGGTCCGGCCTGGCTGCTGCGCTCCACGTTGATGGGTCGCGCTGCCCTCGACGACGACCTCGCCCGCCCCTGGGAGGACGCGATCCGCCAGGTCGTCGTACGCCGTGGGCGCGAGGCGATGCCTCCCGGTGCGCCGTTGCCGCTGACGTTGCCTCCCGAAGCCCGTCGCGCCGACCTCGACTCCGACTGAGCCGTTCGAGGATGCATTCGACCGCGACTGACTACGCTCGCAACATGCCCGAGCACAAGAGCCGACTGCGCGCGTCCATCAGTCGCTGGGCGAACCAGGAACGCGAAGAGGCCAAGGAGCTCCGCCAGGACACCGAGAAGGCCGGACTGGTGACCATCGACAAGGCCCCCGACCGCCAGAAGGTCGTCGTGCAGGGCACCTTGAAGACCGTCACGCTGCGTCCGCGCGGCGGTGTCCCGGCCCTCGAGGCCGAGCTGTACGACGGGTCGGGCTCGATCAGCGTGATCTGGCTGGGGCGGCGGCGCATCGGCGGCATCTCGCCGGGTCGTGCGCTTCGCGTCGAGGGCCGGATCGGTGTTCAGGACGGCCTCCGGGTGATGTACAACCCGCGCTACGACCTGAGGCCCCGATGATCCACGGCAAGCACGAGGCAAAGACCCAGGCGGAGACGCCGCCGGGGGAGACCCAGGCAGAGAACCCGGGGGAGCACGCGCCACCGACCACGCAGACCGTCGAGCAGGTCGTCCGCAAGCAGCTCGCCCAGGCACTCGGTGGCGGTCGCGGCATGTTCGAGGCCGCGGTCCCGACGATCGCGTTCACGGTCCTGTTCCTGACCGTCCACGACCTGCGGCTGGCGATCATCGTCAGCGTCGGGTGCGCCGGGATGCTCCTGGCGGTGCGGGTAGTTCAGCGCTCGACACCGCAGTTCGTGCTCAACGCCCTGTTCGGCATCGGCATCGGCGCGCTGTTCGCGTGGCGCGCTGCCCGGGGAGGCGGCGATGCGGGGGAGCAGGCGCTGGCGTACTTCCTGCCTGGGCTGCTCTACAACCTCGGCTACGCAGCGCTGATGATCTTCACGATCGTGATCCGCTGGCCCGTCGTCGGGTTCATCGTCGGCAGCGTCGCTGGGGACCCGACCGCCTGGCACGCCGACCGGCACGTCGTACGCCTGTGCAGCCGGCTGACCTGGCTGCTGGCGCTGCCGTGCCTGCTGCGGGTGGTGGTGCAGGGACCGATCTATCTCGCCGGTCGCAACGGCTGGTGGTCGACCGACTCCGCGGTCGCCGCGCTGGGCGTGGCGAAGCTGGCCATGGGCTGGCCGCTCCAGGTCGCCGCCCTCGCGGCGATGGTGTGGGTGCTCAGTCGCAACAGCATCCCGATCGAGCCCGGGGAGCCCGAGCCCCACTTGCAGGGCCCGCACGAGTAAGCGCGGTCAGTTCTCGCGCTTGTTCTCGCCGTGCTCGCTCGGGGGCCAGCATCTTCTCCAGCTCCTCCTCGATCTCCGCAGGGACCACGAAGAGCAGCTCGTCGCCGGCCTCGATGGGCTGGTCGGGCTTCGGGGTGTAGACCTGTCCGTCGCGCAGGATGGTCACCAGCGAGCAGTTCTCCGGGAACGGCACCAGGCCCGAGGGCTTCCCGACGTGCGGCGAGTCGGTCGGCAGCGTCATCTCGACCAGGTTGGCGTTGCCCTTGCGGAAGGTGAACAGCCGCACCAGGTCGCCGACGGTCACCGCCTCCTCGACCAGGGCGGACATGATCCGCGGGGTGGAGACGTTCACGTCGACGCCCCACGCCTCGGTGAACAGCCACTCGTTGTTGGGGTGGTTCACCCGCCCGACCGTGCGCGGCACGCCGAACTCGGTCTTGGCCAACAGCGAGGTGACCAGGTTGGCCTTGTCGTCACCGGTCGCGGCGATGACCACGTCGCAGTCCTCCATCCGCGCCTCCTCCAGCGAGGAGAGCTCGCAGCTGTCGGCAAGCAGCCACTCCGCGTCCGGCACGCGGTCGGGCTTGATCGAGGACGGGTCCTTGTCGATCAGCAGGACCTCGTGGCCGTTGCCGATCAGCTCGCGGGCGATCGAGCGCCCGACGGCTCCTGCTCCAGCGATCGCGACTCTCACTCTTGCTCCGGACCCTTCTTGAGTACGTCGTAGACGCCGCTGGCGTTGGGCTCCCGCATCACCAGGTGGAGCAGGTCGCCCTCCTGGAGGACGGTCTCGCGGGTGGGCAGCATCCCCTCGCCGAGCCGGTCGATCCAGGCGATTCGGCTGGTCGACTCCTCCTGCAGCTTCCGGGTGTGCTCGCCGATCCACTTCTCCGGCACGGGGACCTGGTCGACCCGGATCGTGCCCGACGGGTCGCGGAAGTCCGGCTCCGCGCCGGCGGGCAGGATGCGTCGGAGCACCTGGTCGGCGGTCCACTTGACCGTCGCGACGGTGGTGATGCCGAGCCGCTGGTAGACCTCGGCGCGACCCGGGTCGTAGATCCTGGCGACGACCTGCTGGATGCCGAAGGTCTCCCGGGCGACGCGCGCGGCGATGATGTTGGAGTTGTCACCGCTGCTCACCGCGGCGAACGCGTCCGCACGCTCGATGCCGGCCTCGGTCAGGACAGCCTGGTCGAAGCCGTAGCCCGTGACCTTGGTTCCGTTGAAGGACGGCCCCAGTCGGCGAAACGCATCGGGGTTGCTGTCGATGACGCTCACGGTGTGGTTCCGGTCCTCGAGGCTCCTGGCGAGCGTCGAGCCGACGCGGCCGCAGCCCATGATCACGACGTGCACAGGTGAACAGTAGTAGGTCCCGCCTCCCGGCGACGGATGTTGCTCTAGCCTCCCTGTGTGGGCCTTGGAAATGTCTCCAAGCGGATCCTGCTCGGCCGCAAGCTGCGCAGCTCCCAATTGGGCGAGACGCTGCTGCCGAAGCGCATCGCCCTACCCGTCTTCGCGAGCGACGCGTTGTCCTCCGTGGCCTACGCGCCGGACGAGATCTTCATCATGCTGGGCATCGCCGGGGCGTCGGCCTACGTCTGGTCCTGGAAGGTGGCGTTGGCCGTCGCTGTCGTGATGCTGACGGTGGTGGCGTCGTACCGGCAGACCGTTCATGCATACCCCTCCGGCGGCGGCGACTACGAGGTGGCCACGGTCAACCTCGGACGAAACGCTGGCGTTACGGTGGCCGGCGCACTGCTCGTCGACTATGTGCTCACGGTCGCAGTGTCGATCTCCTCGGCCTCGCAGTACGCGGCGGCCGCCATTCCTGCTCTCGGGGGTCACGAGGTCCTGGTGGCGGCGTCCATGGTCGTCGTGCTGTCTGCGATGAACCTGCGTGGGGTACGCGAGTCCGGATCGTTCTTCGCGGTGCCGACCTACCTGTTCATCTTCGCGATCCTGGGGATGTGCGGGTACGGCCTGATCCAGCTAGCCACGGGGACCTTGCCGGACGTGGCCAGCGCCGATCTGCAGCTGATCCCCCAGGAGGGTTGGGACGAGCCACTCACCACGATCGGGCTCATGCTGCTGCTGGCCCGAGCGTTCTCGTCCGGCTGTGCCGCCCTGACCGGTGTCGAGGCCATCAGCAACGGAGTGCCTGCGTTCCGCAAGCCCAAGAGCCGCAACGCCGCAACGACGCTCCTTCTGCTGGGCATGATCGCGGTGACCATGATGCTGAGCGTCATCGTGCTGGCGCGGCAGATGGGCCTGCGCTATGTCGACCCGCACCACCTCGAGAACCTTCGCACGGCCGCCGGAGAGCCGGTTCCAGAGGACTACACACAAGACACCGTCATCGCCCAGCTCGCGCGGGCAATCTTCGATCACTTCACGCCGGGTTTCTACTTCGTCGTCGTGGTCACCGGCCTGATCCTGGTCCTGGCCGCCAACACGGCGTTCAACGGCTTCCCGGTGCTGGGATCGATCCTGGCCAGAGACCGCCTGGCACCGCGGGCGCTGGGCATGCGCGGCGACCGGCTCGCGTACAGCAACGGAATCGTGTTCCTCGCGGTGATGGCGATCATCCTGATCGCGGTCTTCGATGCGCAGACCACCAAGCTGATCCAGCTCTACATCGTGGGTGTCTTCGTCTCCTTCAACCTCAGCCAGCTAGGCATGATCCGACACTGGACTCGCCACCTGCGAACGGAGTCGGACCCGGCTGAGCGCCGAAGGATGATGAGGTCGCGCGCGATCAACACCTTCGGCCTCGGCATGACCGCGGTAGTGCTCGTGATCGTGCTGGTCACGAAGTTCCTCGCCGGAGCGTGGATCACGATTCTGGCCATGGGTGTCTTCTGCGCGATCATGGTCGCCATCCGTCGCCACTACGACCGGGTCGAGGAGGAGCTGGTCATCGAGGACAGTGACCCGTTCCTGCCGACCCGGGTGCACGCGATCGTGCTCGTCTCCAAGCTGCACAAGCCGACGATGCGGGCGCTGGCCTACGCCAAGGCGAGCCGGCCCAACATCCTCGAGGCAGTCTTCGTGGACGCGGAGGGCAGCTCGAGCGCCAAGCTGGTCGACGAGTGGGACGCGCAGCGGATCGACGTCCCGCTGAAGCTGCTCTACTCGCCGTACCGCGAGATCATTCGGCCGGTCGTCCAGTACGCCTCCGAGATCCGGCAGGCCAACCCGCGAGGAGTTGTCGCCGTGTTCATCCCCGAGTACGTCGTGGGTCGCTGGTGGGAGCAGCTCCTGCACAACCAGACGGCGCTGCGCCTCAAGGCTCGGTTGCTGTTCACACCCGGCGTGATGGTTACCTCGGTGCCCTACCAGCTGCAAGGTTCGGAACGGGCCAAGAAGCGCGACGACCGCGACCTGCAACGGCTGCGACCCGGCGACGTACGTCGTGGCCGGACCCGGTCGGGGCGGTGAGCGCATCCGAGGACTCACTGGTCGGTGAGCGCTTCGAGGTGGAGGTCGGTCCGGTCGCCCACGGTGGGCACTTCGTGGCCCGGGTCGCGACCGGCCTCGACGAGCGCCAGATGGTGATCTTCGTGCGGCACGCGCTGCCCGGCGAGCACGTCACCGTCGAGGTCACCGAGGACAGCGGGAGGTTCCTGCGCGGAGACGCGGTCCTCGTGTCGGAGCCGTCGACACACCGGGTCCAGGCGCCGTGCCCGCTCGCGCACCCGGGTGGCTGTGGTGGCTGCGACTTCCAGCACGTCGAGCTGGCCGAGCAGCGCAGGCTGAAGGCGACCGTCGTCGCGGAGCAGCTCTCCCGGCTGGCCGGTCTCGAGCGTGAGGTGGTGGTCGAGCCGGTGCCCGGCGACGAGGACGGGCTGTACTGGCGCACGCGGATGCAGTACGTGCATCTGCCCGGCGGCGACAAGGGCCTGCGCAAGCACCGTTCCCACGACGTCGTACTCGTTGACCGGTGCCTGATCGCGCATCCGGACGCGCGTGAGCCGGACCGGTCAGGTCCGGTGGTCGAGCAGGTCGAAACCTCGTACGGCACGCACAGCTTCACCGTTGCCGGAGACGGCTTCTGGCAGGTGCACCCAGGCGCTCCACGCGTCCTCGTCGAGACGGTGATGCAGATGCTGAACCCGGTGGCGGGGGAACGCGCGCTCGACCTGTACGCCGGGGTCGGGCTGTTCACCGCCTTCCTCGCGGAGGCTGTCGGTCCGGCCGGGTCCGTGACCGCGATCGAGAGTGACGGCCAAGCCATCGAGCTCGCCAAGCAGAACCTCGCGGGGCGATCCCAGGTGTCCGTGGTCCGCGACCGGGTCGACCGGGCCATGCACCGGCTCGCCAAGTCCGGCGACCGCGAGCCGGTGGACCTCGTCGTACTCGATCCTCCGCGGGCCGGTGCCAAGCGACAGGTGGTGCGCGCGATCACGGAGCTCGCTCCGCGCGCCGTGGCGTACGTCGCCTGCGACCCGTCGTCGCTCGCCCGCGACCTCGCCTACTTCGCCGAGTTCGGCTACCGCCTGGCCGACCTGCGGGCCTTCGACCTGTTCCCGATGACCCACCACGTCGAGTGCGTCGCGCTGGTGGTGCCCCAGTGAGTGGTGCAGTGACCGGCATGGAGGATTTCCTCGACCTCTTCTGGCAGCTGGAGGAGGTCGAGCTCTTCGACCACGGCCGCTACTCGAAGCTCGTGGTCGCAGGACGGCCCTTCGGCTACCTGTGGGAGCCGACCCGCACCGTGGGTCTCAAGCAGACCCGCGCCGAGCAGGAAGCCCTGGTGGGGGAGCGGCCCGATGTCTTCGAGACCCAGTTCACCGCCGGCAGCTTCGGGTGGGTAGTGGTCTACCTGGACAAGATCGAGCGCGACGAGCTCGCCGAGCTCACCTTCGAGGCCTGGCGCCTCTCCGCCCCCCGCCGCCTGGTCGAGTCCCGCGGCAACCGCCTCCCGGCCTGAACCCGTGCCAGCCCGCTGGTTGAGGAGCGAGCGCAGCGAGCGTCTCGAAACCACTCCTCGAGAGTGCTCGTCGACGAGGTTCCAGGGCTCCGAACCTGACCGATGCGTGGTATCTTGATATCAAGATATATCGGGTAAGGGTCGCCTGACTTTTCACGCCACTCACGCGTGGGCAAGATGTCACCCACCGGCAGACCTGACCGATCGAGACCCGAACAGAGGGATTATTCATGGCGAGCGCCGACAGCTTTGGTGCCAAGGGCACGTTGGACGTCAACGGCAAGTCCTACGAGATCTACCGGCTGAATGCTGTCGAGGGTGACGGGATCGACGTCGAGTCGCTGCCGTTCAGCCTCAAGGTGCTGCTGGAGAACCTGCTCCGCACCGAGGACGGCGAGGACATCACCGCCGACGACATCAAGGCGCTGGGCGGCTGGGACGCGGATGCGGACCCGGACAAGGAGATCCAGTTCACCCCGGCGCGCGTGATCATGCAGGACTTCACCGGCGTGCCCTGCGTCGTCGACCTGGCCACGATGCGCGAGGCGATGAAGGACCTGGGCGGGGACCCGTCGAAGATCAACCCGCTGGCCCCGGCCGAGATGGTGATCGACCACTCCGTGATCGCCGACGTCTTCGGCACCCCCGAGGCCTTCGAGCGCAACGTGGAGATCGAGTACGAGCGCAACCACGAGCGCTACCAGTTCCTGCGTTGGGGCCAGGGTGCGTTCGACGACTTCAAGGTCGTCCCGCCCGGCACCGGCATCGTCCACCAGGTCAACATCGAGCACCTCGCCCGCGTGGTCTTCACCCGTGAGGTGGACGGCGAGCTGACGGCGTACCCCGACACCCTCGTCGGCACCGACTCGCACACCACCATGGTCAACGGCATCGGCGTCGTCGGCTGGGGCGTCGGCGGCATCGAGGCCGAGGCGGCCATGCTCGGCCAGCCGGTCTCCATGCTGATCCCGCGCGTGGTCGGCTTCAAGCTCAACAACGACCTGCCCGAGGGCGCGACGGCAACCGACCTCGTGCTGACGATCACCGAGATGCTGCGCGAGCACGGTGTGGTCGGCAAGTTCGTCGAGTTCTACGGTCCCGGCGTCTCCGCGCTGCCGCTGGCCAACCGCGCCACCATCGGCAACATGAGCCCCGAGTTCGGCTCCACGATCGCGGTCTTCCCGATCGACGAGGAGACGACGAAGTATCTCAAGTTCACCGGGCGTGACGACGAGCAGATCGCGCTGGTCGAGGCGTACGCCAAGGAGCAGGGCCTCTGGCACGACCCCGACGCCGAGCCGCGCTACTCCGAGAAGCTCGAGCTCGACCTGGCCGATGTGGTCCCCTCGCTCGCCGGCCCCAAGCGGCCGCAGGACCGGGTGTCGCTCTCCGAGGCGAAGGAGGCCTTCCGCACCGCGCTTGCCGACTACGTCGACGAGGGTGAGCCTGAGGGCGGGTCGGACAAGGAAGGCGTTCCCGCGCAGGAGAAGCCCGACGAGGCCGAGCACTCCAAGGTCGACGAGCAGTCGGACGAGTCGTTCCCCTCGAGCGACGCGCCCTCGCACTCCGAGGGCGGCAACGGCGACGGCGCGCCCGACAACTGGCGCAACCACCCTGCCGGCAGCCAGGAAGGTCGCTCGTCGAACCCCGCGAAGGTGTCCCTCGAGGACGGCACCGAGTTCGAGCTCGACCACGGTGCCGTGGCCATCGCCGCGATCACGTCATGCACCAACACCTCCAACCCGTCGGTGATGATCGGTGCGGCTCTGCTCGCCAAGAACGCCGTCGAGAAGGGCCTGACCACCAAGCCCTGGGTGAAGACGACGCTGGCGCCGGGATCGAAGGTCGTCTCCGACTACTTCGAGCGTGCCGAGCTCACGCCGTACCTCGACAAGCTGGGCTTCAACCTCGTCGGCTACGGCTGTACGACGTGCATCGGCAACTCCGGCCCGCTCATCCCGGAGGTCAGTGACGCCGTCAACGAGAACGACCTCGCAGTCGTCTCGGTGCTGTCGGGCAACCGCAACTTCGAGGGCCGGATCAACCCCGACGTGAAGATGAACTACCTGGCGTCTCCGCCGCTGGTGGTCGCCTATGCGCTGGCCGGCTCGATGGACGTCGACCTGTTCAACGACCCGCTCGGCCAGGACGAGGACGGCAACGACGTCTTCATGAAGGACATCTGGCCGAGCGCCTCGGAGATCGAGGAGGTCATCGCGAGCGCGATCACCTCCGAGATGTTCACCGACGACTACTCCGACGTCTTCGCGGGCGACGAGCAGTGGAAGTCCCTGGAGACGCCGGAGGGCGACACCTTCGCCTGGGACGAGGACTCCACCTACGTCCGGAAGCCTCCCTACTTCGACGACATGCCCGAGGAGCCGGAGGAAGTCCAGGAGATCGAGGGTGCGCGCGTGCTGCTCAAGCTCGGTGACTCCGTGACCACCGACCACATCAGCCCGGCAGGTGCGATCAAGAAGGACAGCCCGGCCGGCAAGTACCTCGCCGAGCACGGGGTGGAGCAGCGCGACTTCAACTCCTACGGTTCGCGCCGGGGCAACCACGAGGTGATGATCCGCGGCACCTTCGCCAACATCCGGCTGCGCAACCAGCTGGCCGAGGGGACGGAGGGCGGGGTCACCCGTGACTTCACCAGCGACGGCGACGTCACCACCGTGTTCGAGGCCAGCGAGCACTACCTCGAGCAGGGCACCCCGCTCGTCGTACTCGCGGGCAAGGAGTACGGCTCCGGTTCCTCGCGCGACTGGGCGGCCAAGGGCACGGCGCTGCTGGGCGTCAAGGCCGTGATCGCGGAGTCCTACGAGCGCATCCACCGCTCGAACCTGATCGGCATGGGCGTGCTGCCGCTGCAGTACCCCGAAGGCGAGACCGCCGAGTCGCTCGGACTGAGCGGCGAGGAGGAGTTCTCGATCTCGGGTGTCACCGAGCTCAACGACGGGATCCCGAAGACCGTGAAGGTCAAGGCAACCGGTGGCTCCGACGACGTCGAGTTCGACGCCAAGGTGCGCATCGACACCCCCGGCGAAGCGAAGTACTACCGCAACGGCGGGATCATGCAGTACGTGCTGAGGAGCCTGCGCAAGTCCTGACCTTCGCCTGACGTTGGCGATCATCCGCCGCACTGCAAGGCTGTGGGGATGATCGTCGCGCTCAGCATCAGCCCCTCCGGCCCGCCGCTGGACGGGACCACCGCCCCCGATGCGGGAGTCAGCGAGGTCGTCGCGGAGGCCATCGGGATCATCCGTGCATCGGGCCTGCCCTGCGAGACGAACGCGATGTTCACCAACATCGAGGGCGACTGGGACGAGGTCATGGCCGTGGTCAAGCAGGCGGTGGACGTGGTCGCAACGCGCTACCCGCGTGTCGGGCTCGTGCTCAAGGCCGACATCCGTCCCGGCCACGAAGGCCAGCTCACCGCCAAGGTGGAGCGGGTCGAGGAGCACCTCCGCGACAAGTGAGGTCGTGACCTCATCCGGGTCGGCTCGTTTGGTCTGGCAAGCCAACTCGAGGAGCCCCCATGGCCCTGCGCACCCGTCGTTCCCGCCTTGTCGCCGCCTCCACGGCCGGCGTGCTCGCCCTCGCGGGCCTCACGCTGACAGTCACGGGCAGCACCGCCACAGCCGCTGACACTGCCTTCGCGCCCCGGCTCGTGACCGTGGACACGCCCACGCGGGCGGACAAGAGGCGCCTGCAGCGCCTCGGTCTCGACCTCACCGAGCACGCCGGCCACGACTACGTCGAGGTCGTGCTGCACAACGGGGTCGACCTGAACCGGCTGCTGGGCTCGGGCCTGGAGTACGACGTGCGCATCGCCGACCTGAACAAGCGCGAGGCTGCCAACAACAAGGCGAACGCGGCGTACGCCGCAGCAACGGCGGCCTCCCCGCTGCCGTCCGGCCGGGACAGCTACCGCACCCTGGCCGACTACAACAACGACATGCAGAAGCTCGCAACGGCCCATCCCGGGGTCGCGAAGCGGATCGCACTGCCGAAGAAGTCGCTCGACGGACGAACCGTCTACGGCCTCGAGATCGGTCGCGACGTGCAGGCCGCCGAGGACGGGCGCCCCGTGTTCGTGCTCCTCGGCACCCACCACGCCCGTGAGTGGCCGTCGGGGGAGCTGGCCATGGAGTTCGCCACCGACCTCGTGAAGAGCTACGGGACGAACCAGCGGATCACCGGCCTGCTCCAGAAGTCCCGGGTGGTCGTCGTACCGGTCGTCAACGTGGACGGCTTCGAGCTCTCCCGCACCGACGGCGGGATCATCGACCTGCGGGAGACCGACAACGGCGGGACCGCCACGATCCTCGGCACCCCCGGCAACGCCTACAAGCGCAAGAACTGCCGGCTCGTGGACGGCCAGGACACGCCCGACGGCACCTGCCGCATCGGCAGCGCAACCAGTCCGGGTGGGTACGGCACCGGAGTCGACCTGAACCGCAACTACGGCGGCTTCTGGGGCGGACCCGGGGCCTCGGACCTGTTCGCGGACCCGACCTACCGCGGCGCAGGCCCCTTCTCCGAGCCGGAGATCCAGAACGTGCGTGAGCTGGTGAGCGGCCGTCAGGTGACCACCCTGATCTCCAACCACACCTTCTCCAACCTGGTGCTGCGCCCCAACGGCGTACACCCCGAGACCATCGGCCACGACGGGCACCCCGTCGGCAACGCGCCGGACGAAGAGGGACTGAAGGCCCTCGGCGCCAAGATGACGGCGGCCAACGGCTACGCGAACATCCACGGCTGGGAGCTCTACGACACCACCGGCACCACGGAGGACTGGTCCTACAACGCGACCGGCGGCTACGGCTACACCTTCGAGATCGGGCCGGACGAGTTCCACCCGCCGTTCCCGAAGGTGGTCGACGAGTACCTCGGTGCCGGGCAGTACGCCGGCAAGGGCAACCGCGAGGCCTACCTCGCCGCCCTCGAGAACACGGTCGACACGGCTACGCACTCGGTGCTTGCCGGCAAGGCCCCCGCGGGCGCCACGCTCCGGCTGCGCAAGCAGTTCTCCTCACCGACGTGGGCAGGTTCGTTCACCGACACCCTGAACACGACGATGAAGGTCGGGCTCGGGTGGCAAGTTCGCCTGGCACGTCAACCAGTCGACCCGGCCGGTGGTGCAGGACAAGCTCGTCGAGATCACCGAGGACGAGCCGGTGCGCTCGCAGACCTACCAGGGTGGGCCGACCACGATCGGCCAGCACGTCGACCACGACTTCACCGTCACCGAGACCGGGACCGACCTGCTCAAGGTCGACCTCGACTGGCCCTCGCCGGACGACCTGGACCTCGAGGTCTACAAGAAGAACGCTGACGGCTCGCTCACCCAGGTCGGGTCCTCCGGGCAACTCCGTCGGCGAGAAGGAGTCCGCCGAGATCGCGGCACCCGCACCGGGCGACTACGTGCTCAGGGTGATCAACTTCGCCTCCACGACACCCACGTACACGCTGACCTCGACGCTGTTCAACTCGACGACGGTGAGCTCGGAGACGGTGCCGGGCCTGATCGAGAACTGGACGCTGACCTGCGAGAAGGCCGGTCAGGTGCTCCAGCGCGAGTCGGTCGTGATCGACCGTGGCGAGCAGCGCAAGGTGGACCTCTCGACCTGCGCGGCCCGCTGGTAGCCGCGCTCGGCAAACCCCGAGTGGCTGTCCCTCCGGGCGCCCTGACACGCTGGACGCATGCCTCGGGGACCAGGAGCGACGGCGTGAGCGCCGACTCCGGCGTACGGCGCGCGCGGGTCGAGGACGACGTGCTGCCGGTGATCCGCGCGGCCTTCGCCGACGAGGGGGAGAAGGTCGGGAACCTGTGGGCCGAGCTCGAGCAGTCGGACGCGCTGCGCGCGAGCCTGGTCGCCGAACAGGACGGAGCAGATCGTCGGCCACGTCGGGCTGTCCCACGCATGGCTCGATGCCCGTCGTGAGCTGGTGGACGTCTGGCTGCTCAGCCCCCTGAGCGTCGTACCGGATCGGCAGGGGAGAGGCATCGGCACCCGCCTGCTCGCGGCTGCGGTCGACGAGGCCCGGGCGGGGGACACGCCCTTGCTCTTCCTCGAGGGAGACCCCGGCTACTACGGTGCGCGGGGGTTCGAGAGCGCCAGCGAGTACGGCGTGGCGCCGCCGTCGGTGCGTACGCCGCGACCCGCGTTCCAGGTGGTCAGGTTCGCTGGGTACGAGGACTGGATGACCGGGCAGGTGATCTACCGGGACGTCTGGTGGCGGCACGACTGCGCAGGGCTGCGGGATCCGAAGCTCGCCGAGATCGAGGGGATGTTGGGATGAAGTCAGAGGCACGCGACTACCGGACCGGCGGCGACGAGGTGGTGCTCGACATCACCGATGACTGTGCCGAGTTCGTCGCCGGCGAGGGCGACGGCCTCCTGCAGCTGTTCGTTCCGCACGCGACGCTCGGCATCGCGGTGATCGAGACCGGCTCCGGTTCCGACGACGACCTGCTGGCGGCTCTCGGCGACCTGCTCCCGGCCGACGACCGGTGGCGCCATCAGCACGGCTCGCCGGGGCACGGTCGCTCCCACGTGATGCCGGCGCTGCTCCCGCCGTACGCGACGGTCCCGGTGCTCGACGGCAGCCTCGCCCTGGGCACCTGGCAGAGCATCTGCCTGGTCGACCTCAACGTGGACAACCCCGACCGGCAGGTGCGGTTCTCGTTCCTGACCGGGTGATGTCGGGATGATCCTCGGCGTCGACGGCGGTGTGGTCGCGCTCGTGGCGCTGGCGCTCATCGCTGGGCGCGACCGTCCAGGCCCTGGTCGGACTGGGCCTCGGCCTGGTCGCCGCCCCGGTCGTCACGATCGTGGACCCCTCGTGATGCCCGAGCTGTTGCTGGTGATGGTTGCCGTGTTGCCCCTGATGACGCTGATCCGCTCCCACGAGGAGATCGACTGGCGCGGCCTCGCCTGGGTGCTGCCCGCGCGGGTGCCGGGCATCGCTGGTCGGTGTGTTCTTCCTGGCGTACTTCTCCGAGCGCTACCTCGGCGTGGCCGTCGCTCTGATGGTCCTGCTCGCGGTGGCGCTCAGCCTCACGCCGCTGGAGGTGCCGGTGCGCCCGTCCACCCTGCTGACCACCGGGTTCATCTCCGGTGTCGCCGGGACGGCCACCTCCATCGGAGGTCCGCCGGTCGCCCTGCTCTACCAGCACCGGCCGCCGGCGGAGATCCGGAACACGCTCGCGGTGATGTTCACCGTCGGCGGCGCGATGAGCCTGGTCGGCATCTGGCTCGGCGGGAAGTTCGAGATCCGCGTGCTCCTGCTGGCGCTCCTGCTCACTCCCTGCCTCGCGCTCGGGCCTGTGGTCGGGCGGCCACCTGCGGGGGCTGGTGCCGGCCTCACCGGATCCGGTACGGCGTGCTCGCGGTATGCGCCGCGTCGGCGTTGGTGCTGCGGTGCGTAGCCTGTCGGGTGACCCATCTGAGCGTGCTCGACAGAGGCATTTGTCCCGTTTTGCGATACTTTGTCCACGAATTGACGAGTATCAAGATATGAGACAACCATTCCACGCCAGACGCGTGATTCCAGCCGCCCTGCTCTCCTCGATGGTCCTGGCCATCGCCGGCACGGCCGCCTTCGCCGCCGGTGGCGCTGCCGCCGCCGAACCCGCAGCTGCTTGTGTCGCGCCCACCGGCAAGATCACGACCACCCAGCGGATCACCTACCTCGAGTGCCAGCTGAAGACGCTCCAGTCGAGGGTCGCGGCAATGGAGACGGCCGCCACGCCCACTCCGACCCCGACACCGACGCCGACCCCCACGCCGACACCGACGCCGACCCCCACGCCGACGCCCACCCCGACACCCACGCCGACACCCACGCCGACACCCGACGCCGACCCCCACGCCGACACCGACTCCGGTACCTGCAGCCACGATGCTGGAAGGCGCCGGCGGCGGCAACGTCGACCGCACCAAGACCGGGGTCGACCTCGACCGCTGGTACGGCGGCTCAGGCGACATCGACAAGGCGATCACCAAGGCCAAGGCGAACCACGCCGCCGGAGTTGCGCACGTGGATGAGCTTCAAGCTTCCCTACACCTGGACCGACATGGCCGCCGGCAAGGGCGACGCCTGGGCGAAGGACCTGTTTACGCCAAGCTCGACGCCCTCAACTTCGAGGTCTGGGTCGCGTTCCACCACGAGCCCGAGGGTGACGGCAACACCACCAACTGGCGCAAGATGCAGGACCGTCTCTCCAGGCTGGTTCCCGGCGGGATCGCCGGCGACATCAAGTTCTGGCTGATCGTCACCGGCTGGACCCAGGAGTTCAACCCGAGCGACACCGCCAACCAGTGGTCGACGCTCTACCCGACGGGCGCGCCGATCTACGGGATCGCCTATGACAACCCGTACCTCAAGTACGGCTACATGTGGGTCGACGGCGTCAAGACCACCACGATGGACACCGGCTGGACCGAGGGTTCGGTGTACGTCGAGAAGCTCGCCGCTCGTGCCAAGTCGTACGGCGTCAAGGCCGGCATCGGTGAGTACGGGTTCTCCGACGAGGCCTTCGCCAAGGACAAGGCCTGGCTCGACCGGTTCGTCGCCTCGGCCAAGGCCAACAAGCTGGCCGGGATCGCCTACTTCGACACGCCGCTCAACTCGGTGAAGTCGTGGTACCTCGGAACGGCGACCAGCGCCAAGCGGCCTACTTCAACCAGGTGATGGCTCGCTGACCGACCCGGCACGTTCACGCGTGGCAGTCTGGACCGATGACCACGCAGTGAGCACGTCCACGAACGACCCTCCCCTCGCTCCAGGGGAGGGTCGTTCTGCTCACCCGCAACCCCATCGCCGAGGCCATCGACACGATCGCCACGACCGCAGGACGCGCGGTGACCGTGATCGAGCAGGACGCCGACGGCGAGGGTGTCTCGGCGCTGGCAGGCTCGCCCTCCGTGACGGCGACGCGGTGGTGCTGTGTGACCACGACGCCCCGGATGCGCCCCAGGTCCTGCGCGACGCGCTGGCCTCGCCGGCGTCGTACGTCGCGATGATGGCGAGCCGGCGACGGGCCGAGGGACTGCTCGAGGAGCTCGAGCAGGAGGGCGCGCCCGGCCTGGAGAAGCTGCATGTGCCTGCCGGGCTGAACACCGGCGGGAAGTCGCCCGGGGAGATCGCACTCTCCGTCGTCGCCGAGGTGGTGGCCTGCGCCTATGGCCGCGACGGCGGGCCGATGGGCCGCCGCTGAGTCACCCGGCCTCGCCGGCCCGACGCAGGCAGAACGCTGCGGACCGCTTCGTTCTCGACCTGACCGGCGATCTCCCGGTAGCGCTCCGCTGCCTCGTCGCGACGACCAGCGCGCCAGGACAGGTCCGCCAGGGCGAACGCCGCATCCCTGCGGGCGTACGACGGCCCCTCGTCGGCCAGCCGCTGCAGACCTTCCTCCACGCGACCGAGCTCGGCCTCGTCGTCGGACGCGAGCTGAGCCTGCGCAGCGAGCAGCGCGACATCGACTGACGGCGACGGCCACACCTGCTGCAGGGCTCCGTAGAGCAGCACGATCCGCGCCCAGTCGGTCTGCGCGAAGGACGGCGCGACGCTGTGCAGGCCCGAGATCGCCGCCTCGAGGGCGAACCGGCCGTCCCCGCGCGCTGCGACCGTGGCGTCCGCAAGGCCCTCCCGCAGCAGCTCCTGGTCCCACCGGGAGCGGTCGACCTCGTCCAGCGTCACCGCGACGCCGTCCGCGACGCGACCCGGTCGGCGCGACAGCCCGAGTCGTACGACGGCCCGCAGCCCGCGGACCTCCGTGTCGTCGGGGAACAGCGCCACCAGGGCGTCCGCGATCGACAGCGCCTGCCGCCCCATGTCGGAGAAAGCATCGGGCGGCTCCAGCCAGGAGCGGTGCGCGACCGTGAACATGCCGGCCACGCAGTCGAGCACAGCCGGGAGACGCCGCCTGCGTTCAGCCGGGTCCGGGACCCGGAACTCTCCCCGCGTCTGGGCCAACGCCCGCTTCGCCCGGGTGAGCCGCGCTGCCGCCGCGCTCTCCTGGATGCCGAGGTGCATGGCCGTCTGGGCGATGCTCAACCCGCACACGACGCGCAGTGCCAGGACCATCCGCGCACCCGGCGCCAGCGCCTCGTCGCACGCGACGAACAGCAGGGCGACCCGGTCGTCGAGCTCGCCCGGTAGGTCGTCGGGAGGTTCGTGTGCGGGCATCGCTTCTCCGGTTGCCAGCTCCGGCGCGATCCGTGTGAAGACCCCGCGTCGGCGGTGGTCGTCGATCCAGGCTCGCTTCGCGACGCTCACGCACCACGCGGCGAGGTCGTCGACGTCGTCCTGGCCGGCAGCGCGGGCGAACGCCTCGGCGGCGTACTCCTCGGCGTCGTCGAGGCTGCCCGACCACGACGCCAGAACACGTACGACGCGTGGCCAGGCGGCCCGGAACTCCTCGTCGGTCAGCCGCACGACCCCATGGTCGCAGCGGGTGCCGAGCGGATCATCCCGTCGTCGGGAAGACCTTGCGCCACTCGATGGTCCCGTCCGGTGGGCACCATCGCCGCCACCTTGCGGGCCATCGCCTCGTCCTCGCACTCGAGGGCGTAGAAGCCGGTGATCAGCTCGCTGGAGTCGGCGTAGGGGCTGTCGGTGTAGACGGCGTCCTCCACCTTGCGATCACCCTCGCCGGGCGTGGCGATGCCGCCGTACTTCGCGCTCTGCAGGGCGTTGCCGCCGACGATGCGTGCGCCGAGCTCGGTGACGGCGACCTGGAAGGCCTTGTGTGCGCTGAACGCCATCTCGGCGTCGTCCGCCGGCTCCCCGCCGGGCAGGTACCGGTCGGAGTCCCAGTCGTTCTCGCGGATCAGGAACATGTAGGTGTCGGTCATAACCGGTCCTCTCGCCTTGTGTGAACAAACGGCGTGGCGACTGTCGCCACATCATTGTGACGAACGAGGTCCGGAGAAATCGACAGCCGGTTCGCTCAGGCGCTGAGGAGCTGTGAGATGAGGTCGTCGAGGGCGAGGTGGGTGCTCTCCTGGCCCGCGGGGACGGCTTCGAGGGTGCGGACCACGAAGTCGTGCACGGTGCGTGAGGGCGCCTGCAGAAGTGCGGTGCCGTCGGGGGAGCAGAGTTCGATGATCACGACCGCGTCACCCGAACCGCTCAGGCAGGGCCAGACGTGCACGTCGCCGTCACCGCTGGGCGAGTAGAGGCCCTGGGAGAGCAGGTCACGGGCGAAGGTCCAGGTCACGGTGCCGGACCGCGCTTCGAGGTTCATGGAGACTGCGTAGGGGTCCGAGACGTTGAAGACGAGCTCGCCCTCGAGGTACTCGCTCTGGGCCTCGCCGGAGGCGAAGGGCACCGAGGCGACGACGGTGTCGGTGGTGCCAGGAGTGTCTTGCTCCATCGTGAGCTCCTCGGGTGCCTTGGGTCGGGTTCTGCGTGTCTTGTGTGTGTGTTGTGTGTGTGCAACGAGGCTCGGGGCAAGACATGACACGGTAATTCGAGGTGGTCTACTCAAAACGGTTTACTGGTCTAGTTTGTACGAACAGGTGTTCGAACAGGCCCTAGAGTGGGCGGATGCCGCAGGTCCCGAGTCGCCCAATCAGTCGCCCAGCCAGTCGTCCGAGCCACGCACCGGCCGCCCAGCCAGTCGCCCCGTCAGTCCTCCCGGCTGGCCGGCCGGGGTCCGGCCCGCCGGGGCGCCCGACTGGGAGGCGACCGCCATGGCCTGGCTGCTCGACCTTTGCCCGCCGGAGTACCGCACCTACCCAACACTTCGTCGACATGCCGTTGTCCTGGCCAGGTTCGCGGTCCTGCACGTGGAGGCGTGCCAGGCGGCGGTGAACCAGGGCCTGAGCGAGGCACGGGGCGGGTTGCGGGAGGTCGCCGACGAACTGGTCGTCGAGGCCGCGGTCGAGACCTGGCAGCGCGAGTCGGCCCGCCTGATCGGCGTACGACGGGCGGCCGGTCTGGTGGAGGAGGCCCTGCGCGGACGCCGCTTCGTGGCCCGCCTCTAGTGCCCCGAGTTGGAAGTAGCTGTCCTAGGGTGGCGCGGTGCCCCGCATAGCCGTCGCGTTCCTGGTCGACCCCCGTGGTCACGTCCTGCTCCAGCACCGCGACGAGCATGCACCGCGGTCGGCCAACCAGTGGGGCATGGTGGGCGGGCACGTCGAGCCTGAGGAGGACTTCGACACGGCGGTGCACCGTGAAATCCTCGAGGAGACCGGCATCAGCACCGGCCCGGGTGACCTGACGCTTTGGCAGGAGACCGACTTCAAGTACACCGACGGGCACGGCGGTGCCTACCGGGTGTACGCCGGCCGGGTGGATCTCACCGATGACGACATCGTGCTGGGGGAGGGGCGCGCGATCGTGTTCGTGAACCCGGCGGAGTTCGGCAACCTCGACCTGGCGGAGTCGTGTGCTCACTTCCTGCCGCTGTTCCTCGCCTCCGACCTCTATCGCCAGTTCTCCGCCGAAGGGAAGAACGCATGACGAAGCTGCCACTGCGACGCATCGAGGTGCCCCAGATGGGGGCCGAGGACGTGGTGATCGACGCCGACGGCAACGCCTGGACCGGCACCGAGGACGGCAGCATCTTCCGGGTGGCCCCGGACGGCTCGGTGCACTGCGTGGGCCACACGGGTGGTCGACCGCTGGGCCTCGAGCTCTACGGCGACGATCGCTTGCTCATCGCCGACGCGCACGCTGGGCTGCTGACCATGAGCACGACCACCGGGACGGTCGAACGGCTCGTCACCGAGGTGGCCGGGCAGCGGATGGTGTTCTGCAACAACGCCGCCGTCGCTGTCAACGGGGACATCTGGTTCTCCGACTCCAGCACCGTCTACCCGATCGAGCAGTGGAAGGCCGACTTCGTCGAGCACACCGAGACGGGCCGGCTGCTGTGCCGCCGGGCGGACGGATCGGTCCAGGTGCACCTCGACGGTCTCGCGTTCGCCAACGGGGTTGCCCTCGCGGCCGACGAGTCGTATGTCTGCGTCGCCGAGTCGGGTCGCCGCACCGTCGTACGCCTCTGGCTGACGGGTGAGCGCGCGGGAACGACCGACCTGCTCGCGGACGAGCTCCCGGGCTACCCCGACAACATCGCCCGGGGCAGCGACGGCCTGATCTGGGTCACCATCGCCTCGCCGGTGGACCCGCTCGTCGAGCTGCTGCGCGAGCGTGCGCCGCTGTTCGTGCGCCGGGCCGTCACCAAGATCCCCGAGCTGATGCAGCCGAAGCCGAAACGCACCGCCCGAGTCCAGGCGTACGACGACGCCGGCCGCCTCGTGCACGACGTCGACGCCGTCGCCGACGAGTTCCACATGGTCACCGGCGTGCGCGAGCACGACGGGCAGGTCTGGCTGGGAAGCCTGCACGAGCCCGCCCTGGCAGTGCTCAGCCTCGTCCCGGTCGCCGACTAGTCGGCGACTAGACTCGGCAATCACCGCCCGAGCCGCAAGGAGAAGTGCACTGATGGGTCACCTCGAGCACATCTCAGGTCCGCAGGACCTGCGCGGGCTCGACGACCGCGCACTGGCCGAGCTGGCCTCGGAGATCCGCGATGAGCTGATCCGCACGTGCTCTCCCCGCGGTGGACACCTCGGCCCCAACCTGGGCGTCGTCGAGCTGACGATGGCGATCCACCGGGTCTTCGAGTCGCCGCGGGACCGGGTGGTCTTCGACACCGGCCACCAGGCCTACGTGCACAAGATGCTGACCGGGCGGGCCAACAGCTTCGACACCCTGCGCACCGAGGGCGGCCTCTCCGGCTACCCCAGCCAGGCTGAGTCCGACCACGACATCGTGGAGAACTCGCACGCCTCCACCTCGCTCTCCTATGCCGACGGGCTGGCCAAGGCCTACGCGATCCGCGGTGAGGACCGGCACGTCGTCGCAGTCGTCGGAGACGGCGCGCTCACCGGTGGCATGGCCTGGGAGGCGCTGAACAACATCGCCGAGGGCGAGAACCGCCGCCTCGTCATGGTGGTCAACGACAACGGCCGCTCCTACATGCCGACGGTGGGCGGCCTGGCCAACCACCTGACCACGCTGCGCACCAACCCGCGCTACGAGCAGATCCTCGACGTGGTGAAGCGCCGGCTCAACGGCGTACGCGGGGTCGGACCGGCGGTGTACGACGCGCTGCACGCCATGAAGAAGGGCATGAAGGACGCGCTCGCCCCGCAGGGCCTCTTCGAGGACCTCGGCCTGAAGTACGTCGGCCCGGTGGACGGGCACGACCGGGTGGCCGTGGAGCAGGCACTCGCGCAGGCCAAGCGGTTCGGCGGGCCCGTGATCGTGCACGTGATGACCCGCAAGGGCTTCGGCTACGACCCGGCGGAGCGGCACGTCGCAGACCAGTTCCACCAGATCGGCCCGTTCGACGTGGAGACCGGGGTGGGGACACCGAAGGGCAGGGTCTGGACCGACTTCTTCTCCGAGGAGATGGTGGCGCTCGGAGCCGAGCGGCAGGACATCGTCGCAACCACCGCGGCGATGCTCTACCCAGTCGGGCTCGACCGCTTCGCTGCGGCGTACCCCGACCGGACCTTCGACGTCGGCATCGCCGAGCAGCACGCCGTCACGAGTGCGGCCGGCCTCGCGATGGGCGGACTACACCCGGTCGTCGCGATCTATGCCACCTTCCTCAACCGTGCCTTCGACCAGGTCCTGATGGACGTCGCCCTGCACCGGTGCGGAGTAACGCTCGTGCTCGACCGGGCCGGGGTCACCGGTGACGACGGCGCCAGCCACAACGGGATGTGGGACATGTCGATCCTGCAGGTCGTCCCGGGACTGCGGCTGTGCGCCCCGCGAGACGGTGCCCGGGTGGGAGAGCTGCTGCGTGAGTGCGTCGTCGTCGACGACGCCCCCACCGTGCTGCGCATTCCCAAGGGTCCGCCGCCGGCCGACATCGAGGCGGTCGACAAGGCGGGTGGCATGGACGTCCTGGTCCGTGACGGCGCTCGCGACGTGCTCATCCTCGGGATCGGCTCGATGGCCTCCGTCAGCGTCGAGGTCGCCGGCCGCCTGGCCGACCAGGGGATCGGCGTGACCGTGGTCGATCCACGCTGGGTCAAGCCCTGGGACCCGGCCGTGATCGGCCTCGCGCGTGACCATCGACTGGTGGTCTGCGTTGAAGACAACGGCAGGGTCGGTGGATGTGGCTCGACCTTGCTCCAGCTGCTCAACGACGAGCAGGTGGCCACGCCCTTCCGGCAGCACGCAATCCCCCAGGAGTTCTTCGATCATGCAAAGCGGGACGCGATCCTCGAGCGCATCGGGCTCACCGCCCAGGCGCTTGCTCGCGGCATCGTGGAGGACGTCACCGCGCTCGACGCGGGTGACCGCTCCGACCCGCACGTCGCCCCGACGGCCCGTCGACACCCGGGCCGACCGCGGTGCGAGGGACTGACCGGCCGAACGGCCTGGTCGCACTTGCGGCCGTTCTCGCTCTGCTCTGCGTCCTCGTGGGGTGCAGCGACGACGACTCCGGCGACGAGAGCCTGCTGGGCAAGGACAACAGCACCGAGATCACCCCCGCCCAGGTTCGAGCAGTGGAGCAGCGCATCCTGAACACGCGGGTCAGAGCGGTCCGGGACGGCAATCTCAAGCTCTTCCTGCGGCGCGTGAACCACGCCGACAAGGCGTTGATGGCACGCCAGCGTCGCTACTTCCGCAACCTGGTGCAGCTGCCGCTCGCCAGGCTCCAGTTCCAGGTGCTCGACGAGCAGTGGCAGGGACTCCGCAGACCTCCGCGGTGGGGCAAGGAGGTGCACATCCCTCGGGTGCGGCAGGTGATGCAGCTCGAGGAGTACGACGCCGTGCCGGTCAAGCGCATCGTCGGCCTGGTGTTCTCCTTCAACAAGGGACAGGCGCGAATCGTCTCCGACCGGACCGCCACCGGCAAGATGATCTTCGAGGGAACTCCCGCGCCGTGGGACCTGACCCCCATCACGGTGCGCCAAGAACCGGGCGTCCTGGGCATCTTCGACCAGAAGACCAGCGCGTCGGCGGCGACCCTCACGGCGGCTGTTCGGGACGGCATCGACGAGATCGACAGCGCGCTCCCGTTCTCCTGGTCGCGCCGCGTGGTGGTCTACAGCGTGCAGAGCCCCCGGGTGCTGGCGTCGTTCACCGACGTGCCGGGTGGGGCCCTGGAGCATCTCGGCGCGCTCACGTTCCCGACGTACGCCGCGGGTGGGGGTTCGCAGGTGGCCTCGACGCGGATGCTGGTGATGCCCAGCTCGGTGCAGGCCGGGCAGCCCTTCCTCGGCCGGATCACCCGCCACGAGCTGAGCCACATCGCGGTCGGGATCCGCGACAACGGTGCACCTGCCTGGGTCTCCGAGGGCCTCGCCGAATACCTCGGCGCGCGGGAGATCCCGCTGCGCGACCGGATCATCCCCACGTCGGCACTGAATCGAGCCGAGAGCCAGGTCACGGGCATGCCGGAGTCGAAGGACTTCAACAATACCGACCAGGAGTGGCACTACGCGCTCAGCTGGATGGCGTGCGACTACATTGCGGCGACTCAGGGTGAGGCTCGCTTGTGGGAGCTGGTCGATGCGATGCACAACGGCGGCGAGGGCACCAGCGACGCGCAGCAGGACCGCGTGCTGGACCAGCTCCTCGGGTACGACGCCCAGGAGCTCGCCACCCGCGCCGCTGCGCGGATCCGCAACCTGTACGGCTGAGTCGCGGCTCACCACGGCGGGCGGGCATACCGACCGCGACCGATGCGTTGTGCGCACTAGTGCCGTGAGTTGGAAGTCCTTGAGGGGCGCCTGGGCCGCGGGGACCGCAAAGAGACCTCCAACTCAGGGCACTAAGGTGGGAAGTCGGACCACCGCTTGTCAGTCCAGCGACCGGAGGGAAACCACGTGACCGAGGCCCGGTTCGTGCACATCGTCGATGAGGTCCCCGAGCTCGGGGGTCGCAGCGACGGTCCTGTGCTGGTGACTGCGCTCGAGGGTTTCCTGGACGCCGGGAACGCGTCCGCGCTGACCACGCAGCACCTGACGTCGAGCGACGAGGGCCGTGTCGTGGCGGTCTTCGACGTCGATGAGTTCTACGACTACCGGGCGCGTCGTCCACCGTTGACCTTCGTCGAGGACCACTACGCCGACTACGAGGCGCCGCGCCTGGTGGTCCGTCTGATGGAGGACGAGCAGGGCTCGCCGTACCTCCTGCTGACCGGTCCGGAGCCGGACAGCCGCTGGGAGGCCTACGCGCGTGCCGTGCGCTCCGTGGTCGAGCACTTCCAGGTGCGGCTGGTCGTCTCGATGGGATCGGTGCCGATGGCCGTCCCGCACACCCGGCCGGTGCAGCTCACCAACCACGCGACGCAGCGCCGGCTGCTGGTGCAGGAGAACGTGTGGCGAGGGGAGATCCGCGTCCCGGCCAGCGCGCAGTCGCTCACCGAGGTGCGGCTGGGGGAGTGGGGCCACGACGCCATGGGCTTCGTCGCGCACATCCCCCACTACGTTGCCCAGTTCGACTACCCGCAGGCGGCGGTCGCGCTGCTCGAGGGCCTAGAGGACGTGACCGGCTTACAGTGGGACCAGGCCGCGCTCAAGGAGGCCGGCGAGGCCCGACAGGTGGAGATCGCGACCCAGATCGCCGACTCCGACGACGTACGCGAGGTCGTCACCGGCCTGGAGCAGCAGTACGACGCGTACCACAGCAAGGCGGCCAACCTCCTCGCCGACGACGAGGCCCTGCCGAGTGGTGAGGAGATCGGCGCCCAGTTCGAGCAGTTCCTCGCGCGGCTCGAAGAGCCCGAGGACTGATTCACACGTGCCCTCCTCCGTAGAAGAGCTGGTCGACTTGCTCGACCTCGAGGCCATCGAGGACAACCTGTTTCGCGGGCGGCAACCGGACACCTCGATGCAGCGCGTCTTCGGTGGCCAGGTGCTTGCCCAGTCACTCGTGGCTGCGGTGCGCACGGTGCCGGAGCCGTTCGCGTGCCACTCGATGCACTCTTACTTCCTGCGGCCCGGCGACACGAAGGTCCCGATCATCTACGACGTCGAGGCGATTCGCGACGGCCGGTCCTTCTGCACCCGGAGGGTTGCTGCTCGCCAGCACGGTCGCCCGATCTTCTTCCTGACGGCCAACTTCCAGGTGCCGGAGCCAGGGCTCGAGCACCAGGACCGGATGCCGGAGGTGCCCTCCCCGGAGGACTGCGCCCCGGCCGTGGACGAGACGTCGCGCTACAAGCAGGACTGGCTGCGGGAGTGGGCCGCGCTCGACGTACGCCCTGTTGCGGACTCGCGTGAGGGCGGCACCCTGGACACCACGCACCACCCGGCGCGCTCGCAGTGGTGGATCACCGCCAGCGGTGCGCTCCCCGACGACCCGGTCACGCAGCTCGCCGCGTTCACCTATGCCTCGGACATGACGTTGCTGCCGGCCGCGCTGGTGCCGCACGGACTGTTCATCGAGTCGCCCGGGATGCAGGCTGCCTCGCTCGACCACTCGATCTGGTTCCACCGACCGTTCCGGGCCGACGAGTGGTGGCTCTACGACCAGGTCTCGCCCTCCGCCTCGGGCGGCCGTGGACTCGCGCTCGCCCGGGTGTTCTCCCAGGACGGCCACCTCGTCGCGAGCGTGGCCCAGGAGGGCCTGATCCGGGTCCGCCCGCCCGGCAACTAGCACTTCATTTCGCTGGAACCCACTCGACACGCCGGAATTGGGCTACTTTTGGTGACTGTTGTTGCCCAAGTGATCAGTGAGGTGTGCGAATGCGGGCTCGGACCATGTGCAAATCGGGTGCTGTGGGGCTCGCAACGGGGGCCGTTCTACTGACGATGGCGGGGCCGGGTGTTGCCGCTGACACTGACTGGGGTCGCGGAGCTGCCGACCACGGCTTCGGCCGGATGGGCCCTTCAAACGCGCGGACCACCACGGTGAGCCCCTCCTCCGGTGCGGACTTCGAGATGCCGTTCGTGTGCACCCAGAGCTGGACCGGCAGCACCCGCTCCGGACACTCGCCGAGCTCCTACACGATCGACTGGAACAGGCCCGACGACCTCGGCAAGCCTGCCCTGGCCAGCGCGCCGGGCGTGGTGACCCGGGCGGTCTCGCTGACGGGCAGCTACGGGCGCTACGTCATCGTGGACCACGGCGGTGGCTACACCACGCTGTACGCCCACCTGAACCAGATCGCCTCCACCGTCGGCCAGGTCGTCGAACAGGGAGATCTGATCGGGTACGTCGGGACCAGTGGCAACTCCTCCGGCCCGCACCTGCACTTCGAGGAGCGCCTGAACGGCGCCTACTTCGCCCCCTACTTCCACCGAGCACGGTTCTCGATGGGTACGACGCGGAGCTCGGCCAACTGCAACGACAAGCCGGTCGTAGGTGACTGGGACGGTAACGGCAAGGCCAACGTGGGCGTCTACCGGACCACGAGCTCCGTGGGCTCCTGGCGACAGAAGCGCGGGACCGCCACCACAGTGTTCTCGTGGGGGCGTCCCGGAGACGTGCCGCTCGTCGGCAACTTCGGTGGGGACCGCAAGGAAGAGGTGGGGGTCCGCCGGCTCGGCAAGAACCAGCTTCGTGCTTCGCTCGGCCACCAACGGCAGGATCGAAATGACGGCCGGCCGGAGCACCGATGTGCCGCTCACCGGGGACTGGGACGGCAACGGGCGCAGCGAGCTCGGCCTCTACCGGCCCTCGACGCAGCAGTTCCTACGGAAGATGGGCAGCACCTGGAGGCCCGTGACCTGGGGTGGTGCCGGACAGCAGCCGGTCAGTGGCGACTGGAACAAGGACGGGCGCACGGACGTCGGGACGTTCAACGTCACCAACGGCACCTGGACCCTGCGTGTGCCGAGCGGCGGGAAGTACCTCGACCAAGCGCTTCGTCTACGGCAAGGCGGGCGACCGGCCGGTCGCCGGGGACTTCAACGGTGACAAGGTGGACGACGTCGCGATCTGGCGACCCTCCAACGGCACGTTCTACCAGCGGCTGCCGAAGGCCGACGGTGGGTTCACCAGCAAGCCCGTGCCGTTCGGGCTCAAGCGCTGACCTCAGACTGAGCGAGCCCGGCCCAGCAGGTGCGGCGCGCCGTTCTTCGGGTTGGTCAGCGAGAAGTCGAGGCCGTTGTCGAGCCGGCGGGACCCGAAGGCGACCTTGCCGGGCAGGAACACGGGCTTCTTGAACTCCACCTCGACCCGGGCGGAGTCCGGGAGCCGGTTGGCCATCGCGGCGACCGAGCGCGCCTTGGTCCACATGCCGTGCGCGATCTGGCGCGGGAACCCGAACGCCTTGGCGGTGAACGGGTAGAGGTGGATCGGGTTGTGGTCGCCCGAGACCGAGGCGTAGTTCCGCCCCAGGTCTCCGGGCAGCCGCCAGACGATCCCGGTGCCAGGGATGAGGTCGAACGGGTCGCCCTCGGCCTTCGCGTCCTTGTCGCCCTTGCCTGTGCGGAGGTACTTCGAGGTCGACTCCCACACGGTCTCATCGGTCCCGGCCACGGTCACCGTGGTGACCAGGTCGAAGACCCGGCCCTTGGGGTGCGGCCGCAGGTTGACCGCTGTGGCGGAGACGTCGAGGTTCTCGCTGGGGGAGATCGGCCGGTGCCGGGTGATCGAGTTGCCCACGTGCACGGTGCCTATGGCCGGGAACGGGAACGACCCGTCGGTCATGATCCCCATGTGCAGCGGGAACGCGAGCATGTGCGGGTAGGTGAACGGCAGGTCCTGGCTCGGCTCGAACCCGCACACCTCGGCGTACGCCGCCACGTGGTCGCGGTCGACGGCCACGTTCCTGCGGTGCAGGGTCAGGTCCGGCAGGGCGTTGCCCTTCTTGGCGACACCGGGGATCAGGTTGACCCCCGGCAGCACCGGCAGGGCGGCCTTGAGCATGGTGGGCAGCGCGCTCGGCTGTCCCTCGATGGTCCGGTCCTCTGGCATCGGGTCAGGCTCCCAGCATCATCTGGCCGCACACGCGAACCACGTTGCCGTTGACCGCGGTCGAGCCGGGGGAGAGGTACCACGCGATCGCCTCGGCGACGTCGACGGGCAGCCCGCCCTGGCTCATGGCGTTCATCCGCTGGCCGACCTCACGGGTCGCGAACGGCACGGCTGCGGTCATCTGCGTGATGATGAAGCCCGGCGCGACGGCGTTGATCGTGATGCCGTCCTTGAGGTCCTCCGCGAAGCTGTCCACCAGGCCGATGACTCCGGCCTTGGAGGCCGCGTAGTTCGTCTGGCCGACGTTGCCGGCGATGCCTGCGATCGAGGCAACGCCGACGATCCGGCCGTTCTCCTTGATCAGGCCCTGCTCGAGGAGCTCGCGGGTGATCCGCTCGGGGGCGGTCAGGTTCACCGCGATCACCGAGCTCCAGCGGTCTTCCTTCATGTTCGCGAGCTTCTTGTCCCGGGTGATGCCGGCGTTGTGCACGACGGCGTGCACCCCGCCGAACTTGTCCTTGACGTGCTGCGCGATGCGCTGCGGAGCGTCCTTGTTGGTGATGTCGAGGGTCAGGTGGTCGCCGCCGAGCTCCTTCATCAGCGACTGGAGCTCGCTCGCGGCCTGGGGTACGTCGATCCCGAGGATCGTCGCCCCGTCGCGGTGCAGCACGCGTGCGATCTGCTCGCCGATGCCGCGCGAGGCGCCGGTCACGATCGCGACCTTGCCGGTCAGCGGCTTGGCGGGGTCGGAGACGGGCTCCGCGTCAGTGGTCCCGGTGGCGCCGAGACGAGCGACCTGCCCGTGGACGTAGGCGCTCTTCGGCGAGAGGAAGAAGGCCAGCGTGGACTCGACGGTGTCCTCGGCCCCCGGTGCCACGTACACCAGGTTGACGGTGCTGCCCTTGCCGATCTCCTTGCCGAGCGAACGGGTGAAGCCCTCGAGCGCGCGCTGCGCGATGCGCTCGTCCTTGCTCTCGGCCAGCTCGGGGACGGTGCCCAGCACCAAGACGCGTGCGTTGTCGGTCAGGCTGCGCATCAGGGGGGTGAAGAACTGCTGGAGGGCGATCAGGTCCGAGGAGTGCGTGATCCCGGTGGCGTCGAAGACGAGGCCCTTGTACTTCTCGCCCTCGACGGCGGTGCTGACGCTGGCGACCCCGAGGCTGTCGAGCGCTGCGGTGACCGACTTGCCGAGCCGACCGTTTCCGCCGGTCACCACGGTGCCGTCCACGACGGGTGCTCCCTCTGACCACCGCTCGAGCGGTGTGGGGTTGGGAAGCCCGAGGTTCTTGACGAACAGCTTGCCCAACGGGCTCGCGGTGAAGGACTGGTATCGGTCGGTCATCTGTCATCCTCTGGTCTGCGTTGCACACTGACTCTTCTCATGAGGTCTACTCATGGGTACGTCACGAATGTAACGAGGGGTGTAACTCGGCGTCCAATCAAGGTGACGTGCCACTCACCCCGTTTATTTTCGCAGCCGCTCGGGCAAGGATGGGGCTGCGCATCCCGACCACAGGAGCAGATCACACACATGCAGTCCAAGACTCGTCGCGTCGCCATCCTCGGCGGCAACCGGATTCCCTTCGCCCGCTCCAACACCGCCTACGCAACCGCCTCCAACCAGGAGATGCTGACCGCTGCGATCGACGGCCTGGTGGCCCGGTTCGGGCTCGAGGGCGAGCGTCTCGGGGAGGTCGTCGCCGGTGCGGTGCTCAAGCACAGCCGTGACTTCAACCTGACCCGTGAGTCGGTGCTGGGCTCCAAGCTCGCGCCCGAGACCCCCGGGACCGACATCCAGCAGGCCTGCGCCACCGGCCTGCAGGCGGCCAACATGATCGGCAACAAGATCGCCCTCGGGCAGATCGACGTGGGTGTCGCCGGTGGTTCGGACACCACCTCCGACGCCCCGATCGCTGTGGGCGAGCGCCTGCGCAAGATCCTGCTCGAGGTCAACCGGTCCAAGACCAACGGCCAGCGCCTCGCGGCCCTGGCGAAGATCCGTCCCGGCGACATCGTCCCGTCGATCCCGCAGAACGGTGAGCCCCGCACGAAGCTGTCGATGGGCGAGCACGCTGCCCTGACCGCGCTCGAGTGGCAGGTCTCCCGCGAGGAGCAGGACGAGCTGACCGTGGCGTCGCACCACAACCTGGCCGCGTCGTACGACCGCGGGTTCCAGGACGACCTGATCACCCCGTTCAACGGCCTCGACCGCGACCAGAACCTGCGCGCGGACTCCTCGCTGGAGAAGCTGGCCAAGCTCAAGCCCGTCTTCGGCAAGGGCGAGGCGGCGACGATGACTGCTGCCAACTCGACCCCGCTGACCGACGGCGCCTCCACCGTCCTGCTGTCCTCCGAGGAATGGGCCGAGCAGCACGGCATCCCGGTGCAGGCCTACCTGGTCGATGTCGAGACCGCTGCGGTCGACTTCGTCCACGGTGGCGAGGGCCTGCTGATGGCTCCGGCGTACGCCGTGCCGCGGATGCTCGAGCGTGCCGGACTGACCCTGCAGGACTTCGACTTCTACGAGATCCACGAGGCGTTCGCCTCGCAGGTGCTCTCCACCCTCAAGGCGTGGGAGGACCCGGTGTTCTGCAAGGAGCGCCTCGGCCTCGACGCCCCGCTCGGCACGATCGACCGCACCAAGCTCAACGTCAACGGTTCCTCGCTCGCGGCCGGACACCCGTTCGCCGCGACCGGTGCCCGGATCCTGGCGAACCTGGCCAAGACGCTGAACGAGAAGGGCTCGGGCCGCGGCCTGATCTCGATCTGTGCAGCCGGTGGCCAGGGCGTCACAGCCATCGTCGAGAAGTAACCACCAGGTCTCCCTCCGCCGTCCCGGCGGAGGGAGAGTGCGTCAGCCGTCGGTGACCATGGCCAGTGACTTGGCCGTGGCCACGACGAGCTTGCGGACCTGCTCGGCCGAGACCGGCGCGATCGCCGGTATGCCCGGCGCCGACTCCTTCACGACCATCCCGACGCGGGCGAGCTGAAGGGATCCTAGGCCGCTGGCATACATGTGGTTCGCCAGCAGTGTCGAGTCCGGTACGACGAAGTCACCGCTCGCCACTCCCGCATCGAGGACGTCGCTGAGCTGGGTCAGGCAGGCCGAGATGCCGCGACCGAGCCGGAACAGCGAGCTCTCGCTGATCTCCTGGAGCAGCTCCGGCCCGGGGCGACGCATCAGCGTCTGTGCGCAGTCGACGAAGGCCGGGTGGTCGACGCCGAAGTCGACGAACGCCTCGACCACGGCGACCAGCTTGGTCGTCGGAGTGCGCTTGCTCTTCGCCGCCGCGGTGAGCACCTGCTCGAGGTCCTCGAGATAGCTGACCAGGGTCAGGGCGAACAGCTCCTCCTTGCCGCTGAAGTGGCGGTAGATGATCGCTCGGTTGACGCCGACGGCCCGCGCGATGTCCTCGATCTGCGCGTCGCGCACGCCGGTCTCGTCGAAGAGCTCGCGGGTGGCCAACAGGATCGCCCGCTCGCGGGCACGGCGCCGCGCTGCGGCTGGCTGCCGGGCCGAGCTGCGCGTGCTGGTCATGCGGGGATCTTAGTGCAACTCCGGTTTACACACGCGTACCCCCGCAGGGTGATATCGGGCTCAGCCGGGACCGTGCATCCAGGGGTCCTTCAGGTCGAAGAACGTGGTCTCGCCGACGGTGAGGGTGTCCATCTCCTTCATCATCTGCTCCAGCTCCGGTGGCGGTGGCTTCTGCTCGCCCTCCCGGGCCTCTGCCTCGGAGGTGAAGTACATCGCCATCGTGTAGGCGTCACCGTCGTGCTCCGCGACGATGCTGCCGAGAACGTCGGGGCGGTACTCCTGCCAGGTGTCCGAGTCATCCGCCGCCATCAGCTCGCGCGCGCGGTCCGGGTCACTCGTGCGGCCCTGCATCACCTGCACGAAGCCGGCCTTCGCCGGATCTCCGGGGGTGTCCACCTCGACCTGGGTGCTGTTGTGGAAGGTCGGCTCGTCGACGAAGTTCGTCGCCATCTGCTCCCACCACTCGCCTTGCTCTGGCCGGTCGCTGTTCTGCTGCGCCTTCTCCTCGTCCTCGAAACGGACGAGCGCGATCAGCGTGCCGTCCTCGGTCACCCCGCCGGTGCTGCCGAGCCACCCGATGGCTCCCGGCGCCACCTCGGAGACCCACTTGTCCAGGTGCGCACGCACCTGCGCCGCGTCGGAGACCTTTCCCTGGATCACCTGTACGAACATGTCGAACTCCCTTTCTCCAACCCTGTCGCCGCGGTCGAGCGGCTCCATTTCGACGTTACGCCGAGTGCGGCCGGGGGTGAACCGCCGAACTAGTCCGATGTCCGGTGAGGAAACGGGCGTATGACGACAGAGGTGTCATCCCGACGACAACAGCGCCTGCACCGAGCTCAGGGTGTCGGTCTCGGCCGGGGGTTTGTCGTCGCGGTAGCGCAGCACGCGGGCGAAGCGGAGGGCCACACCACCGGGGTAGCGGGTCGAGCGCTGGACCCCGTCGAAGGCGATCTCGACGACCTGCTCGGGACGGACGTGTACGACGTGGCCCTCGCGGCCGGTCTCCAGGGCGAGGAAGCGTTCGGTCTGCCAGGCGAGCATCTCGTCGGTCATCCCTTTGAAGGTTTTTCCCAACATGGTGAACTCCCCGTCGGCCGGGCCACGGGCGCCGAGGTGGATGTTGGAGAGCCAGCCCTGGCGCCGGCCGCTGCCCCACTCGACGGCGAGCACGACCAGGTCGAGGGTGTGGCGCGGCTTCACCTTGATCCACGCGGAGCCACGCCGGCCGGCGTCGTACGGCGCGTCGAGGCGCTTCAGGATGACCCCCTCCTGGCCGTCGGCGACCGCCCGGTCGAAGAACTCCTGGGCCTCGTCGGCGGACTCGGTGACCAGCCGGCGCACCCGGAGCGGCTCGGGGACCACCTCGTCCAGCCGGGCCAGCCGGTCCTTGGTGGAGGACTCGATCAGCGAGTCATCCTCGTGCAGCAGCAGGTCGAAGAAGAACGGCTGGATGCCGGTTGCGCCGCTGTGCGTGGCCGTCGTGGAGGCAGTCTCCTGGAACGGGCGCGGGCGACCCGCCTCATCGAGGGTCAGCGCTTCGCCGTCGAGGATCAGGTCGGTGGCCGGCAGCGACCTGGTGGCCTGGACGACCTCGGGGAGCCGGGCACCGATCTCCTCGAGGCTGCGCGTGAACACCGCCACCTCGTCGCCGTGCTTGTGCACCTGGATCCGGATGCCGTCCAGCTTGGTGTCGACGGCGAACGGTGCCTCGACCTTGCCGACGCCGGCGGCAACGTCGGGAGCGGTGCCGGCGAGCATCGGCCGGACCGGCCTTCCGACGAGCAGGCTGAAGTCCTCCAGCGCGGTGGCGCCCCCGGTCAGGGCTGCGCGGGCGATGGGTCCGGTCGGCGCGCTGAACATGGCCGCTCGGCGTACGGACTTGAGGTCGAGGTCGGCCGCGGCCGCGATGGCATCGAGCATCACCGAGTCGAGGGCGCCCTGGCGGACGTTGCCGGTGACCAGGTTGCGTAGGAACACCTGCTCGGCCTCGGTCATGCGGCCGAACAGGGTGGTCACCGCTTCGCGTCGAGCACCCATCGAACCGGCGCCGGACAGGGCGCTGATCTCCTCCAACGTCGCGTCGACCTCGACCAGCCCGACGGACGGTTCGGTGGCCGGCTCCGGCAGATCGGCCAGGGACCGCCAGCCCAGGCCGGTGCGGCGCTGGCGAAGCGTGCCGGAGAGGTACGACGCCGCGACGTCGATCTCCTCGCCGCCGGCACCCGCCACCTCCCGCAACAGATCGGCGATCAGCTCCCGCTTGGCCAACCGCGAGCGGGTGGAGGCGACCTGGGTCGAGACGTCGACGAGTTGAGCCAGCAGCATGAGGACATTCTGTCGGCCGGCACCGACATCGGGGAGCGTCGGTGCTGCGTCTGGTGCCACGCCCGCCAACGTTTGCCTGCTACGCGCCGCCCACCACGCACGCTGGCTGCGTTGCCCTCGGTCGACGGGCCGCCAGCCCGCCTTCCCTCCGGCGCCTTGCCATCGCACGCGTTGGACGACGCTCGCCGACGGCAAACCTTGGCGGCCGCGGCACTGCCCAGATGCCCGCCCATGCAGGACCGCTCGTCCGGGTCTGGCGGCCGGACTGGCCGTGTCCGGTCGGCAAGATCCTGTCGACGCATCGCCGTGGAGCCGGTGACCCGACCTTCCGGCGTACCTCCGACGGGGCCATCTGGCGGGGCATCCGGACACCCGAGGGCAGCACGACGCTACGGATCGTGCCCGACCCGTCGGCGGGGGAGGTCACCGGTGAGGCGTGGGGAGACGGTGCCGAGTGGGTCCTGGCGCAGCTGCCCAGGATGTTGGGGGCCGACGACGACCCCTCCGGCTTCGTGCCGGTCCACGAGCCGATCAAGCTGGCCTGGCGGCGGCACGCCAACTGGCGCCTCGGAGGGACCGGCCTCGTGATGGAGTCGCTCGTGCCATCGATCATCGAGCAGAAGGTGACCGGCCAGGAGGCGTTCGGTGCGTTCCGCACCCTCGTGCACCGGTTCGGCCAGCGTGCGCCCGGACCACCCAGCGAGCGGGAGCCACCGGTGAAGCTCTGGCTGCAGCCCTCGCCCACCGATCTGCGGGCGATCCCGTCCTGGGAGTGGCTGCGGCTGCCCGTCGACGGTGCCCGGTCACGCCCTATCCAGCACGCGGCCAGGGTCGCCGCCGCACTCGAGCGAGCCGGCCGCGAGCCGCCCGAGGTGTTCGACCGGCGGCTGCGCACGCTCCCCGGCATCGGGGTGTGGACCAGCGCCGAGGTTCGTTCGCGGGCGCTCGGCGACCCCGACGCGGTGAGCTTCGGTGACTACCACGTGGCCGCCGACATCGGCTACACGCTGACCGGCACCCCTGTGGACGACGAGGGACTGGCAGTGCTGCTGGAGCCGTACGCCGGTCACCGGCACCGGGTGCAGCGGCTGGTCGAGATGTCCCGCCTGTCCAAACCGCGTCGTGGACCCAGAATGGCTCCGCGCAGGCACCTTCCCCGCTAGCGTCTCCTCCAGCCCACCGAACGGAGCCCAGCAGTGTCCGCTCAGACCGACCGCCTCGTCGCCATGGAAGCCGGCGAGGTCAAGGAGTACTTCGGCACCGCGGACGTCACAGAGATCACCGAGATGATCCGGACGACCTCCGACTCGGACCTCCGGAAGCTGATCGAGATCGAGCACTTCCGGGAGTGCGCCGTCGACGCCATCCTCGACCGGTTCGCCGAGTTCTCCGACGCCGACCGGCTGGCCGAGATCGAGGGCGTCGTCCGCTTCGAGCTGGTGCGGTCGAAGAAGGAGACCGACTGCCACACCACGCGGCTCTCGCACGGCACGGTCACCCTGGACCCCGAGGCGACTCCGGACGTGACCATCTCGGCCGACATCGTCGACTTCGTGCGCCTGGTGACCGGCGAGTCCAACGCGGCGCTGCTCTACCTCGGCGGTCGCCTCCGGATCGAGGGCGAGGAGATGCTGGCGCTCGCTGTGGGCACCGTCTTCACGGCTCCGGGCAGCGACCACGCCACCGTCGACCCGACCTCGCTGGACCCGGTGGACGTGGCGACCGCGGTGGCGGCCACGTCGGGCAAGCACATGAAGGCAGTGATGGAGGGCGGCTTCCGGCCGGTCGTGCTGGAAGAGGTCTTCCGCCGGTTCCCGGAGTTCATCGACGCCGAGAAGGCGAGCGGGCTGCGGCTCTCGGTGGGGTTCCGGGTCGGTGGGCGCAAGGACGGCGAGGTCGACCGGTACGTCGTACACGTCGCCGACGGAGCCTGCAAGGTCGAGACCGCCCCGCCCGAGGGACAGTCGCGCGATGCCACGATCACGATCGAGGGCGCCGACTTCCTGCGGCTCGCGCTGGGTCAGCTGCATCCCGTGCGCGGGGTCCTCACCGGCGCGCTCAAGGTGAAGGGCGACCGGGCCAAGGCGCTGGCGCTGAACGCGGTGATGGTGCCACCGCAGCCACGACAGGACTGACGCGAGACTGACGAAAGGCCGGGTTCAGGGTTGGTGCCGCCGGCTGACCGGCCCGCGCCGAGGTTGCCACTGGCGCCGGTGATGGCGATGCGCATGGTCGCTCCTGATGGGTCGGTGGCCCCTGCGTGTACCCAGCCGTTGCGAAAGCACGTGCTGGCTCTGGATTTGCAGTGCCTCGTGCGCAAGGCTCTGGAAACGCCCCGGCTTGTCGAGAAGCGACCCACGGAGGACTTCGATGCGCAGCACCATGCAGGACGCCCAGCTCACGATCGGCTCGCTGATGCGGCACGGGACCACCGTGCACGCGGACTCCGAGGTGGTGACCGCCACGGCCGACGGGAGCCGCAGCCAGACGTACGCCGAGCTCGGCCGGCGCGCGGCCAGGCTGGCCAACGGCCTCCGCTCCCTGGGCATCGACGGTGACCAGCGGGTCGCGACGTTCCAGTGGAACAACGCCGAGCACCTCGAGGCCTACCTGGCGATCCCCTCGATGGGCGCGGTGCTGCACACGCTGAACATCCGCCTGTTCCCCGAGCAGCTCGTCTACATCGCCAACCACGCCGAGGACCAGATCGTGATCGTCGACGACTCGCTCGTCGGCCTGCTGGCCCCGCACCTGCCGAAGATGGACACGGTGCGCCACGTGCTGGTGGCCGGTCCGGAAGCGGCGTCAGCAGACCTGGACTCGTTGCGCTCCAGCGGCAAGGAGGTGTCCCTCTACGAGGACCTCCTCTCCGACCAGTCCGAGGAGTTCGACTGGCCCGAGATCGAGGAGCGTGCCGCCGCGGCGATGTGTTACACGAGCGGCACGACCGGCAACCCCAAGGGCGTGGTCTACAGCCACCGCTCCGCGTGGCTGCACTCCCAGATGGTGAGCACCGGCAACATCGCCGGGCTGACCTTCCACGACCGCGTGCTGCCGATCGTGCCGATGTTCCACGCCAACGCGTGGGGTCTCGCCTATGCCGCCCTGATGAGCGGCGCGTCGCTGTGCATGCCCGACCGCTGGCTCCAGGCCGAGCCGCTGTGCCGCTTCATGACCGAGAGCAAGCCGACCTTGTCCGGCGCGGTCCCCACGGTGTGGAACGACGTGCTCGGCTATCTCGACGAGCACCCCGAGAAGAAGCCCGAGTCGCTCCGGTTGATCCTGTGCGGCGGGTCCGCCGTACCCATCGCCCTGCAGAAGGCCCTCCAGGACCGGCATGGCCTGCTCATCCGCCAGGCCTGGGGGATGACCGAAACCTCTCCGGTCGCTTCGGCCGGCCTCCCGCCGGTGGGTGCAGAGGGTGACGACGAGTGGTCCTTCCGGGGCAGCCAGGGCCGCGTGGCCTGCGGTGTCGAGGGCCGCATCGTCGCCGACGACGGCAGCGAGCAGCCGTGGGACGGCAAGGCCGTGGGCGAGCTCGAGGTGCGCGGCCCGTGGGTGACCGCCAGCTACTACAACTCCGACGATCCAGAGGCGGAGCAGAAGTTCAACGAGGGCTGGCTGCGCACCGGCGACGTGGGTTCGATCGACGACCTCGGCTACATCCGGCTATCCGACCGGTCGAAGGACGTGATCAAGTCCGGCGGCGAGTGGATCTCCTCGGTCGACCTCGAGAACGCGCTGATGGCGCACGACGACGTCGTCGAGGCCGCCGTGATCGGCATCCCGGACGAGAAGTGGGACGAGCGGCCGCTGGCCTCGGTCGTCGTACGCGAGGGGGCGAAGCTCACCCCGGCCGACCTGCGCGAGTTCCTCAGCAACGACTTCGCCAAGTGGCAGCTCCCCGACTCGTGGGCGTTCATCGACGAGGTTCCGCGCACGAGCGTGGGCAAGTTCGACAAGAAGGTCATCCGCAAGTGGTACGCCGACCAGGAGATCGAGATCGAGCAGGCCTGACCTGAGTGGTGCGCTTCAGCGGGAGTCGTGCACGCCCCAGGCGTAGGTCTGCTTCTGCAGCTCGAGGTAGAGGAACGTGTGGATCGAGACCACACCGGGGATCGGCCGGATCATCGAGGTCACCAGCTCGAGCAGGTGGGCGTCGCTCTGGCCCACGACCTCGGCGAGGATGTCGAAGCCACCGGCCGTGATCACCACGTAGTCGACCTCTTCGATCGCCGCCAGCTTCTCGGCCACCGGCTTCAGCGCGCCCTCGACGATGACGCCGATCAGTGCCTGCCGGGCGAACCCCAGCTGCAGTGGGTCGGTGACGGCGACGATCTGCATCACGTCGGCCTCGATCAGCTGCGCGACCCGCTTGCGGACGGCCTCCTCGGAGAGGCCGACCGACTCGCCGATGACGGCGTAGGAGCGGCGCCCGTCCTGCTGGAGCTGTTCGATGATCGCCTTGGAGATCTCGTCGATCTCCATCCGCGGCGGACCGGCGTGCGGGAGCCTGGGTTCGCGGCGCTCGTTGTCCGCAGTCCGCTCGCCCTTGATCACCGTGTACCCCTCTGCACGCCTAGGTCGGCAAGATACCCGTTTCTGCGGTGTCACATGAGCGATGGCGCTCAATGAGCAGCACGTCAGCGGCGGTTCAGTGGCCGCCCGTGAGCGGGGCCGTCAGCCGCGCGACCCGACTCTCCCGGCCGGTCCATCCCTCTTCCGCGTCCGCGAGCATCGTCGCGCGCAGCCCGGCGTTGATGCCGAGCCAGCGCAGCGGCTCGGGTTCCCACCGACGGCTCCGGTGGTTGACCCACGGCAGCGAGACCAGGTCGGAGTCCGTCCCGGTGACGAGGTCGGCCAGGGTGCGACCGGCGAGGTTGGTGGTGGACACGCCGTCGCCGACGTACCCCCCGGCCCAGCCGATCCCGCTGTCCCGGTCCAGCCCGACCGAGGCGGCCCAGTCCCGGGTGATCCCGAGACAACCGCCCCACTGGTGGGTGAAGCGCACGCCCTCCCGTTCCGAGCCGAGCTGGGGGAGCAGGTCGCGGAGCACGTTGCGCAGGTCCTCGAAGACGCGCGGCTCCACGTCGTACGACGGGCGGATGCGTGAGCCGAAGTGGTACGGCGCCCCGCGACCGCCGAACGCGAGCCGGCCGTCCGCCGTCCGCTGGCCGTAGATGATCAGGTGTCGTGCGTCGGAGAACGTCGGTCGCTGCCGCCCGGCCGCTCCGCCGAGGCCGATCGACTCCCAGGCTGCGTCGTCGAGCGGTTCGGTCGCCACCATCAGGGAGTAGACCGGCGCGACCGCCCGCCGATGGCCCAGCAGCCGTGGCGTGTAGCCCTCCGTCGCACGAAGGACCACGTCGGCACGCACCGTGCCCGCGTCCGTCTCCACGTGGCCCGGCCGAATGCTGCGAACCGTGGTCTGCTCGAAGATGGTCGCGCCGGCGGCCTCGACCGCACGCGCGAGCCCACGCACCAGCCGGGCCGGGTGCACCGTCGCGCAGTGCGGCGTGAACATCCCGCCCATGACACCGTCGGCCGCGAGCATCTCCGCGGCCTCGCCAGTGTCGAGCATCCGCTGGTCGGCCTCGGTGAACCCGCGTGCGTGCGCCCTCGACACGTCACCGCGCAGCCTGGCCAGCTGCGCGGACGAGCGGGCCAGCGTGATGGTGCCACCCCGCTGGTGGTGCGCGTCGATGTCCTCGACCTCGATCACTCGGCCGATCTCGTGAACGGTCTCCTGCATGGCCCGGTGCAGCCGCAACGCATCGCCCGCGGACTTCCGGGCCAGCACCTCCCACGAGGTGGGGAACAGCGCGCTGGCCCAGCCGCCGTTGCGACCTGAGGCGCCGAACCCGGCCACCTCCTGCTCGAGCACCGCGACCCGGAGAGTGGGGTCCGCCCGGAGCAGGTAGTACGCCGCCCACAGGCCGGTGAACCCCGCGCCGACCACCACGACGTCGTACGTCGCAGCGCCGGGCAGCGCCGGACGGGGAGCGAAGTCGTCGTCCGCCGTCTCGTGCCATAGCGACAAGGACCGGTAACCGGTCAGCGGACACCCCAGGAGTAGGTCTGCTTGGCCAGCTTGAGGTACATGAACGTCTCGGTGCTGCGCACGCCGGGCACCGAACGGATCCGGCCGGTGATCAGGTCGAGCAGCTGCTCGTCACCGGTGCTGACGACCTCGCACAGGATGTCGTAGGAACCGGCCGTGATGACCACGTAGATCATCTCGTCCATCGCGGACAGTGCGTCGGCGACCGGCTGCACCGCGCCGTCGACGTTCACTCCGACCATGGCCTGGCGTCCGAACCCGAGCTGGAGCGGATCGGTGACCGCCACGATCTGCATCACCCCTGCGTCGGTGAGCCGCTGGACCCGTTGCCGCACGGCGGCCTCCGAGAGGCCGACCGCCTTCCCGATCGAGGCGTAGGAGCGCCGGCCGTCCTGCTGCAGCTGCTCGATGATCGACTTGGAGACGTCGTCGAGGCCGATGCTCGGCCTCGCGGACTTCGAGGGAGCCTTCCCGTTGGGAGCGTGGTTGCTGGTCACCCGAGTGATGGTGGCACGGGGCTTTGACGGCGCATAGACCCCGCGCGGTGAATTTCGAACGATTCCGTTGCAGAAGTGTTTCTCTTCCACGGATTCCCTTGTTCACCGACGCTTGCTCTGACAAGATCCACTGACCCGCTGGGCAACCAGCCGATGAGAGGACATGGTCGCCGATGCCGAAACCTGCATTCGGACCTGATGAGCTCCGCCGCGTGATGGCCTCCTCGGGCATGAGTCGTCGCGGCTTCCTGCGCGGCGCCGGTGTGGCGGGCCTCGGCCTGGGCGTGCCGTCGCTGCTGGCCGGCTGCGGGACGGAGGGGGCCAAGCAGTCGGCGGATTCCTGCGTCAGCAAGGACTACTCGTCCACGGAGAAGAAGCTGAACTTTTCCAACTGGATCGAGTACCTCGACGAGGCGGAGGTCACCAAGGGAGGAAAGAAGGTCACAGTCTTCCCGACCCTGCAGCAGTTCGAGAAGGAGTCCGGGATCGACGTCAAGTACGTCACGGACATCAACGGCAACGTCGAGTTCTTCGGCATCGTGCGCAACCAGCTCGCCGACTGCCAGCCCACCGGACGCGACATCTTCGCCCTGACCGACTACATGGCCGCGCGCATCGTCGACCTCGGCTGGCTCCAGAAGCTGGACAAGAAGAACATGCCGAACGTGACGGCAAATCTGGCCGAGAGCTTGAAGAGCCCGTCCTGGGACAAGAACCGGGACTACTCCGTGCCCTGGCAGAGCGGCCTGACCGGCATCGCCTACAACTCGAAGCTCACCGGTGAGGTGAAGAGCTTCGAGGAGCTGGTCACGCGAGCCGACCTGAAGGGCAAGATCACGCTGCTCTCGGACATGCACGACACCATGATCTTCATGCTGCTCATCGACGGCTCTGATCCGAATGACTTCACCGATGACGAGTTCGGGTCCGCCGTCGATCGCCTGCAGAAGATCGTGGACTCGGGCCAGGTCCGGGCGTTCACCGGCAACGACTACGCACAGGACCTCGCCAAGGGCAACATCGCTGCCTGCGAAGCATGGTCGGGCGACGTGATCCAGCTCCAGTTCGACGACCCCAACATCAAGTTCGTCGCGCCTGAAGAGGGACTGTCCATCTGGAGCGACAACATGCTGGTCCCGAACAAGGCCAGGCACAAGACCAATGCCGAGAAGCTGATGAACCACTACTACGACCCTGAGGTCGCCGCGCAGCTGGCTGCATGGGTCAACTACATCTGCCCCGTCGCCGGTGCCCAGGAAGCGATGGCGAAGATCGACAAGAGTCTCGTCGAGAACGAGCTGATCTTCCCGACCGACGAGCTCTTGTCAAAGACCTACTCCCTGAAGCCGCTGGACTCGAAGACCGAGCAGAAGTACCAGAAGCAGTTCGCTGCGGTGACCGGGGCCTGACAACGGTGACCGGCACAGAGTCCGTCGAGGCGGCCGGGGCGGACCTCACGCTGACCTCGGTCACCAAACGGTTCGGCACCTTCACTGCGGTCGACGACCTCGACCTGGTGGTGGAGCAGGGCCGGTTCTTCGCCCTGCTCGGCCCGTCCGGCTGCGGGAAGACGACGACGCTGCGGATGGTGGCGGGTCTCGAGGAGCCCACCGCGGGCAACATCACCATCGGGGACAAGGACATCACCCGACTCAAGCCCTACAAGCGCCCGGTGAACACCGTCTTCCAGAGCTACGCGTTGTTCCCGCACCTGGACATCTACGAGAACGTTGCATTCGGCCTGCGCCGGCGCGGGGTGAAGGACGTCAAGAAGCAGGTCCAGGACATGCTCGAGCTGGTGGAGCTCGGCGGCTTCGCCAAGCGCCGGCCCCCTCAGCTCTCCGGTGGGCAGCAGCAGCGGGTTGCCCTGGCCCGGGCACTGATCAATCGGCCACAGGTGCTGCTCCTCGACGAGCCGCTGGGCGCGCTGGACCTCAAGCTGCGACGACAGATGCAGATCGAGCTGAAGCGGATCCAGACCGAGGTCGGGATCACCTTCGTGCACGTCACCCACGACCAGGAGGAAGCCATGACGATGGCTGACACCATCGCGGTGATGCACGACGGCGTGATCGAGCAGATGGGTCCGCCCAACGAGCTCTACGATCAGCCGGCCACCACCTTCGTCTCCAACTTCCTGGGTCAGTCCAACCTGGTGCGTGCCGACGTCGTCGACTCGGGTCGCGACGAGATCGTCGTCGACGCCAATGGCGCCAAGCTGGTCGCGCCGGCGTCGCGCGCCCGTCGTACGACGGGCACGGTGTGGGTGGGCGTGCGACCGGAGAAGGTGTTCCTTGCGCGGGCCGGCGCCGAGAGGCGAGACGGACGCAACGTGCTGCCGGGCGGAGTGCTCACCGACGTCAGTTTCATCGGGGTGAGCACGCAATACCTCGTCCGGATGCCCTGGGGACAGGAGCTCACCGTCTTCGAGCAGAACAGCGGGGCCGGGGAGAGGTTCAGCAGGGGTGAGCAGGTCGACCTCCAGTGGGCTGCCGAGCACACGTTCCTGCTGGACGCAGACCAAGATGCCCACGCCGGCGACGAGAGCTACGCCCAGCTGGTCGGCTCCGGGGCGGGAGCAGGCCCGGCGTGAGCGTGGCTCAGGCAGGGGCGGCCGGGGTCACCAGGCTCGAGCCGAAGGCAGCCCCGCCGCGCCGTCGGAGATCTGGTACGGGTTACCTGCTCCTGCTGCCGGGGATGCTCTGGTTGCTGCTGTTCTTCGTGGTGCCAACGGTCCAGCTGGTCTCGACGTCCCTTTACAACCAAGACGGGTCGCTCGAGCTCGGCTATGTCATGGACTGGTCCTTCAGCAACTATCTCGACGTGCTCCGGGAGTACCAGGAGCAGTTCCTCCGATCGTTCGGCTACGCAGCGACTGCAACCGTGATCTCGCTGCTGCTCGCCTATCCGTTGGCCTACGCCATCGCCTTCAAGGCCGGTCGGTTCAAGAACCTCATGCTGGTCCTGGTGATAGCGCCCTTCTTCACCAGCTTCCTGGTCCGCACGCTCGCGTGGAAGTCGATCCTGTCGGACAACGGTTTCCTCGTGAACCTCCTGCAGACACTGCACATCTTGGGGCCTGACGGACGGCTCCTGGCAACGTCGGTGGCTGTGGTCACCGGCCTGACCTACAACTTCCTGCCCTTCATGGTGCTGCCGCTCTACGCGAGCCTGGAGAAGATCGACCTGAGACTCATCGAGGCCGGCAAGGACCTCTACGCGAACGGCTTCACGTCGTTCCGCAAGATCACCCTTCCGCTGTCGATGCCCGGCGTGGTCGCGGGGACCTTGTTGACCTTCATTCCCGCCGCCGGTGACTACATCAACAGTCGGCTGCTCGGTACGCCCGCCCAGAGCATGATCGGCAACGTCATCGACAACACGTTCCTCGTGCAGCTCGACTACCCCGTGGCGGCAGCGTGCTCGGTGATCTTGATGATCGCGATCGTGCTGCTCGTGATGGCCTACGTGCGTCGTGCCGGGACGGAGGAGCTGGTATGACCGTCCTGCAGCGCAGTGGTCGATGGATCAGCGACCACCTGATCATGATGATCGCGATCGCCGTCCTGTTCTACATGTTCCTGCCGATCTTCTTCGTCGTGCTGATGTCGTTCAACGAACCCGCCAGCCGCCTCTCCTATGAGTTCAATGCGTTCACGCTCGACAACTGGCTGCACCCGTGTTCGGAGAGCGGGATGTGCCAGTCAGTCGTGCTCAGCCTGCAGATCGGCTTCCTTGCCACCCTTGTCGCGACCGTGCTCGGCACCCTTGTCGCGTTCGCACTCGTGCGTCACCGGTTCCGCGGCCGCGCTGCGACAAGCCTGCTCATCTTCCTGCCGATGGCGACGCCGGAGGTGGTCATGGGCTCGTCGCTGCTGGCCCTGTTCGCGACGGCCGGGCTCGCCGGACAACTGGGCTTCTGGTCGATCCTGATCGCGCACATCATGTTCTGCCTGTCCTTCGTCGTGGTCACAGTGAAAGCCCGCCTGGCGGGTCTGGACTCGGCGTACGAACAAGCAGCGATGGACCTGTACGCCAACGAGTGGCAGACCTTCTGGCGGATCACGTTCCCGCTGGTCTTTCCCGGGATTCTCGCCGCGGCACTGCTGAGCTTCTCGCTGTCGTTCGACGATTTCATCGTGACGAACTTCAACCACGGCAACACCATCACGTTCCCGATGTTCGTCTGGGGTGCAGCACAGCGCGGCATTCCGCCACAGGTGAACGTGGTCGGCACGGTGATGTTCCTGCTGGCTCTCATCCTGGTCCTGGGCAGCAGCCTCGCAGGTCGCCGGCGTCGTCCTGCTTGAGATGTCTTCCCGAGTTGCACCGTCGCTGGCCGGGGCGTCGAACACCGTCTACTGGTTGGACGACCCCGCTCGTCCTGCAGTCCTCCCGGGACTTTCGGGACCGGACTCCGCCGACCTGGTCATCGTGGGCGGTGGATACCTCGGGCTCTGGACGGCGCTGCTCGCCAAGGAACGGGACCCCGAGCGTGACGTCATGCTGCTGGAGGCCGCGACGTGCGGGCACGCTGCGAGCGGGCGCAACGGAGGCTTCTGCGAGGCGAGCCTGACGCATGGCTTCGGCAACGGGCTGTCCCGCTGGCCGGGCGAGATGGACCTCATGACGAAGATGGGTCGCGAGAACCTCGACGGCATCGAGCGCACGGTCGAGGAGTACGCGATCGACTGCGACTTCGTCAGGTCCGGTTCGCTGGCCGTGGCGACCGAGCCCTACCAGGTCGAGGGACTGCGTGAGGAGTTCGAGCAGACACGGGCACATGGCATGGCGACCACCTGGCTGGACGTCGACGCCCTGCGGGAGCGGGTGGACTCACCGACGTTCCTGGCCGCCGTACACGATCCGCGACTCGGCGATCCTCGAGCCGGCCAGGCTGGTGTGGGGTCTCCGCGCCGCGTGCCTCTCGGTCGGTGTGCGGATCGCGGAGGGCACGCCCGTCACGGGGATCTCACGCTCGGGCGAGGGCGTCATCGCCGAGACCGCCGCCGGTCCCGTGCACGGCCGCCGCGTCGTACTCGCGACCAATGCGTACCCGCCGCTGCTGCGTCGGCTCCGGCTGATGACCGTGCCTGTCTACGACTACGCCCTGATGACCGAGCCGCTCACCGCTGACCAGCGTGAGGCGATCGGCTGGCGCGGACGCGAGGGCATCTCCGACCTCGGCAACCAGTTCCACTACTTCCGCACCACGCGCGACGGCCGGATCCTGTGGGGCGGGTACGACGCGATCTACCACTACGGCAGCGGGCTCAAGGACGAGTACGACCAACGCACCGAGACGTTCGAGGCGTTGGCCCAGAACTTCTTCACCACGTTCCCCCAGCTGACCGGGCTGGGCTTCACGCACGCCTGGGGAGGCGTGATCGACACGTGCACGAGGTTCGCCGCGTTCTATGGCACGGCGCTCGGTGGTCGCGTCGGCTATGCGCTCGGCTTCACCGGTCTGGGGGTGGGCGCGACGCGGTTCGCGGGCGACGTACTCCTCGACCTGCTCGGTGGCCTGGACACACCGCGCACCCGGTTGGAGATGGTGCGCAAGAAGCCCCTGCCCTTCCCGCCCGAGCCAGCCCGGTGGATCGGCATCGAGGCCACCCGCCGCTCACTGGCCCGCGCCGACGCGAACAACGGCAAGGAGAACCTCTGGCTGAGAACCCTGGACCGCCTGGGCCTCGGCTTCGACTCCTAGGGCCCGTGGCCGAACCCCGGTGGTCGAGCAGCGAGCGAAGCGAGCGATCAGACGAGAAGGTACGCCGAGGGGGGCCGGCACTACCACGCGGTGGTCGAGCAGCGAGCGGAGCGAGCGATCAGACGAGGCCCAGCGCAGACGAGGGGAGTCATCCGTTGCGGGTTCTGCACCGCGGACACGTGACTGCTTTCAAGAGCACTTCTCTGCGGGCTCGTCCGTGCTGGCCTACGCCGGACGAACAATGTCAGCAACCAGCCGGCACGAGCATCAGCCGATGCAGGCATACTGAGCCGAGGGTCGTCGCTGATCCGCACCCACGCACAGCTGGCCCTCGAGACCAGACTGAGTCAATGGTCAACCGCGAGCGGGCGGATGAGACCTTGCGCCGTACGCCGGAAGGCGGCCGGAGCCGCGTTGGTCGAGCAGCGAGCGAAGCGAACGGACAGACGAGACCATCCTCTGTACGCCGGAAAGCAACCGGAACCACCGTTGGTCGGGCAGCTACTCGTCCGGCGGATGGCTCGGGCGGTCGCCGGTCGCGGGAGACGTCGAGGGTCCCGTGATGGTCGCGGAGGAACTGGTAGCCGTGCGGGCTCGACCACAGGAACGATCCGGGTTCGAGCATCGTGTAGCTCCAGCTCGAGTGGGTCTTGAGTCGATGGTGACGTCGACACAGCGGTGCGATGTTGTCGCTCGAGGTGGTGCCGCCTTCGGCGTAGGGGATGACGTGGTCGGCGTCGGCCTTGCGGGCTGATCGGGTGCACCAGGGGAACACGCAGGTGTGGTCGCGCAGCATGGTCTGCTCACGGAGGCGGGCGGGGACTTCGTAGCCCTCGACGTGGATGTGCTCGTTCAGGTCGATCACTGGCTTGACGGTGACCTGGGCGTCGGGGTTGGCGCACCAGGTGCGGATCTGGTCGGCGGTGACCACCTGGCGCTGGTTCTCCACCCGCGCCAGCTCGAAGCCGGTGCTGGTGCCGGTGATCGCTGCCTCGGAGAGGTGCACGTAGAGCACCACCTGCCGGGGCTTCGGCGCCTTCCTCGGCGTAGTGGTCTCGTCTGTCCGCTCGCTTCGCTCGCTGCTCGACCACCGTGTGGTGGCGGCGTTCATCGTCTCGGTGGTGAGGTCGAGGGCGAGCTGGTTGCGGGCGATCTGGCCGGCGGCCTGGGAGCGGCGTACGTCGAGGGACTCGGCCGACCCGAGCGCCTTGAGGGTCTCGGCTCCTTGGGCAGACGGCGGCGTCGAGGTCGAGGGCGTCGGCGAGGTCGAGCTCGCCCGTGATCTGGCTGGTGCCGTTGAAGGAGACCTGCTGGTGCTCGATCGTGAAGTGTCGACCGTCGGCAGCCTTGGCGGCGTCTGCGGCGGCTCGGTCGGGCATGAACCGGGCGATCGCCTCGGCGACCAGGCGTTCCAGAGCGGCGATCCCGATGCGGTGCGCGAACGGGGCCACCTGGGCGTCCACGAATGCTGCCGCTTCGCGGGTGAGGCCGAGGGTTTCCTGGGCGATCCGCCGGGCCCGCCAGGGCTCGAGGTCACCGGCACTGCACCCGGGCCCAGACCCGGCCCAGCCGGTACTTCAGCTCCACCGCGTCCGCGACCACGCTCCGACCGGCGTCGGTGGAGCGGCCGATCGCGAGGGCGAACTCCGCGATGCAGAACTCCGCCACCAGCGGTGCACCTTCACCGGCGATCGGTATGCCGGTGTCGCCAGCGGGGGTGATCCAGGTGGCTTCCGCGCCGATGGACTCCGGTGGGTGCTGCTCGGCCCAGGTCACCGCCGCGGTCAGCAGAACCGCGTCCGCGTAGGTGGCAGCGGCCCGTGCCTCGCGCGCGACCCGCAGCACGTCAGCTCGGGGAGTCGAGTGCTCCGGGAGTGATCGCTGGGGTCGATGTCATGGGTCAATTCAAGCAGCGACCACTGACAGAAACAGTCGAGATTCCCCTGCTGTGGAAGGGGATTCTCGATCTCTTTTCCGGGACGGTGGTCCCGCTTGGCACGTTCGGCGTACGGCCTTTGGTCTCGTCTGTCCGCTCGCTTCGCTCGCTGCTCGACCACCTGTGGTTGCGGCGCTGCACCTCCGGCGCTACGGCTCGACCACCGGTGGTTGCGGCGCGAGTCGACACCGAGCGTTGCTCGATGCTCGACTACCTGTGGTTTCGGCTACCGGTGCTGCGAGGCGTCGAGCTCACGCACCAGCCGGGCGGGTGCGAGCAGGCGGTAGCTCTCGGTGATCAGTTCTGCGATCTCGGTCCAGTCGCTGATCTCGTCGAGCACGACCGCGAGGACGTCGTCGCCCCAGGACGGGAGGTAGGGCGGGCCGATTGCAGTGAGGGCAGCTCGTTCGGCGCCCGTGCTGCGAACAATCATGAGGGTGACCGTGCGCCCGTCAGTGATCCCCAGCTTCTCGGCGGCATCCACGTGGCGCATTGCTGCTACGTGAGCGAAGGTTCGCTTGCGGACGCGCCACCGCACTCCTGTCCAGGCATCTTCCTCGTAGGTCGCAGGCAGGCTCAGTGCAAGCTCGGCGATCTGCTGGACGAGTCGCGGATCTGGCTCGGGGCGTCCTCGGACCATGCGGTCAACCTACGCACGCGCTCCGACAGGTTTTGGTCTCGTCTGATCGCTCGCTTCGCTCGCTGCTCGACCACCGGTGGTTGCGGTTGCCTGGGGCGCATTTGTTGTTTGCTGCTCGACTGCCTTGCTGCCCCAACCACAGCAAGGATGTCGCGCGCAAAGCTCTAGAGCTGGTCCCAGGCCCTGGTGAGTACGTCGCGGAGGATGGTCTCGATCTCGTCGAAGGTTCCCTGGTCGGCTACGAGGGGCGGGGCGAGCTGGATGACGGGGTCGCCGCGGTCGTCGGCTCGGCAGTAGAGGCCGGCCTCGAACAGGGCGCCGGAGAGGAAGCCCCTCAGCAGGCGCTCGCACTCCGCCTCGTTGAACGTCTCGCGGGTGGCCTGGTCCTTGACCAGCTCGATGCCGTAGAAGTACCCGTCGCCGCGGATGTCTCCGACGATCGGCAGGTCGTTGAGCTTCTCCAGCGTGGCGCGGAAGTCGCCCTCGGTCTCGCGCACGTGCTCGTTGAGCTGCTCGCGCTCGAAGATGTCGAGGTTGGCCATCGCGACTGCCGTGGAGACCGGGTGGCCGCCGAAGGTGTAGCCGTGGACGAAGGAGGCGTCACCCTTGGCGAACGGCTCGAACAGCCGGTCGGTCGCGACCATCGCGCCGAGCGGTGAGTAGCCCGAGGTCAGCCCCTTGGCGCAGGTGATGATGTCCGGCTGGTAGTTGTAGCGCTCGGCCGCGAACATGTGCCCGAGCCGGCCGAACGCGCAGATGACCTCGTCGGAGACCAGCAGCACGTCGTACTCGTCGCAGATCTCGCGAACGCGCTCGAAGTAGCCGGGCGGGGGCGGGAAGCAGCCGCCGGAGTTCTGCACGGGCTCGAGGAAGACGGCAGCGACGGTGTCGGGACCCTCGAACTCGATCGCCTCGGCGATGCGGTTGGCGGCCCACTGGCCGAACTTGTACTCGTCGTCCTCGGCGCCGGTCTGGAACTGCTCCGGCGCGCGGTAGAAGTTCGTGTTCGGGACGCGGAACGTCGACGGCACCAGCGGCTCGAACGGCGCCTTCATGCCCGGCAGGCCGGTGATCGACAGCGCGCCCTGCGGCGTGCCGTGGTAGGCGATGGCGCGGCTGATCACCTTGTGCTTGGTCGGCTTGCCGGTGAGCTTGAAGTACTGCTTCGCAAGCTTCCACGCCGACTCGACGGCCTCGCCGCCACCGGTGGTGAAGAAGACGCGGTTCAGGTCGCCCGGCGCGTAGCCCGCGACCCGCTCGGCGAGGTCGATGGCGCCCGGGTGGGCGTAGGACCAGAGCGGGAAGAACGCGAGCTCGGCCGCCTGCTTCGCTGCGGCCTCGGCGAGCTCGGTGCGCCCGTGCCCAGCCTGTACGACGAACAGCCCGGCCAGCCCGTCGATGTACTTGTTGCCGTGCGCGTCCCAGATGTGTACGCCGTCGCCGCGCACGATCGTCGGCACCTCGTGGGTGTCGTACGTCGAGTGCCTGGTGAAGTGCATCCACAGGTGGTCCTTGGCGGCGCGCTGGCGAGCCTCGTCGTCACGGCTTTCGGTCATCTTCAGAGCACCTCAGGGTCCAGGTCGGGAAGCACCAGTCTGCAATGGCGACCCTAGACGTGGCAAACGATTTGGCGGGCCATTCCGCCGAACAATTGATGGAATCGTTAGTGGAAGCGGTGCCAGACCTACCGAATCCGTTGTGGCATGACTACGCTCGGCCCATGGCTGACACCACCTTCCGCAATGTGATCAACGGAGAGCTCGTAGACGCCGAATCGGGGGAGCGGTACGACGTCATCGACCCGACCACGGGCGAGGTCTACGCGACCGCCCCGATGTCCGGGAAGGAGGACCTCGACCGCGCCTACGGAGCCGCCGAGAAGGCCTTCGAGGAGTGGGGCCGGATGACGCCGAAGGACCGCGCCTCCGCGATGCTCAAGATCGCCGAGAAGGTCGACGAGCGCGTCGACGAGATCAACGCGGTCGAGTGCAAGGACACCGGCAAGCCGATCGGCCTGACGATGTCGGAGGAGATGCCGTACGCCTCCGACCACTTCCGGTTCTTCGCCGGCGCCAGCCGCGTGCTCGAGGGTCGCTCCGCGGGCGAGTACATGGAGGACCACACCTCGTTCGTACGCCGTGAACCGATCGGGGTCGTCGGACAGGTGACGCCCTGGAACTACCCGCTGCTGATGATGATCTGGAAGGTGGCCCCGGCTCTCGCGGCCGGCAACTCCATCGTGCTCAAGCCGAGCGACACGACGCCGGCGTCGACGACGTTGTTCGCCGAGCTGTGCCAGGAGTTCCTCCCGCCGGGTGTCTTCAACGTCGTCTGCGGCGACCGCGACACCGGTCGTGCGCTGGTGGAGCACCCGGTCCCGCAGATGGTCGCGATCACCGGGTCGGTGCGCGCCGGCATGGAGGTGGCCAAGTCCGCGGCCTGTGACCTGAAGAAGGTGCACCTCGAGCTCGGCGGCAAGGCTCCGGTGATCGTCTTCGACGACGCCGACATCGAGAAGGCGGCGCAGGGGATCGCGGAGGCCGGCTACTTCAACGCCGGCCAGGACTGCACGGCGGCGACCCGCGTGCTCGCCGGTCCCGGCGTGCACGGTGACTTCGTGGCCGCGCTGACCGAGGCGGCGAAGGACACCAAGACCGGGATGCCCGACGACGAGGACGTCCTCTACGGCCCGCTCAACAACAGTGACCAGCTCGACCGCGTGACCGGGATGGTCGACCGGTTGCCCGACCACGCCAGCCTCGAGACCGGCGGCGCCCGCCAGGGCGACAAGGGCTACTTCTACACACCCACCGTGCTGTCGGGGCTGAAGCAGGACGACGAGCAGATCCAGAACGAGATCTTCGGCCCGGTCATCACCGTGCAGAAGTTCAGCGACGAGGCCGAGGCACTCGCCTGGGCCAACGGTGTGGAGTACGGCCTCGCCTCCAGCGTCTGGACCAAGGACCACGGCCGCGCCATGCGGATGTCGCGCCTCCTGGACTTCGGCGCGGTGTGGATCAACACCCACATCCCGTTCGTCTCCGAGATGCCCCACGGCGGGTTCAAGCACTCGGGCTACGGCAAGGACCTCTCCATGTATGGCCTGGAGGACTACACGCGCATCAAGCACGTCATGTCCTACATCGGCGAGTAGGGCTCGGCCCATGAGGATCCTGCTTGGTCGGCTGCCGGTGGCGTCGGTTCGGCGTTCACTGCCATCGCCGCGCGCCGTGACTTCTTCGAGCTGTGCGTGGTCGCCGACTACGACGAGGCGCGTTCACGCAAGGCCGTCGACGCGCTGGAGGACGACCGGTTCGTGGCCGCCCAGATCGACGCCTCCGACGCGAGCTCCGTCGAGGCGCTCGCCCGCGAGCACCAGGTCACCCACGTGATGAATGCGGTCGACCCGGTCTTCAACATGCCGATCTTCGACGGCGCGTTCGCGGCGGGTGCCGACTATCTCGACATGGCGATGAGTCTGTCGAAGCCGCACCCCGAGACGCCGTACGCCGAGTGCGGCGTGAAGCTCGGCGACGAGCAGTTCGCCAAGGCGGGGGACTGGGAGGCCGCTGGCCGGCTCGCCCTGGTCGGCATCGGTGTGGAGCCCGGGCTCTCCGACGTGTTCGCCCGCTACGCCGCCGACCACCTGTTCTCCGAGATCGACGAGCTCGGCACTCGCGACGGCGCGAACCTCGTCGTGACCGACGACGACGGCAACGAGATCTTCGCGCCGTCCTTCTCGATGTGGACCACGATCGAGGAGTGCCTCAACCCGCCCGTCATCTGGGAGAAGGACCGAGGGTGGTTCACGACGCCGCCGTTCAGCGAGCCGGAGGTGTTCGAGTTCCCCGAGGGCATCGGCCCGGTGGAGTGCGTCAACGTGGAGCACGAAGAGGTGCTCCTGATGCCGCGGTGGGTCGACTGCGAGCGGGTGACGTTCAAGTACGGCCTCGGCGACGAGTTCATCAACATCCTCAAGGTGCTGCACACTCTCGGCCTCGACAGCACCGACAAGGTGCGGGTCAAGGGGGTGGAGGTCAGCCCACGTGACGTCGTGGCGGCCGTGCTGCCCGACCCGGCCAGCGTGGGGGAGCGGATGACGGGCAAGACCTGCGCCGGGCTGTACGTGACCGGCACCGGAAAGGACGGCGAACCGCGGGCGACGTACCTCTACCACGTCGTCGACAACGAGTGGACGATGCGCGAGTACGGCCACCAGTGCGTCGTCTGGCAGACCGCCGTCAACCCGGTGGTGGCGCTGGAGCTGCTGGCCACGGGGATCTGGTCCGGCAGCGGTGTCCTCGGCCCGGAGGCTTTCGACGCGGTCGATTTCCTCGACCTGCTCACCGCCTATGGCAGCCCCTGGGGCCAGCGGGAGGACACCCCCGCGGTCTGACGTGGGTCGAGCATCGAGGAGGCAGAGTCGTGGCGGGCACAAAGGTCGACTTCAAGCGGGAGCTGCGTGACCTCTACTGCGCCACGAGGCACCCGCAGCTGGTCGAGGTGCCCGAGCTCTCGTTCTTGATGCTCGACGGTCACGGGGACCCGAACACGGCACCTGAGTACGGCGAGGCGGTGCAGGCGCTGTACTCCGTGGCCTACACAGCCCGGTTCGCGCTGAAGAAGGCTCCGGACGGCCTCGACTACGGCGTGATGCCACTCGAGGGGTTGTGGTGGGCACCGGACATGACGGTGTTCACCACGGCCGACAAGTCCAGCTGGGACTGGACGATGATGATCATGCAGCCGGCACAGGTGACGACGGAGGTGTTCGAGGACGCCCGCGCCACGGCCTCCCGGAAGAAGTCGCTGCCGGCCATCGAGCGGGTTCGCCTCGAGCCACTAGCCGAAGGGCGTTCCGCGCAGGTGCTGCACGTCGGGCCCTATGCAGCCGAGGGTCCGGTGATCCAGGGTCTGCACGGGTTCATCGCCGACCAGGGCTATGAGCTGGTCGGCAAGCACCACGAGATCTACCTGAACGACCCCTCGCGCACGGCGCCCGAGAAGCTCAGGACGATCATCCGCCAGCCCGTTCGCCAGCGCTGATTCGCCGAATGTCACGCGTGGCAGGAACCTGCACCCGGACCGCTGAGTCGAGTGGCTCGAGCTGGATGTCGACAGACGCGAGAAGCACGGCGGCCGTCTCGGTCACCAGCAGCTCGCCTGCTGCGGCGCGGGCTCCGAGGCGTACGGCGTCGTCGACCCCGGGTCCCGAGACCGGGCCGCCGTCCACGGGCACCTCGGCGATGGAGAGCCCGACGCCGGCACCCGCTCCGGCGAGGAGCGCGGTCTGCGCGGCGCGTACGCCGGTTGCCGGCCCGTCGAACAGGACCACCACATCGCCGCTGGCGGCGTGGCGAAGTCGGCCTCCAGCGGCGACCAGGGTGTTGGTCATGTCGTTCGCGGTGAGACCGGATGCATGCGCCACAGCCGCCAGTGCCAGGTGGTGCTCCTGCTTCGGGGTGGCAGCGATGAACGGCTCGAAGGCGTCGAGGATCTGGTCGGGGTTGCCGGACACGAAGTGGTCGTAGCCCTCGAGCTCGATCATGGTGGAGCCGGCGATCTGGCCGGCCATCCAGCGGCTCCCACCGATCGGGCACAGCTGGTCGCCGGTGCGGTGCACCAGCAGTGTCGGGAGGTTCAGGCTCGGCAGCAGTGCCCGCACGTCCACCAGGGAGTTCATGTCCATCAGCGCGCGTACGGTCGCGGGTGTCGCCGACGCGCGCATCCGGTGCGTCCACCACTCCTGCATCGCCTTGTCGCCGGACGGACAGCGATAGAGCAGGTCCGCCTCCCAGTCCCACTGCTGCACCAGGATCTCCGTGTACGCCGACCGCTCGTCCTGGGTCTGGGCCCACGGATAGTCCTCGGCCCAGACCCGTCTTGCGTAGCAGCCGTACAGGACCAGCGACTGCACCCGTTCGGGGTGCGTCGCCGCCATCATCACCGCCATCGGCCCACCCTCCGAGTAGCCGACCAGGACGGCGTGCTCGGAGCCGACGGCGTCCATCACCGCCAGGACGTCGTGCATGCGGGTCTCGAGATCGGGCACGCCGGGCGGCCGGTCGGACATCCCGGTCCCCCGCTTGTCGAACCGGATGAGCCGACCCATCGTGCCCAGCCGTTCGAGGAAATGGGCATGCCGGGGATCGTCCCAGTCGAGGTCGAGGTGGGAGACGAAGCCGGAGATCAGCACGATGTCGATGTCACCGCCGCCGGTTACCTGGTAGGCGATGTGGAGGTCGTCGCTGAGGGTGTACCGGATCGGTGCCTGCCGGTCCTCGGACCTACGCGGTCGGGGGAGGTCGGTCGCCGTGCCCGCGACCGGGTCCGTCTCGGCCACGTCCGCGACGAAGCGGTAGCCGCGCCCGTGGTGCGTGCGGATGATCCGCTGCGCGTGCCCGTCGTCGCCGACGGCTCGCCGGACCTGCTTGATCCGGCTCGTGACGGCCGTCTCGCTCACGAAGCGGCCGCCCCAGACCGAGTCCATCAGCTCTTCCTTGGGCACGACCCGGTCACGGTGCCGCACGAGGTAGACCAGCACGTCGAAGGCCTGGGGTTCGAGCGAGATGGCAGCGCCGTCCCGCCGAACCTCGAACAGCTGCTCGTCCAGCTCGATGGTGCCGTCCAGGACCAGGACCATGTCCTTCATGCTCCCACGAAGGCCGGTCCGGAGAACGGGCTGCGTTCGTCCGGACCGGACCAGGTGACGTCGTCAGGCGGTGGCCACGTCGACCGCGACGCGGACGCCGTTGGTGAGCACGTCGAACACCGCCGAACGCGCACGGGCCTGCTCGACCAGCCGGGCCAGCTCCTCGGCCTCGGCCTCGCCACTGACATGGAAGGTGACGCGGATGTCCTCGAACCCGTTGCGCACACCGGCGTTGATGCCGAGGATCCCGCGCAGGTCGATGTCACCCTCGACGCGCGCGGTGACCTCACCGAGCTCGATGCCCCGGGCGGCTGCGATGTTGGCCAGCCCGCTGGTGAGGCAGGCGCCGAGTGCCTGGAGCATGTGCTCGGCGGGTGTGGGTGCGTTGTCCTTGCCGACCAGGACGGCCGGGTGGTCGGCGTCAGCTGTGTAGGTCTGCCGATGCTCGTGCTCGGCGCCGGCGCCGTGGAAACCGCCGAAGGTCGTGCGGTTGTGGGTGCCGCGGACGTACTCGGTCGTCGTTCGGAACTGGAACCTGGCCAGCTCCGGCTGGTTGCGCACGGCGCCGATGGTCGCGAACAGGGTCTCGGTGTCGACGCCGTTGAGCTCCCGGGTGGGTGTGGTGGTCATGATGTTGCCTTTCTCGTTTCTCGTGGTGCTGCTCACGCGGTGAGCACCGCTCCGGCTCTGGTCGCCGGGAGTGAGGCAAGCAGCTGGGCCTCACGATCGAGGGCCTCGCTGAGCTCGATCTGGAGCTCGACGAAGCGGGGGGTGTCCGGGAAGCAGGTGAGCTCGCGGGTCAGCTCGAAGACATCGGCCAGCGCTTCGTCCCGTCGCTCCTGGAACTCCACGAGCGCGGCCTGCTCCGCGGTCGGATCGGTGAGGGCGGAGTGCAGCGCGTCGGCGAGCAGCTCGGCATCGCGGAACGCGTCGGTGATCCCGTGACCGGTCATCGGGTCGCGGTGGTAGCCGGCATCGCCGACGAGAGCCCAGCCGTCGCCGTACGCCTGGCGGACGTAGTTCGGCGGCGCGACGATGCCGCGGGTCCGCGAGACGGCACGACCAGCCCGGAGTCGCTCGCCCAGCGCGGGTGCGGTCTCGGCGATGGCTTCCAGGAGTGCGTCCGTACGCCGGGCGCCCGCGTGACGCACCCCGGCCGCCAGCTCCGCCGGCCGGCAGAGCCAGACGGCAGCCTGGCCGTCGTGGGTGGGGAAGACCCCGGCGTACGACCGTGGCCCGACGTGGAGCTCGTAGCCGGTCCACGGCACCTGGTCGACGTAGGTGTAGAAGGTCGCCACGTCGCTGATGAAGGCCTGCTGGATCCCAGCCCCGAACATCCCGGCCGTCGACGACCGCAACCCGTCCGCGCCGACGACGTAGCGTGCCCGGAGGATGACGTCCTCCCTCGCTTCGTTGCGCGCGACGACGCCGGTCACCCGGCAGTCCGGGTCACGCACCAGGCCGCGAACCGTCGTGCAGGTGCGCACCTCGGCCCCGGCCGCCACGGCCGCCTCGGCCAGGATCCGGTCGAGGTGCGTACGACGAGGAGCGACCAGGAGGTCGACCCCTGCACGGTCCTTCAACGGCCGCCTGACTTCCCGACCCTCGATTCCCAGGGTGACTGCGCGACAGGGAGGCGCTCCCGAGGCGAGCACTTCGTCCAGCAGCCCCCAGCGGGCCAGCTGGACCACTCCGCCGCGGGCCAGGCCGTGCGTCGAGAGTGGGTCACCGAGCAGGTCGCCGCGCTCGACCACGACCACATCGAGGCCACGAGCCGCCAACAGCCGCGCAGTCGCCGTTCCAGCGCAGCGGCCGCCGACGATGACGACGTCGTGGGAGGTGGTCCGGCCGGCCATGCTCGCTCCTGCGGTCGCGGACAACGCGGTGGGGCTGTTGTCCTGGTGCGACCAACCTGCAGCCTCAGACGCCGGTGGCGCCTGACGACTGCGTGGAGGGCGGGTGGAGGTCAGCTGGTGACGGGGGACCTATCGGTCGTGACCGTGCGAAGCGGACTCAGACCAGGCCGAGCGCGACCTCCTCGATCACGTCGAGCGCCTCCTCGAGCAGGTGCTCGGGCATCACGAGCGAGGGCAGGAAGCGCAGCACGTTGCCGTAGGTGCCGCAGGTGAGGGTGAGCACGCCCGCCTGGTGGCAGCCGGCGCTGATCTTGCCGGCGAGCTCGGGGTCCGGCTCGGTGGTGCCGGGTTGCACCAGCTCGATCGCGAGCATGGCTCCGCGGCCGCGGACGTCCCCGATCGCGGGGACCTTCTCGGCCAGTGAACGGAGCCGAGTGGCCATGGTCTGCTCGATCTGCCGCGCGGCAGCGTTGAGGTCCAGCTGCTCCATCGTCGCGATCGCGCCGAGGGCGGCGGCGCAGGCGACCGGGTTGCCGCCGTACGTCCCGCCCAGGCCGCCGGCGTGCGGCGCGTCCATCATCTCGGCGCGACCGACCACCCCGGCGAGCGGCAGGCCGCCGGCCATCCCCTTCGCGACCGTGACCAGGTCGGGTACGACGCCCTCGTGCTCGCAGGCGAACCATGCGCCGGTGCGGCACATCCCGGTCTGGATCTCGTCGGCGACGAAGACGACCCCGTTGTCGCGTGCACCACTGTGCGAGAGCCGGCAGGAACCCCTCGGCGGGCACCACGAAGCCGCCCTCGCCCAGCACCGGCTCGATCACCACGCACGCCAGGTTGTCGACGCCGACCTGCTTCTCGATCACGTCGATCGCGCGGGCGGCGGCCTGGGCGCCGGTGATGTCCGATGCCTCGCGGAACGGGTAGGACATCGGCGCGCGGTAGACCTCGCCGGCGAACGGGCCGAACCCGTGCTTGTAGGGCATGTTCTTCGACGTCATCGCCATCGTCAGGTTGGTGCGCCCGTGGTAGGCGTGGTCGAACGCGACGACGGCGTCGCGGCCGGTGTGGGCGCGGGCGATCTTCACGGCGTTCTCGACCGCCTCGGCGCCGGAGTTGAACAGGGCCGCCTTCTTCGCGTGGTCCCCGGGGGTGAGTCGCGCGAGTGCCTCGCACACCTCCACGTAGCCCTCGTAGGGGGCGACCATGAAGCAGGTGTGGGTGAAGGCCGCCACCTGGTCGGTCACCCGTCGTACGACCTCGGGCGCGCTGTTGCCGACGCTGGTGACGGCGATGCCGCTGGCCAGGTCGATCAGCGAGTTGCCGTCGACGTCGACGATCACCCCGCCGCCGGCCGCGGCGACGTACACCGGGAGCACGCTGCCCACCCCGGAGGCGACCGCCGCCCCGCGCCGTTCGTGCAGCTCGCGCGACCGGGGGCCGGGGATCTCGGTGACCACGCGTCGTTCCTGCGGCAGACCGGGACCGCCGGTGGTACCGAGCGGTGCTCGGTGCGGGCTTCGGAATCTGTTTCAGTGGTCATGTGCTGCTCCGCACGACGGGATCAGTGGCTCGGGAAGGAAGGTGCCGCCAGTATCCGTCGCCGGCCGGTTTCACAGCAAGGGTCGCAGGGGCTGCAGGATCATCTCGGTGAACCGGCTGTAGACGTCGCGCGCCTCCCACTCGGTGAGGGTGAGCGGGAGCGCGTTGCTCAGGTCGGTCTCGAAGATCCGCTCCATCTCCTCGGCCAGCGACGCGTCGATGATCTCGACGTTGATCTCGTAGTTGCCGCTCATGCTCAGCCGGTCCACGTTGGCGGTGCCGATCGTGGTCCAGTTGCCGTCGATCGTCGCCGTCTTCGCGTGCACCATGGCGTCGCGGAACCGGTGGATCGCGATCCCGGCGGCAAGCATCCGCCGGAAGTAGCCACGAGAGATCCAGTCGGCCACGATGTGGTTGGACTTCGCCGGGAGCAGCAGGCGGACGTCGACCCCGCGGGCGGCCGCGTCGACGAGGGCGTCCACGAAGCTCTCGTCGGGGATGAAGTAGGCGTGGGTCAGCCAGATGTTGCGCTGCGCGCGGTTGATCGCCTCGAGGTACATGCCCCGGATCGGGAACATCCACAGCCGCGGCACGTTGCGGTGCACCCGGATGCGCGGCTCCCAGGTCGACGCCGTGGTCATCAGCATCGGCGGCTGCCGGCGACCGAACTTCTTGGTGCGGTGCAGGTTCCAGAAGTCGGCGAACGCCCGGGTGAGGTCCCAGACCCCCGGCCCGGTGATCCGGCAGTGCGTGTCCCGCCATTCCGTGGCGTACGCCGCACCGATGTTGTAGCCACCGACGAACGCGACCTGGTCGTCGACGACCAGGATCTTGCGGTGGTCGCGGCCGTAGCGACGCAGGTCGAAGAATCGCCACCCGGCCGAGTAGACGGGGTAGGCGAGGACCTTCACGCCGGCCGGGAAGTGCTTGAACGGCGGACGGACGACCAGGTTGGCGAACGAGTCGAAGATGACCCGGACCTCCACGCCCCGGTCGGCCGCGTCGATCACCGCCTTCTTGAAGCGCTGGCCGACCGCGTCGCTCTTCCAGATGTAGGTCTCGAGCAGGACCTGCTTCTGCGCTCCCTCGATGGCGGCGAGCATGTCGTCGTACAGGTCCTGGCCATAGCTGTACGTCGTCACGGTGCCGTTGCCGACCGGGGTCTCCTGGGCCGTCCGCGTCGGGAACGGCTTCGGCTTCTTGCCCCGCCGGCGGTAGGAGTCGACGAGGCTCATCGCGATCGCGACCAGCAGCGGGATCCCGAACACCGTGAACAACGCCCGCTTGATCATCCGCGCCACCGGGTGAGCGGTGTTGATGAGCGGGTGCCGGGTTGTCACGCCGCCATCCAACCAGAGGCTTCCGCTGACGCGAGGGACTGAGGGACGCGTCTCGAAACCCAGTGAGTCGAGAGTCGGCCGCAACCAGCGCGATCCCTGGTTTCGAGACGCTCGCTGCGCTCGCTCCTCAACCACCGGGGACTTTCGTGGTCTGGAGAGGTTCGCGGGCTCAGGCGTCGGGAACGAGTGTCAGTGGTCCCCCGTACGCTCGACTCATGCGTCCAGTGACCGATCTCGAGCGCCGTGTTGCGCCCTTCGACGTGCAGTCCGACTACACCCCTTCGGGCGACCAACCCACCGCCATTGCGGAGATCACCAAGCGGATGCAGGGCGGCGAGAAGGATGTCGTGCTGCTCGGCGCCACCGGCACCGGCAAGACCGCGACGGTCGCCTGGGTGGCCGAGCAGCTCCAGCGCCCGATCCTGGTGATGCAGCCCAACAAGACACTCGCGGCCCAGTTCGCCAACGAGCTGCGGATGCTGCTTCCCGACAACGCCGTCGAGTACTTCGTCTCCTACTACGACTACTACCAACCCGAGGCCTACGTCCCGCAGACCGACACCTACATCGAGAAGGACTCCTCGATCAACGAGGAGGTGGAGCGGCTGCGGCACTCCGCCACCAACTCCCTGCTGACCCGGCGCGACGTCATCGTGGTCTCGACGGTCTCGTGCATCTACGGCCTCGGCACCCCGCAGGAGTACGTCGACCGGATGCTGCGCCTCAAGGTCGGCCAGGAGATGGACCGGGACGGCGTCCTGCGCAGGCTGGTCGAGATCCAGTACACCCGCAACGACCTCTCCTTCACCCGTGGCACCTTCCGGGTCCGCGGGGACACCCTCGAGATCTTCCCGGTCTACGAGGAGCACGCCGTGCGGGTGGAGTTCTTCGGCGACGAGATCGAGCGGCTGATGACCCTCCACCCGGTCACCGGCGAGGTGATCACCGACGACCACGAGCTCTACGTCTTCCCGGCCACCCACTACGTCGCCGGCCCGGCCCGGATGGAGCGCGCCATCCGCGGCATCGAGCTCGAGCTCGACGACCAGCTCGCAGCCTTCGAGAAGCAGGGCAAGCTGCTCGAGGCCCAGCGGCTGCGCATGCGCACCACCTATGACGTGGAGATGATGCGCCAGGTCGGTTCCTGCTCCGGCATCGAGAACTACTCGATGCACATCGACGGCCGCAGCCGGGGCAGCGCCCCCAACTGCCTGCTCGACTACTTCCCCGAGGACTTCGTGCTCGTCATCGACGAGTCGCACGTCGCCGTCCCGCAGATCGGCGGGATGTACGAGGGCGACATGTCCCGCAAGCGCAACCTCGTCGACCACGGCTTCCGGCTGCCGAGTGCGATGGACAACCGGCCGCTGCGATGGGAGGAGTTCGTCGACCGGATCGGGCAGACCATCTACCTGTCGGCGACCCCGGGCAAGTACGAGATCAGCAAGGGTGGCGGCATCGACAACGTCGTCGAGCAGATCATCCGGCCGACCGGCCTGATCGACCCCGAGGTGCTCGTCCGGCCGACCAAGGGCCAGATCGACGACCTGATGGCAGAGATCGGCACGCGAGTGGAACGCAACGAGCGGGTCCTGGTGACCACGCTGACCAAGAAGATGTCGGAGGACCTGACCGACTACCTGCTCGAGAACGGCATCCGCACGCGCTACCTGCACTCCGAGGTCGACACCCTCAAGCGCATCGAGCTCCTGCGCGACCTGCGCCTGGGGGAGTACGACGTCCTGGTGGGCATCAACCTGCTCCGCGAGGGTCTCGACCTGCCCGAGGTGTCCCTGGTCGCGATCCTGGACGCCGACAAGGAGGGGTTCCTCCGCTCGGACAAGTCCCTGATCCAGACGATCGGCCGTGCCGCCCGCAACGTCTCCGGCCAGGTCGTGATGTACGCCGACCGGATGACCCCCTCGATGGAGATGGCCATCGACGAGACCAACCGGCGCCGGGAGAAGCAGGTCGCCTACAACGTGGCCCATGGCGTCGACCCGCAGCCGCTGCGGAAGAAGATCGCCGACATCACCGACATGCTGGCCCGCGAGGACGAGAGCACCAAGGAGCTGTTGGAGACCTGGCAGGGCACCGGCGCCCGCGGAGACAAGAGCAAGAAGGCACCCGTCCCCGGACTCTCCCGGATGCACGAGCGGCTGCCCGACACCGCCGGGATCCCCTCGAGCGACCTCGCCGAGCTGGTCCAGCAGCTCTCGGAGCAGATGCGGGCTGCGGCCGCCGAGCTGCAGTTCGAGCTCGCGGCCCGCCTGCGCGACGAGATCTCGGAGCTGAAGAAGGAGCTCCGCCAGATGATGGAAGCAACCAAGTGAGGGCCGCTTCGGCACCCGCTTGCAGCGTGGTGGCCGGGCGACTGTTCGGGAGGAAGTAGATGACCAGGGAAGTCCAGATCACCTTCGACTGCGCTGACCCGGGCGGCCTGTGCCTGTTCTGGTGCGAGGCGCTCGGCTACCAGCTGCAGCAGCCCCCGCCGGGGTTCGACACCTGGGACGCGTTCCTCGAGAGCGTCGGGGTGCCGCCGGACCAGCGCAACTCGCGGTCCGCGGCCCTTCCGATCGACGGTGACGGTCCGCGGCTCTTCTTCCAGCAGGTGCCCGAGGGCAAGACGGCCAAGAACCGCGTGCACCTCGACGTCCGGGCCGCGCCCGGGCTCGAGGGCGACCAGCGGATGGCGGCCCTGGAGGCGGAGGCCGACCGCCTGGTCGCGCTGGGAGCCACCAGGCTGCGCCGATTCGAGCCGGGTCAGGAGATGAGTGCCGGATTCGTCGTGATGACGGACCCCGAGGGCAACGAGTTCTGCCTCGACTAGAGGCTCACCAAGTCAGCGGCGGGGGTAGACGGACATTGCCACCAGGCGCGAGATGACCATCGCGACGTACAGCACGCCGGCGACCTGTTCGAGAATGACCACCGACCGTGCATGACCCCCGACAGGCAGGATGTCGGAGAGACCGACGCTCGTCAGGTTGGTGAACGAGAAGAACAGCAGGTCGAAGAATCGCTCGGTGCCGCCGCTCAGGGGCTTGATCGACCCCGGCCAGATGATCTCGACCGCGACGTAGATGAACGCGAACGCCCAGGCGAGAACCGTGAAGGCGGCTCCGATCGCATAGAGCTCGTCGGTGGTCACCTTGTCGTCGTGGAACAGATATCTGACCGTCCCGAAGAAAACGTAGAGGTAGAACGGCGCGTGCAGCAGCGCGCTGGTCAGCACCACCCACTCCTCACCGGGCAGCACCGCCTCCATCACGGTCATCAAGAGGGCAGGGACGCCGAGAACTACCGCGATGAAGGTGAGGGCCGGGGTGTTGCGCACCACCCCGAGGGCCAGGCCCACCGCCACCATCGAGATCACCCCGAGCACCGCCGAGCCCGCCCTCGAGGGGGCCAGGAACGGCCAGGCGATCACGGCCAGCAGCTGGGCCAGCAGCAATAGGGCTGACGGGTTGTGTAGACCAAGCGGGAGCCGCATGCCCAATAGCGGTGATTTCGTCACCCGGTGGAGTGTAGGGCCGTACGTTGTGGCGACGATCACGTGACTTCGGGTGCATGAAATCGTTCTTGTCTTGAAAGCGCGTGTCCTCTGGTTGCCCAAAACGAGAACACGTTCTAAATTGGGGCGGCCGTCTGGGGCGTGGCGGCTCGCTGGGGGATGGCCCGATCAGGAGGTAGCGATGGGCGTCAGTGCTGCGTCGATCGTGCGCGGGCCCGGCGAGATCGCAGCCATGGTCTGGGACGTGACCAAGGCCGTGTTCACCTCGAAGTTCCAGGGCCGCGAGTTCATCGAGCAGGCCTGGTTCATCACCAGCGTCACCCTGATGCCGACCATTCTGGTCTCGATCCCGTTCGGCGCGGTGATCTCCCTCCAGGTCGGCAACCTGACCGGGCAGCTCGGAGCCCAGTCCTTCGCCGGCGCCAGCGCCGTGCTCGCGGTGGTGCGCGAGGCTGCCCCCATCGCCGCCGCGATGATCATCGCGGGCGCTGCCGGGTCCGCGATCTGCTCCGACCTGGGGGCCCGCAAGATCCGCGAGGAGATCGACGCGATGGAGGTCCTCGGGATCGACCCGATCGAGCGACTCGTGGTCCCGCGCGTGCTCGCCACGGTGTTCGTCGCGCTGATGATCAACGGCATCGTCATCGCCACCGGCATCGGCGGCGGCTACTTCTTCACCGTGATCGTCCAGGGCGGAAACGCGGGCGCCTTCCTCTCCAGCTTCACGGCACTGGCCAGCTTGCCGGACCTCTACATCTCGATGGTCAAGGCCGTCCTGTTCGGCTACATGGCGGCCATCGTGGGTGCCTACAAGGGGCTCAACGCGGGCGGCGGACCCAGCGGCGTCGGCCGGGCGGTCAACGAAGCCGTGATCATCGCCTTCATGGTCCTGTTCGCGCTCAACTCGATCATCACGGCCATCTACTTCCAGGTCGTCCCACAGGACGGGTTGTAGCCCATGGCCGTCCTCACCGACATCGGCAAAGAGTTCGTCCGCGAAGGACGGATGGGCATCGAGCAGCGCGGCGACCAGCTGCTCTTCTACGCCAAGGCCCTGGCCTGGACGCCGATCGCGATCAAGCGCTACCGGCGCGAGATCTGGAACACCCTTGCCGAGGTGGCGTTCGGCGTCGGTGGCCTCTCCGTCATCGCCGGCTCGGTCGGCGTGATCGCGTTCATGGCGTTCTTCGCGGGCACCGAGGTCGGCATCCAGGGGTACGCCTCGCTGAGCCAGATCGGCGTCGCGAAGTTCACCGCGTTCATCTCGGCGTACTTCAACACCCGCGAGGTCGCACCGCTGGTCTCGTCCATCGCCCTGGCCGCGACGGTGGGTTGCGGCTACACCGCTCGCCTGGGCGCGATGCGGATCTCCGAGGAGATCGACGCCCTCGAGGTGATGGCGGTTCCCTCGATCCCGTTCCTGGTGACAACTCGGATCATCGCGGCGTTCATCGCTGTCATTCCGCTCTACATCGTCGCGCTCGCCGCGTCGTACCTCTCCCCGCGGCTGATCACGACGTTGATCTACGGGCAGTCCGCCGGCACCTATGACCACTACTTCCTGCAGTTCCTGCCGCCGATCGACATGTTGTGGTCGTTCTTCAAGCTGCTGTTCCTCGCGGTCGCGGTCATCCTGATCCACTGCTACTACGGCTACACCGCTTCGGGTGGTCCGGCCGGGGTGGGCACGGCCGTCGGCAACGCGATCCGCACCTCGATCGTCACGATCGTCGTCGCCGACTTCTTCCTCAGCTTCGCCATCTGGGGCTCCACCACAACCGTCCGAATAACCGGATAGCCGCGATGCTGATCAACATCACCCACGACACGAAGGGGGAGCACGCGCGCCTTTTCGGGGCGGGTGTCGCCTTCCTCACCGTCGTCGCGCTGCTCATCGGGCTGTCCATCGCGGTGTACACGAAGGCCTTCACCAACCCGACGATGGTCACCATCAAGGCGGATGACGCCGGCCTGCAGCTGGCCAAGTTCGGCGACGTACGCCGACACGGGGCCCTCGTCGGTCACGTGCGTGAGATCAAGAACGACGGCAAGCAGGCGGTCATCAAGGTTGCGCTCGTCCCTGCGTCCGCCAAGAACATCCCCGAGAACATCAGCGTCGAGATCCTGCCGACCACCTTGTTCGGCCAGAAGTACATCTCGATCAAGGACCCGGCCGATCCATCCGAGAAGTCCCTGAGTGACGGGGACGTGATCTCCTCCGACCGCGTGCGCACGAACGTCGAGCTGCAGAAGATCCTGAACGACCTGTTCCCGCTGCTGCGCTCGATCCGACCAGAGGACCTGAGCTCGACCCTGCACGCCCTGGCATCGGCCCTGCGCGGTCGTGGCGACAAGATCGGCGAGACGTTCGTCAAGCTGGACAGCTACCTGACCACCATGAACGTCCACCTGCCCACGCTCCAGAAGGACCTGGTGCTCCTGGCTCGTGTCAGCCGAACCTATGCACTGGCGGCCCCTGACCTGGTCCGGATGCTGCGCAACGCCACGACCACGGCGCGGACCCTGACCGACAAGGAGTCCCAGCTCGAGACCTTCATCGTCGACGTCACCGGGCTGAGCCGGACGTCGACGCGGGTGCTCACCCGCAACGAGACCAACATCGTCCGCGCCGCCGAGCTCTCCAGGCCTCTTCTGCGCCTCCTGGACACCTACTCGCCCGAGTTCCCCTGTCTGCTCAAGGGTGCGGAGCGCTACTCCGGACGGCTCAACCAGATCTTCCGCAAGGGCAAGGTGTGGCAGACCATGACGCTTGGCCGCCAACCAGCGCCGGCCGTACGACGGCAGGGACCGCCCTGTCTACGGCGAGCAGGGCCACGGCCCCAAGTGCTACGGCCTGCCGACCCCCAAGCAGCCGCTCACGCCTCCGGTGGACTTCAAGAACGGCACCGATCTCGACTCGACGTCCGGGGGCAACCCGAGATGAGCGGCCGCAGCAGGAACACCCAGACCATCGTCTCCGCGATCAAGCTCGGGATCTTCGTCCTCGTCAGCGTGATCGTCACCGGGACGCTGACCGCGATCATGGGCAACTTCGCCTTCGGCACCGAGACCGAGTACAAGGCCCAGTTCACCTCGGCCAGCCTGCTCAAGGAGGGCGACGACGTCCGGGTTGCCGGGGTCACTGTTGGTTCGGTCAAGGACGTGCAGATCAGGAACCGCGACTCGGCCGCAGATCACCTTCAAGATCGCGGAGGACGTGCCGCTCACCACGGCGTCCCGGGCCTCGATCAGGTTCCTCAACCTGGTCGGCGACCGCTACATGGCGCTGGAGCAAGGGCAGTCGAACGCCGAGAAGCTCGCCGACGGAGCCACCATCCCGGTCTCGCGCACCAAGCCCGCGCTGAACCTCACCGAGCTGTTCAACGGCTTCCAGCCGCTGTTCCAGGCACTGACTCCCAGCGAGGTCAACGATCTCTCCCTGAACATCGTCAAGGTGCTCCAGGGCGAGGGCGGCACGATCGAGAGCCTGATGAGCAACACCGCCTCGCTCACCAACGCGCTTGCCGACCGCGACGAGCTGATCGGCCGCGTGATCGACAACCTCTCGGCGATGCTCAAGACGGTCGACGACCGGCACGACCAGCTGTCCACGCTCGTCGTGGAGCTGAAGAACTGGATGACCAACCTGTCCCGCGACCGGAAGGCGATCGGGGCGTCGGTCTCCAACCTCTCCGGCCTCACCGCGGAGGTGGCCGACCTGCTCACGCAGGGCAGGCCCTATCTCAAGGCCGACATCGCCCAGCTGCGACGGGTGATGACGACGCTGAACAAGCCCGGCAACAAGGCCGCGTTGGACGAGCTGCTCGACCGACTGCCACTGATGCTCGCCCGACAGACCCGCACCGGCACGTACGGCTCCTGGTACCAGTACTACCTCTGCGACTTCGGCGGCAAGATCATCTTGCCCACGATTCCCAACCTGCCCAAACCGGTGCAGGACCAGCTGGACGACATGCAGAAAGAGCTGCTCGACATCTCCTTCTACAACGACGACGCGCGGTGTGATCCCTGATGGCGCGGCACACCGAGGGATCGATCCTCCGAATGGGCGCGGTGAGCCTGGTCGTGCTCCTGGTCGTCATGGCCGCGGCGTTCAACCTGCAGAAGTTCCCTGGCTTCAAGGGCACCGACTACCACGTGCAGCTTGCCGACGCGAGTGGACTGCACAAGGGCAACATGGTGCAGGTCGCCGGGATCCGGGTCGGCAGGGTCGACGGGCTGCACATCTCCGAGAACCACGTCACCGTGGACATCAACGTCAAGGACGCCGAGCTGGGCGAGAAGACCCAGGCGTCGGTCCAGGTGCTCAACCTGCTGGGCGAGAAGTACCTCGAGCTGACCCCGAAGGGCAGCGGGGAGATGGAGGAGGGTGACACCGTCCCGGTCAGCCGGACCAACGGCAGCTACGACATCGTCTCCACCCTCAGTGAGCTGACCACCACCACGGAAGCGATCAATGTCCCGCAGCTCTCCAAGGCACTCACGACGCTGGGCGACACGGTCAACTCCGCCAGTCCGCACATCCGGTCGACGTTCACCGGCCTCTCGGGCATCTCCCGATCCATCGCCAGCCGGGACGAGTCGATCCAGCAGCTGCTCGGCAGAGCCGAGCGGGTCACCAAGCTGCTGTCCGAGCGCCGGGGTGACCTGGTCAAGCTGATGAAGCAGGGCGAGCTGGTCTTCCAGGAGCTGATCACGCGACGCGAAGCGATCCACTCGTTGCTGGTCAACGCCAGGAGGCTGGCAGTGGAGCTGCGCGGGCTGGCCACAGACAACCAGGCCCAGATCGGCGGCGCACTCAAGGAGCTCAACACCGCGCTGAAGTTCCTCCGGGTTCGCGAGAAGCAGATCGACACCACGCTGACGAACCTCGGGCCCTATGCCTCGATCCTGATCAACATCATCGGCACCGGCCCATGGTTCGACGCGTTCGTCCCCAACCTCGCCGACATCGGCACCTTCACCAAGGGGAAGAGGCCGAACGGATGAACCTCCCTCCCATGAAGGTGCTCGTCGCCGGGATCGTCGTGATCCTCCTGGTGGCCACCGTGGTGACCCTCACGGCCACCGGCTCCGACACCCGCCGCGTGACGGCGTACTTCGACCGCACGGTCAGCCTCTACAAGGGCTCCGAGGTGCGCGTCATGGGCGTCAACATCGGCACGGTCACGGCCGTGGTCCCCGAGGGGGATCGCGTGCGCGTCGCGATGGAGTACGACGACGAGTACAAGCTGCCCGCCGACGCCAAGGCCGCGATCATCACGCCCACGCTCACCGCCGATCGCTTCGTGCAGGTCGCACCGGCGTACACCGGCGGCGACGTGATGGCCGACAACGCCAAGATCGCGCTCGAGGAGACCGGCACACCGGTGGAGCTCGACCGGATCTACAAGAGCCTCTCCGACCTGACGCAGGCGCTCGGTCCCAACGGTGCCAACAAGAACGGCAGCCTGAACACCTTGCTCAGCGCGGGTACGAAGGCGCTCAGCGGCAACGGGCAGCTCGGCAACGAGACCCTGCTCAACCTTTCGGAAGCCGTGCAGACCTTCGGTGACAGCAGAGGTCCCCTGTTCGACTCGGTCGAGAACATGTCCCAGCTGACGAACACCCTCGCCGCGAACGACCGGGTCGTGGATGGATTCATGTCCGACCTCACCTCGGTGTCCAGCCAGCTGGCGGGCGACAGGGACAACCTCGCGAAGGCGCTCGCCGCGCTGGCGCGCGCGGTCGGGACCGTGCGCAGCTTCGTCCACGACAACAAGGCGATGGTGCAGACCGACGTCCGTCGGCTGACCCGGCTGACCGGCGTGCTCGCCCGCCACCAGGACGAGCTGAGCACACTGGCCCGGATCGGTGCGCTGGGTCTCGACAACCTCACCATCGGCTTCGACAACGCGACCAACTCCCAGGGTGCGCGCCTGCAGACGACGCCCAACGGAGCCAACCTCGGGAACATGCTCTGCGACATCGTGATGAACGACGAGAACATCCCGAACCGGAAGTTCACCTGTGAGCTGCTCAGGACGATCGTGCAGCCGTTCACCGACCAGATCGGCGCCGACCCGTCGCAGAACCAGAGCCAGCCGGCAGTGCTGAAGCTCGGCGGCACGGAACCCCCCAAGAATCTGGCGGGCCTGCTGGGCGCGTTGAAGGAGGGGAGCGAGTCATGAGCCGATCCCTCCGCCAGTTGACGTCCCGGGTCTCGGTACGCCCCGTCGCCACCCTGGTGCTCCTCCTCGTTGCCGCACTGCTCATGTCCGGGTGCAAGTTCGACGGCGCCTACGACCTGCCCCTGCCGGGCGACAAGGTCGACGAGGACGACGGGTTCTACGTGACCGCCGACTTCGCGGACGCCCTCAACGTGGTGCCCCGCACCGCCGTCTTCGCCAACGACGTGCCCGTGGGGCAGGTCAGCGAGGTCGAGCGGGTCGGCTGGCACGCCCGGGTCAAGTTCCTTGTCCGCAAGGACATCGAGCTGCCGCAGAACATCGAGATCGACGTACGTCAGACCAGCCTGCTGGGGGAGAAGTATCTCGCCCTGGTCGAGCCTGCCCCGGGTACGGCGAGCGACAAGCGACTCTCCGACGGTGACGTCATCCCGCTGTCGCGCACCAGCCGCAACCCGGAGGTGGAGGAGGTGCTCGGCGCGCTGTCCACGCTGCTGGCCGGTGGCGGCGTCGCTCAGCTGAAGACGATCAGCCACGAGCTGAACGCGATGATGAACGGTCGCCAGGAGGAGGTTCGTCATCTCCTGGGCAACCTGAACCGGATGATCGGCGGGCTCAACCAGCAGAAGGACGACATCATCGCCGCGATGGAGTCGATCGACCGGTTGGCGGCGACGCTGGTCAAGGAGAAGGACGTCATCGGCGCGGCCATCGACAGCATGGGGCCGGCCCTGAAGGCGCTGAACCGACAGCACAAGGGCCTGATGACGATGCTGCGTCAGCTCGACAGGCTCGGCAAGGTGGGCACGCGGGTGCTCAACAAGAGCGCCGACAACATCGTGGCCTCGCTGCGCCACCTGCAGCCCGTCCTGACCAAGCTGGGTGACGCCGGAGACTCGCTGGCGAGGGGCCTGTCCATGTTGGCCAGCTTCCCCTTCCCGAAGGAGGCGGGGAACATCGTGCGCGGCGACTACGCGAACGCGCTGTTCCAGATGGACATCAACCTGAACACCATCATCAAGTCGCCCGGCGAGGTCCTGCCCAACCTGATCGAGGTGTGCAGCGTGACGCCAGTCGCCCCCGTTTGCGAGGAGCTCTCCGGCGCTCTGCTGGAGCAGGTGTGTGCTGGGCTCGCCGCCGCAACGACGCTGCCGACCTGCTCTGCCCGCGGGATGGCCGGGCGGCCAAGAAGAAGCCGACCCCGCTGCCGAACCTCGACAATGGCCTGCTTGGCGGCTCGTCCTCCTCCGGATCTTCGGGAGGCGGCGGCGGTGCCGGCGGGCTCGGCGGCCTCCTCGGGGGAGGTGGCGGATGAAGAACGGAGTGAGGGTCCGGCTGGTGGCGTTCGTGGTGCTGAGCGCCGTCGGCATCGTCTACGTGGCCAGCAGCTTCCTCGGCATCACTGACCGGTTGCTCGGCCGAGGACTCAGCATCGAAGCCACCCTGCCCGAGTCCGGTGGGTTGTTCACCGGCAGCGAGGTCACCTACCGGGGCGTGAAGGTCGGCAAGATCTCCGCGATGGACGTCACCCCCAAGGGCCTCCGCGTGAAGATGGCGCTCGAGGACGGGACCAAGATCCCACTCGACTCGAAGATGTACGTGCACAACCTCTCGGCGGTCGGCGAGCAGTACCTCGACTTCGAGCCACCCGACAACCAACCGCCGTACGCCGAGAACGGTGACGTCATCAAGGGCGACAGGGCGAGCCTGCCGACCAGCGAGGAGCTGCTGCTCACCCAGATGGACTCGCTGGTCTCCTCGGTCGACGGCGCCGAGCTGTCCACGGTGGTCCGCGAGGCGGGCGTGATGTTCCGGGGTACGGCGAACCCGCTGCAGCGCATGGTCGACTCCGGCACGCAGTTCGTCGACGAGGCGGCCGCGAACACCGACTCCACGATCACGCTGCTCCAGACCGGGCAGACCGTCCTTCAGACCCAGGCCGACCACGAGCAGGACATCCGTTCCTTCGCGCAAGATCTTGCCGACCTCACTGGCACGTTGCGGACCTCTGACAAGGACCTCCGCACGATCTTGCAGGGCGGAGGGCCGGCGGCACGCGAGGTCAACTCGCTCATGAAGGGCCTCGAGCCCACCCTGCCGGTGTTCCTGTCCAACCTGGTGACCGTCAACCAGGTGCTGACAAACAACCTCCCCGCGCTCGAGCAGTTGCTGGTCGTCTTCCCGCACGTGCTCGCCGCCGGCTTCACGGGTACGCCGGGAGATGGCTACGGCCACATCAACCTGCAGTTCAACAACAACGTGCCGCCGTGCACCAAGGGCTACAAGCCGCCGTCCCAGTGGCGTCCCGCCACCGACACCACCGACGGCCCGATCTATCCGGCCAAGTGCAAGTCCGGACCGCCCTTGAACATGCGCGGGTACAACTACGCTCCCAAGTCCGGCACCAGCCCCGGTCGCGCCTATCGTGTCTCCACGTACGATGCCAAGACGGGGAAGGTCGACACGGGTGACGGGACGTCACTCGTCGTGGGACCGAGATCACGAACGGTGTTCGGCGACGATGGATGGAAGTGGATGCTGACGGGATCGGTGACGGCCGATGACTGATCCTGCCGTCGACCCTTCGACAAGCTCTGAAGGGCCCGCAGGACCAGCAGGTACGTCGTGGCGGTGGGCCAACATCGTGCTGATGGTTCTCGCCCTGCTGCTGGTCGTCACCTCGGCCCTGCTGTTCACCAAGGGTGCCGCGGCCGCCCCGGGCGACTCGAAGGCGGAGGCACTCTCGAAGCAGTACAAGGACGTGACCAAGGCTGCCCGGGAGCAGACGCTCGCGTTCCTGACCGTCGACTACCGGAAGATGGACCCGCTCACCGACAAGGTCATCGCCGGTGCGGCAAACCCGTTCAAGAAGCAGTACGAGGCCGCCCAGCCCACCCTCAAGGCAACTGCCGTGAAGGCCCGCTCCGTGGCCACCGGCGAGGTGAAGGAAGTCGGTATCGGTGACATCGACGGCGACACCGCTGTCGTGTTCGTCGCCGCGGACGGCACGGTGACCAACAAGGACACCAAGGGCAAGGCCGAGCCGCGCAGCTACCGGTTCAAGCTGACCATGGTCCGCAAGGGTGACAAGTGGCGCACCTCCGACCTGCAGATCCTGGGCTGACATGAGCGCTCTCCAGCCCGACGAGAAGGTCTGCCCCTACTGCGCAGAGGTCATCAAGGCCGCGGCCGTGCGGTGCCGCTACTGCCACAGCGACCTGGGCGACGCGCCCGCAGCAGCTTCTCCAGCGGACCCCCCTGCGCCCGAGCAGGACCGGCCCACCGAGACCGCCGCAACGTCCACGACCGCGGGCCCGGCGCACGAGCACGACGAAGCCCCACCACCGCCGCCGCCCGCTGCAGATCGCGACGCGGGCAGCGGGCGGGTCCCGGTGCTGGGCAGCCTGGGCCTGCTCATCACCATGGTGGTCGTGTGCCTCGTGCTCTCCTGCGTGGCCGGATTCGCCTGGTGGCGCAGCGAGCACCCGGAGGAGGGCGCCGCCCCAAATGGAGCGATCACCTCCACCGAGGCCCGCAACGCCGGGATGCAGAAGGCGGCCGAGCTGACCGCGAAGGTGCTCTCCTACGACTGGAAGACCCTGGACGCCGACAGCAAGGCCAACCAGGCGGTGCTCGCCCCGAGCTTCCGCAACGAGTACGCGAAGACCATGGCCGGGGTGAAGGCCAAGGCTGTCAAGAACCAGGTGAAGCTCAAGGCCACCGTGGCTGCCACCTCGATCGTGTCCGCGACCGAGAACAAGGTCGTCGCGCTCTTGTTCCTCAACCAGGCCACCACCGCGAAGGGCACCACCAACCAGCGCGTCGACAGCAGTCGTGTCCTGGTGACGCTGACGCGTGATGGTGGAGACTGGCGGATATCGAAGCTGAAGGCGTTCTGATAAACTAGAACACGTTCCAGTTCTGGTGCCCACAGGACTCTGTTGAGGAGGTGGCGGTGAGCGACCCCGGTGCGGCGTCCGAGGTGGACACTGACCTGCTCATCGTGGGTGCTGGCCCAGCCGGGCTGTTCGGCGCCTACTACGCGGGCTTCCGCGGGATGAGCGTCACGCTGGTCGACTCGCTGCCGGAGATCGGCGGCCAGGTCTCCGCTCTCTACCCGGAGAAGGCCATCCTCGACGTTGCCGGTTTCCCCAACGTCAAGGGCCGTGAGCTGGTCGAGCAGCTCGTCGAGCAGGCCGCCAGCGCGAAGCCGACGTACCTCCTGGGTCGCACGGCGACCGGGCTCAAGACCGATGACGACAGCGTGACCATGGAGCTCGACGACGGCACCGTCATCCGCGCCAAGGTCGTCATCATCACCGCGGGCATCGGCAAGTTCACCGCGCGGCCGCTCCCGGCCGGTGACGGCTGGGAGGACCGCGGGCTGGTGTTCTTCGTGCCGTCGTTCACGGAGTACGCCGGTCGCGACATCGTCATCGTCGGCGGTGGCGACAGCGCCTTCGACTGGGCGCACAACCTCGAGCCGATCGCGAACTCGATCTCCCTGGTGCACAGACGTGACAAGTTCCGCGCCCACCAGGCCACCGTCGACGCCGTGCTCGCCAGCAGCACCGAGGTGATAACCAAGGCGCAGGTGACCGCGCTGAAGGGGGAACACCGCGTCGAGAGCGTCGAGATCACCACCACGGACGGCGAGGTGCTGGAGCGTCCCGCGCAGGCGGTGGTCGCTGCCCTGGGCTTCGTCGCCGACCTGACCGCGATGGAGTCATGGGGCCTGGAGTTCGACAAGCGCCACATCGTCGTCGACACCGCCATGCGCACCAATGTGCACAGGATCTTCGCCGCCGGCGACATCACGGAGTACGACGGCAAGGTGCGCCTCATCGCGGTGGGATTCGGCGAGGTCGCAACCGCGGTGAACAACGCGGCCGTCCTCGTCGACCCGGACGCCCACGTGTTCCCGGGTCACTCGAGCGACGGGTCCTGAACTTGGCCATGTCTCTCAAATCGACGGCCGCCCCCGCGGCCCCGCATCCCGACCGGCTGCGTTGTCGGCACTCGACGCAGCCCGCTGCGCCTTCGCACCTCCGCCTTGCCGGATCGGGCGCGGATGCCACGGCTGCGACCGCCGCTTTTCGAGGCATGGCCTGATGTCGAAACGTGGCTCGGTCCAGATGACCGAGGGAGAGATCGAGGACTTCCTCGCGGCCAACATGAAGGTGCAGGTCGCCACGGTCGGACCAGACGGCGCCCCGCACCTGACCACGCTGTTCTACGTCGTAGAGGGCGGCCAGCTCGCGTTCTGGACCTACGGCGCCTCGCAGAAGGTCGTCAACCTGCGCCGCGATCCGCGGATCACCTGCCTGGTCGAGGACGGCGAGGACTACTTCGAGCTGCGGGGTGTGAGCATCCAGGGCACCGCGCGCCTGATCGAGGAGTACGACGACATCCGCACGCTCGGCGCCAGGGTGGCCAAGCGGATGGCCGGGGGCGTGGACCTCGGGGACTTCGGCGACGAGATCGTCGAGAAGCAGGCCCGCAAGCGCGTCGGCATCGTGGTGGAGCCACAGAAGGTGGCCAGCTGGGACCACGCCAAGATGTCCGGCCCTCCCGGGTCCGGCGGCGGGGCCGGACCGAGCAGCACGACCCAGGAAGACACCCCGGAAGCTACGGAGGCAACATGAGGAAGATCAAGGTCGACTTCGACCTGTGCGAGTCCAACGCGATGTGCGAGGCGCTCTCGCCGGAACACTTCCAGATCGACGATGACGACTTCCTGCAGATCATCGACGAGTCGGTCAGTGACGACGACCTGGCCGTCGTCGAGCAGGCCGTGGCCGCTTGTCCCAAGTCGGCCATCAGCATCGTGGAGGAGTGAGCGTGCCTGCTTCAGGAGCAACCTCGCTCGAGGGACGCGTCGCAGTCGTCACCGGGGCGGGGGCCGGCCTCGGGCGCGCGGAAGCGCTCGCTCTCGCGCGCGCAGGCGCCAACGTGGTGCTCAACGACCTCCCCGGAGCAGCCGAGGAGGCGGCCGAGGAGGTTCGTGCGGTCGGCGTCGAGGCGCTGGTCGTCCCCGGCGACGTGGGGGAGAGCGCCACCGCCGACGCCATGCTCCAGGCGGCTACCGAGAAGCTCGGACGGCTCGACGTGGTCGTCAACAACGCCGGGATCACCCGCGACAAGATGCTGTTCAACATGACCGACGAGGAGTTCGACCTCGTCCTGAAGGTGCACCTGCGAGGCCACTTCCTGCTCTCGCGCAACGCTGCGTCGTACTGGCGCACGCAGTTCAAGGCGACCGGCGAGCCGGTGGACGCCGCAGTCGTGAACACGGCCTCGGAGGCCTTCCTGACCGGGTCCCCGGGCCAGGCGAACTACTCGGCCGCCAAGGCGGGGATCACCGCGCTGACCCTCTCCACCGCGCGCGGGCTGTCGCGCGTGGGTGTGCGCGCCAACGCGATCTGCCCCCGTGCGCGCACGGCGATGACCGCCTCGGTCTTCGGTGCCGACGAGTCCGGCGAGTCGATCGATCCCTACTCTCCGGAGCACGTCGCGCCGCTGGTCGCCTACCTCGCCTCGCCCGCAGCGGCACGGATCACCGGTCAGGTGTTCGTCGTGTACGCCGGCATGATCGCCGTGCTCGCCGCTCCAGTGGTGGAGCAGCGCTTCGACGCTGCCGGCGCGACCTGGGAGCTGGAAGACCTCGACTCGAGCCTCGGCGGCTACTTCGCCGAGCGTGACCCGGCCGTCGGCTTCGCCGCCGACTCCGTGATGGATCTCGGCAACGCCACGACAGAAGGAAGCTGATGAACAGACTCGACGGCAAGCGCGCCATCGTCACTGGTGCGGCCCAGGGCCAGGGGGCCGAGATCGCGCGAGCGTTCGTCGCCGAGGGTGCTCAGGTCGTGATCGCCGACATCGCCGAGGAGCCCGGCCAGGCGCTGGCCGACGAGCTCTGCGCCACCCGCCCGGACTCGGCGTACTTCCGGCGCCATGACGTCAGCGACGAGGCCTCGTGGCAGGCGCTGGTGGAGGAGGCCAACGAGCGGTTCGGGCCGGTCAACGTGCTGGTGAACAACGCCGGCATCCTCCGGTTCGGCGCGGTCGAGCACATGGACGTTGCCGAGTTCGAGCTGATCTTCCGGGTCAACCAGCTCGGCTGCTTCCTCGGGATGAAGTCGGTGGCCCGCACCATGCGCAAGAACGGCGGCGGCTCCATCGTGAACACGTCTTCGATCGAGGGACTCGGCGGGATGGCCATGTGTGCGGCGTACTCCGGCACGAAGTTCGCCATCCGCGGCATGACCAAGTCGGCCGCGATGGAGCTCGGCCCCAAGGGCGTCCGGGTCAACTCGGTGCACCCCGGCATGGTCGACACCCCGATGACGCGCATCCACGGCGGTGATGCAGCGATGGAGTACGGCGCCACCAAGGTCGCCCTCAAGCGCGTCGGCCACCCGGTCGACATCGCCCCGGCGTACGTCTACCTCGCCAGCGACGAGTCCAGCTTCGTCACCGGCGCAGAGCTGGCCATCGACGGCGGCGCGACCGCCACCCACGCCTTCGGCGGCTGATGGCGGTTGGCGGTTTCCCACGGGACCGTGGGAAACATTCACTTCCCGTGCTTTGCAAAGCACGGGAAGTGATTGCTTTGCGCGGGAAGCTGGTGCCCGTGGGGTCGGGTGGGAGCGATCTGGCGACTTGAGAGGCCACCTGCGGAGGCGTACTCGCGGCTGCGACTGGGTACCCGTCGCGCATGGCAGACAGCGATCCCGGATTCATCGAGCTCATCGGCGCCCAGACCCCCGAGTCCAACGACGGAACGGCAGAGCTCGTGGTGGAGGCGGATGAGCGCCACCTCAACCCGGCAGGAGCAGTCCACGGCGGGATGCTGGCGACCCTGGTCGACACCACGATGGGCGCGGCGGTGAAGAGTGTCGTCGACGACGCCCCCGCCACCAGTCAGCTCACGGTGACCTATCTGCGCCCGGGCAAGCCCGGCAAGCTGAAAGTGAGCGCCAGGGTGGGCAAGAGCGGCGACAGCCTCACGGTCTGCGAGGCCGACGTGGAGCAGGACGGGAAGACGCTGGTGCACGCGCTGGCCACCTTCGCCCTGGTGGCGACTGACTGACAGAGGCTCAGCCCAGGATGAGCTGGACCGCGGTGTCGAGGTGCTCGGCCACCTCGTCGGCGCTCGAGCGGCCGGTGACCCAGGCGACGAGGGCTGCCAACCACACGTCACTGATCACTCGCGTGACCGCCAGCTCGTGCTCGGTGGGCTCGGCGCCGTCGACGTACTGGTCGCCCCGCATGGCCCGGTTGATCATCGCGGTCATCCGCATGCCGACCACGTGGATCTCGCCGGTGACGGTGGAGTCGGCGAACATGAACGCGCGGGTGAGCGCCTCGGTCAGGTGCGGGTCACGTTGCAAACCACGTGTGGCCCGGGTGAGCACGAAGGTCACGCGCTCGGCGGGCGTGTCGCCGGGGATGGTCTTGCGGGCGAGGTTCGTCTCGGTCTCCTCGAACTGGCGGGCCAGCGCGGAGACGAGCAGGTGGATCTTGGAGGGGAAGTAGCGATAGAGCGTGCCCAGGGCGACGTCGGCCCGGTCGGCCACGGCCCGCATCTGTACGGCGTCGAAGCCACCCTTCGAGGCGAGCTCCACGGTGGCGTCGAGAATGCGCCGGCGGCGTTCACGCTGCGCGGTCGAGCCGAGCTCGTCATAGGTCAGAGAGTTGACGGTGGCCAAGATCTCAACCTCCCGGGCGTGATTTAACTGACTCTGGCCCGCAGACTTACCCCGCAGACCTGCAGTCAGAGGCTACAGCGGGCTCCGGCATAATAGAAACACGTTCCAGTTTCAGATTCGCGGTCCCACACCGGTCTCCATCCCGCCAGGACCCAGGAAGGCGCCCCTTTGCGCATCGCACTGTTGTCCTATCGCAGCAAGCCACATTGCGGCGGCCAGGGCGTCTACATCCGTCACCTGAGCCGTGAGCTGGTCAAGCTGGGCCACTCGGTGGAGGTCTTCTCCGGACAGCCCTATCCCGAGCTCGACGAGGGCGTGACGCTGACCAAGGTGCCCAGCCTCGACCTCTACCGCGAGCCGGACCCGTTCCGTACGCCGAAGCTCTCCGAGATCCGCGACCTCATCGACGTCGAGGAGGTCCTCACCATGTGGACCGCCGGCTTCCCGGAGCCGAAGACGTTCTCCAAGCGCGTCGCCCGACTGCTGGCCGACCGCCTCGACGACTTCGACATCGTGCACGACAACCAGGTGCTCGGCTACGGCATGCTCGACCTCGCGCGGATGGGCTTCCCGCTGATCACGAGCATCCACCACCCGATCACCTTCGACCGGCGCATCGACATCGAGGCCGCGACCACGCGGCACAAGAAGCTCAGCCTCCGCCGCTGGTACGGCTTCGTGAAGATGCAGGGCAAGGTGGCCCGCAACGTCGGCAAGATCCTCACCGTCTCGGAGTCCAGCCGCCGCGACATCGTCAGCGACTTCGGCGTCGACCCCGCCAACCTCCAGGTCATCCCGCTCGGTGTCGACGAGGGGTTCCGCCCGCCGACCAAGCCTCGGGTGCCCGGACGCATCGTGGCGATGGCCAGCGCGGACGCACCGATGAAGGGCATCGCGACGCTGCTCGAGGCGTTCGCCAAGCTGCGCACCGAGCGCGACGTCGAGCTGGTGCTCATCACGAAGCCGAAGCCCGGTGGCCGCACCGAGCGGCTGATCGACCGCCTGGGCATCGGTGAGCACGTCTCGTTCGTCAGCGGCATCAGCGATGCCGAGCTGGTGGAGGTGATGGGTTCCGCCGAGGTCGCCTGTGTGCCGTCGCTCTACGAGGGCTTCTCACTGCCGACCGCCGAGCTGATGGCCTGCGAGACCCCACTGGTGGTCAGCCGCGCCGGCGCCATCCCCGAGGTGGTCGGCGACGACGGTGTGTGCGCCGAGCTCGTCACCCCCGGAGATGTGGGCGAGCTGGAGCGCGCGCTCGAGGAGATGCTCGACGACCCCGAACGCCGTGAGCGCCTGGGCCGGGCCGGCCGGCGCCGGGTGCTGGAGAAGTTCAGCTGGCACGCGGTGGCCGAGGCCACGGCTGCGGCGTACGCCGAGGTGATCGCCAGCTCGAAGAACGAGACCGACATGAACTCGACCGACAAGAACGGGGAACCCGCCAGTGCTGACCGTTGACTTCCACCGGATCGGCCTCGAGCCGGGTGACCGCGTCATCGACATGGGCTGCGGCGCCGGGCGGCACGCGTTCGAGATGTACCGCCGCGGTGCCGACGTGATCGCGTTCGACCAGGACGCCGACGAGCTCTCCGCGGTCTCCGACCTGTTCGCCGCGATGCGCGAGGCCGGCGAGGTGCCCGACGGCGCCGATGCCGACGTCAAGCAGGGCGACGCTCTGTCCCTGCCCTTCGCGGACGGGGAGTTCGACCGGGTGGTCGCCTCCGAGGTGCTCGAGCACATCCCCGACGACGAGTCCGCGATCGCCGAGCTGGTCCGCGTGCTGCGTCCGGGCGGGCGGATGGCGGTCACGGTGCCGCGCTGGCTGCCGGAGAAGGTCTGCTGGGCGCTCAGCGACCAGTACCACGAGGTCGAGGGTGGCCACGTGCGGATCTACACCGGCGACGAGCTCGTCGCCAAGCTCGAGCGCGCCGGGATGGTCTTCGACGGCAAGGACCACGCGCACGGACTGCACTCGCCCTACTGGTGGCTCAAGTGCGCGGTCGGCGTCGACAACGACAAGAACCCGCTGGTGAAGGCCTATCACCAGGTGCTCGTGTGGGACATCATGCGGACGCCGCGCTGGAGCACGCTCACCCGTGCCGCCGAGCGAGTGCTGAACCCGCTGATCGGCAAGAGCATGGTGCTCTACCTGCACAAGCCGGAGACGTCCGCTCCGTGACCCGCGCTCACCTGATCCCGTCGGTGACCGGCGTGCTGTCCAGCGCGCAGGTTGCCCAGACGGCTGCGTCGATCGCCTCGGTGCAGGAGCCCGACGGGGCGGTGCCGTGGACGACCGGAGAGCACGTCGACGTCTGGAACCACGTCGAGGCGGCGATGGCGATGCTGGTCGCCGGGCAGGCCGACGCCGCCGAGGCGGCGTACGCCTGGTGCGAGCGCAACCAGCGCCACGACGGCTCCTGGCCGATGAAGGTCGTCGGCGGCGTGGTCGAGGACGCGAGCGGCGAGACCAACATGTCGGCTTACCTCGCGGTGGGTGTGTGGCACCACTGGATGCTGCAGCGCGACTTCGAGTTCGTCGAGCGCATGTGGCCGGTCGTACGACGTGGGCTGGACTTCGTGGTCGGGATGCAGCTGCCCTTCGGTGGCATCGCGTGGTCGCAGGAGTGGGACGAGCACGGTCCCGCGAAGGTGAACCTCGAGGCGCTCGTCGCGGGGTCGTCGAGCATCTACCAGTCGCTGCGCGCAGGCGTTGCGATCGCGGAGCTGATGGACGACCCGCAGCCGGAGTGGGAGCTCGCCGGCGGCCGCCTGGGCCATGCCCTGCGCGAGCACCGCGACCTGTTCCTCGACAAGTCGAAGTTCTCGATGGACTGGTACTACCCCGTCCTCGGCGGCGCCGTCCGCGGCCAGGCCGGGATCGACCTGATCAGCACGCGGTGGGACGACTTCGTGGTGCCCGGGCTCGGCATCCTCTGCGTCGACACCAACCCGTGGGTGACCGGGGCCGAGACCTGCGAGCTGGTGATGGCGCTTGACTGTCTCGACGACAACGCGCGTGCCCTCCGGCTGTTCGCCGACATGCAGCACCTCCGCCACGAGAACGGCAGCTACTGGACCGGCTACGTCTACCCCGACGAGCTCTTCTGGCCGGGCGAGCAGACCACCTACACGGCGGCGGCGGTGATCCTGGCCGCCGACGAGCTGTCCCGCACGTCTCCGGCCTCGGGGATCATGCGCGGCGAGAACCTGGCTGCGCCGTTCCCGGAGATCGGCCTCGAGTGCGGCTGCCCGGACTCAGCCGACGTCCTCTCCCGCCGCCCCTGAGGTCCGGGTCAGCACCCGCATCGACCCGACGGTGCCGGCCGGCTCGAATGCTCCGCCTGCAACCGCGCGCTGCCACACGTGGAACGGCGCCTGGCCACCGTCCTCCGGGCGTTCGAACACGTCGTGGATGACGAGCGCACCACCCGGCACCAGCCAGCGGGCGAACCCGGAGTAGTCGTTGTGCGCGTGCTCCTCGGCATGACCGCCGTCGATGAACAGCAACGACACCGGCGTACGCCAGTGTGCGGCGACGGTCGTCGAGCGGCCGACGATCGCCACGACCACGTCCTCGAGCTCCGCGTCCGCGATCGTGCGGCGGAAGACGGGCAGCGTGTCCATCAGGCCGAGGTCGGGATCCACCAGGGTCGCGTCGTGGTGCTCCCAGCCGGCCTGGTTCTCCTCCGAGCCGCGGTGGTGGTCGAGGGTGAACACGACGCTCCCGGCCTGGCGAGCGGCAGCGCCGAGGTAGATCGCCGACTTGCCGCAGTAGGTGCCCACCTCCAGGGCAGGGCCGAGGCCGAGATGCGCCAGCGCAGTGGCGTGCAGGAACGCGCCCTCGTCCTCGGGCATGAATCCCTTCGCGGCGCGGGCGTGCTCGAGCAGCTGGGCAGGGATCTCGGTCACGGGGCGCAGCATAGATGCGTGAGTCCAAGAGGTCGCACGCTGCGCACCACTCATCACGCACGCTGGACTGCGTTGTCGATCAGTCGCCGTGGCTCCGCCACGTCTCCCTCCTCCGCCTTGCCAGCGCACGCACTGAGCGGCGCTCGCATGCACGACCCCCTGGACTCACGCATCTGGATGCGCGGGTCGAAGCCATGGCATGATTGGAACACGTTCTAGTTTTCGGTCGAAAGGAGCGCCCGTGCCCATCGGGATCGACGACGACCACGTCGAGCTGGCGGACGCCTTCGGCAAGTGGGCGAGCTCGCTCGCGGGCATCCAGGCGACCCGGCAGGCGGAGAACGATCCGATGGCGGAGTTCGTCGATCAGTCCACGGCAGTGGCCGAGATGGGACTGGCCGGGATCGCCGTACCCGAGGCGCTCGGCGGTGCCGGGGGCACCCTGCTCGACCTCGCGGTCGCGCTCGAGGCGGCTGCGGGTGCGCTGCTGCCGGGCCCGCTGCTCGGCACCGCCGTCGCATCCGTGGCGCTCGGTGACCGGGCCGGTCCCGTTGCCTCGGGAGAGATGCGGGTCGCACTCGCGCTGGGTGCCGACGACCTGGTCCACGACGCCCCCGGTGCCACCCACGCTCTGCACGTTCGCGGCGACGAGGTGCTGCTGGTCTCCCTCGAGAACGCCGACCTGGCCCCCGGCTCTTCGCCGGACCTGACGCGTCGTACGTCGATCGGGGACGTTTCCGCGCTCGAGACGACGGTCGTCCCCGGCCTCACCCCGGAGCGGCTGCGGTCGCTCCTGGTCACCCTCGCCGCAGCCGAGGCCTCCGGAGTCGCCCGGTGGTGCCTCGACACAGCAGTGGAGTACGCCGGGATGCGCGAGCAGTTCGGGCAGAAGATCGGCGCCTTCCAGGCGATCAAGCACCTGTGCGCGGAGATGCTCGAGACCAGCGAGTGCGTCACCGCGGCCGCGTGGGACGCCGCCCGTGCCGTCACTGACGACGACCATGTGCAGCACGAGTTCGCCGCGCTGGTGGCCGGGTCCGTGTGCTTCGACGGCGCCGTCTCGGTAGCGAAGTCGTGCATCCAGGTGCTCGGCGGCATCGGGTTCACGTTCGAGCACGACGCCCACCTCTACCTGCGCCGCGCGCTGGCGCTGCGCAGCCAGGTCGGCCCCACGGGTGGGTACGCCGCAAGGCTGGCCGACCTCGCCGCGACAGACACCCGTCGGGTGGTCCGGGTCGACCTCGCCGATGCCGAGGAGAGCTTCCGCGCCGAGGTCCGGGAGCGGGCAGAGCAGATCGCCCAGCTGCCCGACGGGGAGCGTCGCCAGGCCTTGGCGGAGAGCGGATACCTGACTCCCCACTGGCCCGAGCCCCACGGCCTGGGTGCCGACCCGGTGCAGCAGCTCGTCATCGACGAGGAGCTCGCTCGCGCCGGGCTCTCGCGGCCCGACCTGAAGATCGGGGCCTGGGCCGCGCCGACGGTCATCCACCACGGAACCGAGGAGCAGCGCAAGCGCTTCGTCGATCCGACGCTGGTGGGCGAGATCCAGTGGTGCCAGCTGTTCAGCGAACCCGGAGCGGGCTCCGACCTCGCGTCACTGAGCACGCGCGCCGAGCGCGTCCCGGAGGACTCGACGACCGGCCCCGGTTGGCGGCTGACCGGCCAGAAGGTGTGGACCTCGCTGGCCCGCGAGGCCGACTGGGGGATCTGCCTGGCGCGGACCAACGCGGACGTGAAGCAGCATGCAGGGATCACCTACTTCCTCGTCGACATGGCCAGCGACGGCATCGAGATCCGCCCGCTGCGCGAGCTCACCGGCGAGGAGATGTTCAACGAGGTCTTCCTCGACGACGTCTTCGTGCCTGACGACTGCGTGGTCGGCGAGGTCGACGGCGGGTGGAAGCTGGCCCGGACGACACTCGCCAACGAGCGGGTCGCAATGGCGGGCTCACAGCTGGGCGTCTCCGTCGAGCAGGCCGTGCAGCTGCTCGCGGCCGGGGAGACCGGCGTGGCCGACCTTCGTGCCGAGATCGGCCGGTCCGTGGCTTGGGCGACGGTGGTGTCCCTGCTCGGCACCCGGGCGACGCTGCGCTCCCTCGCCGGGCAGGGGCCGGGCCCGGAGTCGAGCGTGGCCAAGCTGGTCGGCGTACGCAGTCGCCAGGACTCTGCCGAGCTCATCGTGGAGGCACTCGGCGACCGGGTGTTCAGTGGTGACGAGCTGTCCCGGGCGGCGATGCACGAGCTGCTCCTGACCCGGTGTCTCTCCATCGCCGGCGGCACCACCCAGGTGTTGCGCAACGTCGTGGGGGAGCGGATCCTCGGACTACCTCGCGGCTGAGTCCACCTCGGCCTGGCGCGAGAGGAACGCGGTGCGGTGGTGCAGGAGCCATCGCTCGACTGCCTTGATCACGTGGTGGCTGCGGATGGACCCGAACACCTCGAAGGCGTGCTGCGTGGCCGGGAACTCGGCGTACGTCACGGTCGCCTTCGACTCGGTCTTCAGCTTCTCCACGAACGTCCGCGCCTGGCGTACGTCGACCAGGGAGTCGAGGGCGCCGTGCAGCACGAAGAAGTCCGGCGCATCGGGGGAGACCTGCGCCAGCGGCGACGCCTTCACGAAGTCATCGAGGTCCTTGGCCGGGTTCTTCTTGAACACGCGAGGGCCGAGGAAGTAGTCGCGCATCGCGACGACGTGCTTCTCCTCGGTCAGGCCGGCGAGGTCGTAGACGCCGTAGAACGGCACGCACCCCGCGACGCTGGTGTCCGCGTCCTCGAAGCCAGGCTGGTACTCCGGCTCCCCGGGGGTCAGGGCCGCAAGCGCGGCCAGGTGCCCGCCGGCGCTGCCACCGGTGATCACGAGGTACGACGGGTCTCCGCCGTACGCCGCGATGTTCTCCTTCGTCCAGGCGATCGTCTTCTTCACGTCGATGATCTGCGCCGGGAACGGGTGCTTGGGCGCCAGCCGGTAGTTCATCGCGACGCAGATCCAGCCGCGCCGGGCCATCCGGTTCATCAGCAGCTGCCCCTGCTGCTCCTTGGTGCCGATCGTCCAGGCGCCACCGTGCACCTGGACCAGCACGGGGGCGTTGCTGAGGTCGACGCCCTTGGGGCGGTAGATGTCGAGGCGGGCCCGCTTCCCGCCCGCGGTGTAGTTGATGTCGTGGATCACCTCGACATCGGGTTTGGCCATCTTGAACGGCCGGGCGATCTCGCGCAGCCTGGTCTTCAGCTCCTCCGACGTGGGCGGCTCCTCGAGCTCCTCGAGGTAGTCGTCACCGAGCCCGTCGCGAAGGGTGCTCTCCACGTGGGTGGCTGCTCGGTTGGCATTGACGATCAGGTAGCCGAGGCCACCGACCGCGATCGCCGCCAGGGCGAGGCCCTCGCGGCTCGGGTGGCCGGTGCGGCTGCGGCGTACGGAGAGCTCCGCCGCCGTGTCGACCAGGGTGGTCGCTAGCAGCTGCGGGGCCAGTTCGCTCGCGAGCCACCCCGCGAAGAACGCCGGGACCGAGGCGAAGCGCCCACCCAGCGGGCGCAGCGCGTTGGCGGTCAGGGCGGCGGTGACCAGCTGGCGTCTGCGGTAGGACATGGGTCGCAGGCTACTGCCGAAGCGCGGCCGGATCGGCAGGTGGGACGACCTTTCGGACAAGTAGAACGTGTTCCAGAGAACGGCCTAGACTCCGCCCATGGACCGCCTCAGTGGACTCGACGCCAGCTTTCTCTACCTGGAGACTTCGGCGCAGCTGCTGCACGTGTGCGGCGTGATCGTGCTCGACCCGGAGACGATCCCCGGCGGCGGCTACGACTTCGACGAGTTCCGCGACGAGCTCGAGCGTCGCATCACCGGCGTACCGATGTTCCACCGCAAGCTCAAGCAGGTGCCGCTGGGGATCGACCACCCGGTGTGGGTGATCGACGACGACTTCGACATCGACAGGCACGTGCACCGGATGGCGGTGCCGTCGCCCGGTGGTGACCGCGAGCTGGCGGACCTGTGCGGCCACCTCGCCGGCATCCCGCTGGACCGCTCGCGGCCGCTGTGGGAGTTCTTCGTGATCGAAGGCCTGGAGTCCGGCAAGGTCGCGGTGTTCACCAAGATGCACCACTCGACCGTCGACGGGGTCTCGGGAGCGAACGCGATCTCCTACCTGTGCAGCCTCGAACCGGATGCGCCGCCTATCGAGAGCGCACCGAAGGACCAGCGCCAGCCGCGTACGCCGTCCGACACCGAGCTGCTCGCCCGGGGCGTCGTCACCAGCCTGGGCAAGCCGGTGCAGATGGCCAAGATGGTGGCCCCGACGGCCAATGTCCTGACCCGCACCATCGGTCGTGCGCGCAGCGGGACTGCGATGGCAGCTCCGCTGACCGCACCGCGGACCTCCTTCAACGGGACGATCACCGGTCACCGCACGATCGCGCTCGAGGACATGTCCCTGGAGAAGATCAAGGAGATCAAGCGCTCGGTCGACGGGGCGACCGTCAACGACGTGGTGATCACGCTGTGCGGGGGAGCCCTGCGCCGTTACCTGGATGAGCGCAACGAGCTTCCCGAGACGTCGCTGCTCGCCTCCGTCCCGGTGTCGGTCCGCGAGGAGTCGAAGAAGACCGGCGGGAGCAACAAGGTCTCCACGATCTTCTCCCGCCTGGGGACCGACGTGGCAGACCCGGTCAAACGACTGAAGGAGGTCTCGGCCGCCAACCACAACGCCAAGGACCACCACAAGACGATCCCGGCTGACACCCTGCAGGACTGGGCCGAGTTCGCTGCGCCGCGGACCTTCGGACTCGCGGTGCGGATGGTCTCCGCGCTGGGGTTGGCCGACGCCGGCCCGGTGATCCACAACCTGGTGATCTCCAACGTGCCTGGGCCGCCGGTGCCGCTGTTCTTCATGGGCGCCAAGATCGAGGGGCTCTACCCCTTGGGGCCGATCTTCCACGGCGCAGGTCTGAACATCACCGTGATGTCCAGCGAGAGCCAGATGCACGTGGGCGCGATCGGGTGTCGTGAGCTGGTGCCGCAGCCCTGGAAGCTGACCGAGAAGTTCCCCGAGGAGCTCGAGGCGCTGTACGCCGCCACCGTCGGCCAGAAGAAGAAGCCTGCGAAGAAGGCGACCACGAACAAGTCATCGATCAAGAAGTCTGCCAAGAAGTCAGCGACCAAGAAGTCCGCGAGCAAGAAGACTCCCGCGAAGAAGTCAGCGACCAAGAAGGCCGCGAAGTCGGCCTAGGGCATCGACGCCTCTGACACCAGCCGCATCGACCAGTTCTGACCTGTGAGGTCCTGCCCGAAGCTGTGGTGCTGGTCCTGCTCGACGAGGGTGAAACCTGCCGCCTCGTAGATCCGGCGGGCTGATTCGAGCACGTCGTTGGTCCACAAGGTGATCTCCCCGTAGCCCGCCTCGGTGGCGAAGTCGAGGCACGTTCGGACCAGTCGGCCGCCGAGCCCCAGACCTCGAGCGCCGGGGCTCACGAGCAGTATCCGCAGCCGCGCGACCGTGGGATCGTCCGAGGCCATGCAGAACACGCTGCCGACCCGCTCCCCGTCCTTCTCGGCGATCCAGCCGGCCTCTCGGGCCGGGTCGTGCTCCGTGGCGAAGTCGGCCACGATGCGTGCGACCAGCGCCTCCATCTCGGCATTCCAGCCGAACTGTTCGGCGTACACCTCGCCGTGCGCCATCACGACCCAACCGAGATCGCCTGGCGCACCGAGGGGGCGGATCCTCAGTCCTTCGCGTTCGTCCATCGGTGCAGGATCCTACGCATCGAGGCGACCCCGGTCCTTGGCCCGAGCAGCGGTCACCCGCACGGCCTCGAGCAACGCCGGGACGAACTTCTCGGACTCCATCACGCATCCCGCGTGGCCGCAGTCGGCCTCGTGCACGGTCGCTCCGGGGATCCGGGCCGCCAGTGCGCGCTGCCGATCTGCGGGGATGACCCAGTCGTGCTTCGGGACCACCACCGCGGTCGGCACGTCGATGCGGGACAGCCAGGGAGTGGAGTGGTGCCGGCCCACGGCGGCCACTGCCTGGGCGACCGCCCACGGGCTGGTACTGCGCCACTCGCCGAGCGCCCACTGACCGATGTCGGTCGGACCGATGTCGAGCGCCTCGGCCGTCGAGCGGCTCGCCCAGCGCACCGTGCGCGACTTCGACAGCGCCCGCAGCGAGCCCATCGAGAGCTCCATGCCGGCGTGGAAGATCGTCTCGCGGCCGTTGGTCCGGAAGTGGTCCGTGGTCGCGGCGAGGACGAGGCCCCCGACGACGTCCGGGTGCTGTCGCCAGACCCGCTGCGCGATCACCGAGCCCATCGAGTAGCCCGCGACGATCGGCCGGTCGAGCTCGAGCTCGGCGATCACGGCGGCGACGTCGTCGGCGCAGTCGTGCAGGGAGAAGTTCTCCGAGACGATGCCGCGCCCGTGCCACCGCTGGTCGAAGACGACGACCCGGTAGTGCTTGGCGAGCTCGTGCACGGCGGGGAACCAGGTGAGCATCCCGGTGCAACCGACGGCGTGCAGCAGCACGAGCGCCGGGGCATTCGGTGGGCCGGGGAGCTCGGTGAGCCAGGTGCGGCCGCGGCGGGGGAGGTCCAGCCAGCGGCCCTGGGGGATCTCCACGTCCGGGATGGCGGCGTACTCGCGGATGCCGGATCGGAGTGAGTCGCCCAGTGAGCCCAGTGATGCGCCGAGACAGTGGCCGAGCTTCGGCATGGTCCCCGTCCTTGGTTCGTCCGCGGTTGCGGTTGTTCGGTCACTAGACTAGAACAGGTTACAGTTTCACTCGTGAAAGGGCGCCGATGACCGACGACTTGCACGGCGAGATCCGGACGGTGCTCACCGACGTGGTCGAGAAGGGCCCCGCCGAAGTGGGCGCGAGCTGGGCAGCCTGTGCCGAGGCCGGGTTGCTCGGACTGGCCGCTCCGGCGGAACACGGCGGCGAGGGCCTCGGGCTCGCCGAGCTCGGCGTACTCGTGCGCGAGGCCGGTGCCCGCGCGCTCGACCTGCCCTTCCGGGAGACGCTCGTGTGCGGGCTGCTCACCCTGGTGCGCTGCGGTACGCCGGACCAGCTGGAGCTGTTCGTCCCCCGGATCGTCAGCGGGGACCTGCTCGTCGCCCCCGCGCTCAACGAGGTGGGGGTTGCCCAACCGGCGCGCCCCTCGACCCGGCTCGAGGACGACCGGCTGACCGGGCACAAGATCGCGGTCCCGTCGTACGACGAGCACCCTGGCTCCACGACCTTGCTGATGGTCTCTGCCTCCGACGCTTCCGGCGGTCCGGTCGTCGTACTCGTGGACTCGGCCAGCGACGGCGTGGTTCGCCAGACCGCACCGAGCTCCCGCGGTGAGACCGAGGCGAGCTACGAGTTCGACGGCGCGCCCGTGCTGGGCGTGCTCGGCGAAGGAGCCTCCGACGTGCTCCGCCAGCACGTCGTCGCCGGCGCGCTGTTGCAGGGTGACGGGCTCCTGTCCGGCGCGCGCGACCTGACTGCGGGCTACGTCAAGGAGCGGGTGCAGTTCGGTCGCCGGCTCGCCGAGTTCCAGGGCGTGGCGATGCAGGTGGCCGACGTCTACGTCGCCTCCCGGATGCTCTCCCTGGCCGCAGCGGAGGCAAGTCGACGCGTCGCCGTGGGCGAGGAGGCAGTCGCCGACCTCGCGGTCGGTGCGTTCTGGTTCTGCGACCGTGCCCCTGCTGCGCTGCAGACGTGTCACCACCTGCACGGCGGGGTCGGGGTCGACGAGACCTATCCGCTGCACCGCTACTTCGCGCGGGTCAAGGACCTCGCCCGCCTTCTCGGTGGCGCCGAGGCCACGCTCGAGGCGGTGCCGGCGGACCGTCCGGAGGACGCCAACAACGAGCTCACTCCCGAGCAGCGCGCGTTCAAGGACGAGGTGCGCGCGTACTTCTCCGGCCTCGTCTCGCCCGAGGACCGGCTCGAGATGATGACCGACCGGCACGGCGCGGCGTACCACCGCACCATCCGGCAGATGGGCGAGGACGGCTGGATGGGGGTCGGCTGGCCCGAGGAGTACGGCGGCAAGGGACTCGGCGGCATCGAGCAGCAGATCTTCGCCAACGAGGCCGCCCGTGCCGACGTGCACCTTCCTGCGGTGACGCTGCAGACGGTCGGACCGACGCTGCAGGCCTACGGCACCGATCTGCAGAAGGACAAGTTCCTCAAGGCGATCCTCGCCGGCGACGTGCACTTCGCGATCGGCTACTCCGAGGCCGACGCCGGCACCGACCTCGCGTCGCTGCGCACGACCGCGAAGAAGGATGGCGACCACTACGTCGTCAACGGCCAGAAGATGTGGACGACCGGTGGCCACGCGGCCGACTACATCTGGCTGGCCGTGCGCACGGACACCGAGGCCCCTAAGCACAAGGGCATCTCCGTGCTGATCGTGGACACCAAGGACCCGGGCTACTCGTGGACGCCGATCATCACCTCCGACGGGTCGCACCACGTCAACGCCACCTACTACAACGACGTGCAGGTGCCCGTCGAGATGCTGGTGGGCGAGGAGAACGAGGGCTGGCGGCTGATCACCACCCAGCTCAACCACGAGCGCGTGATGCTCGGGCCGGCCGGGCGGATCGAGGGGTTGCGCGACATGGTCATCGAGTGGGCGCGCTCGCGGACCAACCCCGACGGCACCTCGCTGCTCTCCCTGCCCGACGTACGACGAACCCTCGCGCGAGCCACTGCTGCGTTCCGGGTCAACGAGCTGCTGAACTGGCAGGTCGCAGGGTCCGGCGCGACCGGCGTCGAGGCGATCGCTGACTCCTCCGCATCGAAGGTCTTCGCCTCCGACGAGGTGCAGTCGCTCGGCCTGGAGCTGGAGCGCATCGTGACGTCGTACGGCGACCCGGCGGAGCCCGAGACCGCCCGGCTGATGCGCTACCTGGACGCCACCTCCAAGCGGAACCTCGTGCTCAGCTTCGGCGGCGGGGTCAACGAGGTGCAGCGAGAGCTGATCGCGATGTTCGGGCTGGGGCTGCCGAAGGTGCCGCGTTGAGCAGCACCGAGCAGGTCCACGACCACGACTGGATCATGGCCGAGACCGAGCGGCTCAAGGCGCTGGGCGAGACAGCGCGGCGCGATGCGCGCGACGCGGTGAGTCAGCCGATCATCAACGCCTGGCTGGATGCCATGGGGGAGACAGATCCGCGCTTCACCGAGGGGGTCGCGCCGCCGGCGATGGCGCAGGTCTGGACGATGCCTGGGTTGCGCGGCACCCGCGGCGCCGACGACCCGCTGTCGGGCGCAATGGAGATGCTCGACGCCGCCGGCTACACCTCGGTGCTCGGCACGAACTGCGAACAGACCTACGAGCGCTACCTGCGCGTCGGCGAGCAGGTCTCCGTGACCACCCGCCTCGACGACGTCGCCGGGCCGAAGCAGACCGGCGTCGGCGAGGGCTACTTCGTCACCACCCGGAACATCTGGCGCGTCGGCGACGAGGTGGTCGCCTCCATGCTCTTCCGGGTGCTCAAGTTCAAGCCACGGCAGACCTCCGCCGGGCCTGGTGGTCGAGCAGCGAGCGAAGCGAGTGGACAGACGAGACCTGACCGCTCCCAGATCATCCGACCCGTGCGCAACCAGGACACCGAGTTCTTCTGGGAGGGCACGGAGCAGGGCGAGCTGCGGATCCAGAAGTGCAACGCCTGCGGACTGCTCCGTCACCCGCCCGGACCGGTGTGCCCGGCATGCCACGCGATGGATCGCGGCTTCGTGGTCGCCAGTGGCAGGGGCACGATCTTCAGCTTCCTGGTGCACCACGCACCGAAGATGCCGGGTCGGGAGCTGCCGGTGACGATCGCGCTCGTCGAGCTCGAGGAGGGCGTGCGGTTCGTCGCCGACGTACGCGGAAACCCGGAGGACCTTGCGATCGGCGACCCGGTCGTCGTCGGGTGGGACCGGGTCGACGACGACCTGACCCTGCCGATCTGGGAGCTGGCTCGATGAAGCGGGACCGCACTGCCCGGGTGGGAGCTGCCGATCACGCCGACGCTCGTGGTCTCGACGGCCATCGCGACGCGCGACTACCAGGACGTGCACCACGACCGCGACCTCGCGCAGTCGCACGGCTCCAAGGACATCTTCGTCAACATCCTCGCCACCACAGGGCTCGTGCAGAAGTACGTCGGCGACTGGGCGCGCGAGGCGATCGGGCCCGACTTCGTCGTGCGTTCCTGTGCCCTCCGGCTCGGTGCTCCAGCCCATCCCTATGACACGTTGAGCTTCTCCGGCGAGGTCACCGACGAGACTGATGGCGTGCTCACCGTCGAGGTCGTCGGGCGCGTGGTTTCGACGGGCTCAACCAACGGTTCGGACCACGTGACCGCGAAGCTGACGGTCTCCCGATGAGCCTCAGCGGAAAGGCGGCGATCGCGGGCATCGGTGCGACGGAGTTCTCCAAGGAGTCCGGTCGCTCGGAGCTGCAGCTGTCGGCCGAGGCCACCCTGCATGCGCTTGCGGACGCAGGACTCGCGCCGGGCGATGTCGACGGCCTGGTCACCTTCACGATGGACAACACCTCCGAGATCGCGCTGGCGCGCGAGCTGGGCATGGGCGACCTGCGGTTCTTCAGCCGGATCAACTACGGCGGCGGCGCGGCGTGCGCCACCGTGCAGCAGGCTGCGATGGCCGTCGCCACCGGGGTGGCAGAGGTGGTGGTCTGCTACCGCGGATTCAACGAGCGCTCGGGCCAGCGATTCGGGCAGGTGCAGAACTGGGCGGCGGCGCAGGTGAACACCAACGGCCTCGACAACGCCTGGACCTACCCGCACGGCCTGTCCACGCCGGCGGCGACGGTGGCGATGCAGGCGCGCCGCTATCTCCACGAGTACGGCGCCACGTCGGCCGACTTCGGCACGGTGGCCGTCGCCGACCGCAAGCACGCCGCGACCAACCCCAACGCGTTCTTCTTCGAGCGACCCATCACCCTGGAGGACCACCAGTCCTCGCGGATGATCGCCGACCCGCTGCGCCTGCTCGACTGCTGCCAGGAGAGCGACGGCGCGGTGGCGATCGTGGTGACCACCCCCGAGCGGGCGGCCGACCTGGCGCAGACCCCGGTGGCCGTCACCGCTGCGGCGCAAGGGAGCGCGGCCGACCAGTTCGTGATGACCTCCTACTACCGCGACGACATCGGCGTGCCCGAGATGGGAGTGGTCGGCCGGGAGCTGTGGCGCCAGTCGGGGCTGACCCACGAGGACATCGCCACGGCCGTGCTCTACGACCACTTCACGCCGTACGTGCTGATGCAGCTGGAGGAGCTCGGCTTCTGTGGCCGCGGCGAGGCTCCCGGCTTCATCGCCGACGGCGCCATCGAGATCGGCGGTCGGCTGCCGGTGAACACCCATGGCGGCCAGCTCGGGGAGGCCTACATCCACGGCATGAACGGCATCGCCGAGGCGGTCCGGCAGGTCCGGGGGACTGCGGTCAACCAGGTGGATGCTGTCGAGCACGTGCTGGTGACCGCCGGGACCGGCGTACCCACCTCCGGCCTGATCCTGGGCAAGTAGTCGTCGTCCGAGCGGCGCTGGTCGGGCCGAAGGGTCGGTGCCGGTTAGACTCGGCCGCTGCCCCACCCACGATCCGAGAAGGTGCGAGAGACCCGCATGGCAACGACGAACGACCTGAAGAACGGCATGGTGCTCAAGCTCGACGGCCAGCTCTGGCAGGTCATCTGGTTCCAGCACCACAAGCCCGGCAAGGGCGGGGCGGTGATGCGCACCAAGCTGCGGAGCATCAGCTCGGGCAAGACCGTCGACAAGACGTTCAACGCCGACGTCAAGGTCGAGGTGGCCAACGTCGACAAGCGGACCATGCAGTACCTCTACAACGACGGCACGTCCTTCGTGTTCATGGACACCAGCAGCTATGAGCAGCTCGAGGTCTCCCCGGAGGTCGTCGGCGACGCCACCAACTTCCTGCTCGAGAACCAGGAGGCGATCGTCGCCACCAACGACGGTGACGTCCTCTACATCGAGCTGCCGGCCTCGGTCGAGCTCGAGGTGACGTACACCGAGCCCGGCCTGCAGGGCGACCGTTCGACCGGCGGCACCAAGCCGGCCACGCTCGAGACCGGTCACCAGATCAGCGTGCCGCTGTTCATCGTGAACGGCGAGCGGATCAAGGTCGACACGAGGGACTCCTCCTACCTGGGTCGCGTCAGCACCTGATGGCAGCCCGATCCAAGGCCCGCAAGCGGGCCCTCGACCTCATCTACGCCTCCGAGATGCGCAACCGCTCCACCGACGACGCACTGGCGGAGCTGAGCGACGCGGGTCCGGTCAACGAGTACACCGTGCGCCTCGTCGAGGGCGTGACCGCGAACCGTGCCCGGCTCGACGAGGTCATCGCGACCTACGCCAAGGGCTGGACGATGGACCGGATGCCGGCAGTGGACCGCAACGTCCTGCGGATGGCGGCCTTCGAGGTGCTGTACGTCGACGAGGTCCCGTTCGCCGTCTCCGTGTCCGAGGCCCTCAACCTGGTGCGCGACCTGTCCACCGACGAGTCGCCCGGGTTCGTCAACGGCGTGCTCGGCAACATTGTCCGCGACCGTGAGTCGCTGGTCGGGTGAGTCGCACTTCCGGCAGGATGACCGGGTGAGTTCAGGAGCCGACGTGCCCAGCCGCATCCCGTTCCCGACGGGATTGCCCCCCGGGTGGACCGTGCGGATTCCCGGACTCGACGATCTCGAGGTACTGCTGGCGCTGCGCGCCGCCGACCGTGCCGAGTTCACCGGCTCGACCTCGGTCGACCGCAAGCAGATCGAGTCCGAGGTGGCCGGCCAGGCGTCCTGGACGCGGCGCCAGCTGCTGGCCGTCGACCCGGACGGCAAGCCGCGCGCCTGGCTCACCGTCCACGACCGGGCAGCGGGTCGCACCATGGTGATGCTCTACGTCGACCGCTCGATCGACGAGGCCGCTGTGGTCGCCCGCGAGTTCTACGCATGGGCCGAGGCGCAGGGACGCAACCTCTGCAAGCTGCGGGAGATCTCGGCGACCCGGCTCGACGCGAGCCCGTTCGCCGAGGACACGGTTCAGCAGCAGTGGCTGACCGACGCCGGCTACACCAAGCGCCGCACCTTCCCGCAGATGACCCGGCCCGTGAAGCCCGAGGAGGCCACCTCGCTCCCGGGCCCCCGGGAAGGCGTCACCATCCGGCGCGTGAGACCCACGACAACGGGCTTCCCCGTCGCAGGCGACCTGCATCTTGTGCACGAGGTGCTCGAGGCCTCCTTCGCGGACCACTTCAACAACTACCGGGAGAGCTTTCCCGAGTTCGTGCTGCGCCTCCGGGAGGACCCGGGGCACCGCTGGGACCACTGGTGGCTGGCCTTCGTCGAGAGCGACGAGGGTCGGCCGCTCGCAGCGGGCGCCGTGGTCAGCACGGTCTTGCCCGAGAACGCAAAGGGCCACGAGGGCAGCTACATCGACTACATAGGCGTACACCGCCACGCCCGCGGTCGCGGGGTCGCCAAGGCCCTGCTGCACACGGTCATCGCGGACGCCGCACGGCGCGGTCGAGACCGGGTCGGCCTCGAGGTCGACGCCGACTCACCGACCGGCGCGGACGGCTTGTACGCCTCGATGGGGTGGGAGACCGACTACGTCCTCGAGTCATGGTTCAAGGAGCTCGAGGTCTCTTGAACGACCCCGAGGTGATCGGCCGCCGCGCCGAACGGAGCAACTGGCTCAGCCACGCGGCGCGGGCGGGACTGATCGCCTACGGCGTGGTGTACCTCCTGCTCGCGTGGCTCGCCATCCAGCTCGCGCTGGGCGACCAGAGCGAGGACGCCAGTCCCAGCGGTGCCATGCAGGAGCTGGCCAAACAACCCTTTGGCAAGATCCTGGTCTGGGGGATTGCGCTGGGGATGCTCCTGCTCGTGGTGTGGCGGCTGACCGAGGCAGCCTTCGGACATCGCGAGCACGAGGGATCCAAGCGAACCTGGTTGCGGCTGGCGTCGGGGGCGAAGGTCGTTGTCTACATCGCACTGGGGGTGCTCGCTGTCCGCGTGGCGCTGGGTTCGGGGAGCTCCAGCAGCTCATCCAAGAGCTCGCGCGGTACGACCGCGAAGGTGATGGACCTGCCCGCCGGCCAGTGGATCGTGGTGGCCGTCGGTATCGGTGTCATCGTGTACGGCGTCGGCGTGATCGTCCGGCACGCATGGCAGGAGGGTTTCGCCGAAGAGCTCCAGACCGAGGGCAAGCTGGGCTGGAGCGGTGCGGGGTACATCTGGCTCGGCAAGGTCGGCCACTTCGCCAAGGGCCTTGTCCTCATGGGTGTCGGTGCGCTGATCTGCTACGCCGGGGTCACCCACGAGCCGCAGAAGTCCGGCGGCCTCGACCAGGCGCTGCAGAAGGTCCTGCAGCAGCCGTTCGGCCCCTACCTGTTGTTCGCGGTGGGCATCGGGATCGCCTGCTACGGCTTGTTCTCGCTGGCGCAGGCCCGCCACCTCGACCGGTGACCCTGCCCCGCGGGCGACACCGTTTCCACGGCGCCATCGCCGGGGTCGGCTCGAGCAGTGGCGTGCGGATCGTGGTGGGGCGATGGCGGCAGTCGCCGTTGGGCGCCTTCGCCGACGTGATGCTCGCCGAGCCCGATGGCACGCGCGTGCTGCTCGCGCCCGACGAGGACGTCGCCGAGTTCGTGTCGACCACCTATCGCTTCGACCGGGTGGAGATCGGCCCGGTGGAGGTCACGTTCGAGGACGGAGCCGGCGTCACGTCATGGCACGTCGTCGCGCCGGGCCTCGAGATGACCATCGGCATCGGACGCCGTCTACCGCTCGGCTGGCTGCTGCGTCTGGTTCCGAAGCGGCTCGCTACTGCGCCGCTGTGGGCCAGGCTGACTGACCCGGTGGCCCGGGTCGTGTTGCGCGGCGTACGCACCCGGGGGAGTGCCGGCAACGAGCGGCTGGAGTACTACGGCGCCACCGACCTGCGGCGGATCACGAAGCTGACCGGCTCGTGGCAGGACACCGACCTGGGTGTGCTGGCGTCGGTGTCCCCGGAGCCGCGCTTCGGGTTCGGGTCCACTCCGCGGCGCCCATCGGTCACATCGATCGTGACGACCATCGACGTGAGCTGACTGCAAGACTTGCCCCATGGCGACGAACTCGTGTGACGTTGTGGTGGTGGGCCTCGGGCCCGGAGGCGAGGCGACGGCGACGGCGCTGGCAAAGGCCGGGCTCTCCGTGGTTGCGATCGACGAGCGGCTGGTCGGGGGTGAGTGCCCCTACTACGGCTGCATCCCGAGCAAGATGATCATCCGCGCGGCTGACGTGCTCGCGGAGGGTCGCCGGATCCCGGAGTTCGCTGGCGAGGCCGACGTCCGCCCCGACTGGAGCGAGGTCGCGGACCGGATCCGCGACGAGGCGACCGACGACTGGAACGACCAGGTCGCAGTGAAACGGCTCGAGAGTGCGGGAGCGACGTTCGTGCGGGGACATGGCCGTCTCGTCGGACCGCGAACGGTCGAGGTGAACGGCGAGGTGTATGAGGCGAAGCGTGGCGTCGTGCTCAACCCCGGCACGGCGCCGACCGCACCGCCGATCGATGGCCTCGCGGACACGCCGTACTGGACGAACCGCGACATCCTGCGGATCGAGTCCGTCCCCGGCTCGCTGGCCGTCATCGGCGGCGGGCCGATCGGCGCCGAGCTCGCCCAGGGGCTCGCCCGTTTCGGCGTACGGGTCACCGTGCTGGAGGTCGGCGACCGGATCCTCGGCCCCGAGGAACCCGAGAGCAGCCGGCTCGTCTCGGACGTCTTCGCCCGTGAGGGGATCCAGGTGCTCACCGACGTCACGATCAAGTCGGTGTCGTACGACGACGGCCGCTTCCGCATCGCCCTCGCGGACCACGAGGTCGATGCCGAGAAGCTCCTCGTCGCCGCCGGCCGCCGACCCAACCTCCCCGACCTCGGCCTCGAGACCGTGGGCCTGGACCCGTCCGCGCACTCGATCGACGTCGACGAGCGGATGCGTGCGGGGGAGGGACTCTGGGCCCTGGGCGACGTGGTCGGCAAGGGCGCGTTCACGCACGTCTCGATGTACCAGTCGGCCATCTGCGTGCGCGACATCCTCGGTGAGGAAGGCGCGACCGCCGACTACCGGGCGCTGCCGCACGTGACCTTCACCGACCCCGAGGTCGGGTCGGTTGGGATGACCGAGAAGGCTGCGCGCGACGCCGGACTGAACGTGCGAGTCGGTCTCACCGACCTCGCCTCATCGACGCGCGGCTTCATCGCCAAGGGCGAGGGCCTGATCAAGCTGGTCGAGGACGCCGACCGTGGAGTGCTCGTCGGTGCCACCTCGGTCGGGCCGAGCGGCGGCGAGATGCTCGGGATGCTGACCACCGCCGTCCACGCCGAGGTCCCGACCGAGACGCTGCGCTCGATGATCTACGCCTACCCGACCTTCCACCGGGCCGTGGAGAGCGCCCTGGCCGACCTGAGCTGAGCCTCAGAGCACCAGTCGGCGGGCATGCAGCAGCTCGTACGCCGGGCGGCAGGTCTCGGCCACCGCCGCGTCGTGCGCGCTGAGCTCGAACTCGCGTGCACGCCAGGGCTCGAAGCCGGTCGATCGCGCGACGGCGTCGTACCAGTGCGGCGCCCAGACACCGTCGGAGTCGCGCAGCCCCTCGGGCCAGTGCAGCATCCGGTCGGTGAACGGAATGCCCAGCCACTCGCACAGCCACCGCAGGTGCGCCTCGGGGTTGCGCAGGAAGTCGGCCGCGTCGATGACCGGTGACCCGGCCGGGAGTACGTCGTACAGCGGAACCTGCTGGAGCAGCCCGATGTCCTCGGGCTCGCAGGACTCCCGCGACCGGACGTAGGACGCCACCACCTCGGCCGGGTCCCGGATCAACAGGACGTTGCGGAACTCCGTGACCCAGTCCATCGCCATGTCGTCGGGGAGGTGATGGGTCATCTGCTTGCTGTAGTGCACCGGCACGGTGTCGTCACTGGTGAGGAGCCGAACGACCTCGTCGGGATCGGTCGGCTGCGAGGCGATCACCTCGTGCCGGCCGGGATGGTCGAGGCCGGTCCGGACGAGGTAGGCGGCGTAGAACGGCTCATCGACAACGACCGTGTCCGGCCGGTTCTCCCAGGCCCGCATCATCGCGGTAGAGATGTTGCGCGGCCCCGACCACATCGCCACCCGGACCGTCATCCGCGTGATCCCACATCCGCCGCCACGTGCTGCTGGTAGAGCTCCTGCAGCCGCTGCACCACTGGTCCGCGTTCGCCGGCGCCGATCGTGCGGCCGTCGACCGTGCGCACCGGTACGACGCCGGCGAACGTCCCCGTAACGAAAGCCTCGGCCGCGTTGTAGACGTCGGTCAGGCTGAACGTGGTCTCGCGCGACGGGATGCCGTTGGACCGGCAGACCTCGAGCACGTTGGCGCGGGTGATGCCGGCGAGGCAGAACCGTCCGTCCGACGTCCACACCTCTCCGTCGCGGGTCACGATGAAGAAGTGCGTGCTGTTGCAGGTGGCGACGAAGCCGTGCGGGTCCAGCATCAGCGCCTCGTCGGCGCCGGCTGTGTAGGCCTGGATGCACGCCTGGATGTCGTTCAGCTTGCTGTGGGCGTTGAGCTTCGGATCGAGGGTGTCCGGGGTCGCGCGGCGTACGTGCGTGGTGAACAGGGTGATCCCCTCGCTGACCGTCCTGGGCAGCGGCTCCTTGTGCTCGGCGATGATCACCATGGTCGCGGGTCCGATGGTCATCCGCGGATCCTGGTACGGCGTCGACTTCACCCCGCGGGTCACCATCAGCCGGACGTGCACTCCATCGGTCATCTCGTTCGCCCGCAGCGTCGCGTAGATCGCCTCGGTGATCTCCGCGCGACTCATCCCGAGGTCGAGCATGATCGCCCGCGCACCCTCCTCGAGCCGGTCGAGGTGCTGGTCGAGGAACGCCGGGTGACCGGCCGAGACACGCAGCCCCTCCCAGACCCCGTCGCCGAGCACGAACCCTGAGTCGAAGACCGAGACGACCGCCCGATCGCGGGGGAGCAGCTCCCCGTTGACCCAGATCAGGATCTCCGCGTTGCGCGGGTCATCGTCGTGGTCGTGTGTCCCGGTCGCCATGGGCTCACCCTAGGAGACCCGCCGTTCCTGCCCAGACATCGCTGAGGCGTCGCATCTTGCGTTGAAAACAGCGCCGAGGCGTCGCATCTTGCGGCAAGTTGCGACGCCTCACCGGGTTTTCGAGCGCAAGTTGCGACGCCTCACGGGTCATTCGACCGCAAGATGCGACGTCTCACCGGGTCAGGTGAGCAGGGTCCGGGTCCACAGGTCGGTGACAGTGGCGACGTAGTGCTCGGGGGTGCGGCCGCGCGCGGTGGTGAGCCGGTAGAACTCGGACGAGTTGGTCGTCCACACCAGGTGGGCCACGTCCTCGTCGGTCAGGTCCTCGCGCAGATCGCCGGTCTCGCGCAGGTCGCGGGCGAAAGAGAGCATGTTCGTGGCCCGGCGCTCGTTGAGGCCTTCCCAGACCTTGCGGCACTCGGCATCCGTCTGGGCGGCGATGCGCAGCGACTCGGCCAGGGGGACGGTGTGCGGGAAGACCCGGCCCAGCGCCTCGGCGTACGTCGTCAGCTTGGCGCGTGCACCGCTCGCCGCCCTGATCGCGGCGACGTAGTCGCGTCGCTCAGCCGCGACGGGTTCGTCGGAGCTGCTGAGCACCATGTCGTGCACGGCGAGCAACAGCTGGGGCTTGCGCCCGACGCTGGCGTAGAGCGTGTCGACCGAGACCTTCGCCCGGCGCGCGACGTCGACAACTGTGGTGTCGGAGTAGCCGTGGGCGACGAACAGGTCCCGCGCGGCGCGGAGCACCGCTCGCCGGGTCGCCGCGGCCTGCTCCTCGCGCCGCTGCGAGCGGTAGGTGCGGGTCTTGACCGGGGAAGGCACGGCACCTACGTTAGCAGTATTCATCCGAAGTGAGTTCGGATCAATCAGGGGAGCGTCGTGACGGAGGACCTGGTGGAAACCGGAACCGAGGAAGTCGTAGTCCATCGGGCAGGCGAGGGTCCCGGGACCTGGGCGATGGGTTCGCTCTTCGAGCACCTGGTCAGCGCGGGGGACACCGGAGGCAGCTTCGGGATGTCGCTCGTGACCCAGCCGCCAGGCATCGCGACACCACTGCATCGACACACCAAGGAGGCCGAGGCGCTCTTCGTGCTCGGCGGCCAGATCGAGTACCGCGCCGGCGAGGAGACCTACGAGCTCACCGAGGGCTCGTTCCTCTACCTGCCGCTGGGGCTTCCGCACGCATTTCGGATCCGTGGCGACGAGCCGGCCCGCTTCCTGAGCCTCACGACTCCGGGCGGTCTGATGGGCCTGTACGACGAGGTCGGGGTGCCTGCCGCAGGCATGCACATCCCGGCCGAGGGCGAGGGCCTGTCGATGGAGGAGGAGATCGCTCGCTGGAACGAGGTGGGGCCGCGCTACGGCCTCCAGGTCGTCGGCCCTCCCCTCCCGGAGTAGCCGCCGCCGGGGACATCGAGTCACCGGTCGGCGGACCAAGGAGCAGGTGAGACGCGCGCCGCGTCGGTTCCTCGTCGGGTGGCTCGGCTGCTACTGTCACCATCGATCGACATCCTTTAACGAGCCGTCCTGTGAGGCGGAGAAGGAGGTCCGATGCTGATGGCTCCTGCCAATCCTGCATCTGTTCCGACAGCCCCCGAGGGGGCGGCACCACCCGAAGGACGCACCGTCCTCGACGCCCGTGACATCTCCCGGGCACTCACTCGCATCTCCCACGAGATCCTCGAGCGCAACAAGGGCCTCGACGACCTGGTGCTGCTCGGCATCCCCACCCGCGGCGTCCACCTCGCCAACCGGATCGGCCAGCGGATCGCGAAGGTGGAGGGAGCGTCGGTCCCGGTCGGCACGCTCGACACCACGATGTACCGCGACGACCTGCGCCGGCACCCCACCCGCGGTCCCCACCACACCGAGATGCCCCCCGGCGGCGTCGACGGCAAGGTCGTGGTCCTCGTAGACGACGTGCTCTTCTCCGGGCGCACGGTCCGGGCCGCTCTGGACGCGATGAACGACCTCGGCCGGCCGGCGACGGTGCGGCTCGCCGTACTCATCGACCGCGGGCACCGCGAGCTCCCGATCCGCGCCGACCACGTCGGCAAGAACCTGCCCAGCGCGCGCGGCGAACGAGTGATGGTGCGGCTCGAGGAGTCCGACGGGTACGACGAAGTCCGGATCGCACCGATGACGGAGCAGACGACATGAACAAGCACCTGCTCTCCATCGACGACATCGAGGTCGCCGACGTCGAGGCCCTGTTCGACACCGCCGCCGAGATGCACGACGTACAGAACCGCTCGGTCAAGAAGCTCCCCGCCCTGCGTGGCCGCACCGTGGTCAACCTGTTCTTCGAGGACTCCACCCGCACCCGGTCGTCCTTCGAGATCGCCGGGAAGTGGCTCTCGGCCGACGTCATCAACGTCTCGGCCAAGGGGTCGAGCGTGAGCAAGGGCGAGAGCCTGCGCGACACCGTGCTGACGGTCGCGGCGATGGGTGTCGACGGCCTGGTGATCCGGCACGGCGCGAGCGGCGCCGCCAAGCAGGTGAGCCAGTGGACCGACGCCGTGGTGATCAACGCCGGCGACGGGATGCACGAGCACCCCACGCAGGCGCTGCTCGACGCCTACACGCTCCAGCGCCGGATGGGCACCCTCGAGGACAAGCACGTCGTGCTCGTCGGCGACCTGACGCACAGCCGGGTGTTCCGCAGCAACGTGCTCCTGCTGACCAAGCTCGGCGCCCACGTGACCGTGGTCGCGCCGCCGACGCTGATGCCGGCCGGCATCACCGCGTGGTCCAAGGACGCCGGGTTCGAGACGTCCTACGACCTCGACGAGGTGCTGCCCGAGGCCGACGCGGTGATGATGCTCCGCGTCCAGCGAGAGCGGATGAGCGGCGCCTACTTCCCCAGCGCCCGCGAGTACACCGTCGGCTACGGGCTCACCCGCGACCGGCTCGACGTGCTCAAGCCGGACGCCCCGATCTGCCACCCCGGCCCGATGAACCGCGGCCTCGAGATCGCCGCCGACGCTGCCGACTCCGCCCAGTCCTTGGTCCTCGACCAGGTCTCGGCGGGTGTCGCCATCAGGATGTCGGTGCTCTACCACCTGCTCGCCGGCGAAGGGAGCGCATCATGAGTGCCCCGAAAAAGGGACTGGTCATCAAGGGTGCCGCCGTTCTCGGTGCCGAGAGCGCAGACCTGTACGTCGAGAACGGGGTGCTGGTCGCCGAAGAGCCCTCCGGCGCCGAGGTGATCGATGCCGATGGGCTGGTTGCCCTTCCCGGCCTGGTCGACCTGCACACCCACCTGCGCGAGCCGGGTCGCGAGGACGCCGAGACCGTGCTCACCGGCTCCAGGGCCGCGGCACTCGGTGGCTTCACCGCCGTGCTGGCGATGGCGAACACCTCGCCGGTCACCGACACGGGCGAGGCGGCCGAGCGGATCCTCGACCTCGGTCGCGCGGCCGGGCTGGTCGACGTACAGCCCGTTGGCGCGGTGACCCGAGACCTCGGTGGGCAGGAGCTCGCGGAGCTCGGCCTGATGGCGCGGTCGCGGGCCAAGGTGCGGGTGTTCTCCGACGACGGCAAGTGCGTGCATGACCCGCGCGTGATGCGCCGGGCACTGGAGTACGTCCGCGCGTTCGGCGGCGTCATCTCCCAGCACTCCCAGGACCCGGATCTCGCCGGGCCCACGGCCTGCTGCCACGAGGGTGAGCTGTCCGGGCGCCTCGGCCTGCCCGGTTGGCCTGGCATCGCCGAGGAGACCATCGTCGCGCGCGACGTGATGCTCGCGCGGCACACCAACAGCCGGGTGCACGTCGCCCACGTCTCCACCGCCGGCTCGGTCGAGGTGATCCGGTGGGCCAAGGCCCAGGGCATCGACGTCACCGCCGAGGTGACTCCACACCACCTGCTGCTGCCGACGGACCTGCTCGCGGGCTTCGACCCTGTGTTCAAGGTGAACCCGCCACTGCGCCCCGACGAGGACATCGCCGCGCTGCGCGACGCGCTCGCCGACGGCACCATCGATGCGGTGGCCACCGACCACGCGCCGCACGCCCGCCACGACAAGGAGCACGCGTTCGTCGACGCGGCGTTCGGAATGCTCGGCCTGGAGACCGCGCTCTCGGTGGTCAGCGAGGTGATGGTCGGCTCCGGCGCGATGACCTGGACCGACGTCGCCCGGGTGATGTCGCAGACCCCGGCACGCATCGCCGGCCTGGAGGGCCACGGCGGCACGCTCGCGGTCGGACAGGCCGCCAACATCACACTCGTCGACCCCTCCGCGGTCGTCGTCGTCGACCGGGCAACCTCGGCCTCGCTGTCGCGCAACAACCCGTGGCACGAACGCAAGCTCACCGGCAAGGTCGTGGCCACGGTGCTCCGTGGCACGCCGACCGTGCTCGACGGGAGCCTGGTGTGAATGGCCTTGTTCCGCCGGCGCGAACCGAAGTTCCCCCCGCTCGTCCCGGTGCCCGCGATGAAGGACCTGCCCAAGGCCAAGCTGCAGTCGGCAGCGCGCTACCTCGGGACTCTCAATGCCGACGACGAGAAGGTGACCGGCCAGAGCATGGCGGCGAAGAGCTCCTCGCGGCTGAACCTCTCCGAGGAGGCCCTCGACGTCGTGCGCATGGCCGGGTCCTTCCGGATCCCTGTCGAAGCGCTGCGCGGCGCCACCACGGCGACGCACTTCGACGGCAAGCCGGTGCAGGACCTGCTGGTGGTCCGCTGGCAACACGGCGAGCACCAGTGGCGCACGGGGTTCCGGATGGACCCCAGCAAGAACGTGAAGGCGGGCTCCACCGCACCCGAGGTCGATCGATGGGTGCGCACCATTTCGAAGATGAGCAGGGGTAAGTAGTGGTTTCGACAAGCTCAGCCAGCACCGAGGCGATCCTGGTGCTCGAGGACGGCCGGGTGTTCCGTGGCGAGTCCTACGGCGCGACCGGGGAGACCTTCGGCGAAGCGGTGTTCTCCACCGGGATGACCGGCTACCAGGAGACGCTCACCGACCCGTCGTACCACCGGCAGGTCGTGGTGATGACCAGCCCGCACGTCGGCAACACCGGGATCAACGAGGACGACCCGGAGTCGCGTCGCATCTGGGTGAGTGGGTACGTCGTACGAGACCCGGCGCGCGTGCCGTCCAGCTGGCGCTCGATCCGGTCGCTGGACGACGAGCTACGCGAGCAGGGGGTGGTCGGCATCAGCGGCATCGACACTCGCGCGCTGACCCGCCACCTGCGCGAGCGTGGCGCGATGCGTGTCGGCATCTCCTCGGCCACGACCGACTCTGATGCCCTGCTCGCCCGGGTGCTGGATGCAGCGGAGATGGAGGGCACCGAGCTGGCCGGTGAGGTCTCCACCGACGAGGCCTACGTCGTTCCGGCAGTGGGGGAGAAGCGGTTCACGGTCGCCGCGGTGGACCTCGGCATCAAGGCCAACACCCCCCGGATGATGGCCGAGCGCGGCATCGAGGTGCACGTGCTCCCGGCCACCTCGACGCTCGAGGACGTCCTCGCGGTGCAGCCCGACGGCCTGTTCTTCTCCAACGGTCCCGGTGACCCGGCCGCGACCATCGGCCAGGTCGAGCTGCTCGAGGGCGCGCTGGACGCTGGGCTGCCGTACTTCGGCATCTGTTTCGGCAACCAGCTGTTCGGCCGGGCACTCGGCTTCGGCACCTTCAAGCTCAAGTACGGCCACCGCGGGATCAACCAGCCGGTGATGGACCGCACGACCGGCAAGGTCGAGGTCACCGCGCACAACCACGGGTTCGCCGTCGACGCCCCGCTCGAGGGACCGACCGAGACGAGGTGGGGTCAGGTGACCGTGAGCCACGTCTGCCTCAACGACAACGTGGTCGAGGGTCTCGAGCTGCGTGACGACGAGGGCCGGTTGAAGAGCTTCTCGGTGCAGTACCACCCCGAGGCGGCCGCCGGCCCCCACGATGCGGCGTACCTGTTCGAGCGGTTCATCGAGCTCATGGCTGGGTCGAGTGGTTTCGAGACGCTCGCTGGCGCTCGCTCCTCAACCACCGGGGATGCTGGTGAGTCCGCCGCCGACGGCGACCCCCGGTGGTCGAGCAGCGAGCGAAGCGAGCGATCAGACGAGACCAATGCACCGGAAGGGGACGCCTGATGCCGAAGCGCACGGACATCCAGAGCGTCCTGGTCATCGGCTCCGGGCCGATCGTGATCGGGCAGGCGTGCGAGTTCGACTACTCGGGGACCCAGGCCTGCCGGGTGCTGAAGGCCGAGGGGCTGCGGGTCATCCTGGTCAACTCCAACCCGGCGACGATCATGACCGACCCCGAGTTCGCGGACGCGACGTACGTCGAGCCGATCACCGCGGAGTACGTCGAGAAGGTGATCGAGAAGGAGCGTCCCGACGCGCTGCTCGCCACGCTGGGTGGGCAGACCGCGCTGAACTGCGCGATGGCGCTCGACAAGGCCGGCGTCCTGGAGAAGTACGGCGTTGAGCTGATCGGCGCCTCCATCGAGGCGATCGACCGCGGCGAGAACCGCGAGTCGTTCAAGAAGATCGTCGAGGAGCTCGGCGGCGAGACCGCCAAGTCGGTCATCTGCCACACGCTGGCCGACTGCTTCGGCGCGGCCGGCGAGCTCGGCTACCCGATGGTGGTGCGGCCCAGCTTCACGATGGGCGGCACCGGCTCCGGGATGGCGTACGACGCCGACGACCTGCGCCGGATGGCCGGAGCCGGACTGGCCGCCAGCCCGACCACCGAGGTCCTCCTCGAGGAGTCGATCATCGGCTGGAAGGAGTACGAGCTCGAGGTCATGCGCGACACCGCGGACAACGTGGTGATCGTCTGCTCCATCGAGAACCTCGACCCGATGGGCGTGCACACCGGCGACTCGATCACGGTCGCGCCGGCGATGACGCTGACCGACCGCGAGTACCAGCACCTGCGCGACCTCTCGATCGGCATCATCCGCTCGGTCGGTGTCGACACCGGCGGCTGCAACATCCAGTTCGCGGTGAACCCAGCCGACGGTCGCGTCGTCGTGATCGAGATGAACCCGCGGGTCTCGCGGTCCTCCGCCCTCGCGAGCAAGGCGACCGGCTTCCCGATCGCCAAGATCGCCGCCAAGGTGGCGATCGGCTACACCCTCGACGAGATCCCCAACGACATCACCACCCGGCCCGACGGGCAGAGCACGCCGGCGGCGTTCGAGCCGACGCTGGACTACATCGTGGTGAAGGTGCCGCGCTTCGCGTTCGAGAAGTTCCCGGCTGCCGACCCGGTGCTGACGACGCACATGAAGTCGGTCGGCGAGGCGATGGCGATCGGGCGCAACTTCACCGAGGCGCTGCAGAAGGCGCTGCGCAGCCTCGAGGACAAGAAGGCCGTCTTCGACTGGAGCCACCGCCAGGTCGAGCTGGACAAGGACGACCTGCTCGAGCAGATCAGCAAGCCGCACGACGGCCGGCTGAGCAAGGTGATGGATGCCCTGCGCTCCGGGTGCGACCGCGGAGGAGGTCTTCACGGCCACCGGCATCGACCCGTGGTTCGTCGACCAGCTGTGCCTGATCAACGAGATCGCCCAGGAGATCATCAACGCCGAGGAGCTCACCCCCTCGCTGCTGCGCCGGGCCAAGCGCCACGGGTTCTCCGACACCCAGCTGGGCCGGATCCGCGACATGAAGGAGGACGTCGTCCGCGGCGTACGCCACGCGCTCGGCGTACGCCCCGTGTTCAAGACCGTGGACACCTGTGCCGCCGAGTTCGCCGCGGCAACGCCGTACCACTACAGCTCCTACGACGAGGAGTCCGAGGTCTTGCCGCGCGAGAAGCCGGCGGTGATCATCCTTGGCTCGGGGCCCAATCGCATCGGGCAGGGCATCGAGTTCGACTACTCCTGCGTGCACGCCAGCCTCGCCCTGCACGAGGTCGGCTACGAGACCGTGATGGTCAACTGCAACCCCGAGACCGTCTCCACCGACTACGACACCTCGGACCGGCTGTACTTCGAGCCGCTCACCCTGGAGGACGTGCTCGAGGTCGTGCACGCGGAGGCCAAGGCCGGCCCGATCGCCGGCGTGATCTGCCAGTTGGGTGGGCAGACGCCGCTCGGCCTGGCCCAGGGGCTCGAGGACGCCGGGGTGAAGATCGTCGGCACCTCCCCGTCGGCGATCCACCTGGCCGAGGAGCGTGGAGCCTTCGGCCACGTGCTCGCCGAGGCAGGGCTGAACGCCCCGAGGCACGGCATGGCGACCTCGTTCCCGGAGGCCCAGAAGATCGCGGCCACCATCGGCTACCCCGTGCTGGTGCGGCCGTCGTACGTCCTTGGTGGCCGCGGCATGGAGATCGTGTACGACGACGAGTCGCTGCACGGCTACATCCAGCGGGCCACGGAGATCAGCCCCGAGCACCCCGTGCTCGTCGACCGGTTCATCGACGACGCGGTGGAGATCGACGTCGACGCCCTCTACGACGGCGAGACGCTCTACCTCGGCGGCGTGATGGAGCACATCGAGGAAGCCGGCATCCACTCCGGTGACTCGTCCTGCGCGCTGCCGCCGATCACGCTCGGCCGGGAGGAGATCAGCCGGATCCGCCAGGCCACCGAGGCGATCGCCCGCGGCGTGGGTGTGCGCGGATTGCTGAACATCCAGTTCGCCCTGGGCTCCGACGTGCTCTACGTCCTGGAGGCCAACCCGCGGGCGAGCCGCACGGTGCCGTTCGTCTCCAAGGCGACGGCGACCCCGCTGGCCAAGGCCGCGGCCCGGGTGATGCTCGGTGAGTCGATCGAGTCGCTGCGTGCCGAGGGCCTGCTCGCGGCCGAGGGCGACGGCGGCGACCTGCCGGGTGACGCCCCGATCGCCGTGAAGGAAGCGGTGATGCCGTTCAACCGGTTCAAGACCATCGACGGCAAGACCGTGGATGCGGTGCTCGGCCCGGAGATGCGCTCGACCGGCGAGGTGATGGGCTTCGACGCCGACTTCGGCAAGGCGTTCGCCAAGTCGCAGACCGCTGCCTACGGGCCGTTGCCGCTCACCGGGAAGGTCTTCGTCTCGATGGCCAACCGCGACAAGCGGATGATGGTGTTCCCGGTGAAGCGGCTCGCTGACCTCGGCTACGAGATCCTGGCGACCCAGGGGACGGCCGAGGTGCTGCGGCGCAACGGTGTCTCGGCGACCGTCGTACGCAAGCACAGCGAGGGTGCGGCAGAGAACGGCGAGAAGACGATCGTCGGCAGGATCCTCGACGGCGAGATCAGGCTCGTGGTGAACACCCCGCACGGGACGTCCAGCGGCGGCGGTTCACCTCGGCTCGACGGCTACGAGATCCGCACCGCGGCCATCCTCAGCAACATCCCGTGCATCACGACCGTGCAGGGTCTCGGCGCCGCGGTCCAGGGGATCGAGGCCATGCGGGCGGGCGAGATCGGAGTTCGCTCCCTGCAGGACTGGGCCCGGCGGGACGAGCAGGACGACTGAGTGCGGCCCTACCGGCAGTTCTTCGACCGCGTCCTGACCCGCACCGACCCCGAGAGGGCGCACGGCGCTGCCTTCCGGGCGATCCGCGCCGCGCAGCCGGTGACCCGGATGCTCAACGGCCGCCGGACCAAGGTCGAGAAGGTCAGTACGACGCGGGTGATGGGCCTGGAGTTCCCGGGGCTGATGGGTCTCGCGGCGGGCTTCGACAAGAACGGCGTCGGCATGGACGCCCTGGCCAACATGGGGTTCGGGTTCATCGAGATCGGCACGATCACCGGGGAGCCACAGCCCGGCAACCCCAAGCCCCGGCTGGTGCGGCTGCCGGCCGACCGCGCAGTGGTCAACCGGATGGGCTTCAACAACGACGGCGCCGAGCTCGTGTCCCGCAGGCTGGCCGAGCGGCGCCTCGACCGCACCGGTCGCGAGCTCGGCGTACCGCTCGGCATCAACATCGGCAAGACCAAGGTGGTCCCCGAGAACGACGCCGTCCGCGACTACGAGAAGAGCACCACCCTGCTCGCGCCGTACGCCGACTACCTCGTGGTCAACGTGTCCTCACCGAACACACCGGGCCTGCGCGACATGCAGGCCGTGCAGCGGCTCGACCCGTTGCTCCGTGCCGTCCGCAGCCGCGCAGACGAGATCGTCGCCGAGCACGTTCCGCTGCTAGTGAAGATCGCGCCCGACCTGGACGACAAGGACGTGCTCGAGGTGGCCGACCTGGCCGTCGCCCAGGGGCTCGACGGGATCATCGCCACCAACACCACGGTCTCCCGCGAGGGGCTCGCTCTCGCCGGCCGAGCAGGTCGAGGCCGCCGGTGCCGGAGGGCTTTCCGGCCCTCCGCTGCGCGAGCGTGCCAACGAGGTGATGCGACTCCTGCGCGACCGCGTCGGGCCGGACCTGACGCTGATCGGTGTCGGCGGGATCAGCACTCCCGAGGACGCGATCGAGCGGCTGGCCGCCGGGGCCGACCTGCTGCAGGCCTACACCGCGTTCGTCTACGAGGGTCCCTGGTGGCCGGTCCGCATCAACGCCAGCATCCGGGAGCACCAGCGAGACCAGAGCACTCGATCCCCTGAGGGCGACCGATGACCGGGTCGAGCCCGGCTGCGCTCAGCTTCGGGAGACGGCTCCGCGCCGCGATGGACGACCGCGGGCCGTTGTGCGCGGGCATCGACCCGCACCCCGGCCTGCTCGAGGCCTGGGGACTGACCGACTCCGTCGAGGGGCTGGAGAAGTTCGCGCTGTCGGCCGCCGAGGCGCTGGCTCCGGTCGTCGCCGCGGTCAAGCCCCAGTCGGCCTTCTTCGAGCGGTTCGGCTCGCGCGGCATCGCCGTGCTCGAGCGCGTGGTGGAGATCTCACGGGAGGCGGGCGCGCTCGTCGTACTCGACGTGAAGCGGGGCGACATCGGGTCCACGGCCCAGGCCTACGCCGACGCCTACCTTGACCCGGCCTCCCCGATGGCGGTGGACGCGATCACCGCGACGCCGTTCCTCGGCTTCGGCAGCCTCGACCCGATGCTGACCACCGCCGACGAGCACGGCAAGGGCGTCTTCGTGCTCGCACTGACCTCCAACCCGGAGGCACCACCGTTCCAGCACGCCCGCACCGACGCGGGCCGGACCGTGGCGGGCACGGTCCTCGACGAGCTCCGGGCGCGCAACGGCGACGTGGCTCCGATGGGCTCGTTCGGTGCCGTCGTGGGCGCGACCATCGCCGAGACCGGCGAGGACCTCGACATCAACGGCCCGCTGCTGGTGCCCGGGATCGGTGCCCAGGGCGGCACCGCCGACGACGTACGCCGTATCTTCGGCGGCGTGCTCCACCTCGTCCTGCCGTCCAGCTCGCGCGAGATCCTGGGCGCCGGACCCGACCCGGCAGCGCTGAGGTCGGCCGTCGGGCGCTCGCTGGATGCGTTCAGCGCGCTCCAGGGCGGCAGCTGATGCGGAGGCTCGCGGCAGTCGTCGCGGCCGTCATGCTGTTCTCGCTCACCGGGTGCGGCGACCCGATGGAGGACTACTGCAGCCAGCTGCGGGAGGACCGCAAGGAGTTCGCGGAGATGCTCGAGTCGAGCTCGTCCTCGGCGCTGATCGGCAACCTGCCGATGCTCCGCGAGCTGTCCGAGAAGTCACCGGACGACCTGTCGGACGAGTGGCAGATCTTCCTGGACGCCATCGAGGACCTGGACCAGGCGATCGAGCGCGCGGGGGTCAAGCCGTCGGACTTCGATGACGGCAAGGCCCCGGCCGGACTCAGCGCGGGCGAGAAGAAGGCGATCGCCGAGGCGGCCGGCCAGATCACCACGGAGGAGGTCATCACGGCTGCTACCGGGATCGAGCAGCAGGCGCGCGACGTCTGCAAGGTCAACCTCGGCCTGTGACCGGCGACTGATCGGCCCGGTCAGCAAGTGACCTTGGTCTCCGGTGGCCCAGATGGGGTGTCCCGCGTTGCAGGCGTTCACACACCGTGACTAGATTGCGCGTGACCGGATCGCCAGCGATCCACCCATGCTGACCGTCCGCTCGAAGCAGTCGAGCAGGAAGTCGAGGAACCTTCAGTGGCCCTGCCGCCCCTCACTCCAGAGCAGCGTCAGGCTGCCCTCGAAAAGGCAGCCGCATCGCGGCGCGAGCGCGCGGAGGTGAAGAACCGGCTCAAGCACTCCGGGGCCACGCTCGTCGAGGTGGTCAACGAGGCCGAGCACAACGAGGTCATCGCGAAGATGAGGGTCAGCGAGCTGCTCCAGTCCATGCCCGGCATCGGCAAGGTGCGCGCACAGCAGGTGATGGAGAAGCTGAAGATCTCCAAGACCCGGCGCGTGCGCGGGCTCGGGGCCAAGCAGGTCGCTGCCCTGATCGACGAGTTCGCCTCCTCTTGACCTCATCTGGTGACTCCTCGCCGGCGACGTCCCGGTTGACCGTCCTCGCCGGGCCGACTGCGGTCGGCAAGGGCACCCTGACGGCGTGGATGCGTGAGCACCATCCCGAGATCTGGATCTCCACCTCCGCGACGACCCGTCGTCGCCGGCCGGGGGAGCAGGACGGCGTGCACTACCACTTCGTCTCCGAGGACGAGTTCGACCGGATGGTTGCCGACGACGAGCTGCTGGAGTGGGCCGTCGTACACCGCGCAGCCCGCTACGGCACCCCCCGCCTGCCCGTCGAGCAGGCCGTGGCCGAGGGTCGTCCCGCGCTCCTGGAGATCGACCTGCAGGGAGCACGCCAGGTCCGGGAGCGCATGCCCGAGGCCCGGTTCGTCTTCCTGGCGCCGCCCTCGTGGGAGGAGCTGGTACGCCGCCTGGTGGGCCGTGGCACCGAGGACGACGCCGAGCGGGAGCGTCGGCTGGAGACCGCGCGGGAGGAGCTGGCCGCCGAGACCGAGTTCGACGTCACCGTCGTCAACCGGCAGATTCACGCTGCGGGCGAGGAATTGGTAGAGTTGATGCGGTCCGGGACGTCACCCGGACAATGACCGGTTCCCTCGGGGGACTGTGTTGCGCCACCAATCTTTCGTTAGTGAGGCTCGATGAGCGTGTCCGGTAGCCAGCCCGTTGCCGAGGGGATCACCAACCCTCCGATCGACGACCTGCTGACCAAGACCGACTCCAAGTACAAGCTGGTGCTCTACAGCGCCAAGCGTGCACGCCAGATCAACGCCTACTACTCCCAGCTCGGCGAAGGCCTGCTGGAGTACGTCGGCCCGCTCGTCGACACACACGTCCAGGAGAAGCCGCTGTCGATCGCGCTCCGCGAGATCAACGACGACCTGCTCACCTGTGAGGACATCGACCCCGATGAGGTTGCTGCCGAGGCGCTCGCCGCGGCGGTCAGCCAGCAGCCGGCAACCCCGGCCGCCGACCCCGTAGTCGAGTGATCTAGTAGCCCCCGTGGACTCCCTGGTCCCTGGAGCGGCTGTGTCCCGCCCTCGCGTCGTTCTCGGCGTGAGCGGCGGGATTGCTGCGTACAAGGCCTGTGAGCTGCTCCGGCTGTTCACCGAGTCAGGTCACGACGTCACGGTCGTCCCCACGGCCTCGGCCCTGGCGTTCGTCGGCGCTCCCACGTGGGCCGCGCTGTCCGGCAAGCCGGTCAGCACCGAGGTCTGGGACAACGTGCACGAGGTGCCGCACGTGCGCATCGGCCAGGAGGCCGCGCTCGTGGTGGTGGCCCCGGCGACTGCCGACCTGCTGGCCAGGGCGGCGCACGGCCTGGCCGACGACCTGCTCACCAACACCCTGCTCACCGCCCGCTGTCCGGTCGTGTACGCCCCGGCGATGCACACCGAGATGTGGGAGCACCCGGCCACCCAGGCCAACGTCGCCACGCTGCGCTCGCGCGGTGCCGTCGTGATCGAGCCGGCCGAGGGCCGCCTGACCGGCGCGGACACAGGCAAGGGGCGGTTGCCCGACCCGGCCGAGATCTTCGCCCTTGCCGGCGACCTGCTCGCCCGCGGCGACCAGCACGGCGGAGGCCTGGTCCAGGACCTCGCCGGCAAACGAGTGGTCGTCTCGGCGGGTGGCACCCGGGAGTACCTCGACCCCGTCCGGTTCATCGGCAACCGCTCCTCGGGACTGATGGGCTACGCCTTGGCCCGCACGGCCGCAGCCCGCGGGGCCGAGGTCACCCTCGTCGCCGCCAACGTGAGCCTGCCTGACCCCGCAGGGGTGAAGGTCGTGACGGCGGAGACCACCGCCCAGCTGCAGGAGCACGTCGTCGAGGCATCCCTCGCCGCCGATGCAGTGGTGATGGCGGCGGCACCGGCCGACTTCCGCCCGATCGAGGAGTCCACGGCCAAGATCAAGAAGACCGACGACGGGAGCTCCCCGGAGATCCGGCTGACCCAGAACCCCGACATCCTTGCTGGCCTCGCTGCCGACCGTCCCAACGACCACATCGTCGTCGTGGGCTTCGCGGCCGAGACCGGCGACGAGAACGCCACGGTGATGGACCACGCGAAGTCCAAGCTGGCCCGGAAGCGCTGCGACCTGCTGGTCGTCAACGACGTCGGCGGCGGTGCGGTCTTCGGCTCCGAGGAGACCGAGGCCGTCGTACTCGCGGCCGACGGGAGCGCGGTCAGCGTGCCGCTCGGCTCGAAGGCGGCCCTGGCACACGTGATCTGGGACCGTGTTCTCGAGCTGCTCCCGGGCTCGGCAGAGTCGGGCCCAGATCCCGGCACCGACACCCGCTGAGACACGTGTCCGGCCCTCAGGACGGTCAGTTAGGCTCGGCCCCGCCGAGATCCCGGCGACGCACCACCTCTAGCCCACCAAACGCAGGAGACATTGAAGTGACCGGACGCCTGTTCACCTCCGAGTCCGTGACCGAAGGTCACCCCGACAAGATCGCCGACGCGATCAGCGACACGGTGCTGGACTACCTGCTCGAGCACGACCACGACAAGCAGAACCTCCGGGTCGCTGTCGAGACGCTGCTCACCACCGGGCTGGTCGTGGTCGCGGGCGAGGTCCGCACCAACGCCTACGCGCCGGTCGCCGAGCTGGTCCGCGCGAAGATCCTCGACATCGGCTACGACTCCTCGCTCAAGGGCTTCGACGGCAAGTCGTGCGGCGTACAGGTCGCCATCGGCGGTCAGTCCACCGACATCGCCGCCGGCGTGGACGAAGGACACGAGGCGCGGGTCGGCGCCTCCGTCGACGAGCTGGACAAGCAGGGCGCGGGCGACCAGGGCCTGATGTTCGGCTACGCCTCCGACGACACCCCCGAGCTGATGCCGCTGCCGATCACGATCGCGCACCGGCTCTCCGAGCGCCTGACCGAGGTTCGCAAGGACGGCACGCTCGCCTACCTGCGCCCGGACGGCAAGACCCAGGTCACCATCGAGTACGACGACGAGGACCGTCCCGTCCGCGTTGACACCGTGGTGCTCTCGACCCAGCACGAGGGCGAGACCACCCTCGAGACCCTCGAGGCCGACATCAAGAAGCACGTGATCGACCACGTGCTGGCCAACTTCGACATCCCCTCCGAGGACTACCGCCTGCTGGTGAACCCCACGGGCGTCTTCGTCGTCGGTGGACCGATGGGCGACGCCGGCCTGACCGGTCGCAAGATCATCGTCGACACCTACGGCGGCATGGCTCGCCACGGTGGCGGCGCCTTCTCCGGCAAGGACCCCTCGAAGGTGGACCGCTCCGCGGCGTACGCCATGCGCTGGGTGGCCAAGAACATCGTCGCCGCCGGGCTGGCCCGTCGCGCCGAGGTCCAGGTCGCCTACGCCATCGGCAAGGCCCAGCCGGTCGGTGTGTTCGTGCAGACCTTCGGCACCGGCGTCGTCCCCGACGAGGTGATCCAGAAGGCCGTCCTCGACGTCTTCGACCTGCGCCCCGCCGCGATCATCCGCGACCTAGACCTGCTCCGCCCGATCTACGCCCAGACCTCGGCGTACGGCCACTTCGGCCGCGAGCTCCCCGACTTCACCTGGGAGCGCACCGACCGGGCCGACAAGCTGAAGGCTGCTGCGGGCGTCTGAAGGTCTGCAGGTTTCCCCGGTCAGCCGGGGATCCCTGAGGTTCTACGGCAAAGCATCGCCTTAGAACCTCATGGATTGGCCGAACTGCTCGCCCGAATGGTCCGTTGGCGTGCTCCTGCCGAGATGGCCGGAGGGCTCACTGAGACATCGCAGGCTTGTCCCAGCTGCGTGAAAGCATGCGCGTGTGACGACCGGTGAGGAGGAGCAGCCGACGCTGCTCCCGGCACCCGAGCGGGTGAAGGCCGCGGCGCGGAAGGTCAAGCCGCCGAAGGCGAAGAAGCCGGTTCCGCGTGCCGAGGTCGACCCGGTCGCGCGGGTGCTCGTGGACGTGCCGCTGGCCCATCTCGACCGGCCGTTCGACTACGCCGTCCCCGAGACGATGAGCGCTGACGCGCAGCCCGGCGTACGGGTCAAGGTGCGGTTCGCCGGGCAGGACGTCGACGGCTTCGTGATCGAAAGGGCCTCGACCACGGAGCACACCGGCCGCCTCCAGCCGCTTCGCCGGGTGGTCAGCTCCGAGCGGGTGCTCACCCCGGATGTTGCGGCGCTGACCGGCGCGGTGGCCGCGCGGTACGCCGGCATCCGTTCCGATGTCCTCCGCCTGGCTGTCCCACCACGGCACGCGACCGTCGAGAAGGAGACCTCGCAACCGGCAGCCTCCATCACCACGGCTGCCCGCCCGGACGACCTCGCGCGCTATCCCGCAGGGCCGACGGTGTTGAAGGGGCTGGCCGCCGGGGAGTCGCCCCGCGCGGTCTGGTCGGTGCTGCCCGGCGACGACTGGGCCGAGATCCTGGCCGAGGCCGTGGTCGCGACCGCAGCCTCGGGCCGCGGCGCGCTCGTCTGCGTGCCCGACCATCGAGACGTCGCTCGTCTCGACGCGGCACTCACCGAGCGGCTGGGGAATGGCGGCCACGTGGTGCTGGCGGCCGACTCCGGCCCGGCGAAGCGCTACCGCGCGTTCCTGGCGATCAGCCGCGGGGCGGTACGCATCGTGATCGGCACCCGCGCCGCCGTGTTCGCACCCGTGCAGGACCTCGGCCTGGTGGCGATCTGGGACGACGGTGACGACCTCCACGACGAGCCGCGGGCGCCTTACCCCCATGCCCGCGAGGTTCTGCTCATGCGAGCGCAGGAGACCGGCTGCGCGGCCGTGCTGGCGGCGCACGCCCGCAGCGTGGAGGCGGAGTACCTCCTCCGCACCGGTTGGGCTGCCGAGGTCGTCGGACCGCGCGACGTCCTACGCCAGCGCATCTCCGTGCACCTGACCGGCGACACCGACCACGACCTCGAACGTGACCCGGGTGCCCGCTCGGCGCGGGTCCCGACCGAGGCGTTCAACCTGCTGCGTGATGCCGTCCAGGCGGGGCCGGTGCTGGTGCAGACGCCTCGCGTCGGCTACGCCACCCGGCTCGCCTGTGACCGCTGCCGCACGCCGGCCCTCTGCGCCGTCTGCCACGGACCGCTCCGCCTCCGCGGACCCGACCGTCCTCCCGAGTGCGCCTGGTGCGCAACGCAAGCGCCCGGCTGGAGCTGCGTGGAGTGCGGGGGACACGGCCTCCGCGCTCCCGTGCTCGGCGACGCCCGCACCGCCGAGGAGCTGGGCCGGGCCCTGCCCGGAGTCCCGGTGCGCACCTCGTCCTCGGGAGACGGCGTGCTGGCGACGGTCGACGCGCGCCCGGCGATCGTGGTGGCCACTCCCGGCGCCGAACCGGTGGCGACCGGCGGCTACGCCGCGGTGGTGCTGCTGGACACCTGGCTCCTGCTGGCCCGCTCGGATCTGCGCGCGACCGAGGAGGCCGTACGCCGCTGGGCCAACGCCGCCGCACTGGTGCGACCGGCGACCGACGGCGGTCGGGTCCTGTGCGTCGGTGATGCCTCGCACCCGGGTCTGCAGGCGCTGGTGCGCTGGGACCCGAGCGGTCTCGCCCGCCGCGAGATCGAGGAGCGCCAGTCCGCCCACCTGCCGCCCGCCTCGCGCGTCGCCACCATCACCGGCGAGCCCGCCGACCTCGAGCAGGCGCTGGCCACGCTGCACCTGCCCGCCGGAGCAGAGGTGCTCGGTCCGGTGCCGGTCGAGTGGGGGCGCGAGTCGCGCGGGGACGAGTCGGTCCGCTACGTCGTACGGGTGCCGCGCGCGTCCGGGGCGGCGCTGTCCGCCGCCCTCGGTGCGATGCAGGCCCACCGCTCCACCCGCAAGCTGCCGCACGTCCGCGTCGAGGTGGACCCGGCCGAGCTGGGCTGATCCTCGGCCGGTGGTACGAGCCCTTGGTGTCTCACGGCCATTGGTCTCGTCTGTCCGCTCGCTGCGCCGCTGCTCGACCAGCGGTGGTACCGGCCGTCCCCAGGGCGCCATGCAGGCGATCCCGGTGGTTGAGGAGCGAGCGTCAGCGAGCGTCTCGAAACCTCCAGCCGGCTAGACGGCGTACGTCGACAGCGTGATGCCGGACCGGAACGAGCGCGCTCCGGTGAGCTGCAGCTGTTCGAGCCGGAAACCGTCCGGGAACAGCCGGCGGCCGCGGCCCTGCACGGCGGGGTAGGTGAACAGGCGGTACTCGTCGACGAGCCCGGCCTCGATCATGGTGTGCGCCAGCGTGATGCTGCCGGTCAGCACGATGTCCCCACCCGGTTGCTCCTTGAGTGACCGCACCTCCTCGACCGCGTCACCGGAGAGGACCGTCGAGTTCTCCCATCCGGGCTCGGTCAGCGTCGAGGAGACGACGTACTTCTGCACCTGGTTGAGGTACGCCGTGATGCCGCTCGTGTCGTCGGTCTGCTCCGGCCAGTAGCTGCGGAAGTCCTCGAAGGTCTGCCGGCCGAGCAGGAGGGCATCGGCGTCGGAGTCCTGCCGCCGGATCTCCTCGAGGACGTCGCTGTTGTCCTGGGCGGCATGGGATTCGGGGTCGAACCAGTCGTCGATCATCTCGATGCAGCCGTCGACGGTGATGTTCTGGGTCATGGCGAGTGTCCGCAAGTGGTCCTCGTCTCGGTCGGGGATGTTCCTGTCTGGTGATACCGACCGCCGCCGACCCGTCGACTCATCGAACGACCCGCCTCCTCCTAGACTGTCCACTCCGCCAGCACCAGGAGGAGTCCCTTGTCCATCAGGCCGATCCGGCTCTTCGGCGACCCGGTGCTGCGCACGCCCGCGGTGCCCGTCGTCGACTTCGACAAGGAGCTCCGCACGCTGGTCTCCGACCTCACCGACACCATGCTCGAGGCCCCCGGTGCCGGGCTTGCCGCGCCGCAGCTCGGCGTCGGGCTGCGCGTGTTCACCTGGAACGTCAACGGCGAGCTCGGGCACCTGGTCAACCCGGACCTGACGCTCTCCGAGGAGATCCAGGACGGCCCGGAGGGCTGCCTGTCGATCCCGGAGCTGAGCATCGACTGCAAGCGCGCGCTGTCCGTGGTCGCGCGCGGGTTCGACATGTACGGCGAGCCGGTGACCATCGAGGGCACCGAGCTGCTGTCCCGCGCGATCCAGCACGAGACCGACCACCTCGACGGGATCCTGTTCGTCGACCGGCTCGATCGCGAGGCGCGCAAGGAGGCGATGAAGTTCATCCGCGAGGCCGAGTGGTTCGGCCAGCCGACTCCCCAGGTGAAGATCTCTCCGCACGCCACCAACGGCCTCGGGCTCTAGGCCCGTGCGCGTCGTCTTCGCCGGCACCCCGGACGTCGCCGTCCCCACGCTGGAGGCGGTCGCCGCCAGCCGGCACGAGCTGGTGGGCGTGGTCACCCGTCCGGACGCCCAGGCCGGCCGTGGCCGCAGGCTGGTTGCCTCTCCGGTGGGACTGCGCGCCGAGGAGCTCGGCGTACCCGTGCTCAAGCCGAGCCACCCCCGCGACCCCGACTTCCAGGCAGCGCTGCGCGAGCTCGGTCCCGACTGCTGCCCGGTGGTCGCCTACGGCGCCCTGCTGCCGCAGTCGGCGCTGGACATCCCGGCGCACGGCTGGGTGAACCTGCACTTCTCGGTGCTCCCCGCGTGGCGTGGTGCCGCCCCGGTCCAGCACGCGATCTGGGCCGGCGACGAGGTCAGCGGCGCGACCACGTTCCGGATCGTCAAGGAGCTCGACGCCGGTCCGACGTACGGCCTGATGACCCAGACCATCCGGCCCGGCGACACCGCGGGCGACCTCTTGCAGCGTCTGGCCGAGGGAGGCGCCGGCCTGCTCGTGCAGACCCTCGACGGCATCGAGGACGGCTCGCTCGAGGCGCGCGAGCAGCCCGCGGACGGCGTCAGCTTCGCGCCGAAGATCACTGTCGAGGACGCCCAGGTCGTCTGGACCGAGCCTGCTGTCGGCGTCGACCGCCGCATCCGCGCGTGTACGCCGGAGCCAGGTGCCTGGTCGACGCTCGACGGGGAGCGGATCAAGCTCGGTCCGGTGCGTCTCGTCGGCAACCAGCAGGAGGTGCCGGCCGACCTCGAGCCCGGCCAGGTGCACGCCGGCAAGAAGGCAGTCCTCGTCGGCACGGCCACGGCACCCGTCCAGCTGGGGCGGGTGCAGGCGCACGGCCGCAAGGAGATGGACGCAGCCGACTGGGCTCGTGGCGTCCGGCTCGAGCCCGGCGCCACCTTCGGCCAGTAGTAGCGTCGCGCCCATGGCTGCGCGTGCGTCGACTTCCCCGGCCCGCCCCGACGACGTGGACGAGATCTGTGGCGGCTTGCCGGAGACGACGTTCGGCACGTCGTGGGGCGATGTCCCGACCTGGCTGGTGCCCACCGGGGAGAAGGGTCGCGGCTTCGTGCTCTACCGCAAGCCGCACAAGAGTGCCGTCGACCCCGACACGGGCGCGGAGTACGACGACCTCCTCGTGATCCGCACGGCCAACCCCGACGACAAGCTGGCACTCGTCGAGGGCAGCGGGCCGTTCTTCACGATCGACCACTTCAACGGCTTCAATGCCGTCCTGGTGCAGCAGTCGCGGCTCGGCGAGCTCACTCGCGAGGAGCTGTCCGAGGTCATCACCGACGCCTGGCTTGCCGTCGCTCCGAAGAAGCTGGTCCGCGAGTTCCTCGGATGAGCCGGGGGCCGAAGAAGCTCCCCGACCGGCCGAAGGTGGATGCCGCGCGGCTGGCGGCGTACGACGTGCTGGTGGCGGTGCGGCAGGACGACGCCTACGCCAACCTCGCCCTGCCGCTGCTCCTGCGCGAACGGTCGATCGAGGGTCGCGATGCCGCGTTCACGACCGAGCTGGTCGGCGGGACGCTCCGCGCCCTCTCGACGTACGACGCGGTCATCGACCATCTCGCCGGACGGCCACCCGACCCGTCCGTCCGCGACGCCCTGCGCCTCGGCGCCCACCAGCTCCTCGGGATGCGGGTACCCGACCACGCGGCAGTGACCAGCACGGTCGAGCTGGTTCGCGCCCGCATCGGTCACAAGCCGGCCGGCTTCACCAACGCGGTGCTGCGCCGGATCACCGAGCGGGACCTCGAGTCGTGGATGGACCTGCTCGAGGCGTCGACGAGCGTGCGGTTCGCCCACCCGCAGTGGATCGTCGACGAGCTCGCGCGGGCGCTGGACCGGCCTGGCGAGCTGGAGTCCCTGCTGGCGGCGGACAACGCCAGACCGCGAGTGACGCTCGTGGCGAGGCCGGGTCTCTCGACGGTCGACGAGCTGGCCTCGGCGGGCTCCTCGGAGAGCACGGTCTCGCCGCTCGGGGTCGGCCTCGACTCGGGAGACCCCGGAGCCATCCCGGCGGTCGCCGAAGGGCGGGCCGGTGTCCAGGACGCCGGCTCACAGCTGGTCGCACTCGCGCTGTCCCGTGCGTCCGTCGAGGGCGCGGACGAACGATGGCTGGACCTGTGTGCCGGCCCCGGCGGCAAGGCGGCCCTGCTCGCCGCCCTCGCGACTGAGAAGGGTGCCCGGCTGCTGGCCAACGAGCGCCTGCCGCACCGCGCGAAGCTGGTCGCGAGTGCCCTGCGTGCGACCGTCGGTGACGTCGTCGTCGGTGACGGCACCCGGCCCCCGTGGGCCGAGAGCACTTTCGACCGGGTGCTCGTGGATGCACCGTGCACCGGGCTGGGTGCGTTGCGCCGGCGGCCGGAGAGCCGCTGGCGGCGTACGCGCGACGACCTCCGCGCCCTCGTGCCGCTGCAGAAGGCGTTGCTGCGCAGCGCGCTCGACTCGGTCCGGCCAGGGGGAGTGGTCCTCTACGCGACCTGCTCGCCGGTCCTCGAGGAGACGGCCGGGGTGGTCGAGTCCGTCCTGGCGGACCGACCCGACACCCGTCTCGAGGACACCGTCGCGCTGGTCCCGGAGGCGGCCGACGCCGAGTCGGCTCACCTCGCGGGCGCCGTACAGCTGTGGCCGCACCGCCACGGCACCGACGCGATGTTCATGGCCCTGGTCCGGCGACTGGACACGCCGCAACCCTAGGATCTAGCCACCATGGGTATCCAGATCACGCCGAGCATCCTCAACGCCGACCTGTCCCGCCTGGCCGACGAGGTCGGCCGGATCCCGAGCGCCGACTGGGTGCACGTCGACGTGATGGACAACCACTTCGTTCCCAACCTGACCCTCGGGCTGCCGGTCTTCGAAAGTCTCGCGAAGGCGACCGACCAACGGCTGGACGCGCACCTGATGATCGAGGAGCCGGATCGCTGGGCACCGGCGTACGCCGAAGCAGGTGCCGGCTCGGTGACCTTCCACGCCGAGGCCGCGCAGGCGCCGGTGCGGCTGGCCCGCGAGCTGCGTGCCAAGGGTGCCCGAGCCGGGATGGCCCTCAAGCCGGACACCCCGGTCGAGCCGTTCGCCGACATGCTCGGCGAGCTCGACATGCTCCTGGTGATGACCGTGGAGCCGGGCTTCGGCGGCCAGAAGTTCCTCGACCTCTGCCTGCCCAAGATCCGGCGCGCCCGCGAGCTGATCTCCGCAGCAGGCCTCGAGGTCTGGCTGCAGGTGGACGGCGGGGTCTCGCTGGAGACCATCGAGCGCTGCGCGGAGGCGGGGGCTGACACGTTCGTCGCCGGCTCGGCGGTGTACTCCGCGCGAGGACCCCGACGCGATGGTGGGGGAGCTGCGCGCCGCAGCCGAGCGCGCTGGCTGAGCAGCCCGCCTGATCCCCCGCTGGTTGAGCACCGCGGACCGGCTGATTTCGGACATAGTCTTCCGTGACCCGAGGCAGAGTCGCTCGTTGGGGCTTCAACGCTGCCTGGCGCTCCGGCATCCCGGAGCCTCCGACTCGGGTGGCCCGGGCAAGGAGAACCAGAGTGCGACTGCGCAAGCTCACATCCCTGGCAGCCGGTGCGGCTGCCGTCATCGCGATCGGCGTGGCTTCGCCGATGTCCGCCAGTGCCGCCTCCGGGCAGGCCGACCTCTCGCCGTACCTCACCAAGCAGCTCACCACACTGACGGCGAAGACCACGGTCCTCGTCCACGGCGCGACCCTCGCTGACGCCAACCGCGCGGTGCAGGCCACGGGCATGACCAAGACCACGACGTTCCGCAAGATCGGTGTCGTCGCCGCTCGCGGCTCGAAGACCCAGATCCAGGCCCTGCGAACCAAGAGCGGTGTGAAGTACGTCGAGGCCGGCGCGCAGCCGATCCGCTTCTTCTCGGACACCTCCAACAAGGCGACCCGCGGCTACGAGGCCACCCAGACGGTCACCGGCGCTGACGGCAACAAGCTCACCGGCAAGGGCGTCTCGGTCGCCGTCATCGACTCCGGTGTCGACCCGACCCACCCCTACTTCAAGGAGAGCACCGGTGGCAGCGCCGTCGTCGCCAACCTGAAGACCCTCTGCGACCCGACCGAGAGCCTGTGCACCGTCCAGAAGGTGCCCAACTCCGTCGACACCGACACCCTGTCGGTCGGTGGCCACGGCACCCACGTGAACGGGATCGTCGCCGGCCGACCCGACGACGCTGACCTCCGGCGAGAAGCTCCAGGGCGCCGCTCCCGGGGCCAAGCTGGTCTCCGTCTCCACCGGCGCGGGCATCGTCATCCTCGGCGCCGACGCGGCCCTGAACTGGGTGCTCGAGAACCACAAGGCCCCCTGCGGTGCCGGCGTCTCCGCCGCCACCTGCCCGCCGATCAAGGTCACCAACAACTCCTACGGACCCTCCGGCGGCGGTGCGTTCGACCCCAACTCCGCGACCGTGAAGCTGCAGCGTGCGCTCGCGGCCGAGGGCGTCGTGACGGTGTGGGCCAACGGCAACGACGGCGGCGACGGCTCCGCGAGCCTGTCCAACCCGCCCGGCATGGACCCGACCGGAGGCATCCTCTCGGTGGCGTCGTTCTTCGACCAGGACAACGGCACCCGGGACGGCACCGTCTCGGAGTTCTCCTCACGCGGCAAGAACGGCGACCAGTCGACGTACCCGGACATCTCCGCGCCCGGCGAGAACATCACCTCCTCCTGCCGCCTCTACCTGGCGATCTGCGCGACCGGCCTGGACCCGCGCAACGGACCCGGCCCGCTGGACATCGGCACCTTCAACACGATCAGCGGCACCTCGATGGCGGCACCGCACATCGCCGGCATCGTGGCCCAGCTGTTCCAGGCCAACCCGTCGGCGACCCCGACCCAGGTCGAGAACGCGATGAAGACCACTGCCTACAAGTACGCCGACGGTGCGTCGTACGAGAGTGGCCCGCTCGGCACCACCAGCTTCGACAAGGGCTACGGCCTCGTCGACGTGGTGGCTGCCGCCGCAGCGGTGCGCTGACCGCAAACCACACCAGGACCCCGAGCCGGAGCTCGGTGCCATTGCTCAGATGGCACCGAGCTTCTCGGGGTTCCGGATCCCGTGCAGGGCCGTGATCCTGTCGTCCTCGACCGTCACGAAGATGACCCCATCGATTCCGTCGGGGTTGGTCGCCACGATGGCGATCTCGCCGTTCACCTGACGCAGCTCGAACTCGATCGTGTCGCTCTCCGGCTTGCCAAGCGTGCCCGCCAACCAGCGCAGCACCTTGTCGGCGCCACGGATCGGCCGCAGCGCGGCCTGCCTGAGCCCGCCACCGTCGGTGACCAGTACGACGTCCGGGGCGAGGACCTCCATCAGCGTGGTGATGTCGCCGCCGCCGGCAGCTGCCATGAACCGTTCGGTGATTTCGCGATGCCGCTCCTGGTCGACGACCTGGCGTGGACGCCGGGCCTCCACGTGCGACCGGGCGCGATGGACGAGCTGTCGCACTGCCGCGGGACTGCGGTCGAGCGCCTCGGCGACCTCCGGCGCGGCCATGCCGAACACCTCGGTGAGCACGAACGCGGCACGCTCGAGGGGGCTCAGCGACTCCAGCACGATCAGCATCGCCATGGACACCTCGTCGGCCAGCTGGGCAGCCGCAGCGCCGTCGGCGCGCGGGTCCGGGTCGCTGGCGACGGGTTCGGGAAGCCACGGTCCGACGTAGCTCTCCCGCCTCGCCGCCAGCGTGCGCAGCCGGTTGAGGGCGAGCCGGGTGGTGATCGTGAGCAGGTAGGCACGCGGCTGGTCGATCGTGTCGTGGTCGACGCCCGACCAGCGGATCCATGACTCCTGTACGACGTCCTCGGCCTCGACCCGGCTGCCCAGGATCCGGTACGCCGCCCCGATGAGCGTCGAGCGGTGCTCCTCGAACGTCTCCGTCGCGTCGGGCCGGACTGGATCGGTCGGCATCAGATCCTCCTTCGTTGGCACCTGGTCAGCGAGGCGGCAGGTCGCACTGGTCCTTGAATCCCTGGCTGGTCAGCCCGAGGGCCGAGTTCGTCCGCGAGCGAAGGTTCTCCGACCGAGATCATCTCAGTGAGCTCGACGAGCTGCGCGTCGTCGAGGTCGGCGCGGAGCGTCTCGACCATCTCGTCGGTCACCGTCGGGGGAGTGGCGGTCATCGCCTCGGCGTACGCCAGGACAGCTCGCTCCAGCGGCGTGTAGACGGTGCTGGAGCGCCAGTCGGCGACCTCCTCCAGCTTGGCGGCGTCCATGCCGTTGGTCCTCGAGACGTAGTAGCCGAAGTCCACGCACCAGCTGCAGCCGATCTGGGAGGCGACCGCGATGGAGGCCAGCTCCTTCAGGTCGCGGTCCAGCCGGGACCACTTCGCGACACCCATCTCGAAGCGGGCGACCGAGGTCATCACCCTGCGGTTGTGCAGGAGCGCGAGCATCGGCTCCATCTCCTGGCCGTAGGTGCGGCGGGTCCAGAAGTTCATCATCCGGGCGAGGGTGCTGCCCGAGTGCTCCAGGGGGACGCGGGCGGTCTCAGACGCGGTGGACTCGTTGGTGCCGGTGGTGGTGCTCGTGTCGGTCATGACTGGCCTCCTTGGCATTGATGCTCTTGCAGGAAGGACCCGCCGGCCGGCCGAGGTGTGACATCAGCAGGGTGGATGCCTGACCTGCCGCTGGAAGCCCACGACGATGACGAGCGGACCTACCCGGCGGCCACCGCCGGGTGGTACGACTGCTTGATGCTGACCACCAGCACAAGGTTGACCGAAGTCCTGCTTCTGGGGACCTTGATCACCGCGCCGGTTGCCTGCGTGGCCGAGGAGAAGCCGCCCGGCAAGGACAAGCCGGTCGCCGGCTCGCGATCTCTGGGGGACCCTCTGCTGCCGCAGCTTGGCAACGGCGGGTACGACGCGAGGCACTACCTGATCGAGCTCGACTACGATCCAACGGCCAACCACTTCGACGAGGCGACAACGACGGTCCAGGCTCGGGCGACGAAAACCCTCTCTCAGTTCAGCCTCGACTTCCAGGACGACCTCGAGGTGACCGGGGTGACCGTCGGAGGGCGCACCGCGCAGTACGCGTTCGAGGACGCCACCCCGCAGCTGAGCGACAACCCGACGGTCACCCAGCCGCAGAAGCTGGTCGTAACACCGCAGTCGTCCACCCGGCCTAGAGCGGGGCACGAGTTCACCGTGGAGGTCAGATACCGGGGCACCCCGGTGCAGTTCACCGATCCGGACGAGTCGTCCGAGGGGTGGATCCGGGCCTGCTACCCGCTGAGCGCGCCGCAGACCTGCGACGGCTCGTTCGTGGTCAACGAACCGATGGGGGCGCAGAGCTGGTTCCCCTCGAACAACTACCCGACAGACAAGGCCACCTTCGAAACGCGCATCACAGTGCCGAGCTCGAAGACGGCGCTCGGCATCGGCGAGCTCGCCTCGCGCAAGACCAACCGTGACGGCACGACGACCTGGCGCTGGACCGAGGACGACCCGACGGCGACGTACCTGACCACGGCAACTGTGGGTGACTTCGACCTGCCGGTGGGCGCGATGACGGAGACCTCGACCCGCCGGAACCTGCCGGTCTACAACGCCATCGACAGCAGCGCCACGCCCACGCAGAAGGCAGCGATCCAGGCCTCGCTCGACCGGGCACCCGAGCAGGTGAACTTCCTGAGCAACCTGTTCGGCCGCTACCCGTTCGACTCCACCGGTGCCGTCGCCGACCGCGCCGCCGGCGTCGGCTACGCCCTCGAGGTGCAGACCAAGCCGCACTACTCCGGCGGGTTCACCAACGGCAATCCCTCGATCAACCTCGGCACCCAGCTGCACGAGCTCGCTCACCAGTGGGTCGGCAACAGCGCTACCGCTGCAGGCCTGGAGCGACATCTGGTTCAACGAGGGCTGGGCGAACTGGGCCGAGTGGTGGTGGCAGTTCCGCGAGAACGGCGGCGACGACCCGGCAGCCGTGTTCGACGACCTCTACGAGAACACCCCGGCCGAGGACTGGGAGACTCGCGCCCGCCGTCCTGGCCGGCGACCCCGCCAACATCTTCGAGCAGTTCCCGACCTACGAGCGGGGCGCGATGACGATCCAGGGCTACCGCGAGATCGTTGGCGACATCGTCTTCTTCAGGTTCGCGAAGGAGCTCCGCATCCCGGTTCGAGCACGACAACATCTCGACGAGGGAGTTCATCGCGTTCGCGGTGGCCGCGTTCCGGACTGAGCTCGGCGGACCGGGCGCTGCTGCGCGACTACTTCGAGCAGTGGCTGTACGGCGAGACGAAGCCGACGATCCTCCCGGAGTCCTTCAACTGACCGTACCGCCGTAGCCGACCGTGAGGCACGTCACGAGGCGTGGCGGCGTCGCTGTGGCAGACTTGACGCGACGAGTGAAAGCTCGCGTGCTCTGGGGGCGGTGAAACTCCGCACCGGCGGTAACAGTCCGCGACCCGGCTGCCTCGATGGGGCCGGTTGATCAGGTGGAACTCCTGGACCGACGGTCAAAGTCCGGATGAGAAGCGCACGCAGGTGGTCCGCGACGCGACGTCGCGAGCCGTTCTGTCCCCGGTGTCCGCGACGGACCAGTGAGGACGGACGATGAGCTTCTCCCCAGCCGAGCAGCGCGCGATGCGTCGCGCCCTCGAGCTGGCGGCGACTCCCGGCGTACCCCTCGGACCGAACCCTCGGGTGGGTTGCGTCCTGCTGACCCCGGACGGCAGCGACATCGCCGAGGGATACCACCGCGGCGCCGGCACACCGCACGCCGAGGCCGCTGCGCTGGCCGAGGCCGGGACCGATGCCCGCGGCACGACCGCCGTGGTCACCCTGGAGCCGTGTCACCACGTCGGGCGCACGGGGCCGTGCTCGCAGGCACTGATCGACGCCGGTGTCGCCAGGGTGGTCTTCGCCCAGCCCGATCCCAACCCGGTCGCCACCGGTGGTGAGGCAGCGCTGCGGGCCGCGGGGGTGCAGGTCGAGTTCGGGCTGATGGAGCGCGAGGCGCGTGCGCTGAACCGTGCCTGGACCTTCGCGATGGAGCACCGTCGCCCGTTCGTCACCTGGAAGCTCGCCACCACCCTGGACGGACGCAGCGCGGCCGCCGACGGCACCAGCCGCTGGATCACCCCGCGGGCCGCGCGGGTGGACAGCCACCGGTTGCGCGCGCAGTGCGACGTGATGCTGGTCGGCACCGGGACCGTCGAGGCGGACGACCCCGAGCTGACCGTCCGCGACGAGTACGACGAGCCGCTGGCCCACCAGCCGCTGCGTGCCGTGATGGGACTGCGCGAGCTCGACCCGCAGCGCAGGGTGTTCAACGACCGTGCTGCGACCCTGCGCCTGGAGACCCGGGACCCTGCTGCCGCGTTGACGCTGCTGCACGAGCGAGACCGGCAGCACGTGTTCCTCGAGGGCGGGCCGCACCTCGCCGCGGCGTTCCTGCAGGCGGACCTCGTCGACGAGGTCGTCGCCTACGTGGCGCCGGCGTTCCTCGGTGCGGGCGAGAGCGCCGTGGCCGACCTCGGCATCACCACGATTGCGGAGGCAAGGCGGATGCGGATCACCGACGTGGCCACGGTCGGCACGGGCGCCGATGCGGCCGTGCGAATCACGATGGCGCCGCTACGGCGTGGTTTCGAGACGCTCGCCGACGCTCGCTCGTCAACCACCGAGAAGAGGATCTGACATGTTCACCGGCATCGTCGAGGAGCTCGGCACCGTGGAGGCGCTCGAAGACCAGGGCGACGCGGTCCGGCTCACCGTGCGCGGGCCGCTGGTCACCAGCGACGCCGCCCGCGGCGACTCGATCTCCGTCAACGGCTGCTGCCTGACGGTGACCGCCACGACCGACGGCCAGGCCGAGCTGTTCACCGCCGACGTGATGCACGAGACGCTGGCGAAGACCTCGCTCGGTGCGCTCGAGCCCGGCGCGAAGGTCAACCTCGAACGCGCGGTCACCCCGGCGACCCGGCTCGGCGGCCACATCGTCCAGGGCCACGTCGACGGCACCGGCACCGTGGTGCGTCGTACGCCGAGTGAGCACTGGGAGCTCGTCGAGATCTCCCTGCCCGTTGACCTCGAGCGCTACCTGGTGCCGAAGGGCTCGATCACCGTCGACGGGATCAGCCTGACGGTCGTCGACGTGAATGCCGAGTCGTTCACCGTGAGCCTGATCCCCGAGACCCTCGCCCGCACCACGCTGGGCTTCAAGCAGGACGGCGACCTCGTCAACCTCGAGGTCGACGTGATCGCGAAGTACGTCGAGAAGATGGTGAAGCAATGACCGAGCACACCACCGAGCGCGCCTCCGAGCGCCGGGAGTTCGTCTCGACGACGTTGAGGAGGCGATCGCCGACATCGCCGCAGGCAAGGCGGTCGTGGTCGTCGACGACGAGGACCGCGAGAACGAGGGCGACATCATCTTCGCCGCGTCGAGGGCGACTCCCGAGCTGATGGCGTTCACCATCCGTCACTCCAGCGGGGTGATCTGCGTGCCGATGCCGGCCGACATGCTCGACCGGCTCGAGATCCCGCTGATGACACCGCACAACAAGGACAAGCTGCGGACGGCGTACACGATCTCCGTGGATGCCCGCGACGGCGTCTCCACCGGCATCTCGGCCGCCGACCGCGCCCACACGGCGCGCGTGCTCGCCGACTCCGCGACCGAGGCGTGGGAGGTCACGCGTCCGGGACACGTGTTCCCGCTGCGCTACCGCGAGGGCGGTGTGCTGGTCCGGCGCGGCCACACCGAGGCCGCGGTCGACCTGGCCCGGATGGCCGGACTGACACCGGCGGGCGTGCTCGTCGAGGTGGTCAACGACGACGGGACGATGAAGCGCGGCGACGAGCTGCGCGCGTTCGCCGACGAGCACGGCCTGAAGATGATCTCGATCGACCAGATGGTGCACTACCGCCGACGCACGGAGTCCCACGTCGAGCGCCTGGCGGAGACCCTCCTGCCCACCAGCCATGGCGACTTCACCGCCTTCGGCTACCGGATCACCGTCGACGGCAGCGAGCACGTCGCCCTGGTGTACGGCGACCCGAAGGGCCTCTCCGACGGCGAGCCCGTGCTGACCCGGGTGCACAGCGAGTGCCTGACCGGCGACGTACTCGGTTCCGAGCGCTGCGACTGCGGTCCCCAGCTCAACGAGGCGATGGACCTGATCGTCAAGGAGGGCAGGGGAGTGGTGATCTACCTGCGCGGCCACGAGGGACGGGGGATCGGCCTGCTCGCCAAGCTGCAGGCCTACCAGCTGCAGGACGGCGGCCGCGACACCGTCGATGCCAACCTCGACCTCGGTCTGCCCGCCGACGCGCGGCACTACGGCGCGGCCACGCAGATCCTGCGCGACCTCGGGGTCACCTCGGTGCGGCTGCTGACCAACAACCCGGCCAAGACCTCGAGTCTCGAGTCCTACGGCATCCCGGTGGCCGAGCGGGTGGGCCTCACGCCCCGGCCGAACGACCACAACCTCGCCTACCTGCAGACAAAGCGCGACCGGATGGGCCACCATCTCGGCAGCCTCGAGCAGGACCACGAAGGAGGAGAGCAGTGAGCGGAGACGGGAGTCCGGCCGACGAGCCGGTCGACTGCAGCGATCTGAAGGTTGCCGTCGTGGCGGCCAGCTGGCACGAGCAGGTGATGGAAGGGCTCGTCGCCGGTGCGCAGGAAGCGCTGGACCGCTACCAGGTCGGCTCCTCGGACGTCGTCCGCGTCCCCGGGTCGTTCGAGCTCCCTGTCGTCGCCCAAGCCCTCGCCAGGCAGGGCTACGACGCCGTCGTGGCGCTCGGCGTCGTGATCCGCGGAGGCACGCCGCACTTCGACTACGTCTGCTCCGCCGCCACCGACGGCCTCAACCAGGTCGCCCTCGAGACCGGCATCCCGGTCGGCTTCGGGCTGCTCACCTGCGACACCGAGGAGCAGGCGCTCGACCGCGCCGGCCTGGACGGCAGCAACGAGAGCAAGGGGTACGACGCCACGGCCGCCGCGCTGCGCACGGCCCGCGCCCTGCGGCAGCTCCCCGAGCCGCAGCCCACTGGGTGACACCGGCCGTGACAGCCCGGGCAGTCACCGAGGCCACACTGGGTGCGTGGTTGGTCAAGGCCAGCCCAGGACCGCTGCGGATCGAGGAGCAGATCCGGACGGGATTCGCGGAGATCACCTCGCGCTGTGTCCGGCCGACCTACCGGGCCGGCCTCGTCCGCCCCGACCAACCGGTACTGCTCTGGGTGAGCGGCAACGACCGACGTCACCCGGCCGGGATCTACGCCTGCGGCCACACGACCGGGTCCGTCGACCTGGAGGCGCACAGCCCGGAGATGCCGGTGCGTCTCCGGGCCGTCGAGCCGGTGATCCACCGCGAGGCGATCCTCGAGGACCCGACGCTGGCCGGCATCGAGGTCGTCCGGATGCCCGCGGGAAGCAACCCGTCGTACCTCGACACGGAGCAGTACCAAGCGCTGCACGAGGCCTTCCCCCAAGTACGCGGCGTGCAACGCCTAGGCTGGAACCCGTGAAGACGTTCGAGGAGCTCTGGGCCGAGCTCAGCGAGAAGGCCGAGACCCGTCCGGAGGGCTCCGGCACGGTCCGCGCGCTCGACGCCGGGGTCCACGAGATCGGCAAGAAGCTGGTCGAGGAGGCCGCGGAGTCCTGGATGGCCGCGGAGCATGAGAGCCATGAGCGGGCGGCCGAGGAGATCAGCCAGCTGCTGTACCACGCGCAGGTGCTGATGCTCGCCGCCGGAGTCTCGCTCGACGACGTCTACTCCCATCTCTAGCCCGAAGACCCGGGCACACCGCTGAGGACACCCATGAGCACCACCCCAGAAACACCGGAAAGCACGCAGCCGCTGCTGCGGATCGCCATCCCCAACAAGGGCTCTCTGTCGGCATCGGCCTCCGAGATCCTGCAAGAGGCCGGCTACCGGCAGCGTCATGACTCCAAGGAGCTGAGCCTGCTCGACACCGCCAACGGTGTGGAGTTCTTCTACCTGCGGCCGCGCGACATCGCGCTGTACGTCGGCGAGGGCACCCTCGACATCGGCATCACCGGCCGTGACCTGCTGCTCGACTCCGGTGCCAAGGCCGAGGAGGTGCGCCGGCTCGGCTTCGGTCACTCGCGGTTCCGGTTCGCCGCCCGACCCGGGACGCTCGACTCGCTCGACGACCTGGCCGGCAAGCGCATCGCCACGTCGTACGTCGGAGTGGTGCGCCGTCATCTCGAGGAGCGCGGCATCGACGCCGAGGTGATCCGCCTCGACGGCGCCGTGGAGACCAGCATCCAGCTCGGCGTCGCCGACGTGATCGCCGATGTCGTGGAGACCGGGAGCACGATGAAGGCCGCCGGGCTCGAGATCATCGGCGACGTGATCCTCGACTCCGAGGCGGTCCTGATCACCCGCGCCGGTGGTGCGGAACCCGCCGGCTTCGAGGTGTTCAAGCGCCGGCTCGACGGCGTACTCGTCGCGCGCACCTACGTGATGATGGACTACGACATGCCCACTGCCCGGGTCGAGGAAGCAGTGGCGCTGACCCCCGGCCTGGAGAGCCCCACGGTCTCGCCGTTGCATCGCGAGGGCTGGGTGGCCGTGCGCGCGATGGTCCCGCGGGACGGCGCGCAGCGGCTGATGGACGATCTATACGAGATCGGTGCGCGCGCGATCCTGCTGACCGACATCCATGCCTGCAGACTCTGAGCGGCGCCCGCCCAAGCCGGACCTCCCGCGCACCTGGCGGCCACACGGTGCGCGGATAGCCGCCTGGGTGCTCGGCGGGATGCTGCTCGCGCTGGTCGTCGTCGTGTGGGTTGCCCTCGACTCGGAGATTCGCGCCCAGTTCACCACCTTCCAGCGCATCACCCTGGTGCTGCTGGGGGTGCTGTTCTTCGGGGTCTACAACGCGCTGGTGCGCTCGCGGGTGAGTGCCACCGAAGCCGGGCTGACCGTGGTCAACGGCTACCGCAAGCGGTCCTACGAGTGGTCCCAGGTGATCGGGGTGTCGCTGCGCCGCGGAGCCCCGTGGGGAACCCTGGACCTCTCCGACGGCACCACGATCTCGCTGATCGGGGTGCAGGGCTCCGACGGCGACCGGGCGCGCAAGGCCATCCGCGAGATCCGCGCGGCGATCGCGGCGAACACCCCCACTTAGTCGCCGACCGGGCACTCGATGTCGCCCTCAGCACGCCGACGGACGGGCACGCCGACGTACCGGAAAACCGAGTGCCGGGCGAGCCGCACCGTCCTACGATCCGGCTGTGAGCGACTTCTCGACCAGGCCGGCAACCCGCGACGACGCGAGCGCCATCACGGACCTGCTCGCCGCGGCCGAGACCGTCGACCACACCGAGGAGCACCTCTCGGTCGAGGACGTTCTGGAGGAGCTCGAGAACCCGATGATCGACCTGGACCGTGACTGGGTGGTGGTGGAACGGGGCGGACAGGCCGTCGGTTTCGGCGGGCTGCTGCCGCGTGCGCCCTCGGACGGCAAGGTCAGGGTGGCGGTCGAAGGTGTGGTCCACCCCGACCACCGACGGACCGGGATCGGGTCGTACGTCGTACCGCTGACGGTGGCGCGAGCGCACGAGTACGCGCATGAGCGTGGCCTGGAGGCGGTGGTCATCGGGAGTGGTCCGTCGGCGAACGCCGATCAGGAGGCGGTGTTCGGCCGGAACGGTCTGCAGCCCGAGCGCTGGCAGTTCGTGATGGTGGCCGACCTGCACGACGAGCGTGTCGGTTCCTCGGCCCCGGGCGTTCCGGACGGCTACACGTTGTCTACCTGGGAGGGCGCCGACCACGAGGAGCTGCGCGCCGCCCACAACCGCACCTTCGTGGGCCACTACGGGTTCGGCCCGTGGGACATGGACATGTGGCAACAGTGGGTGTCGGGCAGCCACAGCTTCCGCCCCGAGCTGAGCCTGCTGCTGCGGGACGACGAGGGTGCGGTTGCGGCGTACGTCCAGACCAACGAGTACGACGCCACGCTCGAGGCCACCGGGAAGCGGGACGCGTTCGTGGCGAAGGTGGGGACCGTGCCCGAGCAGCGCCGACGTGGCCTGGCCGACCTCCTGCTGCGGATCGCGCTCGATCGCTACCGGCAGGCAGGGTTCGACCAGTCGTCGCTCGACGTCGACTCGGAGAACCCAACGGGCGCGTTGGCGCTGTACGAGCGTGCGGGGTACCGGACTGTCGCGCGCAACACCAGCTATCGGTTGGTGTCCCCGGCCGGGTAGGGCTGCGCCCCATCGATGCGTACGTCGGCGCGCTCGCGGGTCCGCTCGCGGGCGAACACCGCGGCCTCGTCGGCGGCCCACTGCCTCCAGTGTGGTGCGAACGCGTCGCCGTCCCGGGCAATGCCCCGCTCCATCCGAAGCGGCTCCGGCGCCTCGATCCAGACCAGCACCGTGACCAGGTCAGCGAAGCGGGATGCCCCGCACCCCACGCCTTCGACCACCAGCAGCGGAGCCGGGTCCACCACCACCCGCTCGGCGAAGTCACCGGCCACCCAGTCGTAGCGCCGGTAGGAACCCGGCCGATCTTCCGTGAGGGGAAGGAGCAAACCCTCGAGCTGCGCGTCGACCTCCGGCAGGCCGGCCCAGCCCGGGTAGAGGTCGTCCATGTGCACCACGTTGACGTCTGGAGCCAGCTCGGCGATCCCGGCCGCCCACGTCGTCTTGCCCGACCCCGCGGGGCCGTCGAGACAGATCAGGCGTCCGCTGCCGAGGGTCGGGGGGCGGTCCAGCGCCAGCTCCAGGATCGAGGCGGGAGTCGGCACGGCGGAGCCTGCCGAAGTCACCAGGCTTGCCCGAGGCCCCGGTAGGACGGCACCGTCTCGACGATCGCGTCGCCGGCCAACAGGTGCACCCGGTTGGTGTGCTCGGCGAGCTCACCGGACTTGGCGTGCCGGAACCACACCCAGTCGCCGATCTGCAGCAGCCGCGCGCCCGGCCCGGTCAGCGGCGTCTGCACCTCGCCGGCTCCCTCGAGACTGGTCAGGTGCAGGTCCGGGGGCGCCCAGGGGATCGGGAGCCGGTCCTTGCCGGACGCTCCGCTCGCGACGAAACCGCCCCCGGCAACCGTTGCGAGGCCGCCACCGGGTCGGCGTACGACGGGGAGGCCGTAGAACGCCGCCGGCCGCGGCTCGAAGCTCTCGTAGTGGTCGAACAAGCCCGGGACCAGCAGCCCGGAGCCGGCCGCTACCTCGGTCACGACCGGATCGGCCACGGTTGACTCGACGCTGCCCGACCCGCCGGCGTTCCAGAACTCCAGGTCGACCACCTCACGTAGGCCCTGCGCGATCTCCGCCCGCCGTTCCTCGAGCTGGGCGACCGAGGCGGCCTTCAGCTTGCGTACGACGAGGGACCGCGCGCGCTGGTTCGGTACGTCGTCGGGCACACCGGCGACCTGGCCCTCGTAGGTCATCACCCCGACGAGCGAGAACCCGCGAGCCAGCACGTCCTGCGCGAACGAGACCACCTCGCTGGTGTCGTGCAGCGGGGACCGCTTCGGACCGACGTGGGAGCGGCCCATGCGCAGGCCGGCGTCGATGTCGATCGCAACCCGCACGCCCGCGACCGAGTCGGCGGAGGCCTCCACCAACGCGAGGTGCGCCGGGTCGTCGACCATCAGCGTGATCTTGGACCGCGCGTCCGCGTCAGCGACCAGGTCGCGCAGGGCGCCGCGATCGACCGTGGGATAACCCATCACCACGTCGTCGGTCACGCCCTCGCGCACCAGCCAGAGGGCCTCGCGCAACGAGTACCCGAGCACGCCCGAGAAGCCGGGGAGTGCGAGTGCTCGCTGCATCAAGGCGGGGATCCGCAGTGACTTGGAGGCGAGCCGGACGGGCTTGCCCCCCGCGCGGCGTACGAGGTCCTCGGCGTTGGCGTCGAACGCGTCCAGGTCCACCACGACCATCGGGGTCGACGCGGACTCGTCCCCGGCAAGAGCGGCATTGAGGCGACGGGCGAGGTGGTGGCGTGCGGCAGTGCTGCTCGCGGGGGCGGAAGACACTAGATCCCGTGCCGCTTCAGGATGGCCTCGATGTCGTCCAGGTCCTCGATGTCGTCGTCGTTGCGCGTGGCCTGCTTCTTGCCGGCCGCCTTCTTTCCGGTTGCCTGTCCTGCGGAGACTTCCTTCTTCTTGGCAGAGCGGACACTCGAGTCCTGCTCGCGTACGCCGATGCCTCGGGCACGCATCACGCCAGAGAGCACCCAGAGCGCGGCGGCGACCCCGGCGACGATGATCCCGAGCCAGACCACGGGGGAGAACACCAGCTTCGCGGCCCAGTTGACGATGTCCTCGACGATCCCGGCGATGAGCTTGAGGGTGCCGGTGAGCCACGCGGCAACCGGCAGTAGGGCCCACGCGACGCCGCGCAGCCCGGCGGCCAGTCCGCGATTGCGCCAGGAGACCCAGGCATAGACGGCGCCGAGGATGGTCAGGATGAGTGCGAGCGCGGCCCAGGTGGTGTCGTCGATGGTGCTGGCGGTGGCCAAGGGCATGTCCCCAGCCTACGGATGCGCGCCGAGAATGGTCTGGGAGGATCCTCGGGATGCGATCCATCCCCGATCCCGGCTTCGCCGACGACGACGGTGCCGCCGACCCGGCGGTGGCGGCTGCGCTGGCGGCGTATGGCGGCGCCGGCCCCAATGAGCCCTCCGCGCACCTCGAGGCCCTCGCCGCGATCCAGGACTCGCGTCTGCTCGTCCCGGTGGTCGCGATGCTCGACGAGATGGAGCTTCCGGCTGGGGGAGAGGGGCTCCCGCGCGAGAAGAGCAGCGACATGGCCGCCGTACTCATGACCGGCAGGGACGGACGAACGGCCCTCCTCGCGTTCACCGGCGCAGCGACCCTCGATCGCTGGGGGCAGTCCTACGCCGGGGGTGAGGCCAGACCGGTCCCGGTGCCCGCTCGCCAGGCGGCCGCGGCAGCGCTACAGGACCAGGCCGCCGCCCTGCTCGTCGACGTGGCCGGGCCCGTGCTGTTCGTGATCGAGGACGAAAACCTCCGCTCGCTGGCCGCAGGCCACCGACTCGTCCGGCTCGACGACGGCTGGGCGTGGGTGCAGTCCGCCGGCTCCTGACACAGGTGCTGGATGTGCAATCCGGAGGCGGGCCTTGTACCCTTGTGCCTGACCGATCACCTGCGCCCGCAAGGGTGTGGATGGTCTGACAAGCGGAGGCCTCCTCCCACCCGCACCGACCGTTGAGCAACACAGGTCGTCGGGTCAGGTCACGATCAGGACGACGTACGCCGTCGCTCGGGTCGACGACAAGGGGCTTCCGCTGTGTTTCGCGGAGGCCCCTTTATCAATCTCGGGCCAGAAGTCTTCCGCGGGTCACCCATCGTTCCAACACAGGAGGACTCATTAGCACCGAGCTACGAATCAACGACCGGATCCGGGTTCCCGAAGTCCGGCTCGTTGGCCCCAACGGCGAAACCGTCGGCATCGTCTCCACGAGCGACGCGCTGCGCCTGGCCCAGGAGGCAGACCTCGACCTCGTCGAGATCGCTCCGATGGGTCGCCCCCCGGTCTGCAAGCTCATGGACTACGGCAAGTTCAAGTACGAGAACGCGCAGAAGGCCCGTGAGGCTCGTCGCAACCAGACCAACACAGTCATCAAGGAAATGAAGCTCCGGCCGAAGATCGACCAGCACGACTACGAGACCAAGAAGGGTCACGTCGTGCGGTTCCTTCGCTCGGGCGACAAGGTCAAGATCACGATCATGTTCCGCGGTCGCGAACAGCACCGTCCCGAGCTCGGGTACCGGTTGCTGCAGCGCCTGGCCGAGGACGTGACCGAGCTGGGCTTCGTCGAGTCATCTCCCAAGCAGGACGGCCGCAACATGACCATGGTCATCGGCCCGCACAAGAAGAAGTCCGAGGCCAAGGCCGAGGTGAAGGCCGAGAGGGACGCGCGAGCCGCGGCCCGCGAGGCAGAACGAGCAGAGGAGCGGGCCGAGCTGAAGGCGGCCCACCCGGTCCCGTCGCCGAAGAAGGCGCGCGGTCGCTCGGAGAACCTCGACCCCGAGATCGAAGCGTAGAGAGAGAAGGACACGACACATGCCCAAGAACAAGACGCACTCCGGTGCCTCGAAGCGCTTCCGCGTGACCGGCTCGGGCAAGATCCGTCGCCAGAAGACGGGCCTGCGCCACAACCTGGAGAAGAAGCCCTCGAAGATGACCCGTCGTATGTCGGGCACCACTGAGGTGGCCAAGAACGACGTCAAGCGCGCCAGGAAGCTGCTCGGCCGCTGAGGCAACCCCACCACTGACATACCGGGTCCCACCCGGGTGGTCGCGCCAGTCGGGACCACGAACGAATCTTCGAAGGAGTACTGAAATGGCACGCGTCAAGCGGGCAGTAAACGCCCACAAGAAGCGCCGGGTCGTCCTCGAGCGCGCCTCCGGCTACCGGGGTCAGCGTTCGCGCCTCTACCGCAAGGCCAAGGAGCAGGTCACCCACTCGCTGGTCTACAGCTACAACGACCGCAAGAAGCGCAAGGGCGACTTCCGCAAGCTGTGGATCCAGCGCATCAACGCCGGCGCCCGCGCCAACGGTCTGACCTACAACCGGTTCATCCAGGGCCTCAAGGCCGCCGGTGTCGAGGTCGACCGCAAGATCCTGGCCGACCTCGCCGTCAACGACGCCCCGGCCTTCGCCGCGCTCGTCGAGAGCGCCAAGGCCGCCCTGCCCGAGGACGTCAACGCCCCGGCTTCGGCCTGACGCCGGCCCCGGCCGTTCCGGTGGCTGACCGGTGACCATCGAGCCCCTCAGCCCTCGAAACGGGCGGGTGAAGGCTGCGCGCAAGCTGACCCGGCGTTCTGTCCGGGCGGAGCAGCGGGTCTTCCTCGCCGAGGGCGCCAAGGCGCTGACCGAGGCGATGCATGTCCCGGCCGGCGTGGTCGAGGTGTTCGCCACCGAGGAAGCCAGCGAGCAGTACGCCGCCCTGCGCAAGGCCGTCGACGACGCGGGCGTCCCCTGGCTCCCGGTGAGCGAGGACGCGATCGCCTCGCTTAGTGGCGCCGTGACCCCGCAGGGGATCGTCGCGGTCTGCCGCTTCCTGGACGTGGACCTCGACGAGGTGCTCGACGGCGGTGGTTTCGAGAGTCCGCACGCTGGTGGTCGCCCGCACCTCGACCAGACGAGGTCTCGCCACACCGCTCGTCATCTGCGCGGACATCCGCGACCCCGGCAACGCCGGCACGGTGATCCGGACGGCCGATGCGGCCGGAGCGGTCGGGGTGGTGCTGTCCGGGAACAGCGTGGACCTCTACAACGACAAGACGGTCCGGGCGAGTGTGGGAAGCCTCTGGCACCTGCCGATCTCGGTCGTCGAGGACCCGGCCGAGTCCGTACGACGCGCGCAGGCCGCCGGCTTCGTCGTACTTGCTGCTGACGGCTCGGGGGAGACCGACCTGTTCGAGGCGGAGCGGTCCGGGCTGCTCGACCAGCGGGTCGCCTGGCTGTTCGGCAATGAGGCGTGGGGGCTGCCCGACGAGCTCGCGGCGCTGGCCGATCATCGAGTGTCGATCCCGATCTTCGGCCGTGCCGAGAGCCTGAACCTCTCCACCGCTGCAGCCGTCTGCCTCTACGCCAGCGCCCGCCACCGAGCCTGACCGGCCAGTCGACGAGCCCTAGTCGAAGAGCTCGGAGAGCCAGTGCTCCTTCTTCTTGGGTCGCCGGCCGTGGTACTGGCCGCCCGACGAGTAGCCCGACTGCTCCTGGTATCGCGGCTGCTGCCGGTACTCCTGCGGTGGCGCGGCCGGGGCGGACGCCGGCGGAGGGGCCGCGGGCATCTCGGCGGCTGCCCGGTCGAGGATCTTGTCGAGCTCGCCGCGGTCCAGCCAGACGCCGCGGCACTCCGGGCAGTAGTCGATCTCGACACCGGCGCGCTCGCTCATCGTCAGGACTGCGCCGTCGTTGGGGCACTTCATGTGACCTCCTCGGGTCGTTACTGCGTCGAACGGCTGAGCGTTGCCGTCCGTTCCGAAGTGGCGAGATCAGCGATGGATCACCTCTCGGCGAGCCAGGTCTCGGCGCGACGGCGTGAGGCCCGGGAGAGCCAGGCGTCCTGGATCAGCTCGGTGAGCTCGTCGAGGTCGATCTCGCCGATCCTGCTTCCGCGAAGCAACACCGACGGGTGGCCGTTGAAGTGCGGCGTCGTGAAGTACGGCGAGTCCGGGTCCAGCACGAGCGCCTGCTTGTCGCCCTCAGAGGCGACCCAGATGACGATCACGTCGTCGTAGCGCTCGCCGGTCTCCGGGTCGAACGCATCCGGCCGGGCGTTGCGGAAGAACACGAACGACTTCTGCCCGACCTGGTAGACGGGGTTCTCCTTCGAGCCGTCGACCTTCTGCACGTGCGGCATGCCGGCAGCGATCCGGTGGACGTCCGCGACGCGGGCCTTGCGAGCCATGCCGGGACTGTACGACGGCCGGGGCGGGCGCACATCTGCACACAACCTTCACGTTGCGCGCACCAGTTCCGACGGCTCGCGCTCCTACGCTCCAGACATGGACTCCTCGAGCACATCTGTGACGACGGTGCTCGTGGTCGAGGACGAGCCGCTGATCAACCAGGCGGTCGGTGACCGGCTCCGGGCCGAAGGACACACCGTCTTCTCGGCGTACGACGGGCCCGGCGCGGTCGCGGCGTACGAGGAGCACCAGCCCGACCTGGTCGTCCTCGACGTGATGCTGCCCGGGTTCGACGGCCTCGAGGTGTGCCGGAGGATCCAGCAGCGCCGGCCCGTCCCGGTGCTGATGTTGACTGCTCGCGACGACGAGGCCGACGTGCTCGTCGGGCTCGGTGTCGGGGCAGACGACTACCTGACCAAGCCGTTCCGGATGCGTGAGCTGGTTGCCCGGGTCGCCGCGCTGCTCCGCCGCGTGGAGCGGGCCGAGCAGCTGGTCCGCGAGCAGGCCGCCGCGCCCCGCGCCGCGATCACTCTCGGCGGCCTCCGGGTCGACGTGGGCGCCCGTCGGACCTGGCTGCACGACGACGAGCTGCACCTGACCCCGACCGAGTTCGACCTGCTCTGCGCCCTCGCGTCGGCGCCCGGCCAGGTGCTGACCCGCGAGCGGTTGCTCGCGGACGTCTGGGGCTGGGACGGTGGCGCCGGCGCGACCCGCACGGTGGACAGCCACGTGAAGGCGCTGCGCGCGAAGATCGGCTCCGAGCGCGTGCGCACGGTGCACGGCGTGGGCTACGCGCTGGAGGAACGGTGAACCAGCAGGAGACGCCGAGCCAGCCACCCAGGACCAGCCCGATCGAGCCGCTGGGGCGGGTCACCTCGATCAAGATCAAGCTCGGCCTGCTCGTCGCCGCCAGTGTGCTGGTGGCGTCGGTGCTGGCCACGCTGGGTGCGGGCGCCGTACCCGCCGTGCTCAGCATCCCCGTCACCGTGCTGCTCGCACTCGGCGTCACGCAGCTCCTCGCTGTCGGGATGACCTCGCCGTTGCGGCAGATGACCGAGGCTGCACGGCGGATGGCCGCCGGCGACTACGACGTACGCGTCGACACCTCCTCCACTGACGAGGTGGGCGAGCTGGCTCGGACGTTCAACCGGATGGCCGCCGACCTCGCGACCGTGGACCGCCAGCGGCGCGACCTGGTGGCGAGCGTCTCGCACGAGCTGCGTACGCCGCTGACGGCACTGGTCGCCGTGCTCGAGAACCTCGACGACGGCGTGACCGAGCCGGATCCCGCGACGATCCGGGTGGCGCTGGGCCAGGCGCAGCGACTGAGCAACCTGGTCAGCGATCTCCTCGACCTCTCCCGGGTGGACGCCGGTGTTGTCGCCCTCGACCGGAGCCCGGTGCCGGTCTCTGCGCTGATCGGCGACGCCGTCACCGAGGCCCAGGCCGGGATGCGCGGAGTGTCCTTCGACGTACGCGTCGAGCCGCCCGGTCTCGTCGTCGAAGCCGACCGGTCGCGACTCCACCAGCTGCTGGCCAACCTGCTCGACAACGCCGCCCGGCACAGCCCCGAGGGCGGGGTGGTGCGCATCTGGGCCGGTCGGGTCGGGGACGTGGTCCGGCTCGAGGTGACCGACGAGGGAACCGGGATTGCGCCGGAGGACCGCGAGCGGGTCTTCGTGCGGTTCGGCACGCTGCCGGACACGGCCGGTGGCGGGACCGGTCTCGGACTCGCGATCGCCCGCTGGGTGACCGATCTGCACGGGGGGCGGATCGGCCTGGTCGACCCGGTGCCGGGGGAGTCCGGTGCCCGCTTCCGGGTCGACCTTCCCGCCACCGCGACGGCGGCCGCAAGCAAGAGTGAGAGGAACCAGCAGATGACACCGCCGATGGCCGCACCCGGAGCACCAGCTGCCGCACCCGTTGCCCGGCCGATGACGTCCGGTGTCCCCACGGAGTCCGTGGTCGGCGCAGCTTTCGGTTCGGTCTGGCGGGAGGTGGACCTCCCCGCCCGGCGCGATGTCCTGCTCGCCTGTGTGGGCATCGGGATCTTCGCCGGGCTCTCGATCCCCTACAACAACGCCGGTCTGGCGATGACGCTGATGCTCCTGGCCTCCGGCCTGCTGGTGCTCTGGGTCAGCAAGTACCGCCGGAGCCCGTTCACCTGGGCGTGCGCGGCGCTCGCTGCCGGTTTCGCGGTCATGTTCGTCGTGCGGGATGCCGACTGGATCCTCGTGCTGGGCTGCTGACCAGCGCGCTGCTCACCACGGCGGCGTTGACCAACGGCGCGGTCCACCCTCGAGATGCTGTTCGGGGCGATCGCCTGGCCGGCCGCGGGACTGCGGGGGATGCCGTGGCTCGGCCGCACGGTCCGGGCTGTCGGCGGCGACAACAGCGTCGCCGTGGTGCGGACCGCGATCCTCTCCGTGCTGGCCCTGCTCGTCTTCGGCGTCCTGTTCGCGACCGGCGACGCGATCGTCGGTCACTGGCTGAGCCTGGTGCTTCCCGACGTCGAGGAAGGAGTGCTGCTGCGCATCTTCATCACCGTCGCGGTGACCGGGATCGTCCTCGCAGCGGCGTACCTCGCGCTGAACCCGCCGGACACCAGGTCCTCCGGCGTACGACGACCGGCGCAGCACCGCTTCGAGTGGCTGGCCCCGGTGCTCCTCGTCGACGCCGTCTTCCTGCTCTTCCTCGCAGCACAGACAGCGGTGTTCTTCGGAGGGCACGACTACATCCGCAGCGCCACCGGGCTCACCTACGCGGAGTACGTCCACCAGGGCTTCGGCCAGCTGACCTTCGCCACTGCGCTGATGCTGCTCGTGGTCTGGGCGGCGTCCCGCAAGGCGGGGGAGACCACGAGCGACAAGTGGTGGCTGCGCGGTTCGCTGGGCGCGCTGTGCGTGCTCACCCTCGTCGTGGTCGCCTCCGCGCTGTACCGGATGGACCTCTACCAGGATGCCTACGGCTTCACCCGGCTGCGGCTGCTGGTGGACGTGTTCGAGGGCTGGCTGGGGCTGGTCGTCCTCGGGGTGCTCGTCGCCGGCATCCGGCTGCGTGGCTGGTGGCTCCCGCGGATGGCGCTGCTCTCCGGGGCCGCGCTGCTGCTCGGGCTCGCGGTGGCCAACCCCGATGCGTGGATCGCGCGGCACAACATCGAGCGCTACGAGGCGACCGGCAAGGTCGACTGGATCTACCTCAACGAGCTGAGCGCGGACGCGACGCCGACGCTTGCGGCGCTGCCGCCGGAAGAGGCGGCCTGCGCCCTGGGCGACCCATCTCCCGACAAGGACGGCTGGGCGGGCTGGAACCTCTCTCGCGCTCGCGCGCTCGACGCTTTGGCCAATGTCGAACTACCCAGCGTTACGGGGTGCAGGAACACCGACGCGTCTGACTAGTGACCTACGCTGGCGCGGTGGACTCCGAGGCCGCCGAGCTGCTCGACGCACTCCCCGACGGAGTCGTGATCGCAGACGCCGACGGCACCGTCACCGTCGTCAACGAGACGGCACGGCGCCTCCTCGGCCCCGGCGCCGTCCCCGGGCACCACCTCAGTGACGTGATGGCGCTCCAGGACAAGGATGCTGTGAGTGGTACGCCACGAGCAAGCCGTACGACGGCCTGGGCAACCGGGTCGGCCTGACCGAGCAGGCGTGGCTGACCTCCGACGGCACCGAGGTGCTGGTCACCGGCCGGATCAACCGGCCCGTCCGGTTCGGCCCGGTGGAGAGCGTGGCGCTGGTGATCCGCTCCGGCCGCGGCCGGGAGCGCCTCGACCGCGACCGGTCCGACCTCGTGGCCACGGTGGCCCACGAGCTGCGCTCGCCGCTGACCGGCGTCAAGGGGTTCGTGTCAACGCTGCTGAGCAAGTGGGACCGGCTCAACGACGAGCAGAAGAAGCTGATGCTCACCACGGTGCATGCCGACGCCGAGCGGCTTTCGCGGCTGATCACCGAGCTGCTCGACGTCGCCCGCATCGACACCGGCCGGTTGCCGCTCTACCCCCGTCCGGTCGACACGCTGGTCGTGATGGAGCGGTGTCTCGCCTCGGCCCGGGAGGGGACCACGCGCACCGTCGACGCGGCGTACGCCGACGACGTGCCGCAGGTCTTCGCCGACCCCGACAAGTTCACCCAGGTCGTCACCAACGTCGTCGACAACGCGATCCGGCACGGCGACGGGAGGGTCACCGTCACCGTCGAGCCGATCACGGAGCCGTTCGAGGGTGTGCTGATCCGCGTCGACGACGAGGGCGAGGGCATCCCCGAGGACATCCGCACCCGGGTGTTCACCAAGTTCTGGAAGCACGGTGTGCGCGGCGGCACCGGACTGGGCATGTACATCGTCAACGGACTCGTCCGGGTCCACGGCGGCGAGGTGGAGATCTCCGACTCCGAGAGTGGCGGCGCCCGCCTCGACGTCCGCTGGCCCACCACGGACCGCCGCTGAACCATTCCCCAGCCCCGGATAGTCCCTGACGTTTCGGTCGCTTACACGCTGTCGAACCCGACCGAAACGTCAGGGACTATCGCGCTGGGGGCAAACCCGTTGGCCGGGGGAGGACGGCACTTCCTAGACTGACCCGCGCACGGTTCGTGCACCGCAACGAGAGGCAAGGATGTCGGGCCCCAACTCCGAGTACGACCCGGTCCAGGTGACCCCGCTCGACGAGGAGCACGTGACCGCCATGCGCGAGGAGGCCCTCGCCGCGATCGCTGCCGCAACCGACCTCGAAGCACTCAAGCAGGTCCGCTCCGAGCATGCGGGCGACCGCTCACCGCTCGCCCTCGCGAACCGGGAGATCGGCGCGCTGCCACCGCAGGCACGCAAGGACGCCGGCCAGCGGGTCGGGCAGGCACGCGGCGCGGTGAACCAGGCGCTCGCGAAGCGTCAGGCCGAGCTCGAGGTCGAGGCCGAGCAGCGGATGCTGGTCGAGGAGACGGTGGACGTCACGCTGCCCTGGGACCGTACGACGAAGGGCGCCCGGCACCCGATCACGATGCTGTCCGAGCGCATCGCGGACGTGTTCGTCGCGATGGGCTGGGAGGTCGCCGAGGGTCCGCTCGTCGAGGCCGAGTGGCTGAACTTCGACGCACTCAACCTCGGCCCGGACCACCCGGCGCGCACGATGCAGGACACCTTCTGGGCCGACCCACCCGAGAACCACCTCGTGCTGCGCACGCACACCTCACCGGTGCAGGCGCGGACGATGCTCACCCGCGAGCCGCCGATCTACGTCGTGTGTCCCGGTCGTGTGTTCCGGACGGATGAGTACGACGCCACGCACAGCCCGATGTTCCACCAGGTCGAGGGACTCGTGATCGACCGCGGCATCACGATGGCCCACCTCAAGGGCTCGCTCGACCACTTCGCGCAGGCGATCTTCGGGACGGGAGTCACCACTCGCTTCCGCCCGTCGTACTTCCCGTTCACCGAGCCCAGCGCCGAGGTCGACCTGCGCTGCTTCGTCTGCCTCGGCCGCTCGCCCGCCGTCGAGAGCTGCCGCACCTGCAAGGGCGAGGGCTGGATCGAGTGGGGTGGCTGTGGCGTCGTGAACCCGCGCGTGCTCACCGCATGCGGGGTCGACAATCAGCGCTTCACCGGCTTCGCGTTCGGAATGGGCATCGACCGCACCCTGATGTTCCGCCACGGCGTCTCGGACATGCGCGACATGTTCGAGGGCGACGTGCGCTTCTCCGCTGCGTTCGGGAGCGAGCTGTGAAGGCACCCCTCTCCTGGATCCGGGAGTACGCCGACCTGCCCGCCGAGGCCACCGTCGACGACGTTGCGGCCAGGCTGACGGCGCTCGGCCTCAAGCTCGAGGCGATCGAGCGACCCGGCCACGACATCACCGGCCCGCTGGTGATCGGCCGCGTGCTGACGATGGAGGCCGAGCCGCAGAAGAACGGCAAGACCATCAACTGGTGCACCGTCGACGTCGGCGACGCCAACGGCACCGGCGAACCACAGGGCATCGTCTGCGGCGCGCACAACTTCGCTCCCGGCGACCTCGTGGTCGTCGTACTCCCCGGCGGGGTGCTGCCCGGCGGGTTCGAGATCTCCGCGCGCAAGACCTACGGGCACGTCTCCGCAGGCATGATCTGCTCGACCAAGGAGCTCGGTCTCGGCGAGGACCACGCCGGCATCCTGGTGCTGCCCGCCGATGCGGGCGAGCCGGGTGACGACGTCTTCGACCTGCTGCACCTGCGTGACGAGGTGATCGAGCTCGAGATCAATCCCGACCGCGCCTACGCGCTGTCGGTGCGCGGCGTCGCCCGCGAGGCGGCCCTGGCGTACGACGTGGCCTTCCACGATCCCGCCGACCGCAACGACCCACCGGCCGACCAGGACGGATACCCGGTCCTGATCGACGACCCCGAGGGCTGTCCCGTCTTCGTCGCCAAGACCGTCACCGGCTTCGACCCGACGGCGACCACGCCGACCTGGATGGCGCGCCGCCTGCTGCTCTGCGGGCAGCGCCCGATCTCGCTCGCCGTCGACGTGACCAACTACGTGATGTTCGAGCTCGGCCGGCCGATCCACGGATACGACGCCGACAAGCTTTCCGGCCCGATCCGCGTTCGTCGTGCTGAGCCAGGAGAGCGGCTCACGACGCTGGACGGCAACGACCGCGCGCTGTCTCCCGAGGACCTCGTCGTCACCGACGACTCCGGCATCATCGGCCTCGGCGGCGTCATGGGCGGGGCGACCACCGAGATGTCCGAGACCACCACGCACGTCCTCGTCGAGGCGGCGCACTGGGACGCGGTGTCGATGTTCCGCACCGGCCGGCGCCACAAGCTCACCTCCGAAGCGGGCAAGCGCAACGAGCGCGGCGTCGACCCGACCATCTGTGAAGCAGCGGCCGAGCGGGTCGCGGAGCTCCTGGCGAAGTACGGCGGCGGCACGGTCGAGCCCGGCACGACTGTGGTCGGCGTCCCTCCCGAGCCGCCGACCGTCACGATCCCGCTCGACCTGCCCGCGCGGGTGACCGGGATGGACATCGCCTCGAACACGACCATCGCCAACCTCGAGGCCGTCGGGTGCACCGTCGAAGCAGCGGCGGACACGCTGACGGCCACTGTCCCGCCCTGGCGGCCCGACCTCGACGACCCGTTCGACCTGGTCGAGGAGGTCGCCCGGATCGTCGGCTACGAGGACGTCCCGAGCGTGCTGCCGCCGGCCCCCTCGGGTGGGGGTCTGACACCCCAGCAGTCGATGCGGCGGCGAGTCGGCCGCACCCTGGCCGGTGACGGGTACGTCGAGGTGGTCAGCTTCCCGTTCATCGGCGAGGCCGACCTGGACCGGCTCTCACTGGACCCCGACGACCCACGTCGTACGACGCTGCGGCTGGCCAACCCGCTCAGCAACGAAGAGCCGCTGATGACCACCACGCTGCTGCCCGCCCTGCTCCGGACGGTCGCCCGCAACGTCAGCCGCGGCACCGACGACCTGGCGCTGTTCGAGACTTCTCCGGTCACCCTGCCGCACTCGGAGGTCGGTGCACCGATCCTGCCGGTCGACCGCCGACCGACCCAGCAGGAGTGGGAGGCGCTCAACCGGGCGCTGCCGCACCAGCCGCTGCACCTCGCTCTCGCTGTGTGTGGCGACCGGGACCGCGCCGGCTGGTGGGGCCCGGGGCGCCGGGCCGGTTGGAGCGACGTGATCGAGACGGCTCGCGTTGTCACCGAGGCGTTGGGTCTCGAGCTGACCGTGCGTGCCGGTGCCGCGGCACCTTGGCATCCCGGCCGCTGCGCCGAGCTGCTCGTCGGCGAGGCCGTCGTCGGCCACGCCGGGGAGCTGCACCCGAAGGTGTGCCGGGCCTTCGGCGTACCCGCCCGCACGTCGGTGTCCGAGCTCGACCTCGACGCACTGCTCGACCGCGCCGTGTCCGTGCCAGCGGCTCCGACCCTGTCGGCGTACCCGGTCGCCAAGGAGGACGTCGCCCTCGTGGTCGCCGACGCCCTTCCCGCGGAAGAGCTCGCTGCCACCCTGCGTGAGGGGGCAGGGCCGCTGTGCGAGTCCGTGCGGCTCTTCGACGTCTACACCGGACCGCAGGTCGGCGAGGGCCACCGGTCGCTCGCTTTCGCCCTGCGCTTCCGGGCGCCCGACCGCACCCTCACCGAGAAGGACACCGCCGCCGCGCGGGAGGCTGCTGTGGCACTGGCAGCAGAGCGACACGGCGCGCAACAACGGGTCTAGCGCCCCGTCCACCAACGTTTGCCTGCTACGCGCCGCCCACCACGCACGCTGGCTGCGTTGCCGTCGGTCGACGGGCTCCAGCCCGCCTCCGCTCCGGCGCCTTGCCATCGCACGCGTTGGACGACGCTCGCGGACGGCAACCCTTGGCGGCCGCGGCGCTGACTCAGGCCCGCCCGCGCACCGCCCAGGCGCGCGCCATCAGGGCGATCGTGCCGTCCTCCTGGGTGGGCAGCCGGCTTGCCAGCGCGACCCTGAGCTCTTCGCGAGCGGGTTCGGTCAGCGACGCGACGTACCCGGGCGCCGGGCCCTGGCCACCGAGGAACGGTTCCCAGAAGTCGTCGAAGTCCTCGAACACGGTCGGCACCATGACTGCTGTCGTCCGGACATCGGTGAGGCCGGCACCCGTCCACAGCTCAGCCAGAGCCTCGGCGTTGGCGAAGGTGAACCGGTGGCCCTCGTTGAGGTCGGTCGCGGCAGGGTCGAGGTCGCACGCGACGTCCCAGAACGTGCGCAGCAGCTGCATGCCCTCCGCGTAGTCCCACACGTACGCCGCCACGATCCCGCCGGGCGCAGCGCGGCGCATCGCTGACACAGCCGCGTCGGGATCGGGGACGAAGTTGAGGACCAGCCCCGACACCACTGCGTCGAAAGACTCCGCAGCCAGGTCGTCCGCGGTGCCGACCCCGAAGGTGACTCGCGGGTCGTTGATCAGCCGCGCGGCCTCCTCGACCTGCGCCTCGGACGGGTCGAGGGCTGTCAACCCAGCGGGGGAGCAGTGGTCCAGGATCGCAGCGCTGAGTGCGCCGCTGCCGCAGCCGACGTCGGCCCACCGGAGCCCGGCGGGCGCGCGCAGCCAGTGCAGGAACTGCGGTGCGAGCAGCCTGCTCCAGCGACCCATGAAGCGTTCGTACGCACCGCCCTGCGACCAGACGTCGACCACCGCGGCCACCTCCCTCGTCGCGTGTCCGCCTCCAGGGCCATGCTGCTCCTGCATCGTCCGCACGGCGAGACCCCGTTCGACCGAACATGCACCCATCTGTATAGTCATGCACATGCCCACCACACGTGTCGCTGTCGCCGGAGCGAGCGGGTACGCCGGAGGAGAGGTCCTCCGACTCCTGCTGAGCCATCCCGAGGTCGAGATCGGTGCCCTCACCGGCGGGTCCAACGCCGGCGAGAGCCTGGGAGTCCTGCAGCCGCACCTGGTCCCGCTGGCCGACCGGGTGCTCGAGGAGACCAGCGCCGAGACCCTCGCCGGCCATGACGTCGTCTTCCTCGCCCTGCCGCACGGCCAGTCCGGCCCGGTCGCCGAGCAGCTCGGCGACGACGTGGTGGTGATCGACTGCGGCGCAGACTTCCGCCTCACCGACTCCGAGGCATGGGAGCAGTTCTACGGCTCCAACCACGCCGGCTCGTGGCCCTACGGCCTGCCCGAGCTGCCCGGCCAGCGGGCGGTGCTCGAGGGGGCGCGCCGGATCGCCGTACCCGGCTGCTACCCGACGATCTCCACCCTCGTCCTCGCACCCGCTGTCGCCGCCGGGCTGGTGCAGGCCGACGACCTCGTGGTCGTTGCGGTCTCCGGCACGAGCGGCGCGGGCAAGGCACCCAAGACCAACCTGCTCGGCAGCGAGGTGATGGGCTCGGCGACGGCGTACGGCGTCGGCGGGGTGCACCGGCACACACCCGAGATCCTGCAGAACCTCGGCGGGCTGACCGACGAGCAGGTGCGGGTCAGCTTCACCCCGGTGCTCGTGCCGATGCCGCGCGGCATCCTCGCCACGGGCAGTGCGTCGGCACATGAAGGCGTCACCGCCGATGACCTGCGCGCCGCCTACGACAAGGCGTACGCCGACGAGCCGTTCATCCACCTGCTGCCCGAAGGCAGCTGGCCGACGACCAAGGCAGTCACCGGCTCCAACTCCGTGCACCTGCAGGTCACCCTCGACGAGGCAGCCGGCCGGATGGTCGCGGTCGGGGCCATCGACAACCTCGCCAAGGGCACCGGGGGAGCGGCCGTGCAGTGCATGAACCTCGCTCTCGGCCTTCCCGAGCAGACCGGCCTGTCGACCGTCGGGCTCGCCCCATGAGTGCCGAACCACGCTCGTTCCGGCTCGAGCAGTTCCCGGAGAAGATCGCCGTCGTACAGCTCGGACCAGGGGCCGAGGTCCCGGAGTGGGCCGAGTCGTCCTCGCTGTTCTCGATCACGGCGACGGCGCTGGAGACCAGCCTGGTCTGCGCGGCACGCAACGTGCCGAAGAAGGCGAAGCAGGCCGGCCCGTTCACACCGTTCGCGGTGCAGGGACAGCTGGACTTCTCGCTCGTCGGCGTCCTCGCCACGCTGCTCCAGCCGATCGCAGAAGCCGAGATCAGCGTCCTGACCATCTCCACCTTCGACACCGACTGGTTGCTGGTCCCGGTCGGCGATGTCGAACGCGCGGCCGAGGCATGGCGGGCGGCCGGCCACGAGGTCGTCGTCGCCGAGCCGGTCGGGACGGAACGACGAGTGCGGGCAGCGAGCGGGCAGCGCAGGACCAAACCCAAGGAGAGCAACGACAGATGAGCGTCACCCATCCCGCGGGCTTCACCGCCGCCGGTGTCCCCGCCGGACTGAAGTCCAGGGGCGACAAGCCAGCACCTCCCAAGGACATGGCGCTCGTGGTCAGCTCGGGGCCCGACTACAGCTCCGCGTCGGTCTTCACCGCCAACCGGTGCAAGGCCAACCCGATCCTGTGGAGCGAGAAGGTCGTCGAGGACGGGGTCGTCCGCGCGGTCGTGCTCAACTCCGGCGGCGCCAACTGCTACACCGGCGCCGAGGGCTTCCAGACCACCCATGCCGTCGCCGAGCGGGTCGCCGAGCGCCTGGGCATCGGCGCGATCGACGTGGTCGTGTGCTCGACCGGCCTGATCGGGCTCAGCAACCCGCGCGAGAACCTCCTCGAGGGAGTCGACGACTGCGTCAAGGCGCTCGCGAGTGACAGCGGTCCCGACGCCGCCGAGGCGATCATGACCACCGACTCGGTGAGCAAGCAGGTCGTGGTCGAGGGCAACGGCTGGTCGATCGGCGGCATGGCCAAGGGCGCCGGGATGCTCGCCCCGCAGCTGGCGACCATGCTCGTCGTACTCACCACCGACGCCGTGGTCCCCGCAGCCGACCTCGACGTGGCTCTCCGCGCCGCCACCGGCGCCAGCTTCGACCGGCTGGACTCCGACGGCTGCATGTCGACCAACGACACCGTGACGATCATGGCCAGTGGCGCCAGCGGTGTGACCCCCGCTCTTGCCGACTTCACCGAGGCGCTCACCCAGGCCTGCACCGACCTGGCGATGCAGCTGCTCAAGGACGCCGAGGGAGCCGACCACGAGATCGCGATCACGGTCACCCACGCCGCCTCCGAGGCAGACGCCGTCGAGGTCGGCCGCAGCGTCGCGCGGAGCAACCTGTTCAAGGCCGCGGTCTTCGGCAAGGACCCCAACTGGGGGCGCGTCCTGGCCAGCATCGGTACGACGCAGGCAGCGTTCGACCCGGCGGACCTCGATGTCGCGATGAACGGCGTCTGGGTGTGCCGGGACTCGACCCCCGCCGAGGACCCCGCCGGGGTCGACCTGAGCGACCGCGAGGTGAGCGTGACCATCGACCTCAAGGCCGGGTCCGAGCGGGCCACCGTCTGGACCAACGACCTGACCCATGCCTACGTCCACGAGAACAGTGCGTACTCCTCATGACTGACACGAACACGAGGCCCTACTCCTCGCAGACCGCCGAGACGCTCGCCAACGCCCTGCCGTGGCTGATGAAGTACCACGGCAAGGTCGTCGTCATCAAGTACGGCGGCAACGCGATGACCAACGACACCCTGAAGAAGGCCTTCGCCGAGGACATCGCCTTCCTGCGCTTCGCCGGCTTCCGCCCCGTCGTCGTACACGGTGGCGGACCGCAGATCTCCACGATGCTCGACCGGCTCGGCATCGAGACCGAGTTCAAGGGCGGGCTGCGGGTGACCACCCCGGAGGCGATGGACGTCGTCCGGATGGTGCTGGTCGGCCAGGTGCAGCGCGAGCTCGTCGGCCTGATCAACGAGCACGGCCACATCGCGGTCGGGCTGTCCGGCGAGGACGCCGGGCTGTTCACCGCCAAGGCGACGAACACCGTCGTCGATGGCGAGGAGGTCAACCTCGGGCTGGTCGGTGAGGTCGCGCGCGTACGGCCCGAGGCGGTCGACGACCTCGTCGAGGCCGGCCGGATCCCGGTGATCTCCAGCGTCGCTCCCGACGAGAACGGCCTGGTGCACAACGTGAACGCCGACACGGCCGCCGCCGCGCTGGCCGTCGCATTGAAGGCGGAGAAGCTGATGGTGCTCACCGACGTCGAGGGTCTCTACCGCGACTGGCCGGACAGCGACGACGTCATCCAGGAGATCAGCCCGGAGACGCTCGCCCAGCTGATGCCGAGCCTGGACAGCGGCATGGTCCCCAAGATGCAGGCCTGCTACGACGCCGTCACCGGCGGCGTGCCGCGGGCGACCGTGGTGGACGGCCGCGAGCCGCACTCCGTGTTGCTGGAGCTGTTCACGGCCGAGGGCGTCGGCACGCAGGTGCTGCCCGGCATCGAGACACGACTGCGCAAGGCCTACGCCCCCGGCGCGAAGAAGGACTCGAAATGAGCGATCTCAAGGGGCGCTACGCCGATGCGCTGATGAACACCTTCGGGCCGCCCAAGCTGGTGCTGACCCGCGGCGAGGGCGCAACCGTCTGGGACGACGACGGCAAGCAGTACCTCGACCTGCTCGGCGGGATCGCCGTGAACTCCCTGGGCCACGCCCACCCGGCCCTGGTCGAGGCGGTCACCACCCAGATGCAGACCCTGGGCCACGTCTCCAACTTCTTCGCGACCGAGCCGCAGGTCCGTCTTGCCGAGCGCCTCCTCGACCTGCTCGGGACCACCGGGCAAGGTCTTCTTCGCCAACTCCGGCGCCGAGGCAAACGAGGCCGCGTTCAAGCTCACCCGGAGGACCGGCCGCACCCACGTGGTCGCCACCGAGGGCGCCTTCCACGGCCGCACCATGGGAGCCCTCGCCCTGACCGCGAAGGACGCCTACCGCGAGCCGTTCGAGCCCCTGCCTGGCGGCGTCACCTTCGTGCCGTACGGCGACGAGAAGGCGCTCGCCGAGGCGGTCACCGACCGCACCGCAGCGGTGATCCTCGAGCCACTGCAGGGCGAGGCCGGTGTGGTCGCACCACCGCTGCACTACCTCGCGCACGCCCGGGAGATCACCGCCGAGCACGGCGCGCTGCTGTGGCTCGACGAGATCCAGACCGGCATCGGCCGCACCGGCGCGTGGTACGCCCACCAGAGCCCGGCAGTGGCAGCGCCGATGGACGGCGTGGCCGACATCGTCACCGTCGCGAAGGGTCTTGCGGGCGGCTTCCCGATCGGTGCCTGCATCGCCACCGGCGAGGCGGCCGACCTGCTCCAGCCCGGCAACCACGGCACCACCTTCGGCGGCAACCCGGTCGCCTCCGCGGCAGCACTCGCGGTGATGGACACGATCGAGAAGGAAGACCTGCTCCAGCACGTCACCGACCTCGGTCACCACCTGCGCGACGGCCTCGCCGCCGACGAGCGCGTCACCGAGGTGCGCGGGGCGGGGCTGCTGATCGGCCTCGACCTGACCGAGTCGCTCTCCGCCGAGGTCACCGCCGCAGCCCTCGAGGCGGGCTTCATCATCAACCCCCCGACCCCTGAGCGGATCCGGCTGGCGCCGCCGCTGGTGCTCTCCGAGGAGCAGGCCGACTCGTTCCTCGCGGCCTGGCCGTCCCTGCTCGACACGGCGTACGGCGGCTCGACATGACCGGCCACCCGCGGCACTTCCTGCGCGACGACGACCTCACCCCCGACGAGCAGGCCCGGGTGCTCGACCTCGCGGCGTACTACAAGACCGCGCCGTACGACGAGAAGCCGCTCTTCGGCCCCCTCACGGTGGCCGTGCTCTTCGACAAGCCGACCCTGCGCACCCAGGCGTCCTTCGCCTCGGGCATCGCCGAGCTCGGCGGCTTCCCGATGATCATCGACGGCTCGCTCGCGAAGATCGGCGTGCGCGAGTCCGTCGCCGACACGGCTCGCGTGCTCGGTCGGCAGGCGTCGCTCATCGTGTGGCGGACCCATGAGCAGACTCGCCTCGAGGAGATGGCCCAGGCACGCCGACGTACCCGTCATCAACGCGCTCACCAACGAGTTCCACCCCTGCCAGACCCTCGCCGACCTGCTCACGATCCGCGAGCACCGCGGCGACCTCGCCGGACAGACGCTCACCTTCGTCGGCGATCGCCGCCTGCAACATGGGGCACAGCTACCTGCTCGCCGGTGCCACGGCCGGGATGCACGTGCGGGTGAGCGGGCCGGACGCCTACCGACCGGACGACGCGGTCCTCGGCCGCGCCCAGGACGTCGCGAGAGGCGACCGGTGGCTCCGCCGAGTTCGTCGCCGACCCGGTCGAGGCAGCCACCGGAGCCGACGTCATCGCCACCGACACCTGGGTGTCGATGGGCCGTGAGGCCGAGGCCGAGGCACGCGCCGAGGTGTTCGGCCCGTGGCAGCTCAACGACACCCTGCTCGCTGCGGCGGCTCCCGACGCCATCGCGCTGCACTGCCTGCCCGCCTATCGCGGCAAGGAGATCACCGCGGACGTGATCGACGGCCCGCGCAGCGTGGTCTGGGACGAGGCCGAGAACCGCCGGCACGTGCAGAAGGCGGTGATCGCGTGGCTGCTCGAGGAGGAAGCCGCATGAGCGAGCACTCCCACTTCCCGGTCACCAAGAGCGCCCGCCAGCAGCGGATCATCGAGGTCCTGGCCACCGGCCAGGTGCGCTCGCAGACCGAGCTGGCCGACCGGCTCAACGCCGACGGGCTCTCGGTCACGCAGGCGACGCTGTCGCGCGACCTGGTCGAGCTCGACGCCGTCAAGGTCCGCTCGACGAGCGGCGCACTGGTGTACGCCGTACCCGGCGAGGGCGGTGACCGCACCCCCGTCGTCGCCCGCGAGTCCGCCGCGAGCGAGGCCCGGCTGGCGCGACTGTGCTCGGAGCTGATCGTCTCCGCCGACTCCTCGGTGAACCTGTGCGTGCTCCGCACGCCGCCGGGGCCGGCAACTTCCTGGCCGTGGCACTGGACAAGGCGGAGCTCAGCGACGTGATCGGCACGGTCGCAGGCGACGACACCGTCCTGGTGATCTCCCGCGAGCCCGCCGGGGGAGCCGCCCTGGAACAGCGCTTCCTCGACCTCGCCAACCGCGCACCACGAACCGTGCCGCCCTCTGGCGGCCGCCCCGAATAGCGACGCGTATTTCCGGTAGTCGAGGACACGACCTCCTCCGGTGGTTGAGGAGCGAGCGAAGCGAGCGTCTCGAAACCACACGACCACGAACCGAAGAGCTTGAGGAGCACCACATGAGCAAGGTCCTGACCGCACTACCCCTCGGCGAACGCGTCGGCATCGCGTTCTCCGGAGGCCTGGACACCTCGGTGGCGGTTGCCTGGATGCGCGACAAGGGCGCGATCCCGTGCACCTACACCGCCGACATCGGGCAGTACGACGAGCGGACATCGACGGCGTACCCGACCGCGCCCTGCGTGTACGGCGCCGAGATCGCCCGCGCCGTCGACTGCCGGACCGCGCTGGTCGAGGAGGGCATCGCCGCGCTGGTCTGCGGCGCCTTCCACATCCGCTCCGGCGGCCGCGCGTACTTCAACACCACGCCGCTCGGCCGCGCGGTGACCGGCACGATGCTGGTGCGCGCCATGCACGAGGACGGCGTCGACATCTGGGGCGACGGCTCGACCTTCAAGGGCAACGACATCGAGCGGTTCTACCGCTACGGGCTGCTCGCCAACCCCGAGCTGCGCATCTACAAGCCCTGGCTTGACGCCGACTTCGTGCACGAGCTCGGCGGGCGCGACGAGATGAGCCAGTGGCTCACCGAGCACGACCTGCCCTACCGCGACAGCAAGGAGAAGGCGTACTCCACCGACGCCAACATCTGGGGCGCCACCCACGAGGCCAAGACCCTCGAGCACCTCGACGTGTCGCTGGAGACGGTCGAGCCGATCATGGGCGTGAAGTTCTGGGACCCCGAGGTGGCACATCGAGACCGAGGACGTCACGATCCGCTTCGAGAGCCGGGCGGCCCGTCGCGGTCAACGGCAAGCAGTACGACGACCCGGTGGAGCTGGTCCACGAGGTCAACGAGATCGGTGGCCGGCACGGCATCGGCATGTCCGACCAGATCGAGAACCGCATCATCGAGGCCAAGTCGCGCGGCATCTACGAGGCCCCCGGGATGGCGCTGCTCTGGATCGCCTACGAGCGGCTGCTCAACGCGATCCACAACGAGGACACCATCGCGATCTACCACAGCGAGGGTCGCCGGCTCGGCCGGATGCTCTACGAGGGCAGGTGGCTCGACCCGCAGGCGCTGATGCTGCGCGAGTCGATCCAGCGCTGGATCGCCTCCCTGGTGACCGGCGAGGTCACCATCCGGCTGCGGCGCGGCGAGGACTACACGGTCCTGAGCACCGACGGCCCGGCCTTCTCCTACCACCCGGACAAGCTGTCGATGGAGCGCACCGAGCACGCCGCCTTCGGCCCCAACGACCGGATCGGCCAGCTGACGATGCGCAACCTCGACATCGCCGACTCGCGCGCCAAGCTCGAGCTGTACGCCGCGCAGCCGCTGGACCAGGGCCACGTCCTCGTCGAGCACGGCACCCTCTACGGCGAGCTCGAGACCGGCGGCGCCGACCGGATCGCCCGCAACCCCTCCGCCGAGGGCGACGACAGCGACGTCGTCCTCGACCACGTCGCGATGGAGATCGGCACCGACTAGCACACAACGTGGTTTCGAGACGCTCGCTGGCGCTCGCTCCTCAACCACCGAACACCGGTGGTTGAGGAGCGAGGAACGAGCGTCTCGAAACCACAGAGACCACGGACGACCTGCTACGAAAGGCACCATGACCGAGAACCGCGGCACCAACGCCGGCGCGCTCTGGGGCGGTCGCTTCGAGGGCGGCCCGAGCCCCGAGCTCGTGGCGCTCTCGCGCAGCACCCACTTCGACTGGCGGCTGGCGAGCTACGACCTCGACGGTTCCCGGGCGCACGCCCGGGTCCTGCACGCTGCCGGCCACCTCAGTGAGCAGGAGCTGGACGAGCTCCTCGCCGGCATCGACGAGCTCGACCGCCGCGTCCGCTCCGGTGAGCTGCTGCCGCGGGAGTCCGACGAGGACGTCCACGGCGCCCTCGAGGAGGCCCTCGTGGACCTGGTCGGGCCCGACCTCGGTGGCAAGCTCCGTGCGGGGCGCAGCCGCAACGACCAGATCGCCACGCTGTTCAAGGTGTTCCTGCGCGACCATGCCCAGGTCATCGCCCGGCATGGTGCTCGACCTCGCCGACGCGATCGCCGACCAGGCCGAGCAGCACCTCGGCGCGATCATGCCGGGCCGCACCCATCTCCAGCACGCCCAGCCGGTGCTGCTCAGCCACCACCTGATGGCCCATGCCTGGCCGCTGGTCCGCGACGTCGCGCGGCTGCGCGACTGGGACGCCCGGGTGGCCGCCGACTCGCCGTACGGCGCCGGCGCGCTCGCCGGTTCCAGCCTCGGCCTCGACCCCGAGGCGGTCGCGCAGGACCTCGGCTTCACCGGGTCGACCCCCAACTCGATCGACGGCACTGCGGCTCGCGACTTCGTCGCCGAGTTCGCCTTCGTCACCGCGATGGTCGGCGTCGACGTCAGCCGGCAGGCCGAGGAGATCATCCTCTGGGCCACCCGCGAGTTCGGCTTCGTCGCGCTCGACGACGGCTTCTCGACGGGGTCGAGCATCATGCCGCAGAAGAAGAACCCGGACATCGCCGAGCTCGCCCGCGGCAAGTCCGGTCGCCTGATCGGCAACCTCACCGGTCTGCTGGCGACGCTCGAAGGCGCTTCCGCTCGCCTACAACCGCGATCTCCAGGAGGACAAGGAGCCGGTCTTCGACTCCGTCGACACCCTCGAGGTGCTGCTGCCGGCCTTCACCGGCCAGGTCGCCACGCTGCGCTTCGACACCGACCGGATGGCCGAGCTCGCGCCGCAGGGCTTCTCGCTGGCCACGGACATCGCCGAGTGGCTGGTCCGCGAAGGGGTGCCGTTCCGGGTGGCCCACGAGCTCGCCGGTGCGTGCGTACGCCGCTGCGAGGAGCTCGGCATCGGCCTCGAGGAGCTCACCGACGAGCAGTTCGCCGAGCTCGACCCGCGCCTGACACCGGCGGTCCGCGAGGTCCTCACGATCGAGGGCTCGGTCGCCTCGCGCAACGGCCGCGGCGGCACCGCTCCGGATCGGGTCGCCGAGCAGCTCGCCGAGCTCCGGGCGGCGGTGGCCGACCACCGGGGATGGCTGCGGTGAGCCCAGCGGCTGAACCCGCGACGGACCTCCTCGACGTACTCCGCCGGCCGGTTCTCGAGGCCGCACCCCGCCTGCTCGGCGCGACGTTCACCCATGGCGGCGTCACCCTCCGGCTGACCGAGGTGGAGGCGTACGACGGCGCCGACGACCCCGGCTCCCATGCCCACCGCGGCCGCACCGAGCGCAACAAGGTCATGTTCGGTCCGCCGGGACACCTCTACGTCTACTTCACCTACGGCATGCACCACTGCTGCAACGTCTCCTGCGGGCCGGAGGGCAGCGCCAGCGCCATCCTGCTCCGCGCCGGCGAGGTCGTCGACGGCCTGGACGTCGCGAGGGCGCGCCGCCCGAACTCCAGCGATCGTGACCTCGCGCGCGGTCCCGGCCGGCTGTGCAAGGTCCTCGGCATCGACCGCGGGGACGACGGGCTCGACCTCAGGGAGCGCCTGCGCCTCGGCCCGCCTCTCGACGAGGTCAGCACCGGCCCGCGCGTCGGCCTCCGTCTCGCCGCCGACCGGCCCTGGCGCTTCTGGATCACCGAGCGACCCGCACGGTCAGCCGCTACGTCGCCGCCAAGCCCCGCGCTCGCTAGCTGCGTCCGCTATCGAGTCCGTACAACGCCAGCGGCCTGCCTGGGGATGTCGGTGCCCACGGAGTCAGTACCCAGCGTCCACGCCTTCTGCAGCTCTGCGACTGTGTCGGCCGTCCAGGTCCAGATCTGGCGTACTGGTTGGCGTGGTAGGACATCCACGTTCGCCCGTGGTGAGCGCGTTCATGTTCACCGAGGCGATGTCAGCGCCGTGCTCCCTCGAGCGCGCCGACGGGATGACGCGTGTTCGACAGGTAGACGGTAGTCAGGGCCGGCTCAGCGGCGTTCACCAGGGCGAACACCCCCGGTTGGAACGACTGTACGAACGTTCGCGCTGCCAACTTGCGGTCCTTCACCGCAGTCACCAGCGCGGCCACCTCGTCGTCGTCCATGTCGATGCCGTACGCCTTGACCTCCGGGGCGATGTCGACGTCGAGGGGCGCGAGGTAGTCCAGCACCTCGTCGAGCGTCGGTACGGGCTGCCCGTTGCCGTCGGTCCGGCAGGCGCGCACCTGCTCGAGGGTGAGCTCGTACACGGTGCCGGTGCAGTTCGTGGTGCGGTCGAGAGTCCACGTCGTGCAGCACCACCAGGCGATGGTCCGATGTGGAGCGCACGTCGAACTCGACCACGTCCGCGCCGACCGCCACCGCGTTGCGAAATGCGTCCATGGTGTTCTCGGGCCGCTCGTCGCGCCCCCGCGGTGCGCAGTCACTTTGGGCGGAGCCCAGGTCGGCGCGGACCACGTCGGATCCGTCCGGACCGGAGCCGCGTCGGCGGGGCTGATGCCGAACCCGGACTAGCGACGAGCGCGACGTCGCACGGGAGCGCCGATGGCAGCGGTCTCGAGGGTCTTACGTTGGCTCCGCGGCTGCCGCGGTGCAGGTAGATCCCTGCCGCGGCGAGACGGCGATCAGGAGGCTCGTCATCACGGCCAGCGCAAGTCAACGCGACGGGACCGCCCGGCGGGTGGCGGCGACGCGCCCATGGTGCCTCCGAGGTGACTGGTGGTGCAGGCGATCCTACGGCAGCCGAAACGAGGTGGACGGGAATGCTCCTACTGGTCCAAGCCGGCCGAGACGGTAGAAAAGTGCCATGGAGCTCACCACCGAGGCACTGCGCGAGATCATGCCGTTCGGCGCCCACCTGGACATGCACCTCGTCAGCGCATCCCCGGACGAGGTCGTCGGGGTGATGGACTGGAGCGAGGCGACCACGACGATGGGTGGGGCAATGCACGGCGGTGCCCTGATGTCACTGACCGACAGCATCGGCGGGGTCGTCGCCTTCCTCAATCTCCCCGAGGGCGTCGGCACTTCCACGATCTCCTCGAGCACGGTCTTCCTCCGCGGCGTCCGGGAGGGCACCGTCACGGCGACCGGGCGGCTGGTCCACAAGGGACGTACGACGATCGTGGCCGAGACCGAGCTGACCGACGCCCAGGGACGCCCGGTTGCTCGGACGACGCAGACACAGTCGGTGCTGATGCCGCGGACTGGGTAGCGTGACCACCGTCGCCACCTCATGAAAGGCCACGATGTCCACCCGCGAGCACCTGCACAGCGTCGTCACCACTCTCCAGCCCGTCGTCAAGGGAGTCTCCGCCGACGACATGGGCGCGCCCACGCCGTGCACCGACTTCGACGTACGCGCCGTGGCCAACCACATGCTCGGCACGATGGAGGTCCATGCGCCGCATCGGCGCCTCGGAGCCGATGGATGCCGAGGACCCGTGGGGCACGAGCGGGGACCACATGAGCGACCAGTGGCGCGACGACCTGGACCGCACCCTCACCGAGTACGCCGAGGCCTGGTCCTCGCCCGAGGCGTGGGAGGGCGATGTGATGGATGGCGCGATGCCGAAGCAGGCCATCGGCGACATGGCGTTCGTCGAGGCGATCCTGCACGGCTGGGACCTCGCGAAGGGGTCCGGTCAGGACGTTGAGTTCGACGACGCGGTCGTGCAGCGCGCGCTGGAGATCATGGAGCAGATCGGGGAGATGGGCCGCTCCCAGGGTGCCTTCGGACCCGAGGTCGCCGTGCCCGAGGATGCTGCTCCGTTCGACCAGGTGCTCGCACAGGCCGGTCGTGACCCCCGGTGGTCCGCCACGTGAGCATTGATCCCAAG